>NZ_JBFONW020000004.1:0-435788 GCF_040783535.2 Aestuariibius insulae
TTTTGCGGCCGTGGCGCGCGTTAAGGTTAACGGATGCGGGTCGTTAACCTCAACGTCTTTGGAAAGAGGGCGTGTCTTTCGAGATCTCAGGTCTCTGTTTGATGGATAGCCGTCCGGTGCGTTGGATCCTCTGTGCAGAAGCTCTGTGCAGTCTCTGTCAGATACGAAAAACGTCGGATCAGAGATTCAAGGCCGCCTCGGCCCGGGCGGCGATCTCGGTTGCGATCTGAGACTCGGCGCGGTTGCCGTCGATGAGCACGCAGCGTTCGGGGTGGTCGTGGGCCAAAGCCAGGAAGCCATGGCGGAGCGTTTCCTGAAACGGCAGTCCCATCTCCTCGAACCGGTCCTCGCCGGATTGGCGCGCGAGCCCGCGAGAGAGCGCCTCGGCCGGGTCCATGTCGATGATGAAGGTCAGATCCGGCTCGCGGCCGATCATGCGGGCGTGCAGATCGTCGACGATGGCGCGCAGATCGCCTCGGGTCGCGCCCTGATAGACGCGGGTGCTGTCGGCGAAGCGGTCGGAGATGACCGGGCGGCCTGCCATCAGGGCCGGGTTGATCGTCTTTTCCAGGTGATCGCGGCGGGCGGCGGTAAACAGGAGGATCTCAGTTTCGGCCGACCAGCGGGCGGGATCTCCGGTCAGCAGAAGCGCACGGATCTCTTCGGCGCCGGGGGAGCCGCCCGGCTCGCGGGTGTGAAGTGGATCGAGGCCGCGGCGGCGCAGATGCTCGGCCAGACGGCGGGCCTGAGTGGACTTGCCGGAGCCATCAATGCCTTCGAAAGTGATGAAAACTGAATTCGTCATTGCGCGGGTGTCGGATGACTGGGCGGGGGTGTCAACGGGCCGGGGCCGTCGCTACGTCCACCATTCGTCGATGGCTGCGATGTCATCATCGGACCAGCCGAAGTGATGGGCGAATTCGTGGATGGTGACGTGGGCCACAAGTTCGTTCAGCGTCACCTCGGGCCGATCCTCGAGCTCCGCCAGGATCGGCTTGCGGAAGAGCCAGACGGTGTCGGGCGCCTCGGGCTGATCGAAGCTGGATTTCTGGGTGAGCGGGATGCCGGAGTAAAGGCCTGTGATGTCCCATTTCTCGGCCCTGTCGCCGGGATGGTCCATCAGATTGTCAGGGATGAAATCGGTGCTGATGATGGCCACCGCCTTGGCGGGATCCGCAAACGGTGCGGGAAGGGCCGCGATCGTGCGGCGGGCGATCTCTTCGATCTCGTCGGTGGTGGGCTCTGGCATTCCCGTCATATGGACAAAAGCCGCGCGGCGTGGAAGAGGCTTGGCCAAGGAGATTTGCCCATGGTCACGACACGTTTTGCCCCTTCGCCGACCGGTTATCTGCATATCGGCAACCTGCGGGCCGCGCTTTTCAATTTCGCGATCGCGCGCAAGGCAGGCGGGACTTTTATCCTGCGGATCGACGATACCGATCCGGAGCGATCGAAGGAGGAGTATGTCGATGCGATCCGTGAGGATTTGGAGTGGCTTGGCCTGAGTTGGGACCGCGAAGAGCGGCAGTCGGCGCGGCTGGCTCGCTATGCGGCGGCGAAGGAACGGCTGGTCGAGATGGGGCGGCTTTACGAGTGTTTCGAGACCCCGACCGAGCTGGATCTGAAGCGCAAGAAGCAGCTGAACATGGGCAAGCCGCCGGTCTATGACCGGGCGGCTCTGGAGCTCACTGAGGAGGAGAAGGTGGCCTTGCGGGCCGAGCGGGCGCCGCATTGGCGCTTCAAGCTCGACCGGGAGCGGATCGAGTGGGAGGACGGGATCCTCGGGGAGATCTCGATCGATGCGGCGAGCGTCAGCGATCCGGTTCTGATCCGGGGGGACGGGCAGGTTCTTTATACGCTGGCCTCGGTTGTGGACGATACCGAGATGGGGGTGACGGATGTCGTGCGGGGCTCGGATCATGTGACGAACACCGCCACGCAGATCCAGATGATCGAGGCGCTGGGCGGGGATGTTCCGCTGTTCGCGCACCATTCGCTGCTGACGGGGCCACAGGGCGAGGCGCTCTCTAAGCGGTTGGGAACATTGGCTTTACGGGATCTGCGCGCCGAGGGTATCGCTGCCGAAGCGGTGCTGTCGCTGATGGCGCGGCTGGGCTCTTCGGATCCGGTGGAGTTGCGCCGGACTGTGGCCGATGTCGTGGACGGGTTTGAGCTGAGGTCCTTCGGGTCGGCGCCGACCAAGTTCGACAAGGCCGATCTGGTGCCGCTGACCGCGCGATATATTGCGTCGCTGCCGCTGGAGGCGGTCGCGGACCGGGTGGCGGCAGCGGGCGTGCCGAAGGAGTTGGCCGAGCGGTTCTGGCGCGTCGTGCGCGAGAATATCGCGACGCTGGATGAGATCGAGGGCTGGTGGACGCTGTTTCGGGACGGTGCCGAGGCAGAAATTTCTGAGGAAGATCAGGATTTTGTGGTCAGTGCTTTCGAAATGCTCGCCGAGCCGCCCTATTCGGACGAGACCTGGAGCGAGTGGACCGCTGCTGTGAAGGAGGCTACGGGACGCAAGGGCAAGGGGCTTTTCATGCCGCTGCGGCTGGCCGTGACGGGACGGGCGCGGGGGCCGGAGATGGCCGAGGTGATGCCATTGTTGCAGGTGAAGCCCTCGGTCTGACGGGGTCTTGCGATCCGCCGGTTAACGTCTACATCTCCCGGTCTTTTGCCTTTCGGTATTCGGCCGGTATTGCGTCGGTATTCGGTCGGTGGTTTTGAGTGGCGCCGCGCGATGAACGGTGCGGGCGTTGCGCCGGTCTTTCTTCCGGCGAACAGCAGCGATCCCGGAGGCGGATTACGCCACCTCTTTGGGGATATCGAGCCGGGCCAAAGCGGCATCCACGTGATCGCGTTCGGTGGAGGTCAGCGTTTGGGCGCGCGGATAAAGCGGGGCCGCGCGGTCGTCGAGCAGGCCTGTCTCCCACCTATCGGTCGTGGCGAAGAAGTCCGCGACGCCCGCCTCGCCGAATGTGGCGAGATAGCCCTGCACTACGACATCGAGATAGCTTAGCAGGATCGGCTTGAACTCGGGGCCCGCCGGGGTCGTGACCTGATAGACGGCGATCTGGGTCGCCTCGGGATGGCCGCCGGTGATCCGGCCGGTGACATCCTGCCGTTCGTAACCGGCCTCGCGGGCATCGAGCGCCGCCCAGTCGTGATTGGGGACATCTGCCGTAAGCCCGTCGAGGGCCGTGCCCTCAGACGGGTGTGCAGAGAGAAAGGCGTAGGGGTGGTGATCGGTCGAGCGCCATTCGCGGCGCCAGCCGTCGAGCCGGGCCTTGCGGGGATCAGGATAGCTGTGGGTTCTCGTATTGACGAGCGAGCCATAGCCGAAAAAACGCGGGTGGATCATGGGGAGCAGAATTTTCTAGAAAATTCTGGTTTGTCAAATCCTTCTAGAAGGATTTGGGCCTCAAAATTTTCTAGAAAATTTTGCCTCACTCGCGGGCGCGCAGGATCCGGGCCGATGGGGCGGCCAGCGGCCTCCAGGCGAAGGCGAGGCCCGCCAGCAGCGAAGCCGCGATGCCGCCAAGGATGATCGGGAGCGCCGAGCTCCAGATCACGGCGTAAGACGTCTCCATGATGAAGGTCGAGATCGCCCAGCCGCCGAGGATGCCCGCCAGAAGCGCGACGGCTCCTGCTGCGAGGCCCAGAAGGGCTGAGCGCAGGGCAAAGCTTGTCAGGATGCGGCCTCGGGTGGCGCCGATGGTCTTGAGGATCGCGGCTTCGGTCGTGCGGGCGCGCTCGCCCGCGGCGGCGGCGCCGATCAGGACGAGAAAGCCGGTAACAAGCGTCGCGGCGGCGCCATAGGAGACGGCGGCGGCAATCCCGTCCAGAAGATCGGAGGCGCGGGCGATGCCGTCGCGGACGGCGATGGCGGTGATATTGGGATAGGCATTGGCCAGATCGCGGAGGATCTGCCCCTCGGCCTCCTCTTCGGCATAGACGGTGGCGATATGGGTATGCGGCGCGCCTGCGAGCGCGGCGGGGTTCATCGTCAGGATGAAGCCGATCCCGGCGGTGGAGAAGTCCACCTCGCGGAAGCTGGCAATCTCGGCGGTGATGTCGCGGCCGAGGATGTTGATCGTAATCTCGTCGCCAAGGGCGAGGCCAAGCTCGGCGCCTTCTTCGGCGGCGAAGGAGACGAGAGGCGGGCCGGTATAGTCCTCGGGCCACCACGTCCCTTCGGTGACGGTGGTGTTGTCCGGCTGGGCGGCGTTGTAGGTCACGCCGCGATCGCCATCGAGGACCCAGTGGCTGCCCGCGACTTCGCGGGCGGGCTGGCCGTTTATCTGGGAGATGATGCCGCGCAGCATCGGGGCGCTGTCGACGCGGGAGACCTGCGGGTCCTCATCCAAACGCGTCCGGAAGCCGTCGATCTGATCGGGCTGGATGTCGACGAAGAAGAAAGAGGGCGCGACCTCGGGCAGATCGCGGGCAATAGCTTGCCGCAGATTGCCGTCGATCTGGCCGACAGAGGCCAGTACGGTCAGGCCGAGGCCGAGAGAGAGGACGACCGAGATCGCCTCGGACCTTGGCCCGCCGATGGATCCGAGCGCGGCGCGCAGGGCCGGGCGGCCCCGTGCCGCGCGGGTGGAGCGGCGCGCAAGGCTTCGGATCGCGAGCGCGGCAAGGGCGAGGATCGCGAGCGATCCGGCGATCCCGGCGGCGGTGTAGAGCGTCAGCATGGTGCTGTCCGTCAGCCACGCGGCGGAGGCGATGAGGATCGCCAGCAAGGCAAGCGTGGCGATCAGGAAGACCGGGCGGGGCAGCCAGGATCCGGCTTCTCCCCCGTCGCGGAAGAGGGTTGCGGCGCGCACCTCTTCGGTGCGGGCGAGCGGCCAGAGCGTGAAGACGAGGGCGGCGAGCAGGCCGTAGAGTGCAGCCTCCAGCAGCGGGCCGGGATGGATACGGAATTCGGCGGGGACGGGCAGGCGCGCTTCGATCAGGGGGGCGAAGATCAACGGCAGGGCCGCGCCGAGGATCAGGCCGAACGTGATGCCGACGAGGGTGAGCGCGCCGACTTGCAGAAAGTAGGTTTGGAAGATCGTGGTTCGCGTGGCGCCCAGGGTCTTGAGTGTCGCGATCGTGCCGGTCTTGCCTGCGAGATAGGAGCGGACGGCGGCGGAAACGCCGACGCCGCCGACCGCGAGGCCCGAAAGGCCCACGAGGACGAGGAAGGCGCCGAGGCGGTCCACGAATTCGGAAATGCCCGGCGCGCCGTTGCGGGCGTCGGACCATCGTGCGCCGCCTTGCGGGAAGGTGTCCTCTACCTCGCGGCGGAGCGCGTCTAGGTCGGCGTCCTCGGGCAGATCGAGGCGGTAGCGGCTTTCGAAGAGCGTGCCTTCGGCGAGGAGGCCGGAATTCGCAAGATCCTCCAGCAGCACCAGCGTGGTGGGGCCGAGGGCGAAGCCACCGGCATTGGCGTCGGGGATGTCTTCCATCGTCGCGGTCAGCACGAAGTCCTGGGTGCCGAGGCGGAACGTGTCGCCTTGCTCGAGCGCCATGCGATCGGAGAGTTCGCTTTCCATCACGGCGCCGGGGAGGCTGCCATCGCCTACGAGGGCCTCTGCGAGGGGGATGTCGGGCGTGAGCGTGACCTCTCCGATCAGGGGGTAGAGGTCGTCGATGGCTTTGACCTGGGTGAGACCGCGATCCGCGCCGGTGCCGGTTCCGGTGGTCGCCAGCGAGCGGAAGTCGACGATTTCGGAGACGGCGAGGGCTGTGGCGTCCATCCAGGCGCGTTCGGCGTCAGTGGCGTAGCGGTAGGTGTATCTGAGCTCGGCATCTCCGCCGAGGAGCGCCGCGCCCTCCCGTTCGAGGCCGGCCTGGATCGCGGCACGCACGGAGCCGACGGCGGCGATGGCGGCGACACCGAGGGCGAGGCAGGCGAGGAAGATGCGGAAGCCCCGGAGGCCGCCGCGCAACTCGCGCCGGGCAAAGCGGAGAGCGGTGGGCAGGCTCATGGGGCGGGGGCGTTTGTTAGGAAAGTGGGGGTTGGGTGGAGGAGGCGGGATTTTGAGTATTTTTGGCCAGATGAAGGGGGGATCCGCGTAAAGGGCGGGCGGTTGGCCTTCGAGATACGGCGGATCATTCGGCGGCCTTTGCAGTGGCGCCGGTGTCGAGACGGCCGTCGCGCAGGCGGATCGTGCGGTCGCAGCGGGCTGCGAGGCTTTGGGAATGGGTGACGAGGACGAGCGTGGCTCCGTGCTGGTCGCGCAGGCCGAGCAGGAGGTCGATGATGGCCGAGCCGTTGGTCTCGTCGAGATTTCCTGTTGGCTCGTCCGCGAGCAGGATCTCGGGGCGCGGGGCGGAGGCGCGGGCGAGGGCGACGCGCTGCTGCTCTCCGCCCGACATCTGGGAAGGGTAATGATCGGCGCGGTGGCCGAGACCCACGGCGGTCAGCTCGGCCTCGGCGCGGTCGAAGGCGTCCTTGCGTCCGGCCAGCTCGAGCGGGGTTGCGACGTTTTCCAGCGCGGTCATGGTGGGAATAAGGTGGAAGGATTGGAAGACCACCCCCATATGATCCCTGCGGAAGCGGGCGAGCGCGTCTTCGTCCATCCCGCCCAGATCATGGCCGAGCGCCATGACAGAGCCGGAGGTGGCGCGTTCCAGACCGCCCATGAGCATGAGGAGTGAGGATTTGCCCGAACCACTTGGACCCACCAGCGCCAGCGTCTCGCCGCGGCGGACATCGAGCGTCAGCCCATGGAGGATCTCGATCCGGCCCGCATTGCCATCGAGCGACAGGGTGGCGCCGTCGAGGGCGAGAACGGGATCGGTCATGGAGGCTCTCCGCAGATCGGTCGCTTTGGGATATGGGGCGGTTCGGCGCATGCGCAACCTTGCGGCGCTGGTTGTTTTTGCAGGTGCAGCACAGGCGGAGGTCACGATCGCGGCATTGGGTGACAGTCTGACCCAGGGATACGGGCTGCCGCAGGAGGACGGCTTCGTGCCGCAGATGGAAACCTGGCTTGAGGATCAGGGGCTTGAGGTGGAGCTGGTCAATGCGGGCGTGTCTGGCGACACGACGGCGGGCGGCCTTGCACGGGTGGCCTGGACGCTGACGCCGGAGGTCGATGCGATGATCGTCGCTTTGGGCGGCAACGATTTTCTGCGCGGCATCGATCCGGCGGTGAGCCGCGCCAATCTGCGCGGCATCCTCGAGGCGGCCGAGGAGGCGGAGGTCGAGGTGCTGATAGTGGGGCTGGAGGCGTCGACAAATTACGGACCCGACTACAAACAGGCCTTCGATGCGATGTATGTCGAGTTGGCCGAGGAGTTCGAGGTCCCGCTTTTCGCCTCTTGGTTCGACGGGATCATCGATGTGAGCGGCGGCGCTCCGCAGGATTTCATGCAGGCAGACGGGATCCATCCCAACGCCGCAGGGGTCGCGGCAACAGTCGAGGCGCTGGGGCCGCTGGTGCAGGATCTGGCCGAGCGAGCGGCGGAGTAGCGCGCGCGTGCCGGGGCGGTTTTTCCTGACCGAGAGCATCGAGGAGATCGCCGCCTTTCTGGGCGTCGCGCCGGAGGGCCTGGATGCACCGCCCCGGCTGAACGTGGCTCCGGGCGAAGAGGTGCTTTGCCGGGCCGGGGACGGGTTGGAGCGGATGCGCTGGGGGCTGATCCCGCAGGGGCGGACCAATGCGCGAGGGCGGCCTGTGATGGAGGTTATGGTCAACGCGCGCTCGGAGACCTTGTTCGAGAAATCCGCCTTTGCGGGGGTGAAGCGCTGTATCGTGCCGATGAACGGCTGGTACGAATGGACGGGCGAGACGCGGCGCAAGACGGCCTGGGCGATCCGGCCGACGGGAGGCGGACTGCTTGCTTTTGCGGGGATTTACGATGTCTGGGAGGGTCCCGGCGGTGCGCGCGTGCCGCAGCTGGCGACCGTCACCTGCGCACCGTCGGCGGATGTGCGCGAGATCCATCACCGAATGGGCGTGATCCTTGCGCCGGAGGCCTTTGGGACGTGGCTGGAAGGCGACGAGGCGGAGGCCAAGGCGCTGATGCGCCCCTGGCCGGAGGGGCGGCTTGTGGTGGAGAAGGCCGATCCGCTGCCGGATCAGTGATGGGGGAATAGCTTTCTCATCTCGGCATAGCTGTAGCTGAGCTTGGATGGATCGGCAGTCTCCTTGGCGAAGCCGGGATCCTGCGGCAGGCAGCCGGTCGAGCAGATCTGGATCACCCGTCTTTCGTTGATATCGTGAAACCAAAGCCGTCCGCCGGGGGTCGCGATATAGCCGTCCAGACCGTTCGCGATATCGGCATCTATGTCTTGAATGGAAGGGAATTCCGACGCGTAGTTCGGGCTGTAGGTCGAATGGGTATGGAAGGTTGCTATGATGTCGAGCTTGTCCGGAAAGGCCGGAATAAGGCAGGTATCGTAGCTGCCGACATGGATGTCGGATGTGCCGAGGCGGCCCGTGGAGGTCCGGCCAAGAACGCCGCAGAGTTCCTTATTCCTATCGAAGGACACGGCCTGGATCCGGGTCAGAACGGTCTTCATATAGGCGATCTCGTCCGCCTGCTGCGCCAGTGCGGGGCCGGGGCAGAGCAGAAGGATCATGCCCGAAACGAGGCCTCGGGCATGTAAGGGCAGGGGATCAGTCCGCGAGTTGCAGATTGACCGCGGATTCGCGCCCGTCGCGCCCTGCTTCGACGTCGAAGCTGACTTTCTGGTTGTCGGCCAGACCTGTCAGCCCGGAGCGTTCAACGGCGGAGATGTGAACGAAGATATCGTTGGATCCGCCATCGGGGGCGATGAAGCCGTAGCCTTTGGTGGTGTTGAACCATTTCACGGTGCCAGTTGCCATCGTGTTGTTTCCTTTGTCTTTTCCCGCTCGCAGGAGGCAGCGGACCGGCTCTGTCAGGGTCGAATCGAAGGACTGAGGCCGTGAGGAAACAGTGGGTCGATAGAAGTAACGTCGCGATTAAAAATATGGGGCGACCATATGTGCGTTTCAAGAAAAATTCAGATTATTGCCGGAGGAGCGCAGCTGGATCAAAATATTGAGACTTCAGGATCCAGTCGTCGCCGGCCCGAAGCTCGGCGCGAATACGGGTTTTCCATTCCGTATTCATGGACGTGCCCTGCCGCTTCGTGCTTACGCTCTCGAGCGAGATTGAGCTTGGGCTCACGGCTGGATCCAAGAAAGACACAAGATCCGAAATGTTGCTGGAGCGCTCGCTCAGAACATCCTCGTATCGGAGAACCATGGCGGGCGTCGGATTTGCGAGAAGGAAATTCCACCACTTTCTGTTCTGATTTCGAAGGGCTTGTCCGGCCTTCAAGATCTTGTCGTAATTATAATGCGCCTCTCGATCTGCTTGAGTTTTGCTGATCCATTGACCGGTCTGCATCGCAATTGCAAATGAGACAGCTTGGGACAGCAGATCCGATCGATAGAGAAAGACAATTCGTGCAATCTTGGGCAAGGGGTCAAGCAGACCCTCGCGCTGTGCAGGGGCAAACTGGGACCAGTGCGCCTTCAGGCCGAACCAGCCGTTCGCGCTTGTTCTGCGACTTATAAGTGCCTGAAGGGTCTCGATCTTGTTGTCGGTTTGAAGTCGTTTGCGCCAGATTTTGAGGTTGCCGGGATTTAAATACTCGAATGGAACACCAAATTCGCCCGTTTCAATCAGGATATGGCCGAGGAAATGACTACCACAGCGGGGGGTACTCGCGATCATGTAGATCTGTGGAGAAGCGCTGATTTGCGGCAGGTCCAGATCTTCGCTGAACTGATCTTCGTATATTGCCATAGGGATCGTTTGGTCGCTCGTCTGATGGCACTTTGTTAGTGATGGAAGTCTTTGATGCTCGGTTCAAGATCAAAGTTGGTCAGCAGCAGGGGTGCGGCGTTTATCAGCCGGATGCGGACGCATGACTTACGATTGATTAAGGGGGCGTCGTCAGACCTCTAGTAATGGAGGTGCGAGATGGCGCAGATGACGAAGACGGAGCGGCTGGC
This sequence comes from Aestuariibius insulae, assembly GCF_040783535.2. NCBI lineage: Bacteria > Pseudomonadati > Pseudomonadota > Alphaproteobacteria > Rhodobacterales > Paracoccaceae > Aestuariibius > Aestuariibius insulae. Next base: position 9,984 of record NZ_JBFONW020000004.1, read on the forward strand.
CCGCGAGAAGCTGGTGAACCTGATGCTGGAGGACAGCCTCGATGTCGTGATGGATCCGCGCTATGTCGCCGGGAGGGTTCCGGAGGCCTGGCATACGTTGGAGCGGGATCTGGATGTGACCGAAAAGAAGGTCAAGGGGACGCTTTATCTTGATGAAAGCGTTGCCAAATTCTACCGCGCGATGGGGCAGGGATATCAGACGCGGATCAACCGGGTTCTGGCGACCTGGGCGCAGATGCGGATCCTGAACTGGCTGAAGGACAAGGAGGTCCGCTCTGCCCGGAGCCAGGCCTTGCTGGCGGAAGATGCGAATGCGCGACTGCGCGGGGAAGATCCGCCGGGGCTGGGCTGGGACGGGTAGGGCGGAGGAGATCCTCCGCCCGGTGCCAAGTCAGGCGAGCTGGAGATTGACAGCGCTTTCGCGTCCGTCACGTCCGGCCTCGATGTCGTAGGTGACTTTCTGGTCGTCGGCGAGACCGGTGAGACCGGACCGCTCCACGGCGGAGATGTGGACGAAGACGTCCTTGCCGCCGCCATCAGGTGCGATGAAGCCGAAGCCTTTTGTCGTGTTGAACCATTTCACGGTGCCAGTGGCCATGTGATATTCCTTGCAGTCTGTGCCATCCGCGGAAGTGCGATGGCCCGGCGTCGTCAGCTCTGGATCGAAGAACTTGGGCCGGCAGGCGGAGCAAGGAAACGGTCGAAAGTGTCGTAGCGCAAGGACCCTATGGCAGGGGGGTGGGCATCTGGCAAGCTTTGTCTTGGTAACCGGCAAGATGCCGCGGCCCCGTTCGGGCGACCGCTGCCCGTGGGAAAACCGGCGCCTGGACAGGGATGCAGCACAGCCGGTGATTGAGCCCGGTTCGATTCGAAAATCGCGGAGCGGGAGGGACTCTTCGCCCCAGAGTTTAGAGATGCCCGATCGACACCCGCGTTAACTGTAAATAACTGATGATATTGACGAAATCGTGTCATGACGCTGCGGAACTTTGCACGTCCAGACGTGCTGAGACCACGTTTCATTGTTAGATCCTGCCCAAACACGCGCATGTCGCGACACGGAATTTTGAGAGGTAATGGTATGGCCGATTTCACTGGCGACAATCAGGATAACGTCATCACAGGAACGACCGGCGACGATACGATCAAGGGCGGTGGCGGCGATGATACGATCACAGCGGGAGACGGCAACGACGTTGTCGATGGCGGCGGTGTCCCGGTGGGTTCGACGCCTCTCGTTCTAGACTGGACCGATGAAGGTGGGGACGGCACGGACCTGTCCGGCGGCTTTACGCAGGATACGGGCGGAATCGACGTCACCGTGTCGTTCCAGAATGACGGAACCGGCGACAATGTTCTTGTCGATACCGGGACGACCTATACCGAGGCCGGTGATCCGTTCGACAGCAATTCTTCTGTCCTTCTCGATGCGAATGGGGGAACGGGAGGATCCTGGACGACCGAGCTGCAGTTCCAGGCCTCTGCCGGATCGGATTTCGCTGACACGGTCGAGAACGTCACGTTCCGGCTGCAGGATATCGATGAGGATCAGTGGGAAGATATTGTCGAGATCCGCGCCTATGATGCAAATGGCGAGCGGATCGAAGTTGATCTGACGGCCGAAGGGTCGGACTTCATCGATGAAGACACCGACACCGTGACGGCCGCATTCGGTCGCGACGGTGTTGCCGATGCTGAAGGTTCGGTTCTGGTCGAGATCCCCGGACCGGTCGGCCGGGTCGAGATCATCTATTCGAATGGATCCTCGGGCGGCCAGCTTATCCAGATTACCGATGTCCATTTCGACGCGGTGGTGAGCGACGATGATTTCATCGATGGCGGAACCGGCAATGATACGCTGTCGGGCGGCTTTGGCGACGACGAGATTCTCGGCGGGATCGGTAACGATGTCATCGATGGCGGTGCGGGCAACGATATCATTCGCGGCGGCAATGATGATGATACGATTACCGGCGGATCCGGAAACGACGACATTCGCGGGGATACCGGGAACGATACGATCGATGGCGGCTCGGGCGATGATATCATTCGCGCGGGTAGCGGCAACGACACGATTTCGGGCGGCGCGGGCGATGACGACCTGCGGGGCGGTAATGACAGCGATACGTTCACCTTCGAGGATGGCTTTGGCGACGATAGCGTGCGCGGCAACGAAGGCGGCACCGATTTCGACACCCTCGACTTCAGCGAGGTTACCTCGCCCGTCGATGTCACCTTTACCGGCAGCGAGAGTGGAACGGCAACCGCGGGCGATGACAGCGTCAACTTCACCACGATCGAGGCGGTAACCGGCACGGCCGGGAACGACACGATTGATGCGGGCGCCTCTTCAGGCGATCAGACGCTGGATGGCGGCGACGGTGAAGACGAGATCACCGGCGGCTCCGGCAATGACACGATCGATGGCGGCGGTCAGGACGACGATCTGTCCGGCGGCGCGGGCGACGATGTCATCGTCGGTGGCGGCGGATCCGACACGATCGACGGCGGCGCGGGTAACGATACAATCACCGGCGACGAGGCTGGCGGCAGTGCCGAGCCGGTTCTGGAAGCCTCGGAAGATTTCGAAGGCGGCGCGACGGGTTGGACCAACAATACCACGGCCGAAGACGGGGACTTTACCGAGTTTCTGGGCCGGGGCGGGGATTCCAACGGCGCCGAAGCGGTCTCGAAGACCTATGACATCGATCCGAATGCCGATTGGGCCATCGTGGAATTCGACTTCTACGAGATCGGCAATTGGGAAACCAGCGACGGGTTCCACATCTATATCGACGGCGAGGAAGTGTTCGTCGGCCGGTTTGCTGAAGGGACGTCGGAAAGCTACGAGGCGACCGCGACCCTGGCCGACGGGCGGATCGTCAACATCTCGATCGGGGGCAATACGCCGTCCGATCAGGGGTTCGAGGGCTTCGATGACGAAATCCATCCGGTCCGGATCGAGGTTCAGGACCCGAATGGATCCGTGCAGATCGGCTTCGGCGGGGATTTCTCCATCGGGATCGAGAACGAGAGCTACGGCATCGATAATGTGAAGGTCTATTCGGCAGGCGATTCCGGCTACGACGATGTGATCACCGGCGGCGCCGGGAATGACACGATCGATGGCGGTGCGGGTGCCGATACGATCGATGGCGGCGATGACGCGGATACGATCACGATCGGCGCGGGCGACGTTATTGATGGCGGCGAAGGCGGGTCGGATTTCGATACGCTGATCATCGAGGATGAAGGCGCGACGGTCGCCTATGATCCGAACAATCCCGAGAACGGGACGATCACCTTCTCGGACGGCAGCGAGGCGACCTTCGTCAATATCGAGAATGTGGTTCTGCCGTGTTTCACTCCCGGTACGATGATCCGGGCCGAGACTGGACCGGTTGCTGTCGAGGATCTTCGGGTTGGTGATCTGGTCGAGACGCTGGATGACGGGTTGCAGCCGATCCGCTGGATCGGGCGCAAGCATGTGAGCGCGGCCGAGCTTGAGGCGCATCCGAACCTGCAGCCGATCCTGATCCGCGAAGGCGCTTTGGGTGCGTCGGCTCCGGATCGGGACATGATGGTCTCGCCCCAGCACCGGGTGCTGATGCGCGATGCGTCGGTGCAGCTGTGGCTGGGCGAGGAAGAAGTTCTGGCGCGGGCTAAGCATCTGACCGCGCGTCCGGGCATCGATCAGGTTGCGGCCGATGGGGTGACCTATATCCACATCATGTTCGACCGCCACCAGGTGGTTCTGTCGGACAATTGCTGGACCGAAAGCTTCCAGCCCGGCGATATGGTCGATCACGAGGCGCATCAGGACATCTTTGAAGAGCTTAAGACGCTCTTCCCTGACCTGCGGTATGCGGATCGCCGCGCGGGCTATGCGTCGGTGCGCAAATCACTCAATAGCCACGAGGCGGCTTTGCTCGTTTAGGATAGTTCGGCCAGCCCCCGTGTGTGGCGGCTGGCCGAGTTTGGTGTGTTGATCTTCTGCCGGTCGATGTCGGTCATACCGGGGCGGCTTTGGCCCGCTTCGTTGGGGCGATGGTGAGCGCCCAGAGGCGGTGATTTGGCAGCGCCAGTTCTGCGGGCGGTCTATGCGGGGAGCTGAGGAGGTCTCCGCTTGTGTGCGGTGTTGCTGGAATAGTCCGGTGAAGCATTGGGTTGTGTCCCGCGCGGTGGATTGGCCGTATTCGTCCGTTAATCAAGATATTGCGCGCGGGCGGGTTGGGCCGGAATGGGTTGGTACGGTGCAGGAAGGTGAGGCTTGGGCCGGGTCAGAGCCGTAGGGCGGGGTTTACCCCGCCGAGCGGTTTGAATTGGGGTTCTGGTGGAGTGGCGGGGTGAACCCCGCCCTACATTTGTTGGGGCCGGGTTTCTTGCATTTTTTTAGTCGAAGTCGATAATGTTATACTTTCCTCTGTGGTCTTCATAGTCTAAATCAGACGCCCTATTTATCCGCGATAGCCTTATGATCTCTTGTCTCTTAAAATCCGAAAGGCTATTGTACCACGGCTCGTTTGCGTATGCATTTTCGATATTTTCAAATGATAGCCTCACAGCTACATTGCCCGCTTCTTCCGAATTTAAGGTGTTGAAGTCATCTAGTGTTTTCTCTATGTCGTGGGCGTAATATTTTCTAATTCCACCCGTGATAAATACTGGCCTTCCTTGTAGGTTCCCTAGAAATAAACCAAGTGAGTTCCAGCTTGTTTTGAGTGGATCCATCTTATAGCTAAATGATCCAAATGGACTATAGTAGGGAGAGTATGCACCACATATGGCAACTGGTAGGGGAGCTTTGAACTCTAGCGAGAAGAAGAAAAAATTTTCCATTTTTGAAGAATGATAAGCTTTAAAGTATGAGGCAATGTTACGCTCCAAGTCGCTAATCCCTGCCATTGTGCCGCGTAACGCTGCAATAGCGCTTTTTCGACCTTGTTCGTGCAAGATTCTTTTTGAGAGCTCACGATAGATAATCTTAGACTTTTTCTTTTTGTAGAGTTCTAGGCAATTAGCTCTTAGGCAGATAAGAAATGCTGACTCTTTGTCGATATCTCCATCACTATTTTCTATTTTCTCAAATATTTTGCTGTCATGGTTGCTGCAAAATCCTGGGAAGGTTGATGCATTTTTTAGCCCAATTCTCTTTGTTTCTTGTGATTTAGAGGGGTGTCGTACTTGAAGTTCTTCTCCAATCTTTAAGACGTGCCCTTTATCCTCAATGGATCTCAGTGGGCCGCGTCTTTGAATGGAATGAGATAAGATTGCTTTGTTTTTGCACCTTACTCCTCGTGCGTCAGTATATAGACACCTCTTTTCAACTTTGTTTGCAGCTGAAATGACTTCTGACATCATTTTTAGCTCTTTGTTCACCTCGCAAACTTCTTAAACTTCACCCTCTTCGGCTGCAGCGAATCCACCCCCAATCGCTTCTTCTTATCCTCCTCATAGGCCTCGAAGTTGCCTTCGAACCACTCTACATGGGCGTCTCCCTCGAAGGCGAGGATGTGTGTGCAGAGGCGGTCGAGGAAGAAGCGGTCGTGGCTGATGATGACGGCGCAACCCGCGAAGTTGGTGAGGGCGTCCTCTAAAGCGCGCAGGGTTTCGACGTCGAGGTCGTTGGTCGGCTCGTCGAGGAGGAGGACGTTACCGCCGGATTTCAGCAGTTTGGCCATGTGGACGCGGTTGCGTTCGCCGCCCGAGAGAGAGCCGACCTTTTTCTGCTGGTCTCCGCCCTTGAAGTTGAAGGCCGAGCAATAGGCGCGGGAGTTCATCTGGGCATCGCCTAGCTGGATGATCTCTCCGCCCGAGCTGATCTCTTCCCAGACGGTGGCGTCTGCGGTGAGCGCGTCGCGGGACTGGTCGACATAGGAGAGCTCCACCGTGTCGCCATAGGTGATGGTGCCCTCGTCGGGCTGCTCCTGCCCGGTGAGCATGCGGAAGAGCGTGGATTTGCCCGCGCCGTTGGGGCCGATGACGCCGACGATGCCGCCGGGGGGCAGGGCGAAGGAGAGATCCTCGATCAGGAGCTTGTCGCCCATGGCTTTTTTAAGGCCCTCGACTTCGATCACCTTGCCGCCGAGGCGGGGGCCGTTGGGGATGATGATCTGCGCGCGGCCGAGTTTCTCGCGCTCGGATTGGTTCGCGAGGTCCTCGTAGGCGTTGATCCGGGCCTTGGATTTGGCTTGCCGGGCCTTGGCGCCCTGGCGCATCCATTCCAGCTCGCGCTCGAGCGTTTTCTGCTTGGACTTATCCTCGCGCGCTTCCTGCTCGAGCCGCTTGGCTTTCTGTTCGAGCCAGGCGGAGTAATTGCCCTCGTAGGGGATGCCTCGGCCGCGGTCGAGTTCGAGGATCCAGCCGGTGATATCGTCGAGGAAATAACGGTCATGGGTGACGACGAGGATGGTGCCCTTGTACTCGATCAGGTGGTTCTGCAGCCAGGCGATGGTTTCGGCGTCGAGGTGATTGGTCGGCTCGTCCAGCAGCAGCATGTCGGGCTGTTCCAGCAGCAGTTTGCAGAGCGCGACGCGGCGCAGTTCGCCGCCCGAGAGGTTGGCGGGCATGGCGTCGTCGGGCGGGCAGCGCAGCGCCTCCATCGCGACGTCGATCTGGGCGTCGAGATCCCAGAGGTTCTGGGCGTCGATCTCGTCCTGGAGCTTGGCCATCTCGTCGGCGGTCTCGTCCGAGTAGTTCATCGCCAGCTCGTTATAGCGGTCGAGGATGTCCTTCTTGGGTTTTACGCCGAGCATGACGTTTTCGCGGACGGTGAGCGCCTCGTCGAGCTGCGGCTCCTGCGGCAGATAGCCGACGGTGGCGCCTTCGGCGGCCCAGGCCTCGCCCGAGAAGTCCTTGTCTTGGCCCGCCATGATCCGCATGAGCGAGGATTTCCCGGTGCCGTTAACGCCGACGACGCCGATCTTCACGCCGGGCAGGAAGTTGAGGCGGATGTTCTCGAACACCTTCTTGCCGCCGGGATAAGTCTTGGAGACGCCGTCCATGAAGTAGACGTATTGATAGGCGGCCATGGCGATGCTCCTGGTCATGGAAATGAAGGTTAGGCGGTTCTAGCTTTGCGGCGGCAGGGCTGCAACGGGGCGATGCGCAGTCTGCGGGCCGGGCGAGATGAGTATTTATGACAAGATGACGGAAGCCGGGTTTCTACGAAGCGGTCTGTTTCTCGGCTGGCCGGTGCAGGATCCCTTTGCCAAATCGGTTGCAAGGCCACATATAGGGAGGCGATATTCTCCTGATCGCGGGAAAACCGGGGCGGGAGGAGCAACAGGCAACTCGAAAGGACCAGAGCAGTGCGGTCTTTCCTTCTTTGTCTCATGTCGGTGCTGGCGCTTCAGGCCTGCGGCGCGCGTGTGAGCGGTACGGTTGGCGAGGCCTGCGCCTCGTCCTCGCGGTCGGCGGCCAATCCGGCCTTATGTTCCTGCGTGCAGGGTGCGGCGGACCGGACGCTCAGCCGCAGCGATCAAAGGCGGGCGGCGGAGTTCTTCTCCGATCCGCAGCAGGCACAGGACACGCGGCAGTCGGACAATCCCAGCGATGAGGCCTTTTGGCTGCGCTACAAGGAGTTCCTCGGAACGGCGGAGCGGCTCTGCTCCGGCGAATGAGCACAGGGTGACCGAGCGGATCGTGATCCTGACTGGAGCGGGTCTTTCCGCCGAAAGCGGGCTGGATACGTTCCGGTCCGCAGGCGGCATCTGGAGCCGGGTCCGGCTGGAGGATGTGGCCACGCCGGAGGCCTTTGAGCGTGATCCGGTCCGCGTTCATGCGTTCTACAATGCGCGCCGGCGGGCGGCGATGGCGGCCGGGCCGAACGTCGCACATGAGGCGCTTGCCCGATTGCAGAGGGACTTTGCAGGATCTGTCACGATCGTGACGCAGAATGTGGACGGGCTTCATGAAGCGGCCGGTGCAAGCGTTTTGCATATGCATGGTCAGCTCGATCAGGCGCTTTGCGCCACCTGCGCGAGCCGTTGGCCCGCACCGCCGGAGATGGCGCCTTCGGATGCCTGTCCGACCTGTGGAGCGCTGGCCACTCGGCCCGACATCGTCTGGTTCGGAGAGATCCCGTACTACATGGACGAGATCGAGACTGCATTGTCCGAGGCGACACTCTTTGCGGCCATCGGAACTGCGGGGCAGGTCTATCCGGCAGCCGGGTTCGTGGATGCGGCACGATCGGTCGGTGCCCGCACGGTCGAGCTGACGCTCGAGCGGTCCGATATCAGTGCTCGGTTCGATGAAATCGATCACCGCCCTGCGACCGAGGCCGTTCCGGCATGGGTCGCACGTCTTCTCGGAGGGTAGGCTGTTCTCATCTTGCCAGAAATACCTCCGCCGGAGGCATCCAAGATCACCACTCTGCGTATCGGAAAATAAGAGGCAGCGCCCGAGCCATGGTGCCCACGCGCTGACGGCGCGCGCCGTTTTTGCGACGGCGGCAGAGCCGCCCGAGCGGAAACGGGCTTCTGCAAAAAAGAAAAAGGCGTCCCGGACGGGACGCCGATCGAAGCCGATGGGTCAGCCGAAGATCAGGCTTGTGCCTTCGCGATCTCTTTCTTGACCTTGAGGGCACCGGGAGACAGTTCAGCCTCTTTCGCGCGGGCCATGAAGCCGTCGAGGCCGCCGCGGTGATCGACGGTGCGCAGGGCTGCGTTCGAGATCCGGAACCGGAAGCTTCGGCCCAGAATGTCGGATTGAAGGGTCACGTCCTGCAGGTTCGGCAGGAAGCGGCGTTTGGTCTTGTTATTGGCGTGGCTGACATTGTTGCCAGTCATCGGCCCTTTTCCGGTCAGTTCGCAACGGCGCGACATGTCATCATCCTCAAGGCTGTGGGACGGTCGCACGGCCGGGACGGCATCAGGGGGCGACCTGTCTGAATTCAGTCCCGGGCGATTAAGACCATTTGCGTCTCCCGTCAAGCGTCCTTTGCCCTTTGGGACTGCAATGGGGCAAGGGCCTCGGTCGCTGCCGCTGCGGGAGCGATCCGGCCCTCTGCCACGGCCTTTTCGAGTTCCGCAAGGCGCTTGCGCAACGCCGCATCCTCGGTCAGCCGGCGCATCAGCCCATGCCTGACGTCTTCGCGGAACCAGAACCGGGCCTGATCGGCGCGCTTCCTCTCCCAGATCCCTCGGGATCTGCGCCAGTCGGCAAGCATCGTCATCTCGTCCCAGGCCTGCTCCAGCCCGTCCGCTTCGATCGAGGAGATGGTCAGCGCCTTTGGAAAGCCGTCCGGATCCTGCGGCCGTTTGCGCAGGAGGCGAAGCGCGCCAGCGTAATCCGCGCAGGTCCGTACCGCCTGGGACTTCAGATCGCCGTCAGCTTTGTTGACGAGGATTATATCCGCCATCTCCATGATCCCGCGTTTGACGCCTTGCAGCTCATCCCCGCCTGCGGGGGCTAGAAGAAGCACGAAGAGATCGGCCATTTCGGCCACCATGGTTTCGGACTGGCCGACGCCGACCGTCTCGATCAGGACGACATCAAATCCGGCCGCTTCGCACAAGGCCACCGCCTCGCGCGTGCGCCGGGCCACCCCGCCCAGCTCGGTTTGCGACGGAGAGGGGCGGATGAAGGCCAAGGGCTCGCGGCTCAGGCGTTCCATCCGGGTCTTGTCGCCGAGGATCGACCCGCCCGACCGCGCCGAGGAGGGATCGACGGCAAGGACAGCGACCCGTTTGCCAAGCGCGGTCAGCATCAATCCGAAGGCTTCGATGAAGGTGGACTTTCCGACACCGGGTGTTCCCGAAAGGCCGATTCGCAGCGCCTGCCGGTCCCGCCCGAGAGCGTCGAGCAGCCGCACCGCATCGGTCCGGTGATCGGCGCGCGCGCTTTCAATCAAGGTGATCGCGCGCGCCAGCGCGCGCCTGTCGGCCGCGCGGATGCGGTCTGCAAGCTCGTCGATCTTCATCCGGAGTTTGTGGAACCCTCTGTGCGCCATGTCCAGCCGCAGCGTGGTCTGGTCCTGCAGGACGCCTCCGGCGGGAGTATTTCTGGCCAGATGAAGAGGCGCGCTTCGCGTTGCGCCGGAGCGCTGCGCGCCCGATAAGGTGGGAATGCACCTGCCGATCGACGATATCCTACCCGACCTCGTGGAGGCGATCCGATCGGCCGGGCGGGCCGTTTTGCAGGCGCCGCCCGGGGCGGGCAAGACGACGCGCGTGCCGCTGGCACTGCTGGATGTGGCACCGGGCAAGATTGTCATGCTGGAGCCGCGCCGGCTTGCGGCCCGTGCCGCTGCCGAGCGGCTAGCGGAGCAATTGGGGGAGCGGCCCGGCCAGACCGTGGGCTACCGGATGCGGGGCGCGACCAAGCCGGGGCGCCGGATCGAGGTCGTGACCGAAGGGATCCTGACGCGGATGATCCAGTCCGATCCCGAACTGGCCGGGATCGGCGCGGTGATCTTCGATGAGTTTCACGAGCGGTCCTTGCAGGCGGATCTAGGGCTGGCCCTTTGCCTGGAGATCCGCGAGGCGTTGCGGCCCGATCTGATGCTTCTGGTCATGTCCGCTACGCTCGATGCCGCGCCGGTTGCGGCGCTGATGGGGGCTGCACCGGTTCTGACAAGCGAGGGCCGCAGCTTTCCGGTGGAGGAGATCTGGCTGGATCGTCCGGTGCCGAAGGGCCGCCGGTTCGAGCTGGCCTGCGCCGATCTGATCGAGCGCGCGGCGCGGGAGCAGGAGGGTAGTCTGCTTGCCTTTCTGCCCGGCGCACCGGAGATCCGCCGCACCCAGACGGCTTTGGGGGGACGGCTGCCCGGCTTCGACATTCTCCCGCTTCACGGAGCGCTGCCGTTCGCGGCGCAGCGGGCCGCCATCGCGACCGGGACGCGCCGCAAGGTCGTGCTGTCGACCTCGATTGCCGAGACGTCGCTGACAATCGAGGATATTCGCGTCGTCGTGGATGCGGGGCGCGCGCGGCGGGCGCGGTTCGATCCCGGCTCAGGTATGTCGCGCCTTGTGACCGAGCGGGTGACCCGGGCCGAGGCCACACAGCGGGCGGGCCGTGCGGGCCGGGTCGCGCCGGGGGCGGCCTACAGGCTTTGGACGAGGGGCGAGGATGGGGCGCTGGCAGCCGCGCCCCCGCCCGAGATTGCCTCTGCGGATCTGACGGATCTGGTGCTGGAGCTGGCGCTGTGGGGGAGCGGCGATCTGCCGTTTCTGACGCCTCCGCCCGAGGCGGCGTTGGAGCGGGCGCGGGACTTGCTGGAGCGGCTCGGAGCATTGGACGGCTCTGGGATCACGGCCCATGGCCGGGCGCTGGCGGGTCTGCCGCTTCATGCGCGGCTGGGGCATATGCTGCTGAGGGCGGGTTCGGAGGCTGCGCCGCTGGCCGCGCTGCTGTCGGATCGGGATCCGCTGCGAGGCGCGGGGAGCGATTTGGCCAAACGGATGGCCGCCCTGCCGCGCGATCCGGCGTTTGCCGGGATCCGAAAGGAGGCCGCCCGGCTGGCCAAGCTTGCCCCTGCGCGCGGGGACCTGAGCCTCGGCGAGCAGGCGGCGCTGGCCTATCCCGACCGGGTCGCGCTGCGCAGGCCGGGGGACGCCCCGCGCTATCTGTTGTCAGGCGGCAAGGGCGCTGTGCTTGGCCCCGAAGATTCATTGGCGGGGCAGCGGCTTCTGGTCGCCTGCGATCTGGATGGGGATGCGACAGAGGCGCGGATCCGCCTTGCCGCTTCGATTTCGCAGAGCGCCTTGCGGGATCTCTATGGGCCGCAGATCGCATGGCATGAGACGTGTTCTTGGTCCCGCCGGGAGAGGCAGGTGATCGCACGGCGGCAAGAACGGTTCGGGGCGATCGTGCTCGAGGATCGCATCTGGCCCGATGCGCCACCCGAAGCTATGGCAGGCGCCATGCTGGAGGGGGTGCGGGAGTTGGGTCTGCGTCTTTCGCCGGCGGCGACGCGGCTTAGGGCGCGGGTGGAGATGGTGCGTCAAAGTGGAGCGGATCTGCCCGTGATGGATGACAGCGCGCTGATGGAGGGGCTGGACGTGTGGCTGCTGCCGCATCTTGCCGGGGTTCGAACGGCGGAAGATTGGCGGCGCTTTGATCTGTTGCCAGCGCTTGAGGCGATGCTGGATTGGTCGGCGCGCCAGGTTCTGGACAAGGCGGCTCCACCGAAGATGCGGACACCGACGGGCCGGGAGGTGGCTGTGGACTATGGAGGCGAACGGCCTTCGGTGGCTGTGAAGCTGCAGGAGATGTTCGGAACGGCGGTTCATCCCAGCGTGGCGGGCCGACCGCTAGAGGTGACGTTGTTGTCGCCTGCCGGGCGTCCGCTTCAGGTGACGTCGGATCTGCCGGGGTTCTGGGCCGGGGCCTATGCGGATGTGCGCAAGGATATGCGCGGGCGGTATCCGAAGCATCCCTGGCCGGAAGACCCGGTGGAGGCAGAGCCGACGCGGCGGGCCAAACCCCGGCGGTAGGACCGGGGGCCAGCCCCCGGACCCCCGGGAGTACTTTTGGCCAGATGAAGGAGGGTTCAGTCCCACCAGGGTCCGTGCTGATCGGTATTGCCGTTCAGGTCCACGAAGCCATGGCGGCCGAAGAAATCCCGCTGGGCCTGGATCAGATCGGCGGTGCCGCGCGACTGGCGGAAGCCGTCGAACCAGGAGAGGGCGGCGGAGAAGGCGGGGATCGGATGGCCCGCTCCGGTGGCGGCGCAGACGAGGGTGCGCATTGCATCCGTGCCGTTCGTGAGAAGATCGGTGAAGGAGGGGGCGAAGAGGAGGCGGCCATGGGGCAGGTCATCGCTGCGGAACGCCTCCGAGATGTCGTCGAGCAGGGCGGAGCGGATGATGCAACCTGCGCGCCAGATTTCGGCGATGCGGGCGTGATCGAGGTCCCAGCCGTTTTCTTCGGAGGCGATTTTGAGAATGTCGAAGCCTTGCGCATAGGCGATGATGCGGGCGGCGAGGAAGGCCTTTTCATAGGTTGCCAGATCTAGATCGATGGCATCGCGCATGGCGCCGAAGGTGGCCTCGCCCGTTTGCCGTTCTTCCTTGAGGGCGGAGAGGACCCGGCCTCCGACGGCCGCTTCGATGGCCGAAGCGTGGCTGCCGAGCTTGATCGCCTCGATGACGGTCCAGCGGCCTGTCCCCTTTTGGCCGGCGCTGTCGAGGATGCGGTCGACCGCCGGGCCGCCTTTCCAGTCGTAGGCGAGGATCTTGCCGGTGATCTCGATCAGAAAGGAGGCGAGGCGCCCGTCGTTCCAGGACGTGAACTGCTCGCCGATGGCGGCAGGCGACATGCCGCCGCCATAGCGCATGAGGCCGTAGATCTCGGCGATGAGCTCCATATCCGCGTATTCGATGCCGTTATGAACGGTCTTGACGAAATGGCCTGCCCCGTCCGGGCCAAGATGGGCGGCGCAGGGCGTGCCCTCGTAATCGGCGGCGATCGCCTCGATCACCGGGCGCATGCCCTCCCACGCATCGGGGGTACCGCCGACCATGATGGAGGGGCCGTGCCGGGCGCCGTCCTCTCCGCCCGAGACGCCCATGCCGATGAAGCTGAGGCCCTTCTCTTCGAGCTCTTTGGTGCGGCGGATCGTGTCAGTGTAATCTGTGTTGCCCGCGTCGATGATCGTGTCGCCTTTGTCCAGATGCGGGATCATATCCGCGATAACGTCGTCGATGGCGGAGGCTGGAACCATGGCGATGATGGCGCGGGGGGCGCTCATGCCTTTGATCATCGCGGTGAGGTCGTCATAGGTCGTCAGCTTTTCACCGAGATCCCCGGATTCGCGGGCGAAGTCCCGCGCCACCTGATCGGTTCGGTTGGAGACCGCTAGCGGGAAGCCGTTGTCCAAGATGTTCAGCGCCAGCGCCGATCCCATCGTGCCGAGGCCATAAAGACCGAGATGAGCCATATCCGTCATGCGAGGCGTCCTTCTTATTCAGGTGACACGAAGGGTAGGGCGGCGGGGGCGGTCAACCAGCCGGTGACGTTCGGGCAGCGTCAGACCCCAAGGCACCAGCGCATAACAGCCTTTTGCGCATGCAGCCGGTTCTCTGCCTCGTCGAAGATCACCGATTGCGGACCGTCCATGACGGCGCTGGTGACTTCCTCTTCGCGGTGGGCGGGCAGGCAATGCATGAAGAGGGCGTCCGGTTTGGCCTTTGCCATCAGCTCTTCGTTGACCTGATAGGGGCGGAGCATGTTGTGCCGCCGCTCGCGCGCCGATTGGGCGTCGTGCATGGAGACCCAGGTATCGGCGAAGATTAGATCCGCGCCCTCGACCGCCTTGGCCGCATCCCGTTCGATGCTGAAGCTTTGCCCCGCTGTGCGCACAAGGCCTTGCCAGTCCTCTTCGGGATCGAGTTGCTTGGGTCCGGTAAAGACGACGTCGTAGCCGAATTGCGCCGCGCCGTGCATGACGCTGGCGCAGACATTGTTACCGTCGCCGCACCAGACGATCTTTTTGCCGGTGATCGGTCCACGATGTTCCTCATAGGTCATTACATCGGCCATGACCTGACAGGGATGTGTCCGGTCGGTGAGCCCGTTGATCACGGGCACATCGGCGAATTCGGCCATTTCGGTCAGCACGCTTTCGTCGAAGGTCCGGATCATGATCAGATCGACATAGCGGCTGAGCACGCGGGCGGTGTCGGCGATGGTCTCTCCATGGCCGAGCTGCATGTCCGAGCCGGAGAGGACCATCGTCTCTCCGCCCATCTGGCGGGTGCCGACATCAAAGCTGACGCGGGTTCGGGTGGAGGGTTTTTCGAAGATTAGCGCGACCATCCGGCCCTCGAGCGGCTGATCGTCGTCAAGCGCGCCGCGGGGGCGGCCTTCGCGCGCTGTCTTCATCTCGCGGGCATGGTCGATCATGTGCCGCAGATCGGAGGGGGCGGTTTTGTGGATGTCGAGGAAATGGTTCATGTCGGTCCTGGATCTTGGCGGCAGGACCGGGGGTTTTGCACCCCCGGACCCCCGCAGGATATTTGGAAGGCAAAGAGGATCAGGCGGCTGCCGCGATCACGGCGCTGGCGGCGCGGTCCAGCCGGGCGACCGCTTCGGTCATCTCGGCCTCTTCGATGTTGAGCGCGGGAAGGATCCGCAGGACGTTGTCCGCGGCGGGCACGATGAGCAGATCCTCGTCATAGGCTCGGGCGAGGACGTCCGTGTTAGGAACGCGGCATTTCAGGCCGAGCATAAGGCCCGAGCCACGGACCTCTTCGAAGATGCCCGGGTGGGCCGCGATCAGCCCTTCGAGGGCTTGCCGCAGGTGGCCCGACTTGCGGCGGACGTCCTCGAGGAAGGCGGGATCGGCGATGATCTCCATGATCTTGAGACCCACGGCGCAGGCAAGTGGGTTGCCTCCGTAGGTCGAGCCGTGGGTGCCGGCGGTCATGCCGGAGGCGGCGTTTTCGGTGGCGAGCACCGCGCCGAGCGGGAAGCCCCCGCCGATGCCCTTGGCGACCATCATAATATCGGGTGTGATCCCGGCCCATTCGTGGGCGAAGAGACGCCCGGTGCGCCCGACGCCGCATTGCACCTCGTCGAGGATCAGGAGGACGCCGTGCTGATAGCACAGATCGCGCAGGCCCTTGAGGCATTGGTCGGGCAAGGGGCGGATGCCGCCTTCGCCCTGCACGGGTTCGATCAGGACGGCGCCGATATCGGGCTCCTTGATGGCCGCCTCAAGAGCGTCGTGATCGCCCCAGGGAAGATGGGTGAAGCCGGGCAAGAGCGGGCCGAAGCCGTGGGTCATCTTCTCGGATCCGGCGGCGGCGATGCCTGCCGATGAGCGGCCGTGGAAGGAGCCTTCGAAGGCTAGGATCCGCATGCGGTCCTCGCCTTTTTCGAACCAGTATTTGCGGGCCATCTTGACGGCCAGCTCGCAGGCTTCGGTGCCGGAATTGGTGAAGAAGACCGTGTCGGCGAAGGTCTCTTCGACCAGCCGGTCGGCCAGCGCCTGTTGCTGCGGGATCTGGTAGAGGTTCGAGACATGCCAAAGCTTGCCCGCCTGTTCGGTCAGCGCTTCGGTTAGGGCGGGATGCGCATGGCCCAGCGCATTCACCGCGATCCCCGCGCCCATATCCAGAAAGCGTCGCCCGTCTGCCATGACCAGCCAGGAGCCTTGCCCGTGATCGACGCTCATTGGCGTGCGGTTATAGGTCGGCAGCAGGGACGGGATCATGGGAGCATATCCTTTAGCAAAAGAAGCCCTTTGGTGCCGGAGCGGCGGGCTTGGGTCAACGATTTTGAAGAAGGTGAGAAACGGGCAGGCAAACGGGGAGGCTGGATCAGCCTCGACGTCGGATGCGGAAGATGCCTGTTTTGCTCATGGGGTTTGCATAGAGTATCGGTTGGCGTTGTGAAAGATGCCAAATTAGGCTTGGCCGGAAATCCCCGTTTGGAAGGCCGATCCATGGCACGCAGACGAAAGCCGATCTCCCTTCCGGCCCCGTTCTTGAGGCGTCTTTCCGTTCTGGAAGATGTGCTGGAGGCCCGCTCTGGCTATCCGTTCACCCTTCCGTGGTTGAGCGCGGAGTTTGAGCTTGAGTTCGAGACCCCTGTCACGATCCTTGTCGGCGAGAACGGAGCAGGCAAGTCGACCCTGATCGAAGCGGTGGCGTCGCTGTCGGGATATGACGAGTCCGGCGGCGGAAAGGGGTATCGTGCGGTCGATCATTCCGGGGCGAAAGACCGCAGTGGTGCAGAACTGGCGGATGCTTTGCGGGCGGGATGGTTGCCAAAGGTCACGGATGGCTGGTTCTTCCGGTCCGAAAGCTTCTTTTCGGTGGCGCGGTATCTTGATGAGGCCGGAAGTCCGTCTGCCGACTTTCTCTCCATGTCGCACGGCGAAGGATTCTTGAGGTTTTTCGAAGAGCGTCTGTCGCGCCAGGGGATCTATTTCATGGACGAGCCGGAAAGCGCCCTGTCGCCGCGCAGGCAGCTCGAGCTTTTGCGTATCCTGAATCGCATTTCAGAGAGCGAAGTCAGTCAAATCGTTATGGCGACCCATTCCCCGATCCTGATGGCGTTGCCCGGTGCGACGCTTCTGGAGGTGACGAAGTCGGGCTTTGCGCCAGTGGATCTGATGCAGACGCGGCATTTTCGGCTGTATCAGGACTTTACCGTCGATCCCGACGCTTTCATCGCCGAGGCACTTGCGGATGAGACGGACAGCCAGTTCTGACCGTCAGCCGTCAAGCGCCGCCTCGACCGCGGAGGTCACGCCGCGCGACAGAGGGCGAGCGCCGGAGCCCCAGGTGTCGAGGATGTCTCCGTCCCGGCCGATCAGGACCTTGTTGAAGTTCCAGCGGGGCACGAACCCGGCTTCGTCCTTGAGCCAGCGATAGACGGGATGGGCGTCCGGGCCTTTGACGCTGGTGATCGTCGTCATCGGCATGTCGATCCCGTAGGTCAGCTCGCAGAACTCGGCGACTTCCTCGTTCGATCCCAGCTCTTGCGCGAAATCGTCCGACGGGACCGCCAGCACGACCAGCCCTGCACCCTCGTACCGGTCCTGAAGGGCCTGCAGATCTTCGTATTGGGCGGTGAAGGCACAAAGCGAGGCGGTGTTCACCAGCAGGATCGGCTGCCCGGCCCAGTCCGAGAGGGCCAGCTCTCCGCCATCGATCGAGGCGAAGCGGTCGTCCTGCGGCAAGGCGGCCGCATTCGCTGCCCAGAGAGCGGCAGCGCAGACCGCGCCGCAGCGGACAAAGAATGGTGTCGCGAAGCGGCCTTTTGGTTGCATCACGGCTTCATCCTGTAGCCCGTTCGGAACCAGTGCCAGCACAGAGCCACAAGGGCCGCCGATGACAGGAGCACGACGACCAACCCTAGCCACGGCGAGCTGTCCGAGACGCCGAGCATGCCGTAGCGGACCCCATCGATCATGTAGAAGACCGGGTTGAACCGGCTGATCAGCTCGAGCGCGGGGGGCAAAGCGGTGATCGAGTAGAACGTGCCCGACAGAAACGCCAAAGGCGTGACGATGAAGTTGGTGATGGCCGCCATCTGGTCGAACTTGTTGGCGAAGATCGCGGCAACGATCCCGAGCGCGCCCATGAAGATCGAGCCGAGGACCACGAAGACCAGCGCCCAGACGGGATATTGCGGCACGATCCCGAAGGCCAGGGCCAGACCTGCCCCGATGGCGACCGCCACCAGCAGGCCGCGTCCGACACCGCCCGCGATATAGCCCGCGACTAATTCCCCGGGCGAGAGAGGCGGCATCAGAGTATCCACGATATTGCCCTGCACCTTGGCGACAACGATGGAGGAGGAGGTGTTGGCAAAGGAATTCTGGATCACGGTCATCGTCAGGATGCCGGGGGCCAAGAACTCCATGAAGGGCACACCCATCACGTCGGGGCGGCCTGGACCGATGGCGATGGTGAAGATCAGAAGAAACAGCCCGGCGGTGATCAGCGGGGCGGCCACGGTCTGGGACCAGACGTTCAGGAACCGGAGCACCTCGCGCTTGGCGAGTGTCCATGTGCCCAGCCAGTTGACCCGGCCGAACCGGCGCAGCCCCATTCCGTCGGTGTCTTGGGCTGTCATGTCGCGCATCCTGTGACCTTTCGGGGTTGCGCCACGGGCTTGTATCCCCGGGCACTCTGCTTAGAATAGGACCTCGTCAGATTTCTCAAGGCCCGCTTCCCGGGCCCGGGCCGATCCGCCCGCCAGCCATCAAGGAAGCTTCTATGTCCTGGACCGACGAACGCGTCGAAACGCTCAAACGCATGTGGAGCGAGGGCCAGTCGGCCAGCCAGATCGCCAAGGAACTGGGCGGCGTCACCCGCAACGCCGTCATTGGCAAAGTGCATCGCCTTGGCCTGTCGAACCGTGCGGGCGCGACGCCGGCCGCTCCGGTCAAGGAAAAGGCCGCGCCCAAACCGGCGGCCCAGCCTGCGCGAGCCCAGACCGCCGAGCAGACGAAGGCCAAGACGGATCCCGATCCGGTTATTCCGATGAGCGCTGCAAGGCGTGCGATCATCCCTGCCGGACAGCCTTTGCCGCCGCAGCCTTCCGCGAACGAGATCAGCCCCGAGGCGCTGGCGAAGGTGTCGGAAGTCGAGAAGGGATCCAAGAAGATCTCTTTGATGGAGTTGACAGAGCGGACGTGCAAATGGCCCGTGGGCGATCCGGCGACGGACGACTTCTGGTTTTGCGGACTGCCGGTTCAGCAGGGCAAGCCCTATTGCGAAGCGCATGTGGGCGTCGCCTTCCAGCCGATGAGCTCGCGCCGGGATCGCCGCCGCTGAGCACTGCCGTCGCCACGGGCCGACTTTAGCGTCTATCTGACGCGCCGGGATCGCTTGTCTCGCTGAGCCAGTTATGATTTTAGATCGCTCGAACCGGACCGCATCTGCGGTCGTCTTCCGCAGGACAAGATATGACCGCAATCCGCACTCTCTCCGCCGCTCTTGCCGCTTTCCTTGCCGCCGGTGCCGCCCGGGCCCAGACGGCTATCGAGGACCTCGAGATCATCGGGGCGCCAGAGCAGGGCAATATGGGGTTTCAGCCCGCCGCGACCGAGCTGGCGCGGGATGTGCACTGGCTCGACGGGATGCTGCTGGTGATCATCACGGCGATCGTCCTTTTTGTGATGGGACTGATCGGCTATGTGATCGTTCGCTACAATTCTAAGGCCAACAAGGAACCTGCGACCTTCACGCATAACTCGCCTCTCGAGATTGCGTGGACGGTGGTTCCAATCGTCATTCTTGTTTTTATCGGCGCATTCTCCCTGCCGGTCCTGTTCAAGCAGCAGGAGATCCCGGAGGCGGATCTGACGATCAAGGTGACGGGATACCAGTGGTACTGGGGTTACGAGTATGTCGACGAGGCGGTGGCTTTCGACAGCTTCATGATCGGCTACGGGGAGGGCAACCTCAACGACGGGATCATCGAGCAGCTCGAAGAAGCGGGTTATTCCGAGGATGAGTTCCTGCTGGCAACCGACACGTCGGTTATCGTGCCAGTCGGCGCAACGGTTGTGATGCAGGTGACGGGGGCGGATGTGATCCACTCTTGGACGGTTCCGGCTTTTGGCGTGAAGCAGGATGCCGTGCCCGGACGTCTGGCCGAGCTGTGGTTCGCGGCGGAGCGTGAAGGCATCTATTTCGGCCAATGTTCCGAGCTGTGCGGCAAGGATCACGCCTACATGCCCATCACGGTCAAGGTCGTGAGCCAAGAGGTCTATGACGACTGGCTGGCGGGCGCGAAGGAAGAGTTTCCCGCGTAAGCAATCGGCGGGGTAATCCCCGCCCTACGGTGAGAGACGTATGACAGATGTGAGCCTTAACGAAGGCCTGCCCAGAGAGGCGGGGTTTGGCGACTACGTGGCGCTTCTGAAGCCGCGTGTCATGTCGCTGGTTGTCTTCACGGCTTTGGTGGGTCTGCTTGTCGCGCCGGTCCCGGTGCATCCCTTCATCGGTTTCGTCGCGATCCTGAGCATCGCAATCGGAGCAGGCGCGTCGGGCGCGCTGAATATGTGGTGGGATGCCGATATCGATAGCGTGATGCGCCGGACGGCCCGCCGTCCGATCCCTGCGGGGAAGGTCGAACCGGGTGAGGCGCTGGGCCTTGGCCTGGGGCTGAGCGGATTTTCCGTCGTCCTGCTTTGGCTGGCGACCAACTGGTTTGCAGCGGCGCTTTTGGCCTTCACCATCTTTTTCTACGCTGTGGTCTATTCGATGTGGCTCAAGCGGTCGACGCCGCAGAATATCGTGATCGGCGGGGCGGCTGGCGCGTTTCCTCCGATGATCGGTTGGGCGGTCGCGACGGGCGGCGTCTCGATCGAGAGCGTGCTGATGTTCGCGGTGATCTTCATGTGGACCCCGCCGCATTTCTGGGCACTGGCCCTGTTCATGAAGTCCGACTACGACGATGCCGGCGTGCCGATGCTGACTGTCACGCACGGGCGCAAGGCAACGCGGGCCTACATTCTGGCCTATACGGTGCTTCTGGTGCCGGTTGCGGTCGGTCTGGCGTTTACCAGCGTTGGTGGCTGGGTCTACGGCTCGGTCGCGGTGGCCGCGAATCTGTGGTTTCTGAAAGGCGCCTTTGACATTTGGCGGCGGGACGAAGCCGCGGCGGAGGCCGACAGCTATGCGGTCGAGAAGGCGGTGTTCAAGTTCTCGCTTCTTTACCTTTTCGTCCATTTCGGAGCGCTTTTGATCGAAGCCGCTTTGCGCCTGGGAGGCGTGTCATGAGCTTTGACAAGGTCGAGCACGAGCTTCACCACCGGCGGTCCGGCCGGAATATCGGCGTGCTCGTTGCGCTGATCGGCGTGGTCGGGATCGTCTTTGGTCTGACGGTCGTGAAGGTTCTGGAGCTTGGCGATGCGGCCAAGTTCGAGAAGTTCGATCACGTCGCGCGCCCCCAGATTATTCCGGAGACCGATCAGTGAGCTTCTGGTCGCGCATGAGCCCGCCGCAACAGACGGCTGCGCAGGCGGTTGGGGTCGTTTTCCTGATGGGATCGCTCGCCTGGGCGTCGGTGCCGTTCTACGACTGGTTCTGCCGCGTGACCGGCTTTGGCGGCGCGACGGGCGTGAGCGATGTCGCCTCGGACGAGATTCTGGATCAGACCATCACGATCCGCTTTGACGGCGGTCTGGCGCGCGGGATGCCTTGGGAGCTCGAGCCGATCGAGCGCACGATGGAGGTGCAGATCGGGGCGACCAATCTGGCCTATTACAGGGCGTCCAATCCGACGGATCGGCCCGTGGCAGGAACCGCGAGTTATAATGTGGCCCCGTATCAGGCGGGCGGCTTTTTTGTGAAGATCGATTGCTTCTGCTTCGAGGAGCAAGTCCTGCAACCGGGCGAGACCGTCGAGATGCCGGTCAGCTTCTACGTCGATCCCGAGATCGTGGACGACCGCGAAGGCCAGTATGTGCACACGATCACGCTGAGCTATCAGTTTTCCGAGATCGAGCTGCCGGAGACGTCCCGGCAGGCCGTCTTGACAGAGGCCGCGGCCTCACCCATCGAGACACAATAGACGAGAGCAGACGGGGACCCGATCCATGGCCGGAGCCAAAAACCACGACTACCATATTCTACCCCCTTCGATCTGGCCCTTTATCGGTGCCGTCGGGGGCTTTGTCATGCTCTTTGGATCTGTTCTTTGGATGCATGGGAGCGGGCCTTATCTGTTCCTGATGGGCCTCGTTGCAGTCCTTTATGTCATGTATGGCTGGTGGGCCGATGTCGTGACGGAAAGCCGGGTGGGCGATCATACGCCCGTTGTGCGCATCGGTTTGCGGTACGGTTTCATCTTCTTCATCATGTCGGAGGTGATGTTCTTCGCGGCCTGGTTCTGGTCGTTCTTTAAGCATGCCATCTACCCGATGGAGATGTTTAGCGAAGGCCAGTGGCCACCCCCGTCGATCGAGACCTTCGATCCTTGGCACCTGCCGCTGATCAACACGTTGATTCTGCTGTGTTCGGGGGCCGCTGCGACCTGGGCGCACCATGCGCTGGTTCATGATAACAACCGCCAAGACATGAAGTGGGGTCTGATCCTGGCAGTGGTGCTGGGCGTGATCTTCACCGGATTTCAGGCGTATGAATACACGCATGCAGCCTTCGGGTTCTCGGGCAATATCTACGGCGCGAACTTCTTCATGGCGACAGGGTTTCACGGCGCTCATGTGGTGATCGGGACGATCTTTCTTCTGATCTGTCTGGTCCGTCTGCAAGCGGGGCATTTCACGCAGGAGAAACATGTCGGGTTCGAGGCTGCAGCCTGGTACTGGCACTTCGTCGACGTGGTGTGGCTGTTCCTGTTCTTCGCCGTCTATATCTGGGGCGGATGAGTCATTTCGCGGATCGGTCGATCTGATCGACCGGACGCTGTGCTGGCATAAGATGTCGGAGATGCATATTTTGAGCCAGATGAAAGGACGCGCGGTTTTGATCGCGCGTTTTTCTTGTCCGTGACGCGGTATCTGTCGCCGATCCTTCTGGGCGCGATAGGATGTGCCGTCCTGATCGCGCTTGGCGTCTGGCAGCTGCAGCGGCTGGAGTGGAAAGAGGGCGTGCTGTCGCAGATCGAAGCGCGGCTGGCGGGGGATCCCGTCACTTTGAGCGATGACCTGACCGAGGCGGAGGACGAGTACCGGGCGACACGGTTTCGCGGAACACCGGTGGGCGACGTGCTTTACGTTCTGGATTCAGGCACCGCGGCGGGGACCGGATATCGGGTCATCCAGGCATTCGAGACATCCGATATGCGGGTATTGGTCGACCGGGGCCTCGTAGGTCTGGACGGGCGCGGCACTGTTTTGGCGACCGACGAGATGGACGTGTCGGGGCATTTGCTTTGGCCCGATGACGTCAACAGCTCGACCCCCGCACCGGAGGGCAATCTGTGGTTCGGGCGCGATGTGGCAGCGATGTCGGACGTGCTGGAAACCGCGCCGGTGATGGTTGTGCTTGCTGCGACATCGGTTGAGGATCCGGGGGTGACGCCATTGCCGGTGGACACGAGCGGAATTCCGAACGATCACCTGAGCTATGCGATTACGTGGTTTTCGCTTGCCGTCGTCTGGCTGGCGATGACGGGCTATTGGATTTCGCGGATCAGAGCGAGGACGGCATGAGATATGTCTCGACCCGGGGGCAGGCTCCGGAGCTGAGTTTCGAGGAGGCGATGCTGACGGGCCTCGCGCGGGATGGGGGACTTTATGTGCCCGCTTCGGTTCCTGCGTTGCCGGAGGATGAGATCGCGGCGATGGCGGGTCAGCCTTACGAGGAAGTGGCCTACCGGGTGATGCGGCCTTTCGTGGGAGAGGCCTTTTCGGATGCGCAGTTTCGCACTCTGATTGATGCGGCCTATGGGGGCTTCGGACATGCGGCGCGGGCGCCTTTGGTGCAGCTTGGAGCAGGACATCATCTGCTGGAACTGTTCCACGGGCCGACCTTGGCGTTCAAGGACTTCGCGATGCAGATCATCGGGCAGATGTTCGAGGCGGCGCTAACGCGGTCGGGATCGCGGGTAACGATCGTGGGCGCGACCTCGGGCGATACCGGATCGGCGGCGATCGAGGCGTTCCGGGGGCTGGCGGCGGTCGATGTCTTCATCCTTTATCCGCACGGGCGGATCAGCGAGGTGCAGCGGCGGCAGATGACGACGCCGACCGACGACAACGTGCACGCGCTGGCGGTCGACGGGGATTTCGACGACTGCCAGGCACTGGTGAAGGACATGTTCAACGATTTCGACTTCCGGGACGGCGTCGCGCTGGCGGGTGTGAATTCGATCAATTGGGGGCGCGTGCTGGCGCAGGTGGTCTATTTCTTCACTTCCGCTGTGAGCCTTGGCGCGCCGCACAGGCCGGTGAGCTTTACCGTGCCAACCGGAAATTTCGGTGACATCTATGCGGGATCCATCGCGCGGGCGATGGGGCTGCCGATCGAGCGACTGGTGGTGGCGACGAACCGGAACGATATCCTTCACCGGACGCTGGAAAGCGGGGCCTATGTGAAGGAAGGCGTGCATCCAACGATCAGCCCATCGATGGACATTCAAGTAAGTTCGAATTTCGAGCGGGCCCTGTTCGACGCTTATGGCCGCGACGGGGCTGCGGTGGCCGGACAGATGTCGGAGCTGCGGGACAGCGGGGGTTTTCGGATCTCGCAAGGGGCTTATGAAGGGCTCAAGGAGATCTACGGCTCGGATCGCGTTTCGGAGGAGGAGACGTCGGCGACCATCAAACAGGCGCTGGCTGAGACAGGAGAGCTTTTGTGCCCGCACAGTGCCGTGGGCGTAGCGGTGGCGGAGCGTCATCTGGACCCGTCCGTGCCCATGATCACGCTTGCGACGGCGCATCCGGCGAAGTTCCCCGATGCAGTCGAGGACGCAACGGGAGTGCGGCCGCCTCTTCCCTCCCGGATGGCAGACCTGTATGAGCGGCCA
This sequence comes from Aestuariibius insulae, assembly GCF_040783535.2. NCBI lineage: Bacteria > Pseudomonadati > Pseudomonadota > Alphaproteobacteria > Rhodobacterales > Paracoccaceae > Aestuariibius > Aestuariibius insulae. Next base: position 34,887 of record NZ_JBFONW020000004.1, read on the forward strand.
GAACGGGTGACGCGGGTTCCGGGAGAGCTCGCCCCGATCCAGGAAATCATCAGGGAACGGATCGCCTCTTGAGCGTCAATCTACACGAGTTGCCGAACGGGTTTCGCATTGTCACCGAAGCTATGCCGGGGCTGGCTTCGGCGAGTATCGGGATCTGGATCATGGCGGGCGGGCGTCATGAGCGCGGCGAGCAGAATGGGATCGCCCATTTCCTTGAACATATGGCGTTCAAAGGAACCAAGAAGCGCTCTGCCCTGCAGATTGCCGAGGCGATCGAAGATGTAGGCGGGTATATCAACGCCTATACCAGCCGGGAGATGACCGCCTATTACGCCCGTGTTCTGGAGGCGGATGTGCCGTTGGCGATGGATGTGGTTGCCGATATCGTTCTGAACCCGATCTTCGATGCAGGCGAGATCGAGGTGGAGCGCGGCGTGATCCTGCAGGAGATCGGTCAGGCGCTGGATACGCCGGACGATATCGTCTTCGACTGGTTGCAGGAGGTGGCGTTTCCCGATCAGCCGCTCGGCCGGACGATCCTTGGCGACGAGGCGCGCGTTGCGGCCTTCTCGCGAGACGATCTCAAGCGGTTCGTCAAAGAGCATTACGGACCGGGGCAGATGATCCTGTCAGCAGCCGGGTCGGTCGATCACGACGAGATCGTTCGGATGGCCGAGGGGCTATTCGGCCATCTTCCCGCCTTGCCTGAACGGGAGGCTCTTGTGCCTGCGAGGTTCGCAAGCGGAGAGCGGCACGAGGTCAAGGCGCTGGAGCAGGCGCACTTTGCTCTTGCACTGGAGGGGCCGAATTATCGCGATCCGGAGATTTATACGGCGCAGATCTTTGCCACGGCCTTTGGTGGCGGGATGTCCTCGCGGCTGTTTCAGGAGGTCCGGGAAAAGCGGGGGCTGTGCTACACGATCTTTGCGCAGGCCGGGGCCTTTGAGGATACCGGTCTGACGACGATCTACGCCGGCACCAGCGCCGAGCAGCTGGGCGATCTGGCGCGGCTGACCTGGGACGAACTGGCGCGATCTGCCTCGGACATGACGGCGCAAGAAGTGGCGCGGGCCCGGGCGCAGATGAAGGCGGGGCTGCTGATGGGGCTGGAAAGCCCGTCGAGCCGCGCGGAGCGGCTGGCGCGGCTGATCGCCATCTGGGGCCGGGTTCCGCCGCTTGACGAGACTGTCGCGATGATCGACGCGGTCACGACCGGCGATGTGCGCGCCCATGCCGGACGGCTGGTTTCGGACGCCGGAGCCGCGATGACGCTTTATGGACCTGTGGAGGGGGCACCCCGGCTCGATGCGCTGCGGTTGCCTGCGGTGGCGTGAGCGTTCTGAGCCTGCGCCGGCGCGTCCGGCTCGAGACCGAGCGGCTGAGCCTTCGGCCTCCGACCCATGCTGATTACCGCGCCTGGATGTCGCTTCGTCAGGCGAGCCGAGAGTTCCTGACCCCATGGGAGCCGACCTGGGCCGCCGATCATCTCAGCCGGAAAGCGTTTACCAACCGGGTCTATTGGGCACAGCGATCCGTCGCCAATGGGACCGCGGTTCCGCTCTTTCTGATCCGGCGCGAGGACGAGGCGCTGATCGGGGCGATTACGCTCGATCATATCCGCCGGGGGCCCGCGCAGGCGGGGACGACGGGCTATTGGGTCGGCGAGGCCTATTCACGCAAGGGGTATATGCGCGAGGCGATCGAGGCTGTCGTGCATTATGCCTTCACGCAGCTTGATCTGAGCCGGATCGAAGCGGGCTGCCTGCCGGAGAATGTCGCCTCTCGGCGCGTTCTGGAGGCGACGGGATATAAATACGAGGGCGTGGCCCAGAGCTATCTGCAGATCAACGGTCGGTGGCGCACGCATGTGCTTTACGCCAACCTGCGCAGTGACCGGCGGGGCCGGACCGATGCGGGCTGAACGCGTCTTGATCTGACTGAGCGGCTTGCGCCGCACGCGATGTTTTTGCGCTCAAGGCCGCGCAGGCCGAGCGGTCAGATCCCGAGCGCCGTGAAAGTAGACGCCGCTTTTTTGGGCGGGCCGGGGATTTGAGTATTTATCGCAAGATGAAGGGGTGAGATCGGCGCGGGATGTGCTAGATTTGCGTCATGCGGTATTTCATCTTTTGTCTGATCGTTCTGGCGGCAGGCGCATCCGCGCAGGAGCGGCGCCCCAGCCATTGCATTGCCATGGTGGGCGGGCCCGAGACGGTGATGCGGGCCGGGTTTCGCGATCCGGTAGCTGACGACACGATCCGGATCACCTATGTCGATCATGCGATGTTTTTGCTGCAGACCCCCGGAGGGCTTTCGGCGGCGACGGATTTTACCGGGTTCATGGGGGCGGTCGAGTTCGTGCCTGATGTGGTGACGATGAACAAGGCCCATTCCAGTCATTGGACGGCCTTGCCTGATCCGGCCATTCCCCATGTGCTCTGGGGTTGGGAGCCTGATGGCACGGCCGAGCATCATCTGGATCTGGGAGAGATGCTGGTTCGCAACGTGCCGACGGATATCCGGTCTCGAGACGGGGGAGCGGCAGCCGAGCCGGATGGGAATTCGATCTTTATCTTCGAGGCGGGAGGCCTTTGTATCGGGCATCTGGGGCATCTGCATCACGAGCCGACGGCGGCCGACTATGCGGCGATCGGGCGGCTGGATGTGGTGATGGCCCCGGTCGATGGCGGGCTGACGCTGGATCTGGAGACGATGATCCGGGTTTTGAAGCGGTTCCGCGCTTCGGTGGTCATTCCGATGCATTGGTTTGGACCGGGCAATCTGGAGCGGTTTCTGGACGGAATGGAAGATGAGTTTGCCATCGAGCGGATGGATGGGAACGAGATGGTTGTCTCCCTGCGCGAGCTGCCCAATCGCCCAACCGTGCGCGTATTGCAACCAGGATGGCTGACCGAGGAATGACGGCGCTTCGCTCTGTGACCTCGGTCGATACGCGGCTGCGAGAGGTCGTGCCTGACGCCGCGTTTAGGGACCTCGAGCCCCGGTATCTGGAAGAGCCGCGTGGACGCTACGCCGGGCGTGACGGCCGAGTGATTGCGCCTGCATCGACCGAGGAGGTTGCGGCTATCATCAACGTGGCGGCCGATGCGCATATCCCGGTCGTGCCCTATGGCGGCGGGACTGGGCTGGTCGGCGGGCAGATCGCGCCGGACGGAATTGCGCCTATCATTCTGTCGCTGGAACGGATGACGCAGATCCGGGAGGTTTTTCCGCTGGAGAACGCGATGGTGGTCGAGGCAGGCGCGATCCTGGCGGATGTGCAGGCGGCGGCGGCTGAGGCTGGGCGGCTTTTCCCGTTGTCACTCGCCTCGGAAGGGTCGGCACGGATCGGCGGGCTTTTGTCGACGAATGCGGGCGGGATCAATACGCTGCGCTACGGAAATGCGCGCGATCAGGTGCTGGGGCTTGAGGCGGTCCTGCCGGATGGGACGATCTGGAATGGGCTGACGCGGCTTCGCAAGAACAACACGGGGTATGATTTGCGGCATCTGCTGATTGGGGCAGAAGGCACGCTGGGCGTGATTACGGCGGCGGCCTTACGGCTGCAGCCGCGTCCGGTGGAAGAGGGGACGGCTTTCTTTGTCGTGCCCTCGCCCGAGGCGGCGCTGGATCTGCTGGCGCTGGCGGGCGAGCGTCTGGGTGGCGGCGTGCAAGCGTTTGAGTTGATCGGGCGGATGGGGCTGGCGTTTCTGCGCGAGACCATGCCGGAGGTGCGGTTGCCGTTCGAGGAGGCGCCGGATTGGGTGGTGCTGATCGATCTGGGGCTACCTGCGGGGCAATCGCAGGAGGCGGTGCTGGAAGGGCTGTTCGAGGCGGCTGTGGCCGCCGGGATCGTCTCGGACGGGGTGATCGCGCAGTCCGAGGCGCAGCGGGCCGAGTTCTGGGCCGTACGCGAAAGCATCCCCGAGGCGAACCGCCGGATCGGCTCGGTCAGCTCGCACGATATCTCGGTTCCGCTGGGGGCGATTCCGGACTTCATCCGGCGGGGCGATGAGGCGATCGCCCGGATCGGAGAGTTTCGGATCAACTGCTTTGGACATGTGGGGGACGGGAACCTGCATTACAACGTCTTCCCGGTGCCGGGCCGCTCGCGGGCGGATCATGAGGCGGAGCGGGCGCTGGTGAAGCGGGCGGTGCATGATCTGGTGGACGAGATGGGCGGCTCGGTCAGCGCCGAGCACGGGATCGGCCGGCTGAAGGTCGAGGATCTGGAGCGCTATGGCGATCCGGGAAAGCTGATGGCGATGCGGGCGATCAAAGCGGCGCTGGATCCGGCGGGGATCATGAACCCGGGAGCGGTGCTGCGCGAAGTCTAGAGGTAACCCGGAAGCAAGCTTCATATCGTCGAGGAGACCGGCCGAGGCGCCGCGCGAATGCCTTAGGTCTCAGCTACGGATTAGCCTTGCCATCGTAGCAGCAGAAGGCGAGCTTGTTTCCATCTAGATCCCGGACATAGGCGACGTAGAACTTGTCACCATAGGCTTCGGGACGAAAACCCGGCTTGCCTTCATCCTGCCCGCCACTTTGAATGGCCATTTCATATAGTTCATCCACGTCCGATGCGCGCTCTACCCGAAACGCGGTCATGCTCCCGTTCCCGGCACTGGCGGGCCTCTCATTGTAGGGATAACAGACGAAGAACCTTGGGACGGTATGGTCGTTCTCGTCGCCCAATGATGCTACCAAGGCGTCTTCGTAACATCGGGCAAGGTTCATCCGCTTGAAGAGTGGATCGTAAAACTCTTTCGCCTTCCCAAGGTCCTTTGTTCCTAGGATCGTGTATCCAAGCATTTTGTCTTGTACCTCTTTCCGCAAGGTGTGCGGTCAACTTACTCGTATGGCAAAGCAAGTCCGGGTCATTGGCCGAGATATAGAACCATTTTCGCCAGCCACAGCCCTTCGAGCATATCGCCGATGGCGGTCAGGCGCTACGAAAGACAAAATCTGGCATGCCTTGGTATCCATCTCGGCTTAGCAGGACGAGGGCCATGGTCCGCTTCAATCGCCTTCGAATGCGCACAGAGCGTGGACCTGCTGGCCGAGCGCTTCGAGTTTGGCGCGACCTCCGAGGTCCGGGAGGTCGATGACGAAGGCGCAGCCGATGCATTGGGCGCCGAGGCGTTCGATGAGCTTGATGCCGGCTTCGGCGGTGCCACCGGTGGCGAGCAGATCGTCGACCAGTAGGACCGTTTCTCCAGGCTCGAGCGCGTCGTCGTGAAGCTCCATCACTGCTTCGCCGTATTCGAGCTGGTAGGGTTGCTCGATGGTCTGGCCGGGCAGCTTGCCCTTCTTGCGGATCGGCACGAAGCCGGTCGAGAGCTGGTGCGCGACGGCGCCGCCGAGGATGAAGCCGCGCGCCTCGAGGCCGACGACCTTGTCGATTTCCATGCCAGCATAGGGGTGGAGGAGTTGGTCGATGGCGATGCGGAAGCCGCGCGGGTCCGAAAACAGTGTCGTCACATCGCGGAACATGATGCCCGGTTCCGGGAAATCCGGGATCGTGCGGATGTAGTCGCGGACGGTGCGGGCCATGTCCTTCATGGGGCGGCTCTCCTTAGCGTGGCGGTCATCAGGCCCATGCCGATCAGGGCGGCGCCTCCGAGCCGGGTCAGGCCGGTCAGGACGGAAGGGCGACCCATCGTCGTGCGGAGCCGGTCGGCCAAGAGGGCATAGGCCAGCGCGTTGAGCGCGGCAAGCGTCACGAAGGTTGCGATGAGGATCGCGAATTGTGGGGCGAGCGGTGCGGCGGGCTGCAGGAATTGCGGCACGAAGGCGATGAAGAAGGCGATGGATTTGGGATTGAGCGCGGTGACCGTCGCGGTGTGGCCAAAGATGCGGCTGGCGCGGGTTGCAGGGACATCCGTGGGAGCGAGGCCGCCCGAGGGCGCGCTGCGCAACAGCTTGATCCCGAGCCAGACGAGATAGATCGCGCCGATCCATTTCAGGATCGTGAAGGCCGTGGCAGAGGCGAGGACCAGGGCACCGAGACCCGCGAGAGAGGCGGTCATGGCGATGAGGTCTCCGGTCGCGACGCCAAGGGCGGACGCGACGGCAACGCGGCGGCCTTGGCTGATTGCGTAGCTGAGAACGAGAAGGACGGTTGGTCCGGGGATTAGGAGAAGCGCCGTGGCGGCGGCGACGAAGGTCAGCCAGAGATCGAGCGGCATGAGGAGCTCCCTAGAGAATGCGTCCGGCGATTGTGCCGAGTTTGGTGACGAGGGCCGGGTCGCGGTGGGCCGGTGCGGTGAGGATCGCGTGATCGAGTGCGCGGTCGCAGCCGTCGGAGCAGGGATCGCGGCTCGTGTTGAGAGCCGAGGGGAGAGCACGGATAAGGGCGCGCGCCTGCCCCGCGTTGGAGTGCGCGGTGGCGATGATGTCGGTGATCGAGACGGCGCCGTGATCCGGGTGCCAGCTGTCGTAGTCGGTGATCATGGCGACGGTCAGATAGCAAAGCTCTGCTTCGCGGGCGAGGCGGGCTTCGGGCATGGCGGTCATGCCGATGACGTCGCAGCCAAGCGTGTCGCGATAGAGGCGGCTTTCGGCGAGCGAAGAAAACTGCGGGCCCTCCATGGCCAGATAAGTGCCGCCGCGATGGGCCTTGATTTCGGCTTTGGTGCAGGCGGTTGCGACGGAATCGGTCAGACGGTCGCAGGCGGGATGGGCCAGGCTGACATGGGCGACGCAGCCGGTGCCGAAGAAGCTGGGCGCGCGGCCTTTGGTGCGGTCGAGATATTGATCGACGAGGACGAAATGGCCCGGTGCCATTTCGTCACGGAAGGATCCGCAAGCCGAGATCGAAAGCACATCTGTGACACCGAGCTGCTTGAGCGCGTCGATATTGGCCCGATAGGGGATCGTGTCCGGCGCGTGGACATGGCCGCGACCGTGGCGCGGCAGAAAGGCGAGCGGCAGGCCGTCCAATCGGCCCGTCAGGATCTGGTCGGATGGCGCGCCCCGAGGGGTCGTCATCGACTGCCAGATCGAGTCTTGCAGCCCGTCGATGCCATAAAGGCCCGATCCACCGATAATGCCGAGATAGGTCTTTGTCATGAAGCGATGCGTTCCAGGATCGGCCCATGCGATCATGACAATCCGTGCCGGAATAGGGAAGACATCTCTTGAGGACGCTCCGGATCCAGCGCATCCGGAGCCGTTGAGCCATGCATGCAACACACACCCGGGACGCGGCGGCACGGGTTGCCAAACGCGTCCGGAGAGCCGAAAGACAGCTATCAGAGCGAGGCGGCTTGCGGGCTATGTCTTGTCCGATCATGGATCCCGAATCGAAGGACGATACCCATGGCCCGAGCCATTTTGGCGGCATTCGCCGACCGTCTGTCGTTGACCGAGCTGAGCGGAGCGGATGAAAGACTGACGCTGACCCGCTTCAAGATCGAGCTGCTCTCTGGCCTGACGGTTGCCTTGGCGCTGGTGCCGGAGGCTGTGGCCTTTGCCTTTGTTGCGGGGGTGCATCCTCTGGTCGGGCTTTATGCAGCGTTTCTAGTCGGGCTGATCACGGCACTGATCGGCGGGCGACCCGGCATGATCTCGGGCGCGACTGGCGCTTTGGCGGTCGTGATGGTGGCTTTGGTTGCCGAGCACGGGGTCGAATACCTTTTCGCGACGGTGATCCTAATGGGGATCCTGCAGATCACGGCGGGGGTTCTGCGATGGGGCAAGTTCATCCGCCTTGTGCCGCATCCAGTGATGCTGGGCTTTGTGAACGGGTTGGCCATCGTGATTTTTCTGGCGCAGCTCAGCCAGTTTCAGATCGCCGGGACCGCCGATCCGTCCCATCACGGGCTGCTGCCCGATGGCGACTGGTTGCCTGCAGCCACGCTGTCCTTGATGCTGGGTCTGACGGCGCTGACGATGGCGATCATCTGGGGCATGCCGAAGATCACCAACGCGATCCCCGCGCCGCTGGCCGGGATCGGGATCGTTGCGATCCTCGTGATCACGCTGGGGCTCGATGTGCCGCGGGTCGGCGATTTGGCCTCGATCAGCGGCGGCTTTCCGAGTTTCCACGTGCCGTTCACTTTCGCAGAAGAGCCTGTTGCGGGACTTTACGAGGGGTTCCTTGCGCCGTTCACGATGGAGACCTTTTGGATCATTCTGCCTTATGCGGTGATCCTTGCCGCGATCGGTCTGATCGAGAGCCTGCTGACGCTGAACCTTGTCGGAGAGATCACCAATAAGCGGGGCGGCGCCAGTCAGGAATGTATCGCGCAAGGCGTGGCCAACACCGTCACCGGCTTTTTTGGCGGGATGGGCGGTTGCGCGATGATCGGTCAGTCGATGATCAACGTGAAATCTGGGGGTCGCACGCGGATCGCGGGTGTTGCGGCGGCGCTATTTCTGCTCGCCTTCATTCTGGTCGCATCTCCAATCATCGAAGTGATCCCGTTGGCCGCCCTTGTCGGTGTTATGTTCATGGTCGTGATCGGCACTTTTGCGTGGAACTCGCTCAAGATCCTGTTCCGGGTGCCTAAGGCGGATGCGTTCGTGATCCTGCTGGTGACGGTGGTCACGGTCTATGAGGACCTTGCAGTGGCAGTCGTCGTGGGCGTGATTGTCTCCGCTCTGGTCTATGCCTGGGGCAATGCCAAGCGCATCTGGGCGAAGAGCTATATCACGCCAGAGGGTGCGAAGGTCTATCAGGTGCAGGGGCCGCTCTTTTTCGGCTCGGCTGACGGGTTTGCGGAGCTCTTCGATGTCGATGGCGATCCGCAGACCGTCATTGTGGATTTCGATGGAAGCCGGGTGGTCGATCAATCGGCTCTGCAGGCGATCGAGGCTGTGGCCACGAAGTATGAGACGTCAGGCAAGCGTATTCAGCTGCGCCATCTGAGCCGCGATTGCCACCGGTTGCTGCAAAAGGCGGGGCATCTGGTGGTCGATAGCGACGACGATCCCGATTACGCGGTGGCGGTGGATTACGGCGTGCGGACGGGGATCCTTGGCAGCCACTAGGACGGGGTGGCTGCGGCCTTTGCCAAGGCCGTGACATCCGAGCCTTCGATCAGAAGTCGATGCGCGGCGATCTTGCCCGCGGGCCAGTCCCACCAGGCGAGTTCGTTGAGTGTCTCGATCTCAGCCTCCGGGAACCGCATCCGGATGACCTGCGCAGGATTGCCGATCACGACGGCATAGTCAGGGATATCGCCTCGCACCACCGAGCCTGCTCCGACGATGACGCCGTTTCCGACGGTCGCTCCTGGCAGGACCATCGAGTTGTAGCCCAGCCATACGTCGTTACCGATCCGGGTGTCACGCTCATCGGGGTGGTAGTTCGCCATATGTGCCGGATCGAAGATCTGGAACGGGTAGCTGGTGATAAGACCCGCCGGATGGTTTGCGCTCGCCGTGATAAAGCGGGTGCCGTGCGCGATCTGGCAGAATTTGCCGATCCTGAGCATTTCGCTGGAGTTCGGGAACAGATAGGGGGCAAGCCGGGCGGCGAGCGCTGCCCCATCGGCGGGCGGGTCGAAATCAGAGTAATAGGTGTAGTCGCCGACATCGATATTGGGATGATCGAGCATCCGGTTCACGTGGATCGTCCCCTGATGTCTCGATCCGTCTGGCAAGCGTATCGGATAGGTCTGATCTGGATCGGGCATGTCCATGTCAGTCATCCGGACGGTCCAGTGGGAAGAGATCGCGAACCCGCGTGTAATCACGGTATCCCAAGCGGGCGAGCGGCTCGAACGTCGTCACATCGAACCGGCCATCCTTCAGGCAATCGTCGCGCAGGTGAACGCCGGTCACTTCTGCTAGAACGATGAAGTTCGCCTCGCCCTCAATCTGGATGATCTGGCTCATCCGGCATTCGAGCGAAGCGGGCGCGCCCGCCACCCGCGAGCAAGCGATGGTCTCGCATTCTGCTCGCTCGATCCCTGCGAGAGTGAATTCGTCGGTCTCCTTCTCCCACGGGCCCGATGTCTGGTTCATCGCGTCCCGCATCTCGTAGGCCACGGTGTTGACGCAGAAGACACCAGTGGCGCGAATATTTGCGACGCTGTCCTTGGTGCCGTCGCGGTCGGGCTTGGCGGAGGTGGAGGCGAACATAACCTGTGGCGGCACGTAGGCCACGGCGTTGAAGAAAGAGTAGGGCGCAAGGTTTTCGCTGCCGTCGCTGGCGCGAGTCGAGATCCAGCCGATGGGGCGGGGGGAGACGACCGCGTTGAACGGGTTGAAGGGCAGGCCATGGCCGTCTTCTGGGCGGTAGAACATCGGGGCCTCTCAAGCTGATCGCGCAAATCCGGATTACACTCGCAATATCGGCATGTTAACGCTCGGTCCAGTTCGGAGCTGAGAGATGATCTTTTCGCAGGAAACGCCCGAGGATTGGTGGGAGGTCGAAGCGCTCTTCGATCTGTGTTTTGCGCCCGGGCGAGAAGCGCTGTCGTCTTACAGATTGCGAGACGGGGTTGCGCCGGTGACCGGGCTGTGTCGCACGGCGCGGGACGGCGATGGAGTTCTAGGCGGGGCGATCCGGTTCTGGCCGGTTCGGGTCGGCTCGGCAGAGGCGGTTCTACTGGGTCCTGTTGCTGTTCACCCCACGCGACAAGGCGAAGGGTTGGGGGCTGCCTTGATGCGGGAAGGACTTGAGCAGGCGCGCCGGAGCGGTTGGGTTCGGGCGCTGCTTGTCGGCGATGCGCCCTATTACGGCCGGTTTGGGTTTCGCAAGCTGCCGGGAGTGATGATGCCGCCGCCGACCAATCCCGAGCGGGTGCTGGGACTGGATCTTGCTGCACCAGGATGGGCGTGTCTTGAAGGCAACGTGGAGCGGGCTTGTGATTGAAATTCGCTCAGGCGGGCGCATTTATAGGATATGAGCGACGCGCAAATCGACATTGAACCGCGAAGCCCCGCGCAGGTGCCACGGCCTATCGACGAGGCGACGAGAGCCGAAATCGAGGCGATGGCTCGCCGTCAGAGGCGAGCGAATGGCCTTTTGATGAAGGTGATTAACTTTGCGGGCGGGCAGGTCGAGGATGGCCTTAAACTGCTGCCTCAGAGCGTGCGCAGCCAGGTTGAGAAGTCAGCCCGAAATGCGCTTGAGATCAGTTACAATGCCGCTCAGCGCAGTCGGGACAGCTCTGCTTTGGCGCGGATCGTGGGCGAGCAGACGACGGATCGTTCGCATAAGGTCATGGCTGCCGTGTCTGGCGCGATCGGCGGGGTTGGAGGCCTTCCGACCGCGATGGCCGAACTGCCGGTTGCGACGACGGTCATCTTTCGCGCTGTCCAGAGTGTTGCGGAGGCTCACGGGGAAGATCCCCTATCCGACGAGACCCGGATCGAATGCCTACGTGTCTTCGGAAGTGGTGGTCCAGGCACTGACGACGATGCGGTTGATACCAGCTTTATCGGGGCCCGGCTGAGCCTTTCTGGCGCCGCCGTTCATGGCCTGATCGCGCGGATTGCACCGAGATTTGCGGCAGTGCTGAGCCAGAAGCTTGCAACACAAGCGGTTCCGCTGATCGGCGCAGTGGCCGGGGCCGGGATCAATGCGAGCTTTACGAATTACTATGTCGAGCTGGCCCATGTCCATTTCGGTCTTCGCAGACTGGCCAGAGATCATGGCGAAGAGGCGGTGCTCGATCTTTTTCATGCGGCAGTCGTGGGCCGCGACGTTCCTGTAAAACGCGCTTAGGCGGCGGTTGCCGCCGGACCGATCCGGTTGAGAAAACCGTGGAGTTTCTCCAGATCTATGGGTTTGGCGATCAGGTCGATCCCCCGGTCCACGCAGGCCTGTCGAAGCGTTCGGCTGCGATCTGCTGAGACGATGCGGGCGGGAATATCACCGTAGATGTCGCAGATGCAGTCGTGGACCTCGATCCCAGTCATGTCATCGCTCAGCTGAAAATCCAGGATAAGCGCGTCAGGTGTGATCTGGATTTCCTCGAGCAGATCCAAGGCCTCTTTGCCCGATGCCGCATGAATGACGTGGGCGCCCCAATCTTCGATCGTGATAGATGCCGCGCGGGCAAACTGAAGATCATTCTCGACCAGGAGCACGATCAGGCCCTCGCAGGAGCCATGGGGGCGTTCGGTCGGACGGTGAATCTTAGGCTCAGGGAGGTCTTTGGCATGGATCGGGACACCGACGGAAAAGCAGCTGCCGATCCCGGGCTCCGACCAGAGCGAGAGGGGATGATCCAAGCTGTGGCAAGCCCGTTCCACGATGGCAAGACCAAGACCCATCCCGGTTGGTCCCGCCTCTTTGTTGCCGAGCCGCCGGAACTCTTTGAAGATCGTATCCCTATCGTCTTTGGCGATACCGGGGCCAGTATCCCAGACCTCGATCCGGGCAAACCGGCCAGTGCGGCGCGCGCCCACCACCACCCGCCCGGCTTCTGTATAGCGAATGGCGTTTGACATCAGATTTTGGATGATGCGGCGAAGATAGCCGGGATCGCTGTCGACCGTCAGGCTGCTGTCAACGACCCGAAGTTCGATCCCCTTCGCTTCGGCGACGGGCCCAAGCTCGTCGAGCAGGGGTCCCAGAACCGCGGAAAGACGCATCGGCTCGACCCGCAGATCGGCCTTGCCGCTGTCGAGGCGCGAGATGTTGAGCAAGGCGTCGATGATATCCTCGACGCTGGAGAGGGCTGTTTCCGCCTTGGCGATCATATCGCGGGCGGCATCGTCCTGAGGACGGTCGGCAAGGCTGGAGACAAAGAGTTTGGCGGCGGAAAGCGGTTGCAGCAGATCGTGGCTTGCAGCGGCGACAAAGCGGGACTTTGACGCATTGGCGCGTTCGGCCGCGCTCAGCGCGTCGCCAAGTTCTAGCGTCCGCTCTTCCACGCGGCGCTCGAGCAGCTCATTCATCTCGAAAAGCGCTTGGGCGGCCTGCCGTTCAGCGGTGACGTCGGTAAAGGAAATGACGAATCCGCCATCGGGCATTTCCTGGGCAAAGACAGAGAGGATCCTGTCCGGGGCCCGGCGCACCTCGAAGGCGATCGGGCGTCGGCCCGATCCGCGTCCGGCCCAGGATCTAAGCGTCTCGGCGGTGATGCCGTCGTGGAAGCTGATCTGATCCTCGAGCTGGTCGAGTAGATCGGAGAAAAGCGCGTGCCGTCCCGGATCTGCCAGACTGAGACCGAGCAGAGTATTCATCTTGCGGTTCCAGCCGACGAGATGACCATCGCGCGCGAAGATTGCGACGCCCTGGTTGAGGTGATCAAGCGTCGCGCGGACCATCCGGGCCTGTCTGTCGCGTAAGCGGTCGCGCTCTTGCCGCTCAGCGCGGATGATATCCGTCATGTCGGTTTGCAAGATTACCGTTCCGCCAGAGGCGGTCCGATGCTCACTGACCTTGAGCCAGCGATCGAGGATTAGCTCCACGTTGAATTCCGCACGACTGTCCTCGTGCCGGGCAAGACGTCGCGCGGCCCAACTGTCGGGCGCCTCTCCTTCCGGCAGGGCCAGAAACCGACTGGAGCTGACAAGCTCGACATAGCCCGCGAAAGAAAGGCCCGGCGCGATCCCATCCCCGATATCGAGAAAGTCGCGACAAAATCGGCTGTTGGCGAGAACGAGCCGGTCGCGCGCATCAAAAAGCGCAAAGCCTTCGCGAACCGTCTCGAGCGCCTCACCCAGGTTGGAGCGGGCGGCTTCGGTTTCAGCATTGGCCTCGGCCAGACGCGCGTTCGATTCTTGAAGCAGGTCCAGCGTCCGCTCAAGATCACGAGTGCGCTCGCGCACTTGCGCTTCGAGCAGGGCGGCGCGTTCGAACTGAACGTAAGCCAGCCCGTCTGCATCGGTATTCTGTTCGATCTTGCGCATGAGCGATTGCGTGATCCGAAGCAGCCGCTTGTTCTGATCCTCAACTGGAAGAGACGGATCGACTAGCATGACGGCTCCTCGGTGGAATAGAGCGCAACGCCTGTCATTGTATGATTGACGTGCAGCGAGCCGATCTGTTCGCCATAGGTCGAAAAGCCCCGGACGCCGTGGCGGGACAGGATGTCGGAGATCGCGCGCCCCGCCTGCCGTTGATCGGCCTCGATCCGGCGGAGCAGACAGTCGCAGCTGAGGATGGCGGCCGGCGGTTGAGGATCGCTTAGCCGTTGGAGGGATGCGTCGAGATGCGCGGCGATGTCAGCGGGTTCGGCGACGGAAAGAACCATGCCTTCGTCTATGGCCGAGAAGAACACCAACTCGCCCTCGTCGGTTACGCGCTGAATGGCACGTACATGATGCGAGCCGCCAAGTCGGACCACAACGGGATGGGCGGCGAAGGCGAAAGGACCCATCTCGTCCGGGTCGAGACCTGTGATGCGGCCATATTCCCGGGCCGCCGGTTCCGCATTGATCGATTTGACGCGGCGACGGGCCGGATCGGCGCCGGTGACGACCATGCGGTGTTCAGTCGGACGGATGTGATCGACAGAGAAGACCTTTACCCGAAATCGGGTTCGAACGAGGCAGAGAACGGCGGCATCCTGCAAGACACGCCCGTCCAACGCGATCCGCGTATTTTCGAATGCCGTCCCGTCGCCTGCGGAGCCTCCGAAGAGGGGCGTAGATCCCAGGGCGGGCGCGATGGCGGCGGTCACGACATCCTCGCGCAGGCAAAGGCCGTCGATCAGAAGAAAGCCGAACCCGTGTTCCATCTCAGCATGCGCCTGAGACAGATCAATCTGGGTTGTGACCACGCGGTCGATAAGGGGGCGAACATCGAGATTAGAGAGATCCTCGACCGACAGACATGTCGCGGCAAAATCCTCTCGGGGAAATCCAGCCGCGATGATATGCCCGTCTGTGTAGCCCTCGGCGCCAATCTCTCCCGCGGTGCTGCATGCGACAACACGGGCGCCGGACCATAGGTCCCGGCTTGCCGCGATCAGGTTGTCGAAAGGCGCCTCGGAGCTGACGAAGAGCAGGACAAGCGAGAACGGACCCGCACCGAGCCTTTCGGCAATGGACCGAAGCGGATCGACGTCGTCGATACGGGCTTCAGCATACCTCAGGGCAGTGGGACCGGTCGGCGTTTCCCCAGCAGCGAGGATATCGCGTCCGTCCATTCCTTGCGTCTTTCAATGATCTCCCTTGGCTCAGGTTAGGAGACTCATTCCGGTCTTGGCAAGACATTTGCAAAGCGCGCTTCATTGGCGACGAGCACTGCCTGGGTACGTGATTGTACGCCGAGCTTGCGCATGATCGCCGTGACGTGAGCTTTGACCGTGGTCTCTGCAATGGAAAGATCATAGGCGATCTGCTTGTTCAGCTTGCCTTCGCAGATCAACTGAAGGATGCGGCCTTGCTGGTTGGTCAGGGAGGCAAGCCGGGTGAGTGTGTCCCCTCCCTCGGAGGTTTCGCCCGGATCGATGAACCCTGCGGGCGTGTATCGATTTCCTGCGGCTATCGCATCGAGGGCCGCGCGAAAGACTGACCTTGGTGAATGCTTCGGAACAAAGCCTGCAGCCCCAGCCTTAAGCGCACCCGCGATAATCGCGTTCTCCGCCATCGAGGAGACGACGATGACCGGGCTTGACTTCGCCTTGGTCCTCAGACGGATGAGACCATCCAGACCGCTGACATCAGGTAGATTCAGATCGAGGATGACGATGGTCGGCGGGTCCCGCCCATCCAATATATCGAGTGCTGCCTCGAGATGATCGGCAGTCGCAACCTCGGTGAAGGCGCCGACCGATCTAAGCGTCAGTTCGAGGGCGTCGCAGAAAAGAGGATGATCGTCGACAACGAGAGCCCAGTCAGGCTCTGGTGCGGCGGCTTGGGAGGGGGCGGCGGATGACATGGGATCACTCTAGACCGATGACGGGCCGTGCGGCATCTGGCAAAAGGTCTTATCGGCTGTCTTTTGCATGATACGGTCTGCAAACGAAAAGCGCGCCCCGATGGGGCGCGCTGATCCGGTCAAGATTTCATAGGCGTCTAGTTGGCTGATGCCAGTTCCTTTGGCAGACGGAAGGTCCAGAGAAGGCCGCCCTGGTTAAGGTAGTTGACCTTGTTGGCGACCTCGCCGCCCCAGAGCGGAACCGCGCCGCCCCAGCCAGAAATGACCGAGACGTATTGTTCGCCGTTCTGTTCCCAGGTGATGGGCTGGCCGACGATGCCGGAGCCGGTCTGGAAGGACCAAAGCTCTTCTCCGGTTTCGTCATCGAAGGCGATGAAGCGGCCTTCGGGCGTGCCGGTAAAGACAAGGCCGCCCCCGGTGGTCATGACGCCGCCCCATAGCGGGGCGTCGTTCTTGAATTCCCAGACGATCTCTCCGCTGTCAGGATCGATGGCCTTGAGCGAGCCGATATGGTCCTCGTAATTCGGCTTGATCGTGAAGCCTGCGCCCAGATAGGCCGCGCCCTGCTTGTAGGTGATTGGCTCGTTCCAGATATCCATGCCCCATTCGTTGGAGGGGACGTAGAAATTGCCGGTGTTCTGGCTGTAGGCCATCGGCATCCAGTTCTTGCCGCCGAGGAAGGACGGGGAGGCGAAGATGATCTCGCCCTTATTGCCTTCGGCCGAGGCGGAGGGATCGCCCGGGCGGTTCTCTTCGACGAAGATCGGACGACCGTTTTCGTCTATGCCTTCGGCCCAGCTGATATCCTTGACGAAGGGGTAGGCCGCGACGAAGGCGCCGTCTTCGCGGTTGAGCACGTAGAAAAAGCCATTGCGATCTGCTGTGGCGTAGCGGCCATTGCCCTCGCGGTCGGTATAGGCGACGACCTCGTTCACGCCGTCATAATCCCAGCCTTCGCGCGGTGTGGTCTGGAAATGCCATTTGATCTCGCCTGTCGCCGGGTCGAGGCCGAGACGGGAGGCGGCATAGAGGTTGTCGCCGGTATTGCCTTCGGTCGGTGTGCCTGCATCGCGCAGCCAGCTGTTCCACGGGGCGGGATTGCCCGCGCCAAAGACGAGCGTATCGGTGTCGATGTCGTAGGATCCGCCGAGCCATGTCGCGCCGCCGCCGGTCTTCCACATATCGCCGGGCCATGTCGCGTTCAGCTCGCCTGTCATGGTGCTTTCTTCACCGTTGAGCATGCCCATGTGACCTTCGATCACCGGACGCTCCCAGACCAGATCGCCGGTTTCCGCGTCGCGGGCCTGCACCGCGCCGACGATCCCGAACTCGCCGCCGGAATTGCCGGTGATGACGAGGCCGTCCACGATCAGCGGGGCTGCCGTGTAGGAATAGCCGGCCTTGTAATCGGCGATCTTGTCGCGCCAGACGACATCGCCAGTTTTGAGATCGAGCGCCACGATGCGCGCATCAAGCGTGCCGAAATAGATCTTGTCGCCGAAGATCGCGGCGCCTCGGTTGACCACATCGCAGCAAGGCAGGATGCCTTCGGGCAGGCGGGCGTCGTATTGCCAGATCTCTTTGCCCGTCTCGATATCGATGGCGTAAATGCGGCTATAGGAGCCGGTGATGTACATCATGCCATCGTGGATCAGCGGCTGGGTCTCCTGACCGCGCTGCTTTTCTCCACCAAGTGAAAAGGCCCAGGCAGGCACCAGATTGGCGACATTGTCCTTGTTAAGCATGTCCAGCGGTGAATAGCGTTGCAGGTGGCGCCCCATGCCGTTGGTCAGAACATTCTCAGGCGTTGCCTGATCGTTGGCGAGGTCTTCCTCGGTCACCTGAGCCTGGCCCGGCCCGGCCAATAAGAGCGTCGCCGTAGCGGCGAGAATGAAACGGTTCATGGACGTCCTCCCTGTCCTGCGTGATGGGCGCGCGGTAAAATCCCGGCCCGACCATACCGCGCTTAGTGTCCGGCAAGGATCCCGGCAGAGCCATTGAACAATGGTCGTAAGAGCCCGCTATTGGTGATTGGCCTTTGGTCGCATGGCGGCAAAGGGCGGGTTTGCTACGCTTTGGCGCAATCGTCAGGGAGGATGAGAATGCGGATCTTTCGGGAGGCTGCCGCAGCAGCTTTGGCTCTGGTTCTTGGGGCGGGTGCGGGTTGGGCCGAGGGGCCGACGCTCAAGGTGGCGGTGCTCAAGTTCGGGACGGTGAACTGGGAACTCGATACGATCGACCATCACGGCTTCGACGCGGCCGAGGGGTTCGATCTTGAGGTCATCGGCATGGCCGGAGGATCTGCGACGCAGGTTGCCTTTCAGGGCGGCGAAGCCGATGTGATCGTCTCGGACTGGCTGTGGGTCGCGCGCCAGAGGGCGGCTGGTCGGGATTACGTTTTCATCCCCTATTCCAAGGCTGTCGGCGGGGTCATGGTCGCGGGCGACAGCGAAGCGCGGACGTTGGCGGATCTGGCGGGTCAGAAAGTCGGGATCGCGGGCGGGCCGCTCGACAAGAGCTGGCTGATCCTGCGGGCCTATGCGGCCCAGCAGGGGATGGATCTTGAAGGCCAGACCGAACAGGTCTTCGGTGCGCCGCCTCTGATTTTCAAGACTGCGCTCGACGGGGATGTCGCCGGAGCGGTCAACTACTGGCATTTCATGGCGAAGATGAAAGCCGAAGGGATGCGCGAGTTGATTTCAACGTCCGAGGCTGCCGAGGCGCTGGGACTGGATGCGGAGACGCCGCTTTTGGGATATGTGGTGAAGGGCGAGCTTCTGGCCGAGCAGCCAGAGCTGGTTCACGGGCTTGCCGCGGCCTCGCGGGCGGCAAAGGACCTTTTGGCGGAAGACGATGCCGAATGGGACCGTCTGCGCCCGCGTATGAATGTCGAGACCGATGCGCAGTTCATGGAATTGAAGGCGGGCTTTCGGGCCGGTATTCCGGCGGAGGGCGCTGTCGATGAAGAGGCTGCCGCGCGGATGCTGGAGCTGATGGTCGATCTGGGTGGAACGGAGCTGCTGGGGGAGGCGACGACGCTTCCGGGCGGGACCTTCCTCGAGCCGGCCAGCTAAGGATGCTTTATGCAGTCGATGAGCCGGGCGAGCACATTCCGGTTTTGCGGCTGGCACTGAAGGGGCTTGCCTTTGACAAGGGGCCGGTCCTTGGTCCGATAGAGCTGGATCTTGCGGCGGGCGAGACACTTGCGCTGGTTGGCCCGTCCGGAATTGGAAAGACCACG
Organism: Aestuariibius insulae; assembly: GCF_040783535.2. Taxonomy (NCBI): domain Bacteria; kingdom Pseudomonadati; phylum Pseudomonadota; class Alphaproteobacteria; order Rhodobacterales; family Paracoccaceae; genus Aestuariibius; species Aestuariibius insulae. The sequence continues at coordinate 53,915 of NZ_JBFONW020000004.1, forward strand.
CTTCTGCGGATCATGGCGGGGCTCGAGACCGGCTTTGAAGGGCAGCTTGAGGCACCGGGCCGCTGTTCGGTCGTCTTTCAGGAGCCGACCTTGCTGCCGTGGCGAACGCTCGCCGACAATTTGCGCGTGACGGCGGGCATCAGCCGGGAAGCGGCCATCGATGCCTTGAACGAGGTGGGGCTGGCGGGGCGCTGGCAGGATTTCCCCGGTCAGCTCTCCCTTGGTCAGCAGCGCAGGCTGAGCCTTGCCCGGGCCTTTGCCGCAAAGCCAGACTTGCTTTTGATGGACGAGCCATTCGTCTCGCTTGATCCCGATCTGGTGGGCGAGATGATGACGCTCTTTCAGACCCTTCGCCGGACGCGGCAGGTTGCGACGGTTTTGGTCACACATGTGATGTCGGAGGCCAAAGAGCTTGCGGACCGGATTGTGACACTGGGCGGGCATCCCGCCCGGATCCTCGAGACGCGTCAGAAGAGCGGGGCGTATTTCCAGTTATCGGCGTCAGGTGTCACTTCATCCGGATTGTAGTCTGCGGCTTGAAGACGCTGGGCGATCGATAGGCCATCGGAGGCGGCTTCATCGATGAGGGCGCGGCCCGCTTCGGCGTCTCGCGTGACGCCATGGCCGCGCAGCATGTTGAGCCCCAGATTGAACTTGCCCACAGGATCGCCCAGATCGGCCGCGCGCCTGTCCCAGTCGGCGGCTGCATCCGGATCGTAAGGCCCTGCGAGGCCGTTATTGTCGAGCTGGCTAAGCCAAGTCATCGTGCCGGTATACCCATCCTCGGCGCAGGCGAGAAAAAGCGTGCGGGCACTTTCATGATCGCCCGATTTGGTCAGGGCGTAGCCGGTCGAGCAGACGACCATCCCCGTCTCGCCGTTCTCGGCCTTGTCGAGGATCGATTGCCAGGTCATCTCGTCCGGATTGAGCGTTCCGAGATCGTCTTCGGTTTCCGCGGCAAGCGGCGTGGCCAGAAGGGCGAGGGCGGTGATCATGTGTCTGAACATGGAGCGACTATAGCATATTGGACGCCGATTTCAGCCCGTGCTGTGGTCGTAGATGGGGTCATGTCTTGCGGCGCATCGCGCCGCGGGCCGGATCGTAACCCCAAAGCGCTGCTGCAGTGAAGACAGCTGTCGCCAGCACGGTCCAGCCCAAAGCGGGTAGGTTAAGTTCGGTATAAAGCGCGAAGCGGATGAGCTCGACCGCATGTGTGAACGGGTTCACGGCGCAGATATCGTGCAGAAGCTCGCTCGATTCCGCCATTTTCCACAGCGGATAGAGCGCGGAGGAGAGAAAGAACATCGGAAAGATCACGAAGTTCATCACGCCCGCGAAATTCTCGAGCTGCTTGATGAAGGAGGAGAGCAGAAGACCGAGCGCGCCGAGCATGAGGCCTGCAATGAGCAAGGCAGGAAGGGCTGTGATGTATCCCCAGGCCGGCAGGGTGATCCCGAAGAAGGCGGCAATTGCCAGAAAAGCATAGACCTGCAGGATGGAGATCGCCGTCGAACCGACGAGCTTGGAAAAGAGGAGCCACCAGCGCGGCTGAGGGCTGGTGAGCAGCAGACGCATCGAGCCCATTTCGCGGTCGTAGACAAGGCTGAGCGAGGATTGCATCCCGTTGAAGAGAAGGATCATCCCGCACAGGCCCGGCACGATATAGGTCTCGTAGGTGATATAGGTCTGGTAGGGCGGAATGATCGAAAGGCCCAGGGCGGCTCGGAAGCCTGCGGCAAAGACGAGGAGCCAGACAAGGGGACGCACGAGCGCCGCGACAAAGCGCTCGCGCTGATGGATGAACCGGAGCGCTTCGCGCGTTATGATGGCCAGCAGGGACGGGATCATCGCGGCCGCGTGCGCCTGCGTGTCGCCTTCTGCGCCACGACACCCGCCCGCCCGGCCGCGCCTTGGCCTCCGGCGGAGGTATTTGAGGCAAGATGAGGATAGCGGATCATGCGGCCTCCGTCAGGGCGAGAAAGCGGTCAGAGAGCGAAACAGCGCCTGCAATTTCGCTGGCGATCCCATCCGCGATCAGTCGGCCCTGATGCAGGACCGCAAGACGGTCGGACGGTCGGACCTCGTCCGTCAGATGGGTGGCCCATAGGATCGTCAGCGATCGGTCCGCTGCAAGGTCGTGCACATGGCTGGTGATTGCGCCGCGCGCGGCAGCGTCCAGACCTACGGTCGGCTCATCGAGGAGGAGGACGGCAGGATCATGGACCAGGGCGCGCGCGATTTCGGTCCTGCGGCGATGTCCTCCATTGAGCGCCCGGATTTTCTCGCCGTCGCGCTCTCGCATGGCGAGCCGATCCAGGGCGGCATCGATCCGGCTTGATGCAGACCTACCGGAGAGACCTTGTAGGGCTGCGAAATACCTCAGGTTCTGACGAACCGTTAGATCGAGGTCGAGGGTCGGCTGTTGGAAAACCACACCGATCCGCGCGAGGGCGGCGCGAGGCGCCGCGCGAAGGTCGTGGCCTTCGATGATAATCTGTCCACTGGGCGTTGTGACAAGCCGGGTCAGAAGCGCGAAGAGAGTCGATTTGCCGGCCCCATTCGGACCCAGAAGAGCGCAGAATCCTCCTGGAGCAATATCGAGAGAGACCGCGTCCAGCGCTTGCCTCGCGCCATAGGCGAAGCTGGTCCTCCGGATCGAGAGGCCGTTATTCAATTGTGATATCGAGCCGCTGTGTCTCGCCGGTCGATCCGGGAACACGTAGGTTGTAGCTGCCGGGTTTGATCGCGAGAAATCCGATTTCCATGGTGCCAGCTTCGTCAAACTCCACGGAATCGAGACCGAGGGGTCGAATTTCCAGCCCTTCGATGACGATTTCGTCGATCCAGATGGCGCGAAAGAACTCTGCGCCCACAAGGCCGAGTTCCTGCGAGCCGTCGGCCTCGATCTCGATCTCGTAATATGTTCCGGATTTCAAAGAAAGCGGTGCGTCTGCCAAGGGCATTCCGGCACTCAGCGTGATCGGGGGCAGGTCCTCCTTGTTCGAGGCAGAGAGAATGCCGGCGAGCCCAAAGCGGGTATCGTCCCCATCGGCGAGCCCGATGCTGGCGGTCAGGCCCGCTATGAGAGCGACAGCGGATAGCGTTTTCATGGATTTGTCCTTTCTAGGCCCTGTCCCGGCCTTTGAGACAGCTGGATCGGTCTACGGAGAGCGCATCGGCCCTATCTTGTGTCCCAATGCTCTGTCAGGTGACGGCCGTCGGTGCGGAAGATGTCGATGATCGTCTGGGACGGATCCCAGCCGGGAGGGGGCGTTTCGAACTGCACGGTGGTCCGGGACACGACGATTTCGCCAGTGGAGACGATATCGTGGATCTCGGCCCGCATGCCGCGGCTGGCGGTAAAGGTATCGGTCAAGAAGGCCTTCAGACCGTCCGGTCCCTGCGCAATACCATCGGCGTGCTGACGGTAATCGGGCGATATGATCTCGTTCACCGGATCGATGCTATGGGCATCGATGATATCAGTCCAGAACCGACGGACAAGCGCCGCGCCCGCCTCCGGTTCGGGCGGCGCGCCGACGCCGAGAGCTATCAGGAAATCGCGCTGGTTGGCGAAGACCCAGTCGCGCAGAATCTGTCCGTCGCGCATCTCGTAGAGGGAATTGCCCTGAAGCGTGACCTCGCGCCCCGTCGGTGCCTCGCCCATGAAGCTGCCGACGTGCCGACCGGTGGCTGTCCACCGGACCGAAACGTGGTCGTTCTCTGCCATTAGATGATCGATGGTGAAGGACCAGCCTTCGAAGCTGCGATGGTTGTGGTGCATTCCGTCGATCAGGGTATCCATGGATCCGTTCCGGTCGGCGCTGTCCTTCGCAACCGCACCGGCAGATGTCAGGGTGAATTCCGGATGCAGGACCTCTCGGAGCACATTGGCGTCATTGCGGGAAAATCCCTCGAGGAAAAGGCGGCGGACCACCTTTTTGTTGGTCTGGATCATTAGATCACTCCGTTGGCCGGAAAGCCGCGCCCCAGGGGAATCGGCCAACCTTGATCGTCTTGAGCGCTTCGCGGCGCTCAACGTCGATCACGGTGACGTCACCGGAGACACCGTTTGTCGTGAAGAGGAGCGACCGGTCGGCGTTGAACGCCATATGCCAGACGCGCCGTCCGACGAGGATATAGTCTTCGACCTCGTAGGTTTCGGCATTCACCACCGCGATATGGTTGGAAGGACCAAGCGCGACAAAGGCGATGCTTTCATCCGCAGTGAATTCGAAGCCCACGGGCTGGACGCGGTCGGGGTGGATGCCCTGCACCTCGAAGTCGATCTTGGCCATCTCGCTTTGGGTGTCGACATCGAAGATGGTGATCGTGCCTCCGATCTCAGAGGAGACCCAGAGCTCGGTTCCGCCGCGCGTGAATTCCGCATGACGAGGGCGGGTGTCGACGAGTGTGTTGGCGAAGAGCCCTTCGGTTTCGGTGTCGATCCAGTGAGCCATGTTTGTAGTTTCGGACGTCGTGATCGCGATGGTTCCATCTGGAGAGACGGCCATGCCTTCAGGTTCGATCCCGACATCGATCTGGGCGATGACGCGACGCGTCTGAGTATCAACGACGGTAGTGATCGCGTCATCCTCGTTCGCGATATAAAGGCGCCGGTTGTCGGGGTGCAGAACAAACTGCTCGGGGTCCTCGCCGGAGGGCAGGTCATGCAGAATCTCGCCTGTTTCGGGGTCCATGACCTGCACCGCATCGCTGTCGGAGGCGCAGATGTAGATGACCGAATGGTCTTGGCTGAAGGTGATCCCGCGCGGGCGCTCACCGGTTTCAATCGTGCGGACCACTTCGAGCGTTTCGATATCGATGACGGAGATCGTGTCGTCCTTTTCGTTCGTCACCCAGATCTCGTCAGCCGAGGCAGGAGTGGTAAGCAGGAGGGCGGCGAAGACGGTTACCATTCGGAGATGCCGGTGTCCGATGGGTGAGGTCGGGATTTGAGTATTTTTGGCCAGATGAAGAGGATCGGTCATTGCGGGGCCTCGAAGGTGGTGCAGGCGCTTTCGGGGGCATCAAGGCCGAGCGTGTCAAGCTCGTTTCGTTGATGCAGGAAGCCCTCGAGCGGGGCCAGAGCGACAAGCGCGCGGGGGTGGACCAGCGGGATCGGCTGGCGCAGTTGGCCGTTCCAGTTGCGGAAGGTCAAAGGGCGACCCTTGAAACCGGCCAATTCGAATTCGGGCCCGAGCATGTAGGCGCGCAGGCTGGCCGCCTCAGCGCTTTGAGTGCGGGTCACCGCCTCGCCGATGGCGCGGATCGCCGCCCAGGCCGCGTAATCCTCGGGGGCCATATCGCGGCCTGCCGCATCCCGGAAGCGGGACTGAAGCTGGGCGGCGCCCCATTGTTCGACTACCGTCGACCAACCTGCCGCCGTTAGCCCCTCGGAGCCGGCAACGGGGCGAGGGCGCCATGTGTTGAAGGCGATGTAGCGGCCGAAATCCTGGATTTCGTCAGCGACAAGAAGCAGATCGTAATCGCCCAGCTCTTGCGTGAAGAGCGGGACCTCTTGCGCGGCATTGCGGCGCATGTCGGCGTCGAAGGCCCATGTCTTTTCGGCGTTCAGGGTGAGGCCGAACTTCTTGAGTGAGCCGCGGAGGGCCTCGGCGAAGGCGATATCTAGGGGGTGTTCGCCCGCGATCAGGGCAAGATCGGTCCAGCGGCGGGTCTGAATGAACTGGGCCAGCGCATCGGTGCGCATCGCGAGCGAGGGACCGGTGTGGAGCAGGTTCGGGCGGCAGGCCTCGCTGCGTAGGGGCATATCCGGGGCGCTGGTGTTGAAGAGAAGCGCGCCTTGCGCTTCGGGTAGGTCAGCGATGGCGAGCAGGGCTTTTGCCGGGGCGTCGATAACAAGAAAATCGCTTTGCGCCAGCGCTGTGATTGCAATTGGGAGCGGATCGTCACCTTCGGGGACGGTATGGGTCTGCAGCCCGTAGGTCTGGCCAAGGAACCGGCCGGTTGTCGCGTTATCCTCGATCCCCACCCGGGCACCTGCGAGGCCGAGATCTTCGGGGCGCGGATCTAGATTGGAGAGCGTCGAAGGGGCGGGAGCCTCCACCTGGAGATACTGGATCACGATGTCGATCTGAGCCAGCGACGGGGATGCCCAAAGGGCGCAGGCCGCAATCGTGCAAAGCAGAGTTCGCATGTGATCCTCCCTCGGTCTGGACGCTATCAAGCGCCGCCGGGAAGGGCGAATGAGACTTTTGTCTTGCCTTTGGGCGGGGCGGACTTTGGTCCAATATCCTCGCGCTCCTCCGTCGCCTAGCAAAAGGGCCGAACGTCAGACGGGCCGCCGATCAAGGCCCCGAGGAGAGTGCCATGACCCGTTCCATCCCATTGCGGCCTGCCGTCTTTTGCGCGGGCCTTGCCCTTGCAGGATCGCTTCATGCCGCTGGCCCGCCGATCACACCGCAGGCGGTGGATACGACAGGCCTGCCGGACCTTGGCGAAGAGTGGCTGATCGAGAATCCCTATCGCGCGGAAGCTGCGGGCGAGGAGGTCTGGTCCACAGCGATCGAGATCGGCGCGTCGGGTTACAACCAGAACTGCGCACGGTGCCACGGGATCGAGGGCGTCTCGGGCGGGCTCGCGCCGGATCTGCGGTATCTGGAGGCCGAGGAGTATGGCGATGAGTGGTTCATGGAACGCTATCAGCACGGCTATACCCAGAGCGGCGTGACGCGGATGCCGGGCTTCGGAGAGCTGCTGGGTCAGGAGGCCGGCTGGGCGATCCGGACCTATATCGAGACCCGGCCCGACGATCAGGCCGTTGCCGAGCAGACCGATGCGCTGAAAGCGTTGCGTGATCAAATGGCGGGCTGGGCCAGCGATGCCTCGGGCGCCGATGCGGAAGCGGCCCGGATGGAGCTGACCGAGATCGCGAGCGGGATCGAGACGCTCTCGGGCGCGCCGGTGGCCGATTCCATCGCCAGACGGGCGGCATTGGTGATTGATGGGACCGAGACAGGGTACAAGGCGGCTGCAGATACGCTGACGGTCGGGCTGTCGGCGGCACAGTAGGGTCTTGAGAGGTCGGTCTGCGCAGATGACGAAGGGAGCGCTTTGGGCGGCGGTTTTCGGGATCGGGCTTTCGGGGCCGGCTCCGGCTTTTGCAGAGGATCCTTGCGCCGACTGGGTGCCGCAGGCCAAGCCGCAGAATGCCAGTCGCGATGAGGTCGGTCAGGATCTCGACCGGATCATGGAGCGCGGCTATCTGACCGTCGCGGTCTACGAGGATTTCCCGCCCTACAGCTTTCTCGATGGCGAAGTGCCCGCAGGCGTCGATGTTGAGATTGCGCGGCTGATCGCCGAAGATCTCGGCGTGGAGGCGCGGTTCAGCTTTGTTGACGGGGGCGAGACTCTCGATGCGGATTTGCGTGACAATGTCTGGAAAGGACCGCTGATCGGCGGGGCGGAGCGCGTCTCGAATGTGATGATGCGGGTGCCCTATGACAGCGCGTTTGCCTGCCGGGTAGAGCAGGTGGTCTTTACCGGGCAATACATGACCGAGACGCTGGCGATCGCTTATGACAGGGCGTCCTACCCAGAGGACAAGCCGGTCCCGGCCTATTTCCGGTTCGATACGGTGGGGGTGGAGACCGACTCGATCTCGGATTTCTATCTGTCGACCTTCGCGGGCGGACAGATGCGCGCGAATGTGAAGCATTACCCGACCATGCAGGAGGCGATGGCGGCGCTCGAGGCGGGCGAGGTCATGGCGGCGATGGGGCCGCGCAGCCAGATCGACCATGGTCTGACCGATGCGATGGAGGTGCACGAACCGCCTTTGCCCGGTCTTGCGAAATCGAAATGGACGCTCGGTGTGGGCATCAATTTTCGCTACCGCCCGCTGGCCTATTCGGTCGACGACGCGATCTATGCGGCCCTTCAGGATCGCCGGATCGCGGCGATATTCGACAGCTACGGCTTGACCTTCACCCCGCCAGAGCGCTGAGATGGATACACCTTGGTCGCATATGCGCGCCATGCGCCCTTCAGTAGCGTGAGCAAGACAGGAGAGGTCCCTACCCAATGAAGATGACGGACAGTCAGACCATCGATGCGCCGCCGGACCGCGTGTGGGCCGCCCTTCTGGATCCCGATATTCTCAAAGCCTGCGTTCCCGGATGTCAGGAGATGACCGGCTCTGCCGAAGAGGGGTTCGATGCGGTTGTCGTCCAGAAGGTCGGGCCGGTAAAGGCGACGTTCAAGGGCGGCGTGACGCTTGAGGATATGGTTGAGCCGTCAAGCCTGACGATCACCGGTGAAGGCAAGGGCGGCGCGGCCGGGTTTGCCAAGGGCGGCGCGGATATCCGGCTTGAGCCCATCGAGGGTGGCGGAACGGAGCTGCATTATGACGTCGAGGCAAAGGTCGGCGGCAAGCTGGCGCAGCTCGGCAGCCGGATTATCGACGGGTTCGCCAAGAAGATGGCCGACCAGTTTTTCACCGATTTCAAAGAGGCGGTCGAAGGACCGAAGGACGTCATGGAAGACGCCGCGCCTGAAACGGCTGAGGCTGGGGACGAGACGACAACAGAGAAAAAAGGCTGGCTTGGACGGCTTGTCAAAAGCTGACCGGAAGCAACGCGAATACGAGGGGAGGACTTGAATGTCGCATGTGTCGATGAAGGTGAACGGGAAGGATGCCAAAGGGGAGGTCGAAGGACGGACCCTGCTGGTCGAATTCCTGCGGGAGGATCTCAAGCTGACGGGGACCCATGTCGGCTGCGATACGTCGCAATGCGGGGCTTGCGTTGTGCACGTGGACGGCAAGGCGGTGAAGGCCTGCACGATCTTTGCTTTGGAAGCCGAGGGCGCCGAGGTCACGACGATCGAGGGGATGGCCAATGCGGACGGATCGCTGGGCGTGGTGCAGGCCGCATTCCAGGAGCATCACGGGCTGCAATGCGGGTTCTGCACACCGGGCATGGTGATGGCGGGCGCGGCTTTGCTCAAGGAGAACCCCAAACCGAGCGAGGCGGAGATCCGGCAATATCTTGAGGGCAATATCTGCCGCTGCACGGGATATCATAACATCGTCAAGGCGATCATGGCGGCCTCCGGTCAGGATGTGCCGCAGCCGGCGGTAGCCGCCGAGTGAGATGCTTCGGAGCGCCGGTTGAGGAGGCCGGTCTCCGGATCTTGAGTATTTTTAGCCAGATGAAGGGGAGGACGCGCCACGCGGTCCGGACCTTCGGCAGGGAGGACAGACATGCCAAAGGATAGTGGAATAGGCGCAAGCCCCAAGCGGCGCGAGGACGTGCGGTTTCTGACCGGCAGAGGTCAGTATACCGACGATATCAATATCAATGGCCAGCTATATGTGCATTTCCTGCGCTCGGACATGGCCCATGCGAAGATCAATGGGATCGATAGCTCCGAGGCGGAAAAGATGCCCGGTGTCGTGAGGGTCTTTACAGGCACGGATTTCGAAGGCGTTGGCTCGATCCCGTGCGGATGGCAGGTGACGGACCGGCACGGGGAGCCGATGCAGGAGCCCGCGCATCCGGTTCTGGCACAAGGCAAGGTGCGGCATGTGGGCGATCCGATCGCGGCGGTCGTGGCAGAGACCTATGCCCAGGCGCGCGATGCGGCCGAGGCGCTGGTGCCGGATCTCGAAGAGCTTCCGGCGGTCATCGACATGAAGGAGGCTGTTAAGGACGGATCGACCAAGGTTCACGACGATCTGACGAGCAATCTTTGCTATGACTGGGGGTTCGTTGAGGAGAACCGCGATGCGGTCGCCAAGGCGATGGACGAGGCGGCGCATGTGACAACGCTCGAGCTGGTGAACAACAGGCTTGTGGCCAATCCGATGGAGCCGCGCGTCGCGGTCGGCGACTACAATCCCGGCACCGACGATCACACGCTCTATACTACATCACAGAATCCGCATGTGATCCGGCTGCTGATGGGCGCGTTCGTTCTGGGCATCCCGGAGCATAAGCTGCGCGTCGTGGCGCCCGATGTGGGCGGCGGGTTCGGCACCAAGATCTTCCATTATGCCGAAGAAGCATTCGTCACCTTCGCGGCCAAGCAGATCGGACGACCCGTCAAATGGACGGCAAGCCGATCGGAGGCTTTCATGTCGGACGCCCATGGGCGCGATCACGTGACCAAGATCGAGCTGGCGCTGGATGCGGAGAATAACTTCACGGCGATCCGGACCGAGACCTATGCCAATATGGGGGCGTATCTGTCGACCTTTGCGCCGTCGGTTCCGACCTGGCTGCACGGCACGCTGATGGCGGGCAATTACAAGACGCCGCTGATCTATGTGAACGTGAAAGCGGTCTTTACCAATACGGTGCCGGTCGATGCCTATCGGGGCGCCGGGCGGCCCGAGGCGACCTTCCAGTTGGAGCGGGTGATCGACAAGGCGGCGCGTGAGCTTAAGGTCGATCCGCTGGCGCTGAGGCGGCAGAACTTCATCACCGAGTTCCCCTATGCGACGCCCGTCGCGGTGGAATACGACACCGGCGATTACGAAGCGACGCTGAGCAAGCTGGAGGAGATTGCGGATCTCTCGGGGTTCGAGGCGCGGCGCAAGGAAAGCGAGGCCAGCGGCAAATGGCGCGGGCTGGGCGTGAACTGCTATATCGAGGCTTGCGGTATTGCGCCCTCCTCGCTGGTGGGCCAGTTGGGCGCGCGGGCTGGGCTTTATGAAAGCGCGACCGTGCGGGTCAATGCGACCGGCGGGCTTTCGGTGATGACCGGATCGCATTCGCACGGGCAGGGGCACGAGACGTCCTTTGCGCAGGTGGTGGCCGACATGATTGGGATCGACGACGGCATGGTCGATATCGTCCATGGCGATACGGCGAAGGTGCCGATGGGGATGGGCACCTACGGGTCGCGGTCCCTGGCGGTCGGCGGCTCGGCCATCGTTCGGGCGACTGAGAAGATCATCGCGAAAGCCAAGAAGATCGCGGCGCATCTGATGGAAGCCTCTGAAGGCGATATCGAGCTGAAGGACGGTCAGTTCACCGTGGCGGGCACAGATAAATCGGTGGCTTGGGGGGATGTGACGCTGGCGGCTTACGTGCCGCATAACTATCCGCTCGAAGAGATCGAGCCGGGGCTGGAGGAGACGGCCTTCTACGATCCGGCGAACTTCACCTATCCGTCGGGCGCCTATGCCTGCGAGGTGGAGGTGGATCCCGAGACCGGCCATGTCACGATCGAGCGGTTCGCGGCGGCCGACGATTTCGGCAATGTCGTCAATCCGATGATTGTCGAAGGTCAGGTCCATGGCGGCCTGGCGCAGGGGATCGGTCAAGCGCTCCTTGAGAACTGTTCGTATGACGAGGACGGGCAGCTCATCTCGGCGAGCTATATGGATTACGCCATGCCGCGCGCGGACGATATGCCGATGTTCGACGTGGACCATTCCTGCCAGACGCCGTGCACGCACAATCCGCTTGGCGTTAAGGGCTGCGGAGAGGCCGGGGCGATCGGATCGCCTCCTGCGGTGGTCAACGCCGTGGTCGATGCCCTGCAATCGGGGGGTAAGAATGTGACGCATATCGATATGCCACTCTCGCCGAACCGGGTCTGGGCGGCGATGCAGGGCGCGTAGCGGATCGGGCGGCGGTGCCGGTGGTGGCCGCCGCTTGCATATTTAGGACAAGATGAAGGAAGGGCCGCGCGCCCGACCTTCGATGGGAGAGCGAAGATGTATGCATTCGAGATGGAGAGACCCGAGACGATTGCCGATGCGGTTGCTGCGCTGAAGGACGAGGACGCGCAGGCGCTGGGCGGTGGGCAGACGCTGATCCCGACGCTGAAGCAGCGGCTTGCCATGCCCTCCAAGCTGGTATCGCTGCACGGGATCGCGCAGATGAAGGGCGTCTGCACCGACGATGAAGGCCGCATCTATATCGGCGGGGCGACAACGCATCAGGAAGTGTCGGAGAGCGCGAGTAGCTATCCGGCGCTGGCCTGGTTAGCCAGCCGGATCGGGGACCCTGCAGTGCGTAACCGGGGGACGATCGGCGGCTCGCTGGCCAATAACGATCCGTCGGCCTGTTATCCGGCGGCGGCCCTGGGATCGGGCGCTGTGATCGTGACCGATAGCCGCGAGATCGCGGCGGACGACTATTTTCAGGGGATGTTCACGACGGCGCTGAACGAGGGCGAGATCATCACCGAGGTCAAGTTCCCGGTGCCGTCCCACGCCGCCTATCAGAAGTTCATCCAGCCCGCCTCGCGGTTCCCGCTTGTTGCTGTTTTCGTTGCGAAATTCGATGACGAGGTGCGCGTGGCCATCACGGGAGCGTCCGAGGAGGGTGTCTTTCGCTGGGGCGAGGCCGAGAGCGCCCTGTCGGGGAATTTCGCGCCAGAGGCGGTCGACGGGCTGACGGTCGATCCGTCGGGCATGATCGGCGATCTGCATGGCACCAAGGAGTATCGCGCGCATCTGGTTGGCGTGATGACCAAGAGGGCCTTGAAGGCGGCGGCTGCGGGTGAGACGGGGGCAACCTCGGCGCACTGATGGTCGAGGGTCTTTGCGAAGGGCGTCCTGATGGGCGCCCTTTTGCTGTCCCATCAAAGGGTTCGGACGTCTCCTCCGGGATCGACCAGCAGGATGCGCCGGACGCCTGAGATGCCTTTAATGCGACGGATGCGAGGCAGGTCCGCGAGGCAGAGCGCGGTCGAGAGCCCGTCGGCGAGGGTGGCGCTGGTCGCCTCGACCGAAACGGTGGACCAGCGGAGTGGCTGGTTTGGACCCTTTGGGTGAAGGATATGGCCGCGACCGGCGAGCGGTGTGGCCATCGGGCTTGATGTGGCGATCGCGGTATTGCGGAGCGTGACAGTGCCCACGCGGTCCGCTGCGGGGTCCTCGAGGGCGAGGCGGCGGGGTGCGCCGATGGCCGACTGCTCTCCGATATCGACGAAGGCGTCGGTCAGGCCATGGTTCTTGAGGACCTCGACGACACGGTCGGTGATGTAGCCTTGGGCGATGCCATTGAGGGTGATCTGTTGACCGTTGAAGAGCCGGACGCCCCCGGCGTCTAAGCGTTGGACATGGGTCCAGCCGACGAACCCCCATTCGCTCCTCAGATCGCTTCGGGCCAGGGCGGCCCATGGCCCTTGGATCGTTGGATCGAAGAGGCCGCCGGTCTGGGCGTGGATCCGGTCGATCTGTTTGAAAAGGTGAAGAAACTCCGGCGGGGCGGCGTCGATGGCGCCGTCGCGGTTTAGCCGGGAGAGGACGGAGTCCGGGTCGTAGAGGCTGAAATAGCTCTCGAGCTTGCGGATCTCGGTGAGGGCGGCGTCGAGGGCGGGGCGGGCGATCTCCTCGGGGCCGTCGAGGGTAAGGGTTGCCTCCGCGCCGAGGGCGATGCCCGACCAGCGGACGGCGGCGGTAGCGCGGGCGGGGGAGGCCAGTCCGGCGGCTGCGCTGATGGCGATGAAGCGGCGGCGGGAGATCATTTGGCGGGCACTCCGACGGCGTTTGGATGGCCCGAGAGGCTGCGGCCCTTGCCGTCGAGGATGAGCGGTACGCAGCGGTCCGCGTCGTCGTGGATCGCGACGCAATCGAGGCAGGCAAAGCATTCGGAATACTGGATCTTTCCGGATTTTCCAATCGCGCCGTATTGGCATTTGACCCGGCACAGCTGGCATGGAGAGCCGCATTCGGCGCGGCGGGCGATCCAGTCGCGGCCGCGCAGCAGACCGCCGAGCGCGAAGAGCGCGCCGAGAGGGCAGACATAGCGACAAAAGCCCTTGAAGAGGGTCATCGAAAGCACGAGCCAGAAGACGGCGTAGGCGACGTAATACCATTCCCGCAGGAAAAGCGTGGTGATGGCGGTTTTGAACGGTTCGACTTCGGCGGCCTTGTCGATGTGTTGGGGCGCGATGACCGCGATGGCGATGAGGCCGAAAAGAACGAGGTATTTCAGATATTTGAGCCGTGCATCCCAGAGGGCGTTGGGTTCGATTTGCGGGATTCGCAGGAGGCGCCCGAGATAAGCCGCGAATTCCTGGAGCGCTCCGAACGGGCAGAGCCAGCCGCAAAAGAGCCCGCGGCCCCAAGCGATCAGGCCCGCGATGGAGACGATCCATATCAGGAGCGAGAAGGGATCGTAGAGAAGAAAGGCGAAGCTGCCGCCCTGAAGCGCGGCGTTGAGGGCGCCGAGCGGGGTGACGATGGAGAGCTGGCCCTGACCCCACCAGCCGATGAAGACGGTCACGATGGCGAGGGTCCCGAGGCGGATCGGGGTCAGGCGGGCCCCTGCCGCGAGCTTGCGGTCCGCGAAGGCGAGCGCGCCGACGAGAAGGGTCAGACCGGCGGCGAGCAGGGCCAGATCGGTCGAGCGGTTCTGCAGCGCGTCGAGCCAGGGCGGGTTCGGCCGGACGACTTCGGGCCGGGTAAAGAACCGCTCCGGCGTCGAGTGGGTGGCGGCGAGCGTGACCGATCCGATCTCGGGCTGGAACATGCCGTGTTCGCGAATCGCCTCGATCTGGAGGGTCCAGTCCGAGGCGGGATCGAATCCCAGACGGCGATCCGTCCGGAGAATCATCGCGACACCATCATGAAGATCGTCCGGAACCGTTTCGTGGAGGTTAACGAGCAGATCGGCGTCACGGAGTGCGATGGGAAAGCCGCCCTGTTCGGCCGAGATCCAGTCGGGCGAGGTGTTGCGGACGAATTCCTCGGAGACGAGGCCGTGGCGGGCGGTTTCGATCAAAAGGATCGGCTCATCGGTTTCGGAAATCTGCTGAAACCGCTCAAGATCGGCGAGGGAGCGGTCGCTCAGGACGGCCCGCGCGATGGAGGGCGGGCCGAGATCGACGATCCAGAGGTCGAGATAGGGCGCGTCCGGATCGGAGCGCGCCTCGGGGTCGTCGTGGGACCAGAGGGTGCCGGCGAATTCGGCTTCGATTTCGCCGTTGGTGACGGTCTTGCGGGTCACGAGGCCCTGGGCGATCAGGTCCTCCCAGGTGAGGTCCTCCTCGTGGGTCAGGTCCGGCGCGGCAGGCGGGCCGGTGGCGATGCCGGACATCTTCTCTCGGGCGACCTGAAGGGCTGCGGCGAGCACGCTTTCATGGGCGATGCGGACGGAGGCCGTCGCCTTGGTCACGCCGTCGAGATAGACCAGAGCGCTGCCGGAGGTGGCGTCTCCGTAGGGGGTGCCGACGACGAGGCTGTCAGAGATGGAATGGCCGCGATATTGCTCGAAAAAGGCATAAAACGGGGCCTCGCCTAGGCCGGAGACGAAGATGGGCTCGTTGTGTTCGATCAGTTTCACGTCGAGGAAGCGGCCGTCGAGATCGAGGACAACGAGGACGTTGATCGGGCTGCCGGAGAAGCCGGGCAGGGGGGCCATCGGTTCGGTTTCGAAGACGTACCCTGCCGGGGCGCCGCCGGAATTGAGTAGCTCGTAGACGCCGTCTTCGGTCACGGGCTCGCCCAGTGACATGGGCGGGACGATCAGGCTCGCGATTTGCTCGCGCGGAAGCGGCTCGGCCAGGGCGAGGCTGGCGAGCAGGATGCCCCAGACGGCGATCAGGGCGCGAAGTCCTCCCATACAAGGCAGATTAGGAAGGGCGGGCGCGCGGCCCAATGGGACCATTGTCTAGGAGGATTGGCGGATCGGGCGTGGCAGGATCGGCCTTATGAACAAGGCCGATCCCTCTTGAGCCGGACGCAGCCTGGGGCGGGCGTCATCGCAGTGTCGCTGGCGGCGCTGGTCGGGGTCTGGGCGCTGGCTGCGATCTGGGCGGATCCCGATGTGTTGCCTGCGCCCTGGGAGGTCTGGCGGATCGGGGTTGCGGAGTGGCGGTCGGGGGAGTTGCCGCTGCATCTGACGGCGACCGCGCTTCGGGTGGCGGCGGCGTTCACGCTCGCCATGGGGATCGGATTGCTGCTGGGATTGCTGCTTGGGTCGAGCGACCGGGCGAACCGGTGGTTCGGGCCGTGGGTGGTTGTGCTGCTAAATATCCCTGCTCTGGTCGTGATCGTCCTTTGCTATTTGTGGATTGGTCTCAATGAGTTGGCAGCCATCACGGCGGTCGCGCTGAACAAGACGGCGATGGTCGCGGTGACGATCCGGGAGGGGGTTTGGGCGCTGGATCGGCGGGTTTCGGATATGGCGCGGGTCTACCGGATGAGCCGGCTGGCGCGGTTGAGACATGTGGTTTTGCCGCAGCTTTGGCCGTTCATCGCCTCTTCGATGCGCAACGGGCTGGCGATCATCTGGAAGATCGTTCTGGTGGTCGAGTTTCTGGGCCGCTCGAACGGGGTCGGATTTCAGATTCACCTTTACTTTCAATTATTTGAGGTCGGTTACGTAATGGCCTATGCGCTGAGTTTCGTGATCCTGATGCTGGCGCTGGAATACGGGCTGCTGCAGGTCTGGGAGCGGCGTGTGGTGCGCTGGCGCGAACTTGGCGGAGCGAGTGGAGCCTAGGGGTTAACGGCGCCGTTTGCCGGACATCGGCGGTTCGGTATCCGGTCGGTATCACGTCGGTATTTGGTCGGTGCTTTTGACGGAGGGTGCCGCGTTAATGCAGCGCACGCTGCCTTTGTTGCGCAACGTTGGAGACAATCCTGTTGGTTGCTCCGTCACTGGGGCGCTTTTGGAAAGGGTCCTAGTTCAGCGACGGAACGACCAGTTCGAGACCGGCGGCGAGCCAGCCCTTCGTGCTTTCGGGATAGAGTTTCACGTTCTCGATCCCGGTCAGCTCGGAGGCGTAGAACCAGGTGAGCGCGCCGAGCTCTCCGGTGTTGCAGAAGGTGACGACCGGTTGGGCTTCCCAGAGGACCGATTGCGCCTTGAGGTGGGTCAGCATCTCGAGCTCGGGCATCTCCGCGCCCATGAGCCGGTAGAAGCCGGGGGCGGGCATGCTAGCGGCGCCGGGCAGGGTGGAAGGCACGCTTTGGCCTTGGTCGTTGCGCTTGGCGAACATGCCGGAGGGGCGCCCGTCGAGGAGGTGGCCGCGGGTATGGCCCGCGCCGATATCCTCGACATCGGCGAGCGAGGCGTACCAGCGGTCCGACATGGTCAGCGCGATCTCGTAGGGTTCGGGCGCAGCGGGCATGTCCGCGAGTGGCAGCTTTGCTGCGGCCCAGGCGGCGTGGCCGCCTTCGAGAATGGCGATCCGGGGCGCGCCGACGGATTTGAGGAGCCAGTAGACATAGGCGGCGCGGCCCATATCGAAGGGATCGGCCTTGGTGTGGATCAGAACGATGGGCCGGTCGAGGCGCAGGCCGGTCTCTCCGATCAATGTGCTGAGCTGGGCATCGGTGGGCGGGCGGCCTGGATTGTCCTTGGCGCCGCGCCAGCGGGAATAGGGGACGGGCAGCGCGCCGGGGATCACGCCGGAGGCCGCGGCTTTGGCGGATCTCAGATCGACGATCTGAATGGCGGGATCGGTTTTGAGATCCGCGAGGCCCGCGGGCGACAGGAGCGCGGACCAGTCCGGCGGAGCGGCGGCGGCAGGGGTGTCGCCGGAGGCGCCGCATGGCAGGGATAGGGTCATGCCGATTTCGATCACGTTGGGATCGGGGCCGATCAGCGCCTTGTTCAGGTCATAAATGACGCTGTAGGCAGCGCTGTCGTTCAGCCTGTCCTGCGCGATTTTGCCGAGCGTTTCGCCGGATTTTATCTGGTGGATCTGGCCGCATCCCTGAGCGGCGGTGGCGGCAAGACCTAAACCCAGAACACTTGCCAGGATGCCGTAAAACATGGCGTCCTCCCTCATAAAAATACATCTACACAGTCCCGTGCCGCGCACTCTCCCCAAGCGCGTGGACGGCTAATGCAATGACGTAAGGGCAAGTCGCGCCGCGAGTCCAGCGTTAAGACCTGCGACAAAAGTGGGACATATTTGCGACGAAAATCGTCAGGTATTCGAGAGGATCACGCCTTTTCGAGCTCGAACGCGTCGTGCAGCGCCTGGACGGCGAGCTCCATGTATTTGCGGTCGATCAGAACCGAGATCTTGATCTCGGAGGTGGTGATGACTTTGATATTCACGCCCTCCTCGCGGAGCGCCGAGAACATTTTGGAGGCGACGCCCGCATGGGAGCGCATGCCGATGCCGACGACCGAGACCTTGGCGACATCGGTATCGGCGACAAGATCGTGGTAGTTGATCGCGCCGTCCTGCTGGGCCTTGGCCATCGCGGCTTCGGCGCGGGGCACGTCGGAGACCGGGCAGGAGAAGGTCATGTCGGTGCGGCCGTCCTCGGAGATGTTCTGGACGATCATGTCGACATTGACGCCTGCTTCGGCGAGGGGGCCGAAGATGGCGGCGGCGATCCCCGGGCGGTCGGCGACCGAGATCAGGGTCATTTTGGCCTCGTCGCGGGAATAGGCGACACCGGAGACGACGTTGGATTCCATGATGTCCTCCTCGGCACAGACGAGCGTGCCGGCGTTTTCGTTGTTATCCTCGAAGCTGGAAAGCACGCGCAGGCGCACATTGTAGCGCATCGCGAGTTCGACCGAGCGGGTCTGGAGCACCTTTGCGCCGAGGGAGGCCAGCTCCAGCATTTCCTCGAAGGCGATGCGGTCGAGCTTGCGGGCCTTGGAGCTGATGCGCGGATCGGTCGTGTAGACGCCGTCCACATCGGTGTAGATATCGCAGCGCTCGGCCCCGAAGGCGGCGGCGAAGGCGACGGCGGTCGTGTCCGAGCCGCCACGGCCCAGCGTGGTGATGCGACCTTCGGGGGAGATGCCCTGAAAGCCCGCGACGACGGCGACCTTCATGCCGGTCTTGAACTTGGCGGCGATGTTGTCCGTCGGGATCTCTTCGATCCGGGCGGAGCTGTGGGCCGAGGTGGTTTTGAGCGGGACCTGCCAGCCGGTCCAGGAGCGGGCGGGGATATCCATCTCCTGCAAGGTAAGCGCCATCAGACCGGCGGTCACCTGCTCGCCCGAGGAGACGACGGCGTCGTATTCGCGGGCGTCGAAGAGGGGCGATGTCTCTTCGACCCAGCCGACAAGCTCGTTGGTCTTT
Organism: Aestuariibius insulae; assembly: GCF_040783535.2. Classification (NCBI taxonomy): domain Bacteria; kingdom Pseudomonadati; phylum Pseudomonadota; class Alphaproteobacteria; order Rhodobacterales; family Paracoccaceae; genus Aestuariibius; species Aestuariibius insulae. Next base: position 72,899 of record NZ_JBFONW020000004.1, read on the forward strand.
CCGGACATGGCCGAGACGATGACGATGACGTCATAGCCGTTCGCCACCTCGCGGCCGATGCGCTTGGCCGCCCGGCGGATCCGGTCGAGATTGGCGACGGAGGTGCCGCCGAATTTCATCACGAGGGTGGGCATGGGGGTCCTTTGGATGCGCGCCGAGGCGGCAATATGCAAAGCGGGGCGGGAGGGCAAGAGCCGGAGCTGGGCGACTGCGCGCCCCGGGGGGCGCGACACCCGCCCGGCCCGGCCTTCGCGGGCGCGGGGATGGGTATGGTTTTTGAAGGGGTCAGCCGCTCGGGGCGCTGCCCCGGACCCCGAGGTATTTAAGGCAAGATGAGGAGGTCAGTACGGGTGGGCTGTGCCGTCCCAGGTTTCGAAAATGCCGGTCGTGTCGGGGGAAAGGTCGGCGAAGCGTTGGGCGAGGCCGGTTGCGCTTTGTTCGGGGGAGATGGCGGCGTGATCGCCGCCCATATCGGTGCGGACCCAGCCGGGGTGGTAGATGCCGACGGAGACGCCTTTCGGTTTGAGGTCGGTCGCGAGATTGCGGCCGAGATTGAGGACGGCGGCCTTGGAGGCGCGGTAGATGTAGCTGCCGCCCGGCGCCTGGGTGTCGGAGGCCATCTGGGAGGAGAGGATGGCGATCTTGCCTTGTGCCGCTGTGAGTTGCGGCAGGAGGGTCTGGATCAGGCCGAAGATGCCGGTGACGTTTGTGGCGAAGGTCTCTTCCCACATCTCGGGCGGGTAGCCGTCCGCGAGGCTCTCGGATTTGTCGGGGTAGATCCCGGCATTGCAGACGAGGAGATCGAGGGTATCCGGCAGGGTGGGCGCCAGGGCGGCGATCGAGGCGGGGTCGGACTGGTCGAGCTGGCGCCAGTCGTCGCCGTCCGGGGTGCCGCGGGTGGTACCGATGACGGTGTAATCGAGGGCGAGGGCGGTCTTAAGGGCGGCGCCGATGCCGCGATTGGCGCCGGTGATGAGAGCGTGCATGGGGGACCTCCGAGACTGTCTGGCCTCAGGACGTAACGCGGGGGCGGCCCGGGTCGAGTGCGGTCAGTTCACCTTGCGGGTGGGCGTGAAGGGCAGGGGAGCGACGGGGATGCCGTCGTCGATCAGGGCCTTGGCCTCGGCCGGTTTGGCCTCGCCGTAGATCGGGCGGTCCGGGGCGGTGCCGTCCTGCATGGCGCGCGCCTCGGAGGCGAAGTCGGGGCCGAAATAGTCGCAATTGCTTTCCACATGGGATTTGAACGCGGCGAGTGCCTTGGCGGGATCGATCTTGACCCCGCCGCCGATCTTGGGGGCCATGAGGGTTTTCTCCACGGAGGTCGAGCCGCAGTCGAGGCAGGTCAGGCGGCCTGCGGCGCGCAGGTCCTCGTAGGCGTCCGAGGATTGGAACCAGCTTTCGAAGCTGTGTCCCTGATCGCATTTGAGAGTGTACTTGATCATGCCGGGTCTTTCGCGTGCTGCGAGATATCTAGCCTTCCGGCGGGCGCGCGCACAGGGGTCAGGGCGCGAGTGACGCAGGGTCGAAGCGGCGCAGGATCTCGGCAAGGCCCGGCTCGTCCACACGCTCTGCCGCTTTTTCGGGGGTGAACCATTTGCGGCGGCGTTCGTCCTTTTCCGGCCAGTTGTTCAGGACGGTCTTAACCTTGATCGGGTAGACCAGCGCCAGATAGGGCTGGCGTTTGTCGTGGTGCTTGCGGGTGTCGAAGACGCCAAGGCAGATGTCGTAGCTGCGCCCGCGCAGGCCAGCCTCCTCGTAGGCTTCGATGGCGGCGGCGCCGGCGGGGGTGCGGCCATGCATCGGCCAGCCCTTGGGCAGGATCCAGCGCTTGGACGTGCGGCTGGTGACGAGGCAGATCTGGACCTCGCCTTTCTTGACGCGCCAGCAGAGCGCCGCGAACTGGGTGCGCACGCTGCGCTTGGAGACGCCCGAGAGCGAGAGCTTTCGGGGCTTGTTCAAGGGACGCATCATGGTCATCGGTCTGAGGCGGTCTAGCCTTTGTTGGTGGACTCGAAGCCTCTTGTTAGCGGTTTCAAGGCCTTATTGCAAAGTTCAGCCCGTAAAGGATCTCTCAACCGTGACTAAAAAGTGGTTAACGGAGCCGGTCTTTATCGGGCACGAGATTTACCGGCATTCCAGTTATGGGGGCTGGCATCCGCTGCGGATCCCGCGCGTGTCGACTGTGATCGATCTGGCGCGGGCGCTGGACTGGCTGCCGGACCGGCAGTACCGGACGTCGCCTCGGGCGCGGGTGGCGGCGCTGACGGAGTGGCATGCGCCCGATTATGTCGCCGCTGTCGCGCGGGCAGAGGCGGCGGGGGCGGTGTCGGACGAGGAGCGGGAGCGGTATGGGCTGGGAACCCCCTCCAACCCGGTTTATCCGGAGATGTTCCGGCGGCCCGCGACGGCGGTGGGCGGGTCGATCCTGGCCGGAGCGCTGCTGGAAGGCGGCGGGATCGTGCATCATCCGGCGGGTGGTACGCATCACGGGCTGCCGGGGCGGGCGAACGGGTTCTGCTATTTCAACGATCCGGTCTTTGCGGTGCTGTCGCTGCGCGCGCATGGCGTGCGGCGTGTCGCTTATGTAGATATCGATGCGCATCATCCCGATGGAGTGGAGGTGGCGTTCGGCGGCGATCCGGATGTGCTGATGCTCTCGGTCCACGAGGCGAGGCGGTGGCCGCGCACGGGCGGGCTGGAGGTGCGGGGGGCCGGGCAGGTGTGGAACCTGCCGGTGCCGCGCGGGCTCAACGACAGCGAGATGGCGGTGATCCGGGAGGATCTGATCGGGCCGGTGGTGGAGGCTTTTGCGCCCGAGGCGATCGTGCTGCAATGCGGATCGGATGCGGTCGAGGAGGATCCGCAGTCGCGGCTGAGCCTGTCGAACCGGGCGCATTGGGCGATTGTGGAGCGGCTGCTTCCGATGACGCCGCGCTTTCTGGCGCTGGGCGGGGGCGGGTATAATCCGTGGTCGGTCGGGCGGCTTTGGACCGGGATCTGGGGGGTGCTGAACGGGCAGGCGCCGCCGGAGCGGTTGCCCGATGAGGCTGAAGCTGTGTTGCGGCGTTTGAGCTGGGACCATGACCGGCGGGGGCGCAATCCGCCGGAGTATTGGTTCACAACGCTGGCGGATGCGCCGCGCGACGGGTCGGTTCGGCACGAGATCGGGGCGCGGATTGCGGAGCTTTACCGGGGCAGGAGCGGGTCGAGCCGGGCGAGAAGCGCGTCGAGATCGGTCTGAGAGGCGAGGGCGGCTTGCGCCTTGGCGGGCATATCGGAGCCATTCAGATGGGAAAGGATGGCCTTGGCGATCTGGTCCGGGGTTTCGGCGAGGGCTGCGCCGCCGGTGGTATCGAGCGCCTCGTAAGCGGCGCGGAAGTTGTCGAGATGGGGCCCGTAAAGGATTGCGGTGCCGTAGGCGGCAGGCTCGAACGGGGTGTGGCCGCCTTTGTCCACGAGCGAGCCGCCGATGAAAGTGACGGCGGCAAGGCGATACCAAAGCGGCATCTCTCCCATCGTGTCGGCGAGGTAGATATCGGCGGTCGGGGCCTCGCCCAAGGAGCGGCGGGCGAGGGTGAGGCCGCGTTCGGTGATCAGGCGGGCGATGTCATCGGCGCGGCGGGGATGGCGGGGGGCGAGGATGGCCTTGAGAGCCGGTTGCTGTTCGCGGGCGAGGAGAAAGGCGTCGAGGAGGGGGGCGTCTTCGCCGTCATGGGTGGAGGCGAAGAGGATGGTGTTGGATCTGGGGAAGGCGGTTTGCAGGTCGAAGGGCAGGGGGTCGGTGTTCGGGGTGTAGAGCGCCTTGAGGTCGATCTGCGGCGCGATGGCGGCCTCGGGGACGCCGAGGGTGCGGAAGCGGCGCTCGGCCTCGGCGCTTTGGGCAGAGAGGAGGGTGATGGGCTCGAGGGCGGCTTTGGCGAGGCTGGGTAGGCGGGACCAGCCGCGGGCGCTGCGCTCGGACATGCGGGCGGCGATCAGGGCTGTGGGGATGTCGCGCGCTGCACAGGTGGTCAGGCGGTTCGGCCAAAGCTCGTTTTCGAGGGTCAGGAACGCGGTGACGTTTTGGCGGCGGAGGGCGCGGCGGGTGAGCCAGCGCAGATCGAGCGGCGCGAGCGTCGCGGTGGTTCGGGGGAGCTGCCAGCCCTGCGCCAGGTCGCGGCCAGTGACGGTGTTCGCGGTGATCCAGAGGCGGTGCCGCGGATGCCGCTCGAGCAGGGCCTCGATGAGGGGACGGGCGGAGATCAGCTCTCCGTTGCTGGCGCCGTGGAGCCAGAGGGTGGGGCCATCCTCGCGCGGCGGGCCGGTGAGGCGGGCACGGAGGGCTGCGGCATCCTCTCGCCCGGTGAGCCGCCGCCAGAGGAAAAGCCCCGCAAGGAGCGGCGCGAGCAGGGTAATGAGCAGGCGGTAGAAACGCATGGGAGCCTTGATGTGGGATAGTCCGCCGATAGGACGGTGCGGGCGCTGGTGCAAGGCTTGCAAGTCGGAAGGGGCGCGGTCAGTCTTCGCCCCATGATCCGGGCTTTGGTTCTTTTCGTATGTCTGGCCGCGCCTGCGGGGGCGGAAACCGTGCGGGTTTTCGCGGCGGCGAGCCTGAAAGGGCCGCTTGACCGGGCGGTCGAGGCTTGGGCCGAAGCGACGGGTCACGAGGCGCAGGTGGCTTATGGCGGCTCGGCGACCATCGCGCGGCAGATCGACCAGGGCGCGCCTGCGGATCTGGTTCTGCTGGCGAGCCCACTTTGGGCGGATTGGCTGGCGGAGCGGGGATTTGCGGGAGCGGAGGCCCCGGTGGCGTATCTGTCGAACAGGCTGGTGCTGATCGCGCCGGAGCCGGGAGCTCTGGATCTGACGGCGGAGGCTGTGGAGGCGCGGCTCGGGGACGGGCGGCTGGCGATGGGGATGAGTAAGGTCGTGCCGGCGGGGATTTACGGGCGCGCGTCGCTGGAGGCTTTGGGACTGTGGGACGGCGTGGCCGAGCGGCTGGCCGAGATGGACAATGTGCGCGCGGCGTTGGCGCTGGTGGCCTTGGGAGAGGCGCCGCTGGGGCTGGTCTACCGGACCGATGCGGAGGCGGACGGGGATGTCTTTGTCGTCGCCGATCTGCCGGAGGAGAGCCATCCGGCGATCCTTTATCCTCTGGCGCTTTTGAGCGAGGCCAAGCCCGCGCGGGCGCTTTATGATTACCTGCAACGCCCGGAGGGCCGGGCGGCCTTTCTCGCGGCCGGATTTCTGGAGCCCTGATGGACCTCGACCAGCTGGGACCCGCCGAATGGGAGGCGGTGCGGCTGTCGCTGCGCGTGTCGCTGGTGGCGACGCTGGTCAGCTTGCCGCTCGGGGTTTTCGTGGCCTATGCGCTGGCGCGCTGGCGGTTCCCGGGTCATGCGCTGCTGAACGGGCTGGTGCATCTGCCGCTGGTGCTGCCGCCGGTGGTGACGGGCTATCTGCTGCTGGTTCTGCTGGGGCGGCGGGGCGCGCTGGGCGCGTGGCTGGAGGAGACGTTCGGGCTGGTGATTGCGTTCCGCTGGACGGGAGCTGCGATTGCCGCCGGAGTAATGGCTTTTCCGCTTTTGGTGCGCGCGGTGCGACTGGCCATCGAAGCGGTCGATCCGGGGCTGGAGGATGCGGCGGCGACGCTCGGTGCGTCGCGTGTGCGGGTGTTCCTGACGGTGACGTTGCCGCTGATCTGGCCGGGACTGCTGGCGGGGGCGGTGCTGGCCTTCGCCAAGGCGATGGGAGAGTTCGGCGCGACGATTACCTTCGTGGCCGCGATCCCCGGAGAGACGCTGACCATCCCGTCCGCGATCTACACGGCGCTGCAGGTGCCGGGCCGGGAGGATGCGGTGCTGGCGCTGGTCGGGATCTCCATCGCGGTGGCGATGGCGGCGGTTCTGCTGTCGGAGGCGCTGGCGCGCCGGGCGGCGCGGCGGATCGCGGGCACATGACGCTGTCGGTCTGCATCACGCATGATTTCGGGGCCGCCCAGCTGGATCTGGGCTTTGAGGCGCCGGGCGGAGTGACGGCCTTGTATGGGCCGTCCGGCGCTGGAAAGACCAGCGTTGTCAATGCGGTGGCGGGGCTTCTTAAGCCGGATGCCGGGCGGATTGCTTTGGGAGGTGACGTGCTGGTCGACACGGAGGCCGGGGTCTTCGTGCCGGTCCATAAGCGCCGGATGGGCTATGTGTTTCAGGACGGGCGGCTGTTCCCGCATCTGACGGTGGCGCGCAATCTGGCCTATGGGCGGAGTGGTGCCTCGCCGGACAAGGTTGTGGATCTGCTGGATTTGGGCGGGCTTTTGACGCGCTATCCAGCGCGGTTGTCCGGCGGCGAGAAGCAGCGGGTCGCCATCGGGCGGGCGCTGTTGAGTGACCCCCGGATGCTGCTCATGGATGAGCCGCTGGCGTCGCTTGATCCGGGGCGCAAGGCGGAAATCCTGCCTTACCTCGACCGGCTTGTGGCGGAGACCAAGCTGCCGGTGATCTATGTCAGCCACGCCGCCGAGGAGGTTCTGCGCCTGGCGACGACGCTGGTTTTGATCGAGGGCGGGCGCGTTCTTGAGGCCGGTCCCGTGGCCGAGATGGCGGGTCATCCGGCGATTGCGGGAGCCGTGCCGGAGGCGCCGGTGGGCACCGTGATTGAGGGGGTGATCGGTGCGAAGCAGGCGGATGGCCTGACCGAGGTCACGGCGGCGGGCGGGCGGCTTTATCTGAGCGATGCGCCGGGTACGCCGGGAGAGCGGGTCGCGCTGGGGATCGGGGCCGAAGAGATCACGCTGGCCGCCGAGCTGCCTGCGGCCTTGGGCGCGCTGAATGTGCTGGATGTGACGGTCGATGCGATGCGTCTGTCCGGGCAGACGGTGACGATCGGGTTGCGCGCGGGGCCGGACCGGCTGACCGCGCGGCTTGCCCGGCGGGCAGCGCTGCAGCTGGAGTTGCGACCGGGGCAACGCCTGAAGGCCATCGTCCGGCCGGTCCTGCGCGGCTAGCCCTTCGTCGAATAGGGATCGGTGGCGGTGTTCAGCCTGAGATGGCGCATGAAGGCGCGCGCGACGCGGGGAACGGGGCGCGCATCGGAGACCGCGAAATAGATCTGATAGCGGATTGGGGAGTCGAACGGCACGAAGGCCAGATCCTCTGCGCGGTAATTATAGAGCGGGAACGGATTGATGACCGCGATCCCAAGCCCGTCCTTGGCCAGATCCGCGGCGGCAAAGGAGGTCGAGACCTCGGCCACGAGATGCGGCGCCGCATGGGCCTGCTGCAGCAGGCGGTCGAGATGGCCGCGCCGCGCATGGCGGTGGGTCAGGGCGATGAGATCCTGCCGGTGAAGGTCCCTCGGTTCGACCCTGTCGCGCTCGGCGAGCGGGTGGCCGCGCGACATCACGCAGACCGCTTCGGATTTGCGGTAGGGGATGAGCTTGACCCCCGCGCGGGTCGCCTCGGTTCCGGTGACGCCGAGATCGAACCGGTCATCGAGAATGCCACGCGTGACCTCGTCGGACGTATTCACCTCGAAGCTGACAAAGAAGGTCGGGTTCGTCTTGAGGAACGTGCCGACCTGCGAGACGAGAAAGCGATGCGCGTAGGTGGGCGGCGCGATCAGGCGCAGCGTTTCCTGCACCGGTTCGGGCGGGCCGTCGATCCGGTCGAGCGCGTCGAAGAGCGGGTCGAGCCTGCGGTTCAGGCGGACGGCCTCTTGCGTGGGGCGCAGGCGCCCGCCGTCGCGTTCGAAGAGCGTGCCGCCGACGCGGTCCTCCAGATTGGCGATGGAGCGGCTGATCGCCGATTGCGACAGACCCAGCTGACGCGCGGCTCCGGTCGTCGTGCCGGCCTGCATCAGTGCACGAAGCGCCTGATATTCAGGGATCGAATGCCATTTCTTGGGTCTGCCCATGGCGCTGGATACTTCTATTGTGACCCCGAGTAAAATACGTAGGCCAGCGCAAGATCGCCGATCCGATCACGGATTGACACACGGGTTTGGGTCGCAATGGCGTTGGGCTGTCAGTGGAGCCGTGCCGGTCTGACATGCGGCTTAAGGCATTTCATATAGCGGCCGAGACCGGCGGCGAGAATGGCCATCTGTTCCGCGCGCGCGCCGGTCACAAGCTCTGCCGCGATGCGTGTGGCATCCTCGTGCAGATGGTGCCCTGCCAAGGCGACGAGCCGCGCGAAAAGCGCCTCGTCGGAGCCTATGCATTGGCAGCCGCTTTGCTGGCGCTTGAGCGGACGGCGGGCATTGTCGCCCACCAGCGTGATGACGGCATCGAGAAGGCCCACCGCCTCTTCGGTTTCGGCGGCGCCGAGCGCGGTGCGGTAGTCGAGCCGGACCATGTCCTGGCCGCTTGGACCATCGCTCCACCAGCGCAGATGCGCCACGACGCGGGCCTGGAACGGATCGAGCCGTTCCAGGACGGGTCTTGCCTCCTGCGATGGACGAGGCGCGTAATGTTTCATTTCGTGAGGATCAACTTGCCAGCTTTGGTGATGCGCAGGACGTAGGTCTTTTCGTCCAGCTGGATCGTCGTCTGCACGCCGTCGGCGATGAGGTCGCGCGCATTATAGGTGCCCGTGGACGCCTGGGTCGCCGGTTTGGGAGCGGGGGCTGTCGGGATCTTCTGGATGAGCATGGCATATCTCCGGATGAAAAGGAGATCCGGGGCTAGGGGAGGCTTGGCTAGGGATCGATGGCATTGTTGAGTGAATCAGTCGGGTTTGTCAATTTGCAATGGGCGGGGCTGCCGATTTCCGCTTGGTTGTTGCCAGTGTCAGGAGATGGCAGGAGGGTGGCGCGCTCTGTCAGTATTGAGAATTCACCTGTGTTTTTCGGGTTGATCCTGGATTGCCTATACTACTTTAACGCGGGTGTTCATGGTTATCGAAGCGCGATCCACCGCGCTTGAGGGAGACCGCCCATGCCTCGGTTTAAGCTTTTTCGATGCTGCCTTTTGGGAGCGATTTGCGTTCTGGGGGCCAGCGTTCTGGCGCAGGACGAGGGCGGAGATGTCGGATCGTCCGGCGTGGCGCTGCCTGTTCCGGCGGTGAAGCTTGTCGATGCAGCGCCGTCCGAGGCGTCGGCGGAGCGGAGCTTTTTCGGGCGGATCGCGGCCCGGGAGACGGTCGATCTGAGTTTCGAGGTCGGCGGGCTTTTGGTGGAGTTCCCGGTCGTGGAAGGCGAGACGGTCGAGGAGGGGGCGCTGCTGGCGCATTTGGAATACGGGCCGTTCGAGCGGGCCGTCGAGGAGGCGGAGCTGGCGCTGGCGCAGGCGGAGCGCGATTACGAGAGGGCCTCGCAACTGGCCGAGCAGAACGTCGCGAGCCAGGTGCAGGCCGACGACACGCGCACGGCGCGGGATCTGTCGCGGGTGGCGTTGCGCAATGCGCGGGAAGCGCTGTCCGATGCCACGCTGGAGGCGCCATTCGCAGCGCTCGTCGCGTCGCGACTGACGGCGCAGTATTCCAACGTGCAGGCGGGTCTGCCGATCGTGCGGCTTCATGACATGTCTGAGATCCGGGTCGAGATCGATGTGCCCGAGCGGCTGTTCCAGCGCGCAACAGGGCCGGATTCGGTGAGGTTTCACGGGCTTTTGCCACAGGTCGAGGGACCTATCCCGCTAGAGCTGGTGGAGTTCGATGCGCAGACCGGATCGGTTGGGCAGACGTTTCTGGTGACACTGCGCCTGCCCGAGCTGAACATTCCGACGCTGATCCCGGGCGCGACGATGACAGTGATCGCGAGCACGGACATCGACGCAGGGGCGGGGATACCTTTGCCCGCGACGGCGTTGCTGCCGGGGGCGGACCGGGCGGCGCGGGTGATGATCTACGAGCCTGAGGGCGAGACCGGCGGAACGGTGCGCGCGCAGGAGGTGCAGGTCACCTCGATCTCGGGGACGGACCTGACCGTGAGCGGGCTGCCCGACGGCGCGCAGATCGTGGCGACGGGCGGGCATCTGCTGAACGAAGGGCAGCGCGTGCGGCCCTATACCGGCCTGTCGGTCGAGGAGTAGGGCGCCGTGAAGATCGCTCGTTTTTCCATCGAGAAGCCGCTTTATACGTGGCTTCTGATCCTCTTTTGCATCTTTGGCGGCGCGGCGGGATATATCTCGGTCGGCAAGCTAGAGGATCCGGTTTTCACGCTGAAATCGGCGCTGGTCATCACGCCCTATCCCGGAGCGTCGGCGGCCGAGGTCGCGACCGAAATCTCGGAAGTGATCGAGGCCGAGGTCCAGCGGATGGACGAGATCAAGGAGGTCACCTCGCGCAATGCGCCGGGCGTGTCGGTTATCGAGGTCGAGGTGCGCGACACCTTTGGCGGAGACGAGCTGCCGCAGGTCTGGGACGATCTGCGCGATCGGGTGGCCGATGCGGCGGCCCTGCTTCCGGAGGGGGCGCGATCATCGGTGGTTAACGACGATTTCGGCGATGTCTTCGGGATCTACTATGCGGTGACGGCAGAGGGCTTTTCCGATGCGGAGATCTGGGAGATCGCGACCTTTCTCAGGCGCGAGCTTTTGGCCGTCGACGGGGTAGCGAATGCGCAGCTTTTGGGGCTGCCCGAAGAGGCGATCTATGTGGAGGCGGCGAGCCGCGATCTGGCCAATCTGGGCGTCGATCCCGCGATTATCATCAACGCGATCTCTGGCGCCAATTCGGTCGTGCCGACCGGCACGGCGCCGTCGGGCGGGCGCGATCTGAGGGTCGATGCACCGTCGGGCGATGACAGCGTTTCCGAAATTGCGGGCCTGAGTTTCGGAGTGGGCGGCGAGGTTCTGAACCTTCTGGATATCGCCGAAGTGCGGCGCGAGCGGGTGGAGACGCCCGAGACGATCATTCGCCATAACGGCACGGCGGCCTTTACTATCGGGATTGCGGGGCTGACCAGCCGGAACATCGTGACGGTCGGACAGGGGGTCGAGGCGCGGCTGGGCGAGATCGAGCCGATCCTGCCGCTGGGTGTCGAGCTGGAGCCGATCTACGAGCAGCACCGGGTCGTGGACGAGGCCAATTCGGGCTTCCTGCTGAGCCTTGCGCTGTCGGTCAGCGTGGTGATCGGGGTTCTGGCGCTGTTCATGGGGTGGCGCGCGGCCATCGTGGTGGGCGCGTCGCTTTTGCTGACGGTGATGGCGACGTTCTTTTTCATGAACCTCTGGGACGTGAAGGTCGAACGGATCAGCCTTGGCGCGCTGATCATCGCGATGGGGATGCTGGTCGATAATGCCATCGTCGTCGCCGAGGGCATTCAGACCGAGATGAAGCGCGGCAAGACCGCCGAGGAGGCCGCCGACAAGGTGGCGGGGCGCGTTCAGATCCCTCTTTTGGGCGCGACAGTGATCGGGATCATGGCCTTTGCCGGGATCGGGCTGAGCCCGGATGCGTCGGGCGAGTTCCTGTTCTCGCTTTTTGCCGTCATCGCGATTTCGCTGACGCTGAGCTGGATCCTCGCGATCACGGTTACGCCGCTTCTTTCGAAATACCTCTTCAAGCAGGGCGATGCCGAAAGCGGGGAGGATCCCTATGGCGGGCCGATCTTTCGCGGCTACGGGGCGCTGGTGCGGGGCGCTCTCAAGGCGCGCTGGCTCGTGATCCTGGGGCTGATCGGAACGACGGCGGCCTGCATCTTTGCCTTTTCGATGGTCAAGCAGCAGTTCTTTCCGCCCGCGAATACGCCCTTGTTCTATCTTAACTACAAGGGCGCGCAGGGCACCTCGATCCACGATACGTCGCGCGATCTGGCGGTGATCGAGGACTGGCTGGCCGAGCGGGAGGATGTCGTCTCGGTGACCTCAGTGGCGGGGCAGGGGGTGACGCGGTTCATCCTGACCTATGATCCGCTGCCGACGGACAGTTCGGTCGGGCAGCTGGTGATCCGGGCGCAGGATTATGAGGCGATCCCGGCGCTCAAGCGGGATCTGGATCTCTTTGCCGCCGAAGCCGCCCCTTGGGCCGAGCTTCGGACCGAGCAGATCATCTATGGCCCGCCCGTGGGCGCCGATGTCGAAGCCCGCTTTTCCGGGCCCGATCCCGATGTCCTCAGGGCGCTGGCGCGGCAGGCGCAGGATGTTCTGGAGACGGCGACGCCGCTTTTGCATACCGAGCGGACCGATTGGCGCGAGCGGGAGCTGGTGACGCGTCCGATCCTGGCGGAGGACCGGGCACAGGCGGTCGGGATCTCGCGCGCGGATGTGGCGACGACGATCGCTTTGGCTACAGACGGGGTGCAGGCGGGCAGCTACCGCGAGCGCGACCGGCTGATCCCGATCATTCTGAGGGCGCCGCGCAGCGACGTGGAGGACGGAGAGCTGCGCGATCAGCTGGTCTGGTCTCCCGCGACGCAAGATTACCTGCCGCTCGAGCAGGTGGTGGACGGGTTTCGGGTTCTGGCGCGCGATACGCTGATCGAGAGACGAGATCGGGTGCCCACGATCTCGGTGCAGGGCAACGTGATCGACGGGGTGACACCGCCGACCGCCTTTGCCGAGGTGCGGCCTCTGATCGAGGCAATCGATCTGCCGCAGGGCTACACGATGGAATGGGGCGGCGAGTTCGAGAGCGCGGGCGAGGCGCAGGCCTCTCTGGGGCGGCAGATGCCGCTGAGTTTCGGGACGATGCTGCTGATCACGATCCTTCTCTTTGGCAAGCTGCGGCAGGCGGCGGTGATCTGGACGATCGTGCCGATGGCGGTCAACGGCGTGGCGCTGGGGCTGCTGTTTACCGGGTTGCCGTTCAGCTTTACCGCGCTTCTGGGGCTCTTGAGCCTGTCGGGGATGCTGATCAAGAACGCCATCGTTCTGGTCGAGGAGATCGATGCGGAGAAAGAAACCGGCAAGCCTCAATCCGAGGCTATCGTCGTCGCTTCGACCAGCCGTCTGCGGCCCGTGGTTCTGGCGGCGGGCACGACGATCCTGGGGATGGTGCCGCTGCTTTGGGACGCGTTCTTTGCCGCGATGGCGGTGACGATCATGGGCGGGCTTGGTTTTGCGACGATCCTGACGCTGGTGGGTGTGCCGGTCTTCTACCAGACCTACTTCCGGCGCGAGCGGAAGGCGGAGGCTTCGGGCAAGACGGGCAAACCCGAGGTTGAGGGAAAATCCGGCGATCTGGCGGTCGCGGCGCAGTAGCGGCGGTCTTTGGATCCTGTGGCCCGGGCGCAAAAGGTCGGGATTTCCCTGCTTTGTCCGGGCTTGCGCCATGCGCTTGAAGGGATACGATAGCGCCATCGCATTTCATCGATTCTTTCTGGGGTTTACCCATGAACACGATTTTCAAGCAGGATGCCCGTCTGGGGCGTCTTTTGACATCCCTGGGGCCCGAGGCGCTGGTTCTTGCGTCCTTTGAGGGCGCGGACAAGGTCAACACTCTCTATGAGTATCGCGTCGAGGCGCTGTCGGTTGATCCGGAGATCGATTTCGATGCGGTGATCGGCACCCATGCGAGCGTCGAGATCCAGTCGCTGGCCCATGGCGCGCAGTGGTTCGACGGGATCGTCACCAAGATGCAGTGTACGGGACCGGCCAAGAACGGCGTGCGCTACGATCTGACGCTCAGGCCCTGGGCCTGGCTGGCGAGCCGGCGGCGGAACCAGAGGATCTTTCACGAAAAGAGCGTGGTCGAGATCCTCGAGGAGCTGCTGTCGACCTATGCGGGTCTGGGCGATCCGCATCTGGAGAACCGTCTGACCCGGGATTACGCGCCGATCGAATATGTGGTGCAGTACCGCGAGGACGATCTGAGCTTTGCGACCCGTATGATGGAGCGGTTCGGGATCAGCTATCACTTCACCCATACCGAAGGCAGCCACACGATGGTGCTGACCGATGCGATCGAGGAGCATCAGCCGATCGCGGGTCTTGCGCGGCCTTATAAGGGTGCCGATGGCCATTACCTTGCCGATGAGGAGCATTTCTGGAGCTGGAAGCCCGAGCGCAACATGACGACGGGTGCGGTGCGGCTGATCGATTACAACTTCAAGACGCCAACCGCCGCGATGGAGGTCGACCGGGTCGGGGATGCGGCCCATGCGATGGGGCAGATTGAGAGCTTCGATTATCCGGGCGATTACCTCGACCAGGCGCAGGGCAAGGATGTTGCCGCGCTGCGCACCGCGCAAGAACGCGGACGGGATGCGCGCCACATGGCCGAGGGCAACTGCATGTCGCTGCGCGCGGGGATGACGGTGATGCTGACCGGAGATCCCGCTCCGGGGGCGGTGCCTCAGGCCTATCTGTGTCTGGCGGCCGATCATCTTTTCAAGGGCGAGAATTACGGCTCGGGCGGAGAAAGCGACGAGCAGCCCTATCGCGGGAGCTACACGCTGATGCCCGCCACCGCGCCTTTGGCACCGCGCCGCAAGACGCAGGCGCCGACGGTGCAGGGGCCGCAGACCGCCAAGGTCGTGGGCGAGGGCGAGATCGATTGCGATGAGTTCGGGCGGATCCTGGTGCAGTTCCATTGGGATCTGGAAGGCGCGAAGTCGATGCGCTGCCGGGTGAGCCAGACCTGGGCCCATGGCGGCTGGGGCGGCATGGTCATCCCGCGGATCGGGATGGAGGTTGTGGTCGAGTTCCTCGACGGGGATCCCGACAAGCCGATCGTGACGGGCTGCGTTTACAACTCGAAGAATATGCCCGCGCAGGGGCTGCCTGCGGCCAAGACGAAAAGCGGGTTCAAGACCAAGAGCCATGAGGGCGAAGGGTTCAACGAGATGACCTTTGAGGACCAGTCGGGCCGCGAGGAAATCTTTGTGCATGCCCAGAAGGACCTCAACCGGGTGATCCTTGATAACGAGACCACCTTTCTGCGGGACGGCAACCGGCAGATCACGGTTCAGACGGGCGATGAGGCCAAGACGATCACCGCCGGGAACCTAAGCGAGGATGTCGCGCAGACCCGGAGCCTGGTGGCGAACACTATCGCAACGACAGCCGTCGCCGGAAAAGGCGGATCGGGCGCGCCAGGGCAGATCGTGGCAGGGGCCGAGAACAGTATCTTCATGGAAGCGGGCGACGAGATCGTGCTGACCGTCGGAGATGGGACGATCGTGATGACCAAGGAGGCGATTGTCCTGCGGTTCAAGGGCTCACAGATCGTGCTGACCGAAGGTATCATCGATCAGATCGCGGGCATGATTCATCTTAACAAAGATTCCGCCGGATAAATTTCAGACATGTATCATTTTAATGAAGGCCATATCGATCTTCCCGATCAGTGGAAGGATCAATCGATCAACATCATCTCGAGCACGGGCGGCTCCGAGCCGGGGCTGTCGTTCACGATCACGCGCGACGATATTCCGTGGGGGATGGAGTTCACCGAATACGTTTCGGGCGAGATCGAGAAAGCGTCGGAATCGCTGACGGAGTTCAAGATCCTCGCACAGCAGGCGCTGACTGTCTCGGAGCGGGAAGCGGTCGAGATCGAGTGCACCTGGACCGCCAAGCAGGGACCGATGCATCAGGTCATTACGACAGTGAATGCACCGTCCCATGCGATGGTTCTGACAGCCTCGATGCCGGGTAAGATGAGCGACGCGCAGAAGGCGCAGGTCAAGCGGATCGTAGAGACGCTGTCCCTGACGGAACCGGCGGCCTGATCGGATGGGGATGTTCGGCAATCCCATCGGCAACCCCGGACGGGTCGGGAGCAATGTCGGGCGCCGGACATCGACGAACAGATCACGGTCCACCGCCGAACCCACCGTTCGCAGCCCGTATGATCGCTCCACGACCGAACGGACCTGGGATGCGGCGTTGAATGTCGCGGAAAGCGATGCGGTCAGCTACTCGATGGCGGGCGGCGCGGTCGCCGTCGCCGCCTATACCGGAGGCGCGATTGCTGCGGCGTCGGCGACAGCTGCGATCGGGGTCGGCATCGCCGCGGGTGCCGTGGGCGCTTATGCCGGGGATGCGCTGGGCCATGCGGTGATGAGCCGGATCCCCGGCTATGAGAGGCTTCCCGAGAACGGCGAAATGCCCGCGACGATGGGCGATCCGATTGCGCATACCAGCTCTTTGGCTGTGATGGGCGGGATGCTCGGCGGTCTGGTTCTAGGCGCCGTGGCCGCTGTCGCGGCGGGCGCGTTGATCGTGGCCACCGGCGGAGCCGCCCTGGTCGTCATGGTTGGCGCGGCGGCGGCGGGCGGTTTGGTCGGCGGGCTTGGGATGGGGTTCGCCTCGGCGGCGGGCCAGTACGGCACGAACAAGGGGACGATTGCGCAAGGGTCGCTTAACGTTCATTTCGAGGGCCGTCCGGTGGCGCGGGTCACCGACAAGGTCGCCTGTTCCTCGCACGGTCCGCAAGCTGTCGCCGAAGGGGCCGAGACCGTCTTTGCCAACAATTGGCCCATCGCGCGGATCGGTCACAAGTCGACCTGCGCGGGCGTCATCAACGCGGGCTGCGAGTCCATCGCCATCGATATGGATACGAGTCCTATTGCGCTCGATATCGACGAGGGCTGGGGGATGAGGATCACCCGGACGCTGATGGTTCTGGGAGATATCCTGCCCATCCCGCGCGGAGGCTCCCGGGGGCGCAGCCGCTCGCGCACTGTCGACGGGCCGACGCCGCGCAACCGGTGTACGACTTGCGGGGATCCGATTGATGTCGCGTCGGGTCAGCTTGTGGATGTGCGCACGGATCTGTCGATCCCGGGAACCATTCCGCTTGAGTTCACCCGGTCCTATGCGCCGGGTGCGAGCGGTCTTCTGGGACGCGACTGGGCATCGAGCTGGTCGCAGCATTTGCGGATCGACGGGCCGACGATCGTCTACCACAACGCCGAAGACACGCGGATCGTCTATCACACGCCGGACGAATTCATCGACGCCGAGCATTTGCGCTTTCCCCATCTGGAGCTGATGGGCAAGAAGAGCGGCGAGATTTTCCTTTATGATCGCGCCGAGCAGATCTTTTACGTGTTCAATCAGAGGGTTGAGGACCGGATCCTGCTCTCGGCGATCGAGGATCGGAACGGCAACCGGATCGCGTTTCAGTATGACGGGGCCGATCTGGTTCGGGTCTCGCACTCGGACGGGTTCATCGTGGATGTCATCAGTCATGAGGGGCTGATCCGCGAGGCGAGCCTGCGGGACCATGAGCAGGGCGATTGCACCTTTGCCTGGGACTATACCTCGTCCGGGCGGCTGAAGGAGGCGCGCTCGTCCCAGATGGGGACGCTTTGTTACAGCTATGATGCGAAGGGGCGGATCTCGCGCTGGGCGGATACCAATGCGACCGAGGTTTTCTACGATTATGACGCGACGGACCGGATCGTGCGGTCCTGGTCGACGAGCGGTCATATGGCGGTCCGGTTGATCCACGATCCCGAGAATGGGCGGACCGAGGTTTTTAATTCGAACGGCGACCGGAGCCTTTTCCATTACGATGCCGACGGTCTGGTCTGGAAGGAAGTCGACGAGGCCGGGGAGGTCTGGCTGACCGAGTGGGATGCGCGGTTCAACGTCGTGAAGCGGGTCAATCCGCTGGGGGCCGAGGTCGGCTATGTGTTCAACGACCTGGGGTTCCTGACAGAGCTGACCGATGCCAATGGCGAGACGCAGAGCTGGACCTATGATGCCAACGGTCTGTTGACCGAGCAGACGGATGCGTCGGGGGGGGCGCAGAGTTTCCTTTACGACGGGGACGGCAATCTGTCCGCGGTGACTGATCCGCTGGGCGGTGTGACCTCCTTGCGGCGCGGCGAGAAAGGCGAGGTTCTGCGCATCGATATGCCGGGCAGCCGTCAGGAGCGGATCTATTACGATGCCCTGATGCGCCCGCGCATGCGCGTTTCGGCCGACGGGCACGAGGAGCGGACGCGCTACGATCTTGAAGGGCGGTTGACGCTGGTCGAGGACGCCGCAGGCAGCGTCACGCGCTATGACATGGCGCGCGGGCCGGACAATCCGCGCGGGGCTGTGCGCGAGATGACCTTGCCCGATGGCAGCACCACCCGGATGAGCTGGGACGGGGAGGGGCAGCTGTCCAGCCTCACCGATGGCGAAGGGCAGACGCGGAGGTTCGAGGCCGGGGCCTTCGATCTGCCTTTGAGCGTGACGGATGCGGCGGGGCACAGCCTACAGCTTGAGCATGACGGCGAGATGCGGCTGACGGCGGTCGTCAACGCGGCGGGCGAGCGGTACGAATACGGCTATGACGCCGTGGGCGCGCTTGTTTCTGAGCGGGATTTCTCCGGGCTGGTGACGCGGTATGTGCGCGACGCGGCCTCTCGGGTGGTTGCCAAGTTCGCGCCGGACGGGACGGAGACGCGGTACAGCTATTCGCCGCGCGGCGATCTGATCGAAATGCAGGTGGGCCATCCGAATGGCCCGCTGGTCACGCGGTTCGAATACGACGCGCGGGGCCTGATGACGCTGGCCGAGAACGCAGAGGCGCGGGTCGAGTACGACTACGACGCGCTGGGTCGCGTAGTGACCGAGCGCGTCGATGGCCGGGAGATCCTCTCGGGCTATGCCGACAGCGCCTCGCGCCGGACGGAGCGCGCTGGCGATGTCCTGCCGCTGGCGACAGGCTACAGCAAGGCGGGCCTGCCCGAGGAGCTGCGGATCGCCGGTCACGCGCCGCTGACCTTCCAGCGCGATGCGCGCGGCGCCGAGGTGCTGCGCCAAAGCGGCGAGGGCTTTGCGCTGGCGCAGGGCTACACCCCTGCAGGGCGGCTCAAGACGCAGATGGCGGGACCGATCGAGGCGCTGCCGGACGAGGCGCGGCGGGGGATGCTCTCGATCTCGACCCGCTATGATGCGCTCGGCGGCTCGGCCTCGCGGACCCATCGCAGCTATGACTGGGACCGGGCCGGTCGGGCGATCCGTCTGGCGGACAAGCATTGGGGCGAGACCCGCTTTGGCTATGACGCGCGCGGTCAGGTCGCCCTGACGCAGCGCCTTGACCGCTACGGGGTCGAGACGGCGCGCACCGCCTATGACTATGATCCCTGCCGCAACCTGACCGCAATCCGCGATCCTCAAGGCCAGACACCCATCGCGCAGGCTCCCGGCGGACGGATCCGCCAGCGGGGACGGGTGTCTTACGTGCATGATGCCTGCGGGCGCGTCATCCAGAAGCGTGTGGAGGAGCCGGGATTCCGCCCGAAGGTCTGGCAGATGGAGTGGAACGGCGAGGACCGCCTCGTGCGGCTTCAGACGCCGGATGGATCGGTCTGGCGCTATGGCTACGATGCGCTGGGACGCCGCGTGCGCAGGCTCAAGCTGGTGGCGGGGCGCCGGGACGAGCCGGACGCGCCGGGCTATATCGCGCCGGGCGGCGGCCGGGCCTATCAGTGGGACGGCGATCAGATCGTGTCGGATGCGCCGGTCTATGCGGACGGCACCATCGCCTGGGACCGCTCTGAGGCGTGGATCTACGAGCCGGGCAGCTTCATCCCCGTCGCGAAGGTCGCCGGAGAGCAGCTGTGGTACGTGACGACCGACCATCTGGGCACGCCGAGGGAGCTGTTCTCGGAGGACGGCCAGACGGTCGCCTGGCGCGCCGATCCCGGCCTTTGGGGGAAAGCCGAGCCGGAGCTGCGGGCGGCGAATGACGATCATGCGCCCGCCTCCTGCCCGATCCGGTTCCAGGGCCAGTGGGAGGACGAGGAGAGCGGGCTCCATTACAACCGGTTCCGCTATTACGATCCGGAGGCGACACAGTACCTGTCGCCGGATCCGATCGGGCTCGCGGGAGGCGTGCGGCCGCAGGGCTATGTGGCCGATCCAAACGGATGGGTGGATCCGTTGGGGTTGGCGGGGTGTGGGCCAAGTAATCGAAATGCTGCCCCCGGAGCTGCAAATCTCATGAAGGACAATGATCCGTTCTTCCAAAGCGTCAGCAATAGAAAAGACATAGACTCAAAAGGGTATTATGACGTCATCGCGCATGGCAACGAGAATAGAGTGGAAATTCAAACTAAGAACGGCCCTATGCTGGTTGATCATAGGGTCGCTGCTAAGTTAATAAAGCAACAAGATGGGTATACTGGTCAGAACATTAGACTACTATCCTGTTCGACCGGAAAATGTCCGACCGGATTTGCCCAGAATCTGTCAAACAAGCTGGGCGTTGAGGTGTTGGCGCCAAATGAAGTTCTTTGGGCTTATCCTAACGGAGATATGTTTGTTGCGCCAATGCAGCCAAATAGAACGCCTCATCCCACGTTGCGCGGTCAATTCGAAATATTCAAGCCAGGGGGCGGAAAGTGAGCGTTAGCTCAGACTTTTGCTCTAGGTGTGACGGATCCCTTATCCATAAGATCGAGGGATCCTCTGAGGGTTGGTATTGTGAGGAATGTGGTAGGTGGGAAATTGTTACCACCCACATACCGGCTATCGCATCTGATGAAAATGTTTACAGAATATTCCTCTCAAAACCGCAAAGGGCCGAAATGGATCTCATGAAGGTGGTTTCTCAGATTTCAGGAAAGAATTATATTGAATCAAAGAAGCTGATCGAGGTGGGGGGTTCTTGCATTTTTGAGGGAAGCGCCGTGGATGCTCAACTTGCGATATCTAGGTTGATGAAGGTCAATGCGGATTTCCATACTGAACCGAGTTTTCCTTACTGAGAACCTGTTTATGTTGGCTGGTTTCTTGTCGGGGGAAGCAAGTCGTAGCTCATTTCTTATGGGCTGAACCAAATCTGTCATCCCTCTGCCATCTACCTGATTTCGGCCTTTCGTCCGAGGGCAGCGTCGCGGAGCGAGACGATTCGCTCGGTCCCTACTGACCAGCTGCTTGCCGCCGAGGCGAGATGGGAGAGCGGGCGGTACTCGGGCGGGTTGACGGTTTTGCTTCCGGTCGCATTGCAGTAGAGGGTCTACAACGCATTTGAGCAGCGGGACGCGTCGGGGATCGGTGTATAGCACCATGCCGACTATCGAGAGCCACCTCAAATACATGACGATCATTGTCACCGGGAGGTGTGCTCGGTCAGGCGGGAGGTTGTCCGGCAGCTCTTGCGGTTTGCCATAGCGCTGGTCTGGGCCTCGGGGGCAGGCCGAGCCAGAGCTGCAGGCGGCGAAGGGCGACCAGCCGTCCGCCTCGTGCCCGATCTGGTTCCAGGGTCAGTGGGAGGATGAAGAGAGCGGGCTTCATTATAACAGGTTCCGCTATTACGATCCGGAGGCGACGCAGTACCTGTCGCCCAACCCGATTGGGCTGGCCGGAGGCGTGCGGCCTCAGGGCTCTGTGGCGGATCCGAACGGATGGGTCGATCCGCTGGGGTTGGCGGCGTGTAACCGGCAATTTGATACGAGAGCAGAAGCCTTTACAGAGATTCAGAGAAGAGCAAAGATCGAGCCTGGAACCAAGCCTGACAAGACTTGGACCGTGGGCGATAATCCAAAAAGACTTGGAAGGAAAGGCTATCTCTATTCAGAAGATAAGGGCTCGCATGGTGTTTATCGTCAGTATGAGACGCCAAATGGTTCTCGCGTGATAGCTGAACACCAGAGAGATGGAGCGTCCCATTTTCATGCGGGTCAGCCAAAGGGCGATCCGACAAGGAGCAGTGTGGATTTTGGCAGCGGTGGTAGCACTAAGACGGCGGAGAGGTACAGTCAGATTGATGGCAGCCACCACTTCTATTACGAACCGGCTAATCCCGATGGATAATAATGCTTTTATTGAGAGAACGTCTCTGGTTAATGCGAAAATCGTAGACCTAGATCTCATTGACCCAATGAGCGTCTGGAAGACGTTCATCATGATGGCTGATGAACCGGATCTTGTAGTCGAACAATCTGATATTGAAGGGTTTTCGAAGGCCTGGCGCCAATTCTTCTCTGATCCGCGAGCAATGCTATATCTAAATATTGGGGGCGATAGCTCAGGGAATTGGATCATCGTGGAGGCAAATGAGTTAGAGAAGATCTGGGAGCGCGGTTATCCAGCAGATCACGAGATTGATTGTGCCATATTGGCTGCGGACAAAGACACGATCGTAGGAATAACTTTTGAAGAGGGAGACCGATTTGCCTTCTTTAAGAGGTCGCTTTCCGTTGGGGAAGGTGAGTAGGTTGTGCCGACCCCTGGCTTGATTGGATGTATTTAAGAACTTACCATACATGCTAGACTCTGCACGCTGATCTTGAGCTTTTAGGGCTGGGTCTAGTCGCCCTTCCGGCGCCGCTACCGCCCTTTCGCAACTTGCCCGATCCGGTTCCAGGGGCAGTGGGAGGACGAGGAGAGCGGGCTTCACTACAACCGGTTCCGCTACTACGATCCGGAGGCGACGCAGTACCTGTCGCCGGGCCCGATCGGGCTAGCAGGAGGCGTGCGGCCGCAGGGCTATGTGGCGGACCCGAACGGCTGGGTCGATCCGCTGGGGTTAGCGGGGTGTCCGCATGTTTCTGCGCCGAGGCAAACGACCTATCGCGGTGTTAGAGAGGGTCCGGCTCAAGTCTTTAAAGATGGCTTTAAAGCACGCGGCTGAAGTAAGGACCTGCTTTCTCACGCCGCAGACAACACAAATCCACCCTCGGCTTACGTGTCGACGTCAAAATCAATGGATGTCGCGAACGATTTTGCTACCGGTTATGGAACGCGCGATGGTTACATATACGCGGTTGATACAGGGAACAAAGGTATAGATGTGAACAAATCCCTTGGGTCTAGAAGTCCGTTTCCAACAAAGCAAGAGATTGCTATTCCCAGCTCAGTAAGCCCAAATCAAATTAAGGGCGCTACTCCGATTGATAGTAATAGAAATCTGGTTGACTACTCTATTCTTAATTCTAAATACTACGGATTTTAAGAATGATGGCAGATCTTGAGATCTTTTCTAGCGCGTCTAAGAAAATAATATCTCTCGAAGTTGATGAGGAAGAGAATGAGATCTCTACTGTAATCTTCGGTCAAAGGAAAATTTTCTATGGAGAGGATCTCTTCGATGCATTCTGCGAGATGAGACGATTTTTGGAGAAAGGAGGCTTCTTGGTGCGCTGTAATGGTGCACGGTTGAGCTTCTTCCCCTCGAATATGTCACGTAGTATGTCTAATGGATTGGTTGGCTATGTATTAACTAAAGGTCAGGCAGCCTCTCGCGCCGATCTAGTTCGAACATTCGATCAATATTCAGGAGACGATCTTTCTCGAGTTGATGAGCAGAAAGAATTTTTTCAAAAATGGTTAAGTTCTTTATAAGGTGCAAAAACTATTTTCGCGGGCTGCGCTCGAAAGTCCCTCTTTCCTTCACGTTCGATGCAGCTCTCCTTTGCAGCCGGGCTTATCAGTGGGACGTCGATCAGATCGCGGCGGTGCACCGGTCTATTCGGACGGCACCATCGCTTGGGACTGCTCGGAGGCGTGGATCTACGAGCCGGGCAGCTTCATCCCCGTCGCGAAGGTGGCCGGAGAGCAACTGTGGTACGTGACGATCGATCATCTGGGCACGCCAAGGGAGCTGTTCTCCGAGGACGGCCAGACGGTCGCCTGGCGCGCCGATCCCGGCCTCTGGGGGAAAGCCGAGCCAGAGCTACGGGCGGCGAATGACGCTCATCCCTCTGCCTCCTGCCTAATCCGGTTCCAGGGTCAATGGGAGGACGAGGAGAGCGGGTTGCGT
The DNA here is from genome assembly GCF_040783535.2 of Aestuariibius insulae. Lineage (NCBI taxonomy): Bacteria > Pseudomonadati > Pseudomonadota > Alphaproteobacteria > Rhodobacterales > Paracoccaceae > Aestuariibius > Aestuariibius insulae. Next base: position 96,463 of record NZ_JBFONW020000004.1, read on the forward strand.
CACAACAGGTTCCGCTATCACGACCCGGAGGCGACGCAGTACCTGTCGCCGGACCCGATCGGGCTCGTGGGCGAAGTGGAGGGGTGCGAGTGATTGTTTTCGGCGAAGATCTGTTGGGAGCGGCAGGGCAGAGGTTCATGTGTCTCAAGGCGAGCTAGCAGTTCAGGACGCAAGCCTATGGTAGCGGCAAAACCGGTAAAGATATCGGTCCTTTCCCACGATGACCGGAACTAGAAGATCAAGCTCGATCATACTGAGCGGATCAACAACTATTGGCTTCGATCGATGGATCACGACGAAGCGGTCGAGGCCCCCAACAATCACAACGAGCTCACTGGCAGCAACATGTCGATCGATGTGGGCACCACTAACACTGGGAACCTTATGAGTTCGGTAGCGAATAAGTTCAGCGAAGGCTTAAGCCCATTCGGCAAGGCCAAGTCTGTGCGTTTCATATCTGCGGCTCGTGCCCAGATCCGGTACATCGTCGCGATTGTCATGCAGGTCCGGGATCGTCTTCGTGAATCGCAAGCCTGCCACTGGAATAGGCGATAACATTTCCTGCGGCGGGAAGGCAAAGACCGGGTCACGCTACGTCAGCTTTGGAGATTGATGTTCTTATAACTGCGCTCCAATGAAATGGCCGGTCGAGATGGTTCTGTTATCTAATTAAGGCCGGCTGTGAGGTTCCGGAGCGCCTCAAGGGAACGTCTGAAGACTAAAGAAGACGTGCCGCGACGACCTTGATGATCTGTTGAAAGGCAGAGCACCCTTGCCGTAACTTCACGGGCCTAGACTGGTTGATTCCGCAGGTGATAGAGGCGTTGAGTTTTTACGCACTTTGCGGTGCTGAGAGGGTCTACTATGAGCCCGGTTCACTGGATCCGACAAGCTGCGCAAATGTCGGCAATTCGCCCTCACCTATTGGTGACATATTTAACGATAGCCTCACCAACTCTTGCAGCAGCAGAATTACGGGCATCGATGTCTGCCTCCGTTTCTGTGATAAACAGCGCTGCGACAATTGGTGCCCTATCAGGTGGATAGATCACGGTGACAATTGATCTAGATCCATAGCCACCTGCGCCTGTTCGATCGTGGATCGACCAATTCGATGGAAGTGTGGCACGAAACAAGGCATCGGCAACACTATGTCCGCAAGCCATGCTCGAAGTGTTGCTCGCGAGGCTGGTTCAAGAGCATTTCTCAAAATTAAGTTTTGAATGGTCTGTGCAATCACACGCGGAGTTGTCGTATCACGCAGGTCGCCAGGAACAGCTGAGTTCAGTTCAGCCTCCCAGCGGTCAAGCCGGGTGACCTGATCACCGGTTGATCTGAGAAACGCAGTCAGAGCTTCCGGCCCGCCAAGCGCTGATAAAACGATATTTCCTGCCGTATTGTCACTGACAGACAACATCATACTACAAGAGATGCCGAGCGAGACTTCGAGGTTCTCTGCTCGACTATAAGCCTCAATCGCCGGTGAGTAGTCAACGGTCTCGATGTCTTCCAATGGCACGTTATCAGCTAAACTGACGTTACCATTTTCAACTCGATGCAGTAGCGCGCCGCATGCCAGAAGCTTGAAAGTGCTATTCAATGGAAATCTGTCATCTGCAGCGTAGGCGATTACCTCCCCGGTTTGTGTATCGTGCATATAGAAACCGACACGCGCTGCCAGATCACGTTCTATGCTGTGAATGACGTCGATAACTGGTTCGGCCAATGCAGCGATGGGTAGACATAAGATGAGGAGAAATCAGATCGCGATGGCTTTTATCTGGTTTGGTAGCTCGTTCATGACGTCACTTTTGGCAGTTAAACCCTCTGTTAGCAATGTCATCTAGCATCAAATAGTAGGCATTAGTGCAGGCATAAAGAATTGGCGCTTTTCCGATCTTAGGACCTCGGTCGTTATTGAAGTCATGTAAATATAGAAAACGGCAGCTATTAGCGCTGCGATTGCAAGGTCTTGATCGATTGGCCAATAACAGACCTAGGCGCCTCTATGTCCGCTAGAAACCGGCTCCACTTTATACATCGAACGAGTTCGACATGCGGTCTGAGCTCGATTGATTGTGCGTCGGCCTACTTATCAGAGTATAATACCGATTAAAATGGGTGATGCACGTATTGGGGCGACATCTAAGCCTTCTTTCGAGAACTGATCCAAAGAGAATGCATCTTGCCTATCAAGTTTGGCTCGATAGTCTTGGCATCCTTCCAGAGAACGTGACCGGTATCTAGTGGCTGGGCCGCTTCTTAATGAGCCTTTCACGTTGCCTGCGTTGCCATGGCTGGCGCTAGGGCTTCCTGCGGGAGCTGGCACTTTCAACATTATGATCTTCAAATAGGCTGATTTAGATACTCTTAGTACAAAGAGGCATATCGAAGAAATCGCGAAAAGAGACGCTTTAGGCGACTGAGAGCTTCGTTCGGATGGTCGGCATCAAGTTGATTTGGGAGTGCCGCTGCGCAGAAAAAAGGAGCTGTAACATGCATTTACGGAGTATAGCAGTTACGCGACGAACGGCAAGAATGGGTGGGAAGCGATCGTGTTATAATCTAATTACATACCGACGCTGCGTCGTGCACAAACTTCAGCAATTGACATTGAATAGTTCATGTCAATTGCTAGTGTCTAAATTTCCTTCTGGCCAGACCGCTAACTGTGATGCATTGAGAGCATATGAGGTTCAGCTCCATTTTGTTCATCCCGTCATCAATGAGTTGTTTTCAGGAAGATCGTCCGTAAGCTCGCGAACCTGCTGGACGGACATGGGTTGACCAAACAAAAACCCCTGGACGAACTTGCAGCACTCATTGTTCAGGAATGAGAGTTCGTCTTCAACTTCAACACCTTCGGCGAGGATCGGAACGTCGAGTGCGTCACCAAGCAGGATTGTTGCGCGCACGATTGCGGCCCTTTGTTTGTTGATGTGAACATCCCGTATGAAGCTCTTGTCGATCTTGATCTTATCGAAGGGGAAGGCTTGCAGTGTCGCGAGAGAGGAATATCCGGTTCCGAAATCGTCCATCGCGATACGTACGCCCATGTCCTTGATCCTGGACATCACTTTGAGAGTGTATTCCTGATCATCGATGATGCTCGCCTCCGTCACTTCAAGCTCCAGCAAGGCAGGATCCAGTCTGCTCTCCATAAGAACATCGGAGAGGTGTTCCAGGAAGGAAGGCTGGACCAACTGTTGGGGTGCGACATTGACAGCAATTGTGTAGGGGATCTGCCAGGAGGCCGCTTCGAGGCACGCTTTGCGCAACACCCATAGTCCAATTTCTCGAATGAGCCCCGTTTCTTCTGCCAAGGGAATGAATTCTCCCGGAGAGACCCTGCCACGATCAGGATGATTCCATCGTAGGAGCACTTCAAAGCCGCTTGGGGCCCTCGATGTCACATCGTTTTGCAGCTGGTAGACAAGCTCAAACTCATCTTTAGCAAGGGCTTTGCGCAAATCTTGGATCAACGAAAGACGCTCTCGATTGATTTCGCCCATCTCAATGTCAAAAAATCGTATATTTCGATCCGGGTCGTCCTTTGCGCGGTACATGGCCAGATCGGACTTTTGCAGAAGGCCGTCTATATCCTTACCATCTTCGACTGTTGTTGCTATTCCTATAGAGCCGCCTATTAGCACGGAGGCAGATAGAAGCTCGATCGGCTCAACAAACGCTGAACTGAGTCTGGCTGCAAAGGCTTTCACTTCCTCCATGCGGCGGAAGCCTCTCTTGATTGCAACAAATTCGTCGCCTCCTGAGCGGGCAATAAATTCACCCTGGATCAGTGCCTTGGAGATTCGGCTAGTTACCTGTGATAGAACGATATCTCCATCGGCATGGCCGTAGAGGTCGTTCACCTCCTTGAACCGATCAAGATCAATTGTTAGTATTGCGATCTTAATTGTTTTATCTATCTCTAACAGTGCCTTACAGCGCGATAACTCTTTTGTTAGCCCCAGACGGTTGGGTAATAGAGTCAGCGCATCAATCGTGGCGGTTTCTTCAATCTTGACCTGTGCATCGTTGACGGCGCCATCTTCGAGTCTGATGCCAATGAAACCAATAGCAAACAAGGCGGATGTGACGCCAAATATCAGTAGTCCAAGCGTCGTGTCAGATATCAGAGTTTCAGGAACCTCGACAAGCGGGCTTAATTCAATCGTAAAGGCAGTCATTCCGATGAAATGCATCGAACAGATCGACAGCACGATAAGCACAGCGCCCCCCATCCAGCAATATCTGGTGACAGGATGAATGAATCGGTGAAATGCGGCCACGCCGAAAAGACATCCCAAGGCGGTTGAGGCGAATACTGTGATCGGATTCCAATTAAGCTTTCCAGGGACTTCGTAAGCGACCATCCCAACATAATGCATCACGACAACCGTCAACCCGAAAGTAATGCCCCCCAACCCATAGTTGAGAGGCGATGATGCATATCCGAGTATCATTTTGGAGATGAATAAGCCGCTTACAGATATAAGTAAGGTCACGGCGGTTAACGTCGCATCATATCCATGAGGGTATCCAGGCTCATAAGCCAGCATGGCGATAAAGTGAGTTGACCAAATAGCAGTGCCGCCGATCAGCGCCGCCAAAAATATCTGAATGCGCCTTCGCACCCCATATGAAACAATCGTCTTCCGTGCGACGATCGCTGTCAAAAGCGAGCCACTGAGGCAGACTAGAACAGCAACAGCAAGCAACCCGTAATGATGCTCCTGCGTTAGGCATTCAATGAGGTGGTACACTCTAGTCTCCAGAAACTATGTACCTTCGCTACGCAACAGAGCTTAACAGTCATCTTACGCAGAGGCCAAAATTATTAATCATTTTAGACTTCTAAGCTTAAGATGCTATGAAAATACTCGAATTATGATCCTTAAAGATCTCATCTCCTCTGAAACTAGCGCCTTGTAGCGCTGACAGATTCACGATGGTTCCTGGAAGCGGGGAAGGTGAAAAGGTCACCATTGATGAAAAACCTAAAACCCCAGATCTTTCCTTTATCCAAATGACTTGAGTCTATCTTAGACATGTGCTTAGAGCGAACGCCCGGAATTTGAGATCGTCCCGAGGCGTTTGGAGACAATACGAACGGGGACAATGGGCCATCCTCACTTAGAAAGTATGCGCCGCAAGACGAGAATATCTCCGCTTAAGGTAATCGATACTGTCAAGCCGCCATGCTGCAGATCGTTGTAGTTCCGCTTCCCCAAGCCGGAGTTGATTCTAGTTCTGGCAGGCACGACAGTTTTTGTAAAAATTTAATATTATTTCTTGTCTTGCATCAAGATAAGATGTCCTGCGGGCGAATAGCATAAACGCAGCGTATTGAACCGATATCGTATCTCCACTCCGCACAGGTCCCGTATCAGACTTGCTGTGGATGTATGGCAACTAAGCGTTCTCGAGGGTTGCGTGCAGTATCGAAGAGCGTCACGGCAGTAGGCGAACCCACCTCGATGGCCGGTTCCGGATCGGGACTGAGTGGAAGATCCGCCTCATCGCCCGCGTGATATTGCTGCCGATGGGGTATACTTCCTAATCGCTGAGATCGCCTTTGTCTGTGGCTTGTCCGGCCAAGTCCATTTGACCTGAGTGGGTCAAGGACATGACCGGAACCATGCCCGGGGGCGTTCCGGGACAAGGAACGATACATGTATATCTGCTTTAAGGTCCGAGGCATTCGCGTTAAATTGGAGTACTGAATAGTGCCTTCGTAGTTTTGATTAAGTTGATGTATAGCCGTGTGCGGGCCGGTCACCTTATCCCGGCGTTGGCAGTGCCGTTGCGCGATGCTTGGACGGGGTGGTCCCGATGACTTGCTTGAACGAGCGCGAGAAGTGGGCCTGGTCCGCGAAGCCGCAGGCGAGGGCAATCTCGCCCAAGGGTCGGGCCGGGTCGTTCATCATCTTCAGGGCCTGCTCGATGCGGTAGGACAGAACGAACTGCATGGGTGTGCGGCCGATGACCTCTTTGAAGGTGCGGCTGAAGCTCGAGGGGCTCATGCCAACCTCGCGTGCCAGATCCTCGAGCGCGATTGTGCGGTCGAGGTTTGCGCGCACGTAGGCAAGCACGCGGCGATGATGGGCGGATGTGAAGCGACCGGCGGCCGCGATTTCTTCCGGGCGCTGTTTGCCGTAGCGTTGCAGCAGCTTGACCAGGAAAACGCGGGCCATCGCCTCGAACATTACGGCGGAGGTAATATCGCCGGCTTCCAACGTGTCGCGCATCATGATGCCTGCGGTGCAAAGATCGGCATCGAGAAATTGCGGCGTGTCTTTGAACTGCGTCTCGTCCAGCAGCATCCCAAGCTCGCGTTCTGCGAAATGCGCGACGGCTTCAGGCTGGAGCGTGATGACGATGACGTCAGAGGTCGCGAACCAGCGCCATCCGGAGCGGGTGCCCGCGGGCGTCATCACGATCTCGTTCTTGCGGAAGGTAAAGTCGCGCATCTGGCCGTCGCGGCGGTTCTGGACGCGGTGGGGGTCGTCCTTAAGGTTCAATAGCAAGTGATGCTCTGCAAACACATCTTCGGGCATCATATCGGGCGGAGCTTGGAAATACTGCACGCTCATCAGCTGAGCTGCCGAGGCATGAAGAGTTCCTTCACTGTCGAGCAGGGGAAGGGACGGATAGATGTCGCGATAGCGGTTCGGCATGGCCAAAGTGTAGCGCGCCGGCAGCTCGCGTCACAGGTGCGCCGGATCATTCGGCGGCGATCGTCTTTGAGGCATCGATCGGGATATCGCGGGCCACGCTCTCCCAAACCGAGAGCTCGGCCAGAACCGATTGCGCGTGATCGCGGATCGCGTCGACGGCATCCCAACCCATTGCCAGCCGCAACGACGCGATCTCCCGTGCGAGCGCCTCGGTCAGGCCTTCCATTGCAAATTTCGAAGCCGGGTACAGCCCGAAGCCAGCAAACAACATCTGTCCGCCGAAAGACAAAACCATGACGATGGCGCCGGACCGCTACGCGCGCATGATCGGCAACATGGCATTGGTTACGGTTACGGCGCCGAAGAAGTTGGTCTCTGTCGGGTCGCGCAAAACGCCGTCCGACGTCTCCTCAACCGCGCCGACGATGCCGTACCTGCATTATTGACCAGCAGATCGATGCGGCCAAAGCGGTCCATCGCAGCCTGGACGGCGACATCGACTTGGCCTGGATCAGTCACATCAATCGTGGCGGCCAGTACCTCATCCGGCGCACGGGCCTCGATCTCGAAGACTTATCTGTCCGACGCGCGGCGACGACGACCTTGTTGCCATCGTTGAGGGCGTAAAGTGCATAGACGCGGTCAAGGCCTGAGTATGCCCCAGGTGCTGAAATGGACCTGGGACATGGGATCTCTGCTGTTTAGGGGGTCAGTTGCCTGGCGTGTCGCGCACGAATGTCTCGCCGCGCTGCGCTGTGGCGGTAAAAGTCATGGAGTCCACCAACCAAGCATCTCCAGAGCGGGTGAAGCCGTGCTCGTAGGTGCCCCAGACTTCCCAAAGCGCGCCATCGGGCGCATCAGGCGTGGGCATCCGGTTCCAGGCATAGCCGTGTGACGTCATCAGGGCGGTATCACTACCGTCGAAGGCGATCCGGTGATTGCCGCGCAAGTGAAAGCTCTCCTTCATTTCGGTCAGGTTGCCGGACCAACCGGCTATCAGCGTGTCGGCGGGAATGGTCGCGGGCTCCCCTCCGGCCAGTGAGGTGAAGTCCACTTCGATCGTTTCTGTGAAGAAAGCGCGCGCGGCGGGCCAATCCTTAGCGTCGACGGCGGCATCGATAGCGTCCGCAATACGGATCATCTCGGCGCGATCGACCAAGGTCTCTGTGGTGACAGGGTCGCCGCCGATCTGTGCTGTGGCAGGAGCAGCGAGGAAGGTGGCGAGGGCGAGAGAGGCAAAGCGGGTCATTTTAGGGTCCTTTCTAAGTGAGTGAGCTGAAGCGTAGGGCCGATCACATCATCGCGTCGCTCTGGGCCATCCGCTCGGGCAGGAGCTTGGTATTTTCCTCAGGGGTGAGCGAAGCCCAAGCGGCGGGGGCGGTGAAAGCGGCGATTAGGGCAAGTGTCTTGAGCATGGGATCTCTCCAGGATCTGGTGTGTACTTGGGAAGGACGCTGTGCCTTCCGATATCTCAAAGATACATCGCGGCGCGCTCTCTGACTTGAAGCTGGCGGCAAAAGATTTGCACGATCCTGCAGACGCCTCCGTCTCCCGTCCGAGAAAAGAGACGCCCGCTCGAAAAATCGAGCGGGCGTCTTTCTCGCAGCGACACGAAACGTAGGCTGCGTCCTAAAACCGGGATCAGGTATCCGGCGCGGTAATCCGGAAATGATTGGCCACGATATCGGCAGCGGCCTCGATGTTGGCCTGACCGTCATAGAATCCGTCCTGCGCGACATCGTCGAACCATTCGACCGTCGCCTCGCCGTCATAGCCGTCGAGAAAAGCGTCGACGCCTTGCGGGATCGCAGCCGCCCGAGAATGCACGATGGCGAGCGGTTGGGTCAGATCGGGCGCGCTGTCCACCGGCTGATAGGACAGCCAGTCGTTCCAGCCTGCATTGTTCCATTTGTTGTCATAGGCGGCGATGAGGCCGCGTTTGAAATTGCCGTAGTAGTCGAAGTCCGCCATCAGACTGTCCTCGGTATAGGCTGCGTGGATCACTTCTCCTCCCTGCGCTTCGGCCGCCTCGGCGACGGAAACGAGCCCCGCGATCCCCTCGGGACCGCCATAGACAGTCTCGATGATCGCCCGGTCCTGTAGCCAGGGAGCCACCAGACCGACGGAGCGGATCATGTCATTGTGCGTTGCCGCATCAACCATGTAACCGGCCGATGCACAGATCCCGAGGCCGGTGATCATCTCTGCGTCGACCTCTGCAAAGCTCGCGATATGTGTCACGGCGGCATCGATATCCGAGATCTTGGCCACCGGATCCTCGATAAAGCGCATCCCGCCCGGCGTTGCAGCGGGCAGGTTGCCGGACTTACCCCAGCCGCGGAAGTCGAAGGTGACGGCAGCAAAGCCCCGTTCGACCATCTCAGCAGCGTAAAGTGCAGGCATCTGTTCTTCGACAGAAGTCCAGGAGCCGGTGACGACAACAGTCGGCAGGGCGGAGCCGTCGTGGTCTTCGGGCAGGTAGAGCGTACCGGATAGCGTCGCGCCTGCATTCTCGAAGGTGAACGTCTGGGTGGTCAACTCGGCCATCGCGGTGTTTCCCATCAGGAGGGAAGCGGCGGTCGCGAAAGATGCGATTTTGAATGAAAGACGTGACATGTTTGTATCTCCGGTTCGGGTTCGTTGCGATGACCCAAACCTATGCCGCCCGCCTGCCCCGCGCTTGAACACACATCCCAAGTATTTGAAGCATTACGCCTGAGAAACGACGACTGGATACCGGAGCGGCTCTCTGTGGCAGGTGCCCAATACAAACCGGCCCGGCGCAAGACTTGTTCTACTCGAAGGTGCGAGGCGAGATCTGCCGGTATCCAAAGTCTTCTTTCGCAACGACAGATCGATCGCGTCTTGAGATCGGGGCCGAAAGCGATGTCAAATCTTCGTAGTAGCACTTGAACACGATCAGGTGGCAGATGGTAGGTTGAGAGGCTTTCGGTATAAAGCGGCGGATCGTCCGGTCGGAAGTCTAATGGAGATATTCCGCAACTCGCCTCACGCATCCAGCTCTCAGGCGCGTCGGTCCACCGGATCGTTCGGGATAAGCCTGATCAGCACACCGCAGAAGCCGTTCGAAATCGTCGAACCCCTAATTCCTGAACATGCATTCGTCACTAAGCGAAAAGGCTTTGGACATATAAGGATAGATCGTGGAGATGGTCTGAGAGAGCATAGAAAGACGGATGGGCAGAATACGCTCAACATCTCCCCGCCCAACACGGAAGTGAAGATCGAAAGCTATAGATCTGTTGACCTTCTATTCTTGCAGTTCCGGATTGCACGATCCGTGCTCTACTAGCGAGTCGTGGAATGGCAGGGCATTCATTTCCTCCATTCTACGCCACCTCGCTCTTCGCGCCCCCGCTATCGCTCCCCTAGACACGATTTGGCGCTACGCCAACATGCCCGCGCCGGCCGCCTTACTTTATCTCGATGGCGCGACGCTGCAGTTCCTCGCGCTGGCCGCAGGGCAGGCCGCGATGTCGCCCGTGGAGCCCGAACGCCCCAGAGACGCTCGCATGGCCCAGGTCATCGACTATGTCGAGGCACATTACGACAAAGCGCTGACCATCGCCGAACTGGCCGCCATCGCATGTCTGTCACCGGGCCACCTCACGCGCACCTTCGAGGCAACCATCGGCCTGCCGGTTTTGAGCCACGTCACGGAGCGCCGCTGCGAGCGGGCAAAAAAGATGCTGACGATCACGCAACTGCCCGTCGCGGAAATCGCCTACTGCTGAGGTTTGCTAATCAGGGTCACCTCACGCGGTACTTCACGGCACGGTTCGGGGCGACGCCGGGAACGATACGCGCAGCCTGAAAGACGAAGGCGCCCGAAAGCTGGCGCCAAGGGTGTCTTTGACGATCGTTGCTGACCAGTTGTCTGAAGTTAGCGCGCGCCGCCGCCGGTCTCGGCTCAATCCCCGCCGTATCCACGCGAACGCAGTAATCCTATCGGCGGTCAACGCCATAGAGCGACCGTGAGTCTTTGGACCCACCGGCATCTCGGATCGTCGATATGACAGTAGCGGTCGAGCCTGGCACAATTGTGCAAAGCCCTGCATGTCCTATGCAATGACCGCCCCATGTCGTGTCTATCCTATCTTCACCAGGACAAGGAACGGCCGCCTCTAGACTTGGCGCCCGTACGAGGCCAGTTGAGAGGTCGATCTGGCTCTCGGTACGGGGCGCTGGGCTTCTCGTCACCCCAAAGCCGACCCTGCAAGCAAAAGTGTGTTGGATATGAGGAGAATATAGCATGATCAACCGATCCGACCCGATGCGACACGCCGAACGCTTCTCGCCATGGGAGCCTGGTTGCCACCGGCACGAGCGTTGCGGCCATTGGCGCGCGGGCACAGAGCGCATATGAGGGGGTAGGAGAACTGACCGGACAGGCAGCTGTCCTTACCCGCGTCGCACGTGCCGTCGCTCTCGAACCTGCACGCATGATTGCCAATATCACCGATCCGGACGCGATCGAGGTGAACCTCGCCCGTGCTGCGAACTTCATCTGCGAGTTTACGCTACCGATGATGGAGCGCGAGCGCGGATGCGTCATAGCGAGATCCTCGTCCTTGGTGCGTCACGTCAGACCCGGCAACGCACGATATGTGGCGTCCAGGGGGGCGTGAACGAGCTCGTAAATTCAGCCGCGGCAGCCGCTGCGTCAGGCGTGATGGTGAAAGCGATTGTGCCGACTGCTGTCCGCACCGGACTTTCCGGCCCACAGACGCCCGAGCCATGTACCCAAGGCGCCAAATGCCTCGAGGAGAACTACCATCTGATGAACATTGGCCCCCTCGAGCCCGAGCACATCGCGCTGACCGCCTGCTACCCGTCTTAGACGCAGCGCGTCCGATGACGGGCGCCACCGTCGACGTCGCGGAGGGGGCCAACGCGCATGACACGGCATGAGATCTCAGGGGGCAGATGCAAGTCGAACTTCACTGAGCATTTTGCGCGCTTCCTGTGCAGGTGCGATCAAGGCGGAGAACGTCGAGATAGCGCTTGCCTTGGCTGCGCCGATGTCCCTAGGCGCTTTTAGCGCTCACCCAAGCTGTGACACTTGTAGCAGCGGCGGCGTTGTCTGAAGTTGTGGCGGCGCAAGATGCATACATCTTCGCCGACCTGCCGGACTTCAGCGAGGGTGTGGTCTTCGATGCCGCAGGTCTGAAGTTAGCCTCGACCCCATGATAAGCCCGCGTGATTATCTTCGACGCGTCTGGCAAGTTCAGGACTCCGGCGGAAGTGCTACAGCCCGGCGAATATGAGCGGTCGGAAAACGGCACACTCTACATCGCACATGTCGGGGCTCTATTCGTCCGCCGCATCGCTGCGAAGGGCAAGATACCGGCCTTAATTAATATAGGCGCACCCTTGATTGCGAACCTCGCCTTCGATCCAGCGGGCGATGCCTTCTTCGTCATCGCAGCTGCGGGGCCCACCTTTCGTGACAGCAGCCGGATACCGGGGATCGCTCTACCCGGGCTGGACGGGCGGCCACTGATCGAGGAGGCCACACGATGACCCGTCCAAGCGCGATCTCGGGGGGACGTGATCGGCTGCCCAAGATGGCATCGCGTCGCGGTACCGACGGCTCGTCCGAGATTGCTCCTGCCGTGTTTCTGGCGCTGACCGCTGTATCTCCATGGGACCGCTTATCGACATTAGGAGCGCCTGATGCGGTCTGACGATGTCCTGCGGGTCTGTGCGGACGCGGACCGTCAGATCACTGGCGCCTTGCTCCGCATCCATGTGCGAATGCAACCATAAAATGCCGCCTGAAGCTTTCTCGCTTCGGTTGAAGAGGGCGGCGTTTCGGACCGAGGCTCGCCGCAGCGACTAGAACTTAGAGCCGCGACACGCAATCCGTCGAGAAAGGTCCTCACACAACAGAAGGGAGAGCCGCTATGACCGGCTCGATCAACAGTCATAACGGCCCAACACGACGCGGCATTTTAACCGCCGTGGCTATCGGTCTGGCCGTCGCAGCAGCAGGCATCGGTTTGCGCGGCACACACGCCGCGGCGCATACCGCAACTGTCTCCGTAACAAGAATGCTGGGCGATCTTCAGGTTTCTGAAATTGGCAGGGGCGTACAGAATATCCACCGCACGTTAACCACGCTCGTCCTAGAGCGCGCTCACATGCTCGCCCTGATACGCGCTCGCTCGAGCTCGCTCAACTTGTCGAGATCATCATGATCATGAACGACGATCACGAGGGCGGACGACGGAGCACGATAGAGCTCGCCTTGAACGGGGAGTAAGCGAAGGGTGGCGATTAAGCGTCCTGACCAATAACTCGGTCGCCACGAACTTTACGCATAATCTCTAACCAGTCCTAAGAAAGGAGACGATGAATGACGCGTACAAATACGCGCCTCTCCAGGATATTGGTGCAAACGGCGTTTTCCACCACGTTAGTCTTTTCTTCGTCCTTAGCCATGTTTGCGCAGGAATACCGAACGCCAAGCGCGGCTCAAGTTTCTAAGCATATCGGCGAGATGGCCATGTCCGCAGAGACATCGGGACCTCGCGAGTTTGAGGATCGGCTGTATCTTTGAGCCATATCAGCGATTGGCTTATATGTTCACACGAGACAACATCGTTTATCTTGTACGGCATGGGCCGACGGATTGGTCGCGGCTCGACGAACGGAACGTCGCGCCAACCGATTGCGAAAACCAGCGCGTGATGGTCGATGACGGTCATACGAGCGTGGGTGATATAGGTGCGTCCTTCGCATCGAACGGAATTATTCCGGCGCGGATCGACGTCAGAGAATAGTATCGCAACTAGCAAACGGTAGAAAACCCACTCGCAGGCATGGGCGAGGTCGATCTTACAATTCCTCAGGCCATACCGGCTGAAACCACACCAAACCTCAATTGGCTTCGGTCTCTCTAAAGCTCGCCCGGCGTAAGGCCATTGCGCGAGCGGATCGAGGCTTGGGAAGGAGATCCCGAACGCAGCAGCCCACCGCGAATTGTATCGCATGATATCCACACCGAGGAACTTACGCAGTTTCGTGTTTTCGAAAGCGAGATCCTCGTGATCGAACCACGTCGCAATAACCTCGTGCTCGGGCACCTGCGCCTGTGCTCGGCCAGCACCCGATGTCGGTCACTTCGCCGATGTGCGGGCCTCACCGCTTCTGAGTGAGAGAGCCGCTTTTGGAATGGTTGAACGCTATTATGAGGCATTCAATTCTCGCGACGACGATCCCTTCGTAGGAATAGTGGGCGTTGCATGGTTCATTCACGGCGAAAGTCCGTCGGGTCCTACCCGCAACGTCGACAGCTACCTGGCGGAAATCGATGCCTACAAGGACGATATACCCGACATCCAGTTCGCCGTCTGCAGCCTGCACTTCGCCGCCGACATGGTCACTGTGATCGACATGCTTCGCGGAACCCATATGTGCGAGATCATTGGTTACGCACCGACAGGCCGATCCGTAGAACTCTCAGTCATCGCTGTCCATTGTCTGGAAGACGGAGCCATCGCTAAACCTTGGCAAATGCCCGACAGGCTGACGCTTGTGGGTCAGATCAGATAAGCGTCCATGAAGCTATGCCTCATTAGACCTGACCTTGCTGGACGGCGCAGCGAAGGCCCTGAATGTCCGCACTTTCAACTTCAATGAGCTTACGATTTTCGCTTTCGCTGCGAATTGTGACCGCAGCATTAAGGCTGCAAATTGGATGTCCGGAATGGGCTGGTATAACCAAATCAATTAAAGAAACTTCAGACGATGCCTTTGGAGCAGTTCGACAATTATTGATTTGGCATGCTGGCGATGTGCCCTGTGCGTTTCTCTGGCCTGATATCCATCGCCATCGCGTATGGCGTCGTAAACCTGTCTATGATCTTCGTTGGATTTTGTGGGCAATGGGCGCATGAAAAGGGTGGTCATGCGTGCGCGACGGACCTGATCGCTCATCATACCGACAATACCTGCGATACGGCTATTGCGTCCCAGTCTTACAAGTTCGGCATGGAACCGATCGTCCGCTTCGGCCCAAGCGTCGAGGTCGGACGCGGCAATCGCCTTGTCCATGTCGTCGATCGCTTTGGCGAGGAAAGCCAGATCCTGCTCATCGTATCGAGCCTCTGCGGCTCGTTCAGCGGAGTGGCTCTCCAGTTCGGTCAGAACGTCGTAGATATCGGCCATGTCATCGGGCGACAGCGGAAGGATGCGCACGCCCTTGCGCGGGCGAAGCTCAAGCAACCCCTGGCTCTCGAGGGTCAGAACCGCTTCGCGCACCGGGGTGCGCGACATGTCCAGCAAGTTTGCCAGCTCCGACTCCAAGTGATCGGAGCCCGCGCTGAGATCGCCTGAAAATATCCGTTCGCGAAGCTCATGAACGGCACGTTGAGAGTTGGAGAGGGTCTTTTCCGACATGGTCACTGCGCTCCAAGAGGCAGTTTGCAGCCCCTTTGCGCTGAAGCGTAGATGGCGGCTTCGATCCGTTCAACCGTGAGGTATTCGGAGGCTCGATTTTCCAAAGGCGTTCCGTCCAGAATGAACCGGACCACATGCGATTGCAGAGTGTGGACACAATCGCCGCCAAACCCATCCCACATGTCCGGCCCCATCAGAACCTGAATGTCGGACGATGCAAACGGGCGCAGATGGACCGCCCCATCCCCGCTCAATTTGATCACGCCTTCCGTTCCTTCGAAAAGCGCCTCTCCCATGGTGCGCCGCAGGTTGTCGGCGGCATGATCGAGGTGCCGGTTGCCATCGAACAAAGCCTGGACGCCATTCGGGTGATCGAACAGAATGTAGCCGGCATCTTCACCGGCAATTGCGGGGTTTATCTGGCGCAGGTCAGCATAAACGGCCAATGGATCGCCAAGCAGGAAGCGGAATGTATCGACCCAGTGAACGGCGGTTTCGTGGACAAGAAACCGGGTCATCTTCTGAAAATTGGGTTGCCGGGCCATATATGCCTCGGGGCCCTGTCCATCCCCCGGCCGCAGCCGGAATGTAACTTGCTGAACCTGGCCGATATCGCCTCGGTCGAGCGCGGTTTTGATGGTGCGGTACCATGGCTGAAACCTGAAGTTCTCATGCACGACAATCACCGTGCCTGCCGCCTCGGCTTCGGCTGTGATGTCCTCGGCCTCGGCAAGGTCGCGACAGAAGGGCTTTTGGCAAATGATCCACTTTAGCCCGGCGCCGATTGCAGTTCTGATTGTTTTGGCATGGGCCTCGGGCGGGAGGATAAGATCGAGAAGATCCGGATCTTGCTCTGCCAGCATGCGGTTCAGGTCGGAATAGGCAGGCAGTCCAGTCGCCTTGGCCTTCTCGATATCTCGGTCGCATGAACCGACGAGTTTGATCCGATCCATGCGAGCCCAGCTGCCGTAATGAAACTGGCTAAAATAGCCCGCGCCAATGCAGGCCACTTTCAATTCCGGGGTCTTCGTCATGCCACGAATAGTGCATCGAGCACGGCGTTGGCCGCGATTTTCGTCGATGCCGTGCCACCGATGTCGCGGGTGACAGCGTCGCCTTGAGCAATAACCTCTTCGATCGCTTCGCGCAGTCTGGATCCATCCGTCGTCATTTCCGGATCCGCGTGTTTGATCCCAAGCCATTCCAGCATCATGGCCCCTGACAGGATCATCGCGAATGGATTGGCAAGGCCCTGTCCGGCGATATCGGGGGCTGATCCGTGGCACGGTTGGAACACAGCGTGGTCAAGGCCAATGTCAGCGGAGGGAGCAAGTCCAAGCCCGCCCATCAGGCCAGCTCCGAGATCCGACAGAATATCGCCGAACATGTTTTCCGTCACAAGCACGTCAAAATCCCACGGCTTCTGAACCATCCAAAGAGCGGTCGCGTCCACATAGGCGTGATCCGCCGTCAGGTCCGGGTACTTTGCAGCCTCGGCGTCGAACATCTGACGGAAAAAGGCAAAGGCCCGGAAAACATTTGCCTTGTCCACGCAGGTTACCCGGCCCGGCCCGCGCCCGGTTTCCTTGCGGGTCCTGGCAAGTGCGAAGGCGAAAGCGAAGAGCTTTTCCGAAACGTCGCGACTGACAAGCAGGGTCTCGCGCGCTTCGTTCTCAGTCACCTCGCCTCGACCCTGGGTGTAAAACAGTCCTTCGGTGCTTTCCCGGATCAGCACGAAATCGATCTCGCGGCCGGGGGGCAGGTTCAACGGGCTTTTTTGCCCGACTTTAAGGCGGACAGGCCGAACACCGGCAAAGAGCTTAAGCGCCTTTCGCAAATCGATCTGCGGAGAAATCTCTGTGCCATCCTCGTACCGGACATCGGGCAGGCCCATTGCGGACAGCAAAATCGCGTCGGCGTTTCGCGCTGTTTCCATGGACGCTGCCGGAAGCGATTCGCCGGTTGCCGCGTAGTGAGCCGCCCCTGCGGGGGGGGCCATGAAACGCAGTGCGTAGCCGTTGGACGCCTCCGACATGCGCCGCAGGATTTCGAGCGTCGGGGCCATGATTTCAGGGCCGATCCCGTCGCCATGAAATACCGCAATGCTGAATGTCTTGGTCATATCGATGGCCTTTCTGCGGGGGACTTGTGAGCGAGTTTTTCAATCTCATCAGAACGAAAAGTTGACAATGAATTATTTAATGCATACGCAAATAAATGCAACATATACTACGATGACTTAGGGAGGGTCAAATAATGAAACTTAGACTTGCCAGAATGGCCGCGATCGCGGTCCTTGCCAGCGGGCTGGGAACGGCCAACTCAGCGCAAGACTATCCCTACCGCGACATCATCACAGCTGTGGTGTGGGGCGCGGGCGGCGGGACCGACAGCATCAACCGCATGATCATGGCGGAGATGGAGAAGCACCTGCCGGTCAGCATTAGTGTGATCAACCAAACCGGGGGCGTCGCGGGCTCTAACGGGATGGTCTATGTGATGAACCAACCTGATGACGGCTACACGCTCGTTGGCCTTTCCGAGTCCAACGTGACTGCGTCTGTGCAGGGTGGCTGGGACCAGACGTTCGATTATTGGTATCCGTTTATTGTCGGGGGCTCTCCGGATTTGATCTCGGTCCCGGCGGATAGCCCGTACACCTCCCTCGAAGAGCTCATCGATGCTGCAAGGGCCACCCCCGGCACTATTCCGGCTGCGGCGTCGGGGGCCGGGTCCATCCATCACCTGAACCTGCTGGCCATTCAGAATGGCACGGATGCCGAGTTCCTCTTCATCCCCTATCAAGGGTCTGCCCCTGGGCAGGAGGCAGCGATGGCCGGTGAAGTGCAGCTTGTCGTCACGTCTCTGGCAGAGCAGGCGGCGCTGAT
The DNA here is from genome assembly GCF_040783535.2 of Aestuariibius insulae. Classification (NCBI taxonomy): domain Bacteria; kingdom Pseudomonadati; phylum Pseudomonadota; class Alphaproteobacteria; order Rhodobacterales; family Paracoccaceae; genus Aestuariibius; species Aestuariibius insulae. The sequence goes on from NZ_JBFONW020000004.1 coordinate 114,455, forward strand.
CGAGGGCGGACAGTTGAAGCCGCTGGCTATGCTGACGCCCGAAAACGCCGAGATTGCCGGCATGACTGTCCCCTCGGCCTTCGACATCTATGACGGGCTGGACCAGTACCTGCCGCTGATGCAGGCGATCGGCTTTGCCGTTCATGACAGCGCGTCCGATGATATCAAGGCGACCCTCGGGGCAGCGTTCGAGCAGGCGATTGCCTCGGACGTCGTGGCCGAATGGGCCGAGGCCAACAGCTACGCGGTCAGTGGCGCCTATGGCGAAGAAGCGCAGGCGATCTTTGCCACGCTGGAAAGCAATTTCGCCTACACGTTGCAGGACCTCGGGGCGACCACGGTCGATCCTGCCAGCCTTGGCATCGAGAAGCCGTAAGTCGGACGGCTGACACTCCGGATGCGGGATTATCCTGCGCCCGGACCCGACCAGGGGAGGGGACCTGATGCAGCGCGAAAAGGATCATGAGACCGCGATCCTGCGGGCTCGCGATTTTCTGGGAGCTCTTGCGCTAATCGTGCTGTCGCTCTTCTTTCTCTGGCGTACGATGGATATTCCGCTTTGGGGCGGTAACCGCGCGGGGGTCAGCGCTGCCGCCTGGCAAAGCTCGGCGGCGATCGTTCCACTTGCGATATTCTTGGCACTTCTCGTCCTTTCCGTAATTCTTCTGATCATTGCCATTCGATCTGGCGGGGCCAGCGCTGCCATGTCTTCAGTCGGTATTGGCTGGAACCCAGATGAGGCTTGGCGCTTCTGCACCATCGGTATCATTCTATTCTTCTACATCACCGGGCTGGTGCCACGTGTCGACTTCATCCTCTGCAGCGGCCTGTTGATCACGGCGCTCACCTTTGGCTACCACAAGGGTCTGAGGGCGCGCATGGCCGCGTCGGCCGGGGCTGTGGCCGTCTGTGGTGCCTATGCGATGGCAAGGCATCTGCCCCAATCCGAATGGGCCGCCCATGACGATGATTGGCTGACGCTTGCTGTTTGGGCCGGTTTGACACTTGTGATGCTGCTGCGCGCCAAGGGCGACCGGGTGCTGCGCGCCGTGCCGGTCATCGCGGTTGTTGCGCCGACACTGCTGGTCTGTGCCATGGCCTTTGGTTTTCGGCAAAACGTACCGAACCGGGGCGGACTTCTCTTTAAGCAGATCGAATACCATTACTTCGTCACGATCCGTCCGATCTGGAGATCCTGAGATGGACTTCGTGATGACGCAGCTTTCGGGATTTGGCGGCGCGTTCATGGGTCTTGTCCTGGACCCGCTGACCTATGCCTATCTCATCATCTCGGTCTTTTTGGGGATCACCTTTGGGGCCTTGCCCGGACTGACGGCGACATTGGCTGTGACGATCCTGACCGGCTTTTTCGGGAATAAGATCCCACTGGATTATTCTTTGATCGCTTTGCTGGGCGCGTATGTCGGCGCGACCTATGGCGGCTCCTATCCATCTATCCTGTTAAACATACCGGGCACCGCAGCGAGCGCAGCAACAGCCATGGATGGCTATCCGCTTGCTCGGGCAGGGCGCGGCGGAGAGGCGCTTGGTCTGACCACGACGGCCAGCTTCATCGGCACCCTGATCGGAACCATCGCGCTTTTGGTCTTCGTCTGGCTTTTGCTTTTGCTGTCTCAGAATATCGCCAGTCCCGAAAAAGCTCTTTTGGCGCTTTTCGGGATCCTTCTCTCCGGAACGCTGATGTCCGAAGATCTTGTGATCAAGGGTTGGATATCGGGGCTGATCGGGCTGGCGATGGCCATGGTCGGGCTCGACCCGCTCTTGTCAGAGCCACGCTACACCTTCGGCTGGTCCTATATGCTGAGTGGATTTCAGGTGGTCCCGGTTCTGATGGGTGCCTTCGCGGTGCCACAGATCATCGAAGGGATGCGGCATGTGGAAATGGGGAAGGTGGCCCAGCTGAAGGGCCGCATCCTGCCGAACCTGAAATCCATCCGTCGCTACCTGCCCACGATCACCCGGTCCGGCGTGATCGGCACCGGCGTTGGCGCATTGCCCGGCGTCGGTGAGGACGTAGCGGGCTGGGTCAGCTACGGCGTGGGCAAGACGGTCAGCAAGGAAGGCGACAAGTTCGGGAAAGGCTCGCTCGAGGGGCTTTTGTCCTCCGAGACGGCCAACAATGCCTGCATTGGAGGCGCGCTGATCCCGCTGCTGGTCCTCGGTATTCCCGGGTCGCCCCCGGCGGCGGCGCTGATGGGAGCGTTCAAGATCAACAACATCATTCCCGGGCCGACGATCGATCCCGCGATCATCTTGCGTGTCGTTGCGATCATGGTGCTGGCCTCGCTAACGATGTTCATCATGGGGCTGTTCACGGCGCGTATTTTTATCAAGATCCTTTCGATTCCGCAGGTCGTGTTCCTGCCGATCGTTATGGTTCTGACCACAATCGGATCGTTCAGTGTGGGCGGCGGTATCAATGACCTCTACCTGATGTTGGGTGTCGGCTTTGTTGCCTATCTCATGAATCTTCTGAAATATCCCATCGCGCCGCTGGTCATCGGGGTCATTCTGGGCGGGCTCTTTGACGAGACCCTTCGCCGGTCTCTCCTTATTTCCGGTGGCGATCTGGTGGTCTTTGCCTCGCGCCCGGTTGCTGCCATTTTGCTGACGCTGAACCTCGTTTTGATCGCTGCGCAGATACCAGCGGTAAAAGGGATCTTCGGGCGACTGCGCAGGAGAAGAGTATAATGTACGCGGTTGTTGTGACCTTTCAGATCAAAGCCGGTCAGATCGAGGCCTTCATGCCCGCGATGCTTCAGAATGCGCGAACCTCTTTGACACAAGAACCGGGGTGCCATCGCTTTGACATCTGCACCGACCCGGGCCGCGCGAACGAGGTGTTTCTCTACGAGCTCTACACGGACCGGTCCGCCTTCGAGGCTCATCTTGCCTCCGCTTACTTCAAGACTTTCGATGCCCATGTGGCCGAAATGATCGAAAGGAAGGATATCCGCACATATGCCGAGGTCGCATCGTGAGCGAATGGGAGGTCTATGCCGTCAAATATGCGGAGCGAACGGCGCGGACCCGCGCGGACAGCTTCATCTTTGACGACAACCACGACGCACCCCATGCGATGGATTACTTCATGTGGCTGTTAAAGCGCGGGCCGCAGATGATCTTGGTCGATACCGGGTATGATGCGGCGGAGGCCAGCTTTCGTGGGCGGCCGATCCGGCTCGATCCGGTGGCGGCGCTGGCCCCGTTCGGGGTCAGGCCCGAAGACGTGACCGACATCATCGTCACCCATCTGCACTACGATCATGCGGGCGGGCTGCATCTGTTCCCGAATGCGCGACTGCACATGCAAGCTGCAGAGATGGCCTACGCCACCGGCCCCTGCATGTGCCACGATACTCTTCGTATGCCCTTTACAGCAGCCCATGTCTGCGAGGCGATCAAGCGGCTTTATGCGGGCAAGGTGACGTTCTATGACGGCGATGCGGAGCTGGCCGATGGCGTGTCGCTGCATTGCATCGGGGGCCATAGCCGCGGATTGCAATGCGTCCGTATCCGAACGCAAGCGGGTTGGATGGTCCTGGCGTCGGACGCAGCCCATTTCTACGAGAATTTCCTGGCGCGCAAACCTTTCCCTATTGTCGTCGATCTGGAGGACATGCTGGACGGATTTACAACTTTGGACAGGCTTGCCTCGTCGCCACGTCTGGTCGTGCCGGGCCATGATCCGCTTGTTCGAGCCTATTTCCCGAGCACCTTGTCCAGCGATATCTTTCGATTGGATGCCGGGCCAAACAGAGACTTCACGATCTAAGGATCGGTGTCATCGCGGATGGATTCTACCGGCGCATCCGACATTGGTCTGACATCCGCTGGGGGGGGGGCACGCCTGTCGCTCAGTTCAGCGGCGTGCCGACTGACGCCCCCGAACTTGGTCTAGGTGCCGGCGCAGGACCGTCCTGGATTGATCCATTCGTCCGCCGATCCGGATGTCGTGAAATTTGCTTGAGAGCGGTTCGGAGCAGGGCCAACCGCTGTAGCAATCGAGACTTTGTCTGAACGGCTGGCGTCTGAACTGGCGCATTATGGTGTGCGTAGGATCATCGTTGCTGGCAGGTAAACCGCAGCCTCCACGGTGCGGGGCCTTGCGGCCCGGCACCGCAAGATCGGACCCCGCGCGGCTGTTGGCGTGCCTCTGGTCTCGTCCAACAGACTGGCGCTTGTCCTGAAATCCGGGACCTTTAGAAGATCTTAGGTTTTCCAAAAGACACGGAGCGCGGTGGAGACGAACGTGTGCGCGAGGCACCAGACTCAGAGAAGATATCTGCGTTCTCGCGAAGTCATTTCTTAACCGCGGTCTGACCTGAGGGTCCTCGGGGAACATCTATGCGCATTTGTCTTACGGGTTCTTCCTTGAGCACCCCGACGAGACAAACAATGCGGTTTCTTAATCCCGCGCAGATCAGCCGCCTCGATGCGGAATTCAATTTGCTCTCTAGCGATCGTCCAAGCAAGGTCCCCCTGCACTCCACGTTCTAAGAAACACGTACAAGTACAGGCGCTACGGTTCATCTACAGTCGACCGACTTAGTTGCCTTGTCGATGCTGCCGGACACCGATCCTGACAACGCTTTGCCGCCGCTACCCCTGCAGTTAATCATGCGGGTCGGGAAGGTGAGGTTGCTGACGTTCTAACACACACGTACAAAGGTCTCCCTCCGATTACTAAGCGTTACGGGCATGCTGCGCACTATTGGCGCTGCACGCAGACAATCGAATTGACTGCATCAATCAGTCGTCCATCACATTTGCGCAGTGTTGAGCGATCACATCTAGAACTGCGGGCGCATCGATGTTCCCAATTGGTAGACAGCCCGTTCTGGGACACTGAATATCGAAACTGTCAACATGAGCGATCAGGCCCGCATTCTCAGTCGGAGCGCCTTCGGTGTTGTAGAGTTGAAAGTCACATAGATCGGAGCCACGCTATCGTAATCGGCATACGCAGAGACCGACGTATAGGACCAGTGGCAGGTCCGGGCGAATGATCTGTTCGATCACTTCCCAGTCCTGGCCTTCCGACCGGGTCAGAAGCGTGAAAATCTCGCAATCGCGCGTGATGCGGAGGTCGATCGGACCAATTGAGGCGGGCAGGATCGGCAGTGCCGACAAGGTATTGGCAGTTGTCTTCAACTCGTAATGCGGCTTGCCAGCCGAGGCAGCTGTGCCGATTGAGAAAAATGACCAGTTTTCCTGCCTGGGCGTCCAGATTGCAGCGGAAACCTTACCTGGCTCACGTATGAACAGTCCTGCAAGCGAGAATGAGGTCGGCCTTTGTGCCAGTCACCTGAATACGCGTGGTCAAGATAAAGTTGTTGCTGACCCGGTATTAAAGGTGCCCCGCTTCATTGTCTTAAAATCAGCCGGATAACACTGGTTTTAAGATGAGCCTCCTGTCTTCTATACGCAGATCTTGTTATTTGCGCGTGAAGTCATCGGGCAGGTGTTCGGACCAGACTTCGAGCGCAAAAGTATCATCAGATGCAGTCGAGAGAGCGCTGATATCATCGGCTAGCGCAAACGTTGTAGAGGCAACGAGCGCGATCGAAGCGACGGTGGTTTTCACTAGGATCTCCTGTTCTATCGCTTTCCTTTCCAGCGCTTTTCTTTGTTGGGGCGAAAACCAATGCTTCCGATAATTTCCACAAGTGAAAGTAATATATGTTTCAGGTATGGATTATCGCTGTGTCGTCGCGCCAAGTGAGGAAAGGAGTTTTTACTCAGGCGTCCGAGGTTCTGGGCGTTTCCCAACCTGCCCTGACTGCACGGCTACGGACTATCGAGGAAAATCTTAGCGTTTGCTTGTTCTGGCGCGGCAGGCATGGTGCCTTAGTAACGCCAGCCGATGAGGCATTCATCGATGCTGCTCGGTAGATCATCGAGATGGCGGATCAATTTGCGGAAGACGCCCGACACTCGGATCGCGGCGTGGGCCAACATTTGTGTATCAGCTTAACGCAAATCGCCGCTGTTCAAGTTATTCTCCCAATATTGAAGTCTTTCGCGAAAAGTACGCCTTTGCCCACGCTAGATTGAGCGGAAGACCTCGTCTATTTTAGAGGCATAGGTCGAGCAGAATCTAATTGATTTAGCCTTCTTTCATCCCCCCGTACATCATGCTGGGCTGTCCGAGCTCCCGCTAATTCTACAATGACTTATTAAGTATGATGCAATAGCGTTTCCCCATGATCGGCCGTCCGCCATCCGCTACACAGACGCGATGCTCCGGTTCTCGTAGCAGAGTTTGCTCGTCGCGAACCCTCAGGCAGTGGAGGTGGACGCGCGGCAGAGGTGAATACGGCATTCAGCGCGATCGTAATGTCCTATGCGGAGTAAGGCCCGTCGGTCAGACCAGGGGATTTTCCCAGTCCATTCGGTTATAAAAAGACTTGCCCAAATGGCGTACGACTGAAAGCGGAGCCGGGAACAAGTATCGTTTGACGCAGTCTTGACCGCTGCCACATGGTCAGGACTTTGCTAGAAATCTTTCGGAGATCATCAAGCGAACACGTCTTGCCGGCTTTGAGAGGAAGCCAATTGCAGCGCAAGCAGTATCGGTCATCGCAGGCTCTCCTGATACCTCGCTGCGTTGGCCACGAAGGGCGGGTTCGGAAAAACATAGCCGTTTGCTGCGGCTCCCCCGGTGTCGGTTCACAGATTTGAACTGACGGAACCTCATCGAACTTGAAAAAGCAATCCGGCTACGAGTTCGTCATTCTCCATTCTGTTCTAGCGTCAGTTTATGTCTCGCCAATTTTTTGTTTTCGATCCCTTCCTTCTCTGAATTTGTTTGGTTGACTGCTCTAGATTCGCTGCTTCCATTCCGAGAGGAGGCTTCTTGGGATCATACGTCGTGGGACGGAATCAACCTATCAATCGTCGAAAGAAGTTGAACATCACTCGGGCACCTTTGCTTTTAGACCGAGCGCATTAAACTCGCGGCCATCCATCTTGGACTCATTTTTGCTATAATAGCGCGTTCCTTCAGTATGAACTCTTGTAGATGAATTTCGGCAACACGTCATTCCTCAACCGAAAGCACAGTATAATATTGAGAAGCTTAAGAAGCGAAGTCGCGCAGGGTAGAGTTTTTGAAAAATGACTAAGTTTTAGGCAAATCGATAAAGCTGAAACCGTCATTTGTGCACCGCGTAGTATCGAACAAGATGGGCTCTTTCCCAAACTTCGAATGCATCGCGGCATGCTGTAATATGTTGCGCCAGCCAACGTCGGGTTCTTTTTGTAGGCGGTTTGCCCTTCTCGTACGTGTATCTTCTTCAGCTCTTGCGCAATCGGTTCTATGCGAGGCGGATCCGTCGTGAGAGCCGGATCATCAGGGGGCTGCATCCCGCCCTCATTGACCCCGCGCCTTGGAAGGGGGTCCACTGCATTTGGAGGACCAGGTGGGGCAGGCGCGCGCAGGACTGCGCCTTCTCCTTTGACTGGCAAGCTTTTCGATGCATCGGGGAGCGGTTGACGCCGAACTGTTTGACGCGAAAAGGGATAGTGGTCCTGTATGGCTCTCGCACCGGTTATCGCGGATCGACGCCAAGCACATCCGTGCGGCTGGAGAGTGCTCGCCCACCCCCTCGAGCGGATGCTGATCGATGCGTCTTGGACCTCGTCACGGATCTTTGCTCTGATGCTGGGGGATTAATCCACCGCGCGGTTGGCGAGCGCGTTGGAGAAGTTTGCGCAATCCCGTGCGCTGCGGCGAGAGGCTTGCGTGGATCGAGTAGGTCGATCTGAGGCCGGGAGCGCTGATCGTAAGGTTCCGGCCAGAGAGCATCGCGGCGCAAATCGTCGCAGAAGGCACCTGCCGGCGCCGGGTGCAGGATCTCAGCGATTTGGCTCTGCTGACTCCGAGGTCCTTGAGGCGATTGCGACAGGCGCACGACCAGCGGGACGGACCTTCGATTGCCTGATTAAGACCGGCGTCCTGCCTGTCTGGGCAGACCAGATCCAGAAGTTCGCCGACCTATAGACTGCCCCCTCTGGGATGTTCGTAAAGTCGGACCGCCTAAGCAGCGAACCGGGATGCCTAGCCTGGTTGGCTGCGTAACCGCCTTCGAGCCAAGTCTCATCGACAGGGCCTTACTGCCAAGGCGCTGAAATCTCGTCGTGATATAACGGGAAAAGAGAGAATGCCGGTGGGAGAGAGGTGCCTGGCTGGGGTGGTAGGATTCGAACCTACGATACACGGTACCAAAAACCGATGCCTTACCGCTTGGCTACACCCCATTGGCGAGACGCGTCTTACTGCTAGCCGTGGGGCGACGCAAGACCCGGGATGACGAGATTGCTTTATTCCGTAGGTGCATCTTCCGAGAGGAGATCCGATCGGCTTTCATCCTCGCGTTCGCCGTCAATCATCCTGTCGAGAGCGTCTTCGTTCGCGGTATCGACGGGATCGGGATCTTCGGGGTCGGGGCCGGAAACTTGTCCGGGCGAAGCGGGCTGGACCGTATCGGCTTCTTCGATGCCGAGCAAATTGCCGCCCAGGACCTGAACGCGGTAGGTGGTGTCTGGCACTTCGACGCCAGCGGCTTCGATCGCGTTCTTTACCTGCCGAAGCGCCTCTCCTCTTGCGCGATGGATGGAGGTTTCGCGTTGGTCTATCCAGCCCGTGACCGTCAGGAAGATCGCGCCGTCACCGATCCTGTCGATCCAGACCAGCGGCTCAGGTTCAGCCAGTGTAAAGGCCAGATCCCTGACAACCTGCGTCGCGAGTTTTCGGATGGCGGCCAGATCCGCATCAGAGGCGACGCCTATTTCGAAAAGGAACCGCCGCTCGGGGTTGCGGGTGAAATTCGTGATCCGGCTTTTGAAGACAATCGCATTGGGGATGCGGATATGGTTGCCGTCAAAGCTGAGCAGGATCGTGGCGCGGCTGGTCAGGCGGATGACCTTGCCTTGCTCATGGCCTTCGACCTCGACCACGTCATTGGGCCGAAAGGGTTGTCTGAAGCTGAGCATGACGGAGGCGATGAAATTCTCGACCGTGTCACGGACCGCGAAACCGATGGCAAGACCGATGATACCGGCAGCGCCGAGGATCGTGCCCAGAAGCGCGGTCGCGCCCATGATGTCGAGCGCGATGACAAGGCCGCCGATGATGAAGAGCAGGCGGATGATCTGGCGGTAGATCTGCGCAATGAAGGCATTGGGGGCGAGGCGTTCCCATGGCTCTTTCAGTCGGGAGATGGCGATGCCCGCGAAAACGATCAGGCCGAAGACGAAGAGCGCCACCAAAAGCAGCGGAAAGGCGGAGAGGATCTGGGTCAGGCGGGACGCGAGACGATCCATTGCGGGATCCAGCCGGCGGGAGATGTCTGCGGTGGCCTGCACCTCGTTCTTGACCTGGACCACCCCTTCGATCCGGGCGGCCAGAGCCGTCAGCTCGGTCGCGTCGGCCGTTTCGTCGGTTTCTCCGCGCAGGGTCATGACACCGGAATTGACCGTTATGCTCACATCGCCGTAGCCGCCAAGCTCATCGAGGATGGCGCGCATGCGGGTTTCGATCGCGGCATCGGGAGTGCTGTCGCTGCCGGTCGCGATCGTCCCGTTCGGCTGGTCCGTCGTCGTCTGGGCGGTCGCGCCCGGTCCGGCAAAGAGGGCCAGCGCGACAAGAAGGGCCTTGAGGATCTGCATGGGTCTTACGATGTCACTTGTTCGCGCAATATCGACGCTGTCAGAGAGGTCATCAGATAGATCCCGATCAGCAGAAGAAAGGTCAGGATCGTATTTTCGAAGGCCCTTGGATAAGACGGCTCGTCCGGGACGATCGGCTCAACATTGAGCGAGAGGTAGCTGCTTTGGCGATCCGCCTCGATCCGGGCCGTTTCCATCTGCTGGAGGGCCTGTTGCACCATGACGGTACGGAACTGATAGTTCTCTTCCGCCGTGCGCAACTCGCTGTTCTTGACGGCCTGACTGACGCCTTCTGTTCCGGCCTGTGTCGCCCGTTCCCTCAGCTGTTCGATCAGAGCGGCGATCCTGTCGATTTCGCCCTGAACGCCATCGACGCGCGCCTGATTGGGGCGCCTGACGTCCATCAGACCGCGCAGTTCCAGCTGTTTGGTCTGCATCTGGGTTTCGAGCTGGGCAATCTGCTGCACGAGCGCCGCGGTTTCACCGACGGGGTCGATTGACTGCACCTCAGACTGCAGGCGCCCAAGCTCGGCGAGTGCCTCGGATCTGCGCAGTTCCGCTTCCTCGTAGCTTTGACGCGCGCCGGCCATCTGGTCCTCGCGCACGCGTTGGGTCAGGTTGTCGACCTCCTCTTCCGCGTAATCGATGAGCGCGTCCGCAAATTCGATTGCGGTCTCGGGCGCGGCGGCCACGACTTCCATCCTCAAGAGGCCCTCAGTCGGGTCGTAGGAAATCTCTACCCTCTTTTTGTAGACGTCAAAGGCATCCTCGAATGTGGCGTCCGGTTCGAGCCGCTGGATCGGATCGATCCAGTCCTGACTGAAATGCGCGATGAAGCCCTTGTCATCATTGAGCTGCTGGAGCGCCTCGCGGGATTGGAGGAAGGATTGCACGCCAACGCTTTCCTGCTGGGTGGCAAGCCCGGTGCCCTGGAATAGCCCGCCTATCCCCCCGCCGCCACCGGCGCCCTGGGACTGGTTCTTTGTGACGATGAATTCCGTATGCGTCGCGTACATCGGCGTGGCCAGCACATAGAAGTAGTATCCTGCGAAGATGGTCGGCAGGAATACGAAGGCCGTCATGCGTGCCAGCAGCATCGCCAAACGACGCCTGCGCCGCTTTGCGATATCTCGCTGGATCGCTTGAATCTCGACGGTTCGCTGCTGAGGTGAGGCGAGATCTTTGGAAGGGAGGTTCTTCTGGCCCTTCGGCATCGTCTGCGGAAGTTGAACGCGGCTTTCTTTCGCGACCTCTGTTGATTGGGGTTGCCCGGCGGGCACGACATCGAGGACGCCGGATCGTTTGAAGGGATCGATGCCGCGCAGGCGAAGTTCGCGAACCGCCTCGAAATCGGACTGGGGATTGAGACCGTTCTTTCCGGCCAGCCGTCTTGCTGTCCGCAGCTGCTTTGCCGTCAGGCCTTCTGCCTGGATTTCTTCGATAGAGGTTGGACCAAGCGCGGATCCCGCCGCGGCGCCGGACGGATCAGTCCGGCGCTTGACGACCCGAACGGTGGGCTGACCCCGTTTCTGAAGTGCCCGGCTCGCGATTGTCTCGCTGGCCTGGAGGCTGAATTTCTGTGCCTTAGCTTTGGTAGTCATACAGGACCTTGGCCTCTTCCAGCGTATCAAAGAGATGAATATGCCCGTCGCGCAGGACGGCGGCTGTGCGGGCAAATTTCTCGAGTGTCTCGGGTTGGTGCGACACGATTACAACGGTCGTCGTCTCCAGTCTTTCGCGCAGGATCTGACCTGCCTTGCGGTTGAACTCTACGTCGGTGGTCGATGGCATCCCTTCATCGATGAGATAGATGTCGAAGTCGAGAGCCAGCATGAGCGAGAAGGTGAACCGCGCCCGCATACCGGAGCTGTAGGTCCCGACGGGCATATCAAAATATTCCTCAATTCCGCAAAGCCACCTACAAAACGCCTCGACGTAGTCGGGATCAAGACCGTAGAGCCGCGCGATATAGCGGCTGTTTTCAAGGCCTGTATGCTTGTTGACCACGCCGCCCATAAACCCGAGCGGAAAGGAGATGCGGCAGGATCGGCGGATTGTCCCCTCATCCGGCTTTTCCAGACCCGCCATCATGTTGATGAGCGTGGTCTTGCCGGTGCCGTTCGGAGCGAGGATGCCAAGGGATGTTCCAAGCTCGACCCGGAAGGAGGCCCGGTCAAGGATCACCTTGCGCTGGGTCCCGGTCCAGAACGACTTACTGACATTGTCGAATTCAAGCATGGTTCAAACCTGTGATCCTTCGGACCCTATACGACCTTATCCCGGTCTAAGTTAACGGAACATGGAGTGTCAGGCGATTGGTGGAAAGATGCGGCCGCTGGCCGATCTCGGCCGATTGATCTTTCGTTATAATAGATCGGCCTTATGTCGGCATGTCTGCCGGTGAATGCAGCAGGGCATACTTGGGATCGAGCGGGCCGAGACCGCGATCTATAGAGTTTTGTTTCAACCAATCACGCAGGCGCACAGGGAGATCACACAAAAGAGCGTGGTCGCGCAGATTTATTGCAGATATAGCCATCACAAACCTGTAATCTATTATTATTGTTATATATCAGTTACTTAGTTATGTGCATTTTTGCACTTCAGTATCTCTATCTTTCGATAATGGCGAAAAGACGGCGGGGCGCTCATCTTCATTCGTGTCGAGGGCAACAGTCTTCGAAGCAAACGCAAACGCACAGGTCCTCCGCACAGGGCCATCTACTAAAGGATAAAAGATATGAAAACGTTCATCATTGCCGCCGTAGCCGCTGTCACTCTTGCCGGTCCGGTTCTCGCCAACGATCAGCTGTCCCTACAGCTTGGTGTCGAGCCTGGTACTCTTTCCACCCACGAGTTAATCGTTCTGCGGTCCGCTGGCGAAAACGAAGAGCGCACTCTTGCAGACTTCTACCGCGATGGCGGATCCGAGATCGTCTCGACGCAGAGCATCGGTGCCAATGCCGGTAAAGCCCAGCTCGCCGCTCAGCTTGGTGTCGACCCGTCCGCATACAGCGTTGCCGAGCTGATCCAGCTGCGCAGCGCGAATGAAGACGAAGGCGTCGCAGACAACTAAAGATCCGGCCGGTTGGCTGGACCTGACACCAACGCACCCCTCCCTGCATCTCTCCCTGTCTTGCCGAGGTGCGTTGCGGAGCGCCAGTTCCTCTTGTCGCGAAAGTGACTTGAGGGGCTGGCGTTTTATCGTGTGGCGAGACGCGACAGCTGCTCGACGACCGGGCGCGCTTCGGCGGCGCTCATCCCGGATCTAAGAGACGGACTATAAAGCATCGACAGAAGCGTCTTGTCGTGGTGGGTCAACACCGCGAATTCCTCATCATCATTGAAGATCGATGGCCTTGCGGTCCGGCAGTCGTTCGGAAGGCCCATCCCCTGGGCGATTTCCTCAGCAATGCAGGAGGCGCGCATTACGGGCGCATGTTCGGCGCGAATGATCGCGACCACGCTTCGGTACCCACGCGATTTGTGCTGGTGAGGCACGGCGACCACCCGGCACATATGGCTCTGCGGCATGCGTGCGATGGATCGGGCCTGACTGGCAGAAAGGCCCGCGACCTCTTGTCGAAGAATGGGCGCGATACCTTTCAGCTCTGCCTCGCCAAGAACGAAGACGTGGAAATTCGCGGAGCCGCCCTGCCTGATCGGATGCCCTGTCAGGTGCCGGATTTCACTGAACATCCCGGAAATCGAGGCATGATCCGCGCGCTGCTGTGCTGGCCCGACGGACGCGCCGAAGCGGATCGAATATCGGACCGGATCCTCCCATCTGAGGAGTGGTTTCTGGCCTGAGGTCCCGTATTCGTGCCGCATGGCGATTTCGAAGAAGTTCCGCGCAAGACCGGAGGGGCCGTAAGGAGCATCCGACGGGCTGGGGTCGCGTCTGAGACGCCCCGCTGCCATCAGCTTTGACTGCACGGCGGCATAGTACTGCCCGAGACGGCTGTCTTTGAGGGAAGAGGGCGTTTCCGCATGGGCGGGACCGGTGAGTGTCAGGGCGGTTATACAGGCGGAAAGGATCGCACACTGAAACCGGTCCGATGTCGTCATATATCCAGCTCCTTAAACCAGCACCGAAGAAAAACGCATACGAGTCGCGCAAGGTTCAGTTCAGCATACGCGCGATCACGTCATCAATGCGGCAAACGTGCAACCCCTCACGCAATATCCTGTCGTGACTGTCGAGCGGGCGCTTTTGTCGTTGAGTAAGCGGAACTTACCGGCCGATCTTGCTTGGGCGCTTTATGTCCTGGAGTTCGGTTGTGTTTCTCAGCCTTTTGGACTGGCACTGGCGGGCGTCGTCCTATTTTGACTTTGCATGTCTGATCTTGACCGTCTCAGAGGGAATCTGTCCGCCTGCACGTTGTGTCGGGAGCGGTTTGCCCAAACGGCGACGGCGCATCGGCCCAATCCGGTTGTGTGGTTTCGCGAAGGAGCGAGGATCCTGATCGCGTCACAGGCGCCGGGATTACGGGTTCATGAGGCCAACACGCCGTTCTGGGATGCGTCGGGTACCCGGTTGAGAGACTGGCTTGGGGTGGATGAGGCAACGTTTTACGACCGGCGCCGTGTTGCGATCGTCCCGATGGCCTTTTGCTTCCCCGGCTATGATGCCGCTGGGTCGGATCTTCCTCCTCCCAAGATCTGTGCCGAGACGTGGAGGGAAGAGATCCTGGCGGCGTTGTCCGATATCAAGCTGACGCTTCTGATTGGCGGGTATGCGCAGAAATGGCATTTGGGAAAGACGAAGAGTGTGACCGAAACCGTCGCATCTTGGCGGGACTATGCGCCGGATATCATCCCGTTGCCGCATCCGTCCTGGAGGAATACGGCCTGGCTGAAACGTAACCCCTGGTTCGAGACCGATTTGTTGCCGGTTCTGAAGACATCCGTAGAGGACGCTTTGCATGATTGAGACGCCACTTGATCGCGCCGTGATTGCGATGACGGCTGCGCCAGAGGATGAGACGCTGCGTCTGCGGTTCTTCGACCGGCTGGCCGAGAGTGATCTGGTCCTGCTCCTTGAGGCGGACCCAAGCGGGGAGATGATCGAGCCGATGCTGTTTGATCCCGGGTCGGGATCTGTTGCCCTGGCCTTTGACCGCGAGCTTCGTCTGGCGGATTTTGCTGGAGCGGCAAAGCCTTACGCGGCGATGTCAGGACGGAAACTGGCTGATCTGCTATCGGGGGCGGGTCTGGGGCTTGCGCTGAACCTGGGCACCGAAGCGGAAATCCTTTTATCGGGCGAGGAGATCGCATGGCTCGCCGGGATCCTGGTCGAGCGACCGACGGCGGCGATGGATCAGATCAGATCGGTCCGTCTGCCCGAAGGTTTGCCGGACAGGATCATTAGGGCCATCGAGGACAAATTCGGGACGTTCGCCGGGTTGGCTTCGACGGCCTATCTGGTTGCGGCGGATTATGCGGATGGGCGCGCGGGTTATGTGCTGGCGTTCGTGGATGTCGTTCCGGAAGCCGAGGCGGCATTGGCTGCTGCGATTGGAGAGGCGCTTGTCTTCAGCGGAGAGGATGACAGGTCGATCGATGTGATCTTTATCGCGTCATCAGATCCCGTCTTGGACCGTCTGGCTAACGTGGGTTTGCGGATCGATCTGCCGGAGGCCGAAAGACCGCGTGCCTTGGATCCGACACTTCCGCCGCGGTTGAAGTGAGGGTGTTCAGTATCCGGCTGTGCGGTCGACGAGATGCAGCAACGGCTCTCCTGCGATGCCGCGCCTGACATTCTCGGCGATCACCCGCGCGGCAGATCTGGGACGTGTCTCCGAGGCGATATGCGGTGTGACGGTCACCTGCGGATGGTGCCAGAACGGATGATCCTGCGGGAGCGGTTCCGTTCTGAACACATCGAGGGTCGCGTGGGCGACGTTGCGCTTCAGCGCTTCGAGCAGCGCGTCGTCGTCGATGAGAGCGCCCCGACCGGGATTGAGGATGACCGATCCCGATGGGAGCTGTGCCAAACGGTCGGCGTTCAGGAGGTTTTCGGTTTGCGATGTCAGAGGCAGCAACAGGACAAGGATGTCCGCGCGACGCAGGGCGTCCACGAGACCGTCCTGTCCGTGCAAACATATAATGCCGGGAGCCTCTTTTCTGGACCGGCTCCATCCTGCGACTTGAAATCCGACGCGGTGCAGGGCTTCGGCACAAGCTAGGCCAAGCTCACCCAATCCGAGTATGGTCACGCGCTTGTCCTCGGCTAGAGGAGGGGCGGCTGGCGTCCAGTCGTTCCCTGGATTGACGATATGCGCATCCATTCCGAGATGATGGCGCAGGGTGTGGCCCAGGACCCACTCGACCATACCTTGTGTCAGGCTTGGATCGACCATGCGGGCGAGAGGAGCCGTCAAGGTGTCGTTTCCGGCAACGTTTTCGACCCCGGCCCAGAGGTTCAGGACAGCGCGAAGGCGTGTGAAAGGCGCGAAATCCTGAACCGGGCCGTTCGGAGCATAGATTATGAAGTCCACCTGGTCCGGCGGCAGCTCCGTTGCGAGACGATAGGACAGGTCAATCTCGTCAAACGCATCGCGCAGAGGCGTCTCATAGGTGTTCCAACGCGCCTCTGTCGCGGCGAAGAGGATCTGCGCCGGGTCAGCGGGGTTTGTGGACATGGGCGCTTTGCACGAGACCGAAGGCGATCATCAGAACCAGCATGGCCGACCCCCCGTAAGAGACCAGCGGAAGCGGTACGCCGACAACCGGAGCGAGGCCCATAACCATCGACATGTTGACCGCGAAGAAAAGGAAGAACGTCATCGCAATCCCCCCGGTCAACAGCGATGAGAACCGGTCCTTATTCGTCATGGCGGTCGCGATGCAGAAGAGGACGATCAGGGCGTAGAGAACGAGAAGCGTCGAGGCGCCGATGAAGCCAAATTCTTCGGCGAGGGTCGTGAAAATGAAGTCGGTATGCTTTTCAGGAAGGAAGTTCAGTCGACTTTGCGTGCCTTGCATGAAGCCGCGTCCCGTGGCGCCGCCTGATCCGAGCGCGATCTTCGCTTGGGTGATGTGATACCCGGTCCCTAGCGGATCGTTTGACGGGTCGAGAAACGTATCGATCCGACGGTATTGGTAGTCCTTCAGAAGCTGCCACGGCGTGCCTCGCGACTGAAATACGGCGATGATCGTCCCGATACCGGCTGCAACGACCGTGCCGAAATAGGCCCAGTGGACGCCCGCCAGAAACATCATCGTACCGCCGCCCATGACAAGCAGGAGGGACGTTCCCAAGTCCGGCTGCTTGAGGACCAGAAAAACAGGAAGCATGATAAAGAAGAGCGGGAGGATAACCCAGAACGGATGAGAGGTCTTCTTAAGCGGAAGCCAGTCGTAATAGGCCGCAAGCAGCATCACGAGTGTGATCTTGGCAATCTCTGAAGGCTGGAGATTCATCGGACCCAGATCGATCCAACGCTGCGCGCCCTTTTGCTCGACCCCGATGAATTCGACCGCCACGAGAAGAGCGAGCGATCCGATATAGGCGAGGACCGCCATGTTGCGCCAGAACCAGATCGGCACCATCGCGATGCCGATCATCAGGATGAACCCGAGCGCGAACCTCTCGATCTGAGGTCTCGCCCAAGGATACATCGAGCCGCCAGCAACCGAATAGAGCATCAGGAAGCCAGCGCTTGCCACAGCGATCAGAAGGAAGATCAGCGGCCAGTTCAGAAAGAGAAGCTTGCGGAGCCCCGATGGGACAAACGGCGTGTTGTAGACGAGATAGCTCACGCTTTATCGCTTCCCGAGACGTCGTCGAAGTTCCGGAGGTTCAGCCGCGCGCGCATCTCCTTAATTTCCTCGTGCACCCCGGCGGGATAGGCCTCTAGCGGTGGTTCGCCCTCGTAAAGAGCCTGCAGGGTGATATCGCGTCCGATTGGAGCGGCGGCACGCGATCCGCCTCCGCCATGTTCGACGATAACTGCGACGGCGTAGCGTGGATTGTCATAGGGTGCATAATCAACGTAGAGCGCGTGATCGCGGCGCTCCCATGGAAGATCCTCGTTGCGTGTCACGCCCCGTGCGCGTTCCTCAACGGTGATCCGGCGGACCTGGCTCGTGCCGGTCTTGCCAGCCATTTCCAGGCCCTCGGCGACGATCCGGGATCGATAGGCCGTCCCCCGACGATGATTGCAGACATCGTACATCGACCGGCGGATGCGGTTGAGGATATTCTGGTTGAGCTCCATCTGCTTGCCCGCACCAGACGGTTGGGCGATGCCATCGACCGTTCGGACAAGACGGGGCGTGACCGATCGGCCCGTGGCGAGACGCGCGGTCATAACGGCAAGCTGGAGCGGGGAGGACAGAACGTAGCCCTGTCCGATGGAGGCATTGATCGTATCGCCGATACGCCAGCTTTCGTCGCGGGTCAGGCGCTTCCACTCCCTGTTCGGAGCAATTCCGGTGGCGACCGCGCTGAGTGGCAAATCGTGCTTTACGCCGATCCCGAAGCGCTTGGCCATCTCGGAGATCCGGTCGATGCCAACGCGCTGCGAGATGTCGTAGTAATAGACATCGCAGCTTTGCTTCAGGCTTTCGTGGAAATTCATATTGCCGTGGCCGCCGCGTTTCCAGCAGTGGAAGCGGGTTCCTGAGACAGTCATATGGCCCGGGCAATAGACCGTCTCTTCGGGTCCGACAACACCGGCCTCGAGCGCGGCGAGGGCTGTGATCATCTTGAAGGTCGACCCCGGCGGGTAGATGCCTTGAACAGCTTTAGCGGCCAGCGGTCTGTACTTGTTCTCATTCAGATCGGTCCAATCCTTGACCGATATCCCACGGGTAAAGAGGTTGGGATCGAACGAGGGAGAGGACGCGATTGCGCGGATGTCACCGGTTTCGCAGTCGAGAACGACGGCGCTTGCGCTTTCTCCGGCCAAGCGAGCCTGAACAAAGTTCTGAAGCTGTGTGTCGATGGAGAGCTGAAGATCGGCGCCCGCATCTCCGGGAAGGCGGTCCAGCTCTCGCATGACACGGCCAACGGCATTGACCTCGATCCGCTTGGTGCCTGCGCTGCCACGCAGGGTTTGCTCCATCTTTGCTTCGATGCCGGTCTTTCCAACGGGGAACTTTGGGATCTGAAGGAGCGGATCCTCGTCTTCAGAGAGGTATCCGCGTGTCAGGTCGAAATCCGAGACCGGCCCGACATAGCCCACGACATGGGCGAGATCGGGACCCATCGGGTAGCCCCGAGAAAGGCCGACTTCAGCTGTCACACCCGGCAGGGCAGGAGCGTTGACGGCGACCTGAGCCACGTCCTCCCAGGACAGTCGGTCGGCGATGGTGACGGGCACGAAGGGCGAGCGGCGCTCCATCTCCTCGATCGCGCGGGTCAGATCCTCTTCGCGCAGATCGACGAGCTGGGTTAACCGAGCGAGGACCTCTCCGATATCGCCGGCATCCTCGCGGACGATAACGATCCGGTAATTCTGCTCGTTCGTGGCAAGCGGGCGGCCATCGCGATCAAAAATCAGGCCCCGGGAGGGTGCGATGAGCCGCACATTGATCCGGTTCTCTTCGGCCAAGAGCCGGTATTGCGCCGCCTGGTCGACCTGCATCGATTGCATCCGCCAGCCCAGAGCACCAATGATGCCAAGCTGCACGCCGCCCATGACAAAGGTCCGCCGGTTGATCCAGCGAGTGCTGTCTTGCGCTTCCTGAGGTCCACGTTTCATAGGCGGTGTCCAAATGAGTCTACTTCGCCGGGGGCCGTCCTTTTTACGCCAAAGAACAGATGGGACACAATGGCGACAAGCGGATAGGCCAAAATCGTCGCACCGACCTGAAGCAGGCTACGCCCCAAGGGTGGAAGGGGCACGAAGGTTATCGTCAATGAAATGCGATGACCCACGAAGATTACAAGAATGATACCCGCAGCTGTCAGCCATTCCAAAAGCAGGGAGCTGTTGCGCAGGGATCGGGTTCGGGATCGTAGGATTTCGGTCCCGATCACAACCCATGCTGCCCAAAGGCCGGGCGGGCGCTGGAAAAGGAAATCGGTCAGCAGGAATACTATGGCGATCAGCCAGACGGGCACAAAATCCGGACGTCTCGCGACCCAGGCGAAAGCGAGGGCGAGGAGCAGATCGGGCGGGATCCAACGACTTGGAACCGCGTTGATCGGAACAAGGCTGAAGAAGATGATCCCGAGCGACACGGCGGCGAAGAGCAACCGATGGCTCCAAATTCTTGAGGTTGGGGTCTCAGCCATCGGGGCGGTCCTGAACCGGCATGGGTCCGATGCCTGGGTTGGCGATGAGCGATCCGGGATCGGTGATCGCCTCGCTCGGCTGGCTTCTCAGGACACGTAGGAACTCCAGACGTTCGTAGTCGGCGACAAGGCGGGCGCGGAGCCTGCGGTCTGTCCCAAGCGTGACGGATCCGATGAGGAGATCTGCGGGAAAGACGCCACCGTCACCCGAGCTTACGATCCGGTCGCCGGGGCGGACGACGTCAGGATCTTCGAGAAACTCTATCAGGGGTCCAATCGTGTTATCGCCGACGAGGATTGCCTTCTGGCCTGAAGGCTGGATCGTCACGGGGATGCGGCTGGATGTGTCGGTCAGAAGCATGACACGGCTGGTTTCGGCTCCGACGCCCGAGATCCGACCGACGAGGCCGAGACCGTCGATGGTCGCCCATCCGTCGCGGACGCCGTCGCGGCTGCCGACATTCAGAAGGACGGACTGCCGAAAGGGTGATCCGCTATCGGCGAGGACCACGCCCGTTACATAGGTCAGGCGCGGATCGAGCTGCATATCGATAAGATCGCGCAGGCGGGCATTCTGCTGCTCGAGCTGCAAGGCCGCTTCTTTCCACGATTGCAGGCGCCGTAATTCCCTTCTGAGTTCCTGGTTCTGCTCGTAGATCCTCGTATAGCTTTGAAAATCTGCCACGATGCGGGCCGTTCCCGTGATCGGAGCCATGACCCAGTCAAAGCTGGGCACAACCCGGTCGATCACATCCGCGCGAAACCGTTCAACGCGCGGGCTGTCGATACGCCAGACGATGAAAATGCCGATCAGGAAGAGCAGCAGGATGCCAACCAAGAGCCGCCTGAGCGGGCCTACGAAATCCTGTCCCGAGCCTCTGTCCATCGCCACAATGCGTCTCTTTCAGCTTGCGCGCCTTGCCGTTGCGGGCCGACCCCAATCAATAGTCTGCCATTTTGACCAGCATAGCGGTCACATTGGGTTGAACAAAGAGAGATCAAAAGAGCGAACCCCGAAAATGTCTTTCGGGTTCCGCAGGTTTAGCTATCGTAATCAATCACGTGGCGAAGCTGTTTCTCGAATTCGAGCGCCTTGCCGGTGCCGAGGGCCACGCAATTGAGCGACTCGTCAGCAACTGAGATAGCCAGGCCCGTCTGCTCCCTGAGCGCGAGATCAAGCTCGCCCAGAAGTGCGCCACCTCCCGTAAGCATGACGCCTCGGTCCACGATATCGGCGGCGAGATCCGGCGGGGTCGCCTCGAGCGCTGTCATCACGGCCTCGCAGATCTGCTGAACGGGTTCCGCCAAAGCTTCGGCCACTTGTGCTTGGGAGATTTCCGTTTCCTTGGGCACGCCATTCAGCAAGTCCCGACCCCGGATCTGCATTGAGGCGCCGCGGCCGTCGTCGGGCATCCGGGCGGTGCCGATCGAGGTCTTGATCCGCTCGGCCGTGGATTCGCCGATCAGCAGATTCTGTTGGCGGCGCAGGTAGGAGATGATGGCCTCGTCCATCCGGTCGCCGCCGACGCGAACGGAGCGGGCATAGACGATGTCGCCGAGCGACAGGACGGCGACTTCGGTGGTTCCGCCGCCGATATCGACGACCATGTTGCCGGTCGGATCGGTGATAGGCATCCCGGCTCCGATGGCGGCGGCGATGGGTTCGGCAATAAGGCCCGCGCGGCGGGCGCCAGCGCTGAGAACCGATTGACGGATCGCGCGTTTTTCGACCGGGGTTGCACCATGGGGCACGCAGACGATGATCTTGGGTTTGGAGAATGTCGTGCGTTTGTGCACCTTGCGGATGAAGTGCTTAATCATCGCTTCCGCCGTATCGAAGTCGGCGATGACGCCTTCGCGCATCGGGCGGATCGCCTCGATGCTGCCGGGTGTCCGGCCTAGCATCAGCTTCGCGTCTTCTCCAACAGCGAGCACCTTTTTCTGGCCGTCCTTTACATGGTAGGCGACCACGGATGGCTCGCTGAGGATCACGCCCTTGCCTTTGACGTAGACGAGCGTATTCGCTGTCCCGAGGTCGATCGCCATATCGGACGAGAAAAGCCCGCCGAAGCCTCCGAAACGTGCCATTCGCTGCCCCTATCCCAGTGCTATTGGGTCGCGACTCCCCTTGGCTGCGACCGGTCGTCCTTATAGGAGCGGCGCAGGCAAGGGGAAAGGCCTTGCGGAAGGTCTGTCAGCAAAGACCCGCCGCAAACCTTGGGTCACGAGACCGATTTATAGCTCACCGTCTTAAGATCGCTGCCCGGATTCCCGCTTTGCCGTCGCAAGATGAGCCGGTTGAGCGCATTGATATAGGCCTTGGCGGAGGCCACGATGATGTCGGTATCGCTGGCTTGTCCTGTGGCGATACGTCCATTCTCCTCCAGCCTGACGGTGACGGAGCCCTGAGCGTCGGTGCCGCCCGTGACCGCATGGACCTGATAGAGCTGAAGCGTCGCATTCTCGCCCGAGAGCTGCTTGACCGCGTTGAACAGAGCGTCGATCGGGCCATCGCCCGTAACTTCGACGTCCTTCTCTTCGCCCGCGATCATTAGCTTAAGCGCGGCGGTCTGCGGCCCGTCTGTGCCGCAGGCGACAGCGAGGGACAGCAGTTTGATTGCATCTTCGCCTTCGGACGTCTGTTCTGATACCAGCGCGACGAGGTCCTCGTCGTAGACCTCCTTCTTACGGTCGGCGAGGGCCTTGAAGCGAACGAACACGTCCTGAAGCTGATTATCGGCCAGATCGAAGCCGAGATCCTTGAGCTTGGAGCGCAGGGCAGCGCGTCCCGAATGCTTGCCCATGACAAGCGAGGTTTCGGACAGGCCCACATCCTCCGGGCGCATGATCTCGAATGTTTCGGCATTCTTGAGCATGCCGTCCTGATGGATCCCGCTTTCATGGGCGAAGGCGTTCTTGCCGACGATGGCCTTGTTGAACTGAACCGCGAAGCCCGAGACAGTCGCGACCCTGCGCGAGATGTTCATGATCTTCGTCGTATCGATGCCCGAGTGGTAGGGCATGATGTCATTGCGCACTTTAAGCGCCATCACGACCTCTTCGAGGGCGGTATTACCAGCCCTCTCTCCCAAACCGTTGATTGTGCATTCAACCTGGCGCGCTCCGCCCTCGACTGCGGCGAGCGAATTGGCCGTCGCCATGCCAAGGTCGTTGTGACAATGGGTTGCGAAGATGATCTGGTCGGCGCCGGGGACGCGGTTAATCAGCATCCGGATCAGATCCGCGCTTTCGATGGGTGCGGTATAGCCCACCGTGTCGGGGATATTGATCGTGGTGGCACCCGCCTTGATGGCGATCTCGACCACGCGCAGGAGGTAGTCTTCCTCGGTGCGGGTCGCGTCCATCGGGGACCATTGCACGTTGTCGCAAAGATTGCGGGCATGGGTGACGGTCTGTTCGATCAGCTCTGCCATCTGATCCTGATCGAGGTTCGGGATCGCCCGGTGGAGCGGCGATGTCCCAATGAAGGTATGGATCCTGGGCCTCTCGGCGTGCTTGACGGCCTCCCAGCAGCGATCGATATCCTTGAGGTTGGCGCGGGCGAGGCCGCAGATGACACTGTTTTGGGCGTGTTTCGCGATCTCGGAGACCGCGTTGAAATCGCCTTCGGATGCTATGGGAAAGCCCGCCTCGATGATGTCCACGCCCATCTCGTCGAGCAGCGAAGCGATTTCCAGTTTCTCGGCGTGGGTCATGGTGGCGCCAGGGCTTTGCTCGCCGTCGCGCAGTGTCGTGTCGAAGATCAGCACCCTGTCCTTGGGATCAGTCATTCTTCATTCTCCATTTGGTGTCTTAGCTTTGGTCCGGCGCTGATCCCCCCTGAGCGGTCGCGCCGAAAGGCACGCTCAGAGGCGGCTAAGAAGAAGGAGAAGGCGGAACTGCGACTGTGCCATGCGCTTAGTATAGCCACGTTTGGCTTCGGTGGAAGACGGGAAATGCTCAGATTTTGCCATGTGGTAGCAGGGCGCTAGCTGTCGCCTCTATGGAACGAGCTTTGATCATCGGAGCCTCGGGCGGGATCGGCAGCGCCATCGCGCAGGAGGCAGAACAGAGGGGCGCCGAGGTGACGAGGATCTCTCGGACGCAGGACGGTCTTGATGTGACGGATGAGGCGTCTGTTGAGCAAATACTCGGAGCGCTCGAAGGGCCTTTCGATTTGATCTTCGTGGCGACCGGGGCTTTGGTGGTGAACGGGCACGAGCCGGAAAAGGCGTTCTCGAGCGTCACCTTCGACGGATTTGCGGATCAGTTTGCAGTGAATGCGATCGGACCGGCCTTGGTGCTGAAGCATTCTCTTAGATTGTTACCCAAGGACCGTCGGTCGGTTTTTGCAGCGCTGTCGGCCCGGGTCGGATCGATCGGGGACAACAAGATTGGCGGCTGGCATGCCTATCGGGCGGCAAAGGCGGCTTTGAATCAGATCCTGCATGGCGCCGCGATCGAGATGAGGCGGACGCATAAACAGGGAATTTGCGTGGCTCTTCATCCCGGGACGGTCGAGACGCCGTTCACCGCCGAGTATGCGGGGCGCCACAAGACGGTTTCGGCCGGGCAGGCGGCCGCGGATCTTCTGGATGTCGTAGCGGATCTTTCGGTCCAATCCTCAGGCGGATTTTACGACTATTCGGGAGCTGAGATCCCATGGTGAAGCTGGTTCTAGTTCTGGGGGATCAGTTGAGTTCCGGTCTTTCGGCCCTGCGAGAGGCTGACAAGAGCCGCGATGTCGTGGTTATGGCGGAGGTTGCGGACGAAGCCTCCTATGTTCGTCATCATCCAAAAAAGATCGCTTTCATCTTTGCCGCGATGCGAAAATTCGCAAGCCGGTTGAAGGACGAGGGTTGGACCGTCGAGTATACGAAGCTTGATGACGCCGACAATTCAGGCAGCATCGTTGGAGAGCTGATCCGGCGCGCGGAGGCGCATGGTGCGACGGATGTCATCGCAACTGAGCCCGGTGAGTGGCGATTGATTTCCCTGCTCGAAGAAAGCCCGATCCCTGTTCACCAGTTTGCCGATACGCGTTTTATCGCGTCGCACAAGGAATTCGAGGATTGGGCGAAGGATCGCAAAGAGCTGCGGATGGAGTGGTTTTACCGGCAGATGCGCCGCAAGACCGGTCTTCTGATGGATGGCGACGATCCGGTTGGCGGGAAGTGGAACTACGATCATGAGAACCGCAAGCCACCGCCCGGCGGGATCGATTTTTCGGGGCCAATGCAATTCACGCCCGATGATGTGGTCGAGGATGTTCTCGATCTGGTCGAGCGCCGGTTCGACAATCATTTCGGAGCGTTGCGTCCGTTCTGGTTCGCGACGGATCAGGAGCAGGCGCGGCGGCAGCTGACCCGCTTTGTAAAGCATGCTTTGCCGAAGTTCGGGGATTACCAGGATGCGATGATGACGGGGGAGCCGTTCCTTTATCATTCGCTGATCAGTTTTTACATCAATGCCGGTCTGCTGGATCCGATGGAGGTCTGCGAGGCGGTAGAGGCCGCCTTTCGGGCCGGGGATGCGCCGATCAATGCGGCCGAAGGTTATATCCGCCAGATCATCGGCTGGCGCGAATATATGCGGGGCATCTATTTTCTTGAAGGGCCGGACTATACCACTCGTAATGGCCTAGATCACACGCGCGATCTGCCCGGCTTTTATTGGGGCGATGAGACTAAGATGCACTGTGTCTCACAAGCCGTGGCGCAGACAGCAGAAGAGGCCTACGCCCACCACATCCAAAGGCTCATGGTTACCGGTAATTTCGCGTTGCTTGCGGGGGTCGATCCCCATCAGGTCCATGAATGGTATCTGGCCGTCTATGCGGACGCCTATGAGTGGGTCGAAGCGCCGAATGTCATCGGGATGAGCCAATTCGCAGATGGTGGGATCGTGGGTTCGAAGCCGTACATCTCGAGCGGAGCTTACATCAACCGGATGTCGAATTACTGCAAAAGCTGCGAATATAAGGTGTCCAAGAAAACGGGCGAGGGCGCTTGCCCTTTCAACCTACTTTACTGGCACTTCATGGACCGGCACCGAGCCCGGTTCGAGAATAATCCGCGGATGGGGCAAATGTACCGCAACTGGGACCGGATGGACGACGACCGCAAAGAGACCGTGCTGAAGGAAGCTCAGGACTGGCTCAGCGCGCTTGATAAGGGGGCACTGGTCTAACCAGACCTTAGTTGCTTTGCTCTGTCGCCTCGGTCTCTTGAGGTTCGGTCTCAGTCTCGGCGTTTGTGTCGGTCGAGCCCTCACTATCGGGTGACGCCTCTTCTGCTGGCGCATCCGGTGTGCTGGTTGCGTCCTCTTCTGTGGCAGGAGCATCCTGTGTGGCCAGCGCACCATTGGTCCACTCGCCGGAGGCTTCCTCTCCGCTGGCAAAGCGCATCGTGCCTTGACCCTGACGTTTGCCGCCGACGAAGCTGCCTTCATAGACGTCGCCGTTCGAGTAGGTCGCGACGCCGCTTCCACTCATTTCACCATCCTGCCACTCACCCGTATAGGTGAAGCCGCCCGGCATTGTGATCGTGCCCTGACCTTCCCGCTCGCCTTCCGAGAACATCCCCTCATAGACGGTCCCGTCCGCGTAGCTCGCCTTGCCCTCGCCGTCGCGCTGGCCCTCGACCCAATTGCCTTCATAGCGGTATCCGTCGGGGTAGGTCATGACGCCGAAGCCGTGGTTCAAAGCGTTCTCGAAGCTGCCTTCATAGATGATACCATCGGGATAGGCGGCGGTGCCTTCGCCTTCGATCACACCGGCGACCCAAGCTCCTTCATAGGTGGCGCCATCGGGATAGGTGATCTTTCCTTGACCGTTTGCGACACCTTCGGCCAGCTCACCCGTGTAGACCGCGCCATCTGGGTAAGTGACGGTTCCCTCGCCCGAAATGCGCCCGTCGACCCAGCTTCCGCTATAGGTATAGCCATCGGTTCCGGTGAAGGTGCCTTGTCCCTCCCGGCGATCATTGACAAAGGCACCTTCATAGACGTCGCCGTTGGCGTAGGTCACCTTGCCTTGGCCTTCGCGTTTGCCTGCCACAAGGGTGCCTTCGTAGATATCGCCGTTCGGCTGGATCAGGCGGCCTTCGCCTTGGATCTCTCCCGCCTCGAAGGTCCCGGTATAGGTCAGACCATCGGGCAGCGTCAGCGTGCCTTCACCCTGACGCTGATCGTTTACCAGCGCGCCTTCGTAGACGGCGCCTTCGGCATAGGTGATCGTGCCTTGGCCTTCTTTGACGCCATTGAGCCAGTCGCCCTCGTAGACGTAACCCGACGGCGCACGCATGGTCCCGCGGCCATGATGTGTCGCGTTCAGAAAGCCGCCCTCGTAGGTGACGCCATTCGCATAGGTCGCCTGTCCTTCGCCGGTAATCTTTCCGTCGACCCATTCGCCCTCATAGGTTCCTCCATCGGAAAACGTGATCTTGCCGGTTCCTTCCGGCTTGCCGTTGGCAAATTCTCCTTCGTAGACCGATCCGTTGGGAAACTCTGCGGTGCCTTGTCCGCGGACCTCTCCATCCACCCATTCACCGCTATAGACATATCCGTTTGGTAGCCGGTAGGTCCCCTGACCATGCTGCTTTCCATTTCGGAACGTACCTTCGTAGACCCCGCCGTCTTCGTACTGTTTTGTTTCGACGTCCTGCGCGGGAAGCGGGGCGGCAAGGACGAGAGCCAGTCCGATCGTGGCGAGGCGGGTCAGGGTCATGCTCATTTCAAGTCCTCGGGGAAGTTTTTCGCAGGGTATAGGCGGGAGGAGGGCCGTCAAGCTTCAGGAGCGGGTTTCCTCGCGCCGTGGGTCTGCTACATCGCATTTGTATGGATGGAACAACGGATATCAACGCGCGCTTTCGTATTCTTCTGGCGCAGCTCAATCCCGTTATGGGAGATTTGTCGGGCAATTCGGCGAAGGCTTTGGCGGCTTGGAAGGAAGGGCGCGAGCGAGGGGTCGATCTTGTCGCTTTGCCCGAGATGTTCCTGACAGGATATCAGACGCAGGATCTGATCCGGAAACCGGCTTTTGTTCTTGATGCTGCGCAGCATCTTGACCGGCTCATGTCGGACTGTGTCGCTGGCCCGGCGATTGCGATTGGCGGGCCTTTCCTTGACGGAACCCGGCTGCACAACGCCTATCACGTCTTTCATGACGGTCGGATCGTTAGCCGTGCGTTCAAGCATTTTCTTCCGAACTTCAATGTCTTCGACGAGGTTCGGGTGTTCAATCGAGGGCAGGTTCAGGGGCCTTGGAGCTTGGACAATCATGGCCCGCGGATCGGGAATCCGATTTGCGAGGATGCCTGGTATCCGGATGTGACCGAGACGATGGCGGAATGCGGTGCCGAGATCCTCGTCATCCCTAACGGATCGCCCTATTTTCGCGACAAGATGGAAGTGCGCCTCAATCACATGGTGTCGCGAGTGGTCGAGACGGGACTTCCCCTGGTTTATCTCAACCTTGTGGGCGGACAGGACGATCAGATGTTCGATGGCGGCTCGTTTGTTCTGGATCGTCATGGCGCGTTGGTCATGCAGATGCCTCTTTTTGAAGAAGGCTACGGAGAGATAGCCTTTATGCGGGAAGAGGGCGGGTGGTCGCCTGAACCCGGAATGTTGTCGGATATTCCGTGCTCTTTCGAGCAGGACTACCGCGTCATGGTTGAGGCGTTGCGTGATTATATGTCGAAAACCGGGTTCTCAAAGACCTTGCTGGGACTCTCGGGGGGGATCGACTCGGCGCTCGTGGCTGCGATTGCGGTCGATGCGTTGGGAGCGGATCAGGTCCGCTGTGTCATGTTGCCGTCCCGATATACGTCCGAGAGTTCCTTGCAGGATGCAGCGGATGCGGCCGGACTTTTGAGATGCCAGTTGGATGAAGTGTCGATTGCGGGATCGCAAGAGGCCGTCCACGATGCACTTGCACCGCTTTTTGAAGGGCAGGCGGAAGACGTCACCGAGGAGAATATACAGTCGCGGTTGCGCGGGCTTCTTCTCATGGCGCAGTCGAACAAGTTCGGGGAAATGTTGTTGACGACCGGAAACAAGTCTGAGGTCGCTGTCGGGTATGCCACGATCTATGGCGACATGTCAGGTGGCTACAACCCGATCAAAGACCTTTACAAGACCCGCGTC
Source organism: Aestuariibius insulae (assembly GCF_040783535.2). NCBI lineage: Bacteria > Pseudomonadati > Pseudomonadota > Alphaproteobacteria > Rhodobacterales > Paracoccaceae > Aestuariibius > Aestuariibius insulae. Next base: position 143,541 of record NZ_JBFONW020000004.1, read on the forward strand.
TTTGACATCTGCCGGTGGAGGAACCGGACCTGGCGGACCTGGATGAAGGGGCCGGAGGGAGAGGTCGTTCCCGTTTCTATCATCGAAAAACCTCCTTCCGCCGAATTGCGACCGGATCAGAAGGACGAGGACTCGCTGCCGCCTTACGAGGTGCTTGATGGCATCCTCAAAATGCTGGTGGACGACGAAAAGTCAGTCGCCGATTGCGTTGAGGCAGGCTACGAGAGAGAGATCGTCAAGAAGATCGAACATCTGATTTATATCAGTGAGTATAAGCGGTTCCAATCTGCTCCGGGGGCACGTCTCTCTCCGAGAGCATTCTGGCTTGATCGGCGGTATCCGATCGTCAACAGATGGCGAGACCCAAGCGGCTAATCCACATATGGTGAGCCTCGGAAGACCCTCGCCGATTGAGGCTTTTCACCAAAATAATAAGCTTTTACTCGCTGTCTTGAGGCATAAGGGATTCTCGGACCGTTAGCTTTCTACCAGCTCGTTCTGAGAAAGGAGCTGTCCGGGAAGCGAGAAACCGACCCAGGTTCCCGGGCGATTGGTGTTGATCTGCCGGATGGTTCCATCTCTTTCTTCAATCAAATCCCTCACAAGAAGCATCTCAGGTCTTGCATCGGAATCGTCCCGACGAGGCACAACACAGCGACCGTCTGCCCTTAAGTTAGGAGCGGGTCCGAGGCTATCATCTGACAGGGTGAACCAAAGCCGATCGTCGGATCCGTTATCCTGCATGACTGACAATTCGATCTTGCGGCCAGCATAGCGCAGCGCATTTTCGAGAAGGCTTCGGATTATCAGTTGCAGCGCGACGCGGTCTGTCTTGATGCGATGGTGGGGAAAGACGATCCGGAACTTTTTTTCCGGATCGAGAAGGGCCGTGAACTCCTTGCAGATCTTTTCCAGACTAATGTCTGTATGCGATTCGCTCTTAAGGCTGAACTCTTCCGCACGTTCGAGGATTCCTCCCATCGTGTTCAGCGCCGACTCGGTGACATTCTCGATCATATCGATGTGGTTAATCTTTTCGTCACCGAGATCGAGGAATCCGTCCTTGATGATGGCTACGAGACCCAAAATAGTCCTGAGCGGCCCGCGCATATCTTCGACAGCCATGGCGGAGAACAGGCGCAGATCGTCGATCAGCGAAGTGAGCTGGGATTGTTCCGCGACATACTCAAAATCACGTTGCTTGTAATCGGTGATATCGACAGCGCTTCCGATGATTAGACAGACGTCGCCATCATCATTGAAGGTGGGCGAGAGCGTTGTTTGATACCATCGTGCGCCCCCCTTCATTTCGAGAACTTCTTCATAGGTATAAGGTTTGCGACTGTTGAGACAGATCGAGTAATTGCGACAGACGGCGTCGGCGACCCGCGGAGGAAGGGCTTCTTGAGGCGTCCGCCCCATCAAATCCTCGTTGGTCAGACCGGTAAGCGTCTGATGCATCAGGTTGAGTCTGCGATACCGAAAACCGCCGTCAGGTTCGACATCGATCAAAAACATGATCTGTGCGAGAGAATCAACGAGACGATCGATCGTTACGAAGTTGGCGGCATCAATGGGAGCGGTCATCTGTCTCTCCAGTCGGGATCTTTGACTGGAGAGAACAACATGGGAATGAATAAATTCCTAAGATCGGCCTTTAACCGATGAACTGATAGCTCACCGGAATGTAGTGAAAGCCTTCTCCCCGCTCCTCGACGAAGCCAGCTGCGGGGAAGGGCATATGATAACCGATGATCGGAATTCTCTCCGCTGCGACCATACCAAGAATATTACGCCGCGACTGGGCGGCTGCTTCCTTGTCCATGTCGAACCGCACCTCCCAGTCGGGATAGGCCAGCGACCAGACGTAGTGGTTGGCCAGATCTGCCATCAGGAGCATCTGTTGACCGCCGCTTTCCAGCAAGTAAGTCATATGGCCGGGAGTATGTCCGAATGCCGCGCGAGCTGTGATCCCGGTCCTTACTTCGGCTCCATCGTCCAAAAGCGTGAACCGGTCCTGGAGAGGTGTGACGTTCGCCGTGACTGCCTCGTTTGAATTCTGAGTCCAATAGTCGAACTCTTGCTTGCCGGTTAGATGCTCCGCGTTCCCGAAAGTTGCAGCACCGTCGGACATCAGTCCTCCGATATGATCGCCATGCATGTGAGTGATCACGACATGGGTCATATCCTCCGGGCTGTATCCGGCATCGCCGAGTGCGGTTTGCAAGCCGCCCTGCCCAAGCCCGGTGTCGAACAGGATCACTTCCGATCCTGTATCAACCAAGGTTGGTGTGAAAAAGAAATGCGCGGCGTCGGTGCCGATAAAGTTCGCCTCGCTCACGCTTTGGAATTCTTCGGCAGAGACGTTCATGCCAAAAATCGACTGGGGTTCATCGCGCGGCGTGTGGCCATCAAGCAAGGTCACGACCTTGAACTCTCCCAGCTGAAAGGATCGATGGGACGGCAAGAACGACGTTTCCGAATGTCCAGCGGTTGTCGCGATCTGGGGGGTGAGGATCAGAGCAGGGGAGGCCAGTCCGGCCACCAGCGTCTGTCGACGAGTAAAATGCATCTTGAGATATCCTTCCGATGGTCCCGATAGTCCTTCAAATAGGGCAGGTCAGCGAATGGAAAGGGCTGTTCCGAAGGGATCGCGGTCACATCTGCACGATCGACATGCCGTTTAAACACCAAGGGCCTCTTCCTTATCAAGAAAGAGGCCCATCGATCGCGCCAAGAACTCGGTGCGTCTTGGATTAGATGATCGGGTCATCCGGAGATGCCGGACAAGTATCAAAGCAAATCCTACCTGAACGAGGACGGGCTGCAACGAATTCGTTGAGGTCAAAACCTGACATGCCGATATTAAAGAATGGCTGAAAGTCGGATTTGGTCTGAACAAGTACGATTGTATCGCCATCCGACATGATTGGCAGTCGGTCGGAAATTTGCGTATCGCCGATTGCACCGGTCGGAAGAGGAATGCTGCCGCCGCGCGCTTCGGACCATTCGACCAGGTATTGGGTATTGTCCAAATCGTAGGTGATACTGGAAATGATGAGCGTGGGCGTGGTTTTGGAGCGTGTCAGTGTCTTCTGAAGGCGGTACATGCCATCGATATAACTATCATCGACTGGATTGACCTCGCGGCTGACGATATCTGCGATCGTATCAGCCATCCGGATGTTCAAAGCTCGTTCTCGATAGGCATCGAAGAAGATGTAACAAGCGAGGAAACCCCACGCGAGTAATGGAAACATGAGAGCGATTTCGATGGATTGAACCCCATCCTGGTCGCGGCGGAACTGGTTAAGACGCTGTTTCATACTAGAAGGGCTCAATTGCAAAAGCTCCGAGAGAGACGAGGGCGTAGGATCCGCCACTTGCCTTGGGGATCGACTTTCCAAACCCGGTTGTCGGGAAGAAAGGATTGAACAAAGCGCAGACACGCAGAACCATGAGCTGATTAGGCGCTCCCTCTTGCACTTCGTTTGCCGGCTGAACAGGCGTTCCGTCACTGATATCAAGACATTTCGTCTCAGCCGGAACGCTTGAGTCAGTGAAATTGCGTGCGTCCAAAGCCAGCATTTCGACACGGACCTGATTGGGGCAATCCGGGATCATTAGTGAGTTTGCACAAACATCCGCACGGATATCTTCAGCTGTGATAGCAGCTTGGTTGAGACGGATCGACCTTACGGTCAGATCCAGTCCGCGTTCCAGAACGACATGCCGGATCGAGTAGACGCCCACCTCGACCGCAGCAAGAAAGAGGAACATTACCGTTGGGAAGAAGATGATGAACTCAATAGTCTGGTTGCCGCTTTCATCTTTGCGAAAACGAGAGGCTGCTTGGTGGAGCGATGACAAGACGCGGATCATTGTGTCAACCTTAATGCCTTGACGTCGAGAGCGATGTCCTTGAAAGCATCGACAATTCCTGCGGTGTTGGTGTCCTTGAAATATTTCTCACCGCGTGTCGCGCAGTTGCGCATCAGATCCCGAGCCGCAGTGTCGCCGCTCAAGTTCATTGCAACACTGTAAATCGTGACATTGCGATCATTGGTGTCGTCCATCTCCAAGGGTAGGGGCGGATCATTATCCGCTATTTGCGGGCTATCAGGTGTCAAACCCTTGGCAATGTTGCACAGCTCCAGCATGCGAGACTTTGCGTTTTCGTTGTCTTTTGCATCAGCCCAAAGTGTTTGATACATGGCCCATTCTTCATCCGAGAGTTCGCCGTCATCGTACAAATCTTCAAGAAGATCATCCCGGAGATCGACCATTTCGTAGCGGTCGAACAGATCTGGATGGCTCAACCTAGTGAGCGGCGGATCAACTCCATCAAGAAGATAAGCCCAGTCAGCACGGCTGTCCCATAGAGCTTTGTCTTCGTTCTGTTCGTCCGTCGTTCTGACGTCATTATAGTCCGCATTCGGAAGCTCGTTCATAACGGCGATCAAATCTGCGGTATCGAAGCGATCGCCGCTATCGTACTCATCACTTTCGTTGAGATAGAGCCAAGCGACGCGGGCGGCCGGAGTATCAGGCCACGGCATGTACTCTTCTTCTTCGACCCAATACCACTCATTGCCCGGAGCATTGTCGTTCTTGTCGCTTACAGACACACGCTCCATCGGCGCGGTGACACCGTCGGGCGTTGTAATCTGACCGCGCAGGAGAACCGATTTAAACCCCGTATCTTCATCGAAGAAGACGTTCGACGGGCGATCGCGGAATTCTTGACGGGGCGGAACCACCCAGTTCATCATACCATCTGTCATCAAGACGAGGATCTTACGGGTCGTCGCCTCGCTTGTGTCGAAATCCAATGGACGGTTCTGCGCCAAATCCTCAATGATATTGGCAGTGCGTAGATCTGCGTTAACATCGCGGCTACCCGGATCGAGCAGGGCAAGACCCCATTTTAGACCGATATCGATACTCGTCGATCCATCCGCAGTCAGGTCACGAATATGTTCGACAAGCGGGCTGTTATCTCCAGCTTGGGTCTGGAAGGCCAAAATTGCGTTGTCCTCGACCTTTGTATTCGGATCGACATCAGCCGCTCTTCGGCAGCGAGGGGCCTCGAGCTGGCGTTCGCCTACACTGGCATGGTCTTCATGAGGTTCGTATCTGTCATTATTACGATTGTCGAAATGTGGGTACTGCTGAAGAAGAAGGGTTTTGCTGAGTGCCGTTGTCTCGAATGCAGAATCCTCAAATTCTACACAGTTCGAATAAGGGTGATCCGTGTTTCCGTCTACATTGTAGAAGTCCATGAGGTCTTCACCAACATTGACCGTCGCAGAATATGGAACAATCGAAATCGTTTTGAGAGACGACGTATTGGCGTCCTGAGCGTCCTCGATAATAATGTTCACAAAGCCTTCCGCTGCTTCGCGAAGTTTCTCGATCCGCCCGTTTCGTCCCATCGAGCCGGAGATATCCAGAACCAGAGAGATTTCGATATGCGGCGTGCTCTCGTCTGCCTTTGCAGCTGCGGCTGCGGCCAACTGATTGATGCCGATGAACTGCATAAGAACCGTATCAAGGTTCACGATGCCGGTAACCTTCGCGGACCGCTCGCGGCCATTATTGACAACGACAATCTTATCGTCCGGGACATATCCTTTGACGCCTGATTTTTTGAGATAGTCGGTGATAACCTCTCTCTGATCCAGTGTCTGATCGAGAGCGGCGCCAGCAAGCACGGCGCGGTCTATGGATGTCTGAAGGCGAGCACGTTCCGACTCGAGACGCATGAAATCGACGGCGAGGCTTCCGGCCATGATCATCATCAGAAAGATGAACAAGCTGAAGATCATCATGCCACCCTCATTATCCTTGCGGAAACGCTGGAGGTGAGAGATTCGCGGGGTCGACCGAGCAAAGGCCGAGGTCACGCTATTCCTTACGCGCGCAGAAAACATTGCTTTACCTTTCGTCCGCTCGGCAGAAGAGCGGGCTAGACATCCTGAGTGGTGATCCCTTCCTTAACAGTTTCTTACTCAAACAGCATGAGCAAATTTGGTCCGAACTTGTCGAAAGACGGGTGGTATTGTGGATTTGCAATCACAATGCGCGAAATATCTAGAAACTGTTCGCCATGTTAAGACAATTCAAAGGATTACAGCGCGTTGCAGATGTGGCTGCGAATCAACCAGAGGGCTCTCTAAGAGGTGGTTCCCGAGACCAGAGGCTCAATTTCCTATTGTTTTGATGATGAAGCTCGCCTCTCGAGCGAAGTGTCCTTCTGAACTCACCTGCTTCGGTCTCGATATTGATCGCTTGCTGTTAGAATTCGTCGAGAACGGCAGGACCATGGCGCCGCACGCCACATTGTCGGGCCAACTTTGTTACTCACAGTCGTCTACGGACAAGGTGCAGAACGTCATTTCGGACGAAGGGCTGCGACAGCGAAAGCCTTGCTGGCGTCCGTCAGGAAGAGATCGACGGTCCAGCCTGCGGCGCGAACGATCTTTTCGAGTGTGTCCTCGGTGTATTTGTGGCTGCTTTCGGTGTGGATGCTTTCGCCGGGCCGAAAGGCAATCTCGGTTTCGGCGAGCTGAACGGTCTGTGCGACATGGCTGACAAGATGCATCTCGATCCGTGAATGCTCAGAACTCCAACGAGCTTCATGGGCGAAACGATCAGGATCAAAGGTTCCGCCCGCTTCGCGATTGATACGGTGAAGGATATTGCGATTGAAGGCCGCCGTTACTCCGGCGGCATCGTCGTAGGCGTTAATAAGCGTCCGGATGTCCTTGACCAAGTCGATTCCGATGATGAATGCCTCGATACCAGGCCACTGACGTACGCGGGTTAGAAGAGCCGTGGCCTCGTCGGCGGTCAGATTGCCCAATGTTGAGCCGGGGAAGAACGCAGTCTTGGGCTGGGCTCCATGTTCGACCGGGAAATCGATGTCATCAGAAAAGTCAGCCACGACGGGTGTGACTGTGATGGAGGCGTAGCTGCGCGCGAGATCGGAGGCTGACGCTTGCAGAAAACTAGCGGAAACATCGATTGGAAGGTAGGTTCCGAGATCAGGCAGTTGGTCAAGCAGAATCCGAGTTTTAAGACTCGATCCGCTTCCAAGTTCGACGAGAGCTCCGCCCTTGGGAACATAACGTGCAAGTCGGGAAGCGGTATCGGTGAGAATACCGATTTCGGTGCGTGTCGGATAGTATTCTGGAAGACCTGTGATCTGTTCGAACAACGCGCTGCCACGATCATCGTAAAGCCACTTGCTGGGTAGGGACTTCGGTATCGCCGTCAGACCGGCACGCGCCTCGTTAAGCAGTGCTTGGTTTTCTACAATCCGTTTATCCACGGGTATCGTCCTTTGCCAGACGAAGACCCAGCATCTGCCAGCGTTGGTGGGGATAGGAGAAGGTTCTGTAGGTCGGACGCATTTGAGCGAGAGGTGTAGCGCATGAGCCGCCTCGCAGAACCATCTGATTTATCATGAATTTACCGTTATATTCGCCGATGGCTCCATCGGGCGGCGTAAAACCGGGATAGGGAGTGAAGGGGCTTTGGGTCCATTCCCAGACATCCCCCCAAAGACCGCCATTTGGCAGAGGGCGAAGCGCAGTGCTTTCCAGAAAGTTGCCCTCTATCGGTTTAAGAGATGCGGCGACTTCCCATTCTGCCTCGGTGGGTAGCCGGGCTCCGGCCCATCGGGCAAAGGCATCCGCTTCGTAGTAGCTGACATGAACCACAGGCGCGTCGAGATTGACGGGCTGCGGCCCTCGCAGCGTGAAGCTCCACCAGACGTCATCCTCTGACCACCAGTAAAGCGGAGATGTCCACTCTTCACGTTGCGTGGTCGCCCATCCATCCATAAGCCAAAGGGTCGGGTTCAAGTATCCGCCATCCTCCATGAAAGCGATCCAGTCCCGGTTCGTAACCGGCCGATCAGCCAACTGGAACGGAGCGATATAGGTCTGGTGGCGCGGATTTTCGCAATCATAGGCAAAACCGGTTCCGCCATGACCGATTTCACGCAGACCACCGTCGTGGGAGGTGAAAGTCAACGAGATTTCCTGGGTCACCGGCATAGGCTGCGGATCGCGATAGGCTGGCAGAAGCGGATTATAAGAAAGCGCATGAAGCAGATCGGTGATCAGCAGCTCCTGATGCTGCATTTCGTGATGGCAGCCCAGTTCAACGAGGGCCGCGATATCGTTGGCATCATCACGATTGGCATCTAGGATAGAGTGCAAACCCGCTTCAACGTGGTGACGATAATCCATGACTTCGGATGTGCCGGGGCGGGACACGAGACCACGTTTATCTCTAGCATGACGCGGCCCGGCCTGAACGTAATAGGAATTGAACAGGAAGGCGAACCTGTCATCTATTGTGCGATAGTCAGGGTCCCTTGGCTTCAGGATGAATTCTTCAAAGAACCATGTGGTATGGGCGAGGTGCCACTTTGCCGGACTGGCGTCCTCCATCGATTGCAGCATCATATCTGCCTCCGAAAGCGGCGCGACCAGCGTTTCGGTCTGAGCCCTAACCGATTGAAAGACGGAAGCCGCCTCTTTGGCGGCCAGAGGCGCGGGGGCGGAAATCGGGGACATAAAGGGCCTTCCTCGGTCCAGCTTCATAGATTTTCGTGCGACGACAGGCGATCAGGATGTCCCGCGCTTTGCGACAAAACAACCGCAGGTTCGATCACGATCTCGTCCTTTTCTAATCCAGGCAAAGATACGCCAGAGCTGGCCAATACATTTAGGCAGGACGGGTCGTAGCCCTGAAAGGACTGGGACGTTCAGGGCTAAGCGAGTGCATCCAAAGAAGAAAGGCCCGCGAACTACTGGTTCGCGAGCCTTTCAGATCTTCTGCGTATGTGTTCGGATGCGAAACTTACTCGAGAGGCAGCGTCAGGATGCGTTCGGCAAAGCTATCTGCTCCAGGCTCGATCACAAGGACGCTGGCCGAAAGCCGGTCGTTCCCGATGCGCTCTGCAGAGGCTTCGAACGCATCCTGGAAGTTTTCGCTTGTTTCAACGAGCTGACCGTTGATCGACATGATCGTCAGACCGGTTCTGAGCCAGTCGTTCTCGATCTGCACAATCGGATTGTCATTGATGCCGATGATCTGCGGGAAACGACCGTATTCTGTCTGTGCCGCTGCAGTCACGAAGGGCCAGTTCAAGGCAAGATCCGCTGCGGGTGCGGTTGGCGATGCGTTTGCTTCAGCATCACCACCAAAGGTGATGATCTCGAACGCATTTCCTTCCGGCTCGGTCGGAGCTGCAGGCTCTTCCGGTTCAACTTCGGTCGCGGGGGGGGCGATTTGAATGAAGCTTGTCACTGGCTCAGATTCCGGCTGTTCGATCGCTGCGACAACGGGCTCCTCCGGCTCAGGTGCCGGCTGCGGGGCTGGGACAGCCGAGACGCCGCTGTTCAAAAGATCAATCGTTCTTGCGATGTCACCGGCATCAACACTGTCAGCTTCTGAGGAGGCGGCGTTGTCACCAATGATCAAAAATCCTGTCGGTTCGGATGATTGTTCGACGATCATTTCAGATGTGACGGCAACCGTTTCACGCGGTTCGGAGACCGATGCGGTAATGTTGGCCTGATCCGTGTTCGCAACAAGGTTTGCGCCCAACGGTATTCCCTGTCCTTCCTGCAAGACAGTCAAATTACCTGAGGAGACGGAGGCGACAACGTCACTGGTTCCCGGCTGAAGTTCGGTGAGTGTATCGCCGTTTGCCGTGCGCGTTGCGGCCAGAGTTTCGGGCGTCACCAGATCCGGCACTGTCACGGGCAGGTCATCGGGGATCGCCGCTGCGCCAGTTTCTGCCAGATCGGTCGGACGTGTCACAGGCCGAAGCGAAGACTCCGGAGCTTGTGGAGTGTCGGCAAGCGCCGTGTCGACAGCCAGGGCAATCGCGTCTGTTGGCGCTTCCGCCGGTTCGACAATGCTGGGCTCAATGGCGTCGGGCGTCGTAACCGGAACGTCAGGTGTCTCGATTTCGGCAGCGGCGACTTCTGTCGATGGGCTTGCGTCTTCGATCTCCGGTTCGGTTGTTTGAGCTTCTTCGATCGTGTCACGTTGGACGATAGGAGCCGGATCCTCTGAGGTTGTAGGCTCGACCTCGGCCGTTTCTACCGTTGTCGGCTCTGTAGTGACCTCAGGCGCCTCGACGATGGCGGGGGGCTCGCTGGCCTCCGGGGTTGCAGCGACCTCTGTATCGGCAGACGCTGCGGGTGTGTCGGGCTGCGCCGCGATCTGAGAAGGCGTGCTTTCAGCGGCTTCAGTCACAGTCGTTCCCGCAACAATTTGCGGCGCGGACTCGTCGGCAGATCCTCCGGACGTTGCGATGTAAATGCCAGCGGCACCAGCAACGAGAGCGGCCAGGCCGGCGCCGGCCATTAACGCTGTCTTGTTCGATTTCTCCGGAGGTGGTGAGACAACTGCAGCCGCCGCTGCACTTTCCTCGTCGTCCGCCGCGGATTTAGTCTCTTCGCGGCGTCTATCCTCGGGCTGGCGACCGATATGGACGACATTGGCCGCATCTGCGGTGCCGTCCATGAGGGCAAGCCATTCAGCAGCCGATTGGACGCGGTTCTTCGGAACGACTTCCATCGCCTTGTCGATGGATCGCAGGAAATCCTCCGAATAGCCTTCGTGCTGTCCGGCAAGCGGCTGATACGGATCGTCCTTGCCCTCGGCCACGGCGAAAAGGCGTTCTTGGCTAGGAGGCGGGGCTTCCCCTGTAATGACGTGATAGAAGCTGGCACCGAGCGCATAGAGGTCACTTGCGTTCGATTGCTGGGATCCTTGCAGGTAGAATTCCTGTGGCGAATACCCATCCTTAACGACGCTGACAGCGGTCAGAACGCGGGTTTTGCGGGAGGCTTGCTCCCGAGCGGCGCCAAAATCGATCAGGATCGGCTTACCGGCTTCATCGACAAGGATGTTGTCGGGCGAGATATCGCGGTGGAGCAGGCCTTGCGAGTGGATGTAGCCAATGGCGTCCAGCATACGGCGCAGCATCGACGTGATGCTTGACGGTGTCAGAAGCGGGGACTTCTGGTCGATCAGGTCGAGAAGATCGGGACCGTTGACGTAATCAATTGCCATATAGGCGGTTTCGTTGTCGTCAAAGACCAGGTGGACCTTAACGATGTTCGGGTGATCCAGCTTGGAAAGGCTACGTGCTTCTTGAGCGAAGCATTTGATGACCGTCTTGAGCGCATCTTCTTGACTACGGGAGCGAACCTTGACGACAGTTCCGACGCGGCGACAAAGAGCGGCGGGAAAGCATTCCTTGATAACGACCGTTCGCTCGAGGCTGTCAGTCGCGAGATAGGTGATGCCGAAGCCGCCTGCATTCAGGAACCGGGTGATCGTGTAGAGACCACCAAGCAATTTTGTTCCGTCTTCAAGCTCGTCATGACGATCGTGCTCGTCGAGACTTTCGCTTTCGTCTTTCGGTGCGTTCTTCATCACGTCTCAGCGCCCCCAAGCGCATCTAGTTTGCGTCACATCCCGATGGTCGAGAGCGTCGCCTGTCGAATACCTACGCCGACTCATGGCAGGCCTTCTTAACAAAATTCATCTCAAATCAGACATTTTCGTGGTCGATTCACGGGTTTTGCCTGACATCTTTTCGGGCAAAGCGATGATTTGGCAACGAAATTGGTCGAAACGAACGACGTCTGCCCGACGTTTCAGCCGGGCAGACGCCAAGTCAGTCAGGAGATCCCTACGTCTAGTTGAAGGGATCGGCCTCTGCGTTGATCCGGATGGCCGCATCTACAAACTCAGTCCCGATGCTGGGCTTAAATCGATCTAGGATCGGAGCGAAGGCGTCACGCCATTCCTGCATCTCAGCAGGGGTCAGGCGCAGAATGATACCGTCGTCGTCCAGAATATACTGACGCTGCTGCTGGTTCAGTTCGAACGCGAAACGATTGCGCTCGTGTGTGACCAGGTTGGCGATAGTGATGAAATCCGCGCGTGTCTGCTCATCAAGGTCATTGAGGAAGCTCTGAGAGGTCATCATCGGATAGCCGATATAGGTGTGGTTCGTCTCAGTCACAGCCGCTTGAACGCGGTAGAATTCCTTCGTGGCGATATTGGCCCAAGTGTTCTCCTGGCCTTGGACTTCACCAGAAGCGAGCGCGTCATAGACTTGCGAGAACTTAAGCTTCTTTGGTGTAACACCCATGATGTCCAACACTGCTGCAGTGATTGGCGAGCTAGAAGAGACCCGGAAGGTCAAGCCTTCGGCATCGCCAGGGCTGCGCATCGGAACGGTTGCGGAAAACTGGCGCATGCCGTTACTGACATATCCCAGAACTTCAAAGCCGTCGTCCTTCACCTCTTCGCCGATCTCATTGATGACATCGGATTGCAGGAATTCGAGGACGTGCAGAGGACCGTCGAAGAGGAATGGCAGATTGAAGATATCCGACTTCTGGCTATAGGCCGAGATTTTGGCAAAGGCGGGCATCGCGAAATGTACATCGCCATCCAGCATTGCCTGGAACAGAGTTTCGTCATCAGGATAAAGCTCGCTGCTGCCGTAGACTTCGACGCAGTAGCGCCCGTCCATCTGAGCGTTTATCTGCGATGCATATTCCATCGCTGCCTCACCCTTAGGGTGACCTTGCAGGGAGGTGACAACACTGAACTTTAGAACTTCTTCGTTACCGTCACATCCTGTCGGGTCAGCGGCGGCCATGAAGGGTGCGACCAGCGTAGCCGCTACTAGTGTCGATAAAAACTTCATCGATCTTACTCCTTTCGCCGATCCCGCTGCCCGCCGGAGCAGACAGACAGGATCAAGCTATGTACCGTTTAGATGCCGGATTAGGTGCGGTCGCCTGCGACCACGTCCTGAACCCATACCTCAACGCGACGGTTGATCCGGCGACCGGTATCCGTCTCGTTGCAGCCGAGCGGTGAAACCTCGCCAAAGCCGATTGCACGGGTTTGGGTAGAGGTATTCAGATCCGGGTTCGCAGCGAGGACCGACCGGCGAACCAGTTCTGCCCGCTGTTGCGAGAGAAGCTCGTTCAGATCGGCCCGTCCGACGGAGTCGGTGAAGCCAACGAACAGCACTTCCTTGTTCGCGAAACGCGGGCTCGAAAGAAGCTCGGCCAGACGTTCAACGTCAGCTTCGGCGCGGCTATCGAGGCGTGCCGACCCCGTCTCAAAGCGGAACGTCGTAGAAAGACGGTCGGCTGCGAGAAGAAGCTCGAACATGTTGCGCATCGAGATCAGTTCTTCGGGTGTTTCGTTGTTCACGATAGCCGAGGCTACACGAATACCTTGGGAGTTGATCGTTTCGGACGAGACGCTTTGATCGATAAAACCAGCATTCGCGACAAGTTGCTGCCCATCTTCTGTCGAGATGTAATCAAGGAAGTCACGCGCGTGGAAAGGAAGCTGATCGTCCGTGTTGTACATGTAAAGCAGACGGGTCAGCGGATATTCTTCCGTCTTGATCGTGAAAGATGTCGGCGGCGTTCTCAGGCCGCAGACACCTTCGATGGCAAGAGCGGCTGCGTCGTCGGCCTTGGCAAAGCTTGTGAAACCAAAACCATTGGGGTCATTCTTGACCGCTTCGGTGATTTCAGCATCGCTTTCGAGGATCGTGATGTTGCCATTAACGGTCAGGCCGTTCGGGCGCATCAAGAGAGCGTCGAAGACTTCGCGTGTGCCGCTGTCGGCTTCGCGAACATAAAGGTTGATAGGACCATTCCGACCGCCGAGTTCGGACCAATTGCTGATCTGACCGCCGAAGGCAAGCGCTGCGTTGATTTCGGAAACGGCACGGACGGGGTTTTCCGGATGCGTAACAAGGACGAGACCGTCGAGGGCCACGATGTGTTCCTGACCTGGCGAGCGCAGGTCACCGAGATTGTTTTCCGCAAAAGCTTCGACTTCGCGGTTCCGGGCCGGACGAGTTGCCAGCGCGAAGGTCGCGTTGTTTTGCAGCAAAGCTTGCAGACCATCACGAGTGTTTGACGGCGCAATGCTGATTTCAGCTGTTCCGCGCTCGTCTGTGGACACTTCATAAGTTGTGTCGTTGCCATTCCGGATCTCTTTCATGAGATCGGCGCCAACGCTCTGACCATAGCCGTTGACGAGAGCCGGAATCAGCTCGTCCGTCAGCGACCGGGACCCAGCGATTGAGAATTGCGAATCATCGGGTTCAGCGTCGGGGCAGCCGGGGCCGCCGCAGGTCACGAAGTCTGTGGCAATCGAAACGGTGCCGATTGCTGTCCGTACGACATAGGTTTGACCATCAAATTCGAGCAGGTCACCCGCAATCGATACAGACTTGTCCAGTGTTTCAAGGGTAACAGGCTCTGCATTGGCAACTGCGCCAAGCATGAGTGTGCTAAGACCGGTAGTGGCCAGCAAAGTTTTTAGCGCTCTGGTCTTCATGGGGTGAACCTCCGAGGCGATTGAGCAGTTAGGGAAGAAGGCCAACGGCCTCATCTAGGTCTTCAGTGACGGACAAATGCGACCAAATCGGTGCACCGGACGGCCAATTTGTTGACAATTCGTGGTCAACCTTGCGGATTGATGACGTGTTTTGAAAACGTGAACACACTGTAAACGAAAGGGAATTCGTGCGAAAGAGCTTTTAAAACTAGGCAGATAGAACGTGTCTGCCTTAAAAAAGCCCTCTGAGCGCGAGCATTTTTTCGCCCAATCCAGCTGCCTGGTAGGCAAAACACTGCTCGCATCTGCGGGCTGCTGATCAAAGGTGTTGCATCCTGAAAAACCTCTTTTCGAGGCTCACCTTATGTCAACGCCGTCGAGAACGCATCAATAAGCGTGCTCAGCCGTTCAAACGGTGTGACTTTTTCCGAACCAAGACGCTTCGAAGATCATGCATGGCCATCAAGAGTGCGTCTGTCACCTCCTCAAGCTCGTCATCGGTGGCAGAGGACTGGGCCCATTGGGTGGTCAGGTTTAGATAATCCACCGCTCGGTGGATGTCGTCGATGTCCCTCTTCTTCAGGATCTCCGTCCGCTTGGACATCCACTGGTCGATCTCGGTCTGATCTTCCTCTGTGAGTTCGATCCCGTTCTTCGGCCGGACTGTGCCGTTGCGCGTGTTTATGACAGCAATCTGGTCCATCTCGATACGGCGATGCCGATTGTCGGTGCTCACCCGAAATACAGTCGCTCCATTTTCACGAACGCGGAAATAATAGGGAGGAAGAATCTGCGACATGGTTGGGCGTCTCCGAGTCTTTGGTCAGTTGATCGTGGCCCGTCTTTTGGGGCGCTGAGGTGCGTATCAGCCTTCTGACCGTCTTTCTATGCTGTTTGATACTGTCCGCTTCGATCTGAGTTATACGTCTGTTCGCGGAACATAGTCATAACGCATGCAGTTTCCCGCCGATGACTTGGAACTCCTTTCCAATATGTCGCAGGTATGTTAGCGAGCTGCCGTCTGCCATCAGAACGGAGGACACTATGAAAACGGAAACCCTATCCCGCTGCTAGAGGCAGCCTATACCGTTCTAGAGCGCCAATTGGCGTTCACCCGTTCCAAAAGATGTCAGGACATTCCATGCATCCGCCTTTTTGGGTGGTCGACCCGCGTGTCGATCACCGGTCCGATCCCGCGTCTCGCGGGCGATCCATTGTCAAACGCACATCGCCAGAGGTTTTGGCGATCACGTCCTTCGAGCCGTCCGGTCACTTCCCACCGCATAGTTTGCTGGGCGGTCCGATCCCAGTTCACCGGGCGCAGCCCGAAAAAGATCCCACGGCCGATCCGCGGTTCGAGCCTGTCGAACCCGGTGGTGTCTTGAAATGGATGCGCGACCGCTTCGACAGACGAAGCCGTGATGCGGTGAGAGTATGAAGTAGTCTGTGCGGCGTCAGGTCAGCGTCGCGCAGAAATCCTGTATTCGGGTGCAGGCTTCAGTCAACGCCTCGTCGGAGGTGGCGTAGCTGATCCGGAAGGCGGGCGAGAGGCCGAACGCCTCGCCAAAGACGACGGCGACGCCCTTTTCCTCAAGCAGGGCAGTTGCAAAGGTCGAATCGCTGTCAAGACGCGTCCCGCCTGCCGAGGTCTTGCCAATCAATCCTGCAATCGATGGGTAAACGTAGAACGCGCCTTCTGGGGTCGGCACACTGATCCCATCGATCTTCCGCAACATCGACAGGACCAGATCGCGGCGCCGAGCGAAGGTACGGTTGTTCTCGGCGATGAATTCCTGCGTGCCATTAAGCGCCTCAACAGCAGCCCATTGCGAGATCGAACAAGGGTTCGATGTCGACTGCGACTGTATTTTACGCATCGCCGAGATCAGCTTTTCCGGCCCGCCTGCATAGCCGATCCGCCAGCCGGTCATCGCGTAGGCCTTTGAGACACCGTTACAGGTCAGCGTGCGGTCCAGAATGCCGGGCTCGATCTGGGCAGGGGTCGCGAAAACGTAGTTATCGTAGGTAAGGTGCTCGTACATGTCGTCAGTCATGACCCAAACATGCGGATACTTCATCAGAACGTCGGTCAGCCCCTTCACCTCATCGGCGGTGTATCCCGCACCCGTTGGATTGGACGGCGAATTGAAGATGAACCATTTTGTCTTGTCAGTGATCGAAGCCTCGAGCTGATCGGGTGTGATCTTGAAGCCTTGATCGACACCGGCCTCAATGGTCACAGGCATGCCACCAGCGAGTTTGACCATATCAGGATAGCTGACCCAATAGGGCGCTGGAATGACGACCTCGTCGCCCTCGTTCAGAGTGGCCATCAACGCGTTGTAGAGGATCTGCTTGCCGCCGGTGCCGACCGAGATTTGCGCGGGGGTATAGTTCAGCCCATTGTCGCGCTTGAATTTGGCGCAGATCGCCTCTTTCAGCTCGGGGATACCGTCGGCTGCGGTGTATTTCGTCTTGCCAGCGTCGATGGCAACCTTGGCGGCGTTCTTGATATTTTCGGGCGTGTCGAAGTCCGGTTCTCCAGCGCCGAGGCCGATCACGTCCCGGCCCGCGGCCTTGAGCTCTCGCGCCTTGTTCGTGACGGCAATCGTCGCTGACGGCTGAACGCGATCGAGTGTCGCGGAGAGAAAAGACATGAGAGCCTCCGGGTTGGAATATGGGCCTCCCGCTGTCATAGGAGCGGGGACGTATGCACGCAAGACAGAGGATGCTTCATGACCGAAGTCGAGAGCTGGTACAGCGCCGAAGCAGCGACATTTGGCGACCGGGTCGCCGGAGCGCGCGAAGCAGCGGGTCTGGATCAACAGGAGTTGGCCAAACGCTTGGGGATAAAGCTAAGCACCCTTCGAAATTGGGAAGAGGACCTCAACGAGCCCCGCGCCAATAAGCTCCAGATGCTCTCGGGTCTTTTAGGCGTGTCGTTGACTTGGCTGATGACTGGCAAGGGCGATGGGCTCGATGCGCCAGAGCAGGATGCGGTGGGGAGCGATATGAAGGACGTGCTTATTGAGATGCGCCAGCTCAAAACGGTGATCGACGGTGCATCCGATCAGCTTTCACGTCTGGAGAAACGGCTGCGCAAGCGCCTAGCAGAGCAAGGATGAGCGAGCCTCGAGAGATTTGCATCCGGCGCCTGGCCATGAGGTCGATGCGACGCGGGATGAAAGAGATGGATTTGATCCTGTCGGCTTATGCCCAGAGCAGACTCAATACGATGGAGCCTGATAGGCTGTCCCTCTACGACGATATGCTCAACGAGAACGATCAGGACCTCTATCGTTGGATAACCGGACAGGAAGAGGCTCCAGAGACATATCGCCTCCTTGTCGCTGATATCCGACGCCATATGCTGAACTAAGTCAAACTTTAGCAGCTTTTGATCACCGTTTAACTTATTGTTCGGGATTTCCCGTCATTTCTGGCTCAACCCGATAATGAGGAACAGCCGGACATGACCGTTCACACTGACCTTGAACCGACCCAGACCAGCGACCATTCGGCCGCCTTCATGACGAGCTATCTCGAAGCCTTAGCGTTGGTAGAGCGTCTTCATCGACTTTTGCTCGACGTCATTAAAGATGAGTTCGAACGGGTCGGCGTTCTTGAAATCAATGCGGTTCAGGCCTTGTTGCTCTTCAATATAGGGGACAACGAGGTGACGGCGGGTGAGCTCAAGACACGCGGCTACTATCAGGGTAGCAACGTCAGCTATAATCTAAAGAAGCTGGTCGAAAGCGGCTACATGCATCACGAGCGATGCGAAATTGACCGGCGATCCGTCCGTGTGCGCCTTACGAATAAGGGGCGCATGATCCGCGATGTCGTAGGGCGTCTCTTTGAGGGACATGCGGATGGCCTTCAAAGTAATGGTGTGCTTGGGATGCAGGGGATGGACGAAATCACGACAGCCCTGCGCCGTGTAGAGCGGTATTGGACCGATCAGATCCGCTATATCTACTGAGCCAGCCGAGGAGCGGACAGACTGGCCGAACCGACAGTGAGACTGGTCAGCTCTCTTAACAACTTGCGTCGCATGGCACGCTCGTAGTCCTCAAAGCCATTAGCGATCTCGATGAAGGACAGATCGCCTCTGACGACATTCGTTTCAAAATAGACCTCAAGCTCGTCGGTCTGCTCCCGGATTCTACGGCCGATTGGAGCTGGGGTCGTTTTGATAACAAGCCCATTCACCGTAATAGCCGGATCAAGATCAACATCCTGCGGACGGGGGCCGGTGTTCGAGACGCCGTCGCCCGAGATATCGAGTGTCAATTGCCAGCAGGGCTGTGATGTAAGGAGCTCCCCTCCATGCAGCATCGCCTGACCGAGAGCGGTTGAAGGATTGGCCGCCACTCGCGGTGCAGTTTCAATCCGCTGGATAAGTTGATCCAAAGCTGCGTCGCTATCGACCTGGAGCCAGTCCGAAATTGTCTGTTGGTCGCCAGGGCCAGACCATTCGAAGACCGAAAATCTTACGGGATTTTCGATATCTTTTAACAAAACAGCGCGGACATCATCTGAATTCAGCGCAGCCGCGAGACCACGGCGCTGGAGGGAATGCTCTGCCTGATCCACAGATCCTGATATATCAAGAGCGAGAACGAGCGCTTGTCGACAGCCTGCTTCGGCCAAAGAGCCAAGAGACAGAGCCGTCAATCCCAAACAAATGGCCACCCCCATACGGCGGTTTCGAGTTTGCCTGACGCATCGTGAAAGAGTGTCGGTCCGCGAGACCGTCATCCCGTCGCCTTTCAATAGATACTGCGCGGTCTGCAAGCTTACCAGTGGCCTGTATTTTGCATGCTCGCCCAAGGCTCTTCCTTTGGTAAAGCGTCACCCTCTTGAAGGAGTTCGATTGATATATTGTCAGGCGACCGCACAAAGGCCATGTGACCATCACGCGGAGGACGGTTGATCGTCACGCCATTTTCCTGAAGCTTGGTGCACATATCGTAGATATTGTCGACGCGATAAGCGAGATGCCCAAAATGTCGGCTGTCATCGGGAAGGGCATCGTCACCATCCCAATTATAAGTCAGCTCAACCGGACATTCCTCCTGTCCCGGAGGCGCCATGAAGACTAGGGTGAAACGTCCGCCGTCATTCTCCATTCTCCGCGTTTCCTTGAGGCCAAGAAGCTCATAGAACGCCATCGATTTCTCCAAATCCTTTACGCGGACCATGGTGTGAAGGTATTTCAGTGGCATGATGAGATCTCCCTCTGTTCGATCATCTCACTAACTTGTCTTTCTCGTATCTACCAGACGCTCCGTTGCGGCACCAAATATTGAGGTCGCACGACGTCTTTTCGCCAGATAGGGTGGCGAGGCGAGTCGAAGAGTGGAAGGATCAAACATGGCCGTCACACAGAGCCAGCAGGATGAGATAGACGCTTTACGCAATGCTCCTCGCTCGACGCTCCGGGCCGTCAGTGAGGGGATGGAAGCGCATCTCTACAAAGCCCATTCGGTTCTAGATCATGGCTTCGTTCGCGTTATCGATTACATGGGCGATGATGCCGCCATCTGTCAGGCCGCACGCGTTTCTTACGGCAAAGGGACTAAGTCGGTTCAGAACGATGAGGGGCTGATCCGCTATCTGATGAGACACTGGCATTCGACACCGTTCGAGATGTGCGAAGTTAAGCTTCACGTCAAACTGCCGGTCTTCGTTGCCCGGCAGTGGATCCGGCATCGGACTGCAAATGTGAACGAGTATTCCGCGCGCTATTCGATCCTTGATCGCGAGTTCTACATTCCGCAGCCAGACGCGCTTGCGGCGCAATCGACCTCGAACAATCAGGGACGCGGAGAGACCCTTGAGGGAGATGAGGCGGAACGCGTTCTCGAGATCCTGAAATCCGACTCCGGTCGGGCCTACGACCACTACGAAGAGATGCTGGGCCAAGAGGGACAAAAGGGGCTGGCCCGGGAACTCGCGCGCATGAACCTACCCGCGAATATCTACACGCAATGGTACTGGAAGGTCGATCTGCATAACCTCTTCCATTTCCTGAGGCTTCGAGCAGATGCCCATGCGCAAATGGAGATTCGGGTCTATGCGGAGGTGATCTGCGATATTGTGCGCGATTGGGTCCCCGCGGCCTATTCTGCTTTTGAGGATTACAGACTTGGCGGCGCTCAGTTCTCGGCAAGCGGTCTCGCCGTTCTCAAGCGTATGCTCGCTGGAGAAGATGTCAGCCAAGACAACTCTGGTCTTTCGAAAGGGGAATGGAGGGAATTTCAAGCCGCTATCGGATCGGCCGATCCCTAATGGACCGGCCATATCCATCATCTAGTTGGCCCCAGTGCGACTAGAGCGCCTTCAGGTTACCCGCCATTTGCCGGCCATCGCGGCCTTCTTCGAGGTCAAATTCAATCTTCTGATCATCGGCAAGACCGGTCATTCCGGATCTTTCGACGGCCGAGATATGGACAAATACGTCCTTTCCGCCGTCATCCGGGGCAATGAAGCCGTAACCTTTGGTTGTGTTGAACCATTTCACGGTGCCAGTGGGCATCTCCGTCTCTCCTCTCGTCGTGTCCAAGGTCGGACCCAGGTGCCAATCGTCCGGCGCCCTCGCGCGAGGGGACGTCACTTCGGCTTCTACTCAACGATAGCGTGATTCTGGGAATTTCAAACCGTCAGGATAGGGTGAACAGGAGATCGGTGGCCGTCTGCCGATTCCGAGGCCTCAGCGCCTGAAGAGAAGGCGATCTAAGGACAGCGGACCTGCGCCAAGAAAGAGCGGAATAGAGAACAGAGCTATCCACAGCGCTCTTTGATCGGCCAGTGCGGCGTCCGGTAATCTGTCAAACCACAGACCGATCGTGCTAGAATCGGCACCATGCCCTAAGATGTCAGTTGCGGTTTGCACCAAGACGAAGCCGATCATACCCACGGCTGCCAGACGTGTCAGAAGGCCGATAAGAAGCAGAACGGGTAACACAAACTCCGCCATCGTTCCCGCCCAGACGATCGCTGTCTGGACAGGGGAAAGCTGAGAAGGATCGAACCCGGCGGCTTCCATGGCGCGCGGGAAGATCTGTGCATAGGCTCCAAGGCTCAACGAAGTGCCATCCAACTTGGTTAAGGCTGAGTTCCAAAAGTAAAAGAAGAGGACGCCTGCAAAAATCACGCGCGCCAGGGTTGGCAGGATCGTAAAGGCAGCGCGATCGAGGCTATCGACCGTGCGGTAGAGGGTATTCATGGGTTGGCCTTTCGATGGAGATCTATGATTGTGCCTTGCCCGAGAAGAAGACCAAGCACAGATGTAAGATCTGCGCCGGGATGGCTCGAAAGGGAAGCGCCTAGCGTCTGCTGATCCGCAATCGCCTCAAGCAGCCCCACATTTGCGGGATCGACGACGGTCATGACCGGATCGTATTTTGAACGGGTGATGAGCACAGTCTCGGCTCTCATCTTAGGCCTGAGGCTCTTGTCGGTCTGAGCCTTGTAGATACCATGGATCGGCCAATTGGATCGGATGGTCCTGGATGCCGGTGCAAGGACAAGACAGGTGCCGAGCAGCTCATCTTCGGTCAGATCCGTCAATCTCGCCGGTTGGATAGGGCGCGCATCGGCTGCGTGGTAGCTTTCGCGAAGCGCCTGTTCGAGCCTTGCGATATCTGGAAGATAGGGCAGGTCCTTAGCGGGAGGAAAGCTATCCAAAAAGGCTGGCAATTCCCCCCCATAGAGCGCAAGACGAGGGTCCTGTGGAAGATGTCCGCGAAGGAATATCCCAGCCATCGCCTTGAAGAACTCGTCACCGACAAGAGTTCGGACGGTCGGAAAGGCGGCTTCCAGCGCTCCGGTCAACGAGACCGCGACATTATTTCGGTAGATATCAAAACGATTTCGGGTGGCTTTTGAGATATCGTCCGGAGGCGATGCGTCCGGGCGTAAAAGAGCGGCTGTAAAAGGTGTCATCCGGCCAGCGCAAGCTGAGCACGGGCCGCTTCGTCGCGTAGGACGGGGAAGGGCGGGACATCGGTATCCCATTCAACAAGCAGCGGTGCCGGACCGGTTTGGGACAGCGTATACGCTAAAAGATCCCACACGGGATCAGCTACGGATTTTGCATGACTGTCGATCAAAAGACGACTGCTGCCTTGATCCTCTTCGTCATGCCCTCCGAGATGGATTTCTCCCACAGCATCGGTGGGAAAGGCGTCAATATATGCTTGAGGTTCAGTCTCGAGGTTGGTGGCGGAGATGAAGACGTTATTCACATCAAGCAACAGGCCGCAGCCGGTCCGGGTCGTCAGCTCGCTTAGAAACTCAGTTTCGGTCATCGTCGAGGTGTCAAAGGACAGGTAGCTGGAGGGGTTCTCGAGAAGCATCTGGCGACCGAGTGTATCCTGCACTTGCGCGATGTGACCAGCGACCCGGCTCAAGGATACCTTGTCGTAGGGAAGAGGCAGCAGGTCGTTCAAATAGCCGGTATCGTGGGTCGACCAGGCGAGGTGTTCCGAGAAGCTTGCCGGGGAGAGCCAGTCGCAAAGATATTTGAGCCGGGCCAGATGATCGGGATCGAGCTGGCGCTCGCCGCCGATGGAAAGGCCGACGCCATGGACTGAGATCGGAAAGTGCGCGCTGAGCTCGCGGAGCTGCGCCAGGGGTCGACCACCATCGCCCATATAGTTTTCAGCATGAATCTCAAGCCAGGCCACAGGACCCGGATCGTCCAGAAGGTCCTGAAAATGCTGGGATTTAAAGCCAATTCCGGGCTGGTTTGGCAAGGTTCTGTCAGTGGTGTCCAGCATTCAACCAGCTTTCGGTTGGGAAGGCGCCCGCTCAAGGATCTGGCGGGCGCGCGAGGTTTATGCAGGCAGATCGCGGTCGAGCTCTTCGAGAGACCCAGCCCGTTCGGAGCCATCGGCCATAGTTGGAAGTTCAATCTCGCTGCAGGTACCTGCGGGAACGAGTGTCCAGGCATTGCCTTGATAGTCGACGGTCGACGTGCCGGCGCAGGTCGTTCCGGGACCGGCGGCGCAGTCATTTTCGCCGGCGAGGGACACACCGTAGCACTTCTCGTTCGCTTGGGCGTTGGCGGTTTGGGCGAGGCCGGATACGGCTGTAGCGACGGCGGAGGCGATGGCGAACGTCTTGATCGTGGTGGACATGGAGCGACCTTTCTTATGTCGTATCGAACTGTGGTCTGCCCGCGGGATGCGGGGACGTTCGCAGGATAGAACCGCAGACCTTGCCCTGCCCATTCACGAGCGCGTCAATCACGCAGCCGTCAACGCCTGTCACGGCTCGCAAGGATCCGGTTACAGCGAGAACCAGTCAGATTTAGGCCAGGTCCGGCGGTGTTGCTTCGCGGGCGAGATCATTTGTAACCTCCTCTAAGGGTCTGACACTACTTTGTTTTTCTCCAAGTCGCCGAATGGAAACTGTCCGCTCTTCCACCTCCCGCTGACCGATCGCAAGGATGACGGGCACCTTGCCGACCGAATGTTCGCGGACTTTGTAATTGATCTTTTCGTTACGAGTATCGGCTTCGGCACGAATACCGTTCTGCCGAAGTATTTCAACAACCTCGTTCGCGTAGTCGTCCGCATCCGACACGATTGTGGCCACCACCACCTGTCGGGGGGCGAGCCAGAAGGGCAGCTTTCCGGCAGAATTCTCGATCAGGATGCCGATGAACCGCTCAAAGCTGCCGAGGCAGGCCCGGTGGAGCATATAGGGACGATGTTTCGCACCGTCTTCGGCGATATAGGTTGCATCAAGCCGTTCCGGCAGATTGGGATCGACTTGAAAGGTGCCGCATTGCCACTCGCGACCGATGGCGTCGGTCAGTTTGAAATCAAGCTTGGGGCCGTAGAAAGCGCCTTCCCCCTCGTCGAGGGTATAGGGATGACCGGTTGATTTGATCGCGCTTTCCAGCGCGCTTTCGACATGGTCCCAGGATTCCTCGCTGCCGACACGCTTTTCAGGCCGTGTCGCGAACATGATCTCGAAGGTGTCGAAGCCAAGATCGCTATAGACCCCCGCCAGATAATCGATGAAAGCAGCGCACTCCCCCTCGATTTGATCTTCGCGGCAGAAGATGTGGCCGTCATCCTGGGTAAAGCCGCGCACACGCATGATGCCGTGGAGCGCGCCTGAAGGTTCGTACCGGTTGCACGAGCCAAACTCGGCAAGGCGCAAGGGAAGATCGCGGTAGGATTTAAGACCCTGATTATAAAGCTGAACGTGACCCGGACAGTTCATGGGCTTGAGCGCATTGACGGCCTTTTCCCGGGCGTGATCCTCGTCGACTTCGACGATAAACATATGCTCTTGATATTTATCCCAGTGTCCTGATTTCTCCCACAAGGAGCGATCGACGACTTGCGGTGTATTCACCTCCTGATATCCGGCCGCGCGTTGCTTGCGGCGCATATAGTCCTGCAATTCGGTATAGATCGACCAACCGTTGGGATGCCAGAAGACCTGACCGGGCGCCTCTTCTTGCATATGAAAGAGGTTCATTTCGCGTCCGAGTTTGCGGTGGTCGCGCTTTGCCGCCTCTTCGAGCATTAGCAGGTGTTTCTTAAGATCCTCTTTATTTCGGAAGGCGACCCCGTAAATTCTTTGCAACATCGCCCGGTCGCTGTCACCGCGCCAATACGCTCCGGCGACCGACATGAGTTTCCACGCATCTCCAGGGACTTGGCCTGTATTCTGAAGGTGGGGCCCACGACACAGATCCTGCCAGTCGCCGTGCCAGTACATCCGCAGCGGCTCGTCGCCGGGGATCGCCTCGATCAGCTCGATCTTATAGGGCTCGCCGCTGTCCTTGTAATGCTGGATCGCGCGCTCCCGGTCCCAGATCTCGGTTCGGACGGGATCACGCAGGTTGATGATTTCTTTCATCTTTTTTTCGATGAGTCCGAGATCTTCGGGTGTGAAGGGCTCTGCGCGGTCGAAGTCGTAGTACCAACCGTTCGCGATGACGGGGCCGATGGTGACCTGGATATCGGGCCAGATCTCCTGAACGGCGCGGGCCATGATATGGGCTAGGTCGTGCCGGATAAGCTCGAGCGCTGGAGCTTCGTCCTTCAGCGTATTGATTTCAATGGAGGAATCTTGCTCGATTGGCCATTGGAGATCCCAGTGATCACCATTGATATTGGCCGAGATCGCTTTTTTTGCGAGACTGTTCGAAATCGACGCTGCAACGTCTTGGGCGGTGACGCCCTTGTCGTAAGAGCGGCTGTTACCATCAGGAAAAGTCAGGGAAATCTGGGACATGGTCCGATGCTCCTCGTCAGTTTGGCGCCTACGGGACGCCCGGTTGCGGGTTGATATTGGTGCTTGATGACGGGGCGTCTGAGCTCCGTCAAGGGGATGCGGTATCCGGTCGGTATTGCGTCGGTATCCTGTCGGTCGAATTGTGTCATTAAATGATGTTTTGGAAACAAACGTGATCTAAATGGGAGATCGTTGATGGTTTGCTGTCGGATCCGAGGCAGACAGATATGCGAGTTTTCGGCGACCGCACCAGGCGGACCGAGATGCGGCTCTGGGTGAGTTCGATAAGCTCAGCCGCAGGTTTGATCAGGCCGATGACCATACGGGCGCTCGTACCGACGACATGTTTGGGATGGGCCGGTCCGGTCGGTCTCTCGAGCGAAGGTTTCCGATCTTCCTCCGGTCATTTTCGGGATGCGAAGCAGGCGCGTTCTCGCATAGCGTGATCGGGACCGGAATGGAGGGATGATTGGTGGATTATCTGGACGGAGCGCGCGGGCGGCTTGCCTACGAAAAAACCGATGGGGAGGCCCCGGGGGTCGTCTTTCTGGGAGGGTTCAAATCGGACATGACCGGAACCAAGGCGGTGCATCTGCAAGACTGGGCCGAGCGGACGGGGCGCGGGTTCCTTCGGCTTGACTATGGCGGACATGGTGCGTCGGACGGGGCGTTCGAGGAGGGTGCCATCGGCGACTGGCTCGAGGATGCGCTGGCGGTGATCGAAGCGGTTACGGAAGGGCCGCAGGTTCTGGTGGGCTCGTCGATGGGCGGCTGGATTTCTCTTCTAATCCTGCGGGACCGGCCCGATCTGGTTGCGGGTCTCGTGACCATCGCGGCTGCGCCCGACTTTACCGAGGATGGATACTGGGCCGGGTTTTCGGAGGCGGATCGGGCGCGGTTGATGGCGGAGGGGGCCGTGGCGGTGCCGTCGGACTACGGGGAGCCCTATGTCATTACGCGGCGGCTGATCGAGGAGGGGCGGGCGCGTTTGGTCCTGCGCTCGCCGCTGGCCGCGCATGTGCCGGTGCGTATGCTGCAGGGGACCGCGGATGCGGATGTCCCTATGGGCTGGGCTTTGCGGCTTCTGGAGCATCTGGAAGGGGAGGATGTGCGGTTGACGCTCGCGAAAGGGTCCGATCACAGATTTTCGGCGCCAGGTGAGCTGGCGCTGATCGAGGCGGCGGTGGAGGATGTGCTGGGGCGTATCTGACATCCGGACGGGCGACTGCGCTCGCGGCTGCGCCGGAGCGACACCCGCCCGCCCGGAGCCTTCGGGAGCGCGGGGCGGCTTGCTATCGGCGCGTGATTTGCGCTTGGTGGTGCCTGGGAGGACGGTATGAGTTTGAGCATCGGGCAGAAGGCCGGCTGGGGGCTGGCCGATATGGGCGTGAACGTCTTCGTGGTCGTCAAGCAGCTGCTGGTTCTGTCCTTTCTGACGCAGTTTCTGGGCGTGCCGGTGGTCTGGGCCGGGGCGCTGACGACCGCAATTTTGGCCTTCGACATGGTGACCGATCCGCTGGTGGGGTTTCTGAGCGACCGGACCGAGACGCGGTTCGGGCGGCGGGCGCCCTGGATGGTCGTGGGCGCGGTGGTGCTGGCGCTGGGCATGTTGGGGATCTTTGCCGCGCCGGACCGGACGGCGGCTTTGGATCTGGTATGGGTCGGCGGGTTCTTTGCCGTGGCGACGCTGGGCTTTACCATGATCGCTATTCCCTATGGAGCGATGGCTGGCGAGATGACGCAGGATGCGGCGGAGCGCTCGGCGATGACGGGCTGGCGCATGGCCTTTGCCTCGCTAGGGATCCTCGTGGGCGGGGCGCTGATCCCGGCCGTGGCGGCGAGCCAGGGGTATTTCGTGGCGATGGCGATCTTTGCACCGGTGACCGTGATCGCGGTCTGGCTGTCGGTGTGGGCGACATGGCGCGCGCCGCGGATCATGAGAGGCACGACGGAAGGGTTCCTTGGTCTGGTCCGGATGGTGCTGTCCAATGGCGCCTTCGTGCGACTGGTCCTGATTTACGGATTGATGACGCTGGGGATCGCGGTGCTAACGGCGGCGGTACCGTTCGCGGCGGTCTATCTGGTGATCGATCCTGGCTCATCGGCACTGAGCCAAGCGGCGACGGGGTTGCCAATGGCGTCGCTGATGTTTGCGGCCTTCGTCATCGGCTCGATCCTGAGCCAGGCGGGCTGGGTCTGGCTGTCGGCGCGGCTCGGCAAGGTGATGGCGCTGGTGGCCGGGCTGGTCTTTTACATTGGAGTTCTTTGCGCGGTCTTTGCGGTGCTGCCCTCGGGCGATCTGGGACTGGTTTTTTGTGTGTTCCTTCTGGT
The DNA here is from genome assembly GCF_040783535.2 of Aestuariibius insulae. Classification (NCBI taxonomy): domain Bacteria; kingdom Pseudomonadati; phylum Pseudomonadota; class Alphaproteobacteria; order Rhodobacterales; family Paracoccaceae; genus Aestuariibius; species Aestuariibius insulae. The sequence goes on from NZ_JBFONW020000004.1 coordinate 171,558, forward strand.
CGGAGCGGCCAACGGATCTTACCAGCAGATCCCTTGGGCGATCTATCCGGACCTGATGGATGTCACGCGGGCCCGGACCGGAGAGGCGATCGAGGGCGCGTTCTCCGCGATCTGGCTCTTCGGGCAGAAGGCGGCGAACGCGGTCGGGCCGCTGATCCTGTCGCTGATTCTTGGGGCCTATGGTTGGCAGGAAGCGTCGGGCGGGGAGGTCGTGCCGCAGACGGAGGGTGCCGTTCTGGCGCTAAAGGCGGGGGCCACGCTGCTTCCGGCGGCTCTTTTGGCGCTGTCCGTTGTGGCGGTTCTGGCGATTTATCGTCCGGCGGAGCAGCGCGTTTTGCAGCGCTGAGGGAGGGACGCGCGTTTTGACGTTGAGGCGGGACGAGGGGGGCGTATCCTTTGGTCTGGACCGGCGAGTCGCAGGTAAAGCAATCGGGAGGATTGGCATGGCGGAGCATCTGAAGGAGGCGCGCAGCGCGGGCGAGCGGGCGCAGGACGATGCCAAGGTGCGAGGGACGGTCGAAGGGCTGCTCGCCGATATCGAGATGCGCGGTGATGGGGCGGTGCGGGAGCTGTCGGAGAAGTTCGACGGCTATTCGCGGGAGAGCTACCGGCTGAGCGAGAGCGAAGTCGAGGGCATCGTGGCGCAAGTGTCCGAGCGCGAGATGGCCGATATTCGTTTTGCCCACGATCAGGTCGTGGCCTTTGCCAAGGCGCAGCGGGCGTCGATGACCGATATCGAGGTGGAGGCGATGCCGGGTGTGATCCTGGGGCACAAGACGATCCCGGTTCAATCGGTGGGATGCTATGTGCCGGGTGGGAAGTTCCCGATGGTGGCTTCGGCGCATATGTCAGTGGCGACGGCCTCGGTCGCGGGTGTGCCGCGGATCATCGCCTGCACCCCGCCGTTTCAGGGCCGCCCGAACCCGGCGGTGATCGCCGCGATGCAGATAGGCGGCGCGCACGAGATCTATGTGATGGGCGGCGTGCAAGCGATCGGCGCGATGGCTTTGGGCACGCAGACGATTGCGCCGGTCGATATGCTGGTCGGCCCGGGCAATGCCTTTGTGGCCGAGGCGAAACGGCAGCTGTTCGGGCGGGTCGGGATCGATCTGTTTGCCGGGCCGACCGAGACGATGGTCATCGCCGACGAGACGGTCGATGCGGAGATCTGCGCAACCGATCTGCTTGGGCAGGCGGAGCATGGGTATAATTCACCGGCGGTGATGCTGACGACCTCGCACAGGCTTGCCGATGAGACGCTCGCGGAGATCGACCGGCTGCTTCAGATCCTGCCGACGGCTGAGACGGCGGGCGCGTCCTGGCGCGATTACGGGGAGGTGATCCTGTGCGCGGATCATGACGAGATGCTGCAGGTCGCCAATGAGATCGCGTCCGAGCACGTGCAGGTGATGACCGATCGGGACGATTGGTATCTGGAGAACATGCACTCCTACGGGGCGCTGTTTCTGGGGCCGCGGACGAATGTGGCCAATGGCGACAAGGTGATCGGGACGAACCATACGCTGCCGACGAAAAAGGCGGGGCGGTATACGGGCGGTTTGTGGGTCGGCAAGTTTCTGAAGACGCATTCCTATCAGAAGGTCACGAGCGACGAGGCGGCGGCTTTGGTCGGCTCATATGGGTCGCGATTGTGCATGCTGGAAGGATTCGTGGGTCATGCGGAGCAGTGCAATATCCGGGTAAGACGCTATGGCGGGGTGAACGTGCCTTACGGGGAGGGTGCTCCGTACCGGGATGCGGCGGAGTAGGGACGGCGGGACGACGCTCGCGCTGCGCGCATCGCCCCGCCCACCGTCCCAGTTCCCCTCCGGAGAGGTATTTTTGGCAAGATGAGGAAGTGGTTGCGCTGTGATTGAGGTTTTGGGGTCTGCGGCGGATGAGGGGGCCGGAGCGTATCGGGAGGCGCTGGGTGCTTTGATGACCCCAGAGACGGCGGTTCGGCTGTGTCATCCTTTGGGAGATGCGATTGGGGCGGAGGGGCTGTTCGAGATTGGGATGGCGCCTCTGTTCGCAGCGTTCCCCGATCTGGAGCGGCGGGATCTGATCCGGCTGCGGGGGCACGATGCGAACGGGTCCGAGTGGATCGGGGTTTGCGGCTATTGGGCCGGGCGGTTTACGGCGCCCTATCTGGGGATACCGCCAACGGGGCGGATTGCGGCGATGCGGTATCACGACTTTTTCAGGATCGAGGAGAAGCGGATCGTCGAGATGCAGGCGATCTGGGACATCCCCGAGCTTGTGATGCAGGCGGGCTTCTGGCCGATGGGGCCGTCCACCGGGCGGGACTGGCAGGTGCCAGGGCCTCAGACGCAGGATGGGCTTCGGGTGGCAGGCGATGGGGCGGCGGCTTTGGGTGTTGTGCGGGAGATGCTGGAGCATCTGGGCAAATCGACCGAAAGTGTCGAGGCGATGCGGCTGCCCGCGTTTTGGCATCCGCATTGCTCGTGGTACGGGCCGGCTGGGATCGGGACGGCGCGGGGGATCGACGGGTTTCGGGCGCATCATCAGGTGCCGTTTCTGAATGCTCTGCCGGACCGGAACGGGGATCCGGCGAACGGGCATCTTTTTGCTGAGGGCGATTATGTCGGGTTCACGGGCTGGCCGGGGATGCGGATGACGGTCACTGGTGACGGCTGGCTGGGGATCGCGCCGGCAGGGCAGAAGATCACGATGCGCTCGCTCGATTTCTGGCGGGTCGATGCGGGGATGATCCGGGAGAACTGGGTGCTGATCGATCTGCTGGATGTGTGGGCTCAACTGGGCGTCGATGTGTTAGGACGGATGCGAGAGATTCTTTGAGCGGAGGGCGTGATGGCCGATCATCCGAGTGTGGTGCCGTATCTGTCGTATAAGGACGGTGCGGCGGCGATCGAGTTTTTGACGGCTGCCTTTGGGCTCGAGCTGCTGTTCAAGCAAGAAGATGAGGCGGGGGCGCTTCAGCATGCGGAGCTGCGCTATGGCAATGGCGTGATCCTGATCGGCACGGCGGATCTGCCGAAGGGATCGCCGGGCATTTATCTGGTGGTCGAGGATGTGGCCGCCCATCACGCGCGGGCCATGGCGGCGGGCGCGGGGGAGGTCTATCCGCCCGAGGAGACCGAATGGGGCACGCAGCGTTGGCGGGCGAAGGATCCCGAAGGGCATGAATGGAGCTTTGGCAGCTATTCGCCCCAGACCGAGGCGCCGAGCTGGTAGGGTGGGATCTTGAGTATTTTTGGCCAGATGAAGCGGATCCTCTGACAGGTGCGGCGACCGCAAAGCATGTGGAGCCTTGAGACGTTGGGGCGGGTGCGGCTCTCGCGGCACTTTTACATGCGGGAATTTCTTTATTCTGAGATCGCGAATTTCTACGGGATGCAGAATATTCCAGATGATCCAGATCTGGCGGTGGAAACGGGAACGCGGTTCTGTACCGAATTGCTCGACCCGCTGGAGGAGACCTTTGGCCGGGTCGCGGTGCGGTCGGGATATCGGTCGCGCGCTGTGAACCGGTTCGGGAACGAGAACCGTCTGAATTGCGCGCGAAACGACAATCCGATGGAATGTCATATCTGGGATTGGGCGTCCGGGGAGGCGGCGGTTGCGGGAGCATCGATCGTGATCCCTTGGTTCGTGGACCGCTACGAGGTGGGGCGGGACTGGCGGGATCTGGCCTGGTGGATCCATGATCATCTGCCCTATTCGGAGATGTGGTTTTTCCCGAAGCTGTGCGCCTTCAACCTCGTCTGGCGGCCAGCGCCGTGGCGGACGATCTCGTCCTATGTGGCGCCGAAGGGGATGCTGCTGCGCGCCGGAGCGGAGCCATGTGAGCCGCTTGAGGCGCGCCGGGCGCGCTATGCCGATTTTCCGCCTTTGCGCGGCGTTGCCTCTGCCGGAGGGGATGCCTAGGGTCCGGCCTATGGATATGCAACTTCCTCGGACGCCGTCCTTCGGGCTGGCGGGAAAGCGGGCGCTGGTCACGGGCGGCTCGCGCGGGATCGGGCTGGGATGCGCCGCGGCTTTGGCGGAGGCTGGTGCGTCTGTTGTGGTCGCGGCACGCGGGGCCGACGCGCTTGATGCGGCTGTGACCGCGATGCAGGGGCAGGGATATCAGGCCGAAGCCTGGACGCTTGATGTCACGGATGTGGAGGCGGTGCGCGCAGGCATCGAGGCCAGGGGGCCGTTCGATATCCTTTGCAATTCGGCGGGACTTGCCCGGCACGGGCCATCGATCGAGACCGTGCCGGAGGATTTTGACGCGGTTGTCGGCGTGAATCTGCGGGCGGCCTATTTTCTGGCGCAGGCGGTGGCGCAGAAGATGCCGCGCGGCGGGGCGATCCTGCAGATCTCAAGCCAGATGGGCCATGTGGGCGGGCCTGAGCGCGCGGTCTATTGCGCGACCAAGCATGGGGTCGAGGGGATGACCAAGGCGATGGCGATCGAATGGGGTGGGCGCGGCATCCGGGTCAACACGATCTGCCCAACCTTTATCCTTACGGAGTTGACCGCTTCGACCTTTGCGCAAGCGGAGAAGCGAGCCTGGATCGAGGAGAAGATCAAGTTGGGCCGGGTGGGCGAGGTGGAAGATATCATGGGGGCCGTGGTGTTTCTGGCCTCGGATGCAGCGGCGATGATCACGGGAACGAGCCTGCTGGTCGATGGAGGATGGACGGCGGAATGAAGGGGTTCGACGAGCGGTTTGCGGATTTTCCGGACTATATTCTGGGGATCACGCGCGAGATCTGGGAGGACCGGGGGCTTGGCGCGCGGATGCGGGATTATTACCACCCGGAGGTCGTGGTGCGCACGCCCTGGGGGATCGGCACCGGCGAGCCCGGGATGACGGCGGCGACAATGGCGACGCTGGTGGAGTTTCCGGACCGGCGGCTTTTGGGCGAGGATGTGATCTGGTCGGGCGATCCGGAGGCGGGGATGCTGTCCTCGCATCGGATCTATTCGACTGCGACGCATCTGGGCCACGGGATCTTTGGTGCGCCGACAGGGCGCGCAGTTGCGAGCCGGGCGCTGGCCGATTGCTATGCCAAGGACAACCAGATCAGCGACGAGTGGCTGATCCGCGACAATGGTGCGGTGGTGCGCCAGATCGGGCAGGATCCACGGGATTGGGCCGCGGAGAAGGTCGCCGCCGGGCGGCGCGCCTTTACGCCGGATCAGGATCAGGACGGGCCCTATCTGGGACGTGGGAATGAGAATGAGTGGGGGGCGCGGCTCGCCGATCTGCTGGAGCGGTTAATGGCGGCGGAATTCTCGGTGATCCCGGCGGAATGGGACCGGGCTTGCGAGCTGGCCTATCCCGGGGGGATCGACGGCCATGGCTGGCGCGATGCGGACCGGGTTTGGCTGGGGCTGCGCGCAGCCTTTCCGTCGGCGGAGTTCAAGCTGCATCACGTGATCGGGCGGGAGGATCCGATGATGGCGCCTCGCGCTGCGGTGCGGTGGTCGCTTACCGGTTTGCATGACGGCTGGGGGGCGTTCGGCGCGCCGAGCGGAGCGCCGGTGCATGTGATGGGGATTACGCAGGCCGAGTTCGGGCCGTGGGGGCTGCGGCGGGAATGGACGCTGTGGGACGAGACCGCGATCTGGATGCAGATCCATGCGGCGGCAGGCTGATGGGGAAGGACAATAGATGACAGTGAAAACGACCCATGCGGGGAGCCTTCCGCGCAGTCAGGCCGTGGTCGATATGATCTTTGCTCGCGAGCGCGGGGAGGCTGTCGATGCGGCGGCCTTTGACGGCGTGATGGCCGAGGCGGTTGGCGCGGCTGTGAAGCGGCAGGTCGAAGCAGGCGTGAGCGTGGTGAGCGACGGCGAGATGTCGAAGATCAGTTACGCGACCTATGTAAAGGATCGCTATACAGGGTTCGATGGCGACAGCCCGCGCAATCCGCCGGGGGATCTCAAGCTCTTTCCGGGTTACATGAAGCGGCTGGCCTCGGACGGGGGGACACCGAAATATGCGCGGCCCATGTGTGTCGGCGAGGTCAAGTCCAAGGGGCAGGGAGAGCTCGAGCGGGATATCCGGCATCTCAAGGACGCGATGGCGGCGCATGGGGCCGAGGAAGCGTTCATGAATGCGGCGTCTCCCGGGGTAATCTCTTTGTTCTTGCAGAATGACCACTACCCGAGCCGGGAAGCGTATCTGGCGGCCCTGGCGGATGCGATGCGCGAGGAGTACCGGACGATTGTCGAGGCGGGGCTGGTGCTGCAGCTCGATTGCCCGGATCTGGCGCTATCGCGGCACATGCTGTTTCAGGATCTCAGCGACGCCGAGTTCCTTAAGGTTGCAGAGGCGAATGTGGAGGCGCTCAATCACGCGTTGGACGGGATCGATCCCTTGCGGGTGCGGGTGCATATCTGCTGGGGCAATTACGAGGGGCCGCATATCTGCGATATCGACATGGCGACGGTTTTTCCCGTTCTGATGGATGTCGGCGCCTCGCATCTGCTCTTTGAGACGTCCAATCCGCGGCACGGACACGAATGGACCGTGTTCCGCGATCGCAAATCCGAGATCCCGGAGGACAAGATCCTGGTGCCGGGCTGCGTCGATACGACGACCAATTTCGTGGAGCATCCCGATTTGGTGGCGCAGCGGATTGCGCGATTTGTCGATATCGTGGGCGAGGACCGGGTGATCGCGGGGAGCGATTGCGGCTTCGGGACCTTCGCGGGCTTTGGCGCGGTCGATCCCGAGATCGCCTGGGCCAAGATCGGGGCGCTTGTCGAAGGAGCGCGGCGGGCGTGATCGATCCGGTTGTCCTGCTGCCGGGACTGATGTGCGATGCACGGCTTTTCGGGCCGCAGATTGACGCGCTGTCGCGGCAGACGGGAGTCATGGTTGCGCCGATCAATGAAGGTGACCGGGTTGAGGAGATCGCGAGCCGGGTGCTGGATTATTGTCCGCGCCGGTTTGCTCTGGCGGGCCTGTCGATGGGCGGGATCGTCGCGATGGAGGTTCTGCGGCGCGCGCCCGAGCGGGTGACGCGGATCGCGCTGATGGACACCAACCCGCTGGCCGAGACGCCGCAGATCGCGGCGATGCGCGAGCCGCAGATCATCGCGGCCAAAACCGGTCGGCTTGAGGATGTGATGCGCGACGAGATGAAACCGGCCTATCTGGCACCGGGACCGGGGCGGATGGAGGTTCTAGACACGGTCATGGCGATGGCGCGCGATCTGGGGCCAGAGGTTTTCATTCGGCAGTCGCGGGCGCTGCAGCGGCGGCCCGATCAGCAGGCCGTGCTGCGCAAGATTACCATCCCGTCGCTGGTGCTATGCGGGCGGCACGACGCGCTGTGCCCTGTGCGGCGGCATGAATTCATGGCCGAACTGATTCCGGGAGCCGTGCTGAAGATTATTGAGGCGGCAGGGCATCTTCCAAGTCTGGAGACGCCTCAGGAGGTAACGCAAGCCCTTTCGGACTGGTTGCGTTACCCCGTTTGACAGATCGATTTAGATCGCTTCCTTGAGCGGTTCTTCCGTGCCGAGCAGGATGCTCAACTCGAAAGCCTTGAGGAAGGGGCGTGCCGGGCTCATCGCCTTGAGGAAAGTCGGTGCGCCAAGATCGAGATCGGCAATGTGACCTGCCAGAAGGGCGCCGCCGAAGAAGGTTTCAGCGTAGACACCGTTTGCGCGGATGATCGCATGATGATCGAGCGCGAAGTGGATATAGTGGATGCCGCCCTCGGGCTTGACCTGCTCGATCCCGTTCCAGCCGTCGAAATGAATGGCGGGCGCGAGAACCTCGGAGCTGCCGAACATCAGTTCCGCCTGTGGAGATGTGAACAGAAGTCGGTGCTGCGGCGAGACATATGTGTCTTTGTCTGCGTCGAGCGTTCCGGCCGGAAGTTTGACAGGCGCCGTGTTGGCATTCTGTGCAAACGCTGCCATGTCGAAGCTGTCGCCGTTGATCCAGAGAATTGGCTGGGGGCCACGATCGAGCGTCAGAACCATGTCGCCGATTTCAAGCTCTTCGATGGCAACCCAGCCGTTCGGGGTTTCAATCATCGTGCCTTCAGCAAAACAGGCGACGTCGGTCGCGAAGTCGGAGTAAGGATTGTTCTGATCGCCCGCAGCCTCTCCGGTCAGGGGACCGACATTGCTCCCCGGGGCGGGAGCTACGCCATCGCCATTGCCATCGATGACGGCATATCCAACGGTTGCCCGATCATTTCCTCCACCGCCGGGAGGGTCGAGGCGGATTGCAACGATCCGATCGCCATTTCCGAGCGTTCCTGAAAATTCCGCCTGAACCTGAGTTCCTGCTGGAAACTCGGTGGTGACCGTGTTGCCGCTTGCATCGACGTAGGTAAACGAGGTTGCTTCAGCGAGCGTTTGATCGCGGCCAGTACCATCCTCGAAGATGTTCTGATCGCCTGAAGCTGATCCGTTTCCGTTATCTTCGATCTGGACTTGCTGACCAGCGTCATTTCCGACGAAGAGATCGTCGCTGGTCGATTGCGAGTTCGTATCCCTGACAGAGAAGGCCTGGTTTCCCTCGGCGTCGGTCAGGTTATTCGCGTTGAATATAAGAAGATTGAAGGTGGCCATTAGTATCTACTCTACTCTTACCTGATCTTTGCTCGAATGGCATGCTGTGTTCTAGATATCCCGTCTTTATACCGGGCAACGCAATTAATTGTTAAGCGGCTGCATTTTTATTGGCGGGTTTCGTCCGAGACGTCGTTTCCCGGTTCGTATCGATAAAGTCAAGCACGAGAGGCCGGATATTCTTACGCCAGGATTTTCCGGCAAAGATCCCGTAATGTCCCGCGCCTGGTTCGAGATGGGCCGCTTTCTTGCTGTCGGGAACTCCCGTCAGAAGAGGCAATGCCGCAAGGCATTGGCCGGGCGCGGAAATATCATCATTCTCGCCTTCGACGATCTTGACCGCGACCGACGTGATCTTTCCGATATCCACGGTCCGGCCGGCGACCGTAAAAGCATTGTCGGCAATTTCGCGACCCTTAAAGATCCGCTCAACTGTAGATAGGTAGAATTCCGCCGTCATATCCATCACGGCGAGATATTCATCGTAAAAACCATTGTGCTTATCATGATCGGACGCCTCGCCTTTGGCGGTGCGCAGGATCTGGTCAGTGAAGGCCTTGGTGTGTTTTTCGGCATTCATCGACATGAATGATGCAAGTTGCAGCAGGCCTGGATAAACCATTCGGCCGACACCGGGATATTTGAAGCCGACCCGCTGGATCATCGTTTCTTCAAGCTGGCCCATCGTAACGCGGCGACCGAAATCGGTGACGTCGGTTGCGTTGGCATCCGGATCAATGGGGCCGCCGATCAAGGTAAGGGTGCGCGGCTGGGCCTTCGGATCCTCTTCTGCCAGCAACGCGGTCGCGGCGAGGGCGAGAGGGGCGGGCTGGCAGACGGCGATGACGTTCAGGTCGCTGCCCAGATGCTTCATGAAGTCGAGCAGATAGAGGGTATAATCCTCGATATCGAACTTGCCTTCGGAGACCGGGATCTCGCGCGCATTGTGCCAGTCGGTGATGTAGACGTCGCAATCGGGCAGCAGGCTGATCACCGTAGAACGCAGGAGCGTGGCGTAGTGCCCCGACATCGGAGCCACAAGAAGGACGCGGCGCTTGGCTTCGGTGCGGCCGGTCACGTTGAAGTGGACCAGATCGCCGAAAGGTTTCGAGAGGGCGGTTTCAACCTCGACCGGATGATCGCGTCCATCGGGGCCGGTCACGGAGGGAATGCCCCAGTCGGGACGGGCGACCATGCGGGCGAAGGACCGTTCGGTCACTTCTCCCCAAGCGCGGATCCAGCTGAGCATCGGGTTCGGCAGCATGGCCATGGCCGGGTAAGAGCCAAACGCAAGCGCTGTTGCACCAAGCCATTGGTTGGTGTTTCGGGTCGTTTCCATCAGATCGTATGTCGCCATAAAGCGCATGATCACTCCCCAGGCCTTTCGTTGAGTTGGGACGAATAGCCTGTTACATTTCACATTCAGTACACGCGCCTGATTGCTGCACGCGCTATGCTGCACCTGCAAAGTACTCCGGGGGCCGACTTATGACAACAACGAATTCCGAGCAGAGCCACGGAGACCTTGAAGCACTAGAGCACAACCTCGCCCGAATCGAAGAGCTGACGCAACGCCTTGTGGGAGCATTAAGCGCAAAACGGTCCGTTCCTGAGGCATTGCAGGGGCCAAGTCAGGATCTTTATGTGAAGGCGATGGCCGCCTACCTGACGGATATGATGCAGAACCCGGCCAAGATGATCGAGCATCAGGTGAGTTATTGGGGCAAATCGCTGAAGCATTATGTCGAGGCGCAGCAGGCGCTTGCCTCGGGCAGGCTGACCGCGCCGCCTGACGAGACAGGCTCTGACCGGCGCTTTGCGAACCCGCTTTGGGAAACACATCCTTATTTCAATTTCCTCAAGCAGCAATACATGTTCAATTCCGACGCAATCACGCGCGCGGTCGGTGATATTGAAGGTCTGGATCCAAAAGAGAAGAAGCGGCTCGATTACTTCTCCCGGCAGATCGTGGATCTATTCTCGCCCTCCAATTTTCTTGGCACGAACCCCGAAGCGCTGGAGCAGGCCGTCAAGACGGACGGGCAGAGCCTGGTCGATGGGCTCGAGAATCTGGTTGCGGATCTTGAAGCGAATGAGGGGGATCTTCAGGTCACGCTGGCGGACAAGGATGCATTCAAGGTCGGAGAGAACCTTGCGACGACCGAAGGCGAGGTCGTCTTTCGCAATCGTTTCTTCGAGCTGATTCAGTATGCGCCGAAGACCAAGACCGTCCATCAGACGCCTCTCATCATCTTCCCGCCCTGGATCAACAAGTTCTACATCCTCGATCTGAAGCCGCAGAATTCGCTGATCCGCTGGGTGGTGGAGCAGGGGTTCACGCTGTTCGTTGTCAGCTGGGTGAATCCCGATCCGAGCTACCGGGATGCGGCGCTCGGCGATTATATCGAGGAGGGCTATCTGACCGCGATCCGCGAAGTGAAGGCGATCTGCGATGTGCCAAAGGTCAATGTCGTGGGATACTGCATCGCAGGCACGACGCTGGCTCTGACGCTGTCGCTGATGAAACATCGGGGCGATACCAGCGTGAATTCGGCGACGTTCTTTACGACGCTGACGGATTTTTCGGATCAGGGCGAAGTCGGTGTGTTTCTGGACGATGATTTCGTCGACGGGATCGAAGAGGAGGTCGAGCGTAACGGGATCCTTGATGCATTCTATATGCAAAGGACCTTCAGCTTTTTGAGGTCGAACGATCTGATCTACGGCCCGGCGATCAAGAGCTATATGATGGGGCAGGCGCCGCCGGCTTTCGATCTGCTGTTCTGGAACGGAGATGGCACGCATTTGCCTGCGGCGATGTCGGTTCAGTACCTCCGGCAGCTTTGTCAGCAGGACCGGTTCGCCGATGGCGGGATCGAGATTCTGGGCGAGCGGCTGCACCTTGAGGATGTCGATGTGCCGCTTTGCGCAATTGCGTGCGAGACCGACCATATCGCGGCCTGGCGGTCGAGCTATCGCGGCATCCAGCAGATGGGATCGACAGACAAGACGTTTATCCTGTCCGGGTCGGGGCATATAGCGGGGATCGTCAATCCGCCTGCGAAGAAGAAATACGGCCATTGGACGGGCGATGATCTGACGGTGAGCCCCGATGAATGGCTGGACGCGGCGACCAAGCAGGACGGGTCCTGGTGGCCGCTTTGGCAAGTCTGGCTGGCGAAGATGTCAGGCAAGAAGATCAAGGCGAGATCGCCCGGGGATTCGGAGCATCCCAGCCTTGGATCGGCGCCGGGGACCTATGTTTTAAGCGTTTCGGACAGCTAACCCCCTGATATTGCTGCATCCGCAAGAAATCTACGCTGCAGCGCAGAAAAACCTTGCAATGCTGCGCCGCAGCATGCATATTCTGTGACAGAACAAGGGTTGAGTCGGATGAGCCGGTCGAGACCCAATTGAGAGTGGCACCGAAAGGACAACTGATATGACACCCAAGGCACAAGATTACACCGCGATCTTCAAAGACATGATGGGTTCGTTCCCCGTCGATACGAAGGTCATGGAAGATGCGTTCAAGACGCAGGCAACCCTCAACGAGAAGATGAGCCACGTTGCTCTGGATGCAGCCGAGAAGTCGACCGAGATCTCCTCGAAGTGGACGAAAGAGACCCTCGCCAAGATGGGCTCGCTCACCGCTGCGAAATCCGAGCCTGCTGACTATGCCAAGTCGATGACCGACTTTGCCTCCAGCTGGGCCGAGAGCGCATCCGAGCACATGGCTGCCTTCGCTGAAGTCGCGAAGAAAGTTCAGATGGAAACCGTCGAGTTGATGCTTGCCGCTGGCAAGGACATGTCCGAGGACATGACGTCGATGGCCAAGAAGACCACGAACGAAATGACTGCCGCTGCCAAGAAGGCTGCTGCGAAGTAACGATTGCCTCATCTCCATCGCCTTCCCGATGGTGATGTCTACTGGGCGAGCCTTGCGGCTCGCCCTTTCTTTTTGGGCGAGGCGCGCTTAGGCTTGCTGCAATGCCGCAAAGATCGGCAGTCGTTTGGGGGGAGTATCTTGGCAGAGACCAACAAACCGTTGCTGATAAAGCGTTATGCCAGTCGACGGCTTTATAACACCGAGACGTCCGACTACGTGACGCTCGAGGATATTGCGGGCTTTATCCGGGACGGACGCGAGGTTCAGATTGTGGATCTCAAATCCGGAGACGATCTGACTCGGCAATATTTGCTTCAGATCATTGCAGAACACGAATCTCGCGGAGAAAGCGTGCTGCCGGTCGGAGTGCTGAACGATCTGGTGCGCAGCTACTCAACGCAGGCCGCATCGGTCGTGCCGCAGTTTTTGGCGATGAGCTTTGACATGCTGCGCGACGGTCAGTCGAAGATGATGGAAAACATGAATCCGATGGCGAAAATGCCGGGCTATGATGCGATGCGCGCGCAGCAGGAAGCGTTCATGAAGGCGATGACCGGGGGACTGATGGGCAGTTCGGGTCCGCAGATGGAGAGCGATGACGATGCGACCGAGCTGGACGAGATCAAGAAGCAGCTTGCGGAGTTGCAGAGCAAGCTTTCGCGGATGAGCAAGTAAGCCCGATTGATGGCAGACGGGCCAGGACGGATCACCCTTTGGGGCGTCGAGGTTTTCGTGGCGACTGCGGAGGAAGCCTCGATCTCGGCGGCGGCGCGTCGACTGGGATCGTCTCCGGCGACGGTATCCCAGCAGATCACGAACCTCGAAGGCGTTCTTGGGACGGTGCTTCTGGATCGGTCGACCCGGCCGATCAGTCCGACGGCGGCGGGGCAGCTTTTCCTAAGACGGGCCAATGCGATCCTGAACGAGGCGGCCTTGGCACGAGCCGAACTCGCCTCTGCCGATTATACTCGTATGACGCGCCTGCGGCTCGGGATCGTCGAGGATTTCGACGCTGAGGTCACGCCGCGTTTGCTGGCAGGCATGGCGGAGACGATGCCCGATTGCCAGTTCCTGCTGGAGACCGGAGCGTCGCACCGATTGCTTGATCTGCTGGATCAACGGGCACTGGATATTGCGGTTGTGGCTGAGGGCGGGGCGCTCCCCGACTGGGTCGAGGTCCATCCGCTGCTTGCCGAGCCCTTCATCGCGGCGGTTCCGAAAGGTGCGGGGTCTGAGATGCTTCGGGACATGCCGCTGATCTCTTATACGACACGGCACCTGATGGGCCGTCAGATTGCGGCGCATCTCAAAAGCCAGCAACTGAACTTCTCGCACCGGTTCGAGCTGGACAGCTACCATGCGATCCTTGCGATGGTGGCGGAGGGGACGGGCTGGTCCATCCTGACCCCGCTGGGATGGCTCAGGGCGTCGCGGTTTCGCGACAAGGTGGATGTGATGCCTTTGCCATTCGGGACCCTGTCGCGGCGGATATCGCTGATGGCGCGGAAAGATCTGCTCGGCAGCGTGCCCGGATGGGTTTCAGGCGACCTGCGTTCGCAGATAGCTGATGCGATCGTGGCTCCGACGACGCAGGAGATGCCGTGGCTGCGCGATACGATGCGGGTTCTTTAGGCCACGTTCCTTTCGTCGGTCCGTACTGCCTCGCGCATCGCGTCGATCAGAATGTCAGCGATGGCGTCGCACTCCTCGAGCGTTAGACGGGCCGGAAGCCTTACGTCACAGGCTTTCTTCAGCATGGCGCGTGTCGCGGGCAGATCAGGCAGGTCCCCTAGGAACTGCCAGTTCCAGAAGGCACGGGCATTGTCCGTGCTTTGACCGAAGATCTGCACTTTGACCCCGCGGGCGGCAGCGGTGCCCGCGAAGGCCGTTTGCTGATCCGGCGTCAGGCCGACAAGATTGAACTGTAGCGAATCCGGAGCGCGCTGTTCCTGGGGCAGAGGCGGCGGGACGTGGAAGCCGGGTTCTGCAGAAAGGCGGGCCGCAACATAGTCGTGGTTCCGAAGACCATCGCGGACCCTGCGCGGGATCTCGGCCAGTTGCGGGCGGATGATGGCTGCCGAGAGGTTCGACAGACGAAGATTGTAGAGGGGGAGCTGGTTCTGCCAGCGGCTCAGCGCCTCGGTCAGTGATGCGTCCTGCGCGTGCTTCTTCCACATATGCTCGTAGGCGCCGGACATGATGATCGCGCGGGCGACGAGATTGGCATCGTCGGTGATCAGGATCCCGCCTTCGCCTGCGTTTACCATCTTATAGGACTGAAAGCTGAAACATCCGATTTGGCCTATCGTGCCGATCTTTCGACCAGTCCAAAGCGTGCCAAGGGAATGCGCCGCATCCTCGATCACCGGGAGCCCTGCGGCATCGCAGAGCCCCATGATCGCGTCCATGTCCGACGTATGGCCGCGCATATGGCTAATGAGCACTGCGTCGGCCTGCGGTAGCTTTGCGGCGAAGTCTTCCAGATCGATACGGTAGTTGTCGCCGCACTCTACGAGAACCGGGATGCAGTCTGCGTGAACGACCGCGGACGGGACTGCGGCGAAGGTGAAGGCGGGGATAAGTATGCGGGCATTCTGCTTTAGATCCAATGCCTTGAGCGAAAGGAAAAGTGCGGCTGAACAGGAGGAGACCGCGAGTGCATAGCGAGTGCCCATCAGGTCCGCGAATTCCGACTCCAAGAGGGAAACCGGGGCTTTTTCATTGGCAGTATAGCGGAAAAGATCGCCGGTCCGAAGCAAGCTTTCGATCGCCGACTGGGCGGATGCCGGGATCGGTTCGGCCGTATGGACATCGGGGACTGCGCGGTTCATTTCATATTATCCGAATATAATTTTCGGATATATTAACTTATGTGGCTGTGGGTGACTAGACCTTTTGCTCGCGTTGCAGCGTGCGCGGTTATCGAGCAGAGCAATGCCTGCCCGAGTTTGAACTGAAATGAGCGATGCGAACCGGCTTATGCCATGCTGGCCTTCTTCGAAGCTATCTCGTTTCTGTGATCGAAAGGGCTGAGCACGTGACGTGAAACCGTCTGATCCCACTCTAAATACAGATTAGGATTCTCAATTTCCGATGGAGGTGTCGATGACCGTTTCTCTTAAGAGTTTGCTTGTTGCGGGTTTGATGCTTGGGCTGGCAGCTTGTGGATCGACGGGTCAGACCGGGCTTTCGGGTAATGCAGCGACGTCCAGAGGCTTTGATGACGACGGGCGTGATCGGCACAATCGGACGGCGGAGGATAACAGCGAGGACGGCGTCGAGATCTGAGAGCAGGCGCGTTCAACGTCTGTTTCGTCAGACGTTGAGAAGCAGGTGCTCTCGCTCCCAGGGGGAGATGACCTGCAGGAATTCGTCGTATTCGGCGCGCTTCACGATAGAGTAGACGCGTGCGAATTCCGGGCCGAGGATTTCCTGCATCGCCGCGCTACTGTCAAACGCATCGAGCGCCGCGAAAAGCCCCCGGGGAATGTCCTCCTCGGCATCGTAGGCATCGCCTCTAAATTCCGCGCCCGGGTCGGTTTTCTCGAGCATTCCCAGATAGCCTGTCGCGAGCGATCCTGCGATCCCCAGATAGGGATTGCAGTCCATTCCGGCGAGGCGATTTTCCACGCGGCGCGCGTCCGGACCTGAGACAGGAATACGGATCGCGGTCGTGCGATTGTCGCGGCCCCATTCAAGATTGATTGGAGCGGCGTGATCCTTCACGTAGCGGCGATAGCTGTTCACGTAAGGGGCGAGTAGGGCGACGACCGAGGGCAGGTGCTTTTTCATCCCGCCGATAAAGTGGTGAAAGGCCGGTGTTTCGGTCGTGCCGTCAGAGAAGATGTTCCGACCCTCGGCGTCGAGGACGGAGTGATGGATATGCATGGCCGATCCAGGCTCTCCCTCGATGGGCTTGGCCATGAATGTGGCGAAACAGTTATGTTTGAGTGCGGCCTCGCGGATGAGCCGTTTGAAGTAGAAGACTTCGTCGGCCAGATAGACCGGGTCGCCGTGGCGCAGGTTGATCTCGACCTGACCGGCGCCGCCTTCCTGGGTGATGCCGTCGATTTCGAAGCCCTGCGCCTCGGCGAAATCGTAGATATCGTCGATGACGGGTCCGTATTCGTCGACGGCTGACATCGAATAGGCCTGACGCGCCGCAGCGGGTCGACCGGAGCGGCCCATCATGGGTTGGATCGCGGCGGCAGGATCGATGTTGCGCGCGACAAGGTAGAACTCCATTTCTGGGGCGACGATCGGGGTCCAGCCCTTGTCCGCATAGAGCTGACAGACGCGTTTTAGGACGTTTCGCGGGGCGAACGGGACGGGTGTGCCATCGTGGTTGTAGGCGTCGTGGATGACCTGCAGCGTCCAGTCGCCCGTCCAGGGCGCAGCGGTTGCGGTGGCCATGTCGGGCCTCAGGACCATGTCGGGTTCGGTAAAGCCCCCATCGCCCGCAGCTTCGCCCCAGCCGCCGGTGATCGTCTGAAAGAAGATGGAATTGGGCAGGAAGAATTCGGTCTGACGCTCGAATTTCGACGCCGGGACGGCTTTGCCTCGGGCGATGGCGGCAAGATCGGGGATCATGCATTCGACCTCGTCGAGGCGCTGGCCTGCAAGATATCGCTGGGCGGCGTCGGGAAGGGTCTGCGTCCAGTGGGTCATCGGGGGGCCTTGAAATGAGCGGCCATGCGCGTCGCAATGGCTGCGGTGTCGAGGGGAACGTTTAGGGTTCTCTCGGCGGCGTCGAGCTGAACTTCCGGGACGATGCCGCGGCCGCGATGGGTGATAAGGCCGCGAATGGTGTCCGGGTCGAACTCCGGATGCGGCTGAAGCGTGAGGATCTGGTCGCCATAGGTCAGCACGGCGTTGGCGCAGAAGTCGTTATGGCCGATGACCTCGGCGTTCGGTGGAATCTGCGTCACCTGATCCTGGTGCCAGGCGTTGATATGATGGGTCTGTCCGTCGATGTGGTAGGGCTGACGCCCGATGGACCAGCCGCCGGAGAATTTCTCGACTTTGCCGCCAAGGGCCTGGGCGATGATCTGATGGCCGAAGCAGATGCCGATCATGGGTTTGCCTGCCGCGCGGATCGCGCGGATCAGATTCTCGAGAGGGGCGATCCAGGGCAGGGGCTCGTAGGCGCCGTGTTTGGAGCCGGTGATGAGCCAGCCATCGGCGTCGTCAGGACTCTCTGGAAATGTGCCATCGACGACACTCCAAGTGGCGAAGGTGAAACCCTGACCGCCGAGAAGACGCTGGAAGAAATCGGTGTAATCCCCGTGGGTTGGGCGGATTTCGTCGGGAGCGTGGCCGGTTTGGAGAATGCCGATCTTCATTGGAGGCCTTCGTTCTTTTGGTGGGTACTAGCATGGAGGCGCTGCCCCCGCCACTGCACTGCAAGCGATGTTTTTTGGTCCCTCGTTGCCAGGATTGGCTCGCCGAGTGTGTCATCCAGCGCTCCTTTCGTCTTTGGCCTCCGAGGCGAGATGACGAGCGGGCGTTTGGGGTGGGCAGAGATGCGAGCCGCGGGGCGGCTCGCGCTAGCGCAGGATCATCATGCGGGGGCGTTTGGGGGCCTGTGGCAGGTGACGGTTCAGGCGACGGTTCATCCATCCCATCAGGGTGATGATCGTCAGCGTCAGCAGTATGAAATAGCCCGCGAGGATCGGGTAGGGCACGAAGGGATTGAAGGTCTTATCGGCGAAGTAGCTTGCATAATAAAGCGCATCGCCGCGCTGCTGCGAGGCGGGGAAGCCGGAGAAGAAGACCAGTGTCGTGGCGTGAAAAAGGAAGATGGCTTCGTTAATATAGGCGGGCCAGGCGAGGCGGAGCATGGTGGGCCAGACGATGCGGGTGAAGCGTTTGAGGCCTGTGAAGCCGTAAGCGTCGGCTGCCTCTATCTCCCCGCGCGGGATGGTGCGCAGGGCGCCGTGGAAGATCTCGGCTGAATAGGCGGAGGTGTTCAGGAAAAGCACGATGGCCGCGCCCGCCCATGCGCTGGTCAGCCAGTCAGGTCCGATCCCGGCTTGTCTGAGGCGCAGGAAGAGAAAATAGGCGAGGAAGAACTGGATGAAGAGCGGGGAGCCGCGAAAGAGCAGGATAAAGCCCCGGCTGAGGGCCCGGATCGGGGGCAGGCGGCTTTCCTTGCCCAAGGCGAGTGCCGTCGCGAGGATGAACCCGGCCAAGAGCGCGACCAGACCGAAATAGATGTTCCAGATCAGCCCCGAGCCGATCAGTGTGAACTGTTGGCAAAGAGTAAAGTCGTCTCGCGGCAAAAGACGCTCTCCGATCCCCAGTGAGCGCAATCCGTAGGCCTGGATCGTTTCGAGACAGGTCATGAGGCGGCTCTGGCTCCGAAGGCCTGGCCATGGGTGAGGCGTGCCATCAGGCGTTCGAGGGCGGCTTCGGAGACCTTGGTAAAGGCGAGGTAGAAGACGAGCAGGAAAAGGAAATACCAGAGCCGCCAATCTCCGTGCGGGTAGTCTGTGAAGCGCGGTGTCTTCGCCCCGCCAAGCTCGCGCGCCCAGTAGACGATGTCTTCGACGCCCAGCAGGAACAGAAGCGGCGTGGCCTTGATTAGGACCATCCAGAGATTGCCGAGACCGGGAAGGGCATAGACCCACATTTGCGGCACGAGGATGCGCCAGAATGTCTGGCGCGGGGTCATGCCATAGGCCTGAGCGGTTTCGATCTGGGCGCGGGGAACGGCCCGCATGGCGCCGTAGAGGACATTGGCCGCAAAGGCGCCGAAGACGATCGCGAAGGTCAGGACAGCGATCAGGAAGCCGTAGATTTCGTGGACCCATTGCGGAGACGAGGAGAGTGGCAGCTTGGCGGCCGAGCAGACGACGAAATCATTGCCTTGCCGGATGGGCTGTTCCCAGTCGGGACAGAGGATCTGGTGCCGGATCCATTCGAAGCCCTGATCGAGGGCGATGACGAAGAAGAGGAAGAAGGCGATATCGGGAATGCCGCGGACGATGGCGATATAGGTCTTGCCGATCCAGCTGAGCGGGGCTGGGCCGCGCGCGGCCATGGCTCCGAGAAACCCGAAGGCGAGGGCGGCCGGTGCGGTGATTGCGAGCAGAAGCAGGACCGTTCCGAAGCTGGCATAGAACACCATGTGCTTCCCGGTGGTCAGGTAGCACGCCAGCCAGCGAGCTCCTTCGAGCGTGCTGGGATCGGCGCAGAAGGAGAACATCGGCTACATATCCTCGAGCGCGTCGCGCAGGGTGCGCTCGACCGTGGCGGGATCTTCGAGCTGCGGCAGGTGACCAAGGCCGGGCAGTTCGGTCAGATCGGCACCCATAGCGCTGGCAAGCGCTTTGCCGCGGGAAAGGGGGATCCAGGGATCATCCTTACCCCAAAGGATGCGCACCGGGCATCGCGCCTTGTCGAAGTCCGGCTCGACCTCTGCCGTGTACCGTTCGTCAGCCATGGCAAACTGAGCGTAGAAGGCGTCTTTGCCCGTTTCGGAGAGCCAAGGCGCGGCCAGCTGCGCGCGGTCGCCTGGGTCGATCTCGTGCGCGAGCGCACCGCCAATATAGGCGTTGACGAGAGCGGCATGGATATGCGGCGGCAGGCCGGTAAAGGCGTCCACATGGCGACCGACATGATCGAAGAACTCCGATCCCCAAGGTCTCATCGCGACGACGTTCATCAGAATCCAACCCGCAAAATCGCGACCGTGAAGGAGATGTGAGCGAAGCGTCACCGCGCCACCAAAGTCATGGGCGACGACAAGCGGGCGCTCTAGCTCCCAGGCGTCGAGCATTTCGCCGAAGACCTCGCCTTGGACATCGATGGAGGCGGAGCGGGGTCCGCCCATCTGGGATCGGCCAAAGCCCGGCATGTCGTACCAATGGACGCGGTAGCGCTCGGCGAGCGCGGGAATGATGCGGTGCCAAGCGAAGGAGGACCACGGCCAGCCATGGGCGAGCACCAGATCCGGTCCATGACCGGTCCGACCAGCGGCAACCGTGCCGGCTGAAGTCTCGTGCTGCTGGTCAAGTGTCCACATGGGAAAAGGGGAGCGCCGGAACGCTCCCCGATGGCTTTATTCGAAGACGAGAGCGTCGTCTCCAAACCACTCTTTGATCAGGGCATTGAGCGAGCCGTCGTCTTTCATCGACTGGATGGCGGCATCGAGCGTTTCGCGTAGCTCTCCATCGGATTCGCGGATCCCGGCGCCCAGCCCGCCGCCGAGGGGCACGTCGTCTCCGACAAAAGCCATCTCGGCATCCTCGTCCACGATCGGCACGAGGAAGTCTTTGTCGGCGAAGACGGCATCGGCCTCTCCGTTGCGAACGGCTGCGACGGTCTCGTCGGGGGTTGCAAACTCCAGAAGTGTGGCACCGGAGGCGGCGACATGAGCCGCTTGAATGGTGTTGACCTGAGCGGCCACGACGCCACCTTCAAGATCTGCATCCTCGCTGAGCGCCGCATAGGCGGAGGCTGCGGGCGGCACGTAGTTCTGGGTGAAGTCGATAACCTCGTCACGCTCGTCGGTGATCGACATGCCGGCCATGATCACGTCGTAGTTGCTGGAGACGAGGTTGGGGATGATGCTGTCCCAATCGTTCGTCACCCATTCGCAGGTCAGGTTGGCGCGGGCACACAGCTCGTCGCCCAGGACACGCTCAAAGCCTGCGACCTCGCCGTTGTCGTCGAGGAAATTATAGGGAGGGTATGCGCCCTCGGTTCCGAGGCGGACAACGTCCTGAGCCAGAGCAGCGGTGCCTGCAAACGCAATCGCGGTCGTCAGTAGCAGCTTTTTCATGAGTGTGTTCCCTGTGGTTTATTGATGTTGATGGGTGTGGATAGCGTCTCAGGCGGCGAGCGTCGAGGAGAGGAAGCCGCGCAGACGGTCTGTCTTGGGATCGGTAAAGAGCCGGGCAGGGGCGCCCTGTTCCTCGATCCGGCCTTGGTGGAGGAAGACGACATGGTCCGACACGTCGCGAGCCATCTTCATGTCGTGGGTGACGAGAATCATGGTGCGGCCCTCTTCGGCGAGCGCCTGAATGACGCGGACGACCTCCTGCTCCAGCTCTGGATCGAGGGCCGAAGTGGGTTCATCAAAGAGAAGGGCCTTAGGCTCCATGCACAGGGCGCGGGCAATGGCGGCGCGCTGCTGCTGACCGCCTGAAAGCTGGGCGGGAAAGGCATCGGCCTTGTCGCCTATGCCGACCTTATCGAGATAGGCGCGAGCCGCCGGTTCAACCTCGGCCCGGTCGCGACCGAGCACGGTGAGCGGGGCTTCCATAACGTTCTGCAGGATCGTCATATGAGCCCAGAGGTTGAACTGCTGAAACACCATCGAGAGGTTGGTGCGGATGCGCATGACCTGCTTTCGGTCGGACGGATGTCTGCCCGCGCCGGTGCCCTTCCAAGAGACGGGCTCACCGCAAAAGAGGATGTCGCCTTGCTGGCTGTCCTCAAGCAGATTGGCGCACCGCAGGAGCGTGGACTTGCCTGATCCGGAGGAGCCGATGAGAGAGACGACATCACCCTTGCGGGCCGTGATGTCGACGCCCTTGAGGACTTCGAGCTGGCCATAGCTCTTGTGGAGATCACGGATCTCGATCACGGGCGCGGTGTCGGTCAAGGGTGGTCCGGACGTTTGGTTTCAGCGGCAGAGTAGGGCGCAGATCGTCCCGGATTGCAAGTCAGCAGGTGCTCTGTTGCCCTTGCGTTTCAGGAGGATCCGGCAGCGGGAGATCGTATGCCTCGAGGTCAGGCACAACCAATCCGCGAATACCAAGATTTACGCGATGCGCGTCCGGCAGGGTCTCGATCGCCTGGCTGATCGCCTTGCGCAACGGCGCGACTGCGTCAGGCCGGGCGGTGATGAGGCTCTGACCAGGCGAGGTATCGGTTTGTCCGATGATATGAAGACCGTCGGTTTCGCCTCTTCGTTCGAGCATGTTCCAGGTAATTGCATCGATCGCCGCAATATCCGCGCGGCGCTCCTTTAGCGCGCGCACGCTTTCGGCATGGGCTCCGGTCTCTGTCACATTTGCAAAATGCGTGCCGTGTCGTTTCGCCCAAAGCTGAGGGGCGCCATAGCCGGATTGCGATAGCGTCTCGTTGCAGACAAAACGTGCATTCACGAGGGCGAGCGAATCCTTAACCGTCGGATCATGCGTGACGAAATAGCTGTAATAATAGCCGGGCGGCGCATCGGGCAGGCCGTAATCAAGGAGGCCGACGATATGGACTTTGCCCCTAAGCTTGGCGCGATAGGGCAGATTGCAGATCTGGCCGAGCAATAGATCGGGGCTAGTCCAGCCGGTCCAGATATCGAGATCATGAGAGAGCGTATTGGGGGGATCAAGTCCGCCTGCATTCAGATTATCGCGGATCAGGGACCATAAGGTATCATGAGCGGCCCGGTTTTCGGGCCGAAGATACATCGGCAGAGCGGCGATCAAATGCGGCGGGCCTCCACCCGTTGACGGGCGAGCGCGCTGTCCTGATCGGTGACGCCCAGCATCGGGGCGACCATGCGGAGCAGCGCATCCTCGTGATCGTCGCGTTCGCCGTCGGCCAGAACCACGTCCCAAAGGGCCTCGAGCACTGCCTCGCGATCCTCGTATGCCACGGTTTCCTTGATCGCCTTCGTGAAACGCACGGTGTCCGGCGCCTCGTGTTCGATCCGCTCGCAATCGGCGCGCAGCTGGGCCGCCTCGACGGGATTAAGATCGTACCGGCGGGCGAGGATGCGATCGATCCGCGCAATCTCTGTCGCATCATAGGTGCCATCGGATTTCGCGATCCGAACGAGAAGGGCACCCAGAGCGAGGCGGGCGTCCAGCTCGGGCAGGGGGGCGGGGTCCGGCGCGGTCAGGCGCTTGAGAAAATCGGCAAACATGAGAATGGGTATAGGGCGCGGACCTATCTTGGGAAAGGCCAGGATGCGGGATTGATGCGCTTGAATTAGCCAATCACAGCTATCTGAAATCTTTACCTGATTTAAATGTGTCACAGGTTAGGCAAGACGTGATCGGTCTGAGGAGTGTTGGGCCTTGATCGGTTTCAATTCGCAGCTAACTTGCGGACTAGGCGTGGCACTCGCGTCTTACGGGAGCGATTCGAATGAAAAGAGCCGGGGCTCTTATTGGGGCGATCCTTTGGATCCCCGCTGGCGCATTTGCGCAATCGTCGCCCGATACGGGGGCCGGCGTTGAATTTTCCTTTGGAGCGGGCGTTCAGGTCCGTCCGGAATATTTCGGCTCGGACGAGTACGAGACGCAGCCCGATTTCAAGCTGTCGCTAGAAGAGGTCCGCTTCGGCAATGGACGCTCCTTTGGCGGCGATCCGGCGGATGGCCTAAGCTTTCGCGGCTCGTTCCGATCGATCGGGGAGCGCGATTCAGACGATTTCGGTGAATTGGACGGGCTGGACGATATTGACCGTGCACTCGAGTTGGGGTTCGGCATTGTCTACACACAGCCGGGCTACGAGGTCTTCGCCGATTTGCGACAGGGTTTTGGCGGGCATGAGAGCCTTGTTGGCGAGGTTGGTGCGGACGCGATCCTGCGGCCGACGGATCAGCTGAGTATGTCTGTTGGCCCTCGGGTTTTCTTTGGGTCTGATGATTATGCGGAGACCTATTTCGGTATCACCGAGGAAGAGGCTGCTGCTTCCGACTTCGATGCGTTCGATCCTGAAGGCGGTGCGCTGTCCGCAGGTTTGGAAGTTGGCGTGAGCTATCGCTTCAATGACCGCTGGTCCGTCGATGGGGCGGTGGCCTATGACCGCTACCTCGGCGATGCCGCCGACAGCCCGATCATGGAAGAAGGCAGCGAAGACCAATATACGGCCCGCGTCGGTCTGGTGCGGACATTCTCCTTCGGCTTCTGAAGCGCAGGCTGCCTAGAGGAGGCGCCTAACGGCGCCAATTGGTTTTATCGCGTTCGGGCCACGCAGGCCTTGGGGGCGTTGCCCCCAAACCCCCAGGATATTTCGAAGGCAAAGAACGATCAGGTTGCCGGAGAGACAATGGCGCCTGTCGCTATGGGGACCGCGTGTCCAGCCACCCTGACTGAAACGAGATCTTTGCCTGTGACACGGGCGGTAACGTCGATCTGACTTGGCCTACCCATTTCGATGCCTTGGCGGAGCTGAAATCGGCTTTCGCCCTCGGGCAGACCTGTCGTTTCGAGCAGATGCGCCATGAGGATCGCGCTGGCCGAGCCTGTCGCAGGATCTTCTGGGATGCCTGCGGTTGGGGAGAACATGCGAGCCCGATATCCACCAGCCTCGGTGATGTAGAGATATCCGCTGTCGATGCCGCACTCCGTCATCAGTGCAGACCAGTGCGGCTCGATCGGGCGGGCGCGTGCGAGCGCGTCCGGACCTGACAGCTGCGTGAACAGGAAGGCCGGGCCGCCGGTGCCGACCCTCGGCGTGGTGGAGGCGAGATCGACGGGCGCAAGATCCAGAGCTTGCGCCAGAAGAGACCGGTCGACCTTGGCGTCGGTCAGGCGCGGCGGGATCGGAGCGGTGAACTCCGCGCGGCCATCGTTGATCGTGACTGGAACGAGACCTGCCTCTTCTTCGAGCCGGATCTCGGATGCGCCGCTCTGTGCGGCCAGATGCAGCGCGCAGCCGATCGTGGGGTGACCTGCGAAGGGGATCTCTGTGGTTGGAAAGAAAATTCGCACGTGCGCGCTGTTCGCCGGATCGCGGGGCGCCATCACGAAGATCGTCTCGGAAAGGTTGAACTCGCGCGCGATGGTCTGCATTTGCGCAGTTGTCAGCGCGTCTGCCTCGGTGACGATGGCAAGCGGGTTTCCGGAAAAGGGGGTCTTCGTAAAGACGTCGTAGATGTGATAGGACAGGTCCACCTTAGACCAGCCGGGACGTGTCGACGGCAGCGCGGACGAAATCGGCGAAAAGCGGATGCGGTGCAAAGGGTTTGGATTTGAGTTCGGGGTGAAACTGCACGCCGATGAACCACGGATGGTCCGACCATTCGACGATTTCAGGCAGGCGTCCGTCCGGGCTCATCCCCGAGAAGCACAGTCCTTCTTTTTCGAGCTTGTCGCGATATTTGATGTCGACTTCATAGCGGTGGCGGTGGCGTTCCTCGATTGCGGTTTTGCCATAGACCTCCGCCACTTTGGAGCCGTCCTGAAGCGTCGCGTTATAGGCCCCGAGTCGCATCGTGCCGCCTTTATCGTCGAGCACATCGCGGGCGATCTTTTGGTTGTCCTTGATCCATTCCTTGAGGTGGAAGATGACCGGCTCGAACCGCTCCTTGCCCGCCTCGTGGTCGAATTCCTGCGATCCGGCATTGGTCAGGCCCGCGACGTTGCGGGCCGCCTCGATCACCGCCATCTGCATGCCAAGGCAGATGCCCAGATAGGGGATATTGCGGGTCCGGGCGAATTCGGCGGCCTTGATCTTGCCTTCGGTGCCGCGTTCGCCAAAGCCGCCGGGGACGAGGATGGCATGGAAACCTTCGAGATGGGGCGCGGCGTCCTCACGTTCGAAAAGCTCTGCATCGACCCATTCGATGCGGACTTTGACGCGGTTGGCCATGCCGCCATGGGTCAGCGCCTCGGCGATGGACTTATAAGCATCCTCAAGCTGGGTATATTTACCGACGATGGCCACCCGGACCTCGCCTTCGGGGTTGTGGATGCGGTCGGCGACGTCTTCCCAGACCCTCAGATCAGGCTTTGGCGCCGGGCTGATCTGGAAGGCGTCGAGAACCGCCTGATCAAGGCCTTCCTTGTGATAGGCCAGCGGCGCCTCGTAGATTGATTTGAGGTCCATTGCAGCAATGACGCTGTCTGGCCGCACATTGCAAAAGAGCGCCAGTTTCTCGCGTTCTTTTTGGGGGATGGGCCGTTCAGACCGGCAAACCAGCACATCCGGTGCGATGCCGATCGAGCGCAGTTCTTTGACGGAGTGCTGGGTTGGTTTCGTCTTGAGCTCTCCCGATGCCGCGATCCACGGCAGGAGCGTCAGGTGCATGAAGATACATTGGCCGCGCGGCTTGTCCTGCGAAAATTGGCGGATCGCCTCGAAGAAGGGCAGACCCTCGATATCGCCGACGGTGCCGCCGATCTCGCAGAGCATGAAATCGACTTCATCTTCGCCGATGCGGATGAAATCCTTAATCTCGTTGGTGACATGCGGGATCACTTGGATGGTTTTGCCGAGATAATCGCCGCGGCGCTCTTTCTCGAGGACGTTGGAATAGACCCGGCCCGAAGAAATGGAGTCGGTGGCGCGGGCAGCTACGCCGGTGAACCGTTCGTAATGGCCGAGATCGAGGTCGGTTTCCGCGCCGTCATCGGTGACGAAGACTTCCCCATGTTCGAAAGGCGACATCGTTCCGGGATCGACATTGAGATAAGGATCGAGCTTGCGCAGGCGGACAGTATAGCCGCGAGCCTGAAGAAGCGCGCCCAGGGCCGCCGAGGCGAGCCCTTTTCCGAGCGACGAGACTACGCCGCCGGTAATGAAGATGAAGCGCGCCATATATCCGGATGCTCCCGTGAGTGCCAATTCGATCGTTTTGCGCAGGGCCGGAGAGACCCAACACTGCGCGGTATCACGGGATTTAAGTGTTACGGGATTCGGGGACTAGCCGCAAGATGATGCGTCCGATTAATCGCCCCGCCGCAAACTCTTGTGGTGCTAGTCGAGCGTCGGTGTAAGCGGAGCGCCTGCATCCGACGAAGAGGGGGGCAGCAGGTCCTGACCGGTCGGCAGCGTTTCCTCTGCCTCGGTTGGGACGGGCACGTCTCTTAGCCGGTCCACAACAGAGGCACCTGCTGTCTGTTGCGCCGCGACGATAGTCAGCGTGATCGAAGTTGCGATAAAGGCCACGGCGAGGGCCCAAGTGACCTTGCTCAGTGCGGTTGTGCCCGAGCGGCCCGCGGTATTCCCACCGCCGCCCCCAATTCCAAGACCGCCACCTTCGGAACGCTGAAGCAGCACCACGCCGATCAGGCTCAGCGCGAGCAGGAGGTGGACGATGAGGATGACGTTTTCCATGGGGATCCGTAACGCTTTGGTTTGGGGCGAGATAGGCCATCGCAGCGACCGCTGCAACCCGCGCGATTGGTGCTTTCCGGCGACGTTGCGGCTCTTTAAGAGGGGCGCGGGACAAGAAGGAGAGACCGGATGGCCAATGTCGTCGTCGTCGGCGCCCAATGGGGTGACGAAGGAAAAGGCAAGATCGTCGACTGGCTGAGCGAGCGGGCCGATGTGATCGCTCGCTTTCAAGGCGGGCATAACGCCGGTCATACGCTGGTTATCGAAGGTGAGGTCTTCAAGCTGTCGCTGCTTCCTTCCGGTATCCTTCGCGAGGGCAAGCTGGGCGTAATCGGAAATGGGGTCGTCTTGGACCCCTGGGCCTTGGTGGACGAGATTGACCGGATCGAGAAGCAGGGGGTCACGGTCAGCCCCGAGAACCTGATGATTGCCGAGAATACGCCGCTTATTCTGCCTATTCATGGAGAGCTGGACCGTGCGCGCGAGCAGTCAAATTCCGTCGCTAAGATTGGGACAACCGGGCGCGGGATAGGTCCGGCTTATGAGGACAAGGTTGGACGGCGCGTCATCCGGGTCGCTGATCTGGCGGACGAGACGACGCTTGATGCTCGGCTCGGGCGGCTTTTGGTGCATCACGATGCGCTGCGTCGCGGGCTTGGACTGCCTGAGATTGACCGAGATGCTTTGAAAAGCGCGCTTCTGGAGGTTGCGCCGAAGATCCTGCAATTCGCGGCGCCGGTCTGGAAGGTGCTTGATGAAAAGCGACGGGCGGGCAAGCGGATCCTCTTTGAAGGGGCGCAGGGATCGCTTCTTGATGTGGATTTCGGGACCTATCCGTTCGTTACGTCCTCGACAACGCTTGCGGGGATGGCAGCCAACGGGACGGGACTTGGTCCGGGATCGGTCGGCTTCGTTCTGGGCATCGTAAAGGCCTATACAACACGCGTGGGCGAGGGGCCTTTCCCTTGCGAGCTGGACGACGAGATCGGTCAGCATCTGGCGACAGTCGGGCGCGAAACCGGGACGGTTACGGGCCGGGGGCGGCGCTGCGGCTGGTTCGATGCGGTGCTGGTGCGGCAGACTTGCGCGCTTTCGGGTATGAACGGGATCGCGTTGACCAAGATGGATGTGCTGGACGGGCTGGACGAGCTTAAGATCTGTGTCGGCTACGATCTGGATGGAGAGCGGCTCGATTACCTGCCGACCGCCGCCGAGGCGCAGGCGCGGGTTGTTCCGGTCTACGAGACCATTCCGGGCTGGCAGGAAAGCACTGCCGGTGCCCGCAGCTGGGCCGATCTTCCCGCCGAGGCGATCAAGTACGTGCGACGGATCGAGGAATTGATCCGCTGTCCCGTTGCCCTAGTGTCCACCTCTCCTGAACGGGACGATACGATCCTCGTGACCGATCCGTTCGCTGACTAAGGAGATCTTGGACATGGCACTGTCCTACAAGGCCAAGCGACGCTGGGCGCTGATCATTCTCCTGATTGGTCTGCCAGTCTATGCGATAATCGCGGTATCCCTGATGGCATGGCTGACCGACATCGGTGCTCGCCCTCCGATCCTGGTCGAACTTCTGATCTATCTGACGTTGGGGTTGCTCTGGGCTCTTCCCTTTAAAAACGTCTTCAAAGGGGTAGGGCAGGCGGATCCGGACGCGTAGACTGGATGCGGCCCCGGAGAGGGCCGCATCAGAATCTGCGTTTACGCGACACCCATGTCCTGATCGTCCGGGCGGTAGCG
Source organism: Aestuariibius insulae (assembly GCF_040783535.2). Classification (NCBI taxonomy): domain Bacteria; kingdom Pseudomonadati; phylum Pseudomonadota; class Alphaproteobacteria; order Rhodobacterales; family Paracoccaceae; genus Aestuariibius; species Aestuariibius insulae. Next base: position 200,779 of record NZ_JBFONW020000004.1, read on the forward strand.
AGTATCTTCTGTCACCGCGAATTGTCCGCCTGAGGCCTTCCGGATCCGACCGTCGCGCAGGAGCTTGCCAAAGTGGCGTAGGCTGTCTTCGCGGGTGAAGTCTGCCCCTGCAAGGTCGTTGATCTTGCGGATGATCTGAGGACGCGAGAACTGGGCTTTCCCTTCGATGAAGGTAGTATGTGCCGCTGCCGCTTCGAGAAGTTCGGGCAAATCTTCGGCATCGACGGTGCGAACGAATTCAGCAAAGCTTGGCGCATCGGTCTTTGAGGCTGCCGAAGACGCGCTGGCGTCGTCCTCAGAGCCTACACGTTGCGATGGTACGAGCTTGAGCGGGGCCGGGCGGCTCGCTTCCGGTCCGCGAGCTTTCACCGCTTCGCTCAGATCTTCGCGATAGGCGTCTTCGGGATTGTCGTCCGCCGCAGAGCTATCATTGCCTTCACGATCAGCTACCGTTGCAGCGACCGCTGCTTTGAGCTGAGCGATGGCCGAGCGACGGCTGCGGCTCTCCGGTTCGTCGAGCTGCGCATTGGTCTGATCAAGGATACGTTCCATATCCTCGTCATCGTGGCTTACGTCGGTTTCAAACTGATGACGTTTCGACAGGCGGGCGGCAAAGCGAGCACCGGCGATACCAGCATCTTCACGATCGTCGTCGGATGGCGCTTCGTCCGAGGAACCGTCCTCGCTCTCCGCAATCTCTTCCTCGTCCCCGCTTTCCAGATCGTCATCGTCTTCCTCCTCGGCGTCGGGCTGGGCCGCGTTGGTCAGGACGAAAACATCTTCGGAGCCCGCAACATCTTCGATGTCGTCCGCGTCATCATCGAGATCCGTCTCGTCGGCCTGCGCGGTGAGGGCATCGCTCTCATTGTCGGATGACGGCACGTCGTCCGCTACAGCGTTAGTATTTTGCTCGGCAGTCTCATCCTCTGGCTTGGCGAGATCAGAGCGGCGCAGCTTGATGATACGCGCGCGAAGGGGCGAGACGGGAAATTCTGCTTCCTGGGATGACGCCTCTTCGTTGTCATCCTCGATGTTTTCCTCTGCATCCTCCGCTACGGTCTCCTCTTCGGAAGAAGCGCTGTCGACCTCGTCGTCTTCGTCGACCTCTTCTCCCTCTAGACTGTCAAGAGCAGCAATCTCTTCGATCTCGGAGGTATCTTCGATCTCTTCATCGGGGTCGGGCGTATCCTCTTCCTCGAGTGTGTCCTCTTCCTCGGATGCGGTTTCTTCCTCGACCTTTTCAGGCCAAAGGACTTCCTCGATCTCGTCCTCATCTTCATCGAACTGCTCTTCGGGAGGCTGCTCAGCCTCTAAAGAATCCTCGATGCTGATATCTTCTTCTGGATCGAGATCGCCACTGCCCTGCGCAATCTCTTCCTCAAGCGTATCAACCACAGCAACAGTAACCGGCTCTTCGTCTCTAGTGATGATCTCGTCGCTCGAGGAATCTGCGACCGCGGCGCCGGCTGCAGCGACATCGCGAATACGGCGAAGGCGATTGGCGATCCGGTTACCACCGGTCTCGTCGCTTTCCTCCTCCGCTTCCGCGAGAGCGACGCCTGTCGTCAGAACGATTTCCCCGTCGGTGACGGTTGCATCGACGCGGCGGTCGTACTCCCCTTCCGCAATACGGGCGAGTGTTTCCGGATTGGGCTCCCATGTGTCGACGCCGAAATCGCGATCCTCGGCCGCCAGATCGCGAAAATAGCTTGCGACAGCTTTCATCGTCTCGACCGAATCGTCGAAACCTTCCAGCGTGCAGGAAAAGGTGCCATAGGACACTGAAAGAACTTTATTCGATTCAGACATGGTACGCTCGCTTTTAAACAGGCCTCTATTCGCCTCTGTATCATCAATTGGTTCGCAAACAGGAACGATCTGGGGTTTTTTCAGGTATCATTTCATGGCGAAAATGTGGCGCAGACGCGCCGAAATCGGTCAGACCTCATGAGCCGCACCATCCTTTCGAGCGATGAGCCGGTCCTTTTGGTTGGGGCAGGAGCTGTGGAATTGGATGATTTCACGACCCTTTCCGAACGCGTAAGCCATGTCGTCGCAGCCGATGGCGGAGCGCAAGCGGTTCTTGCAGCAGGGCAGGTTCCCGATCTTGTGATCGGAGATATGGATTCTGCTTTATCAGATCCGAGGCTGGAAGGGCGCATATATCAGATCGATGAGCAGGACAGTACGGATTTCGATAAGGCGCTCCGATCAATTAGCACGCCGCTTGTCTTGGCGTTGGGTCTGACCGGTAAACGCCTTGATCACGAGTTGGCGACATTGACCGTTCTGGTGCGCTATCCGGATCGTCCTTGTATCGTTCTGGGAGAGGAGACTCTCGTCTTCCTCTGCCCGCCACGCCTGACCCTTGATTTACCGCTGGGATCCATCTTCTCGCTTTTTCCGATGGGCCGGGTTCGTGTCGAAAGCGAGGGTTTGCGTTGGCCGACCGGTGGTATCGAATTTGCACCGGACGGTCGCATTGGGACGTCCAATGAGGTCTCGGGGCCTATCGCCTTGGTTCCGGATGCTCCGCGCATGCTGGTTTTGCTGCCGCGAGAGCCGCTCGATCACGTGATCGAGCGGCTCTACCGCACAGAAGGATGGCCCTGAACTGCGTCGACACGAGGATTCTCCGCTCGCACCGCCCCGATCTTTCCGCCTATAACGCGCTCACGCTGTTGCCACGAGGTTTGCCCATGCCCGAGTTGTCCCCGATCGATACGGCGAAATTTGCTGCAGCCCGAGAGGCATCGCAGCTTGTGAAATCCGGAATGACTGTCGGTCTCGGCACCGGCTCTACTGCCGCATGGATGGTGCGCTGTCTGGGGGAGCGGGTTCGCAATGAGGGGCTGAAGATCCGCGGCGTGCCGACATCGACCAGAACGGCCAAGCTGGCGCAGGATGTCGGGATCGAGGTCTTGAAGCTGGATGAGGCGGGCTGGCTGGATCTCACGATTGACGGAACGGACGAATACGATCCTGACCTGAACCTTATCAAGGGGGCCGGGGGCGCATTGCTTCAGGAGAAGATTGTGGCGACTGCTTCAAACCGGATGGTGGTGATTGCCGATAGCTCGAAGACGGTTGCGGGTCTGGGGGCCTTCCCTCTCTCGATCGAGGTAATCCCGTTCGGCCTGTCCCTGACCAAACAGCTGATCGAGGAGATGCTGTCCTCGCTTGACGTCGCAGGCCGCACGGTTTCGCAGAGAATGGTAGACGGGCAACCATTCGTGACGGATGAGGGCAACCAAATACTCGATCTGCATTTGCGGCGAATTGGGAAGCCCCACCAGCTGAGCCTGATGCTCAACCAGGTGCCAGGCGTTGTTGAGAACGGGCTTTTCCTCGATATCTGCGACACGGTTTTCCTCGGTCACGAGGACGGGCATGTCGATGTGATCGAGGCAGATGCCGACGCTGTGCGCGAACCCTGGGTCGATCTGGATGGCACGGAAAACCTGTTTGCTGATCTGCCGGAGTAAGTGATGGCCTTTGACTATGATCTCTTCGTAATCGGCGGCGGCTCCGGCGGCGTACGGGCCGCACGGATGGCAGCGGCGCAAGGCGCGACGGTTGCGCTTGCCGAAGAGGACCGCATGGGCGGAACCTGCGTGATCCGCGGCTGCGTGCCTAAAAAGCTGATGGTCTTCGCCTCAAGCTATCGCGAGAGCTTCCGTGATGCCCGTTCCTATGGGTGGGACGTCGAAGACGGTGCCTTTGATTGGCCGTCCTTCCGCGGTCGCCTCGAAACAGAATTGGGACGTCTTGAAGAAGTTTATCGCAGCCTTCTGAACCAGTCGGGTGTCGAGATCTTCGACAGCCGTGCTGCATTGGGCGATCCGCATACCGTTCGCCTATCCGACGGTATCGAAAAAACTGCGAAGCATATTCTCATCGCAACCGGTGGACATCCGGTGCGGCCCGATCTGCCTTGCGCGGATCTGGGGATCACCTCGAATGATATTTTCCATCTGCCTGAATTGCCCAAATCGATCCTGATTGTGGGCGGCGGTTATATTGCCTGCGAATTTGCCTGCATCCTGCACGGGCTCGGTGTCGAAGTGACGCAATACTATCGCGGCGCCCAGATCCTGCGGGGCTTCGACGACGAGGCGCGCGGCCTCGTGGCCGAGATGATGGGCGAGCGCGGGATTGATCTTCGGCTGGGCACAAACATCTTCGAGATGAAGCGTGCGAGTGACCATCAAGAGGGCGAGGCGAAGGGCACCGCCTCTGATGCTGCCATGGGCGCCAGCGTAACCGCGGTCCGCGAACGTCAATCGGTGGCGGAGGCTTCCGGCGAATATGGCGGCAAGCAGGGGCCGATCTGGGTCAAATCCACCTCCGGTCAGGAGGGCGTCTATGATCAGGTGCTCTTCGCGACTGGCCGCGATCCCAATTCTCGCGGGTTGGGGCTTCAGGATCTGGGCATTGAGCTGGGCCGCCGCGGCGAGATCGTCGTTGACGAATACAGCCAGACGAAGGTCCCGTCGGTCTATGCGATCGGGGACGTGACCAATCGTCTCAATCTGACACCTATCGCGATCCGCGAGGGGATGGCGTTCGTCTCGACCGTTTTTGAGGGCAAGCCCACCAAGCCCGATCACGATCTCGTTCCGTCCGCCATTTTCACTCAGCCAGAACTCGGCACGGTCGGTCTGAGCGAGGAAGAGGCGCGGGATCAGGAAGAGATCGAGGTTTTTTGCACCTCGTTCCGTCCGATGCAGCAGGCCTTTGCCGGGCGCAGCGACAGGGTTCTGATGAAGCTCGTCGTCTCGCGCGCGTCCCGCAAGGTGCTAGGATGCCATATCGTGAGTGCTCAGGCCGGGGAGATGATCCAGCTGGCGGGCGTTGCGATCAAAATGGGAGCGACCAAGGAAGACTTTGACCGGACCGTTGCGGTTCATCCGACGATCTCGGAGGAAATCGTCACAATGCGCAGTCCTGTGAGAACTGCTTGAATTTCCGGTCGGGACTCACAGTTAGAAGGCAACACGAGAGCGGCCTCGAGGTCGCGGACGATGAGCAAGGGATGACAATTTAGATGGCAGGACGTGGGAGCGGCCCCTGGGGCGGTGGATCCGGAAACGGCGGCGGCGACGATAGGGACGGAGAGGATCGGCGACGGCCGACTGGCCAAGGTCCCAGAGGCGACGGGCCTCAGATTCCGGAAATCGACGAGCTGATGAATCGGGGACGTGAACAGCTCCGCGTTCTTATGGGGGGCCAAGGTGGCGGTCGCGGCACGGGATCTGGCGGGGATGGCCCCGGCGGCATCGGACGCGGCACGATCGGCTTGATCGCGCTGGGCGCGATTGCGCTTTGGGCAGCCTCATCCTTTTACACAGTCCGCCCGGAAGAACGCTCGGTCGAGCTTTTCCTTGGCGAATTCTACAGTGTCGGTGAACCGGGTCTGAACTTCGCACCCTGGCCGTTTATCACAGCGGAAAAGCTTGAAGTGACTCGAGAGCAGACCGAGGAGATCGGCACGGGCCGCACCGGCGGTGAAGCGGGCTTTATGCTAACGGGCGATGAAAACATCGTAGATATCGATTTCCAGGTTGTCTGGAACATCACGGAGCCGGACAGATATCTCTTCAACCTGTCCGATCCACCGCAAACGATCCGGGCCGTGTCCGAGTCCGCGATGCGCGAGATTATCGCCCAGTCCGAGCTGGCGCCGGTCCTGAACCGGGATCGTGGAGCAATCGCCGATCGCCTTGAGACGCTTATTCAATCGACGCTCGATAGCTATGGCAGCGGTGTTAATATTGTGCGTGTGAACTTTGATAAGGCAGATCCGCCCGGTGCGGTGATTGCGGCCTTCCGGGACGTGCAAAACGCGGAGCAGGAGCGGGATCAACTTCGAAACGAGGCGGACCGGTATGCCAACCGCGTTCTCGCTGAAGCACGTGGTAATGCAGCTCAAACGCTTGAGGGCGCTGAAGCCTACCGCGCACGCGAAGTGAACGGCGCTGTTGGTGAAGCGAACCGCTTTGTCGCTATTGCCGAGGAATATGCGAAGGCACCAGAAGTTACGCAGAGACGTCTTTATCTTGAGACGATCGAGCGTGTGCTTGGCCGAGTTGACAAGATTATTCTGGACGAAGCCGCGAGCGGCGGGGCCGGCGGACAGGGTGTTGTGCCGTATCTGCCGCTGAATGAGTTGCGCCGTGGCGGACAGACCACGACGTCGGAAGGATCGAACTGATGAATAAAGCAACCGTCCTTCTGCCAATCCTGGCAATTGTCGTCCTAGGTCTCATGTCGTCCCTCTTTATTGTGGACGAGCGTGAGAAGGCGCTTGTTCTGCAATTCGAGCGGATCGTCGACGTCAAGGAAGAGCCGGGATTGGCATTCAAGATCCCGCTCATCCAGCGGGTCGTGCGCTATGACGACCGAATTCTCAGCCGCGATGTTGAGCCTTTGGAGGTCACACCGCTTGATGATCGGCGGCTCGTCGTCGATGCGTTCGCGCGCTACCGGATATCGGACGTTCGCCGGTTCCGTGAAGCCGTCGGTGAAGGCGGCGAGGAGTCAGCCGCACGCCGTCTCGACGGTATTTTACGCGCCGAAATGCGGGAGGTTCTGGGTTCGGTCAGTTCAAATGACATCCTGTCGACGGACCGGGCTACACTGATGCTTCAGATCCGCAATGGCGCAATCAGCGAAGCGCTTGCTCTTGGACTTGAGGTAATCGACGTCCGGCTCAAGCGGACCGATCTGCCCGAGGAGAACCTTCAGGCGACCTTCAACCGGATGATTGCCGAACGGGAACGCGAAGCCGAAGACGAGCGAGCACGAGGCCGCGAAGCGGCGCAGCGGATCACAGCGCAGGCTGACCGGACGGTGGTTGAGCTGACATCTGACGCGGAACGCGAAGCGCAGATCATTCGCGGTGAAGCTGATGCGCGCCGCAATGCGATCTTTGCAGAAGCTTATGGCCCGCGCCGGCAGTTCTTTGAGTTCCAGCGCTCGCTCTCGGCGTTCGAGCAGTCCTTGCAGCAGCAGAACTCTACTCTCGTTCTGTCGCCCGATAGCGAGATCGTGCGCGAGCTGTTCGGCGCGATTCGAGCCGAGGGTCTGGACCCGTCGGAGATCCAGGCAATTTTGCCGGAGGAAGGTCCTTCGACAGAAAGTCAGGGCGGTCAGGGCGCCGCGCCTGTCGAACAAGCGCCGATCCCAGCTTCGCCGGATGATGGTGGCGGCAACGCCGCGGATGAGGAGACAGCGCCGCTTGGCAACTGATCGATGAGCTGGGCGATCCTGGCGATCGGTTTAGTCTTGATCGTGGAGGGGCTGGTCTATGCGCTGGCCCCTTCTGCTATTGAAGACATGCTTCAGACGCTGCGCGAGTTGCCTTTAGAGACACGGCGTCTGATTGGCCTCGCTGCGCTCGCAACGGGTGTCAGCCTCGTCTGAATCGCACGGTTTCTCCCTATCTGATGCGCTCGCCCTTGTTTCACAGGCAAGTGACCAGATGCGACGACCCTTTGCGTTGCAGCAAACACGCCCTACATTCATCTACAACTTTAGAACACGCGGCATCGCCGGGCGGAGTTTCCCCGCCTTTCACGGCATATGCGAAACAAGGAGTATCCCGTGCAAAGCAATTCCAAAGTGATTTCCCGTACCCGGCCCGATACTAGGCAGACGCTCATGGCACTGCTTCTGGGTTCCGCCATAGCCATCGGCGGCGCGCAGATGGTTAGCGGTCAGGAGTTGAACGTCGAGGGGCAGAACCGGCCGTCCTCTTTTGCTGAACTGGCCGAGCAGATCAGCCCGGCCGTCGTGAATATCACGACCTCCACCACCGTCGCCGGACGGGCCGGTCCGCAGGGGATCGTTCCCGAAGGCTCTCCGTTTGAGGACTTTTTCCGCAATTTGCCCGAGCGTGACAACGGCCCGCGCCGGTCTTCGGCGCTGGGGTCGGGCTTCATCATTTCGGGTGACGGCTACATCGTCACGAATAACCATGTGATCGAGGGGGCCGACGAGATCCTCATCGAGTTCTATGACCGCGAGGACGAGCTTCCTGCCGAGGTCGTAGGGACCGATCCGAACACCGATATTGCGCTGCTCAAGGTCGAGCTGCCAGAAGACGAGACACTGCCCTTCGTGCCCTTCGGCGATAGCAGCGGTGACAGCGCCGAAGTCGGTGACTGGGTGATGGCGATGGGCAATCCGCTGGGGCAGGGCTTTTCTGTATCCGCCGGAATCATCTCGGCCCGCAACCGCGAACTCAGCGGGACCTATGACGACTATATTCAGACGGATGCGGCGATTAATCGGGGTAATTCGGGCGGTCCACTCTTTAACCTCGACGGTGAAGTGATCGGTGTGAACACCGCGATCCTGTCGCCTAACGGTGGCTCGATCGGCATCGGCTTCGCAATGTCTTCTGAGGTTGTGACGCGCGTCGTCGATCAGCTTCAGGAGTTCGGCGAAACCCGCCGCGGCTGGCTGGGCGTCAACATCCAGGATGTCACCGACGATCTGGTTGACGCGATCGAGGGGCTTGAGGTGGCCGAAGGTGCATTGGTCACGAATGTTCCCGAAGGACCGGCGCAAGAGGCAGGCATTTTGTCGGGCGACGTGATCCTTAGCTTCGACGGCACCGAGGTTGGCGATATCCGCGAGCTTGTCCGCAAGGTTGGCAACACCGCTGTCGGCAAGGCCGTTGAAGTGATCGTGCTGCGCGAGGGCGAGCGCGAGACGCTCAGTGTCACGCTGGGACGTCGCGAGACCGCCGAGGCCGCGATCCCCGCCCGGGCGCAGACCGACGAGGAACCCGAGACCGGCGAGACCGAGCTTTTGGGGCTCACGCTGGCCGAGCTGGACGATGCGCTCCGCGAGGAGTTGCAACTCGGCGAGACGGTCGAGGGCCTTTTCGTCACGGATGTGAACGAGGATAGTGCCGCCTTCGAAAAGGGCCTGCGTCCCGGCGACATCATTACCGAAGCGGGGCAGCAGAATGTGACTGCCATCGCGGATCTGACTTCACAAGTCGATGAGGCACTCGAGGAAGGGCGCAAGTCCATCCTTCTTCTCGTGCGCCGCGATGGCGCACCGCGCTTTGTTGCGCTGCCGGTCGAGGAAGAATGACCCTCGACTTTTGAATAGGCCGATCAAGGGGCATCTTTTTGGAGGTGCCCTTTTTTCTTATCGGGGTAAGACCACCCTAGAAAAGCGTTTGACGTGCCGGTCAGTCCCGCTAGGACAAGGGGGGCAAAGACACCAGATCAGGACCCGACATGGCCAAGATTACCTATATTGAACACGGAGGCAAAGAGCATGTGGTGGAGGTCGCAGATGGCCTGTCGGTCATGGAAGGCGCGCGCGACAACGGCATTCCGGGAATCGAGGCCGATTGCGGCGGCGCTTGTGCCTGTTCGACCTGCCATGTCTATGTCGATCCAGCCTGGGTGGGCAAGCTGCCGGCTAAGGACCCGATGGAGGAGGATATGCTCGACTTCGCTTATCAGCCGGATCCCGAGCGGTCGCGCCTGACCTGCCAGCTTAAGGTGAGCGACGCGCTTGATGGGCTTGTCGTACAGATGCCTGAAAAGCAGATTTGATGACATGGCGCGGCGCTGCGGCTGCGCTTGCCTTGGTACTGATCTGTCTATCCACGACGAGCCGGGCATGCAGCGTCTCGTTTTCTGATAATGCTGGGCCATTCGACATCGTCCGCGGACTCCCCGGCCACATCACGTTGATGCACTATGCGGATCCAACGGACATCTACGGGCATCGTGTTTTAGGTGATGTGCCTGAGGCAGAAACCTTGTCCATTGTCTTCGGACAGTTCGACTTACTTCGATGCCGACCTGACTATGTCTATACATCTGTGGCCGCCGGTAAGGGACATGTCTTCGAAGACGTCGCGCCACGGGCGATCGATCTGGACGGAGATGGATATTTAGAGATCATCACTGTTCGATCGAGTCTCACCAAAGGCGCGCAGATCGCGATTTACGGCGCCGATAAGACTGAGCCTTCGGGATCGTGGGGCGACAGTCCCTACCGCTTGCTTGCGACAACGCCCTATATCGGCAGGCGACATCGATGGCTCGCCCCGGTCGCCTGGGCCGATCTTGACGGGGACGGCGCAATCGAGATCGCCTATGTGGATCGACCCCACCTGGCGAAGATCCTGCGCGTGTGGCGGTTCGAGGATAACACGCTGACCGAGGTCGCGGCTCTGGAGGGTATCACCAACCACCGGATCGGCGAGCCTTATATTTCAAGCGGGATTCGATCCTGTGGCGGTTTGCCTGAAATGATCGTCGCAGATGCCGACTGGCGCTCTGTTCTTGGGGTTCGCTGGACGACAAATGGCTTCGACGTTCGCAGGATCGGCCCGTTCGAGGGAGCTCCGTCCTTCGAAACCGCCCTGCGCTGTTAAAGCGCGGCCAGTGTCAGCAGAACCGCTGTTTCGCTAATCTGCTGGGTGGCTCCGAGAACATCGCCGGTCTGCCCCCCGATCTTGGAGCGTGCGATTGCGGCGCAAGCCATCGCGGCAAGAACCGCCGCTACGATAGCCGTAAGAGCGGACCACCCCAGGACGAGCAGCGACGCAACGCAGGCGGTTGCCAAAGCAAGCGACAGCGCAGAGCCGGGCGGCGTTCCGACCGCGCGTGACAACCCGTTCGTGCGGGCATTCGGAAGCCACATGAGCGGCACCATCATCGACCGCGACAGCATAGCGGCGACCACGAGGCCGAGGGGAATAGCAGGTTCCGCCAGCAGGATGGCAAGTGCCGCGACCTTGAGGAGGGTGATAAAAACAAGCGCCATCACCCCGAACGTCCCGATCCGGCTATCCTTCATGATCGCAAGGCGCCGCTCCCGCTCATGGCTGCCGAAAAAGCCGTCCGCGCAGTCGGCCAGCCCGTCCTCGTGCATCGCTCCGGTCAGCACGGTCATCAGGCCAAGCGCGATCACTGCTGCGATCAGGGGCGAGGACCAGAGAAGCGCGGCGCCATATCCGGCAACCGCCGCACCCCCTCCGACAAGCATCCCGACGAGCGGCCAGGCCCAAGCCGCCCGCGCCCCGCGCGCCATGGCCGCCTCTGCGTCCACGGGGACGGGCAGGCGGGTCAAAAGACCCAGAGCGCGGGCGATATCTGCAAGCTCGATCAAAGCGGCCTTCCCTTTGCGGTGCCCAGCGGTAAAGAGGAGCGGAGACCTTTGCAACGATGGATGAAAATGACCGCACCCTTTGCCACGCTTGCCGAGTTCCACGATGTCCTGACCGGGCTCCCCGGCCCCGATGACACAGCCGCAGCTGCAGCGCGAGATCGTGACGCCCAGTTGACGAAACCGCCGGGTGCGCTGGGGCGGCTCGAGGAACTGGCAGAATGGTATATCGGTTGGCGCGGCGATCCTGCTGCGCGATGCAACTCGCCTCAAATTCTCATCTTTGCGGGTAATCACGGCGTAACCGCGCAGGGCGTCTCGGCCTTTCCCGCAGAGGTCACGGCGCAGATGGTGGCCAATTTCCGGGCGGGCGGGGCTGCGATTAATCAGCTTGCCCGTCTGGCCGGGGCGACGCTCGACATCCATGCGCTCTCGCTCGACACGCCGACAGCAGATTTCACCACCGGTCACGCGATGAGCGAGGCAGATTATGTTGCCGCCCTCGCGACCGGATGGGGCGCGGTGAGCCCGGAGGCGGATCTCGTCGTCACCGGCGAGATGGGGATCGGCAACACCACATCGGCGGCCGCGCTTGCAGCTGCTCTTTTCGGTGGCGATGCAGGCAGTTGGGCCGGGCGTGGAACAGGCGTGGGCGACGACGGTCTGTCGATCAAGCGCCGGGTTGTGGAGGCAGGCGTCTCGCTCCACGGGCAACAGGGGCCATTAGGCCTGCTGCAATGCCTGGGCGGACGCGAGCTGGCCGCGATGGCAGGAGCGATCGCGGGCGCAAGAGCGCACCGCATCCCGGTCATTCTTGACGGGTTCATCTGTTCGGCGGCGGCAGCAAGCCTCGAACAGGCCGTGCCCGGTGCGCTTGATCACACAGTTGCGGGTCATCTGAGCGCTGAAGCGGGACATGGACAGATCCTGGACGCGCTTGGAAAGATACCTTTGCTGCAGCTCGGGATGCGGCTGGGCGAAGGTTCCGGCGCCGCGCTTGCCATCCAGATCCTACGTGGCGCACTTGCCTGTCATCAGGATATGGCGACCTTCGCCGAAGCCGGGGTGAGCGATGGCTGATCAGCCTGCGGAGGCTAGAGCGGCAGTGGCGCATCGGTCTTGAGCTGGTCCATTACGATCTGGCTTTGAACACGAGCCACGGCTGGATGCGGTAGCAGCACATCATGGATTAGGCGGTGCAGCGCCTTGAGATCGGGCGTCCAGACCCGCAGGAGGTAGTCAGCCTCACCGGTCATTGTCCAGGCCGAGGTAATCTCGGTCCTGCTGTGTATCAGGCGCGAGATATCACGTGCCGCCTCGGGACCGTGTGTGCCGAGATGGACCTGAACGAAAGCCTGTATGCTTAGCCCCAGAGGTTCGGGATCGATTTGGGCGGCATAGTGAGTAATGAGGCCTTCGGCCTCGAGGCGCTGCCGTCGCCGACCTGCTTGGCTGGCCGACAGGCCAAGCACTTCGCCGAGCTCTTGCGCCGTTATCTGACCGTTCCGCTGCAGCGTTCGGAGAAGGCGTTTGTCCACATCATCCAAGATCATGCGGGCTATACGCGCAGAACGTTCGGTTTCTGTCAAATTCAAACGATATATTCATAGGAGGTCGTCAGATTTGCGCGCTACTAGCACGGTATCGGAGATATAGTGTACGCGAAGATGCTGCAAGAGGAGAGGCCGGGATGGGACCATTCCCACATGATGCCCCGAAAGCTGAGATTACAGAGCAAAATCCGGCGGGCACCGATGGGTTCGAATTTGTGGAATTCGCACATCCCGAACCTGAGGAGCTTCGGGTTCTCTTTGCGCGTATGGGCTATCGGCATGTGGCGACACACAGGGCGAAGGCCATCGAAGTCTGGCAGCAGGGTGACATCACCTACATCCTGAATGACGAGCCCGGCAGTCACGCGCGCCGGTTTGTCGAAGAACATGGACCCTGCGCGCCATCGATGGCGTGGCGGGTGGCGAATGCACAGCACGCGTTCGACCATGCCATTTCGAAAGGCGCCGAACCCTATGACGGGGACGGCAAGACGCTCGATGTGCCCGCGATTATCGGGATCGGTGGATCGCTGATCTACTTTGTTGAGGATTATTACGAGACCAGCTCCTATAGCGCCGAATTCGACTGGATCGGCACCGCTCATCCCGAAGGTGTGGGATTCTACTATCTCGATCACCTTACTCATAACGTCCACAAGGGAAATATGGACGTCTGGTTCAAGTTCTACGGGGATCTCTTCAACTTTCGGGCGATCCGCTTTTTCGATATTGAGGGCAAGTTCACCGGGCTCCTCAGCAGGGCGCTAACATCGCCCTGCGGGAGGATCCGCATCCCGATCAACGAAGATCGCGGAGAGACCGGACAGATCGTGGAATACCTCAAGCGCTACAAGGGCGAGGGCATCCAGCACATCGCCGTTGGGGCGCGTGATCTTTACGATGCGATTGATGCGATTGCTGAGAATGGGATCCGCTTCATGCCGAAACCGCCCGAGAGCTACTATGATCTCAGTTACGACCGCGTGTCCGGGCATGAGGAGCCAAAGGAGCGCATGATGACCCATGGCGTGCTCATTGATGGCGAGGGCGTCGTGGGGGGAGGTGAGACGCGGATCTTGTTGCAAATCTTCTCGAAAACGGTAATCGGACCGATCTTTTTCGAGTTCATCCAGCGTAAAGGCGACGACGGATTTGGGGAGGGCAACTTCAAGGCGCTTTTTGAGTCGATAGAGGCCGATCAAATTGCGCGTGGTGTCCTGAACGAGACCTCGTAAGGGACGCCGAGACGACGCTCCTGCTGCACAGATCGCCCCGCCCGCCGTCCCGATATCACCGCCTTAGCCCGACGGGACGTCAAGAACGATAGTCCGGCCGCGCTTTACGTAGCTGAGCTGGCTCTCGCCGATCGCTGCAACCCGACCGCCATCAAGACGGTCGCCCGGTTGGACCTTCATAAACCGACCATTGGGGAGACGCACCAGTGCGCTTCGAGCATTTGGGCGGCCATAGACACCGATCAGGTTCACCCGGCGCAGGTTGATCGCATTGTCGATCGTGGCCCCGCGCGCGACCGTTGTCGATGTCGGACCGGATGGTTGAGCAACTTGAGGCGCCGGGACAGGTGGAGCAGGGGCGGGCGCCGGGGCCGGAGTGGGTGCCGCGGCAGCCACCGAAGCACGGCGGGCGGCCAGATTAGCGGGCCGGTTCGACGGACGAAGCGAGCGCGTGACAGCTTGAGCTGTGCCGACGACCATTGGATCCGCAGGCGTCGTCAGCGCAGTCTCGAGGGCGGAGGCAACCGCGCCTGGGGCCGGTGTATCAGGGCGACGGGATGCTAGATCTTCAGGGCGCGCCTGTGGTCTGAGGCGAGCGGATGTCTCGGGATCGGCTGCCGGTCCTTCGGTCAGAGGAAGCGGCAGGGCTGCGGGGCGCAGCCTTGGGCGGGCATCAGAAGCCAGAGCCTCCAAGCTTACGCCGCCCGGTGTCGCCGCCTCGCGCGATGGGCCCACCGCTGTGTCCTCAGGGTTTTCCTGCTCGGAAAGGGTTCGCCGCAGAGGGGGAATGACAGGTGGCGCTCCGGCATAGACCACGACCCCATCCGGCGTGACTGCGCCATCCGGGGCCGCTTCGACAAAGCCACGGTCGTCCAGAACAAAGCTCTCGGTCGGAGCCGGAGGATTCATTGGGACCGGCATAGGAAGATCGCTTGATAGGATCACAGCTGTCGTCAATTCAGGCCGGGCAGCGGGTGGCTCAACAGGCGAGGCGATTAAGGGGAAACGGGGATCGCCAATCTCGGCGCTTACTGGAACGGGGCTTCGGCGGGGAGCTTTTTGCCAAACGCCGGTCGCGATATGGCGCCGCTCAGCTTCCGGTGTGCTGAGAACAAGGCGCCGGACATCGGATGCCGTCATTGGAGACTGAGGTGAGGCACCGGGGCGCGCTATCTCGGTGCGGGTTGGGATCTGAGGGGAGGTACTTTCTGCTGGAGCAGTCGTTTCTATCAGCGGTGCTGTCTCAGGTGCCGTCGTTTCCTCAGGGGCTTCGGGTGCTGCGAGGTCGGCAATTGCGCCCGCAACAGCGCCGGCCAGCGCTGGTGAAACTGCCTCTTCGCGCTCTTGCGTCTCACTCGGGAAGGGGGCGGTCTCAGTCGGGATTGCGACTGGGATTGCGATTTGATCGGATGAGGCCAGCTCTGCCCCCGCGGAATTGTCGGCGGTGGGCGAACCCAGCCAGACCGCTGCTCCAGCACCGACAGCAACTACCAAAGCAGCGGCGACAGGCAGCGCCCATTTGCGTACGTTTGTGCGAGCCGTCTCTTCGGGAAAGAGCGGCTTCGGGTCCAGAGTCGCAGCGACGGCTGGCGCCTGCTTCGTGGGTCCGATGGGGGCATCGCCAGTAGACGTAATGGCAGGCGCGGTGCTGCCAGCCACGGGATGGGACGCGGCCAAAGCGGCAGGCGCAACGGCAAGGAAAGGGGATTGCCCAGCCTCTTTGACGCTTGGTTTTGTCTCGAAGACTGCAGGGGATGGCTCTGCGAATTCAGAAGCAGCTGAGAGAGCTGGTTCTGGTAAAACGTGCTCTGCAAGCTGTATTGCTGGCTTCTCGTGGTGTGCTTGATCAGGGATGACGAAATAGGAGGGATCCGGACTAATTAGCAGAGAAAGAAGGTCTGGCGCGGATCGCTCATCTGGAACCTCACTGATCAAGTTCGGCTCAGCATCAGCGTCCGCGAGACTAGAGGTGTCTTCAATAGGATGGAGCGTCTCAAGAGATTCAGGGATTTTTTTCGAAATGGGCTCATCGGCCGACTCTACCGGAGACGCCTTTGGTGTCTCGACCTGCTCCGGAAATGAGCTTTCCGATTGCATGTCTTCAGCAAAAAGCTGATTTTCACTTGCAGGACCTGCCGTCTCCGAATTGTCAAAGTTGAGCGAGAGCTTTGGCTCAGCCTCACCTTCAGGATCGGAAGACGACGCATCTGCAACGCCGATAACGTGGATCGCATTGCTATCGCGGGCGGCATCCGGAACATCTTTTGCCGCGCCAAAGAACGGCTCGCCGTCAAAGGTGAAAGCCTCGGGGATCGCGGTGAAAGAATGCGGGGTGAACCCGTGAGAGCGAGTAAACTGGTCCGCCTCGTCCAGCGTTTCACGAGCGACAGCGGCAATGAAGGTATGGCCTGCGATCTCGCGCCAGTCGTAGCTCAGGTCATCCACCGCATAGGGCGTCGAGCCTTCAAGCGCATCGCGAACCCGATCCTCTGTCACATGATGTTCGATCAGGCTGAGATATCTAATCTGATCATTGGGAAGAACGATTTTGCAGGAATAGGAACCCCCGGCCAGCTCTTCACCGCATGCTCGAAGATCGGCCAGAGCGGTCTTGAGATCGGGATGATCGAGGGCGACATCGCCGACAAAAATCCAGCCGCCTTCGACACGATGCAAAAGCTGGATGCCCTCTGTCGAGAGCGAAAGTGCGAATCTCGCAATCATATGACGTCGGTTAACCCGTTTATTCCCGAACCCTGCCCCAGAAGGTCCGTCCCTATTCTGATTTGATATCCCAGTGCCGGGGCGGAGGAAAGACGGTGCCTTTGCATCGGGCGAAAGCCTGCCGGTCGTCTCCCGCGGGCTGGCCGCCAGATAGGGGCATGGCTCTCGATAGGATCGCGCTCCGGAAAGACAGTCTGCCGGAGCGCTTCTCTTAGGCCGTTGCCTTGGCGAGCGCCTGGTCGAGATCGGCGATCAGATCGTCGGCATCCTCGATCCCGATCGAGACACGCACGACCTCTGGATCGGCGCCCGCCGCCCGTTGCTGATTGGCGTCGAGCTGGCGGTGGGTCGTGGAGGCCGAATGGATGATTAGGCTGCGCGTATCGCCGAGATTGGCCACGTGGCTGAAGATCTCGAGACTGTCGATCAGCTTAATACAGGCATCATAGCCCCCTTTGACAGCGAAGGTGAACAGAGCCCCTGCGCCTTTTGGACAAACGGATTTGACCCGGCTGAAATAGGGCGAGCTTTCGAGACCTGCATAAGTCACGTAATCGACGCGCGGATCGGCCTCCAGCCACTTGGCGATCTTGACTGCATTCTCCACGTGCCGCTCCATCCGAAGCGACAATGTCTCCATTCCCATAAGGGTGTAATGGGCGCCTTGCGGGTTCATCGTCATTCCCAGATCGCGCAGCCCGATGGCAATGCCGTGAAACGTGAAGGCGAGCGGTCCAAAGGTCTCGGCGAATTTGAGGCCGTGATAGGCAGGCTCAGGCTCGCTCAGCGACGGAAACTTGCCGGAGGCTGCCCAGTCGAATGTTCCACTATCGACGACCGCGCCGCCGGTCACCGTTCCGTTCCCGGTCAGATATTTGGTGGTCGAATGCACGACCAGCGCAGCGCCATGTTCGATCGGGCGGCACAGATAGGGCGTGGCAGAAGTATTATCGACGATCAGAGGGATCGCATTGGCATCGGCGACATCAGCAGCGGCGCGCAGGTCAGTGATGTAGCCGCCCGGATTGGCAATCCCTTCGCAGAAGATCGCTCGCGTATCATCGTCGACCGCCGCCCTGACGGCCTCCATATCGTCGAAATCGACGAATTTGGCGGACCATCCGAAGCGTTTAATCGTCTGGGTGAACTGTGTGACCGTTCCGCCATAAAGCCGGGTCGATGCGATGATGTTCTTGCCCGGCGACATCAGCGGAAAGAGCGCCATGATCTGGGCGGCATGCCCGGACGAGCAGCAAACCGCGCCCACGCCGCCTTCGAGCGTTGCGATGCGCTCCTGAAGGACGGCGATCGTAGGATTGGTCAGACGCGAGTAGATATAGCCGACCTCCTGCAAGTTAAAGAGCGCGGCGGCGTGATCGGCATCGCGAAAGACGAAGGCTGTCGACTGGTAAATGGGCGTCTGCCGCGCGCCGGTTGCAGGGTCCGGACGGGCACCGGCATGGATTTGAAGCGTGTCAAAGCCGTAGGAGGGGCCGGTCTGGCTGGCGTCATCTGGCATAGGAGATCCTTCATCGATGGGGGCCCTTATGGGATCGGGCCGGAGAGGCTGGTCGTGCCCTGGCTTTCGTGTCTAGATCAGGCGGGACGGTGGCTCAACCGTTCCGCCATCCTCAAGGAGCCTGCGATGCCGACGCCGTTTCACTTTGCCTTTCATGTGACCGACCTAGACGTGGCGCGGGATTTCTATGGACGTGTCCTGGGATGCGCCGAAGGACGCAGTACGCCTACCTGGGTCGATTTCGATTTTTTCGGTCATCAGATCAGCCTTCATTTAGGCGAGCCTTTTCGTGTCGCCGCGACGGGCAGGGTGGGTGAGGTCGATGTACCGATGCCGCATTTCGGTGTGGTGTTGGATCTGGCGGACTGGCAGGCGCTCGCTGAGCGCCTCAAGGGCGAGACGATGTCCTTCATTTTGGAGCCGCAGGTGCGGTTTCAGGGCGAGGCTGGGGAGCAGTGGACGATGTTCTTTCACGACCCGTCCGGAAATCCGATCGAGGTGAAGGGTTTTCCTGATCTCGAGAGGGTGTTCGAGCATTGAGCGCCTAACGGCGCATTCCTCTTAAGAATGCGGGCGGCGCATAATCTCGCTGGGATCGGATCGTCGGAAGGAGGCAGTTGCAGGAGCCTCCGGCGGGGATATTTAGAAAGGCAAAGAGGGACAACTACCTCATCCAAAGTCCCTCGCGGCGCAATCGGGCGCGGATATCCTGCTCTTTACGAGGCAATGCCGACTGATCGAACAGCGCGCGCGCCTTTTCGCCACGCTCCTGGTAGATCGTCCGCTTGAAGGGATCGTATTCCTTGAGGACTTTCTTCAGGCGATGAGGCATCGCAATATCATGCAATTGCTTGACCACCGCATCACTCTCACGCGCATAGAGAAGCGGCAAAGAGCGCCAGTGGCAACTATGGCTTCCGTCCAACTGCTCGTGCGGCCCTTCGCGTCCACCACCCAGCGCGTGGATCACAAGCGGGAGGGTGATCTGATCAAGCCAGGGTTTGAGCGGCTGGAGCTCAATCTCCTTTGGTGTGTCGTCGCGAACCGATAGCGCCATGCTGAGATAAAGATCGCCGAAGGCGACAGGATCTTCGAAGAAGAACCAGCCGGCATTGAAGTAAAGGTAGCGCCGCCAGAACTCGTCGGGTTGATCGGGGTCCAGTGAGCTTTCGAAATCAAGCTCGAACCGGTCGTAGAGGCTCTTCCAGATCGCCGTATATCCCGGCCAGTAAAGCTCGGGCACGGGCCAAGTGCCTTCGCGTCTGAGCGACGCGGTCGGTTTTGCGAAATCGATATCGAGCGTCATTGGATCCTTTAGGATCAGCGTGTCGGTGTCGAAAAAGATAAACGGCTCGCCTTCGGGCAGAACCGAAAGGCCCTCGATCTTGTTGCCGTAAGGATAGGTTCCGCCAAAATAGCGGGACTCAAACGGGCGGATTTCAGCGCCCAGTTCTTCCAGCAGCTTCCGCGGTTCGGTTTCGATACGAGGATCCTGCTCCCAGAGCGGACCCGGTTGCGGCTCCCCTACGATCAAACGGCCCGGGAATTTTGGGGCTGCTTTCTTTAAGGATGCCGCGAAGAGGATTGCCTCGTATTGCAGACGCCCCTTCTGCGCGATGATCAGGATATTAAAAGGCGATATGTTGCTCATCGGTCTGGTCCGCAAAAGGCTTCTTGTCATTGGTTTAGCGCGCTCTCGTGGCAAGAGCCATCACAGTTCGCGTGATGAGATCAGATCCGCCAATTCGGGAGTATGCGGGTTTTTTCTGCCTTCACTGAGACGTTAGAGAAAGCCTTGGCAATTTCCTGCCCTCATGTCTCGCTCTGTATCGGCAAGAATTTCAAGGATGCATCACGACCGTGATTTGAGCGCCCATCGGCCGGACGCAAAGGTCGATCCTGGGCTGAAGGATATAGTGATGCGTTTGCCGCCGTCTTCTGAGGCATGTCGTTTTGACGATCTGGATAGGACGAAGTCTGATGCAAGAACCGACGTCTCATGTCGCAGGTCGATTGTATTTCCTCGGCGCTGCTGTCTAGGTTTCTTGTGAGAGGGAGATGGTAATGCGCTATAGCGGCTGGAGAGTCATTCGGGAGGGTCTGCGCGGGCAGCGCGGCTGGGGTCCCGTCTGGCGTAATCCCGAGCCGAAGGATGCCTATAACACCGTCATCATCGGCGGCGGAGGACATGGGCTGTCGACCGCCTACTATCTCGCGCGCGAGTATGGGCTGACTAATATCGCGGTGCTCGAGAAGGGCTATCTGGGCGGCGGCAATGTCGGGCGGAATACGACGATCGTGCGGGCCAATTATTTCCTGCCGGGCAATTCGGAGTTCTATTCCCATTCGCTCAAGCTGTGGGAGGGGCTCGAGGGAGAGCTGGACTACAACGTCATGCATTCACAGCGGGGGCTGATCAACCTCTTCCATTCGGACGGGCAGCGCGATGCCTTTGCGCGGCGCGGGAATGCGATGATCAATCAGGGCGACGATGCTGTATTGCTCGACCGAGAGGGGGTGCGGGAGATGCTACCTTACCTCGATTTCGAGCAGGGGCGTTTTCCGATCTATGGCGGGCTTTACCATTCGAGGGGCGGCACGGCGCGGCATGATGCGGTGGCCTGGGGCTATGCGCGGGGTGCCGATGCGCTGGGCGTCGATCTGATCCAGAACTGCGAGGTGACGGGGATCGATGTCGAGGGCGGCCGGGTGACGGGGGTGCAGACCTCGCGCGGGGCGATCCGGGCCGGCAAGGTCGGGATTGTGGTTGCGGGGCGGTCATCGCAGGTGGCGGCGATGGCCGGGATGCGATTGCCGATCGAGAGCCACGTGCTGCAGGCCTTCGTGACCGAGGGGCTGAAGCCGGTGATCGACCACGTAGTCAGCTTCGGGATGGGGCATTTCTATATAAGTCAGTCGGACAAGGGCGGGCTCGTCTTCGGCGGCGATCTGGATTTCTACGCGTCCTATGCGGCGCGGGGGAACCTGCCGATGAAGGAACACGTGATGGAGGCCGGGATGACGCTGATGCCTATGATCGGCAAGGCGCGGGTTCTGCGATCCTGGGGCGGGATCATGGACATGACGCCCGATGGCTCGCCGATTATCGACCGGACGGGGATTGAGGGGCTCTATCTCAATTGCGGCTGGTGCTATGGCGGCTTCAAGGCGGTGCCGGGGTCGGGGAACGTGTTCGCCCACCTGATGGCGACGGGGCAGCCCCACGAGGTCGCCGCGCGGTTCCGGCTGGACCGGTTTCGGGACGGCGTGGGGCTGATGGACGAGGAGGGTACGGGTGCGCAGCATAATCTGCATTAGTGTGGGCCTTTGTGCCGGGTCTGCGGGAGCGCTTCCGGAGCCGGGATGCTACGTTCGCGTCTATGGCGAGCGGCATCTGGCGGAGAACCCGGATCAGGTGGTCGCCGCGATGCGGCTGCGGCTTGGAGATGATATCGGCAGCTCCTCCTTTTCCGGGGCCGAGATCGAGGCGGTCTTTGCCGATCAGGGGCATGCGGTGAAGGACGGGTTCGGCGGGAGAGTTCTGTCGCAATCGCTGCTGTGTTGGGAGCGCAATGGTGCCACGGGCTGCGGTGTGGAATGCGATGGGGGTACGTTCGACATCCTCCGGCAGGAGGACGGGATCCTCGAGATCCGGACGGAGAGTCTGACCATCGGTCGACATGACGATTGCGGCGGCACTTCTATCCTGGCCGAAGCGGAGGGCGATCCGGTCACATATCGTCTGTTTCAGGTCGCGGACGCGGCCTGCGAGGGGTTCTGGTATGACGAACGCTGAGCGGTTTGCGGTGGATGGAAGAGATGGTGGCTGTGCGGTGTATGGATGGATTCTGGAAGTAAAGGAGGGCAGATGCGCAGCATGATCGGTCCGAGCGCGGCGGTTTTCGGGATGATCTGTTCGTTCGCTGCGGCAGAGCAGAGATCTGGTTTGTTTGAGGGCTGCTTTGCCCGTGCGTATGAAAAAGCGGATCTGGAGAGGAGACTAGAGCAAGATGTCGCCGTTCTTGTGGTCGATGTTCTGCCGCTTTCCCAAACAGGCGGATCAGTTCGGGTGATCGCGCGTTTGGGAAATAGCCCTCATCTTTGGCGGGAAGGCCATTCCAACAAGATCGTCCTGGGATCCGCCTATTGCCCCAGCTTTGATCCGCCCGCGACTTGCGTTCAAAGCTGTCCAGATCAGGGAGGCTTTGAGATTGTCGCCCGGACGGATGATCAAATCGATATCTCTGTTTCGACGACGTTCAGCTTGGGGCTTGACGATCAATGCGATCACTTGGCCGACCTGTCTCACGCGGGCGCGGATCCAGCGACTTATCGCCTTTACCGGGTCGATCCGATCGTGTGTCTGAGGAATTAGACGATGCGGCTGACTTGCCCCCTCTGCGGCGAGCGCGACCGGCGAGAGTTCTATTATCAGGGCGCCGCTTTGGAGCGGCCTGAGGCGGACGATCCGGCGGCGTGGGACAGTTACGTGCATCTGCGGGAGAACCCGGCGGGGCGGGTGCGGGATTGGTGGTTTCACGAGGCGGGCTGCGGGGCTTGGCTGATCGTGGAGCGCGATACGGTCACGCATGAGATCTACGGCGTGGAGCTGGCGGAATGAGGCTGGCGGGTGGCGGGCTGATCGACCGGGGGCTCCCGTTGCGGTTCCGGTTCGATGGGCGGGATATCGATGCCTATCAGGGCGATACCGTTGCCTCGGCGCTGATTGCGGCGGGCGTGCGGATGGTCGGGCGGTCTTTCAAATATCACCGGCCGCGCGGGATCGTGACGGCAGGCTCGGAGGAGCCGAACGCTCTGGTGACCGTGGGCGAGGGCGCGGCGCGCGAGCCGAATGTGCGGGCGACGGTGCAGGAGGTCTTTAACGGGCTCGAGGTGCGCTCCCAGAATGCCTGGCCGTCGCTGCGCTGGGACGCGATGAGCGTGAATGACGCGCTGGCTCCGATGCTGGCGGCGGGGTTTTATTACAAGACGTTCATGTGGCCGCGCGCCTTTTGGGAGGGTCTGTACGAGCCGGTGATCCGGCGGGCAGCGGGGCTTGGTGCCTTGTCCGGCGAGGCGGATCCGGGGCGATCCGAGACGGCGTTCGCCTTTTGCGATCTGTTGGTGATCGGCGGCGGTCCGGCGGGGTTGATGGCCGCTCTGACAGCGGCCGAGGCGGGGGCGGATGTGATCCTTGCCGATGAGGATGACCGGATGGGCGGGCGGCTTTTGGCGGTCCGCGAGGAGGTCGATGGCAAGCCGGGGGCGGAGTGGGCCAAGGGCGCCGTCACGCGGCTTGCGGCGATGCCGAATGTGCGGCTTATGACACGCACGACCGTCACGGGGGCCTATGATCAGGGGACCTTTGGCGCGCTCGAACGGGTTCAGCGGCACCGGGCGCAGGGGCTGCGCGATTGCTTTTGGCGGATCGCGGCCAAGCAGGCGGTGCTGTGTGCGGGCGCGTTGGAGCGCGGGATTGCGTTTCCGGACAATGACCGGCCCGGGATCATGATGGCGGGCGCGGTGCAGGCCTATGCCAATCGTTGGGCGGCGCTGCCGGGGCAGCGGGTGGTTCTGTTCGGCAATAACGACAGCCTTTATGACGTCGCCTCGGATCTGGTGGATGCCGGGGCGGATCCGGCGGTTTATGACAGCCGGGCGGAACCGGAGCGGGCGGCGGAGGGGCAGCCCTTTGCCGTTCATGCCGGGGCGCAGGTCGTCGGCACGACGGGGCGGCGCGGCCTCGAGCGGGTGCGGATCGCCACGGTGCGCGGTCTGCGCGAAGTTCGTGCGGATTGCCTTTGCGTGTCGGGCGGGTGGAACCCGGCGGTGCATCTGACCTGCCATATGAATGGGCGGCCCGTCTGGGACGAGGCGATCCAGTCCTTCATTCCGCAAGAGGACGCGATCCCGGGGATGCGCGTTGCGGGCGCGGCAGGCGGCGTCTTTTCGACGGCGGGCTGCCTTGCGAGCGGGTTTGAGGCGGCGAAGGGGGCGCTGGATGCGCTGGCCAAGCGGGTCGTTCCGGTCGCGGTGCCGCGGGCGCGCGATGGGCATTATAGGATCTCTCCGCTTTGGGTGGTGGAGGGGCCGGGGCGGGCCTGGCTTGATCAGCAGAACGACGTGACGGTCAAGGATGTGCGGCTGGCGGCGCAGGAGAATTTCACCTCTGTCGAGCATATGAAGCGCTACACGACGCAAGGGATGGCGCCCGATCAAGGGAAGGGGTCGAACGTGCTGGCGCTGGCGGTGCTGGCCGATGCGACGGGGCGGGGAATCCCCGAGACGGGCACGACGACGTTCCGCCCGCCTTATGTGCCGGTGCCGATTGCCGCGATGGGCGCGGGCGGGCGCGGGCACGGCTTTGCGCCCGAGCGGTTTACGACGTCGCACCGGGCGAGCGTGGCGCGGGGGGCGCCGATGATCGAAGCGGGCCTGTGGTATCGGCCGTCGTATTTTCCCGTCGCGGGCGAGACGACCTGGCGCGAGAGCTGCGACCGGGAGGTGCGGATGGTGCGTGAGGCGGTCGGGATCTGTGACGTCTCCACGCTGGGCAAGATCGATGTGCAGGGGCCGGACGCGGCGGCGTTTCTGGACTTTCTGTATTGTAATTTGATGTCCGAGGTCGGCGCAGGCCGGGTGCGCTATGGTTTGATGCTGCGCGAGGACGGGTTCGTCATGGATGACGGGACCTGCGCCCGTCTGGGCGAGGGGCATTACCTTGTGACGACGACGACCGCCGCCGCGGGGCAGGTGATGCGGTATATGGAGTTTGCCGCGCAGGTGCTGCGGCCCGATCTGAACGTCCGGTTCGCGTCGGTGACGGATCAGTGGGCCCAGTTCGCGGTGGCGGGGCCGCGGTCACGGGAGGTGCTGGAGAGCCTGACTGGGCCAGTCGATCTGCCGTTCATGGCATGCGCACCGGTCGAGATGTGCGGGGTCGCAGGGCGGCTATTTCGGATCTCGTTCTCGGGGGAGCATTCTTATGAAATCGCGGTGCCCTCGCGCTATGGCGATGCGCTGTTCCGGCTTTTGGTTGCGCAGTCCGAAGGGCTCGGCGGCGGCGCCTACGGGATGGAGGCGCTGAACGTTCTGAGGATCGAGAAGGGATTTTTGACCCATGCGGAATTACATGGGCGGACGACGGCTTTTGATTTGGGCCTTGGCCGGATGGTGTCTGACAAGAAGGAGTGTATTGGGAAGGTCATGGCGGCGCGGCCCGGGCTGAACGGGCCGGAGCGGGAGCATTTGGTTGGTTTGCGGCCTTTGGCAGAAGACGGGCGGCTGCTCGCGGGGGCGCATCTGTTTGCCGAAGGGGCTGAGGCGATCCGCGAGAACAGCGCAGGCTATGTGACGAGCGCGGGATATTCGCCAACCTTCGGGCACGATCTAGCGCTCGGTTTTCTGGCGGATGGGCGCGCGCGGCATGGCGAGGTGATCGAGATGGTGGATCATCTGCGCGATGTCCGCACGGTTTGCGAGGTGACCGGTCCGGTCTTCTTCGATCCTGAGGGAGGTCGGATGCGTGGTTAGGCTGGTCGCCTCCGATCCTTTTGGCGAGGCTTTGCCCGTGGATCAGGCGGGTCTACGGATCGAGGTGGGCGATGCTGGTGCGTTGACATGGATTTCCCCGTTCGCGGGTCAGGAGCAGGCTGTGAGTGCTGCTCTTGAGGCGACGCATGGGCTCCGGTTGTCGGAGCCGGGACGGATGCTGGCTTCGGGCGAGGCGCGATGTCTTTGGTTCGCGCGCGGGCAGGCGCTGCTGTGCGGGCCCGCGCTGGCGGCGGATCTGGATGGGCTCGCCGCGGTGGTGGACCAGTCGGACGGCTGGGTCTCTCTCAAAATCTGCGGCGAGCAGCATGTCGATGTGCTTGCGCGGCTCGTGCCGGTAGATCTGCGGGTGTCTGCGTTTCCTTCCGGCGCGGTAGTGCGGTCGCTGGTCAAGCATACGGGCGCCATGCTCGTCCGGACGTCGGAGGAAACGGTGGAGATCTTTGTGATGCGCTCGTTTGCGAAGACGCTCGTTGGTGATCTGCGCGAAGCTTCGGAAGGGCTGGCTTTGCGCGGGTGAGTGCTCAAAAGCCTTTTCTTGCGGCGCTATCTAAATTGAAGGCTCGCGCTGCGATTATGCTCATTTCCGCTGCTAATTCTGTGACTCGACTTGACTCAGGCTGCGGCGGATAATGACAGTCATGAGCTTGCCCCCGGGATTTCTGGATGAGTTGCGCAACCGGCTGAGCCTCGGGCAGGTCGTGGGGCGCAAAGTGGCGTGGGACCAGCGCAAATCCAATCAGGGCAAGGGGGATCTTTGGGCGCCTTGTCCGTTCCATCAGGAGAAGACGGCGTCCTTCCATGTCGATGACCGGAAGGGGTTCTATTACTGCTTCGGATGCCATGCGAAGGGCGATGCGATTTCCTTCGTGCGCGAGACCGAGAATGTCGGGTTCATGGAGGCGGTGAAGATCCTTGCGGGCGAGGCGGGCATGGAGGTGCCGCAGGCCTCGCCTCAGGAGCAGGCGCGGGCCGACCGGCGGACCGAGCTTACGGGCGTGATGGAGGAGGCGGCCCGCTGGTTCCGCCTGCAGCTCAAAACCGGGGGGGCGGCCGAGGCGCGGGCCTATCTGGAGGGGCGCGGTTTCGATGCGGCCAAGCTGGAGCGCTGGGAGATCGGCTTCGCGCCCGAGCAGGGCGGGGCCTTTGCGGCGCTGACCGGCAAGGGGATGGCGGCGCAGGATGTAATCGATGCGGGGATCGCGGCCGAAAGCGACCGGGGCGGCGATCCCTATGACCGGTTCCGGGACCGGATCATCTTTCCGATCCGCGATGCGCGGGGGCGGGCGATTGCCTTTGGCGGGCGCGCGATGGCCAAAGACGCGCGGGCGAAGTATCTCAATTCGCCCGAGACGCTGCTCTTTGACAAGGGGCGGCAGCTTTACAATCACGGTCGCGCGCGCGAGGCGGCGGGCAAGGGGCAGCCGCTTGTTGTCGCCGAAGGCTATATGGATGTGATCGCGCTGAGCGAGGCGGGGTTTACCGGGGCGGTGGCTCCGCTGGGGACGGCGATCACGGAAGATCAGCTGCGGCTTTTGTGGCGGATTGCGCCGGAGCCGATCATCGCTTTGGACGGAGACACGGCCGGGCTGCGAGCGGCGATGCGGCTGATCGATATCGCGCTGCCGCTGCTGGAGGCGGGGCAGTCCCTGCGGTTCGCGCTGATGCCGGAAGGGCAGGATCCCGATGATGTCCTGCGTGAGAAGGGCACAGAGACGATGCAGACGCTTCTCGAGAGCGAGAAAACCGTCCCTATGGTTCGAATGCTCTGGGATAGGGAGCTGAAACAAGCGCCGACAGATACTCCAGAAGCGCGCGCTGGGTTGATGCGTCGCCTACGTTCCAAGATCTCACTAATCAATGATCGTGATGTGAAGTTTTATTACGGTCAGGCTATTAAGCAATTCCGAGATCACGAATTTCGCCCCCAGAACTGGGCACCTGGGGGCGCTTGGTCTAAGAAGCGATCTGGTGCAGCATCTGCTGCAGCAAAGCTAAGTTTCCTTGCCCAGACTCCATCAGAATTACAGATTGAGCTTTTACGAGAGACGGTCATTCTAGCTGTTCTGCTTAAATTCCCCGGCCTGACGGAGACCTTCGAACCGACTTTAGAGGAAATGCAATTCGCTGATGAAGACTATCAGAAAGTTCTTTCTGTTTTGATTGAGCTCTATCTATCTCACAGTGACGAGCAAATCTTGGAGAATATAGGACAGATGGGTCTAAGCCATGTCTCCTCGAGAATTCGGTCGGACCCCTATGTCAGGGTTCTTCCAGCCTTAAAGAAAGACCTCGAGAGCGACATCCCGCAAATGACCGTTGCCGAGCAACTAGCTTTACTTGAAGTAAATCGCGGACACCGACTTGAGATGAGGCAGGCTGAGGACGATATAGCTGACTTCTCAGATGAGAAGGTTACGCGACGAGTAGCTCGATCAGCTGAAGCGATGAGAAACGCTGGTGTCAGAGACGACGATAAAACTGAGTATCAGACCGGGCCCAATGGAGCGCGGATCAAGAAGGATGAAAAGAGCGCGTTCGAGGCGCTGCTAAAGCAGATCGGACCGCAAAACGACCCATAAACAGGCGGTTTGAGAGAGCAACAGCGTGGCAGGAGGTCACAGCTGGGCACTCCTTTCAGGCAGCCGCTTGCGAATCATCTCCGACGTCGATTGATTCGGAGCAACGAATCACCCGATTCGCCCTTGGTGGACAGCGAGGACGCGCTATCTGACGAAGGTGCAGTGACAGGAGCCACGGATGGCCGCCAAAGACAACGACGACCGCAAGTCCGATAATGCTGACGCCGATATCTCGCTCGATATGAGCCAGACCGCCGTCAAGAAGATGATCGCGGAAGCGCGAGAACGTGGTTACATCACTTATGATCAACTGAATCAGGTGCTTCCGCCCGATCAGGTGAATTCCGAACAAATCGAAGATGTGATGTCGATGCTATCCGAAATGGGCATCAACATCATCGAAGAGGAAGAAGCCGAGGACGGCGACGACCAGAAAGGGTCGACCGAGGTCGCGACGACGTCCTCGAATCGTGATGTTGCGGTATCGTCCGCCGAGAGCGAAAAACTGGACCGGACTGACGATCCGGTACGGATGTATCTGCGCGAGATGGGATCGGTCGAGCTGCTGAGCCGCGAGGGCGAGATCGCCATCGCCAAGCGGATTGAGGCTGGGCGGAACACGATGATTCTGGGGCTTTGCGAAAGCCCGCTGACCTTTCAGGCAATCACGATCTGGCGGGACGAACTTCTGTCCGAAGACATTCTGCTGCGCGACGTGATCGACCTTGAGACCACGTTCGGCAATCAGATGGGCGAGGACGACGAAGAGACCGTTGTGAGTGCGCCCGCTGCGACTGCTGCACCTGCCGCGGGTGGGGAAGCCAAGACCGAAGAGCAGGAGCTCGACGCGGACGGCAATCCGATCGCCAAGGACGATGACGACGACGAAGACGAGCAGGCGAACATGTCGCTTGCTGCGATGGAGGCCGCTCTCAAGCCGCAGGTGCTGGAGACGCTGGAGCTGATTGCGCGCGACTTCGCCAAGCTGAGCGACATGCAGGATGCGCGGATCTCGGCGACGCTGAACGAGGACTCATCATTCTCGGCGAAGGAAGAGACGACCTATCAGACGCTACGTTCGGAGATCGTGGAGCTGGTGAATAGCCTGCATCTGCATAACAACCGGATTGAGGCGCTGATCGACCAGCTTTATGGGATCAACCGGCGCATTATGTCGATCGACAGCTCGATGGTGAAGCTGGCCGATCAGGCGCGGATCAACCGGCGTGAATTCGTCGATGCCTATCGCGGGCGCGAGCTGGACCCCAACTGGCTCGGTGAGATGAGCGAGAAGCCCGGTCGCGGCTGGCAGGCTTTGATTGAGCGGTCGACGGAGAAGATCGAAGAGCTGCGCGGGGACATGGCGCAGGTCGGTCAGTATATCGGTCTGGATATCAGCGAGTTCCGCCGCATCGTTCAGCAGGTCCAGAAGGGCGAGAAGGAAGCGCGTCAGGCCAAGAAGGAAATGGTCGAGGCGAACCTGCGGCTGGTGATCTCGATTGCCAAAAAGTACACGAACCGCGGCCTGCAATTCCTTGATCTTATTCAGGAAGGTAATATCGGCCTGATGAAGGCGGTCGACAAGTTCGAGTATCGCCGCGGCTATAAATTCTCGACCTATGCGACGTGGTGGATCCGGCAGGCGATCACCCGGTCGATTGCCGATCAGGCGCGGACGATCCGGATCCCGGTCCATATGATCGAGACGATCAACAAGCTGGTCCGCACGGGCCGCCAGATGCTGCACGAGATCGGCCGCGAGCCGACGCCCGAAGAGCTGGCCGAGAAGCTGCAGATGCCGCTGGAGAAGGTCCGCAAGGTGATGAAGATCGCCAAGGAGCCGATTTCTCTGGAGACGCCGATTGGCGACGAGGAAGACAGCCAGCTTGGCGATTTCATCGAGGACAAGAACGCCGTTCTGCCGCTCGACAGTGCCATTCAAGAAAACTTGAAGGAAACAACGACCAGAGTTCTGGCATCCTTGACCCCCAGAGAAGAGAGGGTTTTGCGGATGCGCTTTGGAATTGGAATGAACACGGACCACACACTGGAGGAAGTCGGCCAGCAGTTTTCAGTGACGCGCGAGCGGATCCGGCAGATCGAGGCGAAGGCGCTTCGCAAGCTCAAGCATCCGTCACGGTCGCGTAAGCTGCGATCTTTCCTGGATCAGTGAGATGCGGATCTTTCTGACAGGTTTGTGGCTGATCGTCGGAACAGCCTCCGCATTCGGGTATACGTCGACCGAGGGTCGCGAATACGGGCTGAACTGCAATCGGAATGGATATGTGCTGACGCCGAACCAGCCGGTTATTCCGTCGGGGACGCTCTATCTGGGGCGCAGTTGCGATGCGTTCTCGGATGTTCTGGGCGAGGGCGAATGGGTGCGCGGCCGGGCCGGGTTCCGGATCGATTTCGAGGATCGCGCAATCAGCTTTCCGCAGCAGGCGTTGTCCTGCCCGCAGCCCCGATCCTATGACACGTCCTGCCAACTGACCCGCGACGGGTTCAGCCAGTAATCCGGTGCAACGCACGCTAAGTGTCGAAACGCGCGGGCCGGGGCTTTACGACGTCACGCGGCAGGTAGCGGATCTTGTCCAGGGCGAGGGGGTGCTGACGCTTCTCGTGCGGCACACCTCCTGTTCGCTGCTCATTCAGGAGAATGCGGATCCCGAGGTACAGACGGATCTGGCCGCGTTTTTCGCGCGGTTGGTGCCGCCGACCACGGATCCGTCGATGGCCTATCTGACCCATACCTATGAGGGGCCCGACGATATGCCCGCGCATATTAAGGCGGCGCTTTTGCCGGTCAGTTTGCAGATCCCGGTAATCGGGGGCCGGATGCAGCTGGGGACCTGGCAGGGGATTTACCTGTTCGAGCATCGCGACGCGCCCAAGCGGCGGGAGATCGTCGCGATGCTGCGATAGGGTCAGGTTGGAGCGGTAGGCAGGGTGAACCCCGCCCTACGGCTTAATCCTCGAGAACGAAGGTCACCATCAAGTTGACCTGATAATGGTCGATCTTTCCGTCTGTCACGCGCACCGTCTGTTCCTTGACCCAGGCGCTGGCGACGTTGCGTAGCGTCTTGTTCGCGCGGTCAACGCCGATCTTAACGGCATCCTCGAAGCTAACGGTCGATGTGGCGGAGATCTCTGTGACGCGGGCAACACTCATGGTTCGATCCTTCTTTTGAAAGAGCCGGGGCACCGCTAAGGGTCCGCAGCCCGTTGGTTGGACCTAGGGTATAGCATGGCGCGTAAAGACTGTGGGGTCTTTGTCAGTCGTTCGGCATCAGGAAGATTTCGCGCACGCAATTGCGCGGATTGGCGGTGATAGCGTGCAAGACGGCATCCGCGACATCTCGGGGCTTGAGCTTGTCCGGGCGCGGTTCGTCGAAGAAGGGGGTGTCGACCATACCCGGCGCGATGACGGTGCAGCGCCCGCCCCACTCGCGCATCTCCTCGGCGAGATTGCCTGCATAGCCGTGGACGAACCATTTCGTGGCGCCGTAGATCGAGCCTTTGATATGCATCCGGCCTGCGGCGGAGCCGGTGAAAATCAGGTGGCCCTTGGTCTTTTTCAGATGCGGAATGGCGGCGCGGGCGGTCCAGAGGATTGCCATGATGTTGATGTCGATCATGCCCTGCCATTCCTGCGGATCGCCGGTTTCGGTGCCCGGTGTGCTGACACCGGTGCCCGCATTGGCATAGGCCGCGTCGATCCCGCCGAAGCGTTCGGCGGTGAGGGTCATGGCGGCCTCTTGTGCTTCGAGTTTGGTGGCGTCGCCGGGGATGGCGAGGGCCCGGTCGCCGATATCGGAGGCGAGCGCCTCGAGCTTGTCCGCGCTGCGGGCCATCAGCGCGACGTTCCAGCCTGCGCTGGCGGCGGCGCGGGCAGTTGCCTCGCCGATGCCGGAGG
The DNA here is from genome assembly GCF_040783535.2 of Aestuariibius insulae. Lineage (NCBI taxonomy): Bacteria > Pseudomonadati > Pseudomonadota > Alphaproteobacteria > Rhodobacterales > Paracoccaceae > Aestuariibius > Aestuariibius insulae. Next base: position 233,004 of record NZ_JBFONW020000004.1, read on the forward strand.
AGGCGCCGGTGATGAAGAGGGTCTTGGACATGGGAGAGCTCCGATATGTCGTGGGATTCAGCAGGTCAGGTAGGGCGGTGTTGCCGTCAGGCCAACGCAAGGTTTTGGGGGTGGAATTGGCATCTACCCAAATTGTGGCGGGCCTCCTATAGTCATGTGGATAAGTGGGGCCGAGACCCCTAGGGCAAGATCGAGGTATCTTTTCATGCGCTGTCCCTTTTGCGGAAATGTCGACACTCAGGTGAAGGATTCTCGCCCTGCCGAAGATCATGTGGCGATCCGCAGACGCCGGTTTTGCCCGGCCTGCGGTGGCCGGTTCACGACCTATGAGCGAGTGCAGCTGCGCGATCTGGTGGTGATCAAGTCGAACGGGAAACGCGAGGATTTCGACCGCGACAAGCTGGAGCGGTCTATCCGAATTGCGCTTCAGAAGCGGCCCCTCGATCCCGAGCGGATCGATCAGATGATTTCCGGTCTTGTGCGGCGGCTTGAGAGCATGGGCGAGACGGATATCGATTCCAAGGTGATCGGAGAGATCGTTATGGAAGCGCTGCAACGGATCGACACGGTTGCCTATGTGCGATTTGCCAGCGTTTACAAGAACTTCCAGGCGGCTGACGATTTCGATAAATTCGTTGCCGAGCTGCGTCCCGAGGATCCGGCAGACGAGACGTGACGCAGGCGGGCGACCGCCGTTTCATGCAGCTGGCGCTGTCCTTGGGACGGCGCGGGCTGGGGCGCGTCTGGCCTCGGCCAGCGGTGGGCTGCGTGATCGTTCGCGATGGGCGCATCGTGGGGCGCGGGATGACGGACGGGCAGACGGGCCCGCATGGCGAGGTTCTGGCCTTGCGGCAGGCGGGCGCGGCGGCGCGGGGGGCGACCGTTTATGTCGGGCTGGAGCCCTGTTCGCATCACGGGAAGGTGCCGCCTTGTGCGGATGCGCTGATCAAGGCGGACGTGGCGCGGGTTGTCTCGGCGATGGAGGATCCGTTTCACAAAGTGTCGGGCCGGGGCCATGCGCGGCTTCGCGAGGCGGGGGTAACGGTCGAGACCGGGCTGATGGAGGCTGAAGCGCGGCGCGATCATGCGGGATTCCTGATGCGGCTGACCGACGGGCGGCCGATGGTGACGCTGAAGCTGGCAATGTCGCTCGATGGGCGGATCGCGACCGGATCGGGAGAGAGCCAGTGGATCACAGGGCCCGAGGCGCGGCGGGCGGTGCATGCGATGCGCGCGCGCCACGATGCGGTGATGGTTGGCGGCGGGACAGCGCGGGCTGATGATCCGTCGCTGACGGTTCGGGGGCTGGGTGTGAGCGCGCAGCCGGTGCGGGTGGTTCTGTCGCGGCGGGCGGGGTTGCCCGAGGACGGCGTGCTGGCGCGGACGGGCGCCGAGGTGCCGGTCTGGGTCTGTCATGGGCGCGAGGATCCGCTGCCCGAGGCATTCGCCGCGCAGGGGGCGGTGGGTGTGCCGTGCGATGTGCGAGGGCGCTATGTGGATGTGCGGTCGGCCTTGATGGCGCTAGGGGAGCGCGGGCTCACGCGGGTCTTCTGCGAAGGGGGCGGGAGCCTTGCCGCTTCGCTGTTGCAGGCGGGGCTGGTGGATGAGCTTGTGACGATGGCGGCGGGGCTGGCGCTGGGGGCCGAAGGCGTTCCGGCGCTGGGGGCGCTCGAGATCGCTTGGTTGAGCGAGGCGGAGCGGTTCGCGCTGGCGGAGGTGCGTCCGCTGGGCGGGGATGTGATGGCGCGCTGGGTGCGGGGCAGATCGCTCTAGGCAGCTTTTTTGCAGATAGCCAGTTGGATTGGAGCAGAGGTCCCGGCGCGAGGCTGGGACAATGGCTGACGCTGCGTCTGAGTCGAGAGCGGTGTCACCTCCAGAAAGGGGTGCTGGCGAAGAGGCCCTGGAGTTTGGCGAGGCTGCGGTTGAAGGGGCCGGGGGCCGGAATCTCGGATTCGGCGAGTCGCTGGAGGGCGATCTCGGGCGGGCAGGCCGTGTTCGTGACCGGGTCGTGATAGCGCGGATAATCGATGAGCGCGGCGTGGATCAGCCCCGTCAGGTCGGGCCGCGCCGTGCGCCGCGGGCAGGGCGGACCGAGGTCGGTCGTCAGGCCCCAGCCAGCATAGAAGGGCGTGCCGTAGCAGGTGACTTTGATCCCGCGCAGCAGCGCTTCGAAGCCGAGGAGGGAGGTCATGGTGTGGACGTCGTGGACGTGATCGAGCAGGTCCATCGGGCTGGTATCGCGGGTGACGATATCGGCCAGATCGGATGCGTCGAGATCGCCGCTGCGCAGGCCCGCTTCGACATCGGGATGGGGCTTGTAGATGAGGATCGCGTCCGGATTGGCAGCGCGGGCCGCCTCGAGAAGGGCGCGGTTGGTGCGGATCGCGCCGGTGCCTTTGAGGATCGAGGCGTCGTCCTCGACCTGACCGGGCACGAGAATACGGTGGCCCTCGGGCAGGTTCGGGAGCGGCTGGCCCGCGAGGTTGTATTTACTCAGACGGGCGGCGATGAGGCTGTGTTTCAGGCGGTTCGCGCGGGCGCGGGCGGTGTCGTTCAGGGCCTCGCTGGCGGCGATGAGCCTCTCGAGGCGGCTTTCCTGCGAGGGATCGTAGTAGATGCCCAGATCGTCGAAGGCGAGGGAGAGAGGCGGGATCAACTCGGCCCCGAGGCCGCGGGAGCGGATGAAGCCGTCCTCGACCCGGATGGCGCCGACGGTCTCAAGTTCGGGCGTGGTTTTGCCGGCCCAGCTGATAAGGCGTTGGGGCGGATCGGCCATGGCGATGGCGCGGCCGGGATCGTCGGTGAAGCGCACCTTGCCGGTGTGAAGGAAGCGGCGGATGGGCGCGCGTTTCCACAGGCGGATGCCGTGGGCGATGGTGCCGTGATGATCCTCGCGCCAGGCGCGCGACTGCGCCTCGAGCGTGGCCAGCGTTTGGTCGAGGGTCGCGAGGCGGTCGCCGTAAGGGTCGTACCATTTGGGATAGAGGATCATCGCGCCTGCAAAAAGCTGCGCGCGCGTCAGGTTCCGCTTGCGGCGGGACAGGCGGTCGAGCGGGAGGCGGTCGTCGGTGAGGCCCCATCCGGCATAGAACGGCTGGCCAAAAGTGACGGGGCGGTGGCCTGCGAGGATCGCCTCGAACCCCATTTGCGAGGAGACAGTGTAGGTCGCGATCGCGCCTTCCAGAAGGACCTGCGGGGCGAAGGGGGCATCGATGAGCTTGACCCGGTCGCTTTCGTCGGAAGAGTCGAAATAGCCCTGCCGGTGGCCCGCGACAGTTTCAGGGTGGGTTTTGATCAGGATGCGGGCGCCGGGATAATCGTCCTGCGCGTAAAAGAGCATCTCGCGGAAGGTGTTGGCATCGGCGCGGCTGCCTGCGACGGAGGCGTCCCCGCGTGTCTGGTCGATCACGAGGACATAGCCGGGATCGGGCGGCGTGAGCGTCAGGTCGTGGCTGTTGTATTTCGACAGGCGCCCGGCGGTCATCCACGCCATGCCCGCCCGCGCCGTATCGAGGATTGAGGTGTCATCGAGGGGATTGTCGTTCAGGAGGGTTTCGAGATCGGAGGGATGTTCAGCCTCGAAATGGACGCCTTTGGTGTCGAGATGGAGGCCCAACGGGGCGTCTCCGTCGCGGCCGGTGCGGACGGAGCGCAGGAAGGCGTCTTCCACCCGAAGGATGGGATTGCCGGTGAGCTCGGCGACTTTCTCGCCGCGCGGGGAGGTGGGGCTTTTCCCCCAGACGCCGATCCAGTCGCCTTCGGAAGGTTTGCCGAGGCGCACATCCCAGCCCGAGAGGGACAGGATGCGCCGGATGCGCGATTGCGTGAGAAACCCGCCATTATAGACGTAGAGCCGCCGTGGCCCGGCGGCGTCGGTCACGCGGTCAGCCGCCCAGACCGGTCGCGGTCTGGTTCACGGTGCGCACGGCGCCAAGCGATCCGGTCAGCGCGGCCACGCCCTTGTTGAACTGGGTGTAGGGCGCTTCGGTCACGTAGATGGTATCGCCGTCGCGAATGTCGAAGCCGCGGGCATGGAAAAGGCCCATCGGTTCGGTCAGATCAATGATGTAGACGACCCGCTGATCGCTGGGCAGATCCGCGCCGACGAGGCGTTCGGCGATGGATTCATGCTCGCGTCTGAGGATGAAGACCCCCGTCGGGTTCGCGATGGAGGAGGACAGACCGCCGACCTGCGCCAGCGCCTCGAGTGCGGAGATCGTCTGTTTTTCGAAGGGAACGAGCGTCTGCTGCCCGGTTGCGCCTAGGGCGGTGTAGTTGCGGGTGTCCTGCTCGACGATGATCTGGTCGCCGTTGCGCAGAGCGATGTTGTTGCCGGGCTGGCTGTAGAGATCCTCGAACCAGATCGAGCCGCGTTCGCCATTACGCAAAAGGGTCACGCGTGTGATTTCGGGTTCAACCACGGTGCCGCCCGCGCGGGCGAGCATGCCCGAGAGCGTTCGCGTGGGCCGCTCGATCGGGTAGACGCCTTGCGCCGTGACGGCGCCTACGACGGACACGGCGGCGCCGTCACCGGCGACGCGGCGCACCTCGACCTGCGGGTCGGGCGTCTGTTCTCCGAGTTGGTTGGTGATGACCTGCCGAACGGCCTCGGGCGTGTTGCCTGCCGCTCGGATTCGGCCCGCATAGGGCACGAAGATAAAGCCTGATCCGTCGACCTGCACCTCATTGAGGATTGCCGCGTTCTGCCCTGGCGCTGCCAGAAGACCGTCATCGACGTTTTCGTAGATCGTCAGGCCCAGTACGTCGCCTGCGCGAATCGTATCGGAGCCGACGACGGCGGCATTCCGGAACGAGGCAGGAAAACCGAGCGTCTGATCGACGGACGCGATGGCATTCACGTTGTCATTGACGGCGACAACATAGGCCTGCCCGCCCTCAACAACGGACGCGTCAAGCAGTTCGGCCTTGGTCGGACCAGAACGCGGCAGTCCGCAGGCGGACAAAGAGAGAATGGCGGCGGTACAAGCTGCGACTTTCGTCAGACGCGTGCAATCGGTCACGGACATATCTCCTTCATGCGGGCAGGTCTTCGGCCCGGCGATTGCGCCGTTTGTCGCAAAGATTTCGGGAAAGCGCAGGTCAATTCGGCAAAAAGATGGCGAAAGTTCAAGGAACAACGCGCAACTGTTGCCGTGGCGCAGCGGTCCCGGCAGCAAGCGCGTCATAGGGATCTTCGGGTTGCAGCATCATGTCGACCACTTGGCGCAAAAGCGGTCTGCGGCTACGCGCGGCGTAGAATCCGCCGGGAACCTGGCTCGTCTCCAGCAAGAACAGGCGATAATCCGTATAGGCGCTTCGGTCTGGACGCTTGGGCTGGGCAAAGAAGTCAGCCAGCGGTTGCTCGGAGACGAACTCCGGCTTGTCGTATACGGCATCGCCGAAGACCTTTAGTGAAATTCCGCGCCGAAGCACCTGCTGGGCGGCGGTGGAATTTACAGTAACGGCGGATCGCGCATTGTTGAGCAGCCCTGCGAGCTTGCCGCCTCTAACATAATGCACGCGGCCCGTCACACCCTGTTCGGCGGCAATGCGGGCGATGAGCTTGCTATGCGGGCTGCGCCCCGTCTCAAGGGGATGGGCCTTGAACACAAGATGGTGATGGCGCGGCGCTCCCGCCGAGAAGCCTTCGATGACAACTTGTAGAAACTCCTCCATCCGGGTGAAGCGGGAATGGGCGAGAAAGCTGGCATCGTGCTCAAGCTGCATCAGAACAAGGTGAAAAGGGTGGCCCGAGCGATTAATTCGCGCCGTCGAGAGGGCCCGGCCCAGCGCGTGAAAGGGCATCAAAAGAAGACGGCGCCCATAAAGCACGACCTCCGCGCTCACGGGCAATTCTCGGTGGCGCTGGAAATTCGCGTAAGCGCCGTTCCAGAAGAGAACGAAGGTGTGGTAAAGCGCGCCGTAGAAGATATGCTGGCGCATATCGCCCCAACTGGCCGGAGCCGGCGGATCATCGGGGTCGGCCTTTTCCAGCGCCCTGCGCATATCGGTGACGGACATGTCCATCAGACGCGAATAACCGTTGGTCCCGCCACGCTCGTATGTGACCCAGAACGGACGGAGATATCCTTCTTCAAAGACGTGGATCGTCAGCCCGCGATCCCGGGCCTGCTCGATTGCCTGAGCGTGGATCGGACGCACGTCGCCGTAAAGGACGATATCGGTGATCTCGCGCTCGTCCACGATCTTGTCAAAGCGCTCGGGCCAAGCCTCGGCGCGGTCCTTAAAGGCGATATAGCTTGCAGCGTCATGCCAGAAAGCGCGGTCGCCTGCGTTAAAGCCGACGCGCGTCACCTGAGCCCCCGCCGCGCGCAGCATGCAGGACAGACGCCAGAAGAAAGGGCCGTGAGGGCCTTGAAGAAAAAGGAACTTTCGCTCGCTTTGCATGAATGTGACGGGCCTAACTAACGCGGATATTGCGAGGTGACTTTGACTGCTTAACCTTAATTTTCCCTATCGCAAAAGAGGATCGCTTGCTCCTCGGCGAGCCGCGGCCTACCAAAGGGGCGGATCGGCGGAGGATGGCCACATGTTTACCGGGATCGTGACGGATATCGGCGAGGTCCGAGACGTGACGCGTCAAGGCGATCTCAGGGCGCGGATCGGCACTAGCTACGAGATGGGATCCGTTGATCTGGGCGCCTCGATTGCCTGTGACGGCGTCTGCCTGACGGTCGTGGCCAAGGGCGACGACTGGTTTGATGTCGATATCAGCGCCGAGACGGTCGAAAAGACAAATATCGCCGAAAGCAACTGGGCGCCGGGTAAGCGCATCAACCTCGAACCCGCGCTTCGGGTAGGGGACGAGCTCGGCGGGCATATAGTCTCGGGCCATGTAGATGGCGTGGCTGAGATCATCGCGATGACGGATGAGGGGGCGAGCACGCGGGTGACGCTGCGCGCGCCGGAGGCTCTGGCGCGGTTCATTGCGCCCAAGGGGTCGGTCGCGCTCAACGGCACGTCGCTAACCGTGAACAAGGTGGAGGGTGCGGAGTTCGGCATCAACTTCATCCCGCATACCAAAGAGGCCACGACCTGGGGCGATGCGGCGGTCGGGGATGCAGTCAACCTCGAGATAGACACGCTCGCGCGTTATGTGGCGCGTCTGGCAGAGGTCGCATGAACGCAGGGATCGGCCATAACAATGGCCCTTCCATGGAGGATGGCCGAGCCTGGCGACGGCATGTCTGGACGCGCGCCAGGGCCGATCTTCTACCGAAGCTGCCGTTGGAGGTTGTTCGGGTGCGGGTCCGCCGCGCGAAGGAGCTGGGCCTGCCCTACAAGACCTATGCCGGCGTTCGAGCCAGCACGGGGCGCGATGTAATCGGTTTCCTCTTTTCCAGCAATGCGCTGCGGCTCCTGCGCGCCGGGGATGTCCTGCCCGCGAGCCGGGCGGCAAAGCTTGTGGCGCTCACCGGATGCGACAAGCTGGCGGTGGTGCAGCCGGGCTTTCCGCTGGGCGAGGTGCCGATCCCGCCTTTGGATGACAGGATCGCCGCACCGCTCTTCACGCATAGCTGGCCTGGTATGCGCGTCACCCTCGCAGCGCCCCTGCGCGCGCGGGGTCTTCCGGCGGATGGCGTTCTGGTCATTGGCGAAACCGCGATCGAGCGGGACTGGGCCGAAGCGGCCCGAACCGCCGGGTTCATTCAGGCAGACCGCTTCTTTTAGGGTGCGGCTCCCTCTTCATCTTGTCACAAATATGCAAATCCGCTGGTGGGGGGCGGCACAAGGCCTTGACCGTCATGCGCCACAGTCAATGCCGGACGGCCCGAAACATGTCGTGGCGCGCAAGCGCCTCCGTGTCGCAACACTCGATCACACCTTGCCCCGGGGGCCACGGCCCCCTAACTAAGAGAGCGGCGGGTTCTGCCCTTCTCGTGCTCGGTCAAATTCCGGTGGCCTTAAGCAATTCCGAGGGAGCTGGCTCTGATCGGATCCTGGTCCGGTTATCTGGCGCCCACCTGTACATACAGGTCCTCGGGAATTTAATGAACCGCACGGTTGCGTGTGGGCCCGCCACATCACGCCCGGGGGCGACATGACAAAGGCGCCCGCCATGGCCAAGACCGTTAAGACGATCAAGACCATCCTACGCGGCAAGACTCCGGCGCAGATGCGTGTTAAAGGGCAGTTTTGGCAGCGCCTAAATCGGTTCGATTCACCCTCCGGCGATCCGGTCACACTATTTGCGATGCCACTTGTCTCGCGAAGCCGCTCGGGTGATTGGGGCACGGTCTCGTACAACCTTGCCGCGACGCTCGCATCGATGCGCGCCCAGACCTCGGGCCGGTGGGAGCTGATCATTTGCGGGCAGGACGAACCGGATGGGATCGAGTTTGACGACCAGGTGCAGTTCCTGCGCTATCCGGGCTCCGACGCCTTTTTCGACAAGGGTCGCAAGCGGCGCGCCATCATCCACCACGCGGCGAAGATCCGAAAGGATGACGGTTATCTCTTTCAGTTTGATGCCGATGACCTTCTGCATCCTGGCGTTGTCGAACATATTCACGCCACCGATAACGGTGCGGGCTATTATGTCGAGCGCGGCTACATGATCGAGGAGCCGGGCGGGCATCTTGCCCCGCTCGATCCCGAGCCAGGCCATATCCCCTTCAACCGGATCTGCGGCTCGTCCAACGCGGTCCGGTTCGATTTTCGCCGCTCGCGCGCCAGTAAGACGGTTCTAAGCGAAATGAAGGCGCATCCCGCTATTCCGGCCCGCATGGCCTACTACGGCCTTGAAATGACCCCGATCCCGTTTCCGGCGGCGCTGTACCTTGTCGGGCACGGAGAAAACATGGTCGCCCGCAGAGGCACCATCGACAGCAAGCTGTCTTATGCGCAAACTCATCGCATTGAGGACCCAGAGCGGATCGCACGGATCCGCGCAGACTTTGGACTGACCGCGCCCTAGAAGGAGCGAGAGATGAAAAGTACGCCCTATTCCCGAGAGCTGGAGGCCCATGTCAGTTGGCTCGACAGCATCACCGGTGCCGCCCTTGGCGTGCTGGCCGTGGCCTCGGGGATCTATACTTATCTGGGTGTCTCGTCCCTTCTCGACGACAATGGCGCGCTAAGTGTCTTTGCTGCGATTTCCTACTCCGTCGCCGTCTCGGTCGGGATCTTCGTTTTCTGGTCCTACATGATGCGGCTTCTGCCCGCTGTCCGGACGGCGGGGGCTCGTGTCGGGCTTTTGTGCTCGATGTTGCTTGGCTCGGTCGCGATTGTCGCCATGTCGTCCTGGCTGAACGCCGCGGCTTTGGCGGGGGCGGCCGCGGTAGAGCAGCATCTCGCCGAGACGATCGGCGACTATCAGGACAGCCTCGAACAGGCGCATACGACCGCTGTCACGGCTCAGGGACTCCAGCGCGATGTCTCGCGCGTGCGCCAGAGTTTCCAGGATCTCTCCGAGCAGGAGGCCGAAGGGTCGCTGTCGGGCCTTGCGGGTCGCGGCGCTGTCTTCCGCGTTCTCAACCAGAAATCCGCCGAGCTCGCGGCCCTCGAGGCGCAGATCGGGGCGCAGGATCCTCTGATCGAGCAGGCCTTCATCGAAGGCAACGAGATCCTGTCGCGGATGCGGTCTCTGACCGTCGGGACTGGTGCGGTCGAGGAGCGGTCGGTGGAATTTTCCGAGGAGGCCGTGCGTCTTGCGGGTCTTATCACCCAGCTGCGTCAACTTTCCGTCGCGCCGCTGGTGGCCCGTGCGGCTGCCGATCTCGATGCCTCCGTAGTTCTGCCGGAGCTTGACGGGCGTACGGATGCGAACCGGGGAGATCAGGCCCGCACCATTGACAGCGTCCTCGGTGTGTTGTCGACCCGCGCAGAAAGCCTGCAGGCCGCCGCCGAAGGCGTGATGGCGATGGAGCAGCCAGAAGAGACGACCTATACGCCGATCTCGACCGCCGATGCGGTAATCCTTTATGCAGGCAACTTCGTGCCGTCCTGGGCCGGGGCCATCGCCATCGATCTTCTGCCCGCCGTCCTTGTTTTCATTCTTGCGATCACGCAGGCCGCGATTCGTGCGGGCCGCCGCGAGCAGAGCATCGAGGATACGCTGACGCTGACCGAGCTGCGCGCCGCGCTGAAGGCCGCTCATGACATGGAGGCGATCCACGACCATGAGCGGCCGCGACGGCAAGCCACTCCGCCCGCTGCGGCCGCGCCGGGTGCCAATGTCGAGCCGCTGCCCTCGTCCGACCGAAGCGCATGACGACCACAGCTCCTCCCGTTCAGAAGGCGATCCGCTGGATCCTGGTTTTGCAGGTGGGCGTCGCGATCCTGATGTTCAGCACCGATCTGCTGGGTCGTTTGCCGTCGATTCTCTCGCCGTCAAAGGCGCCGACCTTCGATCGTCCGACGGCGCCGGGCGATCAGACCCGCCGCTACGCGCCGCGCCGGATCACGACCGGACCGGATACGAGCCCGCTGCCGCGCCGGCTTGTCTTTGACCGAGAGGGGGATGTTCTGACGCTGACCGGCGCGATCGAGCAGGGGGACGCCGCCCGTTTCGATGAAGAGCTGAACCGTGTCGGCACCATCGAGACGATCCGGCTGATGAGTCCGGGGGGGTCGGTTCTGGATGCGCTCGATATCGGTCGTCGTCTTCGAGACGAGAGGCTGTCGACCGAGATGACCGCCGATGGCGTCTGTCTTTCGGCTTGTCCTTATATCCTTGCCGCCGGGACGGAGCGGCGGGTTCACATCTCTGCCTCGGTCGGGGTGCATCAGCATTATTTCGGCGAAAGCACCGTTCTGCCCGCCTTCACGGCGGTCGAGGATATCCAGCGGGGGCAGGGCGAAGTGATGCGGTATCTCGACGAGATGGGGGTCGATCCGCTTGTCATGCAGCATGCGCTGGTGACGCCGCCGGACGAGATCTACATCCTGACGCCGAATGAGCTTGAGACTTACGGTCTGGCGACGGAGATTGGAGATCGCTGAGGCATCGTCGTGTTCAGGTCGCTGCCAGCGGTCGCCGGGTAGAACCAGCGGCGTAGATGACGGGATCGCTCAGAACGCCTCAGGCTTGGCCTCTCGGGCCATGTGATCGAGCACCGCATTCACGAATTTGGCCTCTTTGCCGTCAGGAAAGAAGGCGCGCGCGACGTCCACGAATTCGGTGATGACGACCTTTGGCGGCGTATCGCGCCCGACAAGCTCGGCCCCGGCGGCGCGAAAGAGGGCGCGCAGGGTCGGATCGATCCGGGCGATGGGCCATTTGGCGACGAGGGCGCGGTCGGTCATCTGGTCTATCCGGGCCTGATCGGTGACGGCGCCGTCCATAAGGGCCTTGAAAGTGTCAGGATCGCCTTCGGCCATCTCATAATCGTCAAAGACCTCGCCGAAGCGGTGATCCTCGAATTCACGCACGACCGCTTCGACCGTGCGGTCCGACATCTCCATCTGGTAGAGTGCCTGAACCGCGAAGAGCCGCGCGGCAGAGCGCATCTGCCGCTTCTGATTTCCCGAGAGCGCCATCAGACCGTGTCGCTCGCCAGAAGAATGTCGCGGCCAAAGCCGATGGCTTTGCCTTTCTTCCCCCATTTGCGGGAGAGTGCGATCAGGTGGAGCGCGGCGGCCGCGGCTCCTCCGCCCTTGTTCTGGCCGTCCACTTCGGCGCGGACCTCGGCCTGTTCGCGAGTTTCGACCGTAAGAATGCCGTTACCGATGCACAGACCTTGCAGGCCCAGAAGCGTAATCGCGCGGGAGCTGTCGTTGCAGACGGTCTCGTAATGGGTCGTCTCGCCGCGAATGACGCAGCCGAGCGCGACATAGCCGTCGAAATTGCTCATCCGTTCGGCGATGCCGATGGCGGTAGGAACCTCGAGTGCGCCGGGCACCTCGATCAGATCGTGGGTGCCGCCCGCGGCCTCAATCTCGGCCTTGGCGCCGGCGACGAGTGCATCGGCGATGTCCTTGTAATAAGGCGCCACGACAATCAGCAGCTTGACGGGGTTGTCAAAGCCGGGCCGATCCAAAACATGGTGCTGGGAGCCTGCCATTATCCGATCTCCGATATCTTGCGCACCGCGACAATCTCGAGCCCGTAGGCATCGAGGCCGACGACCTTGGGCTGCGGGGAATTGGTTAAGAGGATGAGTTTCGACAGGCCCAGCGACGACAGGATCTGTGCGCCGAGCCCGTATTGCCGGAGTGTCTGAGGCGAAGTTTCCTCGCCTGCGGCAAGGCGCATGTGCAGATCGCGCAGAAGAACGAGCGCGCCACGGCCTTCCTCGGCGATTATCTTCATCGCGTCGCCGAATTCCGCTGCGCGGCCGGTGCCGCCGACGCCGACGACATCAAGGAGCGGATCGAGGGCATGCATACGCACGAGGACGGGATCGTCCCCGGACAGATCGCCTTTGACCAGCGCGATATGCTCGGCGCCCTGGGTTTCATCGGTGAAGATCCGCATTTCCCACTCGCCGCCAAATTCACTCTGGATCGTTTGGCGATCGCGGACCCGCACGAGATTGTCATGCCGGCGGCGGTAGGAGATGAGATCGCTGATTGTACCGATTTTGAGATTATGAAGCTGAGCGAAGGCGACGAGATCAGGTAGGCGAGACATGGAGCCGTCTTCGTTCATGATCTCGCAGATTACGCCCGAGGCATTGAGGCCCGCAAGGCGGGAGACGTCGATGGCAGCTTCGGTATGGCCTGCGCGCACGAGAACGCCGCCGTCGCGGGCGCGCAGCGGGAAGACATGGCCCGGGGTCGCGATATCGGCGGCGGTCGCGGCGCTGTCGATGGCGACTGAGACGGTGCGTGCGCGGTCGGCGGCGGAGATGCCGGTGGTGACGCCTTCGCGGGCCTCGATCGAGACGGTGAAGGCGGTTTCGTGGCGCGAGGAGTTTTGCGAGGCCATCAGAGGCAGGCCGAGCGCGTCGATCCTCTCGCCCGGCAAGGCCAGACAGATCAGCCCGCGTCCGTGGGTCGCCATGAAATTGATCGCGTCGGGCGTGGCCATCTGGGCGGGAATGACGAGATCGCCCTCGTTTTCGCGGTCCTCATGGTCGACGAGAATGAACATCCGCCCGTTACGCGCATCCTCAATAATTTCCTCGGTTGAGGAAATGGCGTCGGTCCAGCTTTCCTCGACCGGTCCGGGCTGTTCGAAACTCATGGGGCGCGACCTTTCGGGTAGGATGGGCGCTGGATATCTCGCGGATGCCGCGATGGCCAGAGCGCGGTTTGAGATGCCGCAGCGTCGGATTTTGCATATTTTGGTCAGATGAAGGATCTTGTCTTGTGTTCACTCTTTGTTCATTATGAAAGCCATGCCCGATGATATGTCTTTGGATCCTCTTCGGCCCGGCCAGCTTTTGGCGCGGGGGATCTGCCGTCATCTGGCGAGCCATGACTTTGCCTGTCTTGAGGAATTCATTCCGGCGCCGGGGCTGCGGGTCGATGTGATGGCTCTGGGACCGAAAGGCGAGATCTGGATCGTCGAGTGCAAGTCGAGCCGGGCGGATTTCACCTCGGACCGGAAATGGGAGGGGTATCTGGAGTTTTGCGACCGGTATTTCTGGGGGGTGGATGAGGCGTTTCCGTCAGAGTTGCTTCCGTTGGAGAGCGGTCTGATCCTGGCGGATGCCTATGATGCCGAGATCGTCCGGATGCCCGAGGCGGATAAGCTGGCGCCGGCGCGGCGCAAGGCGATGACGGCGCGGTTTGCGCGGCATGCGGCGCGGCGGCTTCAGGGGCTGCGCGATCCGGGAGCTATTTTTTCGATCTGAGCGCGTCGGCGGCCTTGGCGGCGGCGAGGATTTCCTCGGCGATTTCGCGGGCCTCTGCGGGGTCGAAATCCATGGGGATCTCGCTTCCGCCGCCTTCGATGAAAAGGCGGACCATGCCCCGGTCGGTTGGACCGATTTGCAGGTTGGCTTCGAGATCGCGTTCGTTGTTGATACCCATGGACAGGGGATTAGCGTGGAGCGGATGGAAATGACAAGGGTGGCGCTGCGTTCGGCGGTCCCGGAGGATGCGGGTTGGATCGTGGAGCGGCATGCGGCGCTGTATGCGCAGGAGGCGTGCTTTGACGACAGCTTTAGAGCGGTCGTGCGCGGGGTTCTGGACCGGTTCTTTGCAGGCGCAAGCGGGCGCGGCTGGATAGCGGAGCAGGACGGGGCGCCCGCCGGGTGCATCTTTTGCATGATGGAAGAGCCGGGCTGGGCGCGGCTGCGGCTGTTTCTGCTAGAGCCGGAGGCGCGCGGGACCGGGATGGGGCGGCGTCTGCTGGAGACCTGCATGGCGTTCGCGCGCGAAAACGGGGCCGGGGCGATGCGGCTGTCGACCCATGAAAGCCACGAGGCGGCCTGCGCGCTTTATGCGAAGGTTGGGTGGATCCGGGTCGCTTCGCGGCCGGTTCAAAGCTACGGATGTGATCTGGTGGAGCAGGATTGGGAGATTCTATTTGCGCCCTGAGCGGTCTTGCAAATGAGCTTGCCCGGCGCTATTGCGCGCGGTGTGCCGGCGTAGCTCAGTAGGTTAGAGCGCCTGATTGTGGATCAGGAGGTCCCCCGTTCGAGCCGGGGCGCTGGTACCACCCCCCTAGTTCTCGATCTGGATCGTCTGGCGGAGTGTCTGGCCGGTGGGATCGTAGATCAGGATGCGGCTGTCCTCGGTCACGATCGCGATCATCCGGTCCGTAACGGTGAAGCCGGTGGCGGTCGCGCCATCCGGAAGGGTGATTCGGTCGGGCAGGATCGGGGCGGCCTCGGTCGGCGCAAGCCGCATGACAAGAAGCGCCACGATCAGTAGAACCCCTCCGATCATCACGGCGGTCAGGAGCGTGACCAGCCGACGGAGAAACCGCAGATTTGCCGGCTCGGGCAGATCGTCAGGAGCGTCGTTCATGGAGCCTCTTCGATTCAGGATCGCTGCTGATCCTCCGCCCCGCCTCGATAAGGCGCTTGCGCGCGATGTGCCAGAGGCGGCGGCGCTGAGCCGGTCGCAGCTTGTGCGGCTGTTGGGAGAGGGCGCGGTTCAGGTGAACGGGACGGTGATGCAGGACGCCAAGGCGCGCACGGCGGAGGGCGATCTGGTGGAGATCGTTCTGCCTGAGGCGCAGGCCACCCATATGGAGGCCGAGGCGATCCCGCTGGAGATCGTGTTCGAGGATGCGGATCTGATCGTGGTGAACAAACCTGCCGGGATGGTGGTGCATCCCGCGCCGGGCACGCCGTCGGGCACACTGGTCAACGCGCTGCTGCATTATTGTGGGGCGGACCTGTCGGGCGTGGGCGGCGTGGCGCGGCCCGGGATCGTGCACCGGATCGACAAGGAGACGTCGGGTCTGCTGGTGGTCGCCAAGAGCGACCGGGCGCATCAGGGGCTGGCCGCACAGTTCGAAGCGCATAGCGTGGAGCGGGTCTATCAGGCGCTGGTCTACGGAGTGCCGGATGTCGCCGATCCGCGGCTGCGGGGGATACGCGGGGTTAGTGTCGAGACAGGCGGGACAGTGAAGATCACGACCGGGCTGGCGCGCCATCGGACCGACCGGCAGAAGCAGGCGGTCTATTTCGGATCTGGCCGCCATGCGGTCACGCGTCTACAGGTCGCAGAGCGGTTCGGAGAGAGCGCGGCGCGCGTCACGTGCAGGCTCGAGACGGGCCGGACCCATCAGATCCGGGTGCATCTGGCGCATATCGGGCACGGGATCATCGGAGATCTGGTCTATGGGGGGCGGCGCAAGCTTTCGGAAAAGGCGCTTGGCGCGGAGACGGTAGAGCAGGTGCGCGGCTTTGCGCGGCAGGCCCTGCATGCGGGCGTGCTGGGCTTCGTGCATCCGGTGAGCGGCGAGGATCTTTGTTTTGACGCGGATCTTCCTCAGGACATGCAGGGTTTGCTGGATGCGCTGAAGACGTAACAGCGAATTGTGCAAAATCTGCACGAATTCTTGACAAAAACACACAGAGAAGGGGCTGGACGGGAGCCAGCCCTATCGGTATACCCATTTTGAACTAATCGGTTCAGTTGGCCTGCGACATCTTGTAAGGTCTGGATCGACTCACCATATCAATGTTAAGTTAATAAACATTGGAGGAAAGATTTGGCCAGTTACACCAATTTACCCGCCCCCTCGCCAGAGCAGGGCTTGAACCGGTACCTCCAGCAGATCCGTAAGTTTCCGATGCTGGAGCCCGAAGAGGAATACATGCTCGCCAAGGCGTGGGTGGAGAAGGAAGACACTGAATCCGCGCATAAGATGGTGACATCGCATCTGCGGCTCGCGGCGAAGATCGCCATGGGCTATCGCGGCTATGGATTGCCTCAGGCTGAGGTGATTTCAGAGGCGAATGTCGGTCTGATGCAGGCGGTCAAGCGGTTCGATCCCGAGAAGGGCTTTCGGCTTGCGACCTATGCCATGTGGTGGATCCGGGCCTCGATCCAGGAATATATCCTGCGATCCTGGAGCCTTGTGAAGCTGGGCACGACCAGCGCGCAGAAAAAGCTGTTCTTCAACCTGCGCAAGGCGAAAAGCCGGATCGGCGCGCTGGAAGATGGCGATCTGCGGCCCGAGAATGTTCAGCGAATTGCGCATGATCTGGGCGTGACCGAAACCGAGGTCATCTCGATGAATCGGCGGATGTCGGGCGGCGATGCGTCGCTGAATGCCATGGTCGGTAGCGATGGCGATAGTGCCACGCAATGGCAGGATTGGCTTGAGGATGAGGATGCCGATCAGGCCGGCGATTATGCGGAGCGGGACGAGCTGGAAAGCCGCCGCGAGCTGCTGAACGAGGCCATGGATGTCCTGAACGTCCGCGAGAAGGATATCCTGGTTCAGCGCCGCTTGCAGGACAAAGCGATCACGCTTGAAGAGCTGTCGGGTCAATACGATGTCAGCCGCGAGCGCATCCGCCAGATCGAGGTGCGGGCGTTCGAAAAGCTGCAAGCGCGGATGCGTGAGCTGGCGGACGAGCGGGGCATGTTGGCGACGGCCTAGGCCCTTTTCCCCTGACCTGTTGAACATGAGGGCCGGTTTTCGAACCGGCCCTTTGTCTTTGCGGTCTGTCTGCAATCCAGTTTCTTTCCCCGGGCGGGGGATGCTCTATCCTTTCACGCCATGGCCAAAGACCCTGTACTGACCTTCACCGACAAGGGCATCTATTGCCCGGCCGGTGATTTTTATATCGATCCCTGGCGGCCCGTGGACCGGGCCTTGATCACCCATGGGCATGCCGATCACGCGCGCGACGGGATGGGCCGTTATCTGGCGACCGAAGCTGCGGCGCCCGTGATGCGGCACCGGCTTGGGGAGATTTCGCTAGAGACCATTCGGTATGGCGAGACGCGGCGGATCGGGGACGCGTCCGTGTCGTTTCACCCGGCGGGTCATGTGCCGGGATCGGCGCAGATCCGGGTGGAGCATAAGGGCGAGGTCTGGGTGGCGTCGGGCGATTACAAGACGGTGGCCGATGGCCTGTCCGAGCCGTTCGAGCCGGTGCTGTGCCATGCGTTCATTACCGAATGCACGTTTGGCCTTCCGGTCTTTACCTGGACCGATCAGGCGGTGTTGAAGGACGAGATCAATCGCTGGTGGGCTGCCAATGCGGCGGAGGGGCGGTTTTCCCTGCTCGGCGCCTATGCGCTGGGAAAGGCGCAGCGGTTGCTCGTGGGGCTGGATCCATCGATCGGGCCGATCCTGACCCATGGGGCGATCGAGAACACGAACGAGGTGTTGCGGAGTCAGGGTGTTGCGTTGCCGGACACGATCCGGGTGACACCGGATCTGGATGTGAAGGCGCATGCCGGGGCGCTGGTTCTGTCGACGCCGTCGGGGCTTGCGACGCCTTGGGCGCGGCGGTTCGGGCAGGCCTCGACGGCGTTTGCCTCGGGCTGGATGGCGCTGCGCGGAGTGCGGCGCAGGCGGGCGGCGGATCGCGGGTTCATCATGTCCGATCATGCGGATTGGGCGGGGCTGAACATGGCGATCCGGGAGACGGGGGCGGAGAAGATCTTCGTCACGCATGGCTATACGTCGATCTTTCGCCGGTGGCTGGACTCCGAAGGGTATGACGCGGCCATTGTCGAGACCGAATATGAAGGCGAGGCGCTGGATGCCGCCGAAGAGGTGGTGGAGTGAAACGGTTCGCCCGGCTCTTTACTGCTGTCGATCAGACGACGAAGACGACGCGGAAGGTCGAGGCTTTGACGTCTTACTTTCAGGAGGCGCCGGATGAGGATCGGCTATGGACGGTTGCGCTGTTTACCGGGCGGCGGCCGAAGCGGTCGGTGAACACGACGCTCCTGCGCGAATGGGCGGCAGAGCGGGCAGGGATCACGCTGTGGCTGTTCGAGGAGGCCTATCCGATTGTCGGCGATCTGGCAGAGACGATTGCGCTGGTTCTTCCGGAGGCGGAAGAAGATGAGGATCAGTCGCTATCCTACTGGATTTCCTATGTGAAGCAGCTTTCCGGCCTCGAGGAGGCAGAGCGGAAGGCGGCGGTCCTGGAGGCCTGGAACCGGCTGGCGGCAACGGAGCGGTTTCTCTTTAACAAGCTGATCACCGGCGGCTTTCGCATCGGGGTGTCGGCCAAGCTGGTCACGCGCGCGCTGGCGCGGGCGACCGAGCAGGACGAGGCGGAGGTCACGCACAAGCTGATGGGGGATTGGACACCCGAGACGGTGACGTTCGAGAGCCTTGTTCTGGCGGACGATCCGACCTCGGATCTGTCGAAGCCCTATCCGTTCTATCTGGCCTATCAGCTGGATGATCTCGATGATCTTGGCGCTCCAGAGGATTGGAAAGCCGAGAGAAAATGGGATGGCATCCGCGGGCAGTTCATCTTGCGGGAGGGGCAGCATCACCTGTGGTCGCGGGGCGAGGACCTGATGACGGACCGCTTTCCGGAGCTTGCGCGGCTGGTCGATTTCCTGCCCGACGGGACGGTGATGGACGGGGAGGTTCTGGCCTGGCGGGACGAGGCGCCGCTGTCGTTCAACGATCTGCAAAAGCGGATCGGGCGAAAGACGGTGCCGAAAAGGCTGCTGGCGGAGGCCCCGGTCATTCTCAAGGCCTATGATCTGCTGGAATGGAGGCGCGAGGATATCCGCCAGACGCCCTTTGCGGAGCGGCGGGTGATCCTGACGGATCTGGTTGGGGGGCTTCCCGGCGATGCTCCGATCCGGCTCTCGGAGGATGTACCGTTCGACAGCTGGGAGGGGCTGGCCGAGGAGCGGGAGCGCTCGCGGGATCTGGGGGCCGAAGGGCTGATGCTCAAACGGGCGGGGAGCCCCTATCTGAGCGGGCGCAAGAAGGGCGATTGGTGGAAGTGGAAGGTCGATCCGCTGACGGTCGATGCGGTGATGATCTATGCGCAGCAGGGGCATGGGCGGCGGGCGAACCTCTTCACGGATTTCACCTTTGCCGTCTGGTCCGGGAACGATCTGGTGCCGTTTACCAAGGCCTATTCGGGGCTGACCGATGTGGAGTTTCGCAAGATCACCGCCTGGGTGCGCAAGAACACGTTGCAACGCTTCGGACCGGTGCGGCAGGTGACGCCGGAACATGTCTTCGAGATTGCATTCGAGGGGATCCAGTCCAGCTCGCGGCACAAGTCGGGGATTGCCTTGCGGTTTCCGCGGATGTCGCGCTGGCGGCATGACAAACCGATACAGGAGGCGAATACATTGACCGATTTGCACGAGATGCTCGAGATCTATGGCTGATCTGCCTGTGCCCAGGGTGCCACGTGAGGCGTTGCCCGAGGGGGCGGTCGACAGCCATGCGCATATCATCGGGTCCGAGTTTGCCTTGGCGCCGGGGCGGGCGGAGGACCCGCCGGAGATCGGGCTGGCGGCGACGGTTGCGGGCTATCGCGCGCAGCTTTCTGCGTTGGGATGCCAGCGCGGGGTGCTGGTGCATTCGATCCTTTATGGGCTCGATAACTCAGTGACGGTCGAGGCGATTCGGCAGCTTGGCCCGGGCTTTTCCGGGATCGGGCTGGTTTCGGACAAGGCGGACGGGGCCGTGCTGGACCGGTTCCCGGACTGGCGGCTCAGGGGCGTGCGGCTGAACCATGTGCATGGCGGCGTGCTGTCCTGGGAGGGGGCCTTGGCGTTGGCGCCTGCGCTGGCCGAGCGGGATCTGCATATCGAAATGCTGCTGCATACACATGCGCATCTGGAGGCGATTGAGCAGGATATCCGGGCGCTTGCGACGCCCTTGGTGATCGATCATCTGGGCTGGCCGGATCTGACGCTTGGGGTCGAGGAGCCGGGGTTTCAGACGCTGCTTCGGCTGCTCGCCGACGGGCATGTGCATGTGAAGCTGAGCGCGATCTATCGGCTTTGCGATCCGCCCTATGACCAGGCCGCGCCGTTTGTGGAGGCGTTGGTGCGCGCCAATCCCGAGCGGTGCCTTTGGGGGTCGGACTGGCCGCATCTGATGCTGGGGGATGCCCGGATGCCGGATGCGGGCGCTTTGCTGGACGCGGTGTTCGATGTCGTGACGGATGAGGAGAGCCGCCAGCGTATTTTTGCGGAGACACCCGCCCGGCTTTACCGCCTTTAAGCATTTTGCCGCGCGAAAAGACGGTGAAAGGGACGCTTGCCGGTTTTCCTTGGCCGCAAGCTCGCCTAGCTAGGGGGCCAAAGGAGAGGCCCGCATGAAAACCCGTACATTCGACGCAAACGCAACGTCCGGAGACAGCCCGTTCGGGGATCTGCCGGTCTGGGATCTGTCGCATCTTTATGCAGGGCAGGATGCGCCCGAGCTGAAGCGGGATCTGGATTGGCTCGAGACGGCCTCTCGCGATTTTGCCGCCGGTTACGAAGGCAAGCTGGCATCGCTCGATGCGGCGGGGCTGCTGGAGGCGGTGCAGCGCAACGAGAAGATCGACATGATCGCGGGGCGTATCATGTCGTTTGCGGGGCTGTCCTATTATCAGAAGACGACCGATCCGGAGCGGGCGAAGTTCTATTCGGATTGTCAGGAAAAGATCACCAATTACACCGCGCCGCTGGTCTTCTGGATGCTGGAGCTGAACCGGCTGAACGACGATCATCTTGAGCGGCTGCTGGAGCAGAATACGGATCTGGCGCGGTATAAGCCGGTCTTTGACCGTCTGCGGGCGATGAAGCCCTATCAGTTGTCCGATGAGCTGGAGAAGTTCGAGCATGATCTGTCGCCGACGATGGGGTCGGCCTGGAATAAGCTGTTCGACGAGACGATGGCGGGGCTGGCCTTCACCGTGAACGGCGAGGAGTTGGGGCTTGAGGCGGCGACGACGCTTCTGACCGAGCAGGACCGGTCGGTGCGGGAGGCTGCCGCGCGGGAGATCGCGCGGGTTCTCGGCCAGAATATCGGCCTGGTGGCGCGGGTGCACAACACGCTCACCAAGATGGGCGAGATCGAGCAGCGCTGGCGCGAATACGAGACGCCTCAGACGCCTCGGCACCTGTCGAACCATGTCGAGCCGGAGGTTGTGGAGGCGCTGCGCAATGCGGTGACGTCCGCCTATCCGCGGCTGAGCCACCGCTATTACGCGATGAAGGCGAAGTGGCTGGGGCTGGACAAGATGCAGGTCTGGGACCGGAACGCGCCGTTGCCGATGGAGGATGACCGCAAGATCGGCTGGGACGAGGCGAAGGGCACCGTGCTGGACGCCTATTCGGGGTTCGATCCGAAGATGGCGGAGCTGGCGCAACCGTTCTTTACCGATGGCTGGATCGATGCGGGCGTCACGCCCGGCAAGGCGCCGGGGGCGTTCGCGCATCCGACCGTCACGGATGTGCATCCTTATGTGATGCTGAACTATTTAGGAAAACCGCGCGATGTGATGACGCTGGCGCACGAGCTGGGGCACGGGGTGCATCAGCGGCTGGCGGCGGAGCAGGGGGAGTTTCTGTCCTCCACGCCGCTGACGCTGGCCGAAACGGCGTCAGTCTTTGGCGAGATGCTGACCTTCCGCAAGCTGCTGGCGGCGGCCAAGGACGATGCCGAGCGCAAGGTTCTGCTGGCGGGCAAGGTTGAGGATATGATCAACACGGTCGTCCGGCAGATCGCGTTCTATGATTTCGAGGTCAAGCTGCACGACGCGCGGCGTGGCGGAGAGCTGACGCCCGATCAGATCAACGAGATCTGGATGTCGGTTCAGGGCGAAAGCCTTGGTCCCGTCTTCGAGTTCATGGACGGCTACGAGACCTTCTGGGCCTATATCCCGCATTTCGTGCATTCGCCCTTCTACGTCTATGCCTATGCGTTCGGCGATGGCCTCGTGAATGCGCTTTATGCGGTCTACGAAGAGGGCGATGCAGGCTTTCAGGAGAAGTATTTCGACATGCTGAAAGCGGGCGGGTCGAAGCACCACAAAGAGCTCTTGGCGCCGTTCGGGCTGGATGCGTCGGAGCCGGCGTTCTGGGACAAGGGGCTGTCGATGATCGAGGGGATGATCGACGAGCTTGAGGCGATGGACAGCTAGCCCGTCATCTCTTTGAGGACGGCCAGCGGGCTTGAGACGCTGGCGTCCTCGGGCCTCGCGATGGCGGGCGTGCCTTTGATCCAGGTGCCGTCCTCGAGGCAGGTCAGCATGAAATGGGCAAGGTCCGCATGGCGCGTGCGGATCAGATCGTCGGGGATGACGTCCTCGCTGACGGTGTAATCCTCGGTCAGCGGCTTTTCGAGGAGCCAGCCGGGGCGGACGGCGGTCCAGTCGAGGCCGTCCTTGCCGCGCAGATACCATTCCATCTGTTTCATCTGCTCGAAGATCGACTTGAGCCCGACGGCCGCCGCGCCGCGGAACCACATCGGGCCGCGCGACAGGGTCTGCGTGAACGAGGCGGAGACCACGATCAGGCGTTTGATACCGGCCTTTTCCATCGCCTCGACCGTGCGTCTTGTGCCTTCGGTGTAAAGCGGCGGAGGATTGAAGACGGTGTCCGGCCCGGCAGCGATCCCGAGACCGGAGAGGACGGCATCCGCGCCCTCCATCGCGTCGCCGAGATCGTCTGTCATGACGTCATGTTCGAAATGCAGGACGTCCTTTCCGTCGGCGGCGTCGAAGGGCGTGTTATGCTCGACCGCATGAACGCGGTGGCCGCGTGCCCTGGCCTGGGCGACAAGCTCCAGCCCGGTTTTGCCGCCTGCGCCCAGAATGACAATCGTTTTGCGGGGTTGGGACATGCTTCGCCTCCTCGTGGTTCGAGGGCTAACGGGCGACGTCGCTTTTCCGTTCCTCGCCTCTTTGGGTTGATGTTCGGATCTGCCGGGGCGAGGGTCGCGCGACGCGGATCAGGAGGATGAGATGGGCAAGCGGATTTCGGGGTTTCGGGCGCGTCTAACCGGGCGGGAGCGGCTGGTGGGCACGTTTTTGAAGACCCCGGCGCATGAAATGATCGAAGTTCTGGCGCCGACGGGCCTCGATTTTCTGTGCCTCGATGCAGAGCATGCGGCGTTTGATCGCGGGCGGCTGGATGCGTGCCTTGCGCTGGCCCGGGCGATGGATTTTCCGGCTCTGGTGCGGGTGCCTGCGGGGACGCCTGCCAATATTCTAATGGCCCTAGATGCGGGCGCGGTGGGCGTCGTGGTGCCGCATGTGGGTAGCGCCGAGACCGCGGCCGCCGTGGCCAAGGCGGCGCATTTCGGGGAAGGCGGGCGCGGATTTGCCGGTTCGACCCGCTGGGCGGGGTTCGCGACGCGCGGGATGGGCGAGGTTCTGGATCAGTCGGACGAGACGGTGGTGATCGCGCAGATCGAGGAGCCGTCCGGTGTGGAGGCTTGCGAGGCGATCGCGGGCGTGGACGGGATCGATGCGCTGTTCATCGGGCCGGCGGATCTGTCGGTGGCCTATGGCAAGCGGGATCTGTCGAGCGACGAGCTGGACGCGGCTTTCCGCAAGGTGGGGGAGGCCTGCGCGGCCAAGGGGCGCGGCTTCGTGACCTGGGTGCCAAATGCGGCCAAGGCGGCGGAGTGCAGTGCGTACGGCCTGACCACATTCGTGGTTGGATCCGAGCATTCCTGGATGGCGCAGGGTGCGCGCGAAGCGGTGCGCCAGATCGGCGAGGCGACCGGTTAGGCGACGGTCGCGAGCGCTTTTGGCGGGTTTTCGATCATCTCGACCGCCTCGTCGATGATCCGCGACCGGATCTCGGCGCGTTCGACCAAAAGCTCGTGCTCTCCGCGCTCCATCACCTCCATCCGGCCTCGGGGCCAGCGGTCCATGCGCGCCTTGATCCGAAGCTTGTCGACGATGCGCTCGTTCTCTCCGACAAAGGCGATGGCGGGGATGTCGGGCGAGGGGCGGCTGGCGAGGTGGCGCATTTCGCGGAGCGCCTCATTCAGCCAGTGCAGGCTGGGCCCGCCAAGCGCGAGATCGGGGTGATTGATTAGCTGTTCTTTGAGCAGATCGAACATCTCGGCGTCGGAGGTGAGGGTGTTATCCTCGAACGGAGCACGCAGCACATAGGTCTCTCCGCCCTGGCCGGGGGGATAGATGTGACCGAAGCGCAGCGGGCGCGACAGGGTCGAAAGGCCCCATGCGACGGGGCGCAGCGGCGGGGTCAGGCGGATTCCCCACATCGGACCCGAGAAGGTGGCGGTGTCGACGGCCAGACCCTCCATCAGCGAGCGCAAGCCGATGCAGCCGCCCATGGAATGGGCGATGAGGTTATAGGGCGCGGGCAGTGACAGCGATGGAAGGGCCGCCATGACGGCGGCCACGTCGAGCTGATAGTCGGGAAAGCGCAGCACGTGCCCGGTGGCGCGGTTGGGCAAGAGGCGATCGGCGAGGCCTTGCCCCCGCCAATCCACCGCGACCGACGAATAGCCGTGTTCGGCCAGTGCGGCGGCGGTGACGCCGTATTTTTCAGCGTATTCCGTGCGTCCGGGGAAAAGAAGAACAGTGCCCTTTTGCGTGTCCGGAGATGTCCAGACCGAGATGCGGATCCGAAGATCGTCCTCGGTGCGCAACCAATAGGCGGCGCCGCCTTCGGGGCCGCGGGAGACATCGTGGTGGAAGGGCGCCTGTTCCATCGGCGTCAGCTCAGCACGCCGGCCAGTTTCATCGCCTGACCCATATCGCCATCGACCGACAGCTTACCGGTCATGAAGGCTGTGGTCGGGTTTTCCTCGCCGTCGAGGATTGCCTTGAAGGTCTCGGTCGAGGCGGTCAGCGTGACCTCGGCCTCTTCGTCGGCTGCGCGCGCGCCGGCCTCGTCGATGATGATAGAGCCCTCATCCTCGATCACGAATTTGGCCTTGCCGTCAAAGCCGCCGTCCATCTTTGCGTTGAGGGCGGCAACCGCCTCTGTCACGACATCACTCATCTTTTGGATCGTCCTCTACATTTTGTGACGCGGTCAAGGCTAGCATCGCCGCTGTCTTCCGCTAATATCGGTATCATGTATCGCTCTCTTGGACAGATCAAACATATCGTGACGGCAGGCGCCCTACTGATCAGCACTGCGGCAGTCGCCGAGACTGGCAAGCTCGATGCGCTTTACGATCAACTGCAGGACGCGACAGAAGACACGTATCTTTCGATTGAAGAGCAGATTTATACCGAATGGGGCAGGTCTGGCTCGGCTTCCATGGATTTACTCGTAAAACGGGGTCGCGAAGCGATCGAGGTTGGCGACACCGAGGCCGCGCTCGATCATTTCTCGGCGCTGGTCGACCATGCGCCGGATTTTGCCGAAGGGTATGCGGGACGGGCGCAGGCCTATTTCGAGTTAGGGCTATTCGGTCCGGCGCTTGACGATCTGCGACAGACGCTTGTTCTTGAGCCGCGCCATTTCGGCGCAATGGCCGGACTTGCCATCATGTTCGAAGCGATGGAAGAACCCGCTCGCGCGTTGGAAGCCTATGAGGCGGCGGCAGCCGTTCATCCGCTTGAGCCCTCCATCGCAGGGGCGATCGAACGGCTCGAACGCCGGCTCGACGGGCAAACGATCTGAACGGCGCGGCGCGCCGGGGACCCTCATGACAGCACAGATCACGGCCGTTCTCGGCCCGACCAACACCGGCAAAACGCATTACGCGATCGAGCGTATGCTGGCCTATCCGACCGGCATCATTGGCCTACCGCTGCGGCTTCTGGCGCGCGAGGTCTATGATCGGATCGTGGCTGTGCGCGGCCCGTCGGTCGTCGCTCTGATCACCGGCGAAGAGCGGATCGTGCCGGAGCGGGCCGCCTATTGGGTCTGCACGGTCGAGGCGATGCCCGAGGGAATGGGCTGCGATTTTCTGGCCATTGACGAGATCCAGCTCTGTGCCGATCCCGAGCGGGGGCATGTATTTACCGACCGGCTGCTGAATGCGCGGGGGCATAAAGAAACGTTGTTTCTGGGCGCCTCGACAATGCGCAGCGCGATTGCTGCAATGGTGCCGAAGGTGCATTTCATGGGCCGCGAGCGGCTGAGCACGCTGAGTTACAGCGGGTCCAAGAAGGTCTCTCGCCTGCGGCCGCGGTCGGCGATTGTCGGGTTTTCGGTCGATAATGTTTACGCCATCGCCGAACTTCTGCGGCGCCAGAAGGGCGGGGCTGCCGTGGTAATGGGTGCGCTGAGCCCGCGGACGCGCAATGCGCAGGTCGATCTCTATCAGAACGGGGATGTCGATTACCTCGTGGCGACGGATGCGATCGGGATGGGGCTGAACCTCGATATTGATCACGTCGCGTTCTCCAGTCTGACGAAATTCGACGGGCGCCGCATGCGGCCCCTGATGCCCAACGAGCTGGCGCAGATCGCGGGCCGGGCGGGCCGGGGGATGAGCAACGGGACCTTCGGCGTGACCGGCGAAGTGACCGAGATGGATCCCGGCGTGGTGGAGGCGATCACGAGCCACAGCTTTGCCCCCGTGCGCAAACTGCAATGGCGGAACGGCGATCTGCGGTTCGGATCGGTTGGTGTTTTGATCGCCTCGCTAGAGGAGCGCACGGACGACGAGTGGCTGACGCGCGTGCGTGAAAGCGACGATCTGGCCGCGCTCAAGACGCTGGCGCAAGAGGCCGAGGTGATGGCGCGGGCCTCTGATGTTCGGTCTGTGCGGCTGCTTTGGGATGTCTGCCGCGTGCCTGATTTTCGGGGGATCAGCGCAAGCGAACATGCCGGTTTGCTGAGTGACATCCATGGGTTCCTGCATCAGCACGGGCAGGTGCCCGATGATTGGATGGCCCGCCAGGTCAAGCGGATCGACCGGTCCGACGGGGATATCGACACGCTCTCCAAGCGGCTGGCATATATCCGCACATGGACCTATGTCGCGCAGCGGAAGGGCTGGACGCGCGATGAAATGCATTGGCGCGGCGAGACTCGGGCGGTAGAAGACCGCCTATCGGATGCCCTTCACGGGGCATTGACCCAAAGATTCGTGGATCGCCGGACCAGCGTTTTGCTCCGGCGGCTCAAACAGAAGGAGCGCCTCATGGCCGAGGTGAACGATAAGGGCGAAGTGACTGTCGAAGGGCAGTTTGTCGGAAAGCTGGACGGGTTCCGGTTCCGGCAGGACAGCGCATCCAGCCCGGACGAGGCCAAGACGCTGCGCGCCGCGTCGCTTGCCGCTATTGTCCCGCAGATGCATCTGCGGGCGGACCGGTTCTATAATGCGCCCGATACCGAGATCGACTTTACCGAGCAGGGCGGCCTGATGTGGGGAGAGATGGCGGTCGGCAAGCTGGTTGCGGGCTCTGAACCGCTCAAGCCGCAGATCGCCGCCTTTGTCGATGACGAGGCGGGGGCCGAGATCGCCGAAAAGGTGAAGCGGCGGCTACAGCATTTCATCGACCGCAAGATCGCAACGCTGTTCGAGCCGCTGTTGGCGATGTCCAAGGACGAGACGCTGACAGGTCTTGCACGCGGCTTTGCCTTCCGGATGGTCGAGGCGATGGGGATCCTGCCGCGCGCTGACGTGGCCTCGGAGGTGAAGGCGCTGGAGCAGGATGCCCGCGCGGCCTTGCGCAAGCATGGCGTGCGGTTCGGGCAGTTCACGATCTTTCAGCCGCTTCTGCTGAAGCCCGCACCGGTTCGGCTGCGGTTGGTGCTGTGGTCGCTGGCGAAGGAGTTGCAGGAATTCCCCGAGAGCCCTCCGCCCGGGTTGGTGACGGTACCTGTGACCGAAGGTTTGCCGTCCGGGTATTGGACCGTTGCGGGCTATCGCGCGGCGGGCGACCGGGCGATCCGGATCGACATGCTGGAGCGGCTTGCCGATCTGATCCGGGGGCAAGACACGCGCGGCGGTTTCGAGGCCAATCCCGATATGCTCTCGATCACCGGAATGACGCTCGAGCAGTTTTCGAAGCTGATGGAAGGCCTTGGCTACAAGGCCGAGAAGAGCGAACGGCTGAAGGTGAAAGCGGCGCAAGGTGATCCGGAACGGCCCGGTCCGTCCGATGAGACACAGCCGCCGGCGCCGGAGGAAACACCGGTCGAAACGCCTGATGCGCCGCCGCTTTCACCGCCGGTGGAGGATCCACAACCGGAGATTCCAACCGAAATCTCTAAAAGCGTGCCGGACATGCCACCAGATGCGCTGACGATGTCGGCAGCTACGGCTCAGCCTGAGACGGCCACCCCTGTTTCCCCTGATGTGGATGCCGAGGGCGAAAGTGCAGCAAGTGCCATGCCGGACACTAAGGCAGAACCTGAGATGGAGGTGTTCTACACCTTCACCTGGGCCGGCAACCGGCCTTCGCGGCAAGGGCAGCGGCCCAAGCAGGGAGGCAAGCCTAAGCCGCAGGGCAGAGGCGGGCCGCGTGGAAAAGGGAAGGCCGATCAAAAGGCAAAGACCTTCGCCGCCAAACCGGCACGGCGCGAGAAGCAGATCGATCCCGACAATCCCTTTGCGGCTGCCTTGCAAGGCTTCAAGCCCGAGTGACGGGCGATCCGGCGCCGACCATTCGGGTGGACAAATGGTTGTGGCATGCCCGGTTTTTCAAAACGCGCAGCATCGCCACCCGGCTGGTCAGCGAAGGGCGGTTGCGCGTCGATGGCACGCCGATTTCGAAACCGGCGCGGATGGTCGGGCCGGGCATGGTCCTTACGTTCCCGCAAGGGCGTGCCGTTCGGGTCGTACGCATTCTGGCAATCGGAGAACGTCGCGGCCCCGCTGCTGAAGCGCAGGAATTGTATGAGGATCTGAGCCCGCCGCCCCCGCCCCGGAGCGATCCAAACCCATCTTTCGACGGCAAGGGACGCCCGGGCAAGAAGGAACGCCGCTACATAATCCGTCATCGTCGCGATACCGGCTCGGGTGATCTTGATTAGGGCGGTCTTTATGCGTAGGTCGCTATGGGGTCCGACAATCGGGAAGGCATTATGACCTATATCGTCAACGACAGCTGCATCGCCTGCAAATACACCGATTGCGTCGAGGTATGCCCGGTCGACTGTTTCTACGAAGGCGAGAACATGCTCGTCATTCATCCCGACGAGTGCATCGATTGCGGCGTCTGCGAGCCGGAGTGCCCAGCCGATGCGATCCGCCCCGATACAGAGCCGGATATGGAGAAGTGGGTCGAGTTCAACCGCAAGTATTCAGAGATTTGGCCGGTGATCATCACCAAGAAGGATCCGCTTCCGACCGCCGAGGAGATGGACGGCAAGGAAGGCAAGATGGAGCTCTTCTCAGAAGCCGCAGGCGAGGGCGGCTGATTCGGGCCTGAACGGTACTTGAAAACAACGTCCCGCTTCTCTCCAACGGACATTGGTATTTGGCAGTGTATCGCACCGTAGCGAAGAAGCCATTTCTGTGCTATAAGGCGCTCAATGCTGTCCACCATTTGAATAGACATTGCGACATCTGGGCCGACGGAGATGCGTCTCCGCCGGTTTTCTGTCGCTTGATGTCAAGGTGTGACTGCCGAGATGACCGAGGAGAAAGACCGGTATGACTAAATCGAAGAAAAGAGACTTTAGCCCAGACGAGTTTGTCGTCTACCCAGCGCATGGCGTCGGCAAGATCGTCTCGATCGAAGAGCAGGAAGTGGCCGGGATTACACTGGAGCTGTTCGTGATCTCGTTCGAGAAGGACAAGATGACGTTGCGCGTACCGACGCACAAGGCGACCGAAGTGGGAATGCGCTCACTCAGCTCGCCTGATGTGGTGTCCGCCGCAATGAAGACGCTGCGCGGCAAAGCCAAGGTCAAAAAGGCGATGTGGTCCCGCCGGGCGCAGGAATACGAACAGAAGATCAATTCTGGCGATCTGATCGCCATCGCAGAAGTTGTGCGCGATTTGCATCGGGCCGACGATCAGCGAGAACAAAGCTATTCGGAGCGTCAGCTTTACGAGGCTGCGCTGGAGCGTCTTACGCGTGAGATTGCAGCCGTGGGCAACGGGGACGAGACCGATGCCGCAAAGGAAATCGGTGACGTTCTAATCAGCCGCGCCGCGTAAGCTGCTGCATCCTTGATAGGACAACGCCGCGCCTTGGATAAGGTGCGGCGTGTTCGTTTGTGGTGTCACGACAAGGCGCGCCAGCCGATATCGGTGCGGAAGCGTCCTTCGGGCCAGTCGATGCGCCGGGCCAGATCATAGGCCGCATCGCGGGCCTCTTGCAGGGAAGCGCCGCGGGCTGTGGCGGTCAGGACGCGGCCGCCTGTTGCGAGGGTGGTGCCGTCTTCGAGGGCGGTGCCTGCATGGAAAACCATTCGGTCGCTGGTCTGCGGAAGGCTAGGCAAGCCATCGATCCGGCTACCTATTTCATAGGCGCCGGGATACCCGTTGGCCGCTAGAACGACGCAGAGGGCATGATCGTCGGCCCAGTTGACGCGCGCCTCCTCCAGACGTCCTTCGGCACAGGCTTGCATCAGGTCGAGCGCCTGTGCGCCCAGCCGCATCATCAGAACCTGAGCTTCCGGGTCGCCGAAGCGGACGTTGTATTCAATAAGCTTAGGCGCGCCGTTCTCGATCATGAGTCCCGCGTAGAGAATCCCTTCAAACGGTGTGCCGCGCTGCACCATTTCGCGAAGGGTGGGGCGGATGATCTCGTCCATGGCGCGCGCGGTGACCGTATCTGTCACGACCGGTGCGGGGGAATAGGCGCCCATGCCGCCGGTATTGGGGCCGAGGTCGCCGTCGAAGGCGCGTTTGTGATCCTGCGCCGTGCCCAGCGGCAAAGCGTTTTCGCCTTGGCAAAGCACGAAGAACGAGGCCTCTTCTCCAGTCAGCATCTCCTCGATAACGCAGGAGGCGCCCGCCTCAGCGAAAAGGGCGTCGACGGCGTCATGGGCAGCCAGCGCGGTTTCGGCGACGGTCACACCCTTTCCGGCGGCCAGACCATCGGCCTTGACGACGATGGGTGCGCCGACCTCGTCGATATAGGCATGCGCTGCATCCGATGCATCAAAGCGCGCCCAAGCCGCTGTCGGAACCGAGGCGGCATCGCAGATCTCTTTTGTGAACGCCTTGGATCCTTCAAGTCGGGCGGCTGCAGCTGTCGGGCCAAAAACCGGGATGCCCGCCGCTTTTAGCCCGCCGGCGACGCCCGCAACCAGCGGAGCCTCGGGTCCGACGAGGACCAAATTGATGTCCTCGCCCTGAGCGAACTTTGTGATCTGCTTGCCGTCTTCGATGTTCAGATCGATCGCTTCCGCAATGCCGGCGGTTCCGCCGTTACCGGGCGCTATGAACAACCGGTCGCATTTCGGGTTCTGCCGAACAGCCCAAGCCATCGCGTGTTCGCGGCCACCGCCGCCCAGGATCAGGATGTTCATGCGCTCTCGCCTTGGCCTTGCCTAAGCCGCGTTCTAGGGTGAGCAGAAGCGCCAGGCAAGGAGCGGCGACATGGATCTTATCGATGACGGGCAGGCCGGGAACGCGCCGGAATTTACGGTTAGCGAGCTTTCGGGGGCAGTCAAACGAGTTGTGGAGGGCGAGTTCTCTTTCGTCCGGGTGCGCGGCGAGGTCGGGCGCGTCTCCCGTCCTCGGTCGGGGCATCTGTATCTGGATCTGAAGGATGACCGGTCGGTGATAGCGGGCGTGATTTGGAAAGGACGTGCCCAAGCGCTCGCGACGCAACCCGAAGAGGGGATGGAGGTCGTCGCGACGGGACGGCTGACGACGTTTCCGGGCCAGTCCAAGTACCAGATCGTCATCGAAGAGATTGCGCCGGCGGGTGTTGGCGCCCTTATGGCGATGCTGGAAAAGCGCAAGGCAATGCTTGCCGCCGAGGGGCTCTTTGAGCAAAGCCGTAAGCGCCCCTTACCCTACCTACCCGAGGTGATCGGGGTCGTGACCTCGCCGTCGGGCGCTGTCATCCGCGATATCCTGCATCGTCTGCGCGACCGGTTTCCGCGCAAGGTTCTGGTCTGGCCGGTCGCGGTGCAGGGACAGGCCTGCGCGCCGGATGTCACGCGGGCTATCCACGGCTTCAATGCGCTCAGCGAAGGAGGAGCGCTTCCCCGTCCGGATCTTCTGATCGTGGCGCGCGGCGGCGGATCGCTCGAGGATCTGTGGGGCTTCAACGAGGAAAGCGTGGTCAGGGCTGCTGCGGAGAGCGATATCCCCCTGATCTCGGCGGTCGGTCACGAGACAGATACGACACTGATCGATTTCGTTTCGGATAGGCGCGCCCCGACGCCAACAGCGGCGGCGGAGCTCGCTGTGCCAGTTCGACTTGAGTTGCTGACCTGGATCGGGGAGCAGGAAACGCGGCTGTCGCGCGCGGTAACTGCAGCGATTACACAAAGGCGCCAGCGGCTGCGGGATCTGACCCGCGCCCTGCCGCGCAGTGATGCGCTGACGCAAAGTGCCCGGCAACGGCTTGATCTTTGGGAGACGAGGCTGCCCGATGCGCTGCGCCGGACCGCGCAGGTGCGCCGGATCAGACTGGGCGAGGTAGCAGGCTCTCTCAGACCCGGGCTGCTGCGACGCGGGATCGAATCGGACCGGCAGCGCCTGATAGATCGGGACCGACGTTTGACACCCGCCTTGTCTCGCCGGATCGCTATGGATCGCGAGCGGCTCGCCCGCCGCTCGGATGGTTTGAAGGTCCATGAGATCCTTAAAGATCTGAACCGATTGCAAATGAAGCTTTTGGAGTTGGAGCGCCGTCTTTCCGAAGGATCTGCCAGAGTGATCGCGGATCGGTCGGCTCGTCTTGAGGCGCTTGTGCGCCTTCACGAGACGTTGGGCTATCGCGCAACGCTCGAGCGCGGATATGCTGTTGTACGAGACGGGGATGCTGTTCTGACCCGAAAGGCGCAGGCTGAGACGGCGCAGCATTTGGAGATCGAGTTCGCCGATGGACGCCTGCCACTTAACGGGAAGCCGAAAAAAGCATCTCGCAAACCACCGCCCCCAGAGCAGGGTACTCTGCTCTAGACCCCGTCAGACCCCTACATTTGGCCCAAGACACAAAAGCGGTTCAGTCGTTTCCTGCGCCGTGTAGCCGGTCACGTTCGGCACGGTGTTTCGGAATGTCGCCCGCAAGCCGTCGCCATCGCGAAAGAACGCCCAGCATTGGTCAACAAGCCCATCTTCGTAGGAAAAGCAAATATCACCTTCTTGTTCGTACCAGACACCTTCCATGCAGTCCTGTTGCTCTTGTCCCGCGATAAAGGACCAGCGCACCCGTTTGTTCGAGCGGTACTGCTCCGCGCCAAAAAGGACCCCATCGCGATAAAAGTTCAGAGTCTTGCCTTCGGTGAAGGCTCCGAATTCTTCGGCTGATAAAGGTGTTTCCGCTGCGGCAGGAAGCGCAATAGCGAAGGCGAGGGCGGCTATGGCATGTCTCATTCGGTCTTTATGACAAGCTGTCCGCCATGTGGCCAGTCTCAACGCCAAGCAAAGCAGCTTCCTGCTTGGCCTTTGCGTTTCGGATCGTCATCCGGTCGTTTTTGGCGTGGTCGTGCCCAGAGGGACCAGTAGAGTGCCAGCAGCCATGCGGAGGACACTATGGCGCTTGACGGCGAAAAGCAGAGCAAGGGCGTTTGGAAATCGGGGCGGGGCAAAGGACGGCACCGACCCAAGGGACGAGCGCTGAATCATCAGGCGCATCTTGATATATGCGATCTGCTTCAGGATAGTCCCCGCCGCGCTGATCTGCTGATCGAACATCTGCATTTGATCCAAGATCGGTTCGGGTATCTGTCGAGCCCACATCTAAAGGCTTTGGCCGAAGAAATGCGGATGAGCGAGGCCGAAGTCTACGAGGTCGCATCGTTCTATGCGCATTTCGACATCGTAAAGGACGGAGAGACCCCGCCACCTGCATTGACCATCAGGGTCTGCGATAGTCTTTCCTGTCAGCTTGCCGGTGCGGATGCATTGAAAGCAGCGCTCGAGGCAGAGCTCGATCCCAAAGATGTCCGCGTCGTGCGCGCGCCCTGCATGGGTCGTTGCGACACCGCCCCAGTTTGCGAATTAGGTCACAATCACGTGGACTTTGCGACGACTGAGATGGTCCGCGACGCGATTGCCAATGCCCATATCCATACGCATGTTCCAAACTACCAGGACTTAGCTGCTTACCGCGCTGCGGGGGGGTATACAGCGCTTGAAGAGCTTCGACGCACTTGCAATTGGGAGGCTGTTCAAGACGCCGTCCTCGCCAGCGGTCTGCGCGGCCTTGGCGGTGCGGGGTTCCCCAGTGGACGAAAGTGGAGCTTTGTCAGGGAACATCCCGGACCAAGATATCTGGCAGTCAACGGCGATGAAGGCGAGCCGGGAACCTTCAAGGATCGCTATTACCTTGAGCGTGAGCCCCATCTCTTTCTCGAAGGTATGTTGATCGCCGGTGCGGCGATCGAAGCGAAGAGATGCTATATCTACATGCGGGACGAATATCCCGCGGTCCTGCAGATTCTCGCGCGCGAGATCGAGGCGCTCGAATCTGAAGGCCTAATTTCACAAGGCTTCATCGAGCTGCGAAGGGGTGCAGGCGCCTATATTTGCGGTGAAGAAAGCGCGATGATCGAGTCGATCGAAGGTAAGCGCGGCATCCCGCGTCACCGTCCACCTTATGTCGCCGAGGTCGGCCTTTTTGGCCAACCAACTTTGGTTCACAACGTAGAGACGCTTCATTGGGTGGCCCGCATTTGCCGGGAAGGTCCTGAGATCCTGTCCAGTGTCGAGCGCAACGGACGAACCGGTTTGCGCAGCTATTCGGTATCGGGTCGTGTCACCAATCCTGGCGTTCATCTCTTGCCCGCAGGATCCACGATTAAAGACGTGATCACGGCGGCTGGCGGAATGAAGGAAGGTCATATCTTTAAGGCCTATCAGCCGGGAGGTGCATCATCAGGGTTGCTTCCCGCGACGCTGGACGAAGTGCCTCTCGATTTCGACACGCTTCAGGCTCATGGCAGTTTCATTGGCTCGGCTGCGGTCGTTGTGCTGTCCGATCAGGACAGCATCCGTGCAGCTGCCCTGAACATGCTGCGCTTCTTCGAGGACGAAAGCTGCGGTCAATGCACACCGTGCCGGGTCGGTTGCGAGAAGGCGGTCAAGCTGATGCAGGCCGACCAGTGGGACCAACCTCTTCTGGAGGACCTTGCGAAAGTCATGCAGGATGCGTCGATCTGCGGTCTCGGGCAGGCGGCGGTCAATCCGTTCATGCATGTCATGCGATATTTTCCCGATGAAATCTGACCGTTGCTCCGCTCGGGCTTGAGAGCGGCCTCATGCGGGAGTAGGTGAAGCGGGTCCCTCAAGCCAAGGCGCGTGCTTCATGTCGTTTTTCGGAAAGCTCAAGGACCGGATGTTCAAATCCTCCTCGAAACTCGAGGAGGGGATCGAAGCTATCGTAGAAGAGGGCAGCGAAGTTCAGCGGACGCCGCCTCCGATGCCGATTCCGTCGCCCGAGCCGCTGCCTGAGATAGCGGTCGAGCCTGCCCCTGAGCCGGAGGTCGACAGTACTGAATCCGGCGGGTTGCTGGGCCGTCTTTTCGGACGGGCGGAGGATCAGTCCGCGCCGCGCCGAGTGTTCGACGATGCGATGCTTGAAAGCCTCGAGGAGGTGCTGATCCAGTCGGATATGGGGGTCGAGACTTCGTTGCGTGTTGCCGAAAATCTCGCGGAGGGGCGGTTCGGAAAGAAGGTCTCGACCCGCGAGATAAAGGGCGCTCTGGCCGCCGAGGTGGCCCGGATCATGGAGCCGGTGGCCAAACCGCTACCGATCTACGCCAAGCGTCCGCAGGTCGTTTTGGTCGTCGGCGTAAACGGATCTGGAAAGACGACAACAATCGGCAAACTGGCCAGCCAGTTCCGGGCCGCGGGCAAATCCGTAGTGATCGCCGCAGGCGACACATTTCGGGCCGCGGCGGTCGAGCAGTTGCAGGTTTGGGGAGAGCGGGCAGGCGTTCCTGTCATGACCGCGCCGGAAGGGTCGGACCCTGCGAGCCTTGCCTATGATGCGATGGCGATGGCGGAAAAGGACGGAGCTGATCTGCTGATGATCGACACGGCTGGGCGGCTTCAGAACCGGCAAGATCTGATGGAGGAGCTGGCAAAGATCGTTCGCGTGATCCGAAAGCGCGATCCCGAAGCGCCGCATAACACCTTGCTGGTGCTGGATGCGACGACAGGACAGAATGCGCTGGGACAAGTCGAGACGTTTCAAAAGCTGGCCGATGTTTCGGGGCTTGTGATGACAAAGCTTGACGGGACCGCGAAAGGCGGGGTTCTTGTCGCCCTCGCGGATCGGTTCGGGTTGCCTATCCATGCAATCGGAGTCGGCGAGCAAATCGATGATTTGTCGCCCTTTGATCCCGAGGAATTCGCAGCGGCTCTTGTGGGTGTCAGCCAGTAGTCTTTGATGAGTATTGTCAAGCAGATCGGGGCCTTCAGACTTGGCATGATTGGTTGACGGAGTGGCTGATCTCTCTTGAAGGAACCGATGGAGGTCATCGCCTCGCGATGGTTCTGGCTCTTCTGGCGGCGTTCCTGCATGCGATCTTCGGAGCTCTCCAGAAGGGGCGGCATGATCCTTGGCTGAGCCGGGGTGCCATCGATGCGAGCTATTGCCTGATGGCGGCCCCCTTTGCGCTTTTCGTGGTGCCTTGGCCAGGCGATCATATGTGGCCGATCTTCGCGGTCGTGTTCGTCATCCATGTGGGTTACAAGCTGCTGCAGGGGTTCGCCTATTCGAAAGGGGCCTATACGGTCGTCTATCCCGTGGTGCGCGGGACCGGGCCGCTTTTCACTGTGATCGGGGCGAGCCTTCTTTTCGCTGAAACGTTCATGCTGGTCCAATGGCTGGGCGTGGCGGTGCTGCTTGCGGGGATCTTCGGGCTTGCAGGCTACAATCTCGCACATGCGACGGTGCCCATCCGGCAGCTTCAGACTGCCCTTGGACTGGCTTTCCTGACGGGGCTCTTCGTCGCGCTCTATACGACAATCGATGCCTATGGCATCCGTGCGGCGGCAAATCCCTTTACCTTCCTGGCATGGTTCTTTTTTCTCGACGGCTTGTGGATGCCTGTCGTGGCGGCGCTTCGCTGGCGGCGGATGGAGAACCCACCGGCGCTTGGACCATTGATGGCCCGGGGCGTTCTAGGCGGATTGATCGCCTTCGGATCATTTGGCGCCGTTATGATGGCGACACGGCTTGACAGTGTGGGAGAAGCGGCTGTTCTACGCGAGACGTCGACGATCTTTGCCGCGCTGATTGGGTGGCTTATTCTGGGGGAGACCGTCGGGCCGCGACGGGCAGGGCTGATGGGGTTGATTGCGATAGGTGCGGTCATCGTGGAATTTGGGGGCTAGATGGCAAAGAGAGACGTAAATCCGTTTGTAAAACAAGTGCTTGAGCTGGGGCCGACGGTCGCGTTCTTCATCCTTTACATGAGGATCCGGGACGAGAACTTTGCTTTTGGCGGTGTGGATTACTCGGGGTTTATCGTAGCGACCCTGGCTTCTGTACCAATCCTGCTCGTTGCGATGGGGGTACTTTGGTACCTGACAGGCGAGCTGAGCCGAATGCAGATTTTCACTGCGTTCATGGTCATTTTTTTCGGCGGGCTGACGGCGTGGTTCAATGACGAGCGCTTCTTCAAGATGAAGACATCCATCGTTTACGGATGTCTGGCTACGATCCTCGGGATCGGCCTGCTGAGAGGAAAGAGCCCTTTGGCCTGGGTGATGGGCGAGATGCTCGCCATGTCAGAGGAGGGATGGATGATTCTGACGCGCCGGTTGGCTGTGTTCTTTGTCGTGCTTGCCGCCGCGAACGAGTTTGTCTGGCGCACCATGTCCGAAGAAACCTGGGTCAAGATCGAGACCTTCGGTTTTCCCGCGGCACTTTTCGTTTTCATCTGGCTGCAAATCGTTTCCCTGCAAAAATACATGCCGGAAGAGGAAACGACGGAGTAGGGATCACCCGATCTCCTGGAAACTGTGAACCTTGCGAACCTTGCGGCTTGTGGTGCGAACAGCCCTTGGCTTTCGGATCGCGTCGAACTGACGAAGGTCCAGCATATCCTTGAACGCGATACCGGTCACTTCGCCTGTCTGCCACATCACGGTGGCCTTCACGTCGCGGTGAAGGATCTTAAGCGATACCTCGTCTCCCTGCTTCTGTAGGGGCAGACCTGCGACACGCGCCCCTTTGCGCGTCACATTCAGGATTTGTGCGCTTGTCGCTCCAGCCGAGGTGTTGACGGCGACGTCGAAGCGGCAAGGCAGTCGGCGATCACGGAAATTCATCATGGCCTCCAGAGTCAGGTTGTCCTGATCCCTAGAGGCTTGAGATTAAAATAATCTTAGCAGAACTCAGCTTTTGTTTCCGAATAGAACGGATTGTGCCTTTCGATCGGTCTGGATGTCGCCTCTTTTGTCAGCCGCGACCGCGCGACCCTTCTGAACGCCATCGCGTGCACCGACCTGGTCAAGCCACCGGGCCATATGTGGTTTGTCATCGAGTGTTTGCTGCTGGCCTTCCCACAGGGAGGCCCAGGGCCAGATCGCCATATCCGCAATGGTGAACTCGGATCCGGCAACATAGCTGGTTTCGGCCAGTTGGCGGTCGAGAACGCCGTAAAGGCGCGCCGTCTCGTTGCGGTAGCGGTCCTTGGCGTAGGGAAGATCGTTCGGCGGATCCATCGCGGGCGCGTATTTCAAAAAATGATGCGCCTGACCGGCCATGGGGCCAAGCCCGCCCATCTGCCACATGAGCCACTGGTCGACCGCGATGCGATCCCGCTCTGTCGCGCCGCCGAATTGGCCGGTCTTGCGAGCGAGATATTGCAGGATTGCGCCGGATTCGAAGATTGAGATCGGCTTCTCATCCGGGCCCTCCGGATCGACGATGGCCGGCATCCGGTTGTTCGGCGCGATCTTGAGGAAATCCGGGGCGAACTGATCGCCGTTACCGATATCGATGAGATGCAGGTTGTAGGGGAGCCCCATCTCTTCGAGCGCGATGGAGATTTTCCAGCCGTTTGGTGTGGGCCAATAATATAGATCGATCGCCATGGAGCCTCCCTGGGGTCTAGTTGCCCGTCAGGATGGCGTCTTTGGCGCAAAGGGCAAGGGCAGGGCGCGCGGGGGCGCTAGAAGGCGCGTCCAGCGGCGGCGTTGTCTTTCGGGCAATGCGGCGCGCAGGGCCGAGAAAGGGAGTTGCTCGGGCCGCCGCAGGAGCGCCTGATAGAACGGGAAGAGACCTGGACGCAGATAGGTGGACCAGTGGCAGATCCGGCGCGCGACAGGAGCGATGGGGAACCCGAAGCCGCGCAGGGCGGTGATGCTCTCGGGCTGATCGATCTCGATATCGAGCCAGTTCGGACGGGGATCTCTCAGCCCATGCCCCAAGGTCCGCCGCCAGATCCGAAGCGGAGACAGCCACCGCTCGGTCACAAGATCGAAAAAGTCGTTCTCGCGGGTCGTGATGTTGATCACTTCGGCAGTGCGTCCCGCCGGGGTTTCCATCGCCGCCGCGGCTCGATCGCGGAACTCGGCACCGGTCAGCAGAATGATGCGGTGAACGTCACCCGGCTGGAGTTGGTGCAGGGCCGAAAGAGCGACCCGCGCTCCCAGAGAATGGGCAAAGATATGGATGGGTCTGGTTGGCTCGGCTGCCTTGAGGGCCGAGATCTCGCGAGCAAGATGAAGGCCTGCCTCTCCGGCGTGGCGATAGGCTTGGCCCAGCGTTCCGCGGGCGTGCCAGGCGAAGGCGAGCGCGGTGCCTTCCGATGTCTGCCGTCCGAAGCCCAGTCTGCGCGGCCAGCTGACGATCCGGTTGCAGCTACGTTGCGGCGCGACGGAGAGGAGGAGATCATGCGGGCAGGCCTGTGGATGATCCGGTGCATATTTGTAGCCGTGGATCATCACAATGACGGGACCGGTGGTGCTGGCCGACTGCGCGGCGTTGCCGATTTCCGCGCTGCTTGCGTTGATCTTGATAAGGGTCATCGTCCTCACCACCACATCTTGATGGCGCCTTAGGCTTCGGATGTTTCGGCAACGTGACGGAGACGTTTCAAGGAGATGACAACGGCCCGCGCGTTGCTTGACCGTGAGGCCTGGCAGCGGTAGGCGGGACTCGTGGCGATTTGTTACCGGATTGCGGGCCACGTTAAACATGCCGCTAAAGAGGTGCAGGGTCAGCCCCGGTGCCTTTGTCGGTCCGGGGTTTTTTTTGTGGGCGGGTGCCTTCAGGGAGAAGAACATGACCGAGTGGTCCAGCCGCACCAAGGCGGTTCATGCCGGGATCCGGCGCAGTCAGTACGGCGAGGTGAGCGAGGCGATCTATCTGACACAGGGCTTCGTCTATGACACACCCGAAGCTGCCGAGGCGCGGTTTCTCGAGACAGGGCAGGATGAGTTCATCTATGCGCGCTACGGCAACCCTACGGTCGCTATGTTCGAGGACCGGATCGCGGCAATCGAAGGGGCTGAGGACGGGTTTGCGACGGCGAGCGGCATGGCGGCGGTCAGCGGGGCGCTGACCTCGATGCTGAAGGCGGGGGATCACGTGGTGTCGGCGCGGGCGCTTTTCGGGTCGTGCCTTTATATCCTCGAGGAGGTGCTGACGCGCTACGGGGTCGAGGTGACCTTTGTCGACGGGACCGATCTGGCTGAGTGGGAGACGGCGATCCGGCCGGGGACCAAGGCGGTTTTCTTTGAAAGCGTCTCGAACCCTGTTCTTGAAGTCATTGATATCGAAGCAGTTTCAAAGCTAGCCCATGCGGTTGGGGCGCTGGTTCTGGTCGACAACGTCTTTGCCACTCCGGTCTATTCGCGGGCCATCGAGCAGGGCGCGGATGTGGTGATCTATTCGGCGACCAAGCATATCGACGGGCAGGGCCGGGCGCTGGGCGGTATTATTCTTGGGACGCAGGAGTTCATTCGCAAAACGGTGGAGCCTTACCTCAAGCATACCGGGGCGGCGATGAGCCCCTTCACCGCCTGGATGATGCTCAAGGGGCTTGAGACGATGGATCTGCGGGTCCGGGCGCAGGCTGAGACGGCACTGGCGGTGGCTTCGGCGCTGGGTGATGACGGAGAAAAGGTGATTTATCCGGGGCTTAGCGGGCATCCGCAGCACGCGCTCGCCATGGAGCAAATGGGGGCGGGCGGCACGGTTCTGGCGGTCGATCTGGGGTCCAAGGAGCGGGCCTTTGACGCGCTCAACGGGATGGAGATCTTTACGATTTCTAACAATCTGGGCGATGCAAAAAGCATCGTGACGCATCCCGCGACGACCACGCATCAGCGCCTTCCGGATGAACAGAAGGATATGCTGGGCATCACGCCCGGGTTGATCCGGGTCAGTTGCGGTCTGGAAAGCGCGGAGGATCTAATCGCTGACTTTCGCGGGGCTTTGAAACGCAGCTGACACCGAAAAGGTTGCATAATTCTTAAGCTGCCGTTGGAAATCGGCGTTGCACGGGCCATATGTGAAGCCTTGTCCATCGGACGGAGGACACGATGAACCTTATTTCCCGAGACTTTGACCGCGAACCCGATCGCGAGGCCGCCGAACAGGCCTTGGCGTTGCTTCGGCAATGGGCGGGGGCTGCGACGGCGGAGGAAGTGGCGGATCTAGATCCGTTGGTTGCGCGGCTTTTGCCGGGGCAGGAGGTGTCGAATTATCCAGCTTTGGCGCGGACCTATCCGGCTGATTTCGAGGTCGACGCGGCCTATAAAGCGTCCTTGCCGGACCTGCAGAATGGGCCGTCGTCGCTGATCCGGGGGGCGAAGCAGGCGATCCAACATGTTGGAATCAGTAACTTTCGTCTGCCGATCCGCTTTCATACGCGGGAGGGGAATGAACTGACGCTCGAGACCAGCGTGACCGGGACGGTGAGCCTGGAGGCCGAGAAGAAGGGCATCAACATGAGCCGGATCATGCGGACCTTCTACCGGCGGGCGGAGGAGACGTTTAGTTTCGAGGTGATCGAGGCGGCACTGGACGACTACAAGACGGACCTTGAGAGCTTTGACGCGCGCATTCAGATGCGGCTCTCTTTTCCGATTAAAGTCAGCAGCTTACGGTCGGGTCTTGAAGGGTATCAATACTACGATATAGCGCTTGAAGTCGTTGATCTGGCAGGGGAGCGGAAGAAGATCGTTCACCTCGATTACGTTTATTCG
Source organism: Aestuariibius insulae (assembly GCF_040783535.2). Lineage (NCBI taxonomy): Bacteria > Pseudomonadati > Pseudomonadota > Alphaproteobacteria > Rhodobacterales > Paracoccaceae > Aestuariibius > Aestuariibius insulae. The sequence continues at coordinate 275,509 of NZ_JBFONW020000004.1, forward strand.
TCGACCTGTCCCTGTTCGCTGGAATTGAGCGAGCATGCGCGGCAGGTTCGGGGGCAGTTGGCGACGCCGCATTCGCAGAGATCGGTCGCACGGATTTCGGTGCAAGTGGATGAAAAAGCTGGATGTTTGTGGTTCGAGGATCTGGTGGAGCTGTGCCGGACAGCGGTGCCGACTGAGACGCAAGTGATGGTCAAGCGCGAGGACGAGCAGGCCTTTGCGGAGCTGAATGCCGCCAATCCGATCTTTGTCGAGGACGCGGCGCGGTTATTCTATCAAGAACTGCTCGCAGATCAACGGGTTGTGGATTTCCGGGTGATCGCGAGCCATCAGGAGAGCCTGCATTCGCATGACGCCGTGAGCGTTCTGACGGAAGGCGATACCTTCGCGTCAGAAAGCATGGATCCGAAGCTGTTTTCGAGTTTGATTGCAGTTGGTTAGGCGACGGACCTAAAGTTCGCGTTCCGTCCGGCTGACCTTAATAGGTTAACGCCCTGATCGGCGCTGAAATGGGCTTTCGGTATCCGGTCGGTATTACGTCGGTATTTGGTCGGTGAGTCGCGAGGGCCTGTGCGGGTTAACGAGCCGCGCGATCATCGCTGGGGGCAACGAGCGGAAACAATGGCGGTGCGATAGTGTCGAGTGTTTACGAGCTATTTGACGGTCTTCAGCCACTCCGCCATTGCACCTCGCACGCTCATGTCACCTCGGGTGCGGGCCTCGTCGATGACGGCCTTGGCCTCATCGAGATTGACGCGGCGCAGGAGGTGCTTGACCGGGCCGATGGAGGCGGGGCGCATCGAGAGGGCGCGCAGGCCCATGGCAGCGAAACAGACGGCTTCGATCGGGCGGCCCGCGTCCTCTCCGCAAAAGGAGAGCGGGGTGTCTGTGGCGCGGCAGCGTTCGACCACCATTTCCAGATAGCTGAGGAAGGACACGTTCAGCGTGTCGTAGCGGCGGCGGACCCGTTCGTTTTCCCGGTCGGCGGCGAAGAAGAACTGTTTGAGATCGTTGCCGCCGATGGAGAGGAACCCGACTTCCTCGAAGAACTTCTCGGGCGCAAAACCCAGCGACGGGGTTTCGAGCATCGCGCCCACTTTGACCTCGGACGGCAGGACATGGCCGAGGATGCGCTCGCGTTCGATCGCCTTGTCGAGCTCGGCGCGGGCGGCGGTGTATTCCTCGTATTGGGCGATGAAAGGGAACATCACCGTGAGCGGGCCGCCATCGGCCGCGCGGATCAGGGCCTGTAGCTGCATTCTCAGAACGCCCGGCTTGTCGAGGCCGACGCGGATCGCGCGCCAGCCCAAGGCCGGGTTCGGTTCGTCCTGCGGCTTCATATAGGGCAGGACCTTGTCGGAGCCGATATCGAGCGTGCGGAAGACGACGCGCTTGTCGCCCGCCGCCTTGAGGACGCGCTTGTAGATGTCCACAAGCTCGGTGCGGGTGGGCATCTGGTTGCGGACGAGGAACTGAAGCTCGGTCCGGAAGAGGCCCACGCCCTCGGCGCCCGAGCCGACGAGCGAGGGCAGATCGGCGATCAGGCCGGCATTCATCTCGAGCCGGACAACGGAGCCGCATTTTGCCTCGGCCGGCTTGTCGCGCAGCGAGGCGTAACGTTCCTGCGCGCGGGCCTGCATGGCGATCTTGTCGCGAAAGGCGCCCTGAACGGTATCGTCGGGGCGCAGGTGGACGATGCCCTGATCGCCATCGACGAGAATCGGATCGTTGTTGAGTGCTTCGCTCAGCACCCCTTTGGCGTTGATGACGAGGGGGATCGCCCAGGCGCGGGCGACGATAGCCGCATGCGAGCCGACGGAGCCTTCCTCCAGCACGATGCCGCGCAGGGTCTTGCCGTAATCCAGCAGCTCTCCGGGGCCGATATTGCGAGCGACGAGGACAGGATTGGACGGCATTTCGGCGCCGGTTTCCTGCCCCTGACCGGTCAGGATGCGTAGCAGGCGGTTGGACAGATCGTCCAGATCGTGGAGCCTTTCGCGCAGATAGCCGTCGCCGGCCTGCTCCATCCGGGCGCGGGCGAGGGATTGTTCCTTTTCGACGGCGGCTTCGGCGGAGAGGCCGCTTTTGACGTCGTCCTCCATCCGGCGCAGCCAGGAGCGGGAATTGGCGAACATGCGATAGGCCTCGAGAACGGCGGCCTGTTCGCCGGTGCCGAGCGTGCCCGACAGCATCTGGTCGACGGAGACGCGAAGCTCGTCGACGGCTTCGTTGAGGCGGGCGAGTTCCTGGGCCTCGTCGCCCGCGAAGGGATTGGTGACGACAACGCGGGGTTCGTGCAGGAAGACGCAGCCTTCAACCGCGCCTTCCTGGGCGGAGACGCCGCGCAAGAGGGCAGGCTGCTGGTGGCGCACAAGCATGCCGTGATCGCCGCCGGTAAAGGCGCCCAGTTCGGTCATCTCGGCGAGAACCATCGCCGTCACCTCGAGCGCGTAGACCTCGTCGGGGGTGAACTGGCGGGCTTCCTTCGATTGGACGACGAGCACGCCGAGCGATTCCCCAAGTCGCTGGATCGGGATGCCGAGGAAGGAGGAGAAACGTTCCTCCCCGGTCTCGGGCATGTAGCGGAAGCCCTTGTGGGACGGGGCGTCGGCGGTATTGATGACGGTTTTCTGGCGCGCGACGCGGCCGACAAGGCCTTCGCCGAGGCGCATGCGGGTCTGGTGGACCGCTTCGGGGGCAAGGCCGCGCGTGGCGCAAAGCTCGAGCGTTTCTTCGTCGCGGAACAGGTAGATCGAGCACACCTCGGTGGTCATCGAGCTTGCGATGAGATCGACGATCCTGTCGAGCCGCGCCTGACCGCTGCCCGAGCCGTCGGCCATGGCATCGCGCAAGCGGCCCAGAAGGGCGCGGCTCGATGTCTCGGCGCGGTGCGGCATGGTGGTGGGTCCCCCGGTCAGGCCCCGGAGTGACGGGGCGCGGTCTTCGGCTTACAGCCTGTGCGAGACCGGCGCAACGACGGGAATGTTAACGGAGGGTGACAGGGGGCGGGGCCATTTGCCGGTCAGGCGGCGGTCTGCGCGATGGCCTGCCCGGCGGCCCAGCCGGAGGACCAGGCCCATTGGAAGTTGTAGCCGCCGAGCCAGCCGGTGACATCCACGGCTTCGCCGATCATGTAAAGGCCCGGGACGGTCTTTGATTGCAGGGTTTTCGAGGAAATCCCGTCGGTGTTGATACCGCCCAGCGTGACTTCGGCGGTGCGGTAGCCTTCGGTCGCGGTGGGGGTGACCTTCCAGGCGGCGAGGGCGGCGGCCAGATCGTCGAGACCAGCATCGGGCTGGTCGGCGACGTTGCCTGTCAGTGCCAGTTCGGAGGCGAGGTGATCGACGAGGCGTTGGGGCAGGTGGCGGGCAAGCGCGGTGGTCAGGGCCTTGCGTCCGTAAGACTTTTTCTGAGCCTTTAGATCGACAGCCAGATCCGTATCGGGAAGAAGATCGATCCACAGCGGCGCTCCGTCCGTCCAGTAGGAGGAGGCTTGCAGGATGGCGGGCCCGGAGAGGCCCCGGTGGGTGAAGAGGACGGCCTCTTCGAAAGGGGCGCAGGTTTCGGTCCAGACGCGGGCGGGGGCTGCAGTTCCGGCGAGCGGCTTGAAGCGGTCTTCGACGGTGAGCGGGACGAGGGCGGGACGCGTCTGGGTGACGGCGTGGCCGAACTGGCGGGCGATGCGGTAGGCGAAATCGGTGGCGCCCATCTTGGGGATGGACTTGCCGCCGGTGGCGAGGACAATGTGTTGCGGAGTGATCGTCCGGCGCTTGCCGTGGGTTTCGAGTGTGACGCGAAAGCCGGTCTCGGTCTTTGCGATGTCGAGGGCGGAGGTCTGGAGCTGAAGGGTGGCGTCTGCCTTCTCCATCTCGGCCAGCAGCATCGCGATGATGTCGCGGGCGGAGCGGTCGCAGAAGAGCTGTCCGAGGGTCTTTTCGTGCCAGGCGATCTGGTGGGCCTGGACGAGGTCCAGAAAGTCCCACTGCGTGTAGCGCGAGAGCGCGGATTTGGCGAAATGCGGGTTCTGCGAGAGAAAGTTGTCGGGCGCCGTATGCATGTTCGTGAAGTTGCATCGCCCGCCACCGGAGATGCGGATCTTCTCTCCGGCTGCCTTGGCGTGGTCGATCACGAGCGTGTCCGGCCCGGCATGGGCCGCGCACATCAGGCCCGCCGCGCCTGCGCCGATGATGAGGGTTCGCGTCATGGAACGGGAGGTGGCAGAGCGGGCGGTTCAGGGCAAGGTGGCAGGTTCGGGTCGTGACATTTGGAACCGGCCTGACCGTGCGGATGTAAAGGGCGGTGTGAAGATCTGCGCATCCATGTCGACGAGGCTGCGCGGATGTTTGCTTTGGACCCGGGAGACAGTCTTGAAGGGGCCGGACCGAGTTTGGCGATCCACGTAAACCACAGGATAACTCAGGCGATTTAGGTTGGTGTTCGGTCGGTGACAGAAATACCAGAATTCGGTCGGCGTTGCAGCGTCTATCGCGATGCGCGTGGCCACCTTCAGATTGCGCAAGACGTTGCTTTGAGAGGATGTTTGCTTGTTGCGTGCAAGTCTTTACCCTTTCGGGATAAATTTTGGGAGGGAAACATGTCGCCTGATCACATTGACCAAGTCCTGAAGGATGCCGTTGCGGCGCGGGACGTGCCGTTTGTTGTCGCGATGAGTGCGAATGCCGACGGCGTGACCTATTCGGGACACGCCGGGCAAGCCGCCGAAGGGCGCGCCGCCGCAGAGGATACCGTCTTTCGAATTTTCTCGGCGACGAAGGCTATCGGATCGCTTGCTGCGATGATCCTGATCGATCGGGGCAAGATGTCGATGGACACGCCTGTGGCGGATGTACTGCCAGAGTGGGATGCCTTGCAGGTCCTGGAGGGCTGGGATGGTGACACGCCCATCATGCGCGCGCCCAAGACGAAAGCGACTATGCGCCATCTTGCCACCCACCGGAGCGGGCTGGAATACGAGTTCTGGTCTCCTGACGCTGCCAAATACCTTGCGGTGACGGGCCATCCTAGCATTCTGAGCGGCACCAAGGCCTCGCTGAGCTACCCGCTGATGTATGATCCGGGCGAACGCTGGGGCTATGGTCCGAGTATCGACTGGTTGGGACAAGTCGTCGAAGCCCTCGACGGGCGGCGCATTGACCAATTCTGCCGGGAGGAAATCTTCGATCCTCTGGACATGACGGACACCGCTTTCGAACCGGACGCCATGGCGGACCGCCTGGCCGGTGTTCAGGCCCGCGGTGAAGACGGCAGGTTCGGCCCGTTTGACCTGGCCCCGCCGCCGCAGCCGGAGGTATATGGCATGGGACATTGCCTTTATTCGACAGCGCCGGATTATATCAAATTTCTGAGGATGGTTCTGCGCGGCGGGGAGCTGAACGGCAACCGCATCCTTTCGGAAGGTGCCTTTGCCGCGATGCTGGAAGACCAGATGGAAGGAAAGCTGTTCGAGCGTATGGTCACTGTCGCTCCACCGGTAAGCGCTGATGTGGTCCTTCCCGAAGGGACGACGCACAGCTTTGCAGCCATTCGGTTCGAGTCCGATGTGCCGGGCCGCAGGAAGGCAGGGTCACAAAGCTGGGCCGGCGTCTGCAATACGCATTACTGGGTCGATCGCAGCTCGGACGTGGCCGGTGTGATCTTCACGCAGTCTCTGCCCTTTGCGGAAGAGCCCTATATGCGAACCTATGAAGCATTTGAAACGGCGGTATATGCCAGCTGACAGGGCTGCCGGGTGCGGGAAAGAGGGCTGCCCGCGCCTGGATGACATGTCCGCCCATGTGGTTGGGCACCTGCCGACGGGCTGAGACCAGATCGGCGCCTGAAGAGATCCGGTTTTGGAAGTGGTCGATCCTGAGACGGCCGCCCGTTGTCCAGCCAGCATGAGTGACCGCGTCAGCTCGCAGATCCGCTCTCCAGAGCAGTGCTGTGTCATTTTCGGTGCGCTTGTGCCTGCGGGATCCCGGTTTGGATTACGACATCGTCCCGCAAAGTCCTCGCGGGCCCGCAATATGCGGCGCTGCATTGAGCCTTGCCTGATCTGGCGATAGGGGGAGGGGAATAGGTTTAAGGGGACGGATTTCGATGAGGTTTTTCAAGGGGCCGCTATGTCTGATGGCGGTGATTGCTCTGGCGGGATGCGAGGAGGATCTGGAGGATCAGCTGGCTGCGCTCGAGGCGGAAGAGGCGGAGGTCCGCACGCGGATCGCGACGATCGAGGACGAGGCGCTGCGCGAGGGGTTCAACGGGACCTACGGGATGCTTTACTGGATAAAGAGCCGCCGCTTGCAGTCACAAATGCCGCCCGAGACGGTCCAGTATACCTCGCCCGAGATCACGATTGTCGAGGATTACGGATCTACCTCCGAGATGGTGCAGATCTATCTCGAGACGCTGGCGGCCGAGTTGTCGTTTACGGGCGCGGCCGTTCCGATTGAGGCTTTCGACTTTCCCCTCGACTCGCAGCTGACCTGGGAGACGGTGATACTCGAGGATGGGCGACGGATCGGCATCGGGACCGAATATGACAATACCGATCCGTCGATCCAGGGGGTCTTCGACGGCACATGGGTTCGGGTGATCTATAATGCGGAGGGAACGACGCCGGAGGATGCGAGCTTGGCCGGGCAGATCGAAGGGCGGTTCGAGGCGGACCTTCCGGGCGCGGTGCTGGAGGCAGAGTTCGGCCCCCGCGACATTGGCGAGACGCAGAAGATCGGGCCCTACGAGGTCACCTTTACGGCGCAGGAGGATCATCAGGTCTTTGTGCAGATCGAACGAACCGACGGGGAGCCGGTGGATCTTGAGACGGATGCGATCTTTATCGAGGCCCGTGACGAGACCGGGCAGCATCTGTTCCGAAGCAGCGGCAGTTGGGGCCACCCGGAGCAGATCGAGGCGATGGTCGAGATCCTGGACGGGCTTTTGGAGCAGGCTCTATCGGGGGATCTGCAGGACGCGGAAGTCGAGGCGCTGATCGATGAGGCGATGACCGAAAGCGGCATGATGGCTCCGGATCTTTACCACGGAAGCGCCGGGTTCAACGGGATCCCCCGGGATGTCAGCGTGACGATCCTGGCGCCGGACGGCGGGGAGATGCTGAGCGAGTTGGTGGTGCTGGATGTCGTGGATTTCGACGCGCTGGACGAGGTGCAGACGCTGCCGGGGATTGAACTGGGCGGACCGGTTTATCTTGGAGAGCAGGTCGCCGCACGGCTTGCCTCCGAGCCGTTCGAGATCCCTGCGGATGAGATCGCAGGGGCGATCACGCCGCGCCAGAACGGCTATTCGGCGCAGGTGGCGTTTGACTACCCCGATGCGGTCAGCGGGCTCTTCCTCGATGTCTTTTCGCGTTACGAACTGGAGGACGAGGCGGTGGAGGCGACATTCGTCGATGCATCCGGCGATCCCATCGCGCTAGGCGAAGATGCCTATGACTGGACGATCAACCGGATCGAGTACGATCTTGAGCAGTTTCCCGTGACGCCTGAACGGGTCCAGGGGCAGTTCATCGTGAAGACGATGCCCGGGATCGAACGGGAACGGCTTGGAGCTGACGTTCTGCCGGACTGGCTGGAGATGGATGGCAACCGGATCATCACCAGCTTCAACAAGGTGCCCGGGAATGTTCAGGTCCAGTATCGGCATTTCGCGCGGTCGGGTGGGCGGTTTCTCAAACCGTTCAAGACGGTGAATTATTCCGATGAAGCGGCCGCCTCGCGTCGCCAGGTCGAATTCTACTACGGGCAGGTCGATGAGATCGAGCTCTTCACAGCGGGGCCGATCGTCGAGGTGCCCTATGCGTTCGATGTGGAGCTTGTGATCCCGGAGCAGAACTGAGCGGAACCTCTTTTGGTGCGGCTTTGGCCGGTCTAGGATCGGTCCGGTACAGGCGGAAGGAGACAATATGCCAACGCGATGCGTCGAAACACCGCTTGGGTGGCTGTCCCTGACCGAGGAGGACGGCGCGATTACGGCGATCCATTGGCGCCGGGACGGGGCGGCGGAGACCGAGCTGTTGCGGGAGGCGGAGCGGCAGTTGCAGGCTTTTTTTGCCGGGGACCTGACGGTGTTCGATCTGCCGCTGCGGCCGTCGGGCGGGGCGTTCCAGCGCTCTGTCTGCGCGGCGATGCAGGCGATCCCGTTTGGGCAGACGCGGCAATACGGGCAGATTGCGACGGATCTGGGCGCCATGCCGCAACCGGTCGGGGCGGCCTGCGGCGGCAACTCGATCCCGGTCGTCATTCCGTGCCACCGCGTCGTCGGCGCCTCTGGGCTGGGCGGGTTCTCCGCCCCCGGAGGGATAGAGACAAAAATCGCGCTGCTGCGCCATGAAGGCGCGTATTCTCTGCTGATCTGAGACCGGCGCGGGGCGGGGCAAAATCTTCTAGAAGATTTTGGCTGCCAGAATTTTCTAGAAAATTCTGCCCCCGCGGAGAGGGTGCGGATTGCCCCGGGGGCCATCGCGGGTTGCAAATTGCGGCCTATGGCTCAATTTTCCTTGGCCTTGCGCCTGATTTCGGGCTAAGCCCTTGGTCAGATCCCGAAAAGGGACAAGGCAGAGGCAGTAGGCAGAACTCCATGACGGAAATGGTCTATGGAGCGGCTCCGATCCGGAGCGGCGATCCGATTCTTCCACGGTGGTGGCGGACCATCGACCGTTGGTCGATGGCCTTCGTGCTAGGGCTATTCGGCATGGGGCTGCTTCTGGGCTTTGCCGCATCCCCTCCCTTGGCTGAAAAGAACGGGTTCGAGCCTTTCCATTACGTGACCCGGCAGGCCGTCTTTGGCGCGGCGGCGCTGATCGCGATGGCGATCACCTCGATGATGATGCCGGTCGTCGTGCGGCGTCTGGCGGTGCTGGGCTTTCTGGCCGCCTTCGTGGCGCTGATCTTCCTGCCTGTCTTTGGCACCGATTTCGGCAAGGGCGCCGTGCGGTGGTATTCGCTGGGTTTTGCCAGCGTGCAGCCGTCGGAATTCCTCAAACCCGGCTTCATCGTCGTGGCCGCCTGGTTCATGGCCGCCGCCGGAGAGATCGGCGGCCCGCCCGGGCGGACCTACTCTTTCTTTCTGGCGATGACGATCTGCGCGCTTCTCGCCCTGCAGCCCGATTTCGGGCAGGCCTGCCTTGTCATGTTTTCCTGGGGTGTGATGTATTTCGTGGCCGGTGCGCCGATTGCCCTTTTGGTGGGGCTCGGGATGCTGGCGATCCTGGCGGGATCCATCGCCTATTCGGGATCCGAGCATTTCGCGCGCCGCATTGACGGGTTCCTGAGCCCCGATGTCGATCCGACGACGCAGCTGGGTTATGCCACCAACGCGATCCGCGAAGGCGGTTTTTTCGGCGTGGGTCTGGGCGAGGGGCAGGTGAAGTGGTCGCTGCCCGATGCGCATACCGATTTCATCATCGCGGTCGCCGCCGAGGAATACGGCCTGATCTGCGTTCTGGTGATCATCGTCCTTTACGCGGCTATCGTCGTGCGCTCGCTCACGCGGCTGATGAAGGAGCGTGATCCTTTCATCCGGCTCGCGGGGACCGGGCTGGCCTGCGCATTCGGCGTTCAGGCGATGATCAACATGGGTGTGGCCGTGCGGCTTTTGCCCGCCAAGGGGATGACGCTGCCGTTCGTCAGCTACGGCGGCTCGTCCATCATCGCGAGCGGGATCGCGATGGGGATGCTTCTGGCCTTCACGCGGACGCGGCCTCAGGGTGAGATTTCGGATCTGCTGGGACGCGGGCGATGAGCCGTCTGATCGTCATCGCAGCGGGCGGCACTGGCGGGCATATGTTCCCCGCGCAGGCGCTCGCCGAGGCGATGCTGGCGATGGGCTGGCGGGTGATCCTGTCGACGGACGAGCGCGGCGCGCGCTATGCGGGCGGCTTTCCGGCGGCGGTGGAGATCCGCGAGGTCAGAAGCGCGACCTTTGCCCGAGGCGGCCTTGTCGCCAAGGCGATGGCGCCTGCGCGGATCTTGGGCGGAAGCGTGTCGGCGTTGCAGCAGATGCGGCAGGATGCGCCTGCGCTTGTGGTCGGCTTTGGCGGCTATCCGTCGATCCCGGCGCTGGCGGCGGCGACGCTGCTGGGCATCCCGCGCATGATCCACGAGCAGAACGGGGTTCTGGGACGGGTGAACAAGCTTTTTGCCAAGCGCGTCGATGCTGTGGCCTGCGGGACCTGGCCGACCGAGTTGCCTGAGGGCGTCGAGGGCGAGCCGATTGGCAATCCGGTGCGCAATGCGGTGCTGGAGCGGGAGGGTGCGCCTTATATTCCGCCCGGCGATTATCCGATGCAGCTTCTGGTGATCGGCGGCTCGCAGGGCGCGAAGATCCTGTCGGATGTCGTGCCCGGTGCGATTGCCGCCTTGCCCGAGGCGATGCGGCGGCATCTGAAGGTCAGCCATCAGGCGCGGGCCGAAGACGGCGAGCGGGTTGCGGCCTTTTACGACGAGCATGGCATCGGCGCCGATGTACAGCCCTTCTTTGACGATATCCCGGCGCGGATGAGCGAGGCGCAGCTTGTCATCAGCCGGGCGGGCGCCTCGTCGGTTGCGGATCTGAGCGTCATCGGGCGGCCTGCGATCCTAGTGCCCTATGCTGCCGCGACGGCAGACCACCAGACGGCCAATGCGCGGAGCCTTGTGGAGGCGGGGGCCGCGATCCTTGTGCCGGAATCTCAGCTTAATGCGCAGTCTTTGTCGGAACAAATCGCCCTCGTGCTGGGTCATCCCGATGGAGCGGTGAAAATGGCCCATGCGGCGCTGGCTTCCGGACGGCCCGACGCGACGGAGCGTCTGGTGGCTCTGGTGGAGCGTATCGCGGGCGGATAACGGAGAAGAACAAGAATGGATGGAACGCTCATGGCCGCCGCAACGAAAGTCCCCGTCGATGTCGGGCCGATCCATTTTGTCGGGATCGGCGGGATCGGCATGTCGGGGATCGCCGAGGTTCTTCTCGATCACGGTTATACGGTGCAGGGATCGGACCTGAAATCCTCCAAGATCACCGAGCGGCTGACGGAGCTTGGGGCAATTGTCTTTGAAGGGCAGCGGGCGGACAATCTGGATGGAGCCGAGGTGGTTGTCGTTTCGACAGCAATTCAGGCGGATAATCCCGAGATGGCCGAGGCCCGGCGGCGCGGCCTGCCGGTGGTGCGCCGCGCGGAGATGCTGGCTGAGCTGATGCGCCTTCGCTCGAATATCGCGGTGGCGGGCACGCATGGAAAAACGACGACGACGACAATGGTCTCGGCGCTGCTGGATGCGGGCGGGCTGGATCCGACGGTGATCAATGGCGGGATCATCCATGCCTATGGCTCGAATGCGCGCGTGGGGCAGGGCGAATGGATGGTGGTGGAGGCCGACGAGAGCGACGGTACCTTCAACCGGTTGCCGGCGACGATTGCGATCGTGACCAATATCGACCCCGAGCATATGGAGCATTGGGGCGATTTCGACAGCCTGCGCCGGGGCTTTGACAGTTTCGTGTCGAACATTCCGTTCTACGGGCTGGCCGTCTGCTGCACCGATCATCCCGAAGTGCAGGCGCTTGTGGGGCGGATCACGGACCGGCGGGTCGTGACGTTCGGGTTCAACGCGCAGGCGGATGTGCGGGCGGTGAACCTGCATTACAAGGCCGGGATCGCGCATTTCGATGTTGAGCTGCGCGATGCGGGCGTGATCGAGGGCTGCAGCCTGCCGATGCCGGGGGATCACAACGTCTCGAATGCTTTGAGTGCCGTCGCCGTGGCGCGGCATCTGGGCATGAAGGGAGACGAGATTCGCGAGGCTCTGGCCAAGTTCGGCGGTGTGAACCGGCGCTTTACCAAGGTCGGCGAAGTGGATGGCGTGACTATCATCGACGATTACGGGCATCACCCCGTCGAGATTGCCGCCGTCCTGAAGGCCGCGCGGCAGGCCAGCGAGGGCCGGGTGATCGCGGTGCATCAGCCGCACCGATATTCGCGTCTGTCCTCGCTTTTCGAGGAGTTCTGCAATTGCTTCAGCGATGCCGATGTCGCGGGGATCGCCGAGGTGTTCTCTGCCGGGGAGGATCCGATCGAGGGCGCGTCGCGCGACGATCTGGTGGCGGGGCTGATCCGGCATGGGCACCGCCATGCGCGGTCCGTCACCGGAGAGGACGATCTGGTTCGGCTTGTGAAAGAGCAGGCAAGGCCAGGCGACATGGTTGTCTGTCTTGGGGCCGGTACGATTTCGACCTGGGCGAATGCATTGCCGGAGCGCCTTAAGGCGGGCTAAATCTTCTGGTAGTATCGGTCAAAGCTGTCTCCCCTTTTTGGTGAGGGGAGACAGGTCGATGCAACCGAAGCGACACAAGGACCGCCCGTGCCCGTCAGCTTGCCGATCCTTCTGATTTGCCTTTGGGTGGTGATTGCCACCGCGGTCGCGTTCATGCCGATGCGCTGGCAGTATCCACCTGGGATCATGCTGCTCATCGCTGCTCCGATCCTGATCGGCTGGGTCTGGATCGCCGATGGCTGGCTTTGGGGGCTGGCCGCTATGGCCGGGTTTGTGTCGATGTTCCGCAACCCGCTGATCTATTTCTGGAAACGCTTCCGGGGGGAGCAGCCGAGGGTTCCGAAGTGAATGCTCCGCTGATCCTGATGCTGATCTGGTTCGGGGTGGCGAGCATCGGGGCGATGCTGCCGACGAAGGACCATCATTGGAAGCTGGCCTATTGGCTGATCGGGACGGGGATCCCGCTTTGGATCTGGTTCGTGATGGAGAACGGGATCGGCTTTGGCCTTCTGGTTCTGCTGGGGGCGGCCTCGGTGCTCCGCTGGCCGCTGCGGTACCTTGGACGGTGGGTGTTGCGTGTGACGGGGCTGCGGCGGGATGATGCGTGACGGCTGGCCGATGTCCGGAACCTTAGCGGGCCGTTCGACTTGACCACAAAGCCCGCCGGGAGAGATCGGATGAAGATGACGGATATATCAAGCCCGCGCGGCGCGCTGACTGCCGAGCGGTCCTTGGCGGATCTGACCTGGCTTCGGGTCGGCGGGCCGGCGGAGTGGTTTTTTCAGCCCGCCGATGACGAGGATCTGAGCGCCTTTTTGGCGGAGCTTGCCCCAGAGGTGCCGGTGTTTCCGATGGGGGTCGGCTCGAACCTGATCGTGCGGGATGGCGGCGTGCGCGGTGTAGTGATCCGGCTGGGGCGGGGCTTTAACGGGATCGAGGTGGAGGGATCGCGGGTCCGGGCCGGGGCGGCGGCGCTCGATGCGCATGTGGCGCGCAAGGCAGCGCAGGCCGGGGTGGATCTGACCTTTCTGCGGACCATTCCGGGGAGCATCGGCGGGGCGGTGCGGATGAATGCGGGCTGTTATGGCTCTTATGTGAAGGACGTTCTGGTCGAGGTGACGGTCGTCTTGCGCGACGGATCGCTTGTCACGCTGTCTGCGGCGGAGCTGGATCTGGCCTACCGCTCGAGCCGCGTGCCGGACGGGGCGGTGATCGTGGAGGCGGTTTTTGAAGGGCCGAAAGGCGATCCGGAGGCGCTGGCCGAGCGAATGGCGCAGCAGTTGGCCAAGCGCGACGAGACGCAGCCTACCAAGGACCGGACGGCGGGCAGCACGTTTCGCAATCCGGCGGGCTTTTCTTCGACCGGCAAGGCGGACGATACCCATGATCTGAAGGCCTGGAAGGTGATCGACGAGGCCGGGATGCGCGGCGCGCGACGGGGCGGGGCGGTCATGAATGCAAAACACTCGAACTTTCTGACCAATGCGGGCGATGCCACAGCGGCGGATCTGGAAGAATTGGGCGAAGAGGTCCGGAAAAAGGTTTACGATTCCAGTGGTCTGACGCTAGAGTGGGAAATCATGAGGGTCGGCGAACCGGCCCCTAAGTAAACGCTCCGCATAAGGGGCACACACGGCCGGGCAACGGTCGGAATTTCGAGGCACTTGGGCATGTCGAGCAGGACAGACCCCAAGGTGGCGATGTTGATGGGCGGGCCTTCTGCGGAGCGGGAGGTCTCTCTGAGTTCGGGGCGCGAATGCGCGGCCGCCTTGCGGACGACAGGATGTGAAGTGATCGAGGTCGATGCGGGCCGCGATCTGTGTTCCGTTCTGGATCAGATTTCTCCGGATGTGGTGTTCAACGGTCTGCATGGCCGCTGGGGCGAGGATGGCTGCGTTCAGGGGCTGCTCGAATGGATGCGGCTTCCCTACACGCATTCGGGGGTCTTTGCCTCGGCGCTGGCGCTCGACAAGGAGCGGACCAAGGCCGTCTATCGCGAGGCGGGGCTGCCGGTGGTGGAGAGTGTGCTGGTCCCGAAGGCCGAGGTAGCGGCAAGGCATGTTATGGTGCCGCCTTATGTCGTGAAACCTTATAACGAAGGCTCTTCGGTCGGGGTCTATCTGGTGGAGGCGGGGGCGAACCGGCCTCCGGTTCTGGGCGAGGAGATGCCCGAGACCGTGATGGTCGAAGCCTTCGCGCCGGGGCGCGAGCTGACGACGACGGTGGTCGGGGATCGCGCGCTGACGGTCACGGATATCCTGACCGATGGCTGGTACGATTACGATGCGAAGTATGTTGAGGGCGGCTCGCGGCATGTGGTGCCTGCGGAGGTGCCTTCGGAGATTTTCGAGGCCTGTCTGGATTATGCGCTGCGGGCGCATGAGGTGCTGCGCTGCCGGGGTGTGACGCGCACCGATTTCCGCTGGGATGAGGCGCGCGGGCTTGATGGTCTGATCCTGCTGGAGACGAATACGCAGCCGGGGATGACGCCGACCTCGCTGACGCCCGAGCAGGCGGCGTCGACGGGCATGAGCTTTCCCGATCTGTGCCGATGGATGGTGGAGGATGCGTCATGCGACCGCTGACCCCTCCGTTGAAGCGCGGCGGCGATGCGTCCGGCGGGCGGGCCGAGCCGCCGGTCAAGCGCGATCCGGCGCCCTCGCGGTGGAGCTACCGGCTGGAGCGGATGATGCTCACGCCGTTTTACCTGTGGATGCTGCGGCGCGGGCTGCCGCTCTTGGTGCTTGGCGGGCTGATCGCAAGCTGGGTCGGGCAGGAGAGCAACCGGCAGATCGTCGTCGACGCGGTGGCGGAGGCGCGGTTGCAGATCGAGGGGCGGCCCGAATTTCAGGTCGATCTGATGACGATCGATGGTGTGGACGGATCGCTGGCCGATGGCGTGCGGGCGGTGCTGCCGGTGGAGTTTCCGATCTCGTCCTTTGATCTGGATCTGGAGCAGATGCGGCGGACAGTTGTGGCACTGGATCCGGTCAAGGATGCCTGGCTGCGGGTCAAACCCGGCGGGGTTTTGTCGGTCGAGGTCGAGCCGCGTGTGCCGGTCGCGATCTGGCGCTCGCGCGACGGGCTGCAACTGTTGGACGCCGAGCATGTCATCGTCGGCCCGCTGGCCACCCGGATCGAGCGGCCGGATCTGCCCTTGATCGCGGGCGACGGGGCGGCCGATGCGCTGGAAGAGGGGCTCGCCGTCTTTGCGGCGGCCGATCCGATCCTGCGGCGCGTGCGCGGGCTGGTGCGGATGGGCGAGCGGCGCTGGGATCTGGTGCTCGACCGCAATCAGCGCGTGATGCTGCCCGCCAAGGATGCGGTCGCGGCGATGGAGCGGATCGTGGCGCTGCATGAGGCGCAGGATGCGCTGGAGCGGGATGTGACGGTGGTCGATTTCAGAAACCCCGCGCGTCCGACGATCCGGATGGCGCCGCAGGCAGTCGAGACATTGAGGGATGCAAGAGCGATGACGAGGACGAGCGGGCAATGACGGAGCTATACGAGAACCAGCGGGCGATGCGGCACATGCGGCGGGCGGCGATGCAGCGCGGCGTGATCGCCATTCTCGATGTGGGCACCTCCAAGATCGCCTGCCTGATCCTGCGCTTTGACGGGCCAGAGACCTTTGGCGTCGAAGGGGTGGGCTCGATGGCCGGGCAATCCTCGTTCCGGGTGATTGGAGCGGCGACGACACGGTCTCGCGGGGTCCGGTTCGGCGAAGTCGATGCGATGACCGAGACGGAGCGGGCGATCCGCACCGCTGTGCAGGCCGCGCAGAAGATGGCCAATGTCCGGGTCGATCATGTGATCGCCTGTCTGGCGGGGGCGCGGCCCCGCTCTTACGGGCTGGCCGGGGCGGTCGAGGTTGAGGATGCGCAGGTGCAGGAGGCCGATATCGGCCGGGTGCTGGCGGCCTGCGACGTGCCGGACATTGGCGACGGGCGCGAAGTGCTGCATGCGCATCCGGTGAATTTCGCGCTCGATCACCGCTCGGGGCTGAGCGATCCGCGCGGGCAGATGGGCAATGTTCTGGCCGCCGATATGCATATGCTGAGCGTGGATGCGACGGCGATCCAGAACATCCTTTACTGCATCAAGCGCTGCGATCTGGAGCTGGCGGGCGTTGCCTCATCCGCCTATGCGAGCGGGATTTCCTCATTGGTCGAGGACGAGCAGGAGCTGGGATCGGCCTGTATCGATATGGGCGGCGGCGCGACGGGGCTGAGCATCTTCGTCAAGAAGCACATGATCTATGCCGACACGGTGCGGATGGGCGGCGATCATGTGACGTCGGATATTTCGATGGGGCTTCAGGTGCCGACCGCGACGGCCGAACGGATCAAGACGTTTTATGGCGGCGTGGTCGCCACTGGCATGGACGACCGCGAGATGATCGAGATCGGCGGCAATACCGGCGATTGGGAGCATGACCGGCGCACGGTCAGCCGTGCCGAGCTGATCGGGATCATGCGGCCCCGGGTCGAGGAGATCCTCGAGGAAGTGCGCGTTCGCTTGGATGCGGCGGGGTTCGAGCATCTGCCGTCCCAGCAGATCGTGCTGACCGGCGGGGGGAGCCAGATCCCGGGGCTCGACGGGCTCGCTTCCAAGATATTGGGCCAGCAGGTGCGGCTTGGGCGGCCTTTGCGCGTGCAAGGGTTGCCGCAGGCGGCGACGGGGGCGGCCTTTGCCTCGGCGGTGGGGCTGTGCCTCTTCGCGGCGCATCCGCAGGACGAATGGTGGGATTTCGAGATCCCGGCAGAGCGCTATCCGGCCCGGTCGCTCAAGCGAGCGGTGAAGTGGTTCAAGGACAATTGGTAAGAGTGTTCTTGTAGTCGGGACGTCTTTGTCGGTAATCTTACTTTAACGGCAACCATAATGCCGACGGTTTGGCGCGAGCGGTGCTGACCTGACATCGATGATCGAGAGCGGGGAGACCTGCGGAGTGCCTTTGGTTTGTGCGCTCTCTAGTCGTGTCCGGATGTCGCTACGCTAGATCTCGGTGAGTGGGCCAAATCCCGCCATTGGGGTCACGGGAGCTGCAATATTTTGTAGCAAAAGCGCTCTTTACACGTGACGTAGGGGGCTTTGCGCTCTAAAGTCGGGACAAAGCAGGCAGATCCGACGGCGCGTCAGACGTCGCGGGCGACATAACAGGCGGAGCAGATATGGCACTTAATCTCACCATGCCCGGGCAGGACGACCTTCGGCCGCGGATCACCGTGTTCGGCGTTGGCGGTGCCGGTGGCAACGCGGTCAACAACATGATCGAAAAGGAGCTGGAAGGCACCGAATTCGTCGTCGCCAATACCGACGCGCAGGCGCTGCAAAGCTCCAAGAGCCCGAGCCGGGTTCAACTTGGCGTGAAGGTCACCGAAGGGCTGGGCGCCGGGGCGCGGCCCTCGGTCGGGGCAGCTGCTGCCGAAGAGAGCATCGAGCAGATCGTCGATCATCTGGCGGGCGCGCATATGTGTTTCATCACCGCCGGGATGGGCGGGGGCACCGGGACCGGCGCCGCTCCGATCATTGCGCAGGCGGCGCGGGAGCTGGGCGTTCTGACGGTCGGTGTCGTCACCAAGCCCTTCCAGTTCGAGGGTGCCAAGCGGATGCGGCAGGCTGAGGAGGGCGTCGAAGCGCTTCAGAAGGTCGTCGATACGCTGATCATTATTCCCAACCAGAACCTCTTCCGGCTCGCCAATGAGCGCACGACCTTTACCGAGGCGTTCGGGCTGGCCGATGATGTCCTTTATCAGGGTGTGAAGGGCGTTACGGATCTGATGGTCCGGCCGGGTCTGATCAACCTCGACTTTGCCGATGTGCGCGCCGTGATGGACGAGATGGGCAAGGCGATGATGGGCACGGGCGAGGCCGATGGCGAGAACCGCGCGATCGAGGCCGCAGAGAAGGCGATTGCCAACCCGCTGCTCGACGAGATCAGCCTGAATGGCGCCAAGGGCGTGCTGATCAACATCACGGGCGGCTATGATCTGACGCTGTTCGAGCTGGACGAGGCAGCCAACAAGATCCGCGAGAAGGTGGATCCCGATGCGAACATCATCGTCGGTTCGACCCTGGACGACACGATGGAAGGGCAGATGCGCGTGAGCGTCGTGGCGACCGGTATCGATGCCGCCGAGAGCCACGCCGAGACGCCGCTGCCGCGCCGGAGCCTGTCTGGGCCGCCGCTGACCGACAAGGTGTCGCTTGAGACGCAGGACGCGCCGGTGGCCGAACCTGCCCCGGAGCCGCAAATCGCGCTGGTCGCCGAAGCCGAGCCGCAGCAGGAAGAGCCTGAGCTTTTCCCGGGCTATGCGCCGGTCGATGAGCCTGCTGCGGAATCGCTCTGGTCCGAAGGCGATATGCCTCCCCCGGCCTATCAGCCTGAGCCCGAGCCGGTTCAGCAGGCCGCGCCTGAGCCGGTCGTAATGCAGAACGCCGAAACTCCCGGTCAGCCCTCCGCCGAGACGATGGCGCGATTGCAGCATGCGGTTCAGAAAGCACCCGGCGCCGCCGAGCCTGCCGCCGAGCAGGAAGAAAAGCCGCGTTTCGGGATCAATTCGCTGATCAACCGGATGACCGGACACCCCCAGGACGAGGCTGATTTGCCGCGTGTTCAACCGGGGATGAGCCGGCCCCAACCGGCGGCCCAACCCGAGCCTGCGGTCGATCCCGACCAGGAACGGATCGAGATTCCCGCCTTCTTGCGGCGTCAGGCGAACTAAAGCCGGTCACAATCTGAAAAAAGAGAGCCGCCCTTCGGGGCGGCTTTTTCTATTCCACAACAAAGGGTTGAGGGCGCGAAAGCAAACTATTGCCATGTTCCGGTCCCCTCTGTTTCAGGCCGTTGCAAAGCGTGAATTGTACTGCGCGGGCCTCTCCCATAGCTGACGATGAGCGAAATCTTAACCAATCGTCAGAGGCATCTGTTGCAAACGACACTGAGGACAACGGCGCAGTTTAACGGGATCGGCCTGCATAGCGGCCGACCTGTTCGCATGTCCGTTCGTCCGGCCGCGGCAGATCACGGCATTTGGTTTCACCGTTTGGACAAGGCTGTGCGTATCCCGGCTCTATGGGACCGCGTTGCGCAGGTTCCGCTCTGCACGCGTCTGGTGGGCGAGGGCGGTGTTGACGTCTCCACGATCGAGCACATCATGGCTGCGCTGGCCGGGTGCGGGATCGGCAATGCCGAGATCGAGCTGGACGGTCCCGAGGTTCCGATCCTAGACGGAAGTGCTGCGGGCTTTGTCCGCAAATTCCTCGATGTCGGACTGCAGCGGCTCGATACGCCGGTCCGGGCCTTCGAGATCCTGCGTCCGGTCGAGGTGAAGGCGGGGCTTTCGACAGCCAAGCTGCTTCCTGCGGACGGGCTGGAGATTGATTTCACCATCGAGTTTCCCGATCCGGCGATTGGACGTCAGCGCAAGGTCCTGGATATGGGCAACGGTACGTTCATTCGCGAGCTGTGCGACAGTCGGACATTCTGCCGCCAGTCGGATGTGGATGCGATGCGCGCCGAAGGGCTGGCCCTTGGCGGGTCGATGGACAATGCCGTCGTCGTCGATGGGGCGTCGGTTCTGAGCCCCGGCGGCCTGCGCCACGCGGATGAGGCTGTGCGCCACAAGATGCTGGATGCGCTTGGCGATCTGGCGACGGCGGGCGCGCCGATCCTTGGCCGGTATGAGGGCATTCGGGCCGGTCATGCGCTGACCAATGCGCTGCTGCGGGTCCTCTTTGCGACGCCGGATGCGGTGCGGGTCGTAACCTGCGATCGTGCGCAGATGCGGCGGCTGCCCGGGACCGGGATTGCCGTTGACGATCTGCGACTTGTGGCCTGATCCTGCTCTGACGCCGGATCGGTCGCAAAGGCATTTTGCCCCGGATTTTTTCATGCTAGATGGTCCCGAAGGGCAGCGGTGAGACACCGTGCGACGAACGAGAGGTCATCGGGAAATGAGCTGGGGCAGGGCATGGGCCCGGATGGCAATGACCGTCCTGCTGATGGGAACACTTGCTGCCTGTGGCGGCAATCGGGCTCCGGATGCCGAGGGCAGCGATCTTGAGGCGTTTTCCGCGCAGCAGATCTATGAGCGTGGTGAATTCGAGCTCGCCGATGGCAACGAGGATGACGCGGCCTTCTTCTTTGGCGAGATCGAGCGGCTTTATCCCTATAGCGAATGGGCCAAGCGCGGTCTGATCATGCAGGCCTTCGCCTATCATCAGGCGCGCGACTATCCCAACAGCCGCGCGGCGGCGCAGCGGTATATCGATTTCTACCCCGCCGACGAGGATGCCGCTTATGCGCAATATCTTCTGGCGCTGTCCTATTACGATCAGATCGACGAGGTCGGGCGTGATCAGGGGCTGACCTTTCAGGCTTTGCAGTCCTTGCGCACGGTGATCGAGCGCTATCCCGAAAGCGATTACGCGCGCTCCTCGATCCTGAAATTCGATCTGGCCTTCGATCACCTTGCGGGCAAGGAGATGGAGATCGGTCGCTATTACCTGCGCAAGCGGCACTATGCGGCGGCGATCAACCGGTTTCGCATCGTGGTGGAGGATTTCCAGACGACATCCCACACGCCCGAGGCGCTGCACCGGCTGGTCGAAAGCTATCTGTCGCTGGGCCTGACGGACGAGGCGCAGACGGCGGGCGCGATCCTGGGCTACAATTATCGCGGAACGGACTGGTATCAGGACAGCTTTGCGCTGCTGACCGGGCAAGGGCTGCGCGCCGAGCCGGTGGGCGACAACTGGCTGTCGCAGATCTACCGTCAGGTCGTGCGCGGCCAGTGGTTGTGACCTCGGGCGGCACGCGGGCTTTCCGGATCTGACATGCTGCGCGGGCTCGACATCCGGGACATGCTGATCATCGACCGGCTGGAGCTGCGGTTCCAGCCTGGTCTGAACGTGCTCACCGGAGAGACCGGGGCGGGCAAATCGATCCTTCTGGATGCTCTGGGGTTCGTTCTGGGCTGGCGCGGCCGGGCCGAGCTGGTGCGCGCCGGGGCCGAGCAGGGCGAGGCGACGGCCTGGTTCGATCTGGCGGACGATCATCCTGTGGCAGAGGTGCTGGAGGAGGCCGGGATTGGCTTTGACGGAGAGTTGATCCTGCGGCGCGTGAATGCGCGCGATGGGCGCAAGACGGCCTGGGTCAACGACCGGCGCGTCTCGGGTGAGGTCCTGCGGGCGTTGTCGGACCGGCTGGTGGAGTTGCACGGACAGCAGGACGATCGCGGGTTGCTCGATCCCAGGGGTCACAGGGCTTTGTTGGATCAGTTCGCCGGGGTCGAGACTGAGCGAAAGGCCGTGCGCGCGGGCTGGAAGGCGCGGCGTGAGGCGATGGCGGCGGTCGAGGCGGCCGAGCTGCGTTTGCAAGAGGTTCAGGCGGAGGAGGAGTTCCTGCGCCACGCGGTTTCCGAGCTGGATGCGCTGAACCCCGAGGCGGGCGAGGAGGCGACGCTCGATACCGAGCGGCGGTTGATGCAGGCCGCTGAGAAGATCCGCGAGGATATCCGGCGGGCCGAGCAGGCCCTTGGACTGCAGGGCGCCGAAGGACAGATGACGGATGGGCTGCGCTGGCTCGAGGGCGTGGCCGGAGAGGCGGAGGGGCGGCTTGATGCGCCGCTGGCCGCTTTGGAGCGCGCGATGGTCGAGCTTGGCGAGGCGCAAGGCGGGGTCGTTGAGGCGCTGGAGGGGCTGTCCTTCGATGCCCATGCGCTCGAAAATACCGAGGAGCGGCTTTTCGCGATCCGGGGACTGGCGCGCAAGCATGGGGTGGCGCCTGACGATCTTGGCACTTTTGCCGAGGAGATCCGGGCGAAGGTCGCGGCCCTTGAGAGTGGGGCCGGTGAGATCACGGCATTGCGCGACGCCGCCGCTGAAGCTGATGAGGCCTATCGAGCGGCGGCCCTGACGTTGAGCGGCGCGCGGCGCGCGGCGGCGTCGCGGCTGGACGCAGCAATGGCGGGCGAGCTTGCGCCGCTCAAGATGGAGCGTGCGATCTTTTCGACCGAGATTGCCGAGGGGTCGCCCGGGCCTGAGGGGATTGACGATGTTGCCTTCGTGGTCGCGACCAATCCGGGCGCGCCGGCCGGTCCGCTGGCCAAGATCGCGTCGGGCGGGGAGCTGTCGCGGTTTCTGCTGGCGCTCAAGGTATGCCTGACGGGCACGGCTTCGGGACTGACGCTGATCTTCGACGAGATCGATCGTGGGGTGGGCGGCGCAACCGCGGATGCTGTAGGGCGGCGGCTTGCCTCGTTGGCGGAGGACGGGCAGGTTCTGGTGGTGACGCATTCGCCGCAGGTTGCGGCGCGCGGCGGGTATCACTGGCGGGTGGAGAAACGGCAGGAGGCGGAGACGACGCTGTCGACGGTGACGCCTCTGGAGGAGGGGGACCGGGTGGATGAGATTGCGCGGATGATCTCGGGTGACCGGATCACAGAGGCTGCGCGCGAGGCGGCACGGGTATTGATCGAAGCGCAATGACAGGGATCGTCCGATCCGGGTGATCAGGGACGTCGGACAGGTGCTCTACCTCAGTCAGAACAGTGTGTTTCCGACCTTGATCTGCCGGTTTTCTGCTTTTCTTGCGCGATGCGGGCTGGTTCAGATTCCGGTCCGGCCACGAAAAAGGGCGGCTCCAACATGGAGCCACCCCGATATGTCGTTTAAAAAATTGGCAGCGAAAACAACGTCTAAACCCGTTTTGTCTTCCCCTGATCTATGGTCGATGAGCGAAACCTTGGCTAAGAGGCCGTCGCTCTTATGAGATAATAATTAACAAAAGGTGCATTAATCCTCAATCCCCCCCAAGGGGGGATGAGACCCGGATGCCTCGTCATGAAAGAGTTTCATTCGCGAAGGTTGCATTGGATCTTGTCGCGCGATTCGGGGACAAGACCCGCCAAGATCTTGCTTGGAGCGCCTCGCGCTTTGACCTAGCATGGGCAGGCGGAGCGGATATCCCGGTGATACTGCGTGCTCTCCGCCTTGGCGCGCCTGAATGAGCCTTGAGTCCTGTGACGCCTTCGGATCCGCCTTCGTCTTCTGGTTTTCTGCGTGATACCGCGCGGATGGTGCTGAAGTCCTGCCGCGATGGGATCTACGTGGTACGGCACAAAGGGCCGTCGCAAATTCAGTTCTGGTTCATCGCACTGATGATCGGGATCGCGGCAGGGTTTGCCGCGCTTCTTTTCCGCAAAGGGATCGATGCGCTGCAGGCGTTTCTTTACGGCACGGACGATGTCAATCTGCTCCATTCCTTTGCCGCCTCGCTGGACTGGTACTGGGTTCTGATCATCCCTGTGCTCGGCGGCGCAACCGTCGGGATCATCCTGCATCTTTTCACCGAGGATGGGCGCGTCAGGGGCGTCGCTGACGTGATCGAAGGGGCGGCGCTGAGCGATGGCCGTGTGCAGCGGCGGCGCGGTCTGATCTCGACCCTGGCCTCCTTCATCACGCTCTCAACCGGGGGATCGACCGGGCGGGAGGGGCCTGTCGTCCATCTGGCGGGGGTGATGTCGACCTATGTTTCGAACGCGATCCGGGCGGACGGAATCACCGGGCGGGATCTTCTGGGATGCGCGGTTGCGGCGGCGGTGTCGGCCTCGTTCAATGCGCCGATCGCGGGTGCGTTGTTCGCGATGGAGGTCATCCTGCGGCACTTTGCGGTTCATGCCTTCGCGCCGATCGTCATCGCCTCGGTTGCCGGGACCGTTATCAACCGGCTGGAATTCGGAGGGCTGACGGAGTTCACACTGCCTGAGCCTAACGCCCTGATCTTCTATGTGGAATTGCCCGCCTTCCTGATCCTGGGCCTAATCTGCGGGCTTGTCGCGGTCGTGCAGATGAAGGCGATCTTTTGGGCCGACGACGTGGCGAACCACGTGCAGGGGCGCACGCGCTTGCCGCGCTACCTGAGGCCTGCCGTCGCCGGGCTTTTGCTGGGGGGCCTCGCGATCTGGTATCCGCATATCATCGGGGTCGGTTACGAGACGACCTCGCTGGCCCTGATGGGAACGCTGGGCTTTCGCGAGGCGGTGATCTTTGTGATCCTCAAGGTGATCGCGGTGTCGATCACGGTCGGAGGCCGGATGGGAGGGGGCGTGTTCTCTCCGTCCCTGATGATCGGAGCATTGACGGGGCTGGCTTTCGGGCTGGTCGCAACGGGGATTTTCCCGAATGTGTCGGGGACCGGAACGCTTTATGCGCTCGCCGGGATGGGCGCGGTCGCGGCGGCGGTGCTGGGAGCACCGATTTCGACGACGCTTATCGTCTTCGAGCTGACAGGGGACTGGCAGACGGGGATCGCGGTGATGACGTCGGTGTCGATGTCGACAGCGGTAGCCTCAAGGCTCGTTGATCGGTCGTTCTTTCTTACCCAGCTGGAGCGGCGCGGGGTGCATCTGGCGGCAGGGCCGCAGGCCTATCTGCTCGGCGTCTTCAAAGTGGCCAGCGTGATGCGGGGGCCGGATCATCCCAAAGCGGCGTCCGAGGAGCAATGCCGGGACATGATCTCTCGCGGGGTTGTTCTGGATGCGGATGCGACGCTGGAGCAGGCGATGCCGATGTTCGAGGCGGGCAACTATGCCTTCATTCCGGTCGTGCGCCGGGTGAAGGACGGACCGCCGGAGCTGTGGGGCGCTCTCTTTCAGGTCGACGCGCTCAAGGCTTTCAATCGGGCGCTCGCCGCGACGGCAGCGGAGGAGCATTCATAACCGGATGCCGCTAAGGGCAAGAATTTTCTAGAAAATTCTTCAAATTCTTCTAGAAGAATTTGCCGCCCTAGATCTGCTCGACCGCAACGCGATCGGTGTAGAACGCAAGGTGATCCTTGATCTCGGCAACGCCGGATTTCGGGTCTTCGTAGGACCAGACTGCATCATCGATCTGGCCCGACTTGGCCACGATATGGAAGTAGCGTGCCTCGCCCTTGTGCGGGCAATAGGTCGTGCGGCCGGACGCATCGAGGAAGGCCATCGCGATGTCGTCGCGGGGGAAGTACATCACAGCCGGGTAGTCGCCCTCGCTGAGCTCGAGCACATTTGCGCTTTCGCCCAAGACGGCGCCACCGGCGCGGACGGTCCATTTTCCGCCTACTTTGCGGATCTTGATGTGATCGGCCATCGTCAAGTTCTCCCCAGTGATCGCGCTAACAGTGACGGGTCAGGCGCTCTGTGTCAAAGGGGCACAGGCCCCGGCGAGCCAGTCGGTTTCTGTCACCCGGCCGCCGATTTTCTCCATGATCTCAGCGTGGTAGGCATCGATCCAATCTCTCTCGAACCGGGCCAGTGCGCTCGTGTCGATTAGCCTTCGGTCAAAGGGCACCCAGGTCAGGGTCTCAAAGCCGAGCCAGTCGCGGTCGTCCTGGCCGTCGAGAGGCTGTGGCAGCTCGACCGCGATCAAGTTTTCAAGGCGAATGCCGAAATCGTCCGTGCGGTAATAGCCTGGCTCGTTGGAGAGGATCATGCCGGGTTCGAGGGGGATCTGGGAGGCTTTGGAGAGGCGCTGCGGGCCTTCGTGGACGGAGAGGTAGACGCCGACGCCGTGGCCCGTGCCGTGGTCGTAGTCGCGGCCGATGCGGCGCAGGGCGGCGCGGGCGAGCGGGTCGAGGTCGCGTCCGGCGGTGCCTTTGGGAAAGCGCGCGGTCGAGATGGCGATGACGCCTTGCAGAACAGCGGTGTAAGTTTTCCGTTGATCTTCAGTGGGTTCGCCGATCGGAACGGTCCGAGTGATGTCGGTTGTGCCGTCGATATATTGCCCGCCGCTGTCGATCAAAAAGAGCTCTCCGGGCTGGGCGGTGCGGTTCGTTTCGTTCGTCACGCGGTAATGCACGATGGCGCCGTGGGGGCCGGAGCCCGCGATGGTCTCGAAGGAGATATCCAGAAGCTGGCCGGTCTGGTGACGGCGGTTCTCCAGCTCGGTGACGGCGGTGATTTCGTCAACGGTTCCGGGGGCTTGTGCGTCGAGCCAGGCGAGGAAGTCGACCACGGCGGCGCCGTCGCGCAGATGCGCCTCGCGGGTATTGGCCAGCTCGGTTTCGGTCTTGCGGGCCTTGGGCAAAAGGCAGGGATCGGGCGCGTGTTCCACGGTGATATCGGCATCCGCCAGAACGGTTGCGATCCGGTCCGGGAGGGTGTCGGGATCGACCTGGACGGGGCTGCTCGACTTCTTGATATAGCGCAGGATTTCGCCGGGGTCGCGGCGGGTGATATCAGCGTCGAAATGGTCGTCGAGCCCGGCCAGTTTTTCCTCGGCGGCGAAGAGGTCGAGATGCCCGTCCTCGTGCAGGATGGCCATGGCGTGGGGGACCGGATTGCGGGGGATGTCGGAGCCGCGGATGTTCAGCAGCCAGGCCAGACTGTCGGGCTGGGTCAAGACCGTGGCGGAGCGGTGCGCTTCGCGAAGTTTGTCCGCTATCTCGTTGATTTTGCCTGCCGATGTCTGACCGGCAAGCTTTGCAGGATAGGCGCTGAAGGGCTCTGCGGGCGGCTCGGGCCGGTCGTCCCAGACCAGGTCGACGAGATTGTCCGACGGGATCAGGTCGAGGCCCGGGGCGAGCGTCTTGCGGAGCGTTTCGATCTGGCCTGCCGTGTGCAGCCACGGGTCATAGGCGACGCGGCCGGTGCCCAGATGCTCGCCCAGCCAATCGGCGAGTTTCGTGCCCGGGATGCCGACTATATCGATCTCATCCGGGGTCTGGCTCCGCCCCTGAAGCGTATAGCGCCCATCGGTAAAAAGCGCGGCTTTTAAAGAGGTTACGACAGCGAAACCCGCCGAGCCGGTAAAGCCGGTGAGCCAGGCTAGACGCTCGTCGGCGGGGGCGACATATTCGCCCTGGAAGCGGTCCGCGCGGGGGATCAGGAAGGCGTCGAGCTGCTTGCTTTCGAGCTGCTGCCTGAGCGCGGCGAGGCGCGGAGGCGACTGATCGGGCGAGGTCGAGGGAGCGAAGGTCTGAAGCATCGGCGCGATCCTCATTGGAGATGTCCTTTGCTGCCCCGTGGGAAGGCGGATGTCGAGGGTCTTGAGGGCGCGCCCGGACCCTTTGCGGCAGATCCCAGAGAATCAGCGGTTAACGCCAAGCGGGGCTTGGATTTGAGCGTTCGGTATCCGGTCGGTATCGCGTCGGTATCTGGTCGGTGGATTTTCGGCGTCGTGCCTGATTAACGCCGCGAGCGGAGGTCCGGTCGCGCAACGACGTGCACAATCATCTCTCTCAGGGCCAGATTGATTAAATCGGGTCCGGCCCCGGTTCAGGCGACCTTGCGCATCCCCATGACGCGGGCGCGGGCGCGGGGGTCGGGATCGAAGAGACAAGCGAGCTGTTCGGTCATCGCCCCGGCGAGCTGTTCGACATCGGTGATCGTCACCGCGCGGTCATAGTAGCGGGTCACATCATGGCCGATGCCGATGGCGAGCAGTTCGACCAGCTTCTTCTTCTCGACCATGGCGATCACGTCGCGCAGGTGCTTTTCGAGGTAATTCGCGGGGTTCACCGACAGCGTGCTGTCATCGACCGGGGCACCGTCCGAGATCACCATCAGGACCTTGCGGCTTTCAGGGCGGTGGACGAGGCGGCGATGCGCCCATTCGAGCGCTTCGCCGTCGATGTTTTCCTTGAGCAGCCCCTCTTTCATCATCAGCCCGAGATTGTCGCGGGTCCGCCGCCACGGGGCGTCGGCGGATTTGTAGATGATGTGGCGCAGATCGTTGAGGCGGCCCGGCTGGGAGGGGCGGCCTGCGGCGAGCCACGCTTCGCGGCAGGTGCCGCCTTTCCAGGCGCGGGTGGTGAAACCGAGGATCTCGACCTTGACTTGGCAGCGCTCGAGCGTGCGGGCGAGCACGTCGGCGCAGATCGCGGCGATCGAGATGGGGCGCCCGCGCATGGAGCCGGAATTGTCGAGGAGCAGCGTGACGACCGTGTCGCGGAATTCGGTGTCCTTTTCGACCTTGAAGGAGAGCGGCGTCGTGGGGTTGGCGACGACGCGGGCGAGGCGACCCGCATCGAGCATGCCTTCCTCGAGGTCGAATTCCCAGGCGCGGTTCTGCTGGGCCTGAAGGCGGCGCTGAAGCTTGTTGGCGAGCCGCGAGACGGCCCCTTTAAGCGGGTCGAGCTGCTGGTCGAGATAGGCGCGCAGGCGTTCCAGTTCGGCCGGATCGGCGAGGTCCTCGGCGCGGATTTCCTCGTCATGGGCGGTCTCGTAGACGTCGTAGTTGGGATCAGCCTCGGAGACGGGTTGCGGGGCAGGCGGCTCGAGCGGGGCTTCGCCTTCGGGCATCTCGGCCTCTTCGCCCATCTCGCTTTCGGCCATGTCGTCCATGGAGACCTGGGCCTGGGAGGCGTCCTGCTGGTCCTCTTGGGACTGCTCGGGGGCGGCGTCCATCTCGTCGTCGCGCTGATCGTCGTCCTGCCCGGTGCTGTCGGGCTGGTCATCGTCCTGGCCGCTGTCCTCGGCGTCGTCCTCGGAGGCGTCGTCGCTGTCATCGGGATCGTCGCCCAACTGGTCGCCGTAACCCAGATCGTCGATGATCTGGCGGGCGAGGCGGGCGAATTGCTGCTGGTCGCCGAGCGCCTCCTGCAGGGTCTCGAGCGATCCGCCGGCCTGTTCCTCGATATAGCCTTGCCAGAGTTGCATGACATTGTCGGCGGCAGGCGGCAGGGTGCGGCCCGTGGCCAGATGGCGGATCAGGTAGCCTGCCGCGACGCTGAGCGGCGCCTCGGCCGGATCGCGGATCTGGTCGTAGCCGCGTCGGGAAGCCTCCGATCCGATCTTGGCGTCGATATTGCCTGCCGTGCCGGGCATATGGCGGGCGCCGACGGCTTCGATCCGGGCGGTTTCCATCGCCTCGTAAAGGTCGCGGGCCATCTGGCCTTGGGGGGCGTATTTCTGAAAGGTGCCGTCGTCGTGGTAGCGGTGGCGGAGCGCGTAGGCGTCAGCGGTGCCACGGGTGAGCAGCACTTCATCGGCGGTCATCCGGCGGGAGACCTGCGGCAGGCGGATCGTGTCGCCGGTCTGGCCCGGAGGGTCGACGGAATAGGTGACGCCCAGATCGGGATCGTCAGCGAGCGTGCGGGTCGCGTCGGCGAGCGCTTTCTTGAACGGGTCGGCGGGGTGATCGGTGTTCTGGGCCATGCTTTGGATATGTCAGTCGGCGGGGGGCGCTGGCAAGGGTGCGCGGCCCATCATCGCGGTGCAATGGGCCAGATCGAGCGTAACAAGATCGCCGTTCCGCACGGGCCGCCCGGTTTCGATGAAGGCAGTGGAGAGGCGGACCTGGTAGCTGACGGACATCAGCTCGATCCCGCCTGCGATGGGAGCGGGGGCGGCCGAGGAGAAGAAGCTGTCCTCCTGCTCGGGCTGGCCCGCGCCGATGCGCCAGGCCTGGATGGCGGCGGTTTCGAAGCTTTCAGCGAGGCTTGCGGCATCGCCGCCCGCGCCGAGCGCGGCGGGCGGCAGATCGAACCGGTCGAGCGCATCGTAGAGCGCGGCGCAGCGGATGGCGCGGTAGGAGGGCCAGACGTCATCCTCGGTCAGCTCGTTCAGCGGAACCAGATCGGGGAGCGGATCGGGGCCGAGATCGAGATCCGCGTAAGCCGGAGAGACCAGCGCGAGAAGGAGAGCGGCGGGTTTGGATATTTGAGAGGCAAAGACGGGCATGGACAGCTCTTTTCCGGCGAGGGGCGCGTTAAGATTAACTGGGGGTAGGCTTACGGTTTGGAAAGGGGGATGGGCAGACGGTATGGCGACGCCGCCGCCCGGCAAGGGCGATCCGGCGGCGGGATTCGCGGCCCGGCGGGGATCAGGCCCGATGCGCCTGCCGCCCGGACCGGGTCCGCGCTGCTTGCCAGCAGCCAGCCTTGCACCGCTGCCGGGCTGATGCGGTGCCCGTCCAACCGGGTTCGGAATTGCCGGGCCAGCGCGCGGTCTTCGGGGAAGAACCTTTCGAACAGGCGGGTCGCCGTGGCGGCGCTGATGAGGCCGAGCTCCATATGGAGATCGGCCCGGCCCGGGCGGATCAGGGCGGGGTCCAGCCTTTCCTTGTGGTTGGTCGTCATGATCAGCGCGCGGCCTTCCTGCGCGGCCACGCCGTCGATCGCGTTGAGCAGGCCCGAGAAGCTGACGCCTGTGGGTTTTTCGGCGCTGTCGCGGCGGGTGAAGACGGCATCGACATCCTCGATAGCGATCAGGGATCCCGTGGGGGCGTAGGCCATCGCGTCCCGCAGATCGTCGTCCCCGAGGCTTGGGCGGCCCAGATCCAGCGCGGCGATGTCGCGCGAAAGCTCGGAGGCGAGCGCCCGGATCAGGCTGGATTTGCCGGTGCCGGGCGGCCCGTGGAAGAGATAGCCGCGCCGCCACGGCACGCCGCGCTTGGCGTACCAGTCGCGGGCGGCGTAGAACCAGCGCATATCCTCAAGAACGCGCTCGATGCGGTCGTCGTCCACGAGCACGGTGTCGATCCGGCGGCGGGGGACGTCGCCGAGGCTGTCCCAGTAATCGCCCTTGAGGATATGCAGGCCCGGCCCGATCCGATCCTTCGTGCAGGCGATGCGGCGTCCTTCGTCGATCCAGCGCAGGAGCGTGCCGATCTGGCCGAAGAGGATGGTCAGGTGCAGCGTTTCCATCGGGCGCTGTTCGTAGGGCGCACCGACTTTGGCTTTTTCGCTGAGGTCGCGGTCTAGGCGGCAGATCCGGCCCTGATGGATGAACCAGTGCGATCCCGGGGCAGGCGCGTAACCCTTGGTGCCGATGGCCCAGCGATCATCGGTCATGCGGACATGGCGCGATCCGGCGAGCACGTCGTTATGCTCCATCCAGATGTAGAAATGCCGATAGGCCGTGCTGCGGTTGTCGAGCGTCAGGCTGGTCCAGATGCGGCGCGAGATCATCCGGTGGAGCATCTGGCCCCCAAGGCGCAGGGAGGCGGCCAAAAGGCCGAATGCGCCGAGAGCCAGACCGCCTGCGAAGAAGTCGCTTTGAACGGCTGCGGTGAGTGTCGTGGTCAGAAGGTCCATGGGGGGACGCTTTCGTAGAAACGGGGTGTCTTCGGGACAAGATGGATGGATCCCCCGTGCGCCGGGGCGGGAGGACGGCTATCCTGGATCCGAAGAGGGAACGGACGAGATTTCGATGGCGCGGCACCGCCGGGGAGGGCGGGTGCGCGTTCCGGCAAGACAGAGCTGTCCATTGGATCGAACCTGAAGACTGTAAGACAGATGGATCGGCGGGAGGACCGATACGGGATCACAGAGGCCGGTGGGGACTTAGGCTGTGATCGGGCCCAGACGGGCGGATAAGCAATTCAGCATGGTCTGCCCTTTCCTGGTTGAGGGGCGATTGGGGTGCCCCGGGCACATGTCAGGCGGCTCTCCTAAGGGCAGACCCGGGCTGCGGCAAATGCTTTTTCGCGGCGTCGCTATTTGCTGTGTTGAAACGGCAACTGGGATGGCCCGCGGCGTGTCCGCCGCAGGCTTGCCCGGTTCGGCTTGGATCAGGCGGCGCGTTGGTCTGCTGCCGCCTTGTCCGCCGGCTCTGCGTAATCCGGCAGGGTGAAGTCGTTCTTGTCCTTTCCCGATCCGGTGAAGAGCGAGATCAAGGACTGAACGGGGCCCGAGGCGCCGATGGCTGCGCCGGAATTGATCAGCTTCACCTTTAGCTTTGAATTGGCATAGGCCAGATCCGGCACGCCGGGCGGGAGCTTTTGCGAGGCTTCGGCGAAGGCGCGGAACCTGTCCTCGTAGGCCTGGAAGGCTTTGGTGTGGTCGTCATGCTCGGCCAGTTCGTTGGCCAGGACATAGGCGCCGATGACCGCAAGGGTCGTGCCCATGCCGGTATAGGGCGTGGGGCAGTGCGCGGCATCTCCGGCCAGGACCATCCGGCCGTTCGACCAGCGGCTTGCCTTGATCTGGTGGAGCGGGCCGAGGAAGATGTCCTCCACATCCGTCAGGGCGTCCGCGATGCGGTCCGCCTCCCAGCCTGCGCCGTCGAGGCGGGCGCGCAGGCGGTCCTTCTTGTCCTCAAGCGACATATGCGGGGGATCGCTTTCGTCGCTGAGGAAGTTGACGGAGGCGCGCATCGTGCCCTGATTGTCAGGTCGCAAGAAGGCGATGACGCCGGTCGGGCTGGTATACCAGCGCCACCAGTCGTTATCGCGCTCGAGCCGCGGGATCGTGAAATAGGACGACCAGCACCCCAGATACTTCTCCTGATCGGGCTCGTTGACGATCATCTTTCGGGTCGAGGAGTTCATGCCGTCGGCGGCGATCACCAGATCGAAGGAGTCCGTCTTGCCGCTGGCGAAGCGGACATCGACCTGGTTGCCGGTTTCGGTCATCTCCTCGATCGTCTCGCCGAAGCGGTAATCGACGCTGTCGGGATTGGCGTTGACGATGATCTCGACCAGATCGCCGCGCAGGATCTCGATCTCGCGGGTGAGCGATCCTTTCTTGTCGGTCGGGAAGCTGGCTGCGGCCTTGCCGTCGCTGTCCACGAATTGCAGACCTTTCTCGCCGGTATGCTGCGCCTTGATCTTGTCCTCGATGCCCATCATCCGCACGATGTCGCGGGCGGCATCGGTCAGATCGATGTTCTGGCCGCCCAGTCGGAGGCTATCGGACCGTTCGATGACGGTGACGTCGAAGCCTCGTCTGGCGAGCCAATAGGCGGTCATGGGGCCGGAGATGCTCGCTCCGGAGATCAAAACGCGTCGTGACATGCTGGTCCTCCTTCTAGGGTCACCAGAAAGAAGGGACACGCGCCGTGGAACGTTCCAAAAAAGGGGTTCGTGCCTGTTTTCTTGGCGTATGGGCGAACTTTTAGGCGTTTCGGATGCGGGAGATCATCTCGGTCAGGTCGCGGGAGAGGCTGTCCTTGGCCAGGATCCGGTCGAGTTGCGTCTTGATAAGATCCTGTCGGTCCGCGTCATAGCGCTTCCAGGTCTCAAAGGCGGCGGACATGCGGGCGGCGAGTTGCGGGTTCTTGGCGTCGACCTTGAGCAGCCAGTCCGCGAGGAAGGTGTAGCCTGCGCCATCCTCGGCGTGAAAGCCCGCCGAATTGGCGATCAGGCCACCCATCACTGCGCGGAAGCGGTTGGGGTTGGTCCAGTCGAAATCCTCGCGCTCGGTCAGGGTGCGCGCGGTGGCGACGGCAGCCTCGGGCGCGGCGGTGCCGGTCTGGGCGGAGAACCATTTGTTCATCACAAGGCGGTCGTCGCGCCATTGCGCTTCGAAGGCGGCAAGGGCGGTCTGGCCCCGGTCGATGCTGAGAAGGGCGTGGAGCGCGGCGATCTGGTTCGTCATGTTATCGGCGCGGTCGAACTGGATCTGGGCGGCGGTGCCGCCATCGAGCCGGGAGAGCAGGCCGAGCAGGCGGTTGGCCAGAGCGCGCTTGCCGGTATCGCTTGCCTCGGGGCTGTAGACACCGTGGACCTGCATCTTGGCATAAAGCGCCGGGAGGATGTCCTGAAGGCGCTGGGCGACGCGCAGGCGGAGCGCTTCGGTGGCGCGGTAGATCAGGAGCGGATCGGGGGTGCCGCCCGCCTCGAAGATGGCCTGGGCGATGTCGTCCTGCGACGGCTGGCCGAGGATGAGGGCGCGGTAGGCGGGATCGAGCGTGTCGTCCTGAACGAGCCCTGCGAGCGCGTCGAAATAGGGGTCGTCCGGGCCGCCCTCGCCGGTGGCCAGAGAGATCAGACCGTCACGGGTGAGCGATCGCGCGGCTTCCCAGCGGTTGAAGCTGTCGGTTTCGTTGGCCAACGCGAAGAGGCGATTATCGGCAAGCGATGTCGTGTCGAGGATGATCGGCGCGGCGAAACCGCGATTGAGCGACAGGACCGGTTTACGCTCGAGCCCCTCGTGGCGCAGGACGGTGCGCGCTTCGGTGAGGTCGGCGAGAACTTCCTCGCCCAGCTGCGCGCCGGTTGTCGGATCAAAGAGGGCGAAGGCCAGCGGGATATGGTGGGGATGCTTGTTCGTCTGGCCCGGTGTGTTGGGGATGGTCTGTTCGAGGATGATCTCGTGGGTGCCGTCCTCGAAGGTTTCGGTGACGGTCAGGCGCGGGGTGCCCGCCTGGGAATACCAGAGCATGAATTGCGAGAGGTCGCCGTCGATCGTGTCCTCGAAGACCTTTATCCAATCCTCGATCGTGGCCGCGTCGCCGTCGTGGCGGTCGAAATAGAGATCGAGCGCGCGGTAATAGGCGTCGTCGCCGACGAGCCGCTTGAGCATGCCAATCAGCTCGGCGCCCTTTTCGTAGACGGTGACGGTGTAGAAGTTGTTGATCTCGACAAAGCTTTCGGGGCGCACCGGATGGGCGAGGGGGCCTGCATCCTCGCGGAACTGGCGGGAGCGCAGCAGGATCGCGTCTTCGATCCGCTTGACCGGGGCGGAGCGCATGTCGGAGGTGAATTGCTGGTCGCGGAAGACGGTCAGCCCTTCCTTGAGGCACAGCTGGAACCAGTCGCGGCAGGTGATGCGATTGCCGGTCCAGTTGTGGAAGTATTCATGCGCCACGATAGCCTCGATCCGCTCGAAATCGGCGTCGGTCGACGTGTCGGGGCTGGCGAGGACGGCGGAGGCGTTGAAGATATTGAGGCCCTTGTTCTCCATCGCGCCCATGTTGAAGTCGTCGACGGCCACAATGTTGAAGATGTCGAGATCGTATTCGCGCCCGTAGACCTCTTCGTCCCATGCCATGGATTTCTTGAGGGAGTTCAGCGCCCAGCCGCATTTATGCTCGTCCCCTTTGCGGACCCAGACGGCGAGCTGCACCTCGCGGCCGGAGGCCGTGGTGAAGGTGTCGTGGACGTCGAGCAGATCGCCTGCGACGAGGGCGAAGAGATAGGCGGGCTTGGGCCAGGGGTCGTGCCATTCGCTCCAGCCGTCGCCGCGGCCGGTCAGATTGCCGTTGGAGAGCAGAACGGGCAGATCGCTTTCGATCCGCACCGTGAAGGTCGCCATGACGTCGGGGCGGTCGGGATAGTAGGTGATCCGGCGAAAGCCCTGCGCCTCGCATTGGGTGCAGTACATGCCGTTCGACAGGTACAGTCCTTCGAGGGCCTTGTTGGTCTCTGGCGAGATCTCGACCTCGGCCTCCCAGATGAAGGGCGCCTCGGGCACGCTGAGCGTCAGGCCGTCTTCGGTGAAGGCCGGATCGACCGGCTCGCCGTCGATGCTGGCGGAGATCAGATCAAGATGCTCGCCGTGCAGCGCGAAGGTGCCGGGCGCGTCCGGATTGGGGCGGAAGGCGATGCGGCTTTTGACGCGGGTGGAGGTGGGATCGAGTACGAAGGTCAGATGGACCTCGTCCACCAGATAGGCCGGCGGCGTGTAGTCCGAGAGGTGAATGCGCTGGGGCGTGCTGTCCTTCATCGGGCTTGCTCTCCTTGGGGGAACCGGGGCTACCGGTGCACGTTAGGTCTGTGACTGCCGGGCGACAACCCGGCCTTGCCCGCCTTTACAGGAGTAGCCCCATGTCCGCACCCGATACCGACCTCGAGAAGCAGGAAAAGAAGCACAAGGGCCCGTTGATCGGGATGGGGGCCGCCGCCGGGTTCGGCGTCGTTCTGCTGATCGTCTTCGTGGGATATCTGGTGATCTCGGGCGGCGCGCCGAGCGGGTCCGAGGATCAGGTCGATGGCCGCACCGGCGCGGTGGTGTCCCAGTAGGGATGCCGCGCAAGGCGGGAAAGGCCGTTCGGAAAGGCGATCTTCCGAGCAAGATCTGCGCCGTTTGCGAGCGCCCTTTCACCTGGCGCAAGAAATGGGCCGATGTCTGGGACGAGGTCCGCTATTGCTCTGACCGGTGCCGGAAGGCGCGCTAGCGGTTGCCTCCGGAGAGGTTGCCGCTACTGTCCGGCGCAGGACGGCAGATCTCTGGGAGGATGACGATGACGGACCGGGTCGCGCGCGGGCGCTTGAGTGTGGATGCCGTTCTGGCGCGGTTTGTGGATGAAGAGGCTCTTCCGGGGACCGGCATCGAGGCCGAGGCATTCTGGGAGGGGTTCGCGCAGCTGCTGTCGGATCTTGCGCCCCGGAACCGCGATTTGCTGGCCCGCCGCGAGGCGCTTCAGTCGAAGCTTGACGATTGGCATGTGGAGCATCGCGGGGCGGTTCATGACGGCGTCGGCTACCGCGCGTTCCTCGAGGAGATCGGGTATCTTGTGCCGGAGGGGCCGGACTTTCAGATCGAGACGGAGGGCGTCGATCCCGAGATAGCGAACCTTCCGGGACCGCAGCTTGTCGTGCCAATCACCAATGCGCGGTTCGCGCTGAACGCCGCGAATGCGCGGTGGGGCAACCTTTACGATGCGCTTTACGGCACGGATGCGCTGGGCGATCTGCCTTCGGGTGGGGGCTATGACACGGAGCGCGGAGCGCGGGTGATTGCCTGGGCGAAGGGTTTTCTGGATCAGGCCGTGCCGCTTGCAAGTGGGTCCTGGAGCGATGTGACGGAGCTGGGTGTCTCGGGTGGAGCGCTTTCCCTGCAGCAGGGCGGCGGATCGGCGGGACTGTCGGATCCGGGACAGTTCCTCGGGCATACGGAGTCCGGCGGGTTCGGGATGTTCCTTTTTCAGAACAACGGCTTGCGGATCGAAGTTCTGGTCAATCGCGACAATCACATCGGCAAGGATGATCCCGCCGGGATCGCTGCCGTCAATCTTGAGGCGGCGGTATCGACCATCATGGATTGCGAGGACAGCGTCGCGTGTGTCGATGGCGAGGACAAGGCGCAGGCCTATCGCAACTGGCTGGGCCTGATGAAGGGCGATCTGAGCGAGACCTTCGAGAAGGGCGGCAAGACGGTCACCCGGGAGCTTTACGGGGATGTCAGCTATGCGGCGCCGGATGGCTCGGCGGTTCCGGTGAAGTGCCGGTCGCTGATGCTGGTGCGCAATGTCGGGCATCTGATGACCAACCCGGCGATCCTGCTGGAGGATGGCTCGGACGTCCCGGAAGGGTTGATGGATGCGGTCTGCACGGTGCTGATCGCGATGCATGATCTGAAGAAGACAGACGGGCCGCGCAATTCCGAAACGGGCAGCGTCTATGTCGTCAAACCCAAGATGCACGGGCCCGAGGAGGTCGCTTTTGCCGTCGAGACCTTTGACCGGGTCGAGGACATGCTGGGGCTGCCGCGCAACACGGTCAAGATCGGGATCATGGACGAGGAGCGGCGGACATCGGCGAACCTCAAGGAATGCATCCGGGCGGCGAAATCGCGGGTGGCGTTTATCAATACCGGCTTCCTCGACCGGACCGGAGACGAGATCCACACCTCGATGGAAGCCGGACCCATGGTCGAGAAAGGCGCGATGAAAGAGACCGCGTGGATCAAGTCCTACGAGGATCGCAATGTCGATATCGGGCTTGCTTGCGGGCTGAAGGGGCGCGCACAGATCGGCAAGGGGATGTGGGCGATGCCGGACCGGATGGCCGATATGCTGGAGGCGAAGATCGGGCATCCCGAGGCCGGGGCGACCTGTGCCTGGGTGCCGTCGCCGACGGCAGCGACGCTGCACGCGACGCATTACCACACGCTTGACGTGCTGGCGCGGCAGGACGAGCTGGCCAAGGGCGGGCCGCGCGGAACGCTGGAGGATCTGCTGACGATCCCGGTCGCCGAAGGGCGGAACTGGTCCGACGAAGAGATTGCGCGCGAGATCGAGAACAACGCGCAGGGGATCCTCGGCTATGTCGTGCGCTGGATCGATCAGGGGGTCGGCTGCTCGAAGGTGCCTGATATCCACGATGTGGGCCTGATGGAGGATCGGGCGACCTGCCGGATCTCCTCGCAGGCGCTGGCGAATTGGCTGCATCACGGCGTGGTCTCGGGCGATCAGGTGATGGCCGCGATGCGCAAGATGGCGAAGGTCGTGGACCGGCAGAACGAGGGCGACCCGGCCTACAGACCCATGGCGCCGGGCTATGACGGGCTGGCGTTTCAGGCGGCCTGCGATCTGGTCTTCAAGGGCCGCGAGCAACCCTCGGGCTATACGGAGCCGGTGTTGCATCAGCGCCGGCTGGAGCTGAAGGCGGCGGGGTAAATCGATTGGCCTTCGGCGGGAATACCGCTGAAGAAAAGCCGGTCACGGCGCAGGAGGAGAAGACCTATGGCAGAGATTACGATTGAGCAGGCCCGCGTGATGGTGCGGGAGACGCTGGCGAAGGGGCGGCAGATGGGGCTGAAACCGCTTTCGGTCGTGGTTCTGGATGCGGGCGGGCATGTGAAGGCGTTCGAGCGCGAGGACGGGGCGTCTCCGGGGCGGTTCGGGATTGCGCAAGGCAAGGCCTATGGCGCCGTGATGCTGCATATGCCGGGCAGCGCGCAGATGGCGCGGGCCGAACAGCAGGCCTATTTCATGGCCGCTGCGAACGGGGTCTTTGGCGGGCAGGTCGTGCCGGTTCCGGGCGGTGTGCTGATCCGCGACGATGCGGGAGTGGTGATCGGGGCGCTGGGCGTGACGGGCGATACATCCGACAATGACGCGGAGGCGGCGCTGGCCGGGATTGAGGCGGCAGGGCTTAAGGGAGAGGCGTAGCGCCCCTCCCTGTCGTCTTGCAGGCCTAGAGGAACTCGAGGCTGTCCGCGATGCTGGTCTCGAGCCTGTCCTGTTCGACCCACCGCTGAAAGGCGCCGGGGTTGCTGGACAACTCTCCGTTCGGCAAGACGATGCCGTAGTCGGGGCCCTCGAGAGGGGGCTGAACCGGCATGATGTCGTCTGGATCGATGCCGTCCGGCGAGGCCCACCACGGTCCAGGATTGATGACGAATTCATCGTTGAGTTCTAAAATCATGATGTACTCCACTACTTTTTAACGAAAACAGGATCTAACAAATGATCCTGATGTCTGTGCTATCGGTTCATGTCATGAACCGGCAGTCCGGGATTCCGGACTTGCAGGGGCACTGTGCGAAAATAACGGATTTTCGCGGCTCGGAAGGTGCTTATGTTGAGCTTTGAAGAGGCAACGGAGGTTTGGCATGACCCGCCCGGTCATTGGCATCATCGGTAATTCGTATCTCGTCAATGACGAGTATCCGGCCCATGCGGGCGGGACGATCAACACATGTGCGGTGGCCAATGTTGCCGATTGCCTGCCTCTGATCGTGCCGTCGGATCCGTCGATGGCGCGGGCCGAGGAGTTGATGGAGGTCTGCGACGGGTTCCTCTTCACCGGGGGGCGTCCGAATGTGCATCCCGAGGAATACGGCGAGGACGAGACGCCCGCGCATGGCGCCTTTGATCGGAGCCGCGATGCGCTAACACTGCCGCTGATCCGGGCCTTGGTCGAGCGGGGGCAGCCTTTCATGGGGATCTGCCGGGGCTTTCAGGAGGTGAATGTCGCGATGGGCGGCACGCTGCATCCGGAGATCCGCGATCTGCCGGGGCGGGACAATCACCGGATGCCGCCCGATGGGACGCTGGAGGAGAAGTTCGCGCTGCGCCATATGGTGACGCTTTGCGAGGGGAGCGCGTTTCATCGGCTCTTTGGCGCGCGGGAGGTGATGACCAATTCGCTGCATGGGCAGGGGATCAAGACGCCGGGGCAGCGGATCGTGATCGATGGAACGGCGCCCGATGGGACGGCAGAGGCGTTGCATGTCGAGGGCGCGACGGGCTTTACCCTGTCGGTGCAGTGGCATCCGGAGTGGAACGCGGCGGCCGATCCTGTCTCTCGGCCATTGTTCGAGGCGTTTGGAGAAGCCGCGCGGGTCTGGGCGGCCGGGCGAGACGGACGGGTGCGGCTGTCGGCGTGACCTGTCATTTTTGGGAAGCTGAGACATGAAGCGTAGCCGGATCAATGAGATCATGGCCGAGGCCGAGGAGATGATTGCGCGGCACGGCTTTGTGCTGCCGCCTTTTGCGCGCTGGTCCGAGGCAGAGTTCCGGCGGCCCGAGGCGGCGGCGATCGTGGAGCGGCGGTGCGGTTGGGACATTACCGATTACGGGGAGGGCCGGTTCGATGAGATGGGGCTGTTCCTCTTCACCCTGCGCAATGGGAGGTTGGAGGATCTGAGGGCCGGGCAGGGCATGTGCTATGCCGAGAAGCTTCTGATTTCGCGCAAAGATCAGCTGTCGCCGATGCATACGCATGTGATCAAGGCCGAGGATATCATCAATCGCGGCGGCGCGACCTTGGCGGTGGAGCTTTATGGCTCGGACGCCGAAGGAGCTTTTGACGAGAGCGCGGGCGGGCGGGTCTTCTGCGACGGGATCGCGCGGGATTTTGCGCCCGGCGAGGTTCTGAAGCTGGCGCCGGGAGAGAGCGTGACGCTGATGCCGGGGGATTGGCATGCCTTCTGGGGCGAGGGGGGCGATGTGCTGATCGGGGAGGTGTCGACGGTGAATGATGACGAGACCGACAATGTCTTTCGCGAGCCCATTGGGCGGTTTGCCGAGGTCGAGGAAGACGCGCCGCCGCGGCATCTTCTGGTGAGCGATTACGCGTCCCGGCTGTAGGGCCGCGCCATGTGGAAGGTTTGCAGGGTCTGTCCATTGCGCTCTTCGCTGGCGTCGCCTGTGACCTGCCATCCGCGCCGCTCGAGGAACGGGCGCGCATAAAGCGAGGCGCGGACGGTCAGCGTTTCGGGCTTTGGGTCAGGGAGGGCATCGAGGAGGCCATCGTAGATCTGCCCGGCGAGACCCGTGCGGCGCTTGTCGGGGGCCACGAAGAGGAAGTCGATATAGCCGTCCCGCCGGATCGTGCCGAAGCCCGCGAGCACGTCAAGTTCGGGCAGGACCTCGTAGGCCATGAGCGTGATGTGATCGGCGACGCGGTCGCGCCATTCCGGCTCTGGTGTGGGGGAGGCGGACCAGGCGCGGCGTTCCTCCTGCGAGTAAAACTCGGCGGCGCCGATGCGGACGGCATCGTGGAGAAGGCGGCGGGCCGATGCCGTCTCGGAGACGTGGAACGGGCGGATCTCGATCATGTCAGGTGACGGCCTTGCGGATCTTGTAGTCGTCCTGTTGGTATAGACCGGATTTCATAATGGATTCAAGCCGCTCTGCGGCTATCTTGATGTCCTCTTCGTCGATAAAGAGGGGCGTGATGCCAAAGCGCAGGATGTCGGGTTCGCGGAAGTCTCCGATCACCTTATCTGCGATGAGGGCCTGCATGATGGCGTAGCCGTCGCGATGCCGGAAGGAGATGTGGCTGCCACGCTCCGTCGCGCTGCGGGGGCTGGCGAGGGTCAGATCGGGGCAGCGGGTTTCGACTTCGGTAATGAAGAGATCGCATAGCGCGGCGGAGCGGGTCTGGAGGGCACCGAGGTCGATGTCGTCCCAAATGTCGAGCGCGGCGTCGAGGGCGGCCATTTGCAGGACGGGAGGCGTGCCGACGCGGAAGCGCTCGATACCGGGGCCGGGGCGGTAGTCCGGCTCGAACGCGAATGGGGCGGCGTGGCCGAGCCATCCGGCGAGGATCGGTTCGACCTTGTCCAGATGCCGCCTCGCGACCGAGATGAAGGCAGGCGCGCCGGGGCCTGCGTTGAGATATTTGTAGGTGCAGCCGATGCAGATATCGGCGCCGGTGCCGGTCATGTCGACGGGGATTGCGCCCGCGGAATGGGCCAGATCCCAGATTGCGAGGGCGCCATGGGCGTGGGCCTTGCGGGTCAGAGCGGCCATGTCGTGGCGGCGGCTGGTGCGGTAGTCGACCTCGGTCAGCAAAAGCGCGGCGGTCGCGTCGGTGATGTGGCCGGCGATCTCCTCGGGCGGGACGATCTTGAGGCTATGACCCTTGCCCATCGCGTCGATCAGGCTTTGCGCCATGTAGAGATCGGTCGGGAAATTGCCGGTGCAGCTGAGGATCTCGCGCCGGTCGGGGCGCAGTTGCAGCGCGGCGGAGAGGGCCTGGAAGACCTTGATCGAGAGCGTGTCGCCGATGGTCGTCGTGCCGGGCTCGGCTCCGATCAGGCGGCCCATGCGGTCACCGAGGCGGGTCGGCTGCTCCATCCATCCGGCGGCGGTCCAGCCACCGATGAGCTGGGCGCCCCATTCGTCCTGCAGGGTTTGCGCGACGCGCGCGGCTGCGGTTTTGGGCAGGGGGCCGAGAGAGTTGCCGTCGAGGTAGATCATGCCTTCGGGGATGTCGAAGAGCGTTTTGGTTCGAGTGAAGTCGGTCACGCGACCTGGCCTCCGGCGATTTGGATGGTCTGGCCGTTGACCGACCGAGCGGCCTCGGAGCAGAGCCAGAGCGTTGCCGCCGAGATCTCGTCGGCTTGAAGAAGGACGCGGTGGCGGTTGCCTTTGGCCATGTACTGCGTCGCCTCGTCTTCGGAGATGTTCTGTCGCTTGGCGATGGCCGTGGCTTGACTGGTGACGATATCGGTTTCGACATAGCCCGGGCAGACGGCGTTGAAGGTGATCTGGCTGCCCATGTATTCTTCGGAGAGGCCCCTGATCAGGCCGATCATGCCGTGTTTGGAGACGGTGTAGGGGATCGCGCCTTTGAGGCCGCGCACCCCGGCGATCGAGCTGATGGCGATCATCCGGCCCCAGCTGTCCCGGTCGAGCGTGGCCATGGCGGCCTGCAGGGTGAGGAAGGCGCCGTCGAGGTTCGTGGTCAGAACGCGGCGCCAATCCTCGAGCGCAACGCCCGCGAAAGGGCCGCCTTCTGCGATGCCCGCATTGGCGATGCAGATCGCAACGGGCCCGTGATCGGAGGCGGCCTGCGCGATGCCGTCCCGGACGCTGCCTTCGTCGGAGACGTCCATGGTGAGGGGATGGATGCGCTCGTGCCGCTCTGCGATCTTTTTGAGGAGGCTGGTGCGGCGGCCCGTGATCGTGACCGTGGCGCCTGCCGCCGCGAGGTCCTTGGCGATTTCGTATCCGATGCCGCTGCCGCCGCCGGTGACGAGGGCGTGGCGTCCTTGATGTTCCATGAAACCTCCCTTTGGACCTGACGCCAGAGTGGCGGTGCGGCGGCGGGGAGGCAAGGGCGACCGGGTCGGTGACGGCGCGGCATGCAATCGTATTCCATTTGCAAAGCGGGGTGGCCGTCTTGTGAAAGAAAATTACCTTGGCTAAGCAAGGCGAGGTCCGGTTCGGACGCCAAGACGGAAGGAGGCCCCCCTTTGAAGATCGGCACACCCAAGGAAATCGCAGACGGTGAAGCGCGGGTCGCGATGACGCCTGCAAGCGCCACGGAATTGCAGAAGCTGGGGCATGACTGCCTGATCGAGGCGGGCGCGGGACGCGCGGCTGGCTTTGAGGATGCGGCCTATGAGGCGGCCGGTGTGACGGTCCTGAAAAGCGCGGCGAAGGTCTGGAGCGAGGCGGATGTGATCGCCAAGGTCCGCCCGCCGACCGAGACCGAGGCCAAGCGGCTGAAAGAGGGCAAGACGCTGGTGTCGTTCTTTTATCCGGGATCGAACGAGGCGCAGATGAAGACCGTTTCCAAGACCGGCGCGACGGTCGTGGCGATGGATATGGTGCCGCGCATCAGCCGAGCGCAGAAGATGGATGCGCTAAGCTCGATGGCCAATATCGCGGGCTATCGCGCGGTGATCGAGGCGGGCACCAATTTCGGGCGGTTCTTCACCGGGCAGGTGACGGCGGCGGGCAAGGTGCCGCCGGCCAAGGTGCTGGTCGTGGGCGCAGGCGTGGCAGGATTGGCCGCGATCGGGACGGCGACGTCGCTGGGGGCGATTGTCTACGCGTTCGATGTGCGGCCCGAAGTGTCCGAACAGATCGAGTCGATGGGGGCGGAGTTCGTCTTCCTCGATTTCGAGGATAGCCAGGATTCAAGCGCCTCGGGCGGCTATGCCGCGCCGTCCTCGCCCGAGTTTCAGGAAAAGCAGCTTGCCAAGTTTCGCGAGATGGCACCCGATATCGATATCGTCATTACGACGGCCCTGATCCCGAACCGGGATGCGCCGGTTCTGTGGACCAAGGACATGGTCGAGGCGATGAAGCCGGGATCGGTGATCATCGATCTGGCCGCCGAGCGGGGCGGAAATTGCGAGCTGACGGTCAAGGACGAGAAGATTGTCTCGGATAACGGCGTGACGATCGTCGGCTACACGGATCTCCCGAGCCGGATGGCCGCGCAATCCTCGACGCTGTATGCCACGAATATCCGCCATCTGATGACCGATCTGACGCCTGAAAAGGACGGCGTC
Organism: Aestuariibius insulae; assembly: GCF_040783535.2. NCBI lineage: Bacteria > Pseudomonadati > Pseudomonadota > Alphaproteobacteria > Rhodobacterales > Paracoccaceae > Aestuariibius > Aestuariibius insulae. The sequence goes on from NZ_JBFONW020000004.1 coordinate 319,900, forward strand.
ATCGATCACGACATGGAAGACGACGTGATCCGGGGCGCGACCGTGACCCATGGCGGAGAGGTGACTTATCCCCCGCCGAAGCCGAAGGTGGCGGCGATTGCGGCGGCTCCGAAGAAGGAAAAGCCCAAGGAGCTGACGGCCGAGGAGAAGCGCGCGCAGGAGACGCTGGCCTTCCAGCAGCAGACGAAGTTTCAGGTGGGCCTTCTGGCTGTGGGCGGTGTGCTGCTTTTGCTGGCGGGGCTATATACGCCGGCGAGCTTTATGCAGCATTTCATCGTCTTCACACTGGCCTGTTTCGTCGGCTTTCAGGTGATCTGGGGCGTGGCGCACAGCCTGCACACGCCGCTGATGGCGGTGACCAACGCCATCTCGTCGATCATCATTCTGGGGGCGCTTTTGCAGATCGGATCGGGGTCGGTCCTCGTGATGCTGCTGGCGGGCCTCGCGGTCTTTATGGCCGGGATCAATATATTCGGCGGTTTTCTCGTGACACGGCGCATGCTCGCCATGTTCCAGAAATCGTAAGGGGACGCGCATCATGGAACTTGGATTCACCAATGCGGCCTATGTGGTCGCGGGCGTTCTCTTCATCCTGTCGCTGGGCGGGCTGTCCAGCCAGGAAAGCGCCAAGCGCGCGATCTGGTACGGGATCGTGGGGATGGCCATCGCCGTTCTGGCGACGCTGATCGGGCCGGGATCGGGGCTGTGGGTGGCCTCGCTCGTGCTGATCGCTCTGGGCGGAGCGATTGGCTATCAGCTGGCGACGCGCGTGCAGATGACGCAGATGCCGGAGTTGGTGGCGGCGATGCATTCGCTGGTCGGTCTGGCGGCTGTCTTCGTGGGGCTGAACGCTCATATCGAGATCGGCCGCGTCGCGGCAGCCTTTGCAGAGGCCGGGCAGATCTTCCCCCGGCCCTATGACGTCGCCGTCACGCCCGAGGCGCTGGCCGTGGCCGAGCAGTTCCGCGGATTTGGCGCGGTGGTCGCCAAGAAGATCCCAGTGGAGATCACGATCCTACAGATCGAGCTTGCCCTGGGCGTCTGGATCGGCGCGATCACGTTTACCGGGTCGATCGTGGCCTATGGCAAACTGTCGGGCAGCTCGAGCCTTCTGCCGTTCGAGATCGACACTTCGGCCAAGCAGCTTCCGGGCGGGCATGCGCTGAATGCGGGGGCGGCTGCGCTGTCGTTGATTTGCCTCTTCTGGTTTCTCGGCTCGGGCGGGACGTTCCCGCTTGTCATTCTGACGCTCGCCGCGCTGTTCATCGGGTATCACCTGATCATGGGGATCGGCGGGGCGGATATGCCGGTCGTCGTTTCGATGCTGAACAGCTATTCGGGCTGGGCGGCCGCGGCGATCGGGTTCTCCCTGGGCAATGATCTTCTGATTACGGTAGGCGCCTTGGTGGGCTCGTCCGGTGCGATCCTGAGCTACATCATGTGCAAGGCGATGAACCGCTCTTTCGTGTCGGTGATCCTGGGCGGCTTTGGCGGCGCGTCTGGGGAGCAGATGGCCGTCGAGGGCGAGCAGGTCGCCATCGAGGCGGACGGTGTGGCCTCGGCTCTGAACGAGGCGGACAGCGTCGTGATCGTGCCGGGCTACGGCATGGCGGTGGCACAGGCGCAGCAGGCGGTCAGCGAGCTGACGCGCAAGCTGCGTGCGGCGGGCAAAGAGGTGCGGTTTGCCATCCACCCGGTCGCCGGGCGTTTGCCGGGGCATATGAACGTGCTTCTGGCCGAGGCGAAGGTGCCCTACGACATCGTGCTGGAAATGGACGAGATCAACGACGACTTCCCGTCGACGGATGTGGTGATCGTCATCGGCTCGAACGACATCGTGAACCCGGCGGCGCAGGACGATCCGAACTCTCCAATCGCCGGGATGCCGGTTCTGGAAGTGTGGAAGGCCAAGCAGGTCTTCGTCTCCAAACGAGGGCAGGGCACTGGCTATTCGGGGATCGAGAACCCGCTTTTCTTCAAGGATAACACGCGGATGTTCTATGGCGACGCGAAGGCCTCGGTCGATAAGCTGCTGCCGCTGATTGACTAGGTGTCGCGCAACTCTCCGGGGGGCAGGCCATCGAGCGTCCAGTTGCCGATGCTCCAACGGATCAGCCGCAGCGTCGGATGGCCGATTTGGGCGGTCATGCGGCGGACCTGTCGGTTGCGGCCTTCGGTGAGGGTGAGCCTGATCCAGCTGTCGGGGATGGATTGGCGCACGCGTATCGGCGGATCGCGGGGCCAAAGATCGGGCGGCTCGATCCGGCTGGCTTTAGCCGGTCTCGTTGGACCGTCTTTGAGCATGACGCCCTTGGCCAGCGCGGTGATCGCGTCGTCCGAGGGGAGGCCCTCGACCTGGACGAGATAGGTTTTGGGCGCCTTGAACTTCGGCGAGGAGATGCGCGCCTGAAGGCGGCCGTCATCGGTGAGGACAAGCAGCCCCTCGCTGTCGCGGTCGAGGCGGCCTGCGGGATAGACGCCCGGCACGTCGATATAGTCAGCGAGCGTTGCCCGGTTGCCGCCATCGGTGAACTGCGACAACACGTTCATCGGTTTGTTGAAAAGGATCGTGCGGGCCATGGGGGAAGCTGTGCTAGAACGGCGGGTGAAGTAAAGCGGCTGTTCACGCCCCTCAGTCAGACTAGGTAACGCCCATGCCGAGAGACGCCCATACCAGTCCGGTCGCGGATCACGATCTTCGCTACAAGTTGGCGAACGAGTTGCATGCCCGCCCCTTTCCGACGCTGGATGCGCCCTGTCATGCGGCCTATCTGGCGATCAAGCGGCCCGAGGATGCGGCCTCGCGGGACAAGGGCGAGGATCGGGCGCATCTGATCGCGCTGCTGGACCGGCATGGCGCGCCGCATCCCTCGCCGGGGGCAACCCACTGGTTCGGGCAGTTGGGGCGGCATCAGCTTAAGTGGGAAGCGCATACGGAATTCGTGACCTATACGCTGTTCGGGGACGGTCTGGCGGAGCGTCCTTTCGACGGGACGACATTCGCGGCGTTTCCCGATGACTGGCTTGCGGCCTCTCCGGGGGTTCGCATGACCTCGGCCCTGGTACGGGTCGAGACCTGGCCGGGGGAGGAGGCGATCGCGGAGCGGATGGCCGAATGGTTCGTCCCCGAGAGCCTTGCCGCAAGCCGGGTTCTGGACGACAGCGCGACGATTGCGGGCGATTTCCGCATCGACGAGAAGGGGCATATGCGCTTTGCCGTCTTTGTGCAGGACGAATGCGGATCACGCCGGATCGGGCGGATCGTGCAGCGGCTTTGCGAGATCGAGACCTACAAGACGATGTCGATGCTCGGCTTTGCGCGGGTGCGCGATATGGGTTCGGATCTGACGCGCGTGGACGAGGCGCTGACCGATCTGGTCGGAGAGATGACCGGCGATGTGGCCAAGCCGGATGCGACGCTGAAATCGCTGCTGGCCGTCTCGTCCGAGCTTGAGGCGATGGGTGCGCGCAGCTCGTACCGGTTCGGGGCGACGGCGGCCTATGAGGCCATCGTGAACCAGCGGATCGAGGTGTTGCGCGAGGAGCGTTTCGGCGGGCGGCAGACCTTTGCAGAGTTCATGATGCGCCGCTACGATCCGGCGATGCGGACGGTGAAGGCCGCGCAGGGGCGGCTGGCGGCGATGTCGGAGCGGGCCTCTCGCGCGTCGTCGCTGCTGCGAACGCGGGTCGATGTGGAGCGGTCGGCGCAGAACCAGTCGCTGCTCGAGAGCATGGACAAGCGGGCGGATCTGCAGTTGCGACTGCAAAAGACGGTCGAGGGGCTGTCGGTCGTGGCGATCAGCTATTACGCGGTCAATCTGGCGCTATATGTGCTTGAGCCGCTGGCGCAGGGCGTGGGTCTGGGCAAGCTTGCTTTGACCGCCATCGTCACGCCGATTGTCATTCTGGGCGTCTGGTGGATGGTGCGGCGGATCCGCAAGCGCATCTGAGCGCTCTTGCGCGGGCTGATGGATTTGCGGCACCCTGACCGTGATTGAAGGGAGAACAGCCATGACCCTTGAGGCCAAGATTGCGTCCCGGATCGATCTGAGCGCGGTGCCGGAGGTGGTGCCGTTCTTCGATGCGGCGACCAACACGATCAGCTATGTCGTGGTCGATACCGCAACGCGGCACTGCGCGGTGATCGATAGCGTGATGGACATCGATTATGCGGCCGGGCGGATCACCAGCGATCATGCGGACCGGATCATCGCCCATATCGCGGCGCAGGATCTGACGCTGGACTGGATTATCGAAACGCATGTCCATGCCGATCACCTGTCGGCGGCGCCTTATCTGCAGGATCGGATCGGCGGGAAGATCGGGATCGGGGCGCAAATCCTCGAGGTGCAGGATGTCTTTGGCAAGATCTTCAACGAGGGAACCGAATTTCAGCGGGACGGATCGCAATTCGACCACCTGTTCGAGGAGGGCGACAGCTACCGGATCGGTGATCTGGAGGCTTTCGCTATGGCGACGCCGGGGCATACGCCTGCTTGCATGACGCATGTGATCGGGAACGCGGCTTTTGTGGGCGATACGCTTTTCATGCCCGATAGCGGCTCGGCGCGGGCGGATTTTCCGGGCGGGGATGCGGGGCAGCTTTACGACAGTATCCAGCGCGTCCTAAGCCTGCCGGAGGAGATGCGGCTTTTCATGTGCCACGATTACGGTGCGGGCGGCGGGCGCGAGATCGCGTGGGAGACGACGGTCGCCGAGGAGCGGGCGTCGAACATCCATGTCGGCAAGGGGCAGAGCCGGGACGAGTTCATCGAGATCCGCGAGGCGCGGGATGCGACGCTGCCGGTGCCCAAGCTGATCCTGCCATCCTTGCAGGTGAACATGCGGGCCGGGCATGTGCCGCGCGACGAGAAGGGCCGCCCGGTGTTGAAGGTTCCGGTGAACGGGCTTTAGGCGGGCTGCGGCAGAGGCGGCAGTTCGACGCCGTCCGGCAGGGTTCCGGCGGCGCGCTGCTCTTCAAGAAGCGCTCTGGATCGGCCTTCGATGGCGTCCTGAAGGCGGGTCATGAACGTCTCTTTATCGAGGCCGGGCGGGATCGGTTCGAGAAATTCGAGCGTGGCGGGGCCCGGGACGGTGAACGTGTCGTGCTGCGGCCAGCGCACACCAAGGTCGGTCGCGGCGGGCACGACGGGGCAGCCATAGGCCTCGTACATGTGATAGACGCCTTTGCGAAAGCGCTCGGTCTCGCCGACGGGGACGAGACGTCCTTCGGGGTAGATCAGAAGATGGCGGCCTTCGGTGCGGGCGGTGTCGAGGCCGTTGCCGGTGACGCTGTCGCGGGCGGCATCTCCGCCGCAGGAATCGATGACGATGGCGTCGATCTTGCGCAGGATGGGACCGACGAGCGGGTAGTTCAGAATGCGGTTGTTCGTCACGAAGCCCAGATCCGGGATCTGCGAGAAGGAGGCGAAGCCGTCGCCCCAGCTTTGATGCTTCGGGGCCAGGATGAAGGGGCCATCCGGCAGGTTCTCGTGGCCCTTGAAGGTCAGATCGATGCCGCCGAGATGGCGCATCACCCCGACCATCGTCCGGGCATAAAGGCGCAGCCATTTCATCAGAGGTTTGCGGCTTGGCAAGATCAGGAGCGGCGCCGCGAGCAGCGTGAAGAGGATCGACGTGATCCAGTACCCGATGGGAAAGAGATAAGGTGCAAACATGGTCGTCCTCCGTCGTCTTGCCCGATATTTGTGAACATTGTTCAAAATAGCAACAAGCATTAGAAATGACGTAGCGTCACGAGCGGATAGGACCAGCCGTTTGGGTCAGAGGCCGCGGATGCGGGGATCGAGGGCATCCCGCAGGCCGTCTCCGATATAGTTGACCGACAGCACGACGACGGAGATGAGCGCTCCCGGCCAGACGACGCGTTCGGGGTATTGCTGCATGTATTGCACCCCGTCGTTCAGCAGGCGGCCCCAGGTTGGGAAGTCCGGCGGAAAGCCGAGGCCGAGGAACGAGAGCGCGGATTCGGTGATGATGGCGGTGGCGATGCCGAGGGTGGCCGAGACCATGATCGGGCTCATGACGTTTGGCAGGACGTGCCGCAGGATCATCCGGGCGGGTCGGGTCCCAATGGAGCGGGCGGCGAGGACGAATTCACGCTCTTTCAAGGCGAGGACGTCGCCGCGCACGATGCGGGCGGTGGGCATCCAGGAGGTGATGCCGATGCCGCAGACGATGAGGATGAAGATGCCGCCTTCGGGGCCAAATGCGCTGGAGAGACGCTCGCGGAAGAGCAGGACCATGACCAGCAGAAGCGGCAGGAGCGGCAGGGCGAGGAAGAGATCTGTGAGCCGCATGAGCGGGCCGTCGATGCGGCGGAAATAGCCCGAGAGGATGCCGATCAGTGTGCCGAGCAGCAACGCGATCGCCATGGCGGTCAGGCCGACGGCCATGGAGATGCGGCCTCCGAACAGGAGCCGGGCGAGCGTGTCGCGGCCAATATTGTCCGTGCCGAGCGGGTGGACCCATGTGACATTGACGGCGGCGGTATCGGGGGAGGTGAAGCAGCTCGCGATCTCTCCCCACGGGAGAGAGAAGCAGGCGAGGATATGGCGCACATTGCGCGAGCGGAAGTCCTGATAGCCGGGATCGACGGTCCAGATATAGGGCCCGAAGAGGACGGTCGCGACGATGGTCAGGAAGACGCCCGACCCGATGAGTGCCCCTTTATGGGTGCGGAACTGCGCCCAGACATCGGCCCATTGGCCACGCTCCTTGGCCGCCTTGATGGGCGCGGGGTCGGCTGTCGCTGTTTGATCAGTCATAGCGGATCCTGGGGTCAAGGACGCCATAGAGCACGTCGGCGATCAGGTTGAAGAGCACGATGAGGAAGGCGAAGATGAAGGCCACGGTCAGAACCATCGGCAGATCGTTCGCCTGAAGCGCGGTGATGAAGAGCTGGCCGATGCCGTTCACCTTGAAGATCTGTTCGGTGATGATGGCCCCGCCGAAGATCGAGGGCACGCCCAGCGCAATCACTGTCACGACGGGAATCATGGAGTTCCTGAGGACGTGGATCAGAACGACGGTGCGCTCGCGCATGCCCTTGGCCCGGGCGGTGCGGACGTAGTCCTGTCCCAGATTGTCGAGCATCGAGGCGCGCATGAAGCGGCTGATCTGGGCGGTGGTCTGCAAGGCGAGGACCATGACCGGCATGACCATCTGGCTGATCTGGACTTTGAACGTCTCCCAATCGACGACGCGGTGGGTGGTGTCGTAGATCGACGGGAACCAGCCGAGCTGGACCGAGAAGATGACGATCACGACCACCCCTGAGAAGAAGGGCGGGATGGAAAAACCGATCATCGACACGAAGGTGCCGACCTGGTCGAAGACGGAATATTGCCGGTAGGCCGAGATGATCCCGATGGGCAGCGCGATCAGGACACCGATGACATAGGCCATGCCGACGACCCAGAGGGTCTGGGGCAGGCGCTGTACGATGATGTCCATGACCGGAGAGCGGGTCTGCCAGGAGATCACGCGCTGCTCCCCGCCGTAGAGCGCGGTGTCGGGAAGCCAACCGAGAAGCCAGCTGTCGCGGGTCATCCAGTCGATAAAGACCTTGGGTTCGACCCAGAACATCTGGACCAGCCATTTGTAAAAACGGACGGGGACGGGCTCACCAAGGCCGAGGGCCTCGCGCATCCTTTGCTTCACCTCGGGGGGCACGGTCAGGGGGACCTGCGCCATCGGATCGCCCGGCGCCAGTTCGAGCAGGAGGAAGATCACGAGGCTGATGAAGAGCAGCGTCGGAACCGCCGTCAGGAGCCTGCGGATGGTGAAGGTCAGCATGGGCCTGATCCGTTAGGGAAGGGAGTGGGCCGTTGGAGGCGGGGCCTCTGTCGGGAGCGGAACGGGTAAGGCGGCGCCGGGTGGGCGCCGCCCCGTCGTCTGATCATCCGTCCTGGCGGTACCAGTCCTTGATGTTCCAGATTTCCGCATCCCAGTCGTTCATCTCAATTCCGCCGAGGGAATTGGCATGGGCCGAGGGATTGCCGCGGTGGACCAGCGGAACGATCGAATAGCTCTGCATGAGCATGTCGTTCATCTGCTTGGCCAGCTCTGCCCGCTCTTCCAGACCGGCGGTCTCGGACATTTGGGTGACCAGGGCGTCGTACTCTTCGGAGCAGAAGCGCTGGATGTTGGAGCCCTGCCATTGCGTTTCGGGCGAGGGGATTTCAGAGCAGCGCCAGTTGGCCATGTAGGCTTCAGGATCCACACCGGCGAAGTTATTGGTGTACATCTCGATATCTGCGAAGAACTTCTGGAACGTGTCCGGGCTGCCCGGATCGCCGCCGAAGAAGACCGATGCGTCGATATTGCGAAGCTCGACCTCGACGCCAAGCTCTTCCCAGAGCTGTTTGATGATCGCCTGGGTGTCCTGACGAACCGCGTTGGTCGAGGTCTGGTAGAGGACCGACAAGCGCTCGCCGTCCTTTTCACGGACGCCGTCGCCATCGCTGTCGACCCAGCCCGCCTCTTCGAGCAGCGCCTTGGCGCCTTCCATGTCCTGCGTCTTGCAGGCGTCATTGGCGGTCGAGGCATAGGCCTCCGGCGCGGGCAGGACGTTGCAGGTGACCTGACCGGCCGCGCCGTAGCCGACATCGACGATCAGCTGGCGGTCGATGGCCATCGAAAGGGCCTGTCCGACGCGCGGATCCGTGAGGAAGGGATGGGGGTGATCCATCGTCGCACGGCCTTCGCCGAGGCTGGCATCGGGGTCGGTCTGGTTCAGGTGCAGACGCTCGACTGAAGTCGCGAAGGCGGTGACGATCTGACCATTGCCGGCGGCGGCGAGCTGATCGAGGACCTCGGGCGCAAGCTGCAGGTTCCAGGCGTAGTCGAATTCGCCGGTTTCGAGCACCGAACGGGCTGCCGCGAGGGCGTCGCCGCCGCCTTTGAAGTTCACGCTGGCGAAGGCGGGCTTGCCCTCTTCGCGGAAGTTCGGATTGGCCTCGAAGGTGACGACGTCATTGGGCCGGAAGTCGGTGACCATGAAGGGGCCGGTGCCGATGGGGCCGAAATTGGCGTCGGTGCATTCGGGCGCGCGGGCGCCAAGGCACTCCTGGAACTGGGCCTTCTGGATGATCGGGCTCTCGGAGCCGACGAAGGCGGTATAGGGGAACGGTTTGGGCGAGGAGAACTCGACGCGGATCGTGCGGTCATCGACCGCCACAACGTCGGAGACGCCGTCGAAATAGCTCGACTGAGCGCAGCCGCCTTCGGGGTGGGTGCAGTATTCCCAGGTGAAGATCACGTCTTCGGAGGTGAGAGGCGTGCCGTCGGACCATTGGACGCCTTCTTTGAGGGTCCAGGTGATCGAGGTCAGATCCTCGGCCACGCCGCCATTTTCGACGGTCGGAATATCCTCTGCGAGCCAGGCCACCATCTCGCCCTGCGGGTTGAAGCGCACGAGCGGTTCGATGATGAGCGAGGCGCTTTCGACCTCCTTGGTGCCGCCCGACAGGAACGGGTTCAGGGTCGAGGGCGCTTGCCAGTAGATGATGTTGAGCTGACCGTCACGTCCTCGCTCGCCTTCATGGGCTTCGGCCCATGCGCCGGTGGCGGCGATCGAGGCCGCGGCGCCGAACAGGGCTGTTCTGAGTTTCATGTCTCTCTCCTTATTGGACTTCCAGTTGCTCTTGTTGTGCCTCGGGTGCTTCCGCGTGATCGGAAGTCTCGTTGTAAAGATGGCAGGCGGCGAACTGGCCGGGGGCAAGCTCGCGCATTGCAGGTTCTGTCTTGTGGCAGATGTCAATGACCTGCGGGCAGCGGGTGCAGAAGTTGCAGCCTTGCGGCGGGTTCGCGGGCGAGGGCACGTCGCCCTGAAGGATCGTTCGCGCGGTTCGGAAGGCGGGATCGGGTTCGGGGACCGCGCTGAGCAAGGCCTGCGTGTAGGGGTGTTTGGGCGCCTCGTAGAGCGCCTCTCGCGGAGCGATTTCCACGATCTTGCCGAGATACATCACAGCAACGCGGGTCGCGATATGGCGGACCATGGACAGATCGTGGCTGATGAAGAGATAGGTCAGGCCGAACTGGCGTTGCAGATCCTCGAGCAGGTTGACGACCTGGGCCTGGATCGAGACGTCGAGGGCCGCGATGGGTTCGTCGCAGACGATGAATTTGGGGTTAAGCGCGAGGGCCCGGGCGATGCCGATCCGCTGGCGCTGGCCGCCCGAGAAGGCATGCGGATAACGGCCCGCGAAGGCGCGGTTGAGCCCGACCGCATCCATCAGCTCGCGCACCTTTTCGCGTTTCTCTGCGGTGGTCATGCTCGTGTGTTCGTCAAGGGGTTCGGCGATGATCGCCTCGACCGTCATGCGGGGGTTGAGGCTGGCTTGCGGGTCCTGAAAGACCATCTGCATCACGGGGCGCTTTGCGCGCAGGTCTTTGTGGTTCAGGCTGGCGATGTCGGTGCCGTCGATGCGGATCTCGCCTTCGGTCGGATCGTAAAGGCGCAGGATGGCGCGGCCGCAGGTGGATTTGCCGCAACCGGACTCGCCGACAAGGCCGAGCGTCTCGCCTTCGGCGATGTCGAATGAGACGCCGTCGACGGCCTTCACCTCTCCGACGCGGCGGCGGATGAGGCCCGCATGGATCGGGAAATGCATTTTGAGGTTCTGGACCGAAACCAGCGGCGGGGGGGAGCCGTCAGGCATGGGCAGGCTCCTCGGTCAGCAGAAAACAGGCGGCATCGTGGTCAGGGGCGACGGGGAAGCGGGGCGGATTCTCCTGCTTGCAGCGCCCGAACGCGACCGGGCAGCGGGCGGCGAAGGAGCAGGCGGCGGGCGCGGCCGAGAGGATCGGCGGCTGACCTTCGATCACTGTCAGCTTGTCGGCACGGGCACCGCGGATATGCGGGATCGTGGTCAGAAGCGCCTGGGTGTAGGGATGCTTTGGTGCGGTGAAAAGCTCGTGCACCGGGGCCTGTTCGACAACCTGCCCGCCATACATCACCAGAACGCGGTCGGCGATGCCCGCGATGACGCCCAGATCGTGGGTGATCCAGATCACGGCCATCTTCAGCCGCTCGCGCAGCTCGGCCATCAGATCGAGGATCTGGGCCTGGATCGTGACATCGAGCGCGGTCGTCGGCTCGTCCGCGATCAGGATCTGGGGATCGCAGGCCAGCGCGATGGCGATCATGACGCGCTGGCGCATGCCGCCGGAGAACTGGTGCGGGTAGTCCGAAAGCCGCCTGCGGGCATCGGGGATGCCCACGAGTTCGAGCAGTTCAAAGGCGCGGTCCTGCGCGGCCTTGTTGGACAGGCCCATATGTTTGCGAAGCGGCTCTCGCAGCTGGTAGCCGACGGTGAAGACCGGGTTGAGCGAGGTCATCGGATCCTGAAAGACGAAGCCGATGCGGGCGCCGCGGATATGCCGCAGGTCCCGGTCGGGGGTCTTGAGCAGGTCCTGGCCGCCGAACATCACCGTGCCCGCCCGGATCTCGGCCGGGGGCTGCGGCAGAAGGCCGAGCAGCGACATCATCGTCACCGACTTGCCCGATCCGCTTTCGCCGACGACGCCTAAAAGTTCTCCGGGCCGGAGATCGAAGCTGACATCGTTGACGGCATGAACCTCGCCGCCGCGGGTGCGGAAGACGGTTTTCAAGCCGGATACATCAAGAATGACATCGCTGCGCGAAGCGGCGCCATCGGCCATCGAAACCCTCCCGTGCGGTTTCTTGTCTTTTATTGTTGGCACACGTCCCGTTACCGAAGTGTGAATAGGTCAAAACGTTAGCAGTTACTCTGCATGCCGCAAGCCTCTTTCGGGTCTCAAAGGGCCATCAGAGGGATTAACTGCGCGGCAATTGGGCAGTGGTCTTGACCTATGCCCTGTCCGGGCGCAGCCTGAGAGCGGCCTGATCCGGAGGAACCAAGATGGCATCTGACATGACCGCGCGCGATCTTCTCGAAGCGCTTGTCGCGTTCCCCTCGGTCAGTCGCGACGGGAATCTGCCGCTGGTGGATTTCGTGGAGGAGTATCTGGCCGGGCATGGCGTCGCCGCGCACCGAGTTTATGACGAGACCGGAAAGAAGGCGTCGATCTACGCCAATATCGGCCCCGAGGTGGAGGGCGGCGTCGTTCTGTCGGGTCATACGGACGTGGTGCCCATCGACGGGCAAGACTGGTTGAGCGGTCCCTTCGCGGTCACCGAACGGGACGGCCGGCTTTACGGGCGCGGGACCTGCGATATGAAGGGGTTCGACGCTTTGGCGCTTGCGGCTGTGCCCAAGGCGCTGGCGGCGGGGATCCAGCGTCCGCTGCAGATCGCGTTCTCCTATGACGAGGAGGTCGGGCTTTTGGGTGCGCCGGGTCTGGCTGCTGCGATGCGCCGGGATCTTCCGCAGGCGCGGGCGGTCATCGTGGGCGAGCCGTCGCGGATGAAGGTGGTCACCGGCCACAAGAGCTGTGACGGCCTCGAGGTTCACGTACGCGGGCACGAGGTGCATTCCAGCCTCATGCATACCGGCGTGTCGGCTGTTATGACGGCGGCGCGGCTCGTCGAATGGATCAGGCAGCAGACCGAAGCGAATATGCGTAAGGCCCCGAGCGAGATCGAGGCGATGTTCGATCCGCCTTTCACGACCTTGCATGTGGGCACGATTGCGGGCGGTACGGCGCAGAATATCACGGCGCGCGATTGCCGGTTCGGCGTCGATGTGCGCTGCGTTCCGACCGAGACCGCCGCCGAGTGGCTGGAGCGGCTGCGCGAGGAAGCCGCCCGGATCGAGGCGGAGATCCGGCAGGTCTCTGAGGATGCTGCGATCCATGTCGAATTGTCGGTGCCTGGCCCCGGTCTGAAACCCGAAACGGACGGCGCCGCCGAGACATTGCTGCGGCGGCTGACGGGAGATAACGGCGTCCATACGGTTAGTTACGGCACCGATGGCGGGCATTTTCAGGATGCGGGATATTCTGTCGCGATCTGCGGGCCGGGCGATATCGCGCAGGCGCATCAGCCCGACGAATATATCGAGATCAGCCAGTTTCAGGCAGGAGAAGCCATGCTGGATCGCTTGATCGAGGATCTGGCCGCTCCAGCTTAGGCTTTGGTTGAGAATTTGCGGCTAGCTCTTGTTGCCGCACCGGTCCTGGGTCAGGATCCGGGCGAACATTTCCGGAGGACACCCATGCCGATCAAGAACCGCTTTGCCGATCTCCACGGAGATATCACCGAATGGCGGCGGGATATCCACGCGCATCCTGAGATCCTGTTCGAGACGGAGCGGACATCGGCGCTGGTCGCGGAAAAGCTGCGGGAGTTCGGATGCGACGAGGTGGTCGAGGGGATTGGCCGGACGGGCGTTGTCGGTGTTATCAAGGGCAAGACCGATGGCGGTCGCACGATCGGGCTGCGGGCGGATATGGATGCGCTTCCGATCCACGAGGCGACGGGGGTCGAGTATGCGTCCAAGACACCCGGCGCGATGCATGCCTGCGGCCATGACGGGCATACGGCAATGCTGCTGGGGGCCGCGCAGTATCTCGCGGAGACGCGGAATTTCGACGGTACGGTCGTCCTGATCTTCCAGCCCGCCGAAGAGGGCGGCGGCGGCGGCCGGGAGATGTGTGAGGACGGCATGATGGATCGCTGGTCCATCGACGAGGTTTACGGGATGCATAACTGGCCCGGGAGGCCTGTCGGGTCTTTCGCGATCCGGCCAGGCGCGTTCTTTGCGGCGACCGATCTGTTCGAGATCGAGGTGGAAGGAAAGGGCGGCCATGCGGCCAAGCCGCAGGAGGTGGTCGATACAACCGTCGCGGCGGCCTCGATCGTGACGGCGCTTCAGACGATTGCCAGCCGCAACGCCGATCCGACCGAGCAGATCGTCGTTTCGGTCACGTCCTTCCAGACATCGAGCACCGCCTTCAACGTCATCCCGCAGACGGTTCATATCAAGGGAACGGTTCGGACGATGTCGCCTGAGATGCGCGACCTAGCGCAGGATCGGCTGACCGCGATCGCAACCGGTCAGGCCGAGGTCTTCGGGGCGGTGGCGCGGGTCGATTACCAGCGGAATTATCCGGTGATGGTCAATCACGAGACCGAAACGGATTTCGCGGCGGAAGCGGCGCGCCGGGTTTCGGGGCAATGCGATCCGGCACCTTTGGTGATGGGGGGCGAGGACTTTGCCTTCATGCTCGAGGAACGTCCGGGGGCTTATATCCTTGTCGGCAATGGAGATACGGCGGCGGTTCATCATCCGGAATACAACTTCAATGACGACGCCATCCCGGCGGGCTGCTCCTGGTGGGCGGAGCTGGTGGAGATGCGGCTCCCGGCAGCTTGACAAATGCGCCGGTTGCGCGGGCAGGTGCCTCCGGCGGAGGTATTTTTGGCAAGATGAGGACGATTTTTGTTAAGGGCAGCGTTAACCTTAATGTCGTCTTAGCTGTTTTTTGCGGTGGCGCGACAGGAGCGATGTCGTGACGTCGGCACTCGTGGCCTGCATCAAATGGGGCTCGCTTTACGGACCCGAATATGTGAACCGGCTTTATTCCGGGGCTCGGCGGCATTTTGACCGTCCGATCCGCTTTTTTTGCATGACCGAGGATGCGGCGGGGTTTCATCCTCAGATCGAGGTGATCGATCTTCCGCAGGAGCCTTTTCGTGCCGAGATGGATGCCGCTCTGGCAGTTGCCGACCGTAAGGGGGCGATGCGGAAGGTTTCGCTTTTTCGGCCGGGGGTTCTTCCTGTGGAGGGGCCGGTGCTGGGCTTTGATCTGGATGTCGTGATCACGGGTCCACTGGCGCCGATCCATGATGGGGCGCCGGGCAAGGTACGGATGCGCCATGACTGGGTGGAGGCGCGCCGGGGGCGACCGACCGGGCATGGATCGGTGTTCCGCTTCGATCCGGCAGAGCACGGATTTCTCTATGACAGCGTGGCTGCGGATCCTGTGGGTGCGGTCGAAAAAGCGCGGGGATCCGAGCAGCGGCATACATCGCACGAGGCGATGGAGCGGGATGTATTCGATTATATCCCGGAGGCGCAGGTCGTGAGCTTCAAGCACGATTGCATGGATCTGCCGCCTTTGAATTATACGCGGGTTCCGCGCTTTCCGGAAGGCGCCAGCGTTGTCTGTTTTCACGGAAATCCGAAGATGGACGAGGCGGTGGCGGGCTATCGCGGATCGCTCCTGCGCTGGTGCCGGGCCACGCCATGGCTGAAGGAGCATTGGATCGACCGGGCGCGGGCCGATCTGGGAGAGGATTGGGCCTAGCGCCCAGAGGGGTGACGGGACGGGCGCCTATTGGACGATGACCACCTGGCCCGTTTGGGCCCCCTCGACACATTTCGCGTAGGCGAGCCCGACATCGCCCGATGATACAGGCTTATGGCCGGCAAACCATGCGCCATAGCGGGGCGCCGAGACGTCCAGCATCCCCGGGCTGACCACGTTGATCCATTGCCCGCGGGGCATCTCGATCGCGGCGCTTTTGACGAAGCCTGCCAATGCGCCGTTCGCGGTGGCCGCGTTCGAGCCCATCCGGATCGGATCGCGGTCCAGCACGCCGCTTGTGAGCGTGAAGGATCCCCTATCGGCGATGAGATTCAGACCGGCGAGGACAAGGTTCACCTGTCCCATGACCTTCTGCTGAAGGCCGATCATGAAGGCATCCTGATCCATGTCGGCTAGCGGGGCGAAGGTCGCGTCGCCTGCGCAGGAGACTACGGCATCGAACCGGCCGATTGTGCGGTAGAGATCCTTTACGGCGTCGATATCGGCGATATCAATCTGATGATCGCCGCTGGAGCGTCCGGCGGTGACAATCTCGTGTCGCGCGCCGAGTTCCTTGCAGGCGGCCTGTCCGATATCTCCGGCCGCGCCGATCACGATTATCTTCATTCGGGATCGCCTTTATATCGTTGATCTTTGGGGTTCTCTCGCCTCTTGATGACATCTGCGGTGCCTGCGAGGGCAGGTCTGACCGAGCTGACCCGGACAGCAGGAGGAGGCGGAGTCAAGCGTCCAGCGGAGCGTTTTAGCCGCCGGTATGGCTCATGTGACGGGTCATCTTGCCGCCTTCGGTCTGGCGCGAATAGTCGAAGTCGTGCCCTTTGGGCTTAAGCGCGATGGCGGCGCGGATCGCGTCTTCGAGATGGGCGTCCTCTTCGGACGCGCGCAGCGGCTTGCGCAGGTCCGATTTCCCCTCCTGGCCGAGGCAGGTGTAGATCTCGCCGGTGCAGGTGACGCGGACACGGTTGCAGCTTTCGCAGAAATTGTGGGTCAGCGGCGTGATGAGACCGACCTTCTGGCCTGTCTCTTCGAGCCGCATGTAGCGCGCTGGGCCGCCGGTGCGTTCGGCCAGAGGCGTGACGGTATAGCGTTCCTCGATCCGGCTGCGCAGATCGGAGAGGGGCCAATATTGATCGAGGCGGTCCTCTTCGAGATCGCCCATCGGCATCACCTCGATGAAGGTCAGATCGATGTCGCGGGAGGCGCACCATTCGGTGAGTGTGAAAAGCTCGTCTTCGTTGAAGCCCTTGAGCGCGACGGTGTTGATTTTGATGCGCAGACCGGCCTTCTGGGCGGCGTCGATGCCGCGCATGACCTGCGGCAAACGGCCCCAGCGGGTGATGTGGGCGAATTTCTCTTCGTCGAGCGTATCGAGGGAGATATTGATCCGGCGCACGCCCGCATCGGCGAGATCGCCCGCGAATCGCTCGAGCTGGCTTCCATTGGTGGTCAGGGTTAGCTCGTTCAGCGCGCCGCTCTCCAGATGGCGGGACATTGCGCGAAAGAATGTCATTATCTCGCGCCGGACAAGCGGCTCGCCGCCGGTGATCCTGAGCTTTTTCACGCCCAAACCGATGAAGGTCGAACAGAGGCGGTCGAGTTCCTCGAGCGTCAGAAGTTCTTTCTTCGGAAGAAAGGTCATCTGCTCGGACATGCAGTACAGGCAGCGGAAATCGCACCGATCCGTCACCGACAGGCGCAGATAGTCGATCGTGCGGTGAAAGGGATCGATGAGGGTGTTCATGTAAAGGACCGTATGCAGGGAAGTTAAACTCTTCAAGTGCGCCAAAGGTCTGCGGGGCTTGTTCGTCCCTCGGGGTCATCCTAGCGTGCCGGTATGAAATCATATGCCCTTCTTCTTTCGATCGGCCTGGTTGCGGGATGCGATCAGGTGCGCGAGGCCGCGATGGCGCCGGGATCCGGTCCTGCGCCGGAGGCTGCTCCTCCGAGGACGCTGGATCCGACCCCGCCGCCGCCGCCTCCTGCCGCAGCGCGGACCGTGGACGAGTTCGATACGACATCCGCTGAGGACCGAGCCGAGGCGGCTGCCGCTCCTGCGCCCGAGGAAGCGGCCAGCGAACGGCGGCTGGGGACGACGATCGCCTCGCTTGGATCGCCGACGGAGCCGGGGTTCTGGCTGGAGACGCCGCTTGTCAGCGAGGTGACGCCCGGGCGGGTGGAGCTGAGCGGGGGCGGGAGGTCCGCCAATGTGGAGCTGCGCCCGTCGGGCGGGTCCTCCGGATCGGGCAGCCAGATTTCCTTGGCGGCTTTGCGCCTTCTGGAGGTGCCGCTGACCGATCTGCCGGAGCTGACGGTCTACGCCGACTGATCCGCCGCTACTCGACTGTCACTGATTTCGCGAGATTGCGTGGCTGATCGACATCCGTACCTTTGGCGACGGCGGTGTGATAGGCTAGAAGCTGAGCCGGGATCGCGTAGAGGATCGGTGCCAGAAAGGCGGAGACGTCGGGCATCTGGATCGTGCGCCAGACGCCGTCTCCGGCCGATTTGATCCCCTTGGCGTCGCTGACCAGAAGGATCCGTCCGCCCCGGGCCATCACCTCCTGCATGTTCGAGATCGTCTTCTCGAAGAGCGCATCGCGCGGGGCCATCACGATGACCGGCACGTGGTCGTCAACCAAGGCGATAGGGCCGTGCTTGAGTTCTCCGGATGCGTAACCCTCGGCATGGATGTAGCTGATTTCCTTGAGCTTGAGCGCGCCTTCGAGGGCGAGCGGATACATCGCGCCGCGACCCAGAAAGAGGATGTCGCGGGCTTCGGCCAGATCGCGGGACAGCCGCTCGACCGGATCGCCGATGGTCAGCGCCTGATTGAGCAGGCCGGGCAGGGCGCGGACATCCTCGAGCCGGTCCTGAAGCTCTCCTGCGGTGATCTCTCCGCGTTGGCGGGCCGCTTCGAGCGCGAGAAGGGCGAGGACCAGAAGCTGGCAGGTGAAGGCCTTGGTCGAGGCGACGCCGATTTCGACGCCCGCATGGATCGGCAGAGCCAGATCGCTTTCGCGGGAGATGGAGCTTTCGGGCACGTTGACGACCGAGAGGATCCGGTCCGCCTTGCCTGCGCAGTACCGCAGGGCCGCAAGCGTATCCGCCGTCTCGCCCGATTGGCTGACGAAGAGCGCGGCGGTCCCTTTGGGCACCGGAGGCTCGCGGTAGCGAAATTCGGAGGCGACATCGATTTCGACAGGCAGGCGGGCGAGTTGTTCGAACCAGTATTTCGCGACATTGCAGGCATAAAAGGCGGTACCGCAGGCGACCATGGTCAGGCGGTCTATGGCGGTAAAATCGATGGCCTCGGGCAGAACGATGTCATCCGCGCCCGCAGGCAGGTAGCGCGAGATTGCGTCGGCGAGAACGGTTGGCTGCTCTGCGATTTCCTTGGCCATGAAGTGGCGGTGGCCGCCCTTGTCGATACGGGCGGCATCGATGCGGATCGTCTTGACCGGGCGGTTGGCGACGCGGTTTTCGGCATTGCGGATCTCGAGGCTCGTTCGGGTAACGACGGCCATGTCACCCTCTTCGAGATAGGTAATACGGTCCGTCATGGGCGAGAGGGCGATGGCATCGGAGCCGACGAACATTTCGCCGTCCCCATGGCCGATGGCAAGCGGGGAGCCCTTGCGGGCAGCGATCAGCAGATCCTCTTCACCTTCGAAGAGGAAACAAAGCGCATAGGCGCCGTCGAGGCGGGACAGCGTGAGCTGAGCGGCGTCGCGCGGGCTGTTGCCCTGATCGAGGTAATGCTCGGCCAGCAGGGCCACGGTTTCGGTGTCCGTATCGGTCTGGGGCGTGATGCCGTGGCTGGCCAGCTCCTCGCGAAGGTCCTGATAATTCTCGATAATCCCGTTATGGACGACGGCGACCCGTCCGGCCTGATGGGGGTGGGCGTTGCCTTCGGTCGGAGCGCCGTGGGTCGCCCAGCGGGTGTGGCCGATGCCTGCCTTGCCCGAAAGCGGCTGGTGCACCAGCAGATCGGAAAGGTTCACCAACTTCCCAACGGCGCGGCGGCGGTCGAGCTGGCCGTTGCGGACGGTTGCGATCCCGGCGCTGTCATAGCCACGATATTCCAGCCGCTTGAGCGCATCGACCAGAATGGGAGCTGCTTCGTGATCGCCGAGAACGCCGATGATACCGCACATGGGCCTAGTCCTTTTTCGCCGCGCGCAGCCGCGCAAAGAGCTTTCGGGCCAGGCCCGGCTTGTTGGTCTGACGCGCGCGGCCAAGGGCCAGATCGCCCTCGGGCACATCAGAGGTGATGACCGATCCGCTGGCCGTCATCGCTTCGTCCCCGACCTTGACCGGCGCCACGAGCATCGTGCTTGACCCGATGAACGCGCGAGCGCCGATTTCGGTTCGGTGTTTGGAGACGCCGTCGTAATTGCAGGTGACGACCCCCGCGCCGATATTGGCGTTCTCGCCGATACTCGCATCGCCGATATAAGTGAGGTGATTGACCTTCGCGCCGCTTGCGATCTCGGCATTCTTGATCTCGACGAAGTTACCGACTTTCGCGCCTTCCGCGATCTCGGCGCCAGGGCGCAGGCGGGCATAGGGGCCGATCACGGCTCCGGAAGAGATATGGGTGCCTTCCAGATGGCTGAAGGCGCGGATGACGGCCCCGTTTTCGACCGTGACGCCGGGGGCGAAGACGACGTTGGGTTCGATCGTCGTGTCGGGGCCGATGGCTGTATCGAGCGAGAGGAAGACGGTGTCGGGAGCAGTCATGGTCACCCCCGCCTCCAGAAGATCGGCGCGGGCCTTCGTCTGGAAGGCGGCTTCGGCGGCGGCGAGATCGGCGCGGGAATTGACGCCGAGCGTTTCGGCCTCGTCGCAGATCACGGTCGTGGCGGACAGACCGCGTGCGCGGGCCAAGCCCACGATGTCGGTCAGGTAGTATTCGCCCGCCGCGTTGTCGTTCGTCACATCGTCCAGCAGATCGAAGAGGGTTTTGGCATCGGCGGCGACAACGCCGCTGTTGCAAAGGGTGATTGCGCGTTCGTCGGGCGAGGCGTCCTTGAATTCGACGATGCGCTCGAGCGTGTCGCCCTGCATGAGGAGGCGTCCGTAGCGGGCGGGATCGGCGGCTTCGAAGCCGAGGACGACAACGGCATGGTCCCGGCGGGCGCGGGCCATGGCCTGCAATGTCTGGGGGCTGACGAAAGGTGTGTCGGCGAACATCACGATGACGTCCCCCTCGAAGCCTTCCAGAGCCGTGCGGGCCTGAAGGACAGCGTGACCGGTGCCGAGCTGTTCGGTCTGGAGCGCCGTCTGCGCATCGGGATCGAGGGAGAGGGCGGAGGCCTTTACCGCCTCGGCCTCGTGGCCTGCGACGATGACGATGCGGGCGGGCGAGAGCGCCGATCCGGCGCGCATGGCGTGATGGAGAAGCGGCGCACCGGCGAGTTCGTGCAGCACTTTGGGACGGTCGGATTTCATCCGGGTGCCCTTGCCCGCAGCGAGGATGATAAGTGCCGTTTCCATATGCTGCGTCCTGCCTCGCGACGATTTTTGTCGGTCTTGACGGCAAAGCCCCCTTGGCGCAAGGGCTCGGCGCTTCACATCACGTTTCGTATGATTACGGACCAAGGGAGACAGGCATGCGCACGGTTATCTTCGATCTCGACGGGACGCTTGCCGATACGGCGGGCGATTTGCTGGCGGCGGCGAATGCCTGTTTTCGGGATCTGGAGCTTGGCGATCTGCTGAGCCGGGGCGCCGATGACGGCATCGCCCATCGCGGTGGACGCGCCATGCTGGAGGCGGGGTTCGCCCGGGTGGACGGCGACTGGTCCGAGGAGATCGACCGGCAATATCCCCGGCTGATCGAGTATTACGACGCCGATATCGACACGCATACGGTGCTTTATCCCGGGATCCGCGAGGCGGTCTCGCGCCTTGGAGAGATGGGATATGCTGTGGGGATCTGTACGAACAAGCCCGAGACGCTGGCCGAAAAGCTGATGGTGTCGTTGGAGTTTAGGGAGGCTTTCGCCTCGCTCGTGGGGGCCGATACGTTGCCGGTGCGAAAGCCCAATCCGGCCCCTTTCATCGAGGCGGTGCGCCGGGCGGGCGGAGATCCGGAGCGGGCCTGTCTTGTCGGCGATACCCAGACGGATCGCGATACGGCGGCTGCCGCTGGCGTGGCCTCGATCCTCGTGACCTTCGGGCCGGATGGGGACGAGGTCGCGGCGCTCGCTCCTGAAGCACTTCTGGCGCATTACGACGAATTGCCGGGGATCGTCGAAAGGTTGGCGCTTTAGTGGAATCGTTGACCGCAACGACCGGGCATCACAGGATGGCCGAATGAAGCGGTTCAACGGCAGTTTCACGCAGCAGGAGCCTATCCCGGAGGCCGGGATTGCGGCTGCGATGGACGTTCTGCGGCACGGACGGCTGCACCGCTACAATGTGAGCCCGGGCGAGGCCGGAGAGGCGGCGCTGCTGGAAGAGGATTTCGCGGCGCTGACCGGCGCGAAGTACTGCCTTGCCGTCGCATCGGGCGGCTACGCGATGGCGACGGCCTTGCGCGCGTGCGGTGTGGGTCCAGGTGATGCGGTGCTCAGCAATGGCTTCACGCTTGCGCCAGTGCCGGGGGCGATTGCGAGCCTTGGGGCAAAGCCGATCTTCGTGGAGGTCACAGAGGATCTGGTGATCGATATGAAGGATCTGGAGGTCAAGCTTGACCGGGCCAAGGTTCTGCTGCTGAGCCATATGCGCGGGCATCTGTGCGATATGGACCGGCTGATGGCGCTTTGCGATGCGGCGGGTGTCACGGTGATCGAGGATTGCGCGCATACGATGGGAGCGGCGTGGAACGGTGTTCCATCGGGCCGGCACGGCAAGATCGGCTGCTATTCGACCCAGACCTACAAACACGTCAATTCCGGTGAGGGCGGTCTGATCGTCTCGGACGATGAGGCGGTGATGGCGCGGATGATCCTGCTGTCGGGCAGCTATATGCTTTATGATCGGCATCGGGCGTCACCGCCGAAGGAGGCCTTTGAGGCCCTACGGTTCGAAACGCCGAATATCTCGGGCCGGATGGACAATCTGCGTGCGGCGATCTTGCGGCCTCAGTTAGCGATCCTCGACGAACAGGCGCAGCGGTGGAACGCGCGTTACCGCGCCATGGAGGAGGGGCTGCGCGGCACGCCGGATCTTTACCTGCCGCACCGTCCGGAGGCGGAGCGTTATGTCGCGTCCTCCTTTCAGTTCCTGCTTCCCGGTTGGGAGCCCGAGGAGATCGAGCGGGTCGTCGGCGGATGCGTCAGCCGAGGGGTCGAGTTGAAATGGTTTGGTGCGCCCGATCCGGCGGGTTTCACCTCGCGTTATGATCATTGGCGCTATGTCGCCTCTGATCCCTTGCCGCAGACCGACCGCGTGCTGAGCGGTCTTCTGGACATGCGCCTGCCGCTCACTTTCTCTGAAGAGGATTGCGCGCTGATTGCACAGATCATCCGCGACGAGGTGACTTCGGCAAAATCCGGCCGGGCTGCGGCGGAATAGCCGGCTGCTATCGTATAACAGTGTAGATGCCGCTTAACGCATCGAGACCGAACCCAAACACAAGAGGCACCGTATGTGGCGTTTTCTTCTGGCTCTCGCGCTTTTGACTGCGGGGCCGATAGAGGCACAGACCTTGTCCAGGCAGCTTGCCGAAGCCCGTGCGGCGGCGGCCCCCTACGAGGAGTTCCGCACCGCGCGCAGGACCGGCTGGAAGCCCTTTGGCGGCGATGCGTCCCTGATGGGGCGTCATTATTTCCACCCCGACAATCCCGACTACACCAAAGGCGAACAGATCGACTTTCTCAGACCGTCGAACCTGGTCTATTCGCGTGTCGGCGGCGAGCCGCGGCTGGTCGCGCTGGCCTATAATATGCGGATCGGGCCGGATGAGGCGATACCTGAAGGGTTCGCGGGATCGCAAGACATCTGGCATGTGCATGATGCGGTGAAGTTTCTGGCGGCGATGCGCGAGGCTCGGCCCCTGATTGGCGGGATCGCGGAGAACTGGTTTCAGGGCAATGTCCTTCAAAAGGACGGGCGGGGGCGGCTTGCCATGGTGCATGTTTGGCTAATCCCCAATCCGAAGGGGACATTCGCCTCGCATAACCCCGCGTTGCCTTACTACGATCTGCGACTGCCTCCTGAATGGGCCAGCGATGGTGATATGGTGGCAGCACGCGGTTTGGCTTTGGCACAAAAGGACGGCTGCAAGAACGCGCTTGATGCGGAGCTTTTCATCGCGGGCGTCGATGGCCGCCGGAAGCGTCAGCTTTTCGGAATTTGCCGCGAAGGCGCAGCACGGGTGAAGGCGGAGCTTGGAAGCGGCGAAGAGCGGCTCGAGGCCGTGGCGCGCGATGCCTGGCAGCGGCTCGAGGATACGCGATACCTGCTTTTGACCGCGCAGGAACAGTCGCGGATTGCGGCCTTCGTTGAAGATGGCCCCGGGATCTGCAGATAAGGCACCTGCTAATCTGTTGACCGGATCGGCGGCTCCGCCTAGTTATTGAACACTTGTTCAATAACGGAGCCGCCCATGTTCACCTCCTCCATGTCATTCGATCTGGGCGAGGATGTGAACGCCCTGCGCGAGATGGTCCATCGCTGGGCGCAGGAGCGGATCAAACCGATCGCCGCCGATGTCGATCGCGACAACACCTTCCCGAGCGATCTGTGGTCCGAGATGGGCGAGTTGGGCCTGCTTGGGATCACTGTATCCGAAGAGGATGGCGGCTCTGGGATGGGCTATCTGGCGCATACCGTGGCGGTCGAGGAAATCGCGCGGGCCTCTGCCTCGGTGTCGCTGTCCTACGGGGCGCATAGCAATCTTTGCGTCAATCAGATCGCCTTGAATGGTGATGCGGAGCAGAAGGCGAAGTACCTTCCCAAGCTGTGTAGCGGCGCGCATGTGGGTGCATTGGCGATGTCCGAGGCCGGGTCGGGATCGGACGTGGTTTCGATGAAGCTGACCGCGCAAAAGCGGAACGATCACTACCGGCTGAACGGCACGAAATACTGGATCACGAACGGGCCCGATGCGGATGTGCTGGTGGTCTATGCCAAGACCGACCCCGAGGCCGGATCAAAGGGGATCACAGCCTTTCTGATCGAAAAAGAGATGACCGGGTTCTCGACCTCGCCGCATTTCGACAAGCTGGGGATGCGCGGCTCGAACACCGCTGAGCTGATCTTTGAGGATGTCGAGGTGCCGTTCGAAAACGTGCTCGGCGAGGAGGGCCGGGGCGTTCAGGTGCTGATGTCGGGGCTGGATTACGAACGGGTCGTTCTGGCCGGGATTGGGCTGGGCATCATGGCGGCCTGCCTCGACGAAGTCATGCCTTATCTGGCCGAGCGCAAGCAGTTCGGAAAACCCATCGGGTCGTTCCAGCTGATGCAGGGCAAGATCGCGGATATGTATACCGCGATGAACTCGGCGCGCGCCTATGTCTACGAGGTCGCCAAGGCTTGTGACCGGGGTCAGGTGACGCGGCAGGATGCGGCGGCTTGCGTGCTTTATTCCTCCGAAGAGGCGATGAAGCAGGCACATCAGGCGGTGCAGGCCATGGGCGGGGCGGGTTTCATGAATGACAGCCCCGTCAGCCGCCTGTTCCGGGATGCCAAGCTGATGGAGATCGGGGCGGGAACCTCTGAGATCCGGCGCATGCTGGTCGGCCGGGAGCTGATGGGGGCGATGGGGTGAAGGCAGGATTTGCTTTCTGTTTCAGCGTCTTTGCGTCTTTTTC
Organism: Aestuariibius insulae; assembly: GCF_040783535.2. Classification (NCBI taxonomy): domain Bacteria; kingdom Pseudomonadati; phylum Pseudomonadota; class Alphaproteobacteria; order Rhodobacterales; family Paracoccaceae; genus Aestuariibius; species Aestuariibius insulae. The sequence continues at coordinate 344,940 of NZ_JBFONW020000004.1, forward strand.
TTATGCTGAGGACATCGAGTTTGACATCGCGGCTACAAACGAGTGCGTGGAGGTCGCCGAGGATGCTCGGGTTTGTATTGGTCTTGCTGCGAACGATTGCATGGAGACGCCGCAGAGCGAGGATGGATCCCTTCCGGCAGGCTCGACCACGGCTGGTATGGTGTATTGCCTTGGTGAGGAACTGGACTGGTGGGACGCCCGGCTGAACGTGATTTATCAAGACATGATGGCCGGAGCACAGAAAATAGATGCCGAGTTGGAGACAGTTGGCTCCAACCTCCTCCCACGAGCGGAAAGTCTGCGGGCGATGCAGCGGGCCTGGATTGCCTATCGGGACGCAAATTGCAGATATGAGCAGTCACTTTGGGGCGGCGGAACAGGTGCTGGACCCGCGATATCCGCTTGCCGATTGCGCAGAACGGCAGAGCAGACGCTGTATCTGGAGACGATTTCCAAGCGGCGGTCTCAAGGTCCTGTACAAAGGTGAGCCGAAGATGAAATCCAACGACCTATCAGCGCCTTACGTCTATGCAGGCCTTAGCGGGCGGGCTTTTGAATCGAAGAGGACTCGGTTTTGTTTGCCGCGGCAGGTTGATGCGTCTTGGATATCGGAAGACGTGTTGGAGAGCGGGTTTGAGACCTTGTGTCCTTTCGAGGAAGAACAAAGATGAAGATCGGGACTGTTGCGGGGCCGGGCGAGCAACGAGCGCTGCATTTGGAGTTTCTTCAGAGAGTTGAAGACGCGGCTAAGGCGGCGGCTGCCGGTGGCGGCGAGCGGGCGCGGGAGCGGCATCTGTCGCGTGGCAAGATGCTGCCGCGCGAGCGCGTCGCGGGGCTTTTGGATCCGGGATCTCCGTTCCTTGAGGTCGGTGCGACCGCCGGGCATGGGATGTATGACGGGGCCGCGCCTTGCGGAGGTGTGATCGCCGGGGTGGGCCGGGTTGCGGGCCGCGATGTGATGGTGGTCTGCAACGACGCGACGGTGAAAGGAGGGACCTATTACCCCATCACCGTTAAGAAACACCTAAGAGCGCAGGAAATAGCCGAAGAATGTGCGTTGCCCTGCATTTATCTGGTCGATAGCGGCGGAGCGAACCTGCCCAACCAGGACGAGGTCTTTCCCGACCGGGACCATTTCGGGCGGATCTTCTACAATCAGGCGCGGATGAGCGCGCAAGGGATCGCTCAGATCGCGGTGGTCATGGGCTCGTGTACGGCGGGCGGGGCTTACGTGCCTGCGATGTCGGATGTGTCGATCATCGTGAAGGAGCAGGGGACGATCTTCCTGGCCGGCCCGCCTTTGGTGAAGGCGGCGACGGGCGAGGTCGTCACGGCAGAGGAGCTCGGCGGCGGCGACGTGCATACGCGGCTCTCCGGGGTCGCGGATTACCTGGCCGAGGATGACGCCCATGCTCTGGCGCTGGCGCGGCAGGCGGTGGCGTCGCTGGGGCCTCCGGCGGCTGTTGCCGAGGGCGACGCGGAGGCTCCGGTGTATGACGCCGAAAGCCTGCTCGACGTCGTGCCTGCCGATCTGCGGACGCCCTATGACGTGCGTGAGGTGATTGCGCGGCTTGTGGATGGATCGGAGTTCGACGAGTTCAAGGCGCGGTTCGGAGACACGCTGGTCTGCGGCTTTGCGCAGATCGACGGGCTGGCGGTGGGGATCGTGGCCAATAACGGCGTGCTGTTCTCGGAAGCGGCGCAGAAAGGCGCGCATTTCATCGAGCTGTGTTCGCAGCGGAAGATCCCGCTTTTGTTCCTGCAGAACATCACCGGCTTCATGGTCGGCAAGAAATACGAGAACGAGGGGATCGCGCGGCATGGCGCGAAGATGGTGACGGCGGTGGCGACGACATCGGTGCCCAAGGTAACGGTTGTCATCGGCGGCTCGTTCGGGGCTGGAAACTACGCCATGGCCGGGCGGTCATATAGCCCGAATTTCATGTGGTCCTGGCCCAATGCGCGCATCTCGGTCATGGGCGGAGAGCAGGCGGCGGGGGTTCTGGCGACCGTTCGGCGCGAGGCGATGGAACGCCGCGGCGAAGACTGGAGCGCCGAGGAGGAGACCGCGTTCAAGAAGCCGGTGATCGACCAGTTCGAGGAGCAGTCGCATCCGCTTTATGCCTCGACCCGGCTTTGGGATGACGGGGTGATCGATCCGCGCAAGACGCGGCAGGTGGTGGCGCTGTCGCTCAGGGCCGCTTTGAACAGACCGATCGAGGAGACGCGGTTCGGCGTCTTTCGCATGTGAGGGGCGCGCCATGGGTTCAGGTCACCCCGTCCGAGGCGGCGGCCCATCCCAAGGGGCGGCCCGGGCTGGTTCTGTGGCTCGTTGCGGGATGGTTCGCCGCGACAGGCGCCTTCGAGGTTGTGCTGGCGATCTGGGCAGGCGCGTCGATCTGGTGGGCCTTTTTCGGCGGGTTGGCTTTGGTGGCGGCGCTTGGGCTCGCCATCGGGGCGCCCTGGTCCCTGGTGCTGGCCGTGCTGCTGGCGGCGCGGCAGGTGATCGGTCTGGCGCGGGACGTCAAGCTGGTCGGCTCGATCGCCGTGACCGACCAGCTTTTGCCGCTTCTGGTGCTCGGGCAGGCGGTGGTTGCCGCAGGCGTGGTCTTTTATCTGCTGGAAGGAGACCGGCCCAACCTCATCTTCCGGCACCGCTACAGAGCCTATTCGGAGGCGGATCATGACGCTTGAGGACCTGCAAAAGACATATCCCGGCGCTGTCGGTTTCAAGTTCGGTGACAGCCGGGAGCTGAATGCCGAGTTGATCGGGCTGGTTCGTTCGGGCGTCAAGACGGCGACCTGCGGTGCAGCGCGCGATTTCAACGATGATCCCGATGACATGCCGCTTCAGGGGCATTGCGATGTGGTGCTCGATTGGGACGGGGTGCCACAGCTGGTGGTCGAAACGGTCGAGGTTACACGGCAGCGGTTCTGCGACGTGCCTGAGGATTTCGCGGTGGCCGAGGGAGAGGGGACCTATGACGACTGGCGGCGCGGTCATGAGGCGTATTTCGGGCGCAATGGCGGGTTCGACCCTGAGATGGAGCTGATCTGCGAGCGGTTCCGTGTAGTGGAGGATTTGCGGTAATGTTCTCAAAGATCCTGATCGCGAACCGGGGCGAGATTGCCTGCCGGATCATGCGGACCTGCGACCGGTTAGGGGTGCGGACGGTTGCGGTGTTCTCGGATGCCGATGCGGGGGCGCAGCATGTGGCGATGGCGGGGGAGGCGGTTCGCATCGGGCCTCCGGCGCCCGCCGAAAGCTATTTGCGCGGCGATGCGATCATTGAAGCGGCGCTTTCCACGGGGGCCGAGGCGATCCATCCGGGCTATGGATTTCTGAGCGAGAATCCCGATTTCGTAGAGGCCGTCGAGGCCGCGGGCCTGGTCTTTATCGGGCCGTCGGCTAAGGCGATCCGGGCCATGGGGCTTAAGGATGCGGCCAAGGAAGTCATGGAAAAGGCCGGGGTGCCGGTCGTGCCGGATTATCGCGGCGCCGATCAGGACGCCGAACGGCTGGAAGAGGCAGCGGAGGTCGTCGGGTACCCTGTTTTGATCAAGGCAGTTGCGGGCGGCGGCGGTAAGGGGATGCGGCTGGTGGAGCGGGCCGAGGACTTTGCCGAGGCGCTGGAGGCCTGCCGGTCGGAGGCGGCGAAGGCGTTTGGGAACGACCGGGTGCTGGTCGAGAAATTCATTGAGCAGCCGCGGCATATCGAGGTGCAGGTCTTCGGAGACGGGGCGCGGGCGGTTCATCTATATGAACGCGATTGCTCGCTGCAGCGGCGGCACCAGAAGGTGATCGAGGAGGCGCCCGCGCCAGGGATGACCGAGGAGGTGCGGGAGGCGATGACTGGCGCTGCGGTCCGGGCCGCAGAGGCGATTGGCTATGCTGGGGCGGGGACGGTCGAGTTCATCGTGGACGGCTCGGGGCCTTTGCGGCCTGACGGGTTCTGGTTCATGGAGATGAATACGCGCCTTCAGGTCGAGCACCCGGTGACGGAGGCCGTGACCGGCGTCGATCTGGTGGAGTGGCAGCTGCGCGTGGCCTCGGGTGAAGTGATGCCCGATGTGCCGCCTTTGACCGGCCATGCGGTCGAGGCGCGGCTTTATGCGGAGGACGTGCCTGCCGGCTTTTTGCCTGCGACGGGGCGACTGGATCATCTGGCCTTTCCGGACGCAATCCGCGCCGATAGCGGCGTGCGGACGGGCGACGAGATCAGCCCGCATTACGATCCGATGATCGCCAAGGTGATCGCCCATGGAGAGACCCGCGCGCAGGCGCTTGCCCGGCTTGAGCGGGGTCTGTCGGAGACGCAAGTCGTTGGAACCGTGACTAATCTGGGGTTCCTGCGCCGTCTGGTGCGGCACGAGGACTTCGCGGCGGCGCGGCTCGATACGGGGCTGATAGACCGCCATCTGGAGACGCTGGCGGTCGAGAATGTGCCATGCAGCCGGTCGCGGTCTCTGGCGATTGTAGGCGCCGCGATGCAAGGCGGGATGCCGGACTTTGCCGGGTTCGCTTTGTGGGCGCCGCTGGAGCGGCGGATTGATCTGATCTGGCGGGACGAGGAGATCGAAGGGCGGCTTGCGGTTCTTGGACGGGATCGTTTTGAGGTTCGGATTGAAGACGCGCGCCACGAGATCGAGCGGCGACAGGAGCGTTGGTTTGTCGACGGCCAGCAGGTGCCTGCGACGGTTCTTATGGTAGATCCCTGGGTGACCGTCCTTTGGGGCGCAAGTTATGGGTTCCGGATTCCTGATCCGCTGGCGCGGGGCGGTGCGGAGGCGGCGCTTGGCACGGTCGAGGCGCCGATGCCGGGTCTGGTCAAGGCGGTCTATGTAGAGGCGGGCGCCGAGGTGGCGGAAGGCGACCGATTGGCCGTTCTGGAGGCGATGAAGATGGAGCATGTCCTGAAGGCCGGGCGCGCGGGACGGGTCGCCGAAGTGCTCGCCAAGGCCGGGGATCAGGTGACGGCAGGCGCTCCCTTGGTGCGGCTGGAAGACGAGGAGCAGTAGGGTTTGGATATTCGTCTGCATCACTGCCCGCAGACCCGTTCGATGCGGACGCTCTGGCTGTTGAACGAGATCGGGGTGCCCTTCGAGATTGTACTCCATCGCTTTGGAAAGGCGCTGCGGGCCCCTGATTTCCTTGAGAAAAGCCCGGCGGGGCGAGTTCCGGCGCTCGAGATCGACGGGGATGTGATGTTCGAGACGGGCGCGATCACCGAATATCTGTGCGAGCGCTATCCCAAGGCCGGTCTGGGGCGGCTTCCCGGCAAGGCGGAGCGGCGCGACTGGCTGGTTTGGGTCCATTTCGCGGAGACCATCAGCCAGCATGCAGCGACGCTCACGCAGCAGCATGTGATGCTCTATGAGGACGCGATGCGCTCGCCCATCGTGATGAAGCTGGAAGCGGCCCGGATCGGCAAATGCTATGAAGCGATCGAGCAGGCTCTGGGCGGGCATGACTGGTTGCTGGAGGGCGGGTTTTCGGCCGCCGATATCTCGGTCGGGCAGGCGGTCTACATGGCGCGGCATTTCACGAAGATTGAGCCCTATGAGGAGCTTGCTGCCTGGTATGGGCGCTGCGCCGAGCGCGAGGCGTTTCAGGAGAGCCTGCCGGGCGAGGGCAAGCGGCTTTACGATCGGGACTTCTACCCCGCCTGGCCGGCCGAGCCGGGCGCCTGATGGCGGAGGGCCGGATCATGCATATTTATGACAAGATGAAGAGAGCCGCATGACGGGCGAGGTCCGGATCTATGAGATGGGGCCACGTGACGGGCTTCAGAACGAGGCGCGGATCATCCCGGTGGGTGAGAAGCTGAGGCTGATCGAGGCTTTAGCCGGGACCGGGTTGAGCCGGATCGAGATCGGCAGTTTCGTCTCTCCCAAATGGGTGCCGCAGATGGCGGGGACCGCCGAGATCGTGGCGGGGGTCCCGCATCTGGACGGTCTGCGCTACGGGGTGCTGGTGCCGAACCTTAAAGGTTTTGAGCGGTATCTGGACGCCGCCCCGGAGGGGTTCGACGGGGAGATCGCCGTCTTCGTTTCGGCGACGGAGGGATTCAGCCGGGCCAATCTCAACGCGTCGATTGACGAGAGTTTTCAGCGGGTTGGTGCGGTCGTAGAGGCCGCTTTGGCCGCAGGCGTGCCCGTGCGAGGCTACGTGTCCTGCGTGATCCAGTGCCCGTTCGACGGGGAGGTGGCGCCGGGGGCGGTGGCGGCTGTGGTCGAGCGGTTACGGGCGCTGGCGCCGATGGAGGTGTCCTTGGGTGACACGATCGGGGCGGGGGATCCGAAGAGCGTCTCGCGGATGTTGAAGGCGGTTCTGGTTGTTGCTCCGGCGGAGGCTCTGGCCGGGCATTTTCACGATACCGGAGGGCGGGCGGTCGCAAATATCGAGGCGTCCGTGGAGGCTGGATTGCGGGTTTTCGATGCCGCTGTGGGCGGGCTTGGGGGGTGTCCTTATGCGCCCGGAGCGCCGGGGAATGTCGCGACTGAAGCGGTGGCAGCCCGGATGGAGGCGCTGGGGGTTGAGACGGGGATCGACCGGGACGCGCTGGCGCGGGCCGGGGAGATCGCCTTGGCCATGAAGGCGGGGTGAGCGTTAACCTTAATGACCGAAAGGTTAAGGTTAGCGGCAGTGCGATGTGCCGGTTTTGGAGCAGGACGAGCGAATCGCGTCTGAGGTCCTGATATTGGGGCAAAAGCGTTAACAGGGTCCGGACGGGCCGGACGGAGGCCATATGAGCGAGACAGTCAGGGTCGAGATCGAAGGGCGCGGGGTGGCTCGGGTCACGCTGGATCGGGCCGAAAAGCATAACGCGATGTCGGCGCAGATGATCGCGGAACTCTCTCAAGCGGCTGGCATATTGGCCGCCGATGACGCCGTGCGGGCGGTGGTCCTGACAGGCGAGGGCAAGTCCTTTTGCGCAGGCGGCGATCTGGGCTGGATGCGTGAGCAGATGGCGGCGGATGCGGCGACGCGGGGCGCGGAGGCGCGCAAGCTGGCGGAGATGCTTGGGGCCTGGGACGCGCTGCCCAAACCGGTGATCGGGCGGGTGCAGGGCAATGCCTTTGGCGGCGGCGTGGGCCTTGTGTCGGTCTGCGATGTCGCGGTGGGGGTGGATGCCCTGAAGATGGGGCTGACCGAGGTGCGGCTGGGGCTGATCCCGGCGACGATCGGGCCTTACGTGGCCGCCCGGATGGGGGTCGCCAAGGCGCGCCGGGTGTTCTTTTCAGGGCGGCTTTTTGGGGCGCAAGAGGCTGTTTCGCTTGGGCTTTTGGCCCGCGCCGTGCCGGAGGCGGAGCTGGACGAGGCTGTGGAGGCGGAGGTTGCGCCGTATCTCGATGCCGCGCCCGGTGCGGTGGCGGAAGCCAAGGCGCTCCTGCGCTCTTTCGGGCAGGCCGATGACGTGGAGCGGTCGATTGCCGCATTGGTTGCGCGCTGGGAGGGCGATGAGGCCGAAGAGGGCACGGCGGCGTTCTTCGGCAAGCGCAAGGCGGCGTGGATGCGCGGAGCGGGTTAACGGCCCGGTTTTGCTGAAAACGGCGGTTCGGTATCCGGTCGGTATCGCGTCGGTATTGCGTCGGTGGATTTTAAGGCTCCATCTCGGTTAACGGGGCGAACGGTCGGCGTTGACGCAACGGGGCTGAAGAATAGGGCCTCTGGAGCTGGGATTGTTCACATGCCTGACAGGCGGAGGACGTTGACCCTTTGCCGGGGGCGTCGTAGGGACAGACGGCGCGATTTGCTGACGAGGATCCGGTCCATGGATGACCTGCTGAGAGAGTACCTGCCCATTGTGATTTTCCTGGGACTGGCCATCGGGCTAGGACTGGTGCTGATCCTCGCGGCGGTCGTCCTTGCGGTGCGCAATCCCGATCCCGAGAAGGTCAGCGCCTATGAATGCGGGTTCAACGCGTTCGACGATGCGCGGATGAAGTTCGACGTGCGCTTCTATCTGGTGTCGATCCTGTTCATCGTCGTGGATCTGGAGCTGATCTTCTTGATGCCCTGGGCCGTGGCGTTCCAGGGGATCTCGGAGCTCGCGTTCTGGTCGATGATGGTGTTCATCGCGGTCTTCGTCGTGGGCTTTGCCTATGAATGGAAGAAGGGCGCTCTCGACTGGGAGTGAGGGGGTCGGTTGGGCGAGTGGTCACCCGGAGTTCGGCTTAATCTATACTGCGTGACGCATCCGACATCCGCTTGGAGCCCAAATTGCATGGCCCTCACTGATATTCGAGCGGCAAAAGAGATTTCAAAACCGAACAGAAGGTTGGGAATTCTTCGTTTTCACTTGGCGTATCTGACCATGTCAAATGCACAACATAATATTGCGGCGTTACGGTCGGATCGGATACAAGAACATCATCCGAAGCATAGTCTCTTGCAATTACTCTAAGTCTTTCAACAGCTTGATATAGATGATGCGCAACTCCTATTTCCGTTCGTAGCTGCTTTTCAAGAAGCGTCCGTTCGTTTTCTTCGACCAACTCCCAGTCTTGCCAATTTATCTTATCGCAGTCTCTCATCCAAGTATTATGGCACTTCGGTAGGCTAGTCGGCAACGGCAGCTTCGTCCCGCGGAGCAGACGTTAGCCACACCCCGTTCCATAACAACCGCTCCACACACCGCCTCCCGCAACACCCATCGAACTGACCTGTCAGCACTCGTTCAGGCTTTGCCGTCAAAACCTCTCTCAACGACGCAGGACACGTACCCTGCGAGATTCGAGGAGACGGGCATGTTCGATTTTCTGAAGCGCAGCGCACCCGAGGCGAAGGCCTCGGCCACGGGGCGGGTGATTGCGCATGCCAGCGCGGGCCGGGTGGCGTGGAGCCCTCGGGATGCGGCGTCGCTAACGCGCACGGGGTTCGCGGGCAATCCGGTGGGCTTTCGCGCGGTCAAGCTGATCGCAGAGGCCGCCGCGACGCTGCCTTTGGGCTTGCAGGACCGGCAGACGCGCTATGCCGAGCATCCGCTGATCGATCTGCTCGCGCGGCCCAATCTGGGGCAGGGCGGGGAGGCGTTTCTTGAGGCGCTTTACGGTCAGGTTCTGCTGACCGGGAACGGCTATGTCGAAGCGGTGGGCGAGGAGCGTCCGGTGGAGCTGCATGTGCTGCGCTCGGACCGGATGAGCCTGGTGCCTGGCGCCGACGGCTGGCCGGTTGCCTATGAGTATGCTGTAGGGGGGCGCAAGCATCGGTTCGATCTGAACGGCGGCGTCTCCCCGATCTGCCACATCCGGAGCTTTCATCCGCAGGACGACCATTACGGGCTGAGCCCGATGCAGGCGGCGGCGCAGGCGATCGATGTGCATAATGCGGCCTCGCGCTGGTCGAAGGCGCTGCTGGATAATGCGGCGCGGCCCTCGGGTGCGATCGTCTACCGGGGCATCGACGGGCAGGGGCAGCTATCGGCCGATCAGTTCGACCGGCTGCAATCGGAGATGGAGAGCCAGCATCAGGGGGCGCGCAATGCGGGGCGGCCGATGCTGCTGGAAGGCGGGCTCGATTGGAAGCCGATGGGCTTTTCGCCGTCGGATATGGAGTTCCAGCAGGCCAAGGAAGCGGCGGCGCGGGAGATCTCGGTCGCGTTCGGGGTGCCTCCGATGCTGCTGGGGATCCCCGGGGATGCGACCTATGCCAATTATGCCGAGGCGAACCGGGCCTTTTATCGGCTGACGGTTCTGCCGTTCGCGAGCCGGGCGCTGAGCGCGCTGGGCGATTGGCTGTCCGATTTCATGGGCGAGACTTTGGCGCTGGCGCCGGATCTCGATGGGGTGCCCGCCTTGTCGGTGGAGCGGGAGGCGCTTTGGCGGCGCGTCGGGGACGCCGATTTCCTGACCGAGGCCGAAAAGCGCCGTCTTCTGGGGCTGCCGCCCAAGGAGATGGAGACGTGAGCGAGGAGCGGTTTGGGTTCGAGGCCTTCGATTGCGCGCCCGGTATGCGGATCGCGGCCCATGAGCGGATCGCGGCCCTGCAATTCGCGCAGCTCGATACGCGGTTGGAGAAGATCGAAGCGATGATGGAGCGGCTCGACAAGCGGCTTTGGCTCACCGTGTACGGCGTGGTGGGCGTGATTTTGGCGCAAGCGTTTCAGTCGATCCTGACTGTGGCGCCATAAGGGGAACGAGCATGGATCTGGAACACAAATTCTGCCGCCTAGGCGGCGAGGTTTCGGTGCGCGAAGCGGCGGCCGGAGGCGCGGTGATCGAAGGCTATGCCTCGCTTTTCGGGGTTTGCGATCAGGGCGGTGATATCGTCGAGGCGGGGGCCTATGGCGCGTCGCTGACGCGGCTGACGGAGGCGGGCGGACGGGTCAAGATGCTGTGGCAGCACGATCCGGCGCAGCCGATCGGCGTCTGGGACGAGGTGCGCGAGGATAAGCGCGGCCTTTACGTCAAAGGACGCCTTCTGGACGAGGTGGCGCAGGCGCGGGAGGCGGCGGCTTTGGTCGCGGCGGGGGCCATTGACGGGCTTTCGATCGGCTACCGGACGGTGAAGGCGGGAACATCGGCGAAGGGCGAACGGCTCTTGTCGGAACTGGAGCTTTGGGAAGTGTCGCTGGTGACATTCCCGATGCTTCCTCAAGCGCGCGTGGACGCCAAGGGAGAGGATCCCGAAGCGACCGAGATGCGCGATCTGGCGGCGGCGATCGAGGAAGGACGCCGTCTGCTTGCCGGGACCTGAGCCGGCACTCTCGAAACTGACAGAGGATCAAGAATGAGCAAGACCGAGATGAAGGCTCGGGCCGGGGAGCTTGTGTCTCCGGCCAGCGATCTGGCGGCCGCGATGAGCGGGTTCGCCAGCGAGATCAAGACGTTCAAGGACGACATTCAAACCAAACTTCAAAGGCAGGACGACCGTATGACCCTACTCGATCGCAAGACCCTGGCGGCGCGCCGCCCGCTTCTGGACACCAAGGCCGAAGAGGGCCAGCCCCATCAGAAGGCCTTTGCCGCCTATCTGCGCTCGGGCGACGATGACGGGCTGCGCGGGCTGGAACTGGAAGGCAAGGCGCTGGGCACATCTGTGGCGGCTGATGGCGGCTATCTGGTGGATCCGCAGACCTCCGAGACGGTGAAATCCACGCTGAGCTCGACCGCCTCGCTGCGGTCTATCGCCAATGTCGTGCAGGTCGAGAGCACGTCCTTTGACGTACTGGTCGATCACACGGAAATGGGCGCAGGCTGGGTTGCCGAAGCGGGCGGCGTGACAGAGACGGACACGCCGCGCATCGACCGGATTTCGATCCCGCTCCATGAGCTGTCGGCGTTGCCCAAAGCGTCGCAGCGGCTGCTCGATGATGCGGCCTTCGATATCGAGGGTTGGCTCGCGGGCCGGATCGCGCAGAAATTCGCACGCTCCGAGGCGCAGGCCTTCGTGTCAGGCGACGGTGTCGACAAGCCCAAAGGGTTCCTGGGTCATCCCATCGTGGCCGATGGCACCGAGGAATGGGGCGAGCTGGGCTATGTTCCCTCGGGCACCGATGGCGACATCACCGATGCCGATGCGATCATTGAGCTGGTCTATGCGCTGGGCGCCGAATACCGCGCCAATGGCACCTTCGTCATGAACTCCAAGACGGCGGGCAAAATTCGCAAGCTCAAGGACAATGACGGCCGCTTCCTGTGGTCCGACGGTCTGGCGGCGGGCGAGCCTGCGCGGCTCGTCGGCTATCCGGTGCTGATTGCCGAGGATATGCCCGATTTGGCCTCCGGATCCCACTCGATCGCGTTCGGCGATTTCGCGACCGGCTACACCGTGGCTGAACGTCCGGACCTGCGCATCCTACGCGATCCGTTCTCGGCCAAGCCGCATGTGCTGTTCTACGCGACCAAGCGCGTAGGCGGCGATGTCAGCGATTTCGCGGCGATCAAGGTCCTCAAGGCCTCGACCTCCTAAACGGGACGTGCGGATGGGATGGCCGGCTCGGACAGAGCCGGTCCATCTCGACGGGCGCACGCCGTAAGGCAAGCCGCACCGTCTAGCTGCTCCCTTCCGTCCGAGGGGTGCGGTGGCGTGCGTCCACCTAACAAACGGCTTTTGCTGGAGACCGACGATGATGTTGACCGAAGAGACTGCCGTGTCCGCCGGGGCGCTGCCGGTCGCGCAATTCAAAGACCACCTGCGGCTCGGCACCGGCTTTGGCGAGACCGGATTGCAGGATGGCGTGCTCGAGAGCTTTTTGCGGGCGGCGATTGCCGGGATCGAAGGGCGAACCGGCAAGGCGCTGATTACGCGAGACTTTCTGCTGCGCCTGACCTTGTGGAAGAGCCCCGGAGCCCAGCCGCTGCCCTTGGCGCCGGTGCAGGAGATCCTGTCTGTCCGCGCGGTCGCTCCCGATGGATCGGAGCGCGAGATCGCGGCGTCGAGCCTGCGGCTGGAGCCCGATGCGCAGGTGCCGTGGCTGATGTCGGTTTCGGGCGCGTTGCCCGCGATCCCGATCGGCGGCTCGGTCCAGATCCGGCTGCGCGCGGGCTATGGCGCGAGCTGGGATGCGCTGCCATCCGATCTGGCGCAGGCGGTGCTGCTGCTGGCCGCGCATTACTACGAATACCGCCACGAGACCGCTTTGGGCGATGGCTGCATGCCGTTCGGCGTGACGGCCCTGATCGAGCGCTACAAGGCGCGCCGGATCGGGCGGGGGGTGACGCGATGATCCCGCGTTTGAACCGGGCGCTGGTGCTCGAGCATCGGGTCGAAGCGCCTGACGGGGCGGGGGGCTATAGCGCCTCCTGGGAGATCCTCGGATCGCTTTGGGCGGAGATTACGCCGGGGCGTGGGCGCGCCAAAGCGGGCGTGACGACGGCGGTGTCGGCGGTGCCCTACCAGATCACGGTGCGGGCGGCGCCGGTGGGGGCCCGCTCGCGGCCTGTGGCAGGACAACGGTTCCGCGACGGAGAGCGGTTCTACCGGATCGATGCCGTGGCCGAACGCGATGCAAGCCGCCGGTATCTGGTCTGCAGCGCCGAGGAGGTGACCGCATGAGCTATGCCGTCTCTCAGGCGCTGCAGGCGGCGGTCTATGGGGCGCTGGCTGGGGTCGGCGCACCGGTCTTCGACGCGCTGCCTTCGGGGCCCTTGCCGGAGCTTTACGTGACGCTGGGCCCGGAGACGGTTCGGGACCGGTCGGGGGTCGGTGCGAAGGTCGCGCGGCATGACTTCACCGTGTCCGTGATCAGCGATGCCAGTGGGTTTCGGAGCGCCAAGACCGTGGCGGGCGAGATCAGCGATGTGCTTTCGGACGCCGATCTGGCGCTGGAGCGCGGCACGCTTGTGGCGCTCGATTTTCTGCGCGCCCGGGCGCGGCGCACCTCGCAGGAGGGCGTCCGGCGGATCGACCTTATCTTTCGTGCGATCGTCGACGACGACGCTTAATCAACGACTTATGGAGTAAAGCTCATGGCGGCTCAGAACGGCAAGGACCTTCTTATCAAGATCGACATGACAGGCGATGGCCTGTTCGAAACCGCCGCCGGTTTGCGGGCGACGCGGATCAGCTTTAACGCGGAGAGCGTCGATGTGACGTCGCTGGAAAGCCAGGGCGGCTGGCGGGAATTGCTGGGCGGCGCGGGCGTGAAAAGCGCGGCGCTGTCGGGGTCGGGCATCTTCAAGGATGCGGCCACGGACGAGCGGATCCGGCAGGTCTTTTTCGACGGCGAAGTGCCGAACTTTCAGGTCATCATCCCCGATTTCGGCACGATCGAAGGCGCGTTCCAGATCGCGTCGATCGAGTATGCGGGCCAGCTTCAGGGCGAGGCGACCTATGAGCTGAGCATGGCCTCGGCCGGTGAGCTGAGCTTCGTGGCTTTGTGATGGGCAATCCCTTCGCAGGAGAGGTAAGCCTTGTGATCGATGGCCAGCGGCATGTCTGCAAGCTGACGCTAGGTGCGCTGGCCGAACTGGAGGCCGAGCTTGAAAGCGAGGGGATCGTCGATCTGGTCGAGCGGTTCGAGGCGGGCGGGTTCCGCGCGGGCGACGTGATGGCGCTGGTCGTGGCGGGCCTACGCGGTGGCGGTTGGCAGGGCCGCTGGGCGGATCTGCTGACTGCCGAGATCGAGGGCGGCCCGGTGGGCGCAGCCAAGGCGGCGGCGGCGCTTCTGGCGCGGGCTTTTTCGCAGCCATGAGAGGGCTCGACTGGCCCGGCCTGATGCGGGCCGGGCTGCACGGCGCCGGTCTGAAACCGGCGGAGTTCTGGGCGCTGAGCCCGGCGGAGCTGATGTTTTTGCTGGGACGCAGCGCGGCTGAGGCGCCGCTGGGACGCTCCCGGCTTGAGGAACTGGCGGCGGCATATCCCGACGCGGACGGAGGACAGGATGGCGGACTATGACGAGCTTGGCTCGGAGCTGAACGGGCTGGAAAGCGATCTGGGCGAAGCCAGCCGGATGACGGCGGCTTTCGGCGCGGAGCTGGCGAGCCTGCGCGGCGGGATGGACGGCACGGTGCGCGATCTGGGCAATCTGGAAAGCGGGATCAGCCGCGGCCTTAGGCGCGCGTTTGACGGGCTGGCCTTCGACGGAATGAAGCTGGCCGATGCGCTCGACGTGCTGGGCCGGTCGATCATCGACACGGCCTACAACACCGCGATGCGGCCGGTGACGGACCATTTCGGCGGTCTGATCTCGGACGGGATCAATTCGATCGTCAGCGGGCTGATGCCATACGAGAAAGGCGGCGCGTTTACCTCGGGGCGCGTGACGCCCTTTGCAAAAGGCGGTGTCGTCAGCGGCCCGACGACCTTTCCGATGCGCGGCGGGATGGGCCTGATGGGCGAGGCGGGACCTGAGGCGATCATGCCGCTGACCCGGGGCGCCGATGGCCGTCTGGGTGTGCGCGCCCAGGGGGGCGGCGCATCGCAGATCGTCATGAACATCACCACGCCCGACGTCGCCGGGTTTCAGCGCAGCCAAGGCCAGATCGCCGCTCAGATGAGCCGGATGCTGGGCCGCGGCCAGCGCAACGCATGAGGAGCACGCTATGAGCTTTCACGAGGTGAGATTTCCCGCCGCGCTGAGTTTCGGATCGGTCGGCGGCCCGGAGCGGCGTACGGAGGTCGTGACGCTGGCCAACGGGTTCGAAGAGCGCAACACGCCCTGGCGAGATTCGCGCAGGCGCTATGATGCGGGCGTGGGCTTGCGGTCGCTCGACGATGTCGAGGCGCTGATCGCGTTTTTCGAGGCGCGTCAGGGGCAGCTGTTCGGGTTTCGCTGGAAGGATTGGGGCGATTTCAAATCGAGCCTGCCGTCCAAGGATGTGACAGCCTTCGATCAGATCATAGGGTATGGAACGCCTGAACGGCAGGATGTCTTTCCTTTGATCAAGGATTATGCGTCGGGCGATCAATGCTATGCGCGTCCGATCCGCAAGCCCGTAGCCGGGACGGTCCGGATCGCATTGGAGCAGGTCGAGCTTCAGGAGCGCATCGATTTCGAGATCGATACGGCGACCGGAGAGATCTCTTTCGCGGAGCCGCCCGCTGAAGGCGTGACGATCCGGGCCGGGTTCGAGTTCGACGTGCCGGTGCGGTTCGATGTCGACCGGATCCAGACCTCGGTCGCCAGCTTTCGGGCAGGCGAAGTGCCGAATGTACCGATTGTCGAGGTGCGGGTATGAGCGCGCTTCTGGAGCATCTGGGAACCGGCACGACCACGGTCTGCCGCTGCTGGGCGGTGACGCGTGCGGACGGGACGGTTCTGGGGTTCACCGATCACGACACCGAGCTGAGCTTCGAGGATATCTCGTTCCGGGCCGATAGCGGTCTTACCGCCAAGGCGCTAAGCCAGACGACGGGTCTGTCCGTGGACAATACCGAGGCGATGGGCGCGCTGAGCGATGCGTCGATCCGCGAGGCCGATATCGAGGCAGGGCGCTTTGACGGGGCCGAGGTACGCGCCTGGCTGGTGAACTGGGCCGATGTGACCGAGCGGATGCTGCAGTTCAAGGGCTCGATCGGAGAGATCCGGCGGCAGGGCGGGGCCTTCCATGCCGAGCTGCGCGGTTTGGCCGAGAAGCTGAACGAGCCGATGGGACGGGTCTTTCAGCGCGGCTGCGGCGCGGTTCTGGGCGATGAGACCTGCCGCTTCGATCTGAACGCGGACGGCTATGTGACGAGCCAAGTGGCGAGCGCGGAGACGGAGGGGCAGGTCTTTCGCTTTCCCGGTCTTCTGAATTTCGAGGACCGCTGGTTTGAGCGCGGCACGCTGACACTGACGAGCGGCGCGGCCGTGGGGTTGTCGGGCGTCATCAAACATGACCGGGTCATCGACGGGGTGCGCGTGGTGGAGCTTTGGGCTCCGATCCGGGCGGATGTGGCCGAGGGCGATACGCTGCGGATGACGGCGGGCTGCGACAAGCGGGCCGAGACCTGCCGGCTCAAGTTCAACAACTATCTGAATTTTCAAGGCTTTCCGGATATCCCCGGCGAGGACTGGCTGATCAGCGTGCCGACGCGTTCGGGTGACAATAGCGGCGGGAGCCGGACGCGATGAGCGCGGTCGTTGCGGCGGCGCGTGATTGGATCGGCACGCCTTACCTGCATCAGGCCTCGGTGAAGGGGGCGGGCACGGATTGCCTTGGCCTGCTGCGCGGCGTCTGGCGCGATTGCCACGGGGCCGAGCCCGAACCCGTTCCGGCCTATAGCGCCGACTGGTCCGAGCCGCAGGGCGACGAGGTGCTTTGGCGCGCTGCGCTCCGGCATCTGGCGGCGAGGGACGGGGCGATAGAGATGCCCGGTGATGTTCTGCTGTTCAGGATGCGGGCAGGGGCCGTGGCAAAGCATCTAGGGATCCAGGCCGGGACCGGGGCCGAGGCCTCTTTCATTCACGCCTATTCCGAACACGGCGTGGTCGAAAGCCCGCTGAGCGAGCCCTGGCGGCGCCGGATCGTGGCGCGTTTTGCCTTTCCTGAGAGGACTATCTGATGGCGACACTTGTTCTTTCCGCGGCGGGCATGGCGATCGGTGGTACGATCGGCGGCTCGGTTCTGGGTCTGTCGACGGCTGTCATCGGTCGCGCAGCGGGCGCGGCGCTGGGCCGGGTCATCGATCAGCGGCTCATGGGCTCTGGCAGCCAGACGGTCGAGGTCGGGCGCGTCGACCGGTTCCGCCTGACGGGCGCGAGCGAAGGGACGGCGATCCCGCGCATCTTCGGACGCATGCGGGTGTCGGGCCAGGTGATCTGGGCGTCGAAATTCCGCGAGAAGACCAAGACCTCCGGCGGAGGCGGCGGGAAGGGCGGGGCACCGAGCCAGCCCAAGACCAAGGAATACAGTTATTATATCAACATGGCGGTCGCCTTGTGTGATGGCGAGATCAGCCGCGTGGGGCGCGTCTGGGCGGACGGGGTCGAGATCGCGCGCGATGATCTGAACATGCGTGTCTACAAAGGCGGGCAGGACCAACTTCCCGATGCCAAGATCGAGGCCATCGAAGGCGCGGGCAACGTGCCTGCCTATCGCGGCACCGCCTATGTGGTGCTCGACAACCTGCCACTGGGCCAGTTCGGCAACCGGATCCCGCAGCTGTCGTTCGAAGTGATGCGTCCGGTGCCGGAGGACCTGCCTCCGCAGGACATCCCGCAGATCGTGCGTGCTGTCGCGATGATGCCGGGCAGCGGTGAGTTTTCATTGGCCACGTCCCCGGTGCGGCGGCAGATCGAGTATGGGCAAACCGAGATCGCCAATATCAACACGCCGTCGGGCAAGACGGATTTCGTGACCTCAGTCGAGGCATTGGTCGAGGAGGTTCCGAAATGCGTATCGGTGTCCCTGATCGTGTCGTGGTTCGGGGACGATCTGCGAGCGGGCGATTGCCGGCTCAAACCCAAGGTCGAGCGTTCGGCAGGCGGCGGCGATTGGGCGGTCTCGGGCGCGGGGCGCGGCCAGGTGGAGGTTGTGCCGACCGAGGATGGTAGGCCGGTCTATGGCGGCACGCCGTCGGACGCATCGGTCATTCAGGCGATCCAGCATCTGGCGGGCCAGCAAAAGCGCGTCGTCTTCTATCCGTTCATCCTGATGGAGCAGCTTGCGGGGAATGGACGCGCCGATCCCTACAGCGATGCCGCCGATCAGGCGGTGCTGCCGTGGAGAGGGCGGATCACGACGCTGAAGGCGCCGGGCCAGCCGGGATCGACCGATGGCACGGCGGCTGCGGAGGCGGAGGTGGCTGCGTTCTTTGGCGAGGCGCGTCCCGAGCATTTCAGCCGGAGCGGTGAGACGATCACCTATACCGGACCGGCGGAGTGGTCCTATTGCCGGTTCATCCTGCATTATGCGCATCTATGCGCCGCAGCAGGCGGGATCGACAGCTTTTGCATCGGCTCTGAAATGCGCGGGCTGACCCAGATCCGGGGGGCGGCCAACAGCTTTCCCGCGGTGGCGCAATTGGTTCGGCTGGCCCGCGAGGTGCGCGCGATCCTCGGGCCGGATACCAATATCGGCTATGCCGCCGACTGGTCGGAATATTTCGGCTATCATCCGCAGGATGGATCGGGGGATGTCTTTTTTCATCTCGACC
Source organism: Aestuariibius insulae (assembly GCF_040783535.2). Taxonomy (NCBI): domain Bacteria; kingdom Pseudomonadati; phylum Pseudomonadota; class Alphaproteobacteria; order Rhodobacterales; family Paracoccaceae; genus Aestuariibius; species Aestuariibius insulae. Next base: position 363,463 of record NZ_JBFONW020000004.1, read on the forward strand.
CGCTTTGGGCCGATGATGCGATCGATTTCATCGGCATCGACAATTACATGCCGCTGTCGGATTGGCGGGATGGCGACGATCACGCGGATGCCGATTGGGGATCGATCTATAACCTTAAATACCTGACTTCCAATATCGAGGGCGGGGAGGGATACGACTGGTATTATCATTCGCCCGAGGCGCGGGCGGCGCAAATCCGGACCCCGATTACCGATGGCGCTTACGGCGAGCCTTGGGTCTTTCGCTACAAGGATCTGCAGGGCTGGTGGGCAAACGCGCATCACAATCGCATCGGCGGGGTTCGTCAGGCCAATCCGACGGACTGGGTGCCGGGATCCAAGCAGATCTGGTTCACCGAATTGGGCTGTGCGGCGGTCGACAAGGGGACGAACCAGCCGAACAAGTTCGTCGATCCCAAATCCTCGGAATCGAGTTTGCCGCGCTATTCGAACGGGCTGCGCGACGACTTTATTCAGCTTCAGTACCTGCGGGCGATGTTCCTTTTCTATTCGCAGGAATGGAATAATCCGGTCATGCCCGAGACAGGGGTCCGGCTTCTGCGGTTCAATCGCTTTCATGTCTGGGCCTGGGATGCACGGCCCTTTCCGTTTTTCCCGAACGACCGTGAGACCTGGAGCGATGGCGCCAATCATGCCCGCGGTCACTGGATCACGGGACGGGCCTCGGCGCGGCCTCTGGCGTCGGTGGTCGAGGAGATCTGCGAGCGGGCCGGGCTGAGCGACTACGACACGTCGGAGCTTTGGGGGCTTGTCCGGGGCTATGCCCTGAGCGACGTGACGACGGCGCGAGCGGCGCTTCAGCCGCTGATGATCGCCTATGGTTTTGATGCGGTCGAGCGGGACGGAAAGGTTGTCTTTCAGACCCGGACCGGGCGCGAGACGCAGGCGGTGACGCTTGATCATATCGTGCAGGAGGCGGATGCGGCTGGACCGATCGAGGCGGTGCGTCTGCCGGAAGCCGAGACATCCGGCCGGGTGCGCGTGAGCTTTGTCGAAGGCGATGACAGCTATGCGGTTGCTTCCTCAGAAGCGGTGTTTCCGGGCGACGGGTCAGCATCGGTTTCGCAATCGGATCTGTCCCTGGTCCTGACGCGGGCCGAAGGGCAGCGGATCGCGGAACGCTGGTTGTCCGAGGCGCGCGTGGCGCGTGATACGCTGACGCTCACATTGCCGCCGTCGCGACTTGATATCGGGGCGGGCGATGTTCTTCGGGTGCCGGAGCGGGGGCTCTTTCGCGTCGACCGGGTGGAGCAGACGGAGGCACAGCTGCTGGAGGCGACGCGGGTTGAGCCGGAGACCTATCGGCCCCATGAGCTGCTTGAGGAAGGCGTGCCGAAAAGCTCGTTCCTTGCGCCGGTTCCTGTCGCCGCGACCTTCCTCGATCTGCCGCTTCTCAGCGGTGAGGAAGTTCCCCATGCACCGCATGTTGCCTTCACGGGTGTTCCATGGCCGGGATCGGTCGCGCTTTATGGCTCGACGCAGGACAGCGACTACGCGCTGAGTGATATTTTTGCGGCCCAATCGGTGATCGGCCTTACCCAGACGCCGCTTTTCCGAGCGCCTCCCGGCGTCGTGGACCGCGGTGCGGCCTTGCGTGTGAGACTGGTTCGGGGCGAGCTCAGCAGCGTTGCACTCGACCGGCTTCTATCGGGCGCGAATGTCGCGGCGATCGGGGATGGGACGCCGGATGGCTGGGAGGTCTTCCAGTTCGCTACGGCGAAGCTTGTTGACGAGAACATCTACGATCTGACCTTGCGGCTTAGGGGGCAGGCGGGCAGCGACGGGATCGCTCCGGCCGACTGGCCGCCGGGATCGCGGTTCGTGTTGTTGGACGGGGCGCCTCGTCAACTTGAGATGCCCGCCTCGCTTCGGGGGGTGGAGCAACATTTCCGCTACGGTCCGGCCCAGCGGCCAATCGACGATCCGGCCTATGATTATCTGGTCCACAGCTTTCAGGGGAACGGTCTGCGGCCCTACCGGCCTGGGCACCTGGAGGGGGCTCTGTTAGGATCGGATCTGGATCTGAGCTGGATCCGCCGCACCCGGATCGACGGCGATACCTGGACCGGGCTCGATGTGCCTCTGGGCGAAGAGCGCGAGCAGTATCTGTTGCGTGTTTATCGCGCCGAAGCGGTTGTCCGGGAGGTCCTGCTCGATGCGCCGGTCTGGCGCTATACTGGGGCCCAGCGAACGGCCGATAGCGTATTCGGCGCCGCCGAGATCGGTGTCGCGCAAGTTTCGGACAGGTTCGGGCCAGGGCCGTTCGTCCGGCGCAGCTTTGATCTGTGATGCGGGCGGTTCTGTCGGTCGATATCGAGTTGGCGGCGCGGGCTTTGCTCTGCCGCGCCGCCCCCGAGCGAAGAAAGGCTATGCAGGCGCTTTGCGAGCGTGCGCATATCGCCGATCTGTGGAGGCGGCGAACGGGACGGGCTCATTCGGTCTGGGGCGATGGAACTCTTGCCGCGGCGGCCATGGCCCACCCTCTTGCGCCAAAGCGGCTGCGCTATGATCCGGTCTGGACGGAGGTTCTGGGACAGGCTTTGGCCGGTCTTGACGATTGGAGGCAGGATCCCGCACGGCGCTCTGACTGATATTCCAATCCGTGATCGGATCCCTCACATCTTTGATATTTGCAGGGCAGCCCCATCTGCCATAGTGAAAGATCAACGAGGAGATCTCAGATGGCAAACGTCAAGACGAGCCTGACCCAGGTGGATCCGGTTTGGTCGCGGATCGAAACCGAAGCCGAAGAGGCTGTCCGTTCGGAGCCGCTTCTGGGCGGCCTCGTCCATTCCTCTATCCTGCATCATCGCTCTCTCGAAGGGGCTTTGGCCTTTCGGATTTCCCTGAAACTCGCGTCGCCCGAGATGTCCGAGCAGATCCTGCGCGAGCTGGCTGATGAGGGCTTCGCCAAGGATGGGGAGCTGATTGCAGCGGCCCGCGCTGATCTGGTGGCGGTCTATGAGCGCGATCCTGCGTGCCACCGGCTGATGCAGCCGCTGCTTTACTTCAAGGGGTTTCAGGCCGTTCAGGCCTACCGGCTTGGTCATTGGCTGTGGCAGGAGGGCCGCCGCGATCTGGCTTATTTCGTGCAGATGCGGGTGAGCGAGGTCTTCGGGATCGATATCCACCCGGCTGCCCGGATCGGACGCGGGATCATGATCGATCACGCCCATTCCATCGTCATCGGGGAAACCGCGGTGGTTGGCGACAATGTCTCCATGCTGCATTCGGTGACACTTGGCGGGACCGGCAAGGAGGATGACGATCGTCACCCCAAGATCGGCGACGGCGTCCTGATCGGTGCGGGTGCCAAGGTTCTTGGCAATATTGAGGTGGGCCATTGCAGCCGGATCGCCGCCGGATCGGTCGTTCTGGGGGATGTGCCACCGATGAAGACCGTCGCGGGCGTGCCTGCGCGGATCGTGGGCGAGGCGGGCTGCTCGCAGCCATCCGTGACGATGGATCAGCTTCTGAAGCAGTGATTCCGATGTGTGGCTGCGCCACGCAAGATGCTTTTGCGTTCAGGCCACGCAGGCCTTCAAGGGGCGCTGCCCCTTGAAAATCCCCGGAGTATTTTTCGCCAGATGAAAAGGATCATCAGGCGAGCATGACGACCGGATTTTCCAGATTGTCGACCATGGCCTGGAGGAACTCCGCCCCGAGCGCGCCGTCGATCACCCGGTGATCGACGCTGAGTGTGACCGACATGACGGTTGCGGTGGTCAGTTCGCCATCCTTACCGACGATGGGCTTTTTGATGCCCGCCCCGACGGCGAGGATCGAGCCGTGCGGCGGGTTGATGACCGCGTCGAAATTGTCGATCCCGAACATGCCTAAGTTGGAAATCGCGAAGCTGCCGCCCTGGTACTCGTGAGGGGCAAGCTTGCGGTCGCGGGCGCGCGTGGCGAGATCCTTCATTTCGGCGGAAAGGGCGGAGAGCGATTTGAGATGCGCGTCTCGCAGAACCGGCGTGAAAAGCCCGCCCTCGATCGCGACGGCGACGGCCACATCCGACGGTTTGAGCTTGAGGATCCGGTCCTCGGCCCAGACGGCATTGGCATCGGGGACGGCCTGCAAGGCCAGCGCGCCCGCCTTTATGATGAAGTCGTTGACCGACAGCTTCACGCCGCGGCTTTCCAGCTGTTTGTTCAGATCGCTGCGGAACTTGAGCAGCGCGTCGAGTTGGATGTCGCGCCGCAAATAGAAATGCGGGATCGTCTGCTTGGCCTCGGTCAGGCGAGCGGCAATCGTCTTTCGCATCCCGTCGAGCTTGACCTCTTCGGTCTCGCGATCCTCATACATCTTCAGGACGGACTGCGCTGAGGGCCCTGCCGCAGGAGCGGCGGCCTTTGGTGCCTCTGCGGCTGCATTTGCTGCCTTGGCGGGCTGTGCCTCGGCGGCTTCCACATCCGCTTTGACGATCCGGCCCTTCGGTCCTGAACCTTTGATGGAGGCGAGATCAAGGCCTTTGTCGTTGGCAATCCGGCGGGCGAGGGGGGATGCGAAGATACGCTCCCCGTCCGCGCGCTGGGATGAGGGTTCGCTTGGCGCCTCGGGGGCGGCGCCGTTGCGGCCATAGCCCTCGGCCGGGTCGGTCTGTCCGGACGGCTCTGCCGGTGCGGCCTTTGACGATGCGGGGGCGTCCTTCGGCTCGGACGAGACATCGCCGATATCCTCGGCGCTTTCGCCATCCTCAAGCAGGACTGCGATGGGCGCATTCACTTTCACGCCCTCGGTTCCTTCGTCCACGAGGATCTTGCCAACCGTGCCTTCATCAACGGCTTCGAATTCCATCGTCGCCTTGTCGGTTTCGATCTCGGCCAGCAGATCGCCTGAGGAGACGGTGTCGCCCTCCTTGACCAGCCATTTGGCGAGCGTGCCCTCTTCCATCGTGGGCGAAAGCGCGGGCATTAGGATTTTAGTCGGCATGGGTCGGCTCCCCGATCAGGGTGAGGGTGTCGTAGGGCGCAGGCGGCGTGCGGCCCCAAAGGCGCGCCTGGGCAGCGGCGGCGATGGCAGAGGCGCGCTCCGCGATAAACTCATAGGCGGTCTGGTGCGACGGGGCTCGTCCGGCCAAGCGTTCGGGCAGCATGACGTCGGCCGGCCCGTGTGGCAGATGCACGGTCAGCCGGTACGCCTCTGCCGCCGCGTCGCGGCCCATCACATCGATCCGCACGCTCACTTGTAGGTCACCTTTCGCACCGCCTCGACCACTTCGTCGGTCGTCACCAGCGCAAGCTTTTCAAGGTTCGCCGCGTAGGGCATCGGCACGTCCTTGCCTGTGCAGTTGATGACCGGAGCGTCGAGATAATCGAACGCCTCCTCCATCAGCAGTGCCGAGATGTGGTTGCCGATAGAGCCGACGGGCCAGCCTTCCTCGACCGTCACGCAGCGGTTGGTTTTCTTGACGCTCTCGATGATCGCGCCGCGATCCATCGGGCGCAGGGTGCGCAGGTCAATGACCTCGGCCTCGATCCCGTCGCCGGACAGCCGCTCGGCCGCTTCCATCGCGTAGGTCATGCCGATGCCGAAGCTGACGATGGTGACATCTGATCCGCTGCGCGCGATCCGCGCCTTGCCGAAGGGGACCGTGAAATCATCGAGGACGGGCACGTCGAAGCTGCGTCCGTAAAGGATCTCGTTCTCGAGGAAGATCACCGGATTGGGATCGCGGATTGCTGATTTGAGCAGCCCTTTCGCATCGGCGGCCGTATAGGGCATCGCGACCTTCAGGCCCGGCACCATGGAATACCAGGCCGCGTAATCCTGTGAGTGCTGCGCACCGACGCGGGCGGCGGCCCCGTTCGGGCCGCGGAAGACGATGGGGCAGCCCATCTGACCGCCGGACATGTAGAGTGTCTTTGCGGCGGAGTTTATAATTTGGTCAATAGCTTGCATGGCGAAGTTAAACGTCATGAACTCTACGATAGGCCGCAACCCGCCAAAGGCCGCGCCGACGCCAAGACCGGCAAAGCCGTGTTCGGTGATCGGCGTGTCGATCACCCGCTTGGCGCCGAATTCGTCCAGCAGGCCTTGTGTGATCTTGTAGGCACCCTGATATTCGGCGACCTCCTCGCCCATGACGAAGACCTCGTCGGTGCTGCGCATCTCTTCGGCCATCGCGTCGCGTAGCGCCTCGCGGACGGTCGTCGATTTCACCTCGGTTCCCTCGGCCCAATCGGGCGAGCGGTCGACCTGCGGCTCGGGATGGCTTTTCGCGGCGGCTGGCGCGGTTTCCGAGGATTGCTCCTTGTCGGCGGGGGCAGGGGCCTGGGCGGGCGTGTCGGACACCTCGATGTCGGACGCATCCTCTCCTTCCTCGACCAGCACGGCGATCGGGGCGTTTACCTTGACCCCTTCGGTGCCCTCCTCAACGAGGATCTTGCCAAGCACACCCTCATCGACCGCCTCGAATTCCATCGTGGCCTTGTCGGTCTCGATCTCAGCGATGATATCGCCGGAGGACACGGTATCGCCCTCCTTCTTCAGCCATTTGGCGAGCGTCCCTTCCTCCATTGTCGGGGACAGGGCGGGCATGAGGATTTCAGTTGCCATGAGACATCTCCGAACAAGAGGACAGACTGCGATCCTTCATCACAGGCCACGATAGCCCGGAGACAGGATCACAGAGAACAGGACGAGCAGCCCGGCCAGCACGCCAAGGGCCGCCGCAGCACTCCAGATGGCGGCGCGCCCGCTTCGGGCGCGAGCGGGGACATGCGGCCTGATCAGATAGCGAAAGACCAGCAGATAGAAGAGAAGGCCCAGAGGCGCTCCGACCATCACGGCCGAAAGGCTGCGAGCCAGGCCGGTTATGGCAAGCAGGACGGGTGCGAATACCATCGGCGTGGCCATCCAGACGGCCAAAGAGATCGCAGTGATCTGCAGGATCTGGCCGAAAGGGAGCTCGATCTGCGGGCGCAGCGTCTTGCGAACGACAAGCGCGGCGACCGGAGCGGCTGCCGCGACAAGAGCCAGACCGATTAACATGACCCCAGGCGCGGGGAAGGCGATCCAAGGCATGTCCGACGGATCCACCGATCAAGCCGACGCCTCCTGCGGAACTTCCTCTGCCAGGATATCGGTCCAAAGCTCGCTTACATCGGGCTCCGGGCTTTCTTTTGAGAACTCGGCCGCTTCGTTGACGATGTCCTTGATCTCCTTGTCGATCGTCTTGAGGTCATCTTCACTGGCATGCTTGCCGGTCAGGAGCATCTGTTTGACGCCTTCGATAGGATCACGCTCCTCGCGCATTTTCTGGACTTCCTCGCGGGTGCGGTACTTGGCCGGATCCGACATCGAATGGCCGCGATAGCGGTAGGTCTTCACCTCGAGGATATAGGGACCTTTCCCGTCCCGACAGTGCGCGACCGCCTTCTCTCCGGCGGCTTTCACGGCCAGCACGTCCATTCCGTCGACCTCTTCGCCGGGGATGCCGTAGGCTGCGCCGCGCTCCCAGAGCGACGGGGATTTGGTGGACCGCTTCACGCTTGTGCCCATCGCGTATTGATTGTTTTCAATGACGAAAACGACGGGCAGATCCCATAGCTCCGCCATGTTATAGGTCTCGTAGACCTGACCCTGGTTTGCAGCTCCGTCGCCGAAATAGGCGAAGGTGACCCGGTCATTGCCGCGATATTTGTCCGAAAACGCGAGCCCTGCTCCGATCGGCACCTGAGCGGCGACGATCCCGTGTCCGCCATAGAAATGCTTCTCTTTCGAGAACATGTGCATCGAGCCGCCCTTACCGCGGGAATAGCCGCCTTCGCGGCCCGTCAGCTCGGCCATGACACCTTTGGGATCCATTCCGCAGGCCAGCATATGTCCGTGATCGCGGTAGGAGGTGACGCGCTTGTCGCCTTCATCCGCCGCCGCCTCGAGGCCCACGACAACCGCTTCCTGACCGATATAAAGGTGGCAGAAGCCGCCGATCAGGCCCATCCCGTAAAGCTGACCGGCCTTTTCCTCGAACCGCCGGATCAGCAGCATTTCCCGGTAGTAATGCTTCAGCTCCTCGGCCGAAACATTGGGCTTTTTCGTCGTCTTGCGTGCGGCCATTCGGCACCTCCCTGCGGCGAGGTTGGGGGATAGTTTAACGCTAAACAATCCGTAGCCCAGCCTTTTCCGGATTGCGACCCCCATTCTCCCGATCGCCATTCCTTGGGACCCAATCCCTTGAAAGCCGGTCGGTTCCGTTCCGGAAATCTGTTTGTTTAGGGAATGACGATCTCGTCGGCGCGCACCATGCCGAGCATATCGCGTGCGCGTTCATCGAGTAGATCCAGATCCAGAAAATCGTCCGACAGGCGCCGGGTCAGGATCTCCATCTCGGAGACTTCGAAACTCAGCGCTTCAAGCTCGGCGGCAAGTTGTGCGGCTTCGGCATCTATCTCGGCCCGGCGGAAGAGGCCGTAATCGCCCTGTACGGCGGCAAAGGTAAAATAAAGCGCGAGCAGCAGTGCTCCTCCGCCGTAAAGAAGACCGCCCAATGCGGAGCGTGACCGTACCGTCATAACCTGCCAATGCCTCAGTACCGGAAGTCTGACCGCCTCCGTTCAGCGCAGACTCGCATATCCGATTCGCTTTGTGAATCCCCTTTGTTCGGCTCCGCTCGGATCTGCCCACCGCTAGATCCAGAGCTGATCCGGTCGCGCGACGTGGGTTCGGTCCTCGCGGTTACGGCTCAGATCGATGCCGGGACGAGCCTTGGTCGGCTCGAACCCGGCTAAGGTGATCCATTTGCAATCGGTATTCCTAGATCGTAGCTCGCGATAGGTACTCCGATTCCACCGACCGGATACCGACGCAATACCGACCGGATACCGACACGCCGTTTTACGCTTTTTCGCGGTAGATATCCACGAGCTTGCCCAGCATCGCGAGCGCGTCCTCGCGGCTTCTCTGGAACGAATTGCGGCCGATGATCGAGCCATTTCCGCCACCGTCACGGATCGCGCGGGCATCATCGTAGACGTCGTTCTCGCCCTTTTTCGAGCCACCCGAAAAGACCATGATCCGACGACCGTTGAACGCGGATTGCACACAATGGCGCACGCGATCGGCCTGGTCCTTGATGGCTATCCCTTCGGATTCGTAGACTTTTTTCGCTTCGGGGAGCGATAGGTGATCGGTCGAAAGCTTGATCTTGATGATATGTGCGCCCAGCAGGGCCGCGATCTGCGCAGCATATGCCGCGATATCGATAGCCGTCTCACCGTCTTTGTCGAGCGCCTCACCGCGCGGGTAGGACCAGATGACGGTGGCCACGCCCTTGGCTTGCGCCTCGCGCCGCATCTCCTTGATTTCCTGAAACATTTCCAGACCGGAGGAGGAGCCTGGATAGATCGTGAACCCGATCGCCGAGGCCCCGATCCGCAGCGCGTCGTCGACGCTTGCCGTGATTGCCTGATCCTTCGATTGCTCGTCTGGCATCAAGGAGTTGGCCGAATTCACCTTGAGGATTGTCGGGATCTGCCCGGCAAAGGTGTCCGCCCCGGCCTCCAACATTCCCAAGGGAGCGGCATAGGCGTTCAGTCCAGCATCCAACGCCAGTTTGTAGTGATAATGCGGATCATATCCATCCGGATTAGGGGCAAAGGAGCGGGCCGGACCATGCTCAAATCCCTGATCTACCGGCAAGATTATCATCTTCCCGGTGCCGCCCAGTTTTCCGGTCATCAGCATCCGGCACAGGTTGGCCTTCACGCCCGGCGCTTCGCCTTCGTAATTCGACAGAATTCGCTGTACCGCACGCGTCGCTTTCATAGGGCCCACCCTTTTGTTGCCGTGTTCTGTGTCGTCCTGACCCGCCGTGTCTTAGGTTGCAACTGGTTAGCGCCAACAGAAGCCTCTGTTTTCGCTAACATCTTCGGACTATTCCGCCAAAAGAGCGTTTGGCAGATCGCGGTCGATCCAGGTTTCCAGAGCTGCGCGACTGATCCGCGATGCAATCGGCTCCCACTCAGCGTCCGCTCCTCTGACGCGCATCATCTCGTCGACTTCGTCGCGGAGATCCGCCGAAGGACGGTCGCCCGCGGCGGCGGCCAGAACCGCCCAATAATAGGCACGCTCATAGCTTCGGGGCGTTCTTGTTCCGATCAGCCTGGCAAGGGCCTGACCGCGCATCGCTCCGACAGAGTTATAGACCTGGGCGTCGATTTCGTCAGTGCTTTGCAGCCGGATCAGATCCTGAAACGTCACCTCTGTCTCCAGACGATCCATCAGGCTAAGCGCATGTCCCATCCCTGTCGCGGCGGCCGTTCTTGCGTAGACATAAGCCTCTTCCGGGTCCTCTGTCAGCTCCGCCATGAGCACGGCCGCCTCGGGTGAAGCATCCGCTATGGGCGCAAGGACATCCCGCGCAAGATCGCGGTCACGCGGTGCGCCGATCCCGCTTGCAAGGGCTGTCCCGATGGTGAGGCGATCGGCATCGGCGAGATTGCCTGAGATCGCGGTCTCGAGCAGATCGAGCGGGAGGGTCTCTGACAGCTCCGGCGGCTGGGTCGTCAACTGGGGGGCCAAATCAGCAAAAAGAGCTTTTGTTTCCGTGTCTTCCTGCGGTCCAAGCCGGATCGGGCGGGATGGCTGCATATTCAGAATAACCCGGCGAGGACCGTCCTGAAACTGTGATGCGATATCAGTCGCTTGTGCAACAAATCGAACTTGCTCGGGTGACAGATCCGGATCGAGCGGGCCATTGGCCCTAATCAAAGCGTCGGTCAGCACGCCTTCGATCAACTTGGCCAAGGCGTCCTCGCTGCGCGCTTCTTTAGGGACAATCTGCTCGACCCGGCTCCAGATGCCCTGGTCTTCTATGCTGAGGCGCATTTCATCCAGATCGATGCGCAGGCCCGGCTCGCTCGTTTCCGCATCCATGCGGTAACTGACATAATCTGCGTCCATATAGCCCGAGATCGAAACAAGATCCGCAACGTCCGCGATCATCGAGGTCCCGACCTGCCCAGAGGGTATATGATACTCGATATCAAACCGGAGGCGTGGAACGATGATGTCCTCGATCCCCGCCATTCCGATGACGGGTCGAATTTCGCGCGGCAAACAGTCGTAATCTATGACGGTCTCATCCAACGTCGCAGTCAGCCGAACCCTCTCGATCGATGCCAAAGGCGCGCCGCTGAGGGTCAGGCGCTCTGTTGAAATCGAGCATTCTGCCCCTGCGATGCTCTCGAGGTCGGGGCGAATGACCAGCCCCACAAGGCTATAGCGGCTGCCGAGGGGATCGGCGCTTAGCCCATCATAGGTGATGTCGGCGAACGACCGCGCCATCGAGACACCGCTTTGAAGAAACCGTGTCGCGATGGCCTCGAGCGTGAAAAGATCAAGCAAGCTTGGCTCGGCCTTGTCCTGTGCCTGAAGGCTTGGCGTGCCAAGCAGGAAAGACACCATTGCGATAGAGCATGTTGTCAATTTCATGTGAAAAATCCCTGTCCTCAAATGCGAGTAACCTGAATGGTTATCAGTCTGTTTGTAATGCGGCCACCCCGGGCAGGGTCTTGCCCTCCATCCATTCAAGGAAGGCGCCGCCTGCGGTGGACACATAGGTAAATCGCTCAGCAGCTTTGGCGGCATTGAGCGCAGCGACCGTATCTCCACCGCCGGCGACTGAAACCAAAGCACCCTCATCCGTTCGAGCTGCGGCGTGCTGTGCTGCGGCGACGGTCGCAGCATTGAAAGGCTCGATCTCGAACGCACCGAGAGGACCGTTCCAGATCAGAGTTTTGGAAGCATCGATAGCCGCCTTGATCTCGTCCACCGTGGCCGGCCCGGCGTCCAGGATCATCGCGTCGGGCGGGCAGTCCGAGGCGTCAACCGTCTGATTGTCGGCATGCGCTTCGAACGCGCGGGCGACCACGATGTCGGCTGGCAGGAGGATGCGGCAACCTGCAGTTTTCGCCTTATCGAGGATCTCGAGGGCGGTCTCTGTCATGTCGCGTTCGGCCAGCGATTTGCCGATCTCATGACCCTGCGCCGCGAGGAACGTGTTGGCCATGCCGCCCCCGATGACAAGGATGTCGACGCGGGTGACGATATGCGCCAGCAGGTCGAGCTTCGTCGAGACCTTCGCGCCTCCGACGACCGCGATCAGCGGGCGTTCGGGATCCTCCAACGCCTGCGCAAGCGCCTTCAGTTCCTGCTCCATCAACCGGCCCGCAGCAGAGGGAAGACGTCGTGCAAGGCCTTCGGTCGATGCATGGGCCCGGTGAGCTGCCGAAAAGGCATCATTTACGTAGACATCGCCGTTCTTTGCCAGCTCCGCCGCAAAGTCGGAGGCGTTCGCCTCTTCTCCACTGTGAAAGCGCGTGTTTTCGAGCAGAAGGACCTCCCCAGTGGGAAGCGCTCCTGCGGCTGATTGTGCTTCCGCCCCTACGCAGTCTGCAGCAAATCGAACGGGAACTCCGAAAGCATCTTGCAGCGCAGGAAGAAGCGGCTTCAGCGACATCTCAGGAACTCTATGTCCCTTCGGTCGACCGAAATGCGCGAGCAGGATTGGCCGCCCCCCCTTGGACAGAATATCTGCGATTGTCGGGGCGACCTTCTCGATCCGGGTGGCATCGGTAACCCTGCCGTCGTCCATCGGCACGTTGATATCGACCCGCACCAGAACGCGTTTGTCCGCAAGATCGATCCCGTCGAGGCTGGTCCATCCCATGCCGATGCTCCTTTTTCGGTATTGGGCGGTTGATCGCCCGGGGATCGGGCCTGGTCAAGGTCTCAGCCTTGGCAAAGGTAGGTGCTCGCCCTAGGGTCTTCGTCAACTGAAAGTTCAAGGAGGCCCAGATGGCCGACATAAAAGACCCCGAAAACACGATCATCATCGAGCTGAAAGATGGTTCCGTCACGATAGAGCTGCTGACCGATGTGGCGCCCAAACATGCAGAGCGCATGAAAGAGCTTGCCCGGTCGGGGGCCTATGACAACGTGGCTTTTCACCGGGTGATCGACGGGTTCATGGCGCAGACCGGCGATGTCGCGAACGGCAATATGGAGAAGGATTTCGACATTCGTTCTGCCGGAACGGGCGGATCGGATCTGCCGGACCTGCCTGCGGAGTTCTCGAAGCTGCCTCATGACAGGGGAACGCTGGGCGCTGCCCGGTCGCAGAGCCCCAACTCGGCCAACTCGCAGTTTTTTATCAACTTCAGCGACAATCATTTCCTGAACGGGCAGTACACTGTTTACGGCCGCGTCATTGAGGGGATGGAGCATGTCGACAAGATCACCAGGGGTGAGCCGCCGATGAACCCCGACCGGATGATGAGCGTGAAGGTGGCTGCCGATGCGTAATGTTCTGATGCTGGCCCTTCTGACCGCCGGTCCTGCTGCAGCGACGGGTCTCGAGATCGAGGTCGCCGGTGAGGCGAACGGGACGATCATGATCGACCTTTTTGAGGACGTGGCGCCCAATCATGTGGAGCAGATCACAGCGCTGGCCGGGGAGGGCGCTTATGATGGCGTTGTCTTTCACCGGGTGATCGACGGCTTCATGGCGCAGACCGGCGATGTCGAATTCGGATTGGCGTCGGGCGATTTGCGCCAGGCCGGGACCGGCGGCTCGTCACGTCCCGATCTGGAGGCTGAATTTTCCGATCGCTCCTTCGCGCGGGGCACCGTTGGAATGGCACGCAGTTCGGACCCCGACTCTGCCAACAGCCAGTTCTTCATCATGTTCGATGCCGCTCCTCATCTGGACGGCCAGTATACGGTTGTCGGAGAGGTGACCGAGGGTCTGGAAATCCTCGATGCCATCAAGCGGGGCACGGGCGGCAACGGTGCTGTCGTCGGTGAAGCGGATGTCATGCAATCCGTGACGGTGGCGGAATAGTCAACGGACCCCTTCGCTCTGTGGCGAGGGGGTCCAATCTATGAGGATTAATCGTCGAGCCGGATCAGTGCATGTCGCTTCTTGCCTGCGCTGAGCTTCAGCGGTGAGGAGAGGGCGGCCCGGTCGAAGAAACGTCCCGTATCGGTGAGCGGCTGATCGTCCAGACGCGCGCCGCCGCCTTCGATCATCCGCTTGGCCTCCTTGCCGGAGGGCGCGAGACCTGACCGGACAAGTAGCTGGACTACCGAGATACCGTCGCCCAGATCCTCCGAGGTCAGCGAAAGTGTCGGAAGATCGTCTCCGACCCCGCCTTTTTCAAACACTTCACGCGCCGTCGCTTCGGCCGCCTGTGCCGCATCGGGTCCGTGAAGAAGCGCTGTCACCTCGTTAGCAAGACGGATCTTTGCCTCGTTAATCTCGGCCCCCTCGAGCGCGCCGAGCCGGTCGCAGTCCTCTACGGGCAACTCGGTATAAAGCTTGAGGAAACGCCCCGCATCGGCGTCCATCGTGTTCCGCCAATACTGCCAGAACTCGTAGGGAGACAGCAGATCGCCGTCGAGCCACACCGCGCCGCCTGCTGATTTGCCCATCTTGCGCCCATCCGCAGTCGTTAAAAGAGGCGAAGTCAGACCGTAGATCTCGTGATCGAGAACCCGGCGGGTCAGGTCGATCCCGTTGACGATATTCCCCCATTGATCGGATCCGCCCATCTGCAGAACGCATCCATAGCGGCGGTTCAGCTCGAGGAAGTCGTAGGCCTGAAGGATCATGTAGTTGAACTCGAGAAACGACAGCGATTGCTCCCGGTCGAGCCGCGACTTGACGCTCTCGAAGGACAGCATCCGGTTGATCGAGAAATGCCGCCCGATATCCCGCAAGAAATCGAGGTAATTCAGATCGTCCAGCCATTCGGCATTGTTGATCATCATCGCGTCGGTCGCGCCGTCGCCATAGCTTAGATAGGTGGCAAAGACCTTGCGGATACCGGCGATATTCTCGTCGATCTGTTCGGGGCCGAGCAGTGGACGTTCATCCGAGCGGAAGCTGGGATCGCCAACCTTGGTCGTACCGCCGCCCATCAGGGTGATCGGCTTATGGCCGGTTTTCTGCAGCCAACGCAAGAGCATGATCTGGATCAGCGAGCCGACATGCAATGAGGATGCAGTAGCGTCAAAGCCGATATATCCGGGAACGGTTCCTTTCGCCAAAGCTTCGTCGAGGCCTTGATAGTCGGTGCAATCTGCGACGAAGCCGCGCTCCATCATGATGGCGATGAAGTCCGATTTCGGATGGTATGTCATGGGACCGTTCTCTAGATTTGCGGGTGCCGCCTTCTATAGTGGCGGTCCTTGGTCAGGGAAAGCGGCATGTCGAAAGGGTCTGTCCTGCGCGTTTTGGGTTCAATGTCGGGAACCTCGCTCGACGGGGTCGATGCGGCGGTCCTAGAAACGGATGGAGAGCGGATCTTAGGCTTTGGGCCGAGCGACTACCGCGCCTACACTTCGACGGAGCGAGAGGTGATCCGGGCTGCCTTTGGTCAATGGTCTGGGCCGGAGGTCGAGGCGGCAGCAGATGTCGTGACGTCCGCGCATATCGATCTCCTTTCGCAGTTCGAAGATATCGATCTGATCGGGTTTCACGGCCAGACCCTGTCTCACGATCCGGCCCATCATAGGACTCTGCAGGCCGGCTCGGGCGAGCGGCTCGCCGAGATGCTGGGCTGCCCGGTGGTGCATGATTTTAGATCGGCGGATGTCTCGGCGGGAGGGCAGGGCGCGCCGCTCGCTCCGTTCTATCACCATGCGTGTGCGCGTTGGATGAAGGAAGATAAGCCGGTCGCCTTTCTCAACCTCGGCGGCATCGCGAACCTGACTTGGTGCGATCCGTATATGCCCGATCCATCGCAGGACGGAGCGATCCTTGCTTTCGATACCGGGCCTGCAAATGCGCCGCTCAATGATCTGATGAAGACCCGCCTTGGCCTTGCCGAAGATCAGGATGGACGGCTTTCAGCGGCGGGGCATGTCGATGAAACGATCGTCGCCGCTGTTCTGACCGATCCCTTCTATTCAGACCTCCCGCCGAAATCGCTGGACCGGCTGGATGTCGTGGATCTGGTAGACCGCGTTGGCGCGCTGTCCGATGCAGATGCGGCAGCGACCCTATGTGCTGTGATAGCCGCCACGGTCGCTGCGGGGGTGAGACACTGTCCGTCCCGGCCGGGCCGATTGTTCGTGACGGGCGGCGGACGGCACAATCCGGTGATGATGGCGATGATCGCGGCTCGGACCGAGGGCGCCGCTGATCCGGTCGAGGCTGTCGGTCTGAATGGCGATATGCTCGAGGCGCAGGCCTTTGCCTTTCTCGCAGCGCGGGTGCTTCGCGGATTGCCGACATCTGCGCCCGGTTCGACAGGTGTTACCGCACCGATCTGCGGCGGATTCGTCACAGATCCCGGGAAGCTGGCAAAAATCGCTTTGTAAAACCCAAAGCGATTCGCTCGCGGGTTCGTCCAAATAGGCCAATTCTGGCTGCGCACCGCTTAAAAGCCCTATTTTTTATGGTGCTAATCCGCCGAAAAAGCCCCCTACCGGCAGCTCGCGCGGAAAGCCGCGCCTGAAAAATGGGCCGTGCAGCAAAGCTCCGCGTGGATATCGGGCAATCCTCGGTTTGTGTGGCGATACCGATCGGCCTGCTGTCAGATCAGTCTCGAGGACGCAGATACAGGCGCTTCTCGTAACAGTGATCAACAGGAGTACTTACAATGAAAAAGCTTGTCTTGACCCTTGCTGCAATTGGTTTCGCCCTTCCCGCTATCGCTCAGGAAGTCGATCCTGCGATCGATACCGATGGTGATGGGCTCTACAGCTACCCTGAGCTGACCGCTGCATATCCCGACATGACGGAAGACCTGTTCACGGCAATCGACGTGAATGCCGATGGTGCAGCCGATGTCGAAGAGATGGCGGCAGCTGAAGCGAATGGTCTCGTCCCTTCGGGCGGCTAAGACCGAGCTCCGCCGCCTCCCCTCTCTATCTTCCCCCCGGAGGCGGCGGGACTTACCCGCGAGACAGGGCAGCAACGCCCGTCCGCGCAATATCCGACAGACCAAGCGGACGCATGAGATCGATGAAGGCATCGATCTTTTCGGGCGTTCCGGTCAGTTCGAAAACGAAGCTCTCAAGCGTGCTGTCGACGGCCTTGGCCCGAAAGATATCGGCCATGCGCATGGCTTCGACCCGCTTGTCACCGGTTCCCTTCACTTTCATCAAAGCCAGCTCCCGCTCGACGGATGCGCCTTCGACGGTGAGGTCGTGCACCTCGTGGACCGAAACGATACGGCCCAGCTGCGCCCGGATCTGCTCGATCACCTGCGGCGTGCCGGTGGTAACGATCGTGATGCGCGAGCGGTGTCCCTCGTGGTCGATTTCCGCAACCGTCAGGCTTTCGATATTATAACCGCGCCCCGCAAAGAGGCCGATCACCCGTGCCAGAACGCCCGGCTCGTTGCCCACGACGACCGCGAGGGTGTGACGCTCGATCGTTTCGGAGAAGGCGGGGCGCAGGTTGTAGGCGGAATGGCTCGTGGCGCCTTTTTTGATCTTAAGGGCTGACATATCCTATTCCTCTTTCTCGTTGTGGTTCCGCAAACCCGTCCGGATCAGGGAAGCCCGGCGTCGACCTGACGGGGTCTGGCCGGCCGTTTCATCAAGCAAAGCGCGCTCTTCGCTGCGGTGTGCCCTGTGCGTGGCCGCATTTTTAGTGCCCCAATGTCTGTCTTTACAACGATGGGAGAGCCGAAGGGCATCCGCATTTTCTTCGGAATACTCTGCGAGAGTCAGATCGACCTTTCCGGTCCGCCGAACACGACGGTTCTCAATGGCCTTTATCGTCCTCGCATGCTTGCGCGCGGCCTTGTCAGAGCTGTTGGCCATGATCTTGCGTTGACGCGCATCGTCCTTTTCCTTGCGCTTTGCGGGATCCAGACCCCTAGCGCGATCTTTCTTATCGATCATCTCTTCAATCCCGCTCTTTCTGAGAAAATTGCCGATTTTGGCCGAAGCGAATTGCGATTGCCATCTTGAAGCCCGGACTTAGCATTTCGGCTATCTCACGTCCCGAAATAGCGGCTGAAGGTTCCGCTCAGCTCACTGCTTTCCGGCACGCAGAGGACGTCGAAGAACTTTCTGTAGGTCGCGAGACTGCTGATATGGCGAACCCGGAAGATGTCGTGAGGGCCGTTTCGGGCGAAATCATTGACATAAAAGACGTATCCCAGCTTCTTCATGAACGCATCGAGTTCGGTTAGCTTCGTTCCGAAGCTGGCCATCACGTGCCGGGCAATCTCCATATAGATCAGTGGCTTGGTTCCCGAGACATACGTGGAAGAGCCCAGAAGCAGACCTTCGATACCTTCCAGGTCGATTTTTATGTAGTCGGGCCGGAAGTACCGCTCGACAAGCTGATCGATCCCGAATTGCGGCGTCTCTATTTTAGGAGCTGTGTCGTGCTGCTGCACGGAAAGCCTACTGGCCCCGGTATTGGTTTCATTTTCGGCCAGAGAGAACCGGTCTTCGGACGGAACCATCAGAGCATTCAACACCGTGACTTTTGGACGGCCATCGATCTGGAGTCCTTTTTCGTCCTGCGTTAGGCGGCCGATATTGCGATCCAAGATCGCTGCGGTGGCGGGGCTTCCCTCGACCGCCAGAATCTGCGCATTGGAGGACAACTTTGCCATCGCGGTCATCGAGAACGTGCCGATATGCGCGCCAAGATCGAACATTTTGGTGTGAGGCATCAAAACACTTGTGGCGAAAGCGAATTCGGGCCGAGTGTGGTTCCCGAATTGCTCAAGATGTTCGGTGATGAGGTCATCTTCATAGGCTTCGATCGGACCGAAGCAGGAGTCTACGGTCACGATCTTTTTGCGTTCGAGGGTCGATGGCTCGCTCATCTGGTGATCCTTGCTAGACCAATACTGCCCCCGTGGCCGTGATCTGTCCCTGAGTTTGCGCATTGGCGAGCAGCATCTCATTGTGCGCCTTACCTGACGGGATCATCGGGAAACAGTTCTCGTGCTTCTCGACCAGGCAGTCGAAAAGAACCGGACCGTCGTGATTGATCATCTCCATGATCGCATCGTCCAGATCTGCGGGATCTGAAACCATGATCCCCTTGGCTCCGAAGGCTTCCGCCAGCTTGACAAAATCGGGTAAGGCCTCGGACCAGCTTTGGGAATAGCGCTCTCCATGCAGGAGTTCCTGCCATTGGCGGACCATGCCGAGGCGTTCGTTGTTGAGGATGAACTGTTTGACGGGTAAGCGGTACTGAACTGACGTGCCCATCTCTTGCATATTCATCAGCCAGGAGGCCTCGCCGGCGACATTGATCACCAGTGCATCTGGATGGGCCAGTTGCACACCGATCGAGGCGGGGTGGCCATAGCCCATCGTCCCGAGCCCGCCAGAGGTCATCCATCGGTTCGGCTCTTCGAAGCCCAGATATTGCGCGGCCCACATCTGATGCTGGCCGACCTCGGTGCAGATGTACCGATCATGATCCTTCGTCAGCGCCTCGAGCCGTTCCAGAGCGTATTGCGGCTTGATCGACGGACCTTCTTGGGTAAAGGCAAGGCAATTGATCTTGCGCCATTCCTTGATCTTGTCCCACCAAAATGTGGTGTCGGCGGTCTTCGATCCACGCTCACGCCAGATGCGCAGAACCTCTTTCAGAACGGTGCCAACATCACCGAGGATCGGGACATCGACATGGATGACCTTGTTGATCGAAGAGGGATCGATGTCGATATGAGCCTTCTTGGAGCCCGGGCTGAATGCGTCTGTGCGCCCCGTGATCCGGTCATCGAAACGGGCACCGATATTGATCATCAGATCGCAACCATGCATCGCCATATTGGCCTCGTAGAGACCATGCATCCCGAGCATGCCCAGCCAGTTTTTGCCGGATGCGGGATAAGCGCCGAGCCCCATCAGTGTGGACGTGATGGGAAAGTCCGTCTCGGCGACGAGTTCGCGCAGCAATTGACTGGCTTCGGGGCCAGAGTTGATAACCCCTCCGCCGGTATAGAAGACAGGCCTCTTTGCGGTCTCGATCAGCTCGACGAGCACTTCGATCGCCTCGGGATCGCCGTCAGTCCGGGGAGCGTAATGCGTCTCTACCGCGTGGGCTGGACTGTACTTGCCTGTGGCGAACTGGACGTCCTTCGGAATGTCGATCAGAACCGGTCCCGGGCGACCATGGGTTGCAACGTGAAACGCCTCGTGAATGGTCGCGGACAGACGGTCCGTCTCTTTCACCAACCAGTTATGCTTGGTGCAGGGACGGGTGATCCCGACCGTATCGGCCTCTTGAAAGGCGTCTGAGCCGATCATGAAGGTCGGAACCTGCCCGGTCAAAACAATGATCGGGATCGAATCCATCAGCGCATCGGTCAGACCAGTGACGGCATTCGTCGCACCCGGGCCGGAAGTGACCAAGGCCACGCCTGGCTTTCCGGTCGAACGGGCATAGCCCTCGGCAGCGTGAACCGCACCTTGCTCGTGGCGAACGAGGATGTGACGGATTTCATTCTGCTGGAAGATCTCATCGTAAATTGGAAGGACAGCGCCGCCGGGATATCCAAATACCGTGTCCACACCCTGATCTCTCAGCGCTTGAACCACCATTTTTGCTCCAGTCATCTGACGTGTCATCTTGAGGATCTCCGTGTGTCGTCAGTTCTGCGCGTCATCATACATGCGTTAGACAAAAAAAAGCCCCCGATTGTATCGGGGGCGCATGGGAACCGGTCTGGTTGTCGATTATCGACCCATGCGCCTTTTTCCTACAAGAATGAGTACGAGCTTCATCATTTTCTCCATCGTGCAACATACCTATGCCGGTCTTCTTTTGGGAGGTCAACAGTCCTCGGGAGATTGTGTCGCAAATTTGCGAATCTCCGCAACTTCCTTTCTGCGGAAGAGAGTAGGTGAGGGACCTGCATCCCAATCCGAGATGTAAAGAGCATTCCCCCGCCCATCATCTGTGACCGCTAACGCAACTTTCGGTATCGCAAAGTCGCTGAGAACTTTGGCAAATGCGCCGAAAAGAAGCGCTTTTCCGCTATTTACACCCCTGTCCCAGACGCTAGTCTCGCGCCACTTGCAACGAGTTGGCCCGTCCCCGGGGGGAGGGGGCAGGTTTAAAAAAATGGGAGGATACCACCTATGGATCGTCGTTCTTTCTTGAAGACGTCGGCTCTGGGCGGCTCGGCAGCTGCAGCGACAACGCTTGCGGCACCGGCTTATGCACAGGGCAATCGTACACTGACCATGGTCACGACCTGGGGTCGCGGACTTGCTGGCGTTTTCGACGCGGCACAACGTGTCGCTGATACGATTACCGAAATGTCCGATGGCCAGCTGACCATCGACGTCAAAGCCGCCGGCGAGCTCGTCGGCGCATTCGAAGTTTTCGACGCCGTGACCGCCGGTCAGGCGGACATGTATCATGGCGCTGACTACTACTTCGTCGGTCAGCATCCCGGCTACGCGTTCTTTACCGCCGTGCCCTTCGGCATGACAGCGCAGGAATTGACCAACTGGTATCATTTCGGCGGCGGCATGGACCTGCACGACGAACTGGGTCAGATCTTCGGTCTGAAGTCGTTCCTGGCGGGCAACACCGGTGCGCAGGCCGGCGGCTGGTTCCGCCAGGAGATCACCGGACCGGGCGATTTCAACGGTCTGAAGTTCCGGATGCCGGGTCTTGGCGGCGAAGCACTTGGCAAGATGGGTGCGTCTGTTCAGAACCTTCCGGGTGCGGAAGTCTATCAGGCGCTCGCTTCCGGTGCGATCGACGGCACCGAATGGATCGGGCCTTGGGCTGACGAAAAGGCCGGTTTCCAGGAAATCACCCAGTTCTACTATGCTGCAGGCTTCCATGAGCCTGGCGCAGGCCTGTCGCTTGCGACGAACCGCGATGTCTTTGAAGAGCTGACACCCGCGCAGCAGAAGATCATCGAGATCGCCAGCGCCGAAGCGCACCAATGGAACCTCGCTCAGTTCCTCTCCAACAATGGTTCGGCACTTCAGCGTCTGCAGTCCGGCGGTGTGAAGATCCTCGAATTCCCCGACAGCGTCTGGGATGCAATGGGCACTGCGGCTGAGGAAACGCTCAACCAGTATATGGATGACGAGCTTTACGCTCAGATCCATGGAAGTGCGATGGAGTCGATGCGCTCCTCTTCCAACTGGATCACGCGCTCCGAGGGCGTGTACCGGACCCAGCGGGATCGTATCCTGGGCTAATTGCCCGGATAAAATCCGCACGACGATCACGTCAGGCCCTTTCCTTCCGGGAAGGGCCTTACGAAAAACAAGACCGCAGGGATGCACATAGTGCTTGGAGCGGCCTTGTTCTATCGGGGGCTTTACCATGGAAAACGAAACCGCCTGCACCGGATTTTTTCGGGCCCGCGATGAGGACACGCTTAGCTGTCTGGATGCATTTCAAGAGAGCGGCGCGATACAGTGGTTTTTCGGCAATCTTCTTGAAGCCTTCTACAATATAGGCGCGGCACTCGCGCAGCCGGCGGCCTGGCTCAATTGGTCTGACAAAGAAGCGCTCATGCGTTTCATCTACTTCGGCGGCTCGGTCGAATTTTTCTTTGCGGTGCTGCTGATCGTTTTGGTCGTCGCGATCATCGGGTTCATCCGAAATGAATTCATGTGGGGCGTCGTGCGCGGCCTCGAAGGAGGGGCGAACCTGATCGGTCGCATCTTCGCATGGGCCGGTCTTTTGATGGTGCTCCAGCAGATCCTCATCGTTTTCATGCAGCGGATTTTCACGGCGTCGCAGATCTCACTCGGTATCGGCACCTCCTTCACAAAGGACATCAGCTGGTGGGCTGAAATGCTGAAGTTCGAGAACGCGCTCGTGGTGACGTTGTGCTGCACCTACACCTTCGTGCAGGGCGGCCATGTGCGCGTCGATCTGGTCTATTCCGCCATCGGCCACCGGGCCAAGCGGGTCATCGATATGTTTGGCTCGCTGGTCTTCATGATGCCGGTTGCCATCCTAGTCTGGCTCTATGGCTGGTTCTTCCTCTGGCGCCACCTTGTTACCCCAAACCCATCGGCATCGGACACGTTGGATCGGTTAATGATGAAAAGCCGCGCCCTACGCTGGAATGTCGAGACAATCGGCTTCTCTCCCAACGGGTTTGACGCCTACTTCCTCTTCAAGGTCCTTCTGGTGATGTTTGCGGGGCTGGTCTTCCTACAGGGCATCGCATTCTTCTTCCGCTCCTTTCTGGAGTGGAAAGAGGGTGAAGAGAGCGAAGGTAAATATCTAGACAGAGACGTTCTTGAACCCGGGGAGGTCGAAATGGCCGCGCCCGAACATCTTGCGCGTCAGTAAGGGGCGGACGATATGCTATTCGGTCTAGACGGAGTTGAAATCGGGCTCCTTATCGTCTTCTTGACGCTCTTTGCCGGGATCCTGTCCGGCTTTCCCGTCGCCTTTGCCATTGGTGGCTCCGCCATCATCTCCTTTGCTATTATAGCGGCGCTCGACAGCGCGGGCCTGCTGATCCATCAGGCTATCGATACCTCGTCCGAGCAGTATAGGGCCCTTGTCGCTGAGGGATTGAGACCCGACACGATATCGGTTTTCCGATATCCCGATCTGCCGCGGATCGGAGAGCCTGTTTTCATTCAGGGCTGGGAGACGGCGCTGGACCGCAATGTGTCCTTCATCGTTAACCGCATCAACGAACGAGTGCTGGCCGGTCAGTCGATCGAAACACTTCTCGCCGTCCTGATGTTCGTCCTGATGGGCATCACGCTCGAGCGGTCCCGGATCGCCGACGATCTGCTCAAGACGATGGCCCGCGTATTTGGCCCGCTTCCGGGCGGTTTGGCCGTTTCCGTCGTCGTGGTCGGTGCGTTCCTTGCAGCCTCGACCGGGATCGTCGGAGCCACCGTCGTTACGATGGGCCTTCTCTCTTTGCCGACGATGCTCAAGAACGGATACTCTCCACAGCTTTCTACCGGGGTCATCGCCGCCTCCGGAACGCTTGGACAGATTATTCCGCCTTCGATCGTGATTGTTCTTCTGGGAACGCTCGCTGGGGATCTCTACTCGGCCGCACAAGAACAACGCGCCCAGGACGTGGGTTGCTCGGATGCGCTGACCTATCTGGGCGAGCCTGCGGTCGTTTCCGTCGGAACGCTCTTTCAGGCGGCATTGCTGCCCGGCATTCTCCTCGCGCTGCTTTATGGCCTCTACGCTTTTGGATACGCTTTGCTGAACCCATCCAAGGCCCCGGCGGTCGAGATGGGAAGCGCCAATGGCGAGATCATCACCCGAAACGAGGCTCTGACTTGGTTTCTGGGGATCCCGGCCGCGCTGATCATCGGGGTCATCGTTCTAGGCCAAGTTAACATCGTTGGAAGTCAGTCCGTCCGGGTCGACAGCTTTTCGGATGCGGGTCAGTCTGCGTCGCTACGCACAAATGTCTCACCTCAATGCGCGGAGGCTATGATTGAACTGCATGGCCAAAGCGCCTGGGACGCGGCCTTAGCCGAGCAAGCGGTCATCAACGAGGCAGGCGGGGTCGAACAAGCCAGAGAGCTCACGCCAGAAGAACGGCTCGAGCGGATGCAGGAGCGGATCGACAACGCTCCGCCCATCGGCACCGGTCTTGCTGTTGGATTTCTCCTGCTTGCTCTTTGGCTGACAGTTGCGCGTGGGGTCGCGCCGACGGCCAATCCACGGCCGCTGATCATTGGTGGTATCGGGATCGTGTTGGCCATCCTTGCGGATATCTTGCTGATGGGACCGACAATGCGGCCCGGAGTAAGGACACTTATTCTGGCAATCCCGCTCGCGCTTGCTCTTTATGGATGTGCCAAGGCAGCGGTTTTGTTGGGCCGAAATGAGCTTTTGCGCGTGGTCTTCCCGCCGCTCGTCTTGATCGTCGCGGTTCTGGGCTCGATCCTTGGCGGGATTACCAATCCGACGCCAGCGGCGGCACTCGGCGCGGGGGGTGCGCTGCTCCTGGCCGCCTATCGCCGTCTGAAAGATCAGGGCCGCTCGGGAATGATTGTCATTCTGACAACGCTTTCGATCGTGACGATGATTTTGATCGGGGTGAACTTCGATCTGCGGGTGAACCGTCCGGGCGCCGACCTTCAAAGCTGGCTCGCCTTTCTTGCGGCTTTCAGCTGCTTTCTCTTCGCAATGTTCGGAATTCTTTACAGCTGCGCCGTCCTTTGGCTTGGAGGGGTTCTGACGCCGGTCGTGCGAGAGACGGCCAAGGTCACGAGCATGGTCTTTACGATCCTGATCGGGTCCCAACTGCTGAATCTGGTGGTAATCTCCTTTGGAGGAGAGCACTACATCCAGCAATTCCTTAGAAGCTTTGACAATGAATTCACGGTCTTCCTCATCGTGATGCTGGTGCTCTTTATCTTGGGCTTCGTGCTCGACTTTCTTGAGATCATCTACATCGTCGTGCCGATCGTGGGGCCGGTGATCTATGGCGGAACCATGGATCCCAAATGGGTCACGATCATGATCGCGGTCAATCTGCAGACGTCCTTCCTGACACCGCCCTTTGGCTTTGCACTCTTCTATCTCAGGGGGGTCGCACCCAAAGAGGTGACGACGGGTCATATCTATGCAGGCGTCATTCCCTTTGTTCTGATCCAGGTTGCGGGTCTGACCTTGCTGGCCTTATTCCCAGGTGTCGTCACGATCATTCCAAACCTGTTGAATTAGGCTCGACGCTGGAAAGATTTTTCTAGAAAAATCTTGGGTTCATATCCTTCTAGAAGGATATGTACTCCAAAATCTTCTAGAAGATTTTGCCTCGCCTGGAAGGTCAGGTTCAGGAAAGCTGCAACAGGTCCCAGCGATTTCCGAACGGGTCGCGAAAAACCGCGACGGTCCCGTAGGGTTCGTGTCGCGGCTCTTCTTCGAAGATGACACCTGCAGCCGAGAGCCGGGCATGCTCAACTGCAAAATCTCCTGTCTGCAGAAAGAAACCAACCCGCCCGCCGGCCTGCCGGCCCACGGCTCTGTTCTGTTCCGGTGTGGCAGCACGCGCCAGAAGAAGAGCTGTTTCCGCCCCTGGAGGCGCGACGAGAATCCAGCGCTTGTCGGCGGTTAGGGTTTTGTCCTGACGCAGTTCAAAGCCCAGCACACCAACGCAAAAAGCGAGGCCTTCATCATAATCGGAAACCAGAAGAGCTACGGCATGCAGATGCGACCGCGTCATTTGCTTGTAGGGCGACTATCCGGCAATTGAATGCGAGCCACTTGCTCGGCGATCGGATCAACAGAGAGGGGATGTGCCTCTTTCGCGAAATGCGAAGGATCGGTCAGGCGCTGCCATTCTCCGCCGCGGTAGACTTCGAGCGCTCCGAACCGACTTTTATATCCCATCTTTGGTGAGCCCGGGACCCAGTATCCAAGATACACATAAGGCAGATCAGCCTCTCGGGCGATATCCACATGATCGAGGATCAACTGTGTCCCCAAAGATCGCTTTTCGAGCTTTGGATCGAAGAAGCTGTAGACCATCGAAAGACCGTCTTCGAGCACATCCGTCAGGCACACACCGCGCAAGACATCACCTTCATGATACTCGACCACGCGGCTTCTGATCGGAGTTTCCTCGATCATGGCCGCGAATTCGTAGATATCCATATCCGCCATACCGCCATCGGAATGGCGGCTGTCGAGATAGGTTCGGAACAGCGCATATTGATCATCCGTCGCCCAAGGAGAGCTGACCTTTCGAACAAGATCCCCATTCCGCTTGAGAATACGGCGCTGACTCTTCGACGATTCGAAATCGGCGACGCGGATTCGCGCAGACAGGCAGGCGGTGCATTCCGAACAGGCCGGGCGATAAAGGACATTCTGCGAGCGCCGGAATCCCTGGCGCGACAGAGTGTCGTTCAGCTTTTCGGCATTGTCGGTTTGCAGGGCAGTGAAAAGCTTACGTTCCATACGGCCGTCAAGATACGGGCAAGGCTGGGGAGCCGTCACGTAGAACTGAGGGGCGATCGGAAGGGTGTGGCGCATAACACTTCTTAAGGTTGATCCTCAAAGACTAGCGTGACGTTTGTCAAAGGCCAAGATGACTTTGCCCTCAGCCTTAAAGGATCCTTAAGTCTTTGGTCGCATTCCGCGAGCCGGAACCGCGGCCTACACCGCTCGGTTGAGCATCGCCGTACCCAAAATCATGTCGGACAGGCTTTGTCCGCGCGGGGTCGTCAGCATCAGAATAACAGAGATCAACTGTAATGGCGCCACAAGAACCGCACCGATATAGAGCGCGGTATGCATGAAGGCCTGATCGCTACTCAATCGATCTCCATCGGCATTCCTAAGCTCGATCCCCATCAGGCGCATGCCCCATGTGCCAGACCGGGCCGAGATCGTGATCCACCTATAAAGCGCTCCGACAGCAAGCATCATCGCAGGGAAGACAAGAAGGCCGAGAAACGCGGTGAATGGCAAAAGCAGGACGCAGAGGATCGCAACAAGCGTTACATCGATGATCCAGCTTAGCGCCCGTTTGACCGTTACGCTTTCGTAGAAATCCGGCGCGTGGATAGGATCGGGCAGGCGGGTCAATGCTACAGACATCTTGGTCTCCGGGTTGGTATTCATGAGCGGCCCAGATTGGGGCCGCTCTTCGATAAATAGGATCAGGCAGGCTGTCCGTTCGGGGTATCGTTCTCATCGCCCTGATCGTCATCCTCGCGGCTCGCACGCTCGTCCATGAACTGATCGAATTCTGCCTTATCCTTCGCGTCCCGCAGGCGTTCGAGGAATTGCTCGAAGCTGGCTTGCTCGTCTTCCAGGCGGCGCAGGGTATCGGCCTTGTATGCATCGAAGGCGCTATTGCCCGTCGAGCTTCTTGAGCTGTGGAGTTTACGGGAGACGCAGCCACCGCCACCTGCGAACATGCGCTTACCAAAGATCATATAGGCAAGGATCGCGAGACCAATGGGCCAGACAAAAATGAACCCGAGGACCATTGCGACGATCCAAGCTGGCTTGCCGCGCTCGTCGAGCCAGGCTTCCGAGCGCGCAAACCAGTTTGGCCGGCGCATCTCGGTCGTTTGCGGGTAGGGGGACGCGGTATACATTCAGATCTCCTTTGGGTCGGTAGAGGGCGTTTCGACATCATGTGAAGGCTTTTCACATTATTGAAGATGGGAATGGGTCAGCAGCAGATCAAGAGACAATGTGAAAGTTTTTTACATCAGAGCGCCAGAGAATTGCATTGACGCCGGACAATAGGCGTCCACACAGTTGATTTTATGAGGTTTGCTTCACGGATCCTTCGATCGCCGCGCCCCTTCGATCCGTCGCTGGGAAACGATATCGAACGCCGTTTTTACGATGAGAACCCTGCCTTGAGAGCTCTCATTCGGGGCGCTGCAGGATGTAGCCCGTACCTCGCCGATCTTCTGCGGCAGGAAGAGACCTGGTTCCGCTCCGCATTGGATCACCCGGAGATGGCCTGCCGATCAGAACTTGGCGATCTGGCTCGCCCGCTTCCCGACCTTGGCCCCCGTCTTCGTCAGGCAAAACGGCGTGTTGCCCTGATGACCGCGCTTGCCGATCTGGGCGGAGTATGGACGCTAGAGCAGGTGACCGGCTGGCTAACCGATCTTGCAGATGCAGCCATCACCGCTGCGCTCTCTCCTTTGATCGATGCTGAACGGACACGCGGACGATTGCCGGGAGCAGCGCCGATGGCGGGTTTATCGGTGCTTGCCATGGGAAAGATGGGAGCGCGCGAGCTCAACTATTCCTCCGATATCGATCTTATCTGCCTTTTCGATGAGACACAGTACGACCCATCCGACTACGCGGAGGCGCGTGCCGCTTTGATCCGGATCACCCGCAAGATGGCGGCACTTCTGAACGACCGAACTGCGGATGGATATGTGTTCCGGACCGATCTGAGGCTTCGGCCTGATGCCAGCGTCACGCCGGTCTGCCTCTCGATGGAAGCGGCGGAGCGCTATTATGAGAGTGTCGGTCGGACATGGGAAAGGGCTGCGTATATAAAGGCGCGTCCCGCGGCGGGAGATATCAGGGCGGGGCAGGGATTTCTCGACACGCTTGCCCCGTTTGTCTGGCGCAAACATCTAGATTTTGCAGCGATCCAAGACGCTCACGACATGCGTTTGAAGATCCGGAAGCACAAGGGTCTGCATGGCCGCGCGCTTGATGGATACGACCTGAAACTGGGCCGTGGAGGTATTCGGGAGATCGAATTTTTTACCCAAACCCGCCAGCTGATTGCAGGCGGGCGCGACCCTTCGCTTCGATGTCGCGGAACCGTGGAGGCGCTGGACCGCCTGGCCAAAGCGGGATGGGTGCCTGCAGAGACCGCAACCGCGCTCGCGGGTCATTATCGCGCCTATCGGGAGGTTGAACATAGGCTGCAGATGATCCGTGATGCGCAGACCCATAGTCTGCCGACAGGACCTGAAGGCTTCGACCGTCTTGCCGCCTTCATGGATATGGATCCGCCTGACCTTAAAGACATGCTTGGGAAGCGGCTCGAGGCGGTTTCTTCTCTGACCGAGGACTTCTTTGAACCAACGAAGTCCAATGGCGGGCCGCCGTCCGATTTTGGTGCCGATATGGTCGAGCAATGGGCGAGCTATCCTGCACTTCGATCGCCTCGCGCGGTCGAGATTTTTGGTCGACTCAAGCCTGATTTGTTGACCCAGCTTCACCGGGCGGCGCGGCCGGAGGAAGCTTTGAACCAGTTCGATCGGTTCCTGCGCGGTCTTCCGGCGGGCGTGCAGGTGTTTTCGCTCTTCGAGGCCAACCCGCAACTTGTCTCGCTTATCGTCGATATCTGCGCGACTTCCCCGGCTCTCGCTTCCTATTTATCTCGTAATTCCAGTGTCTTGGATGCCGTGATCGGGGGTGAATTCTTCGTTGCATGGCCCGGAGCAGCAGGTCTACGCACTGCGCTGAGCGAAACTTTGGCGGCTGAGGCTGATTACGAGCGGAAGTTGGACACCGCACGTCGCTGGGCGCGGGAGTGGCATTTTCGGGTAGGGGTTCACCATCTTCGCGGGCTGATCGATGCCGATGAAGCGGCTTGCAGCTATGCGGATCTGGCAGATGCCGTGTTGCAGTCCCTGTTGCCCGTTGTCTCTGAAGAGTTTGCCAAAAAGCATGGGTCCGTGCCGGGGGGACGCGCTTTGGTCGTGGCGATGGGATCCTTGGGCGCGCAGCGTCTGAATGCCACGTCGGACCTTGATTTATTGGTGATTTACGAGGCCGAGGCCGGAGCGGATTCCGATGGCGGGCGGCCCCTTGCGGCGCGGCTGTACTATGCCCGTCTGACACAGGCGCTTGTCACAGCCCTGTCTGCGCCAATGTCGGAGGGGCGGCTCTATGAGGTGGATATGCGCCTCAGGCCGTCCGGGCGACAAGGGCCCGTCGCGACCGGTTGGGACTCCTTTCAAAGCTATCAGCGAAATGAAGCGTGGACATGGGAGCATCTAGCGCTCACCCGCGCCAGAGCAGTCGCGGGGCCCGAGGTTTTCTGTAAAAGGTTCGAGGCATTTCGCGTGGATTTGCTCGTCGATATGGGCCAGAAAGACGCCGTTCTGGCGGACCTTGACGACATGCGGCGGCGCCTGTTCGAGGCGAAGCCCGGAGGTCTTTGGAACATGAAGGACGGGCCGGGACGCCTTCAGGACATTGAACTTTTCGCCCAAAGCCTGACGCTGCTCGCGGGTTCTCCGGAGCGCGGGATCGCTCAGCAGCTGGAGGCTGCGGATGAGACGGAGCTTGCAGATGTCGCCCGGCTTCTGCGAACGCTCCAGACGGGAATGCGGCTTTTGACGGCCGGTCCGTTCGAGCCTGAAGCCGCGGGCGAGGGCGCACGGGCGTTTCTCCTGAGAGAGACAGGCTTTGCGACAATGGACGATCTGCAGGGGGCTCTGATCGATCAGATCGATCGTGCGGAGGCCCGGATTTCAGCAGCCCTTGCCGGAGCTAGAGGCGCGCCCTAGGTCTTTGTCCAGCCAGGGGAAAATTGTCATGTGCAACAAGGATATAGATCCTAAGGGGCTGATGCGTGAGGCCTACCGGATCGAAGGGATCGCGGCTTCGGAATGCCGATCGATCTTTCTGGACTGGGTTTTGACCGTCCCGGATGGGGAGGCGGTCAGGCCGCGGATCGAGACCTTGCTGATGTCCTATGGGATCGTGGAGCCCGATCATCCGATGACGCAGGTCCTGCGGGATGGTTTGGGGGCAATGGCCGAGCCTCGGCGGCGCGGTGGACGGCGAGCTAGGACAGGCGAGTGACCGCCTCTCGGGCGAGGTTTTCTATTGTTTTCCAATCCTTTGCCTCGAACGCCTTCGTTGGAGCGACCCAGCTTCCGCCGACGCAGAGGGTGTTGGAAAGACCCAGATAATCAGGCGCATTGGCGAGGCTGACGCCTCCTGTGGGACAGAAGCTGATCTGCGGGAGAGGAGAGGCGAGCGCCTTGAGGGCGGGGGCGCCTCCGTTGGCTTCGGCGGGAAAGAACTTCTGGATTCTGTATCCTTTTTCAAGGAGTTGCATGGCCTCCGTGGCCGTGGCTGCGCCGGGCAGGAGAGGGAGATCATTGGCCTCTGCGGCGTCCAAAATTCGGTCGGTGGCGCCGGGGGAGACGCCGAAAGTCGCGCCGGATTTCTTTGCGTTTTCAACGTCTTGAGGAGTCAGGAGGGTGCCTGCGCCGACATGGCCTCCGGCGACCTGGGCCATCTCGGCGATGACTTCGAGGGCGGCCTCTGTGCGCAAAGTTACCTCGAGGCAGGGCAGGCCTCCGGCGATGAGCGCTTCGGCCAAGGGCTTGGCATCGCTCGCTTTTTCGACGATCAGGACCGGAATGACCGGAGCTTTGCGGCAGAGGGCTTCGGTAGCGTCGCTCATCT
Source organism: Aestuariibius insulae (assembly GCF_040783535.2). Classification (NCBI taxonomy): domain Bacteria; kingdom Pseudomonadati; phylum Pseudomonadota; class Alphaproteobacteria; order Rhodobacterales; family Paracoccaceae; genus Aestuariibius; species Aestuariibius insulae. The sequence goes on from NZ_JBFONW020000004.1 coordinate 395,314, forward strand.
TTTCTGGGGTCATCAGAGCCTCCTCTTTCGGTTTAGCAGTAGCGGATTGAGCGACAGATGGAAGAGGTTAACACGCGCAAAACAAGGGATTTGGCCCTTCGGTATCTGGTCGGTATCGCGTCGGTATCTGGTCGGTGGATTCCCGGCATGATGCGGGGTTAACGAAGCGTTCGGACAAAAGGCTGCGCAACGCTGGAACCATAGGCAAGGATCGGTGGTTGGCGCCTGATTTGCGGCCGGGAAGTGCGTCGAAGGGGGAGGCCCCGGCTCGGGGGCCGGGGCGCGTCGCGCGGGGTGTCTACCACATCGTCTTTCTGGCGCGGTCCGGCCATGCAGCGTCGTAGGACGGGCCGCCGACCTCTCCTTCGGTCATCGAGGCGAGGATGTCACCGGGGGTCGGAAGGTCCGGCGCCTCTTGCCCGGTCCAGAGGCCCGCGCGCAGGACGGCGCGGGCGCATTGAAAATAGATCTCGCCGATCTCGATGAAGAGGACGCTTCGGGGCGCTTTGCCGTGAATGGCGAAGCGCTCGAGCGTGCCGGGATCGGCAGCGATGCGGCCGGTGCCGTTTACGCGGATGACCGTGGCCGAGCCGGGCACGAGGAACATCAGCGACAGGCGCGGATCGCGGATAATGTTGCGTAGCGTGTCGATCCGGTCATTGCCGCGCCGGTCGGGTAGGGCGAGCGTGGTGTCGTCCACGATCTGCACAACGGCCCCGTCATCGCCGCGCGGAGAGCAATCGGTCCCCTTGGGCCCGACAGTGGCAAGTGCGCAGAACGGCGCGGCTTCGATCCAGGCGCGGTATTCTGGGGTGAGGTGGCGGGCGACCTTGACCGTGGAGGCGGGTCTGGGCGTGCCGTAGAGGGCGAGGAGCTCGTCTTCGGAGGTGAGGAAGGTGGGCATGGGGAGGGGTTTAGCGGGGAGGGGTTTAGCGGAAGAGGCGTCATGCGGATAGGGTTCGTGGATGCGCGCGGGTTAAGAGAGGTCCCGGGTCAAGCCCGGGACGTCAAATCTGTCTGCGCGTGTGCGGACCACGTGGTCCTGTGATTTATGGTGGGTTTGGGTGACGGGTGAAATCACCCATCCTGCGCTTGCTGCATCTTGTAAAAGATCCTGAAGCGGCTGCGGCTCTGTGCCGTCCAGCGGATTGGCTGCCTTGTACCAGTGGAGAGCGGTGCGGGACGTCTTGTTCGCGGCTATCCTCTGGTGGCCGGATCCGCCGCAATGCGTTGGAGGCTTAGGACGGAGGGTGGTATTGGAGAGCGGCAGAAAGCCATCGGACAAGCAGGCGCCCGCATCCGGATTGCGGGCCAGACAAAGGACAGGACCTCAGAAATGAGATGGTCGAGATCGAATGAAAAGGCAGCCAAGATCATTGCCAAGGCAGAGAATTTGAATGCGGTCCATTATCTTTTTACGATCTCTAACCTCCCGATACGATATCTCGTTATTCCAAAATCTGGCTGTACTTTCGTAAAGAACGTCCTTTGGCGTCTCGAACAGGGAACGATCTACGAAAACCAGATCAGAATTCACAAGGAAGACCGGAATTTTCTGAGGGCTATGGCGCTTGGCCTTACGGACAAGGATGTCGCGCAGGAAGATTTTGCGTTCACCGTCATCCGCCATCCGGTGGATCGGTTTTTTTCCCTTTACTCCGACAAGGTAATTGGCGAGCGGCATCGGAGTTTCGTCCGTCTGCGCGACACTCTCCTCGCGCATTACGATCTGGATCCCGATGCATCGACCATTGAGGCGCATCGTGCGAACCTTTACGCACTGGCATCCTTTATCGAAGAGAACCTTGCGGATGAGCGGCATCTTCCGCGAGATGGCCATTGGACGCCGCAATTGGGTCGCAAGAAGCGGATGCACGCGGCCAATCTGAAGATCCTGCTGTTGAACGATCTGTCCAGTCAGCTTGAGCTTCTTCTCTCTCCCATCGTGCCTGACATTGGAGAGGTGATCGCATCCCTGGAAAAGAACCGATCCGGACGCGCGTTAGGCCAGAAGAAAGAGATACTGGACCCTGCGCTGCGTCGGCGGATCCTGGACATCTATGGATTGGACGCGACATTTTTCTCGGCGACGAAGGGGCGATGGAACGAGATCATGCGGCGCGACGATCCATGGGCGCATATTCCTCGCTACAGGCAGATCGATCGGTGGCTGAAGTCGCGCTAGGTGTCTGGAGCTGGCGTGGTCTCAAGTCTCTCGAACCTATACCACCACCCCTGCGCCTGCGCTGGCCATGCCGCAGTTCTTTCGAAACGCTTCGAACAGCTCGCGGCCGACGCCGGTGCCGTTGCCGGTGAGGTCGGGTTTGGCGGGCTGGCGGGCAGTCAGATCGGCGTGGGTTTCGATCGTGCCGGTGGTGGCGTCGAGGCGGACGATGTCTCCGTCCTGGAGATAGGCGAGGGGGCCGCCCGCCGCCGCTTCGGGGCAGACGTGGATGGCTGACGGGACCTTGCCTGAGGCGCCCGACATGCGGCCGTCGGTGACGAGGGCGACCTTAAGCCCTCTGTCCTGCAGGACGGAAAGGACGGGCGTCAGGGCGTGCAGCTCTGGCATGCCGTTGGATTTCGGGCCCTGGAAGCGCAGGACGACGATGGTGTCGGAGGTGAACTCTCCGTTCTGGAAGGCGGCTTTGACGTCGTGCTGGTCGTGGAAGATGCGGGCCGGCGCCTCGATGATGTGGCGCGAGGGGTCGACGGCGGAGGTCTTGATGACGCCTGTGCCGAGATTGCCCTTGAGCTGGGTGAGCCCGCCATGCGGCGAGAAGGGGTCGGAGGCGGGGCGGAGGATGCGGTCGTTCTGGCTGGTCGTGGGGCCGGGGCCGTAGGTGAGCGTGTCGCCGTCGAGCTTGGGCTCCTGGGTGTAGAGCTCTAGCCCGTCTCCGGCGGCGGTGCGGACGTCCTCGTGCAGGAGGCCCGCCTTGAGGAGGTTGCCGATCATGTAGGCGAGCCCGCCTGCGGCGTGGAAGTGGTTCACGTCGGCCAGACCGTTCGGATAGACCTTGGCCATCTGCGGGACGGCTTCGGAGATGTCCGAGAAATCCTCGAGCGTGATGTGGATCCCGGCGGCGCGGGCCATGGCGGGCAGGTGGATGACGAGATTTGTGGAGCCGCCGGTCGCCATGAGGCCCACGAGACCGTTGACGAAGGCTTTCTCGTCGAGAACCTCGCTGACCGGGGTATAGGCGTTGCCGAGGGCGGTGATCTCGGCGGCGCGTTCGGTGGCTGCTTTGGTGAGCGCGTCGCGCAAAGGTGTGCCGGGATTGACGAAGCTTGCGCCGGGCAGGTGGAGGCCCATGAACTCCATCAGCATCTGGTTGGTGTTGGCGGTGCCGTAGAAGGTGCAGGTGCCGGGGCCGTGATAGGAGGCCATCTCGGCCTCCATCAGCTTATCGCGGCCAATCTCTCCGGCGGCGAATTGCTGGCGGACCTTGGCCTTTTCGTCGTTGGGCAGGCCGGAGGTCATGGGACCGGCGGGCACGAAGAGGCCTGGGATGTAGCCGAAGGTGGCGGCGGCGATGATGAGACCGGGGACGATCTTGTCGCAGACCCCGAGATAGAGCGCGGCGTCGAAGGTGTTGTGCGAGAGGCCCACGCCTGCGGCCAGCGCGATGACGTCGCGGGAGAAGAGGGAGAGCTCCATGCCGGTCTGGCCTTGGGTGACGCCGTCGCACATGGCGGGCACGCCGCCTGCAACCTGCGCGGTGGCCCCGGCCGCGCGGGCGGCCTCCTTGATCTGATCGGGATAGGTGGCGAAGGGTTGGTGGGCGCTGAGCATGTCGTTGTAGGCGGTGACGATGCCGATATTAGGCGCGGTGCCGGTGAGCGCATCCTTGTCGCCGCCCATCGCGGCATAGGCATGGGCCTGGTTGCCGCAGCTCAGATGCGCGCGGCGGGGGCCGTCCTCGGCGGCGCGGGCCATGTTGGAGAGGTAGGCCGTGCGGGTGTCGCGCGAGCGTTCGCGGATCCGGTCGGTGACGCGGGCAATAGTGTCGTCGAGTGGCATGAGGCTGCTCCTGACTGGAGGGGTTGGCGCAAGTTTAGCATGCGGTGTTTGCGCTAACAACGGGCGGTGGATGCATGGCTCGCGTTTGGCTGGAACCTAGCAGCGGAACGGGTGGAGTCGGGTGGATCGGCGCCATCGGTATGGATGGGTCCGACGCGTCATGAGACTGGTTTTCTTTTGGAGATCGGGGGATTGGTCGGTATCTTCTACCTTAGGTTCGTTTTCCTTATTTTATTCGTCTGAGATTATTGGATCCCTGGAGGTTTTCATGAAGACTTTGTCATTTCTGATCGGCGCGTTGATGGCTCTCGCGCCTGTATCGCAGGCGGAGGAGGCGCCCGGGGGGCGGGTTCTTTTCATTCTGGACGGGTCGGGGTCGATGACGCGGTCTTTGGATGGTGTATCCCGGATCGCTGCGGCGACCGATGTCATGGCGGGGTTGATCGATAGCTTGCCGGAGGAGATCGAGGCGGGGCTCATGTCCTACAGTCACCCCCGGCCCCAAGCCTGCGGTGGGGTGGAGCTTATCGCCGCTCCGGGGGCGATGTCGCGGGCGGATATGATGTATTCGCTGGCCTATATCCGGCCCGGCGGCGGTACGCCCATCGCGGCGAGCTTGCGGCGCGCCGGGGCTGTGATCCGCCAGGCCGACAAGGCGGTATCGGTCGTTCTGGTGTCCGACGGGTTCGAGACCTGCGGGGGTGATCCCTGCGCTGTGGCGCGCGAGCTGCGCCGCGAGGGGGTCGACGTCACCATCCATGTGGTGGGGGTCGTGGTGGACGCGAGGGTGAGGGACAGCCTGAGCTGCATCGCCAACACGACGGGCGGAACGTATCATGGCGTCGAGACGATGGATGCGCTGCACGAGACGTTTGGCCAGCTTCGGGACATGCTTGTGCTGGACGCCTCTCTTCCTCTGCCGGAGGAGGATCCGGATGGGGTGTCGAAGATTCGGTTAGGCAGCGGTGTTCTTGGGTCTGTTGATGTAATCGACGCCTCGAGCGGCACCGTGCTGACGCGTTTGTCAGAGACCGCATTCGAGCCGCTTCCGGCGGGCGCCTACCGGTTCGCCTTTCCCAATTTCACCTCGCCGCCCTTCATCGCGGAGCCGAACGATATCCGGACGATCTCGGCCTCGGATTACGGTCTCGCGACCGTCGCCGTTATGTGGTCGTCTGCCAAGTTCGAGCTGCGGGGGCCGACGGGACAGATCTTTCACGTCACTGCCGGCCCCCCGCATCAGATCCCGCCGGGGGAATACACACTCGTGCAGGACGGGATGGACCTTGAGCCGATCGCGATTCCGCGGGGAGACTTCGTTTTCGTCGATGACCGGTGGCCTGGCGGGTTTGAGAGCGACCGGTAACGATCCGCGCCCTTGAGAGACATTAGCTCGCTTTTGCCTCGGGCGGATAGGTCGGGGCGTGCAGGCCCATCTGGCGGGCCGTGCGGATGTCGACATGCAGGTCGCGGTCCATCGCCTCGAAGAGCTGGTCGGCATCTTCGAGGACGAAGTAGATCGGCTGGTGGATGTCGATGCGATAGGGCGTGCGCAGGATGTCGATGACGTCGAAGGGTTTGCGCTGCGGGCCAGCTTCGGTGACGGCATGGATCAGTTCGGTCGGCGATGAGGCGAGGCCGGAGCCGAGGGCCTTGATCTGACCGCCTGACCGGAGAAGGCCGAATTCGATGGTGAACCAGTAAAGGCGGATCAGCCAGGCATAATCGGCGCTCTCGCAGGCGCGGCCGGTTTCTCCGATCTTTTGCGAGAAAACGGCGAAATGGGGGGCGGTGAGAAGCGGCGTGTGGCCATAGATCTCGTGAAAGATGTCGGGCTCTTCGATATAATCGAAATCCTCGCGGCGCCGGATGAAGGAGGCGGCGGGGAAGGTCCGGTTCGCGAGCATGCCGAAGAACTGCTTGAAGCCGATGAGCGCGGGGACAGGCTCGACCTGCCAGCCGGTCAGATCGAGAAGGCGCTCGGAGACGTCTTTGCATTGCGGAATGCGGGTGCGGGGCAGGTCGAGCTTGCGCTGACCGGCGAGATATTCGGGAGCCGAGAACCTCTCGACGTTGGGCTGCTGCCGGGCGACGAGATCGGCCCAGACGGCATTTTCGGCGTCGGTATAGGGTATCTGGCCGCTCTCGTCCGGTATCTTGGCGGTGTAGCTCGTGGAATTTGGCATCGGATCCTCCCTGACTGGTCTGAAGACAGGATATGATGTTGAATGAGGAGGGTTCTGTCTGTTGTTGACGGTTTTGCCGAGATCTGAGGTGGGTTTTTGCGCTGAGGCTCGAAATGAGGGAAAGATCATGCTGGATGTCTATGAGCGCCGGATCCTGCGGGAGCTTCAGCGGAACGGGCGGGCGAGCATGCAGGATCTGTCTCAGGCGGTCGGGCTGTCGCCGTCGCCGTGCTGGCGGCGGGTCCGAAAGCTGGAAGACGAGGGGTATATCCGCCGCTATGCCGCCATTCTCGACGGCAAGAAGCTGGGGCTGAAGGCGTTTGCTTATGTCCATATCTCGCTGACCGATCACAGCGAGGCGTCGGTCGGGACGTTCAATGCGTTCGTGGACGGGAGCGCTCAGGTGATCGAGTGTGCGTCGATCACCGGGGAGAGCGATTACGTGCTGAAGGTGGCCGAGACCGATCCCGAGGCGCTAGAGCATTTCATCATGAAAGAGGTGTTGCGGCTGGGCGTCGTGCGTAACGCGATGACCAACTTCGTGCTGCGCCAGACCAAGGTTGCGGCAGCCCTGCCTGTTTCGCTGGCGGAGCCGGAGGAGGGCTAGGGCCCGAAGTCAATCGGCCATTGCCATTGCGGCTGACTTTACGTCACCATGCGAGACGGTGCCCGTCGAGGTGCCGGAAGGGGGCCGCTGCCAGAGCCCCGGTTCGACAGGAGAGACGATGATGAAGACCTGGATCGCTGCCGCCGCGGGGATGATGTTGAGCGCGGGCGGGGCCCTGGCTCAGGCCTGGGATATGCCGACGCCTTATGGGGATGCCACCTTCCACACGCAGAATATCGCGCAATTCGCCGATGATCTGAGGGAGGCGACGGATGGCGCTTTGGATATCACGGTGCATTCGGCGGGATCGCTTTTTCCGCATGCGGAGATCAAGAACGCCGTGCGCTCGCGGCAGGTGCCGATCGGGGAGTTTCTGCTGAGCCGTCTGTCGAACGAGGATGCGGCTTACGGTCTGGACACGCAGCCGTTTCTGGCGACCAGCTACGAGCAGGCGCAGAAGCTGTGGGAGGCGCAGAAGCCGGTGATCACGGAGCTTTTGGCCGAAGAGGGTCTAATGCCGCTCTTTTCCGTGCCTTGGCCTGCGCAGGGGCTCTACACGAATGGAGAGATCGCGGGCGTGGACGGGCTTGGGGGATTGCGGTTCCGGGCCTATAACGCCTCGCTGGAAGAATTCGCGCAGATCGTGGGCGCGGCGCCCGTGCAGGTCGAAGCGCCGGACATTCCGCAGGCCTTTTCAACAGGGCAGGTGGAGGCGATGATCACGTCGCCCTCGACCGGAGCCAATTCCTCGGCCTGGGATTTCGTGAGCCATTTCAGCCCGATCAACGCGTGGCTGCCCAAGAACATCGTGGTGGTGAATCAGCGGGTCTTTGACGGGCTGGACGAGGCGACTCAAGCTGCCGTGATGGACGCAGCGGCGGCGGCAGAGCAGCGCGGCTGGGAGATGTCGGCGACCGAGGCTGAGGAAAAGACGGCGGTGCTGGCCGAGAATGGCGTCGAGGTTTATGCGCCGAGCGACGCGCTGATGGCCGAGCTTTTGGATGTCGGCACGCAGATGCTGGAGACCTGGGAGGATGCGGCGTCCGATCAGGCCAAGTCGATCCTGACGGGCTATCAGAGCAACTAGGGCGGGCCTTATGCGCAGGATCCTCGATGGGGTCTATCGCGGCGCCGGGTTTGTTGCCGGTGCGATGATCCTTGGGATCTGTCTGCTGATCAGCGCGCAGATCCTGCTGAACCTGTCGGCGCGGATTTTCGGGCCCGTGCTGCCCTCGACCATCCCGTCCTATGCGGATTTCGCAGGCTTCATGCTGGCGGCGGCGACGTTTCTGGCGATGCCGCATACGCTGCGGGAGGGGGCGCATGTGCGGGTGACGCTGGTCACGGACCGGTTCGGTCCGGGCGTGCGGCGCTGGCTGGGCGTGGCGGTGCTGGTGCTGGTCGCGGTGGCGGGGGGCTATGCGAGTTTCTACGCGGGCAGCCTGATCGAAGAGAGCCTGCGCTATGGCGATACCTCGACGGGGATCGTGGCCGTGCCGCTTTGGATCGTGCAGGTGCCACTGGTTCTGGGGCTGGGGCTGTTCACCGTTGCGGCTTTGGACAGCGCGATCGAGCTGGTACGCCGTCCGGCAGAGCCTCGGTCCTGCAAAGCGTGGAAGATCTGAGGTGAGCGATCCCGTTACCGCCTTGGTTCTGCTGGGTGTGCTGTTCGCGCTGCTCGCCTCGGGCGTCTGGATCGCGGTGGCGTTGGGGCTGGTCGCGTTCGTTGCGATCACGCTGTTCTCGGGCGCGCCTGCGGGGCTAATCCTTGCAACGACGCTTTGGGGGCATAGCCACAGCTGGGCTCTGGCGGCGCTGCCGCTTTTCATTCTGATGGGAGAGATCCTGCTGCGCTCGCGGCTGTCCGAAGATATGTTCTCGGGGCTCGCGCCGTGGCTGGTGAAGGCGCCAGGGCGCTTGCTTCATGTGAACGTTCTGGGCTGCGCTATCTTTGCCGCCGTTTCGGGGTCCTCGGCGGCGACGGCGGCGACCATTGGGCGGATGTCGGTGCCGGAGCTGACCAAGCGCGGCTATCCCGAAGGGCTGATCCTGGGCACGCTGGCGGGATCGGCCACGCTGGGGCTTTTGATCCCGCCCTCGATTATCCTGATCGTCTATGGCGTGGCGACTGAGCAGAGCATCGCGCGGCTTTTCGTGGCGGGGATCCTGCCGGGCCTGATGCTGGTGCTGCTTTTTGCGGGCTATGTCGCGGTGCGGGCCTGGAGCGATCCGGGTCTGATCCCGACCGAGACGCTGAGGGCCAGCTTTCGCGAGAAGATCCGCGCCTCGCGCAACCTGATTCCGGTGGCACTGCTGATCGGAGGAGTGATCGGGTCGATCTATACCGGGATCGCCTCTCCGACCGATGCAGCGGCGTTGGGTGTCGTGTTGGCCACGGTGCTGGCCTGGGCGTCGGGGACCTTTTCATGGGGCGCGTTTTTCGAGGCGCTGATGTCGGCGACGCGGACCTCTTGCATGATCGCGGCGATCCTGCTGGGCGCAGCCTATCTGTCGGTGGCGATGGGGTTCACCGGCCTGCCGCGCAATCTTGCGGAGTGGATCGGCACGTTCGGGTTGTCTCCTTATGCGCTGCTGGCGGTGCTGACGCTGTTTTTCATCCTGCTGGGCTGTTTTCTGGACGGGATCTCGGTCGTCGTGCTGACGACGTCGATCATCATGCCGATGGTCACGGCCGTGGGGATCGATCCGCTGTGGTTCGGGATCTATCTGGTGATCGTAGTCGAGATGAGCCAGATCACCCCGCCGGTGGGGTTCAACCTCTTCGTCATTCAGGGGCTGACGGGGATCGATATCCTGCGCATCGCCAAGGCGGCTTTTCCGTTCTTTCTGCTGCTTTTGCTGGGGGTGATCCTGATCACGGTTTTCCCGCAGATCGTCACCGTCCTGCCGGACGCGATGGGCTGAGAGCGACGTTAACCGGTCGCTTACGGACCATGGTCTAGACTGAGTCGATAGCCGCCGGACAAGGGGGGCGAAAACAAGCCGCAAACCGTCGTTTCAGACCTTGCCCTGATGGCGATGCGGGCATAGGCGGCAAGAGAACACCTGCCCGCGAAAGGCCACGCCATGATACAGGTTCTCGGCTCGAGCTGGGCTCTCCTTTTGGGGATGTTCATGCTGATGGTGGGCAACGGTCTGCAGGGTACGCTTTTGGGTGTGCGCGGCGGGATCGAGGGGTTTTCGACATTCGAGATGTCGCTCGTTATGTCGGCCTATTTCGTCGGCTTTCTGGGCGGCTCTTGGTTCACGCCGCAGATGATCCGCAATGTCGGCCATGTGCGGGTCTTTGCGGCGCTTGCCTCGCTGATCTCGGCGGTGATGATCCTTTATCCGGCGCTGACTTACTGGCCTGCCTGGACGGTGGGGCGGATTATCATCGGGTTCTGCTTTTCAGGCGTGTACGTGACCGCTGAGAGCTGGCTGAACAATGCCGCCGACAACTCCAACCGGGGCAAGGCGCTGTCGGTCTACATGATCGTGCAGATGGCCGGGATCGTGCTGGCGCAGTACCTCTTTTTCGGCTTCGACGCGTCGGGCTATGCGCTGTTCATTCTGGCTTCGGTCTTGGTCTCGGTCTCGTTCGCGCCGATCCTTCTGTCGATCTCACCGACGCCCGCCTTCGGCGCGGCCAAGCGGATGAGCCTGCGGGAGCTGATCGGCACGTCGCCCCTGGGCTGCGTTGGCATGTTCCTGATGGGCGGGATTTTTGCGGCGCAGTTCGGGATGGCGGCGGTCTTTGGGACCGAGGCGGGGCTGAGCGTGCCGCAGATCTCGCTTTTCGTGTCGGCCTTCTATATCGGGGCGCTGATCGCGCAATGGCCGATTGGATGGCTGTCGGACCGGATCGACCGGCGGCTCCTGATCCTGCTGATGTCGGCGGTCGGAGGGCTGGCGGCCATCGTCGGGTTCATCTTCTGGCAAAGCTACGGCGTGCTGCTGATGGCCGCCTTTGTAGTCGGCGGCGCGTCGAACCCGCTTTATGCGCTGCTGATCGCCTATACGAACGATTTCCTCGAACACGAGGATATGGCTGCGGCCTCGGGCGGGCTGGTCTTTATCAACGGAGTGGGAGCGATCTCGGGACCTTTGGCCATCGGTTGGTTGATGAGCGTTCTGGGCCCGGCGGGGTTCTTCGTTCTGATCGCGGTGCTTCTGGTGTCGCTGGCGGGCTATGCCGCCTGGCGGATGTCGCGGCGGCCGGGCGCCACCCCGGTGGAGGAAATGACGCCCTATGCGCCGGTTCTTGCCACCGCGTCGCCCGTCGCTGTGGATATGGCGCAGGAGGTCTATATCGAGACAGAGCTCAGTGACGGGGAAGATGCAGCTTAACGCTAAGGCAACCAATTGGCTTGTCAGGTGGTTTGGATGCTGAAACAGTTTTTGAGATAGTGCTGACGCAGCGATAACGAGGCTCGCGATGACCCGCCCTGACGACGTTCTGGGATACTGGCTGGACGAGGTTGGCCCCTCCGGTTGGTACGATGCCGACGCCGCGCGCGACACCGAAATCACGGATCGGTTCGGAGACGCGCTGGAGGAGGCCAAGGAGGGCGCGTTTTCTCTATGGCTGACCTATGCGAGCGGCACGCTGGCATATCTGATCCTGACCGACCAGTTTTCGCGCAACATTCATCGCGGTGAGGCGGAGGCGTTCACGACCGACCGGATCTCGCGCGCGGCGGCGAAAGCGGCGATCGGGCATGGATGGGATTTCAAGATCGACGAGCCTGCGCGGCAGTTTTTCTATCTTCCTTTGATGCATTCCGAAAACCTGTGCGATCAGGACCGGGCCGTACGGCTGATCCTGACGCGGATGCCGGATCAGGGCGCATCGAACCTTTTGCACGCAAAGGCGCACCGCGAGGTGATCCGCCGCTTCGGCCGGTTCCCGTTCCGCAACGAGGCGCTCAGCCGCGAGACGACCGAGGTCGAGAAGCGTTGGCTGGACGAGGGCGGCTATGGTGCGACGGTGCGGGCCTTGAAGGAGCCGGCGTAAGACGCATCTTTCAGCATTGGAACGAGGGGCTGACCGTCCGCTGGGTGACAATCCGGGCGGGCTGTGGCAGGACTTGTTCAACGTTAAACAATCTTGTGCTGCGAGGACTGCGCCATGGCCGATACATCCTATGATCTTATTGTCATCGGCGCAGGTCCGGGCGGCTATGTGGCAGCTATTCGCGCCAGTCAGCTAGGGCTGAAGACCTGCATCATCGAGCGCGAGCATATGGGCGGGATCTGCCTGAACTGGGGCTGCATTCCAACCAAGGCGATGCTGCGCTCGTCCGAGGTGTTTCACCTGATGCACCGCGCCAAGGAGTTCGGGTTGAAGGCGGACGGGATCGGATATGACCTCGATGCGGTGGTCAAACGGTCGCGGGATGTGGCCAAGCAGCTTAATCAAGGAGTTGGCCACCTGATGAAGAAGAACAAGGTCGCCGTCGTGATGGGCGAGGCGCGGCTGACCGGCAAGGGCAAGGTCAGCGTGAAGACCGACAAGGGCGAGGAGGCGCTGTCGGCCAAGAACGTGATTCTCGCTACGGGCGCGCGGGCGCGGGATCTGCCGGGGCTGGAGGCGGACGGCAAGCGGGTCTGGAACTACAAACATGCGCTGCAGCCGGCGCATATGCCGAAAAAGCTGCTGGTCATCGGATCGGGCGCAATCGGGATCGAATTCGCCAGCTTCTACAACACGCTGGGTGCCGAGACGACGGTGGTCGAGGTGATGGACCGGATCCTGCCGGTCGAGGATGCCGAGATCTCGGACTTCGCTAAGAAGCAGTTCGAGAAGCAGGGGATGACGATCCTGCCCAAGGCCATCGTCAAGGAGCTGAAGCGCGGCAAGGACAAGGTGACGGCCAGTATCGAGAGCGGCGGCAAGGTGGAAAAGCACGACTACGACACGGTAATTTCAGCAGTCGGCATTGTCGGCAATACCGAGGGTCTGGGCCTTGAGGAGGCGGGCGTGACGGTCGAGAAATCCCATGTCGTAACGGACGAATACTGCCGCACCGGGGTCGAGGGACTTTACGCCATCGGCGATATCGCAGGCGCACCTTGGTTGGCGCACAAGGCGAGCCATGAAGGTGTCATGGTGGCCGAGCTGATCGCGGGCAAGAACAACGTCCATCCCGTGCGCAAGGAGGCGATTGCGGGCTGCACCTATTGTCACCCGCAGGTCGCCTCTGTCGGGTTTACCGAAGAGCAGGCCAAGGAGAAGGGCCACGAGATCAAGGTCGGGCACTTCCCTTTCATCGGTAACGGCAAGGCGATTGCGCTGGGAGAGCCGGAAGGGATGGTCAAGACGATCTTTGACGCCAAGACCGGAGAGCTATTGGGCGCCCATATGGTCGGCGCCGAAGTGACGGAGCTCATTCAGGGCTATGTCGTGGGGCGGCAGCTTGAGACGACGGAGGAAGACCTGATGGAGACGGTCTTCCCCCATCCGACGCTGAGCGAGATGATGCATGAAAGCGTGCTCGACGCTTACGGACGGGCGATCCACTTCTGATCCAACTCGCCGATCAGGACCGGCAGCTCGGTATCAGTGATGATATCGGTGCCGGGCCGGTCGTCCTGTCCCGACATCACGGCGGCCAGGGTCAGGGCGGGCCAGAGAACTGCTGAGACGAAGCCCGCGCGCCATTGGGTCCAGGAGCTGAGCACGGTGATCCGGGCATGCACCATGGCATTCAAGACGATGCCGCCCAGAAGCGCGATCTTGGCGATGAACCAGCCGTTGCCGGTGAAGGCGGCGGGGTCGATCAGGAACAGCAGCAGACCTGTCAGGATGGCGATGGCGATGCTGACGAGCCAGATCGGCCTGATATGGCCCGCCATCTCTTCGATCGTGGCAATGTGCGAGATGCGCAGGAGCCTTAGATCAAGGGCAAGCGCGCTGCCGATGAGCGCGGCCATGGAAAAGATATGGAGCGCCAGCACGCCGCCATAGGCCAGGTTCGATCCGGCGATCAGATCGATAAACGCCATCCATGGCTGAGTCGTAACGCCGCTCATCCGACCCTCCGTTCGGCGGAGTGTGACGGATCTGCATCGCGCATTGGCACTGGCGGGCCGCGCCTTTTTTCAAGACCCGCCCCAGGGCCCGCTATGGTCACAACATATGTCGGTTTGAAATCAAACATCTGAAAAACTCCTTTCTCCCTCTCCTGTGGCGATCCTTGCACAGACGGCTAAGCCTTGGGAAGATAGAGAAAAGTCATGTTTTCCGGACCTTGAGAGGACCGTTCCCACTGCCTCACGTCTGCTTTCGGGGCTGAAACATGCTCACGCCTATATCAGCGAAGCTTGGCCGATGCTCGGCCCTTTTGCGCTGAAAGACACCGGTCTCATTGGCGTGAATGGCAATTTGTCTGGCCCGCTCTTTTAAGTCGCTGCGGCAGTAACCAAACTAATCGGTACAAATAATCGTGCCGAAAAAGGAGCACATAAAATGCGCATTCAAACGCGTCGCCTGACTACCCTGACCGCCATGGTCACACTGATGTCCGCCCCTGTCTTTGCAGGCGGTTTGGTGGAGCCGGCCCCCGAGCCGATCATCGCAGCGCCGGTTCCGGTCGCGCCTGTTGCCCCGATCTGGGATTTCTCGGGCGCCTATGTCGGTGCCGGCCTGGGCAGTGGTACGTTCACCGCAGACGGTGACGACGAGGACATTCAGGACGAAGCCGAGCTTCTCTTCGAGAACTTCGATGATGACGATACGGCTGGCGCCTATCAGATCCACGGCGGTTATAACTTCGTGAACAATAACTTCGTTTACGGCCCCGAGGTCGCCCTGTTCTTTGGCGAAAGCGAGATCGGTGCGGAAGCCACGGATGGCGCTGACGCGGATGCCGAGATCAACTTCGGTGCACGTGTTATGGGCCGGGCTGGCTACCAGCTGGGTCGCACGATGCTTTATGGTACGGCCGGTCTGGCTTATCTCGACATCGAAGCCGATGATGAGGACGTCTCTGATACCGGGATCGCCTTTGGTGCCGGTGCAGATTTCCTCGTGACCGAGCGGATCATGCTGGGCGTGGAATACATGCAGCATGACTTCAACGAGTTCGACGACACCGATGCTGACGTGGATTACCAGACCGTCAGTGCGCGTCTGTCCTACCGCTTCTAAACAAGCCTGAACGCTTGGAGGGGGCCGCCGGGAGACCGGCGGTCCTTTTTTGTTGGCCCTGGGTCAAGGGTGCGATTGACGGCGCCGTGTCGTGGGCGCAGGTAGCTGTCATGCAGACCGAGCGGACCTCTTGGCCTATCATCTTCCTGCTTTGGCTCGCCGGGCTCGGGGCTGCGGCGCAATATGGCAAGATGAGCGTCGTCTTCGACCGGCTGCCCGCGCTTTATCCCGAGGCGGGCAAGGCCATTGGGCTGACCGTTTCGCTGGTCGGCGCGACGGGGATCGTTTTGGGCGTCGTGGCCGGATTGCTGGTCGCCGGAGCGGGGTTAAGACGGACCTTGATCGGCGGGCTGTTCGTCGGGGCGGCAGTGTCGCTTTATCAGGCGACGCTGCCGAGCTTTGAGATGTTTCTGGTCTCGCGCCTGATCGAAGGGTTGTCGCATCTGGCGATCGTGGTGGCCGCGCCGACCCTGATCGCGCGGCTGGCGACGCCCCGGGACAGCGGCGCGGCGCTGACGCTGTGGGGCTCGTTTTTCGGGGTGGCCTTCGCGCTGCTGTCGTTTCTGGGGGTTCCGTTGGCCGAACGCAGCGGGGTTGCGGCGCTGATGGGCGCGCACGGGATCTATATGGCGGTTTTTGCGGTCGCGGTGCTTTGGCTGGTTCCTGCGGATGGCGCGCGGGTGCGGCCGCAGCTGTCCTTGCGCCATATGCTGCGGACGCATGGGAGGATCTACGCCTCGCCGTGGATCAGCGCGCCGGGTATCGGATGGCTCTTTTATACATTCTGTTTCGTCAGTTTCCTGACGCTCGTGCCGCCCTTCATCGACGAAGCCGTGCGGGCGCCTGTGATGATCGCGCTGCCGCTGATCTCCATCGTCTCGTCGCTGACGCTTGGGGTCTTTTTGCTGCGGTGGTGGCCTGCGATCCGGGTTGTTTTGCTGGGCTTTGCGGCCTCGGCGGTCTGTGCGGTCGCGCTGGCGGTCTTTCCGGGGGATCCGGTCCTGTGCTTGGCCTTTGCGGCGTCGCTGGGGCTGATTCAGGGGGCCAGCTTTGCAGCGGTACCGCAGCTCAATGAGGCGACAGATGCGCGCGCGAAGGCCAACGGAGCGATGGCGCAGACCGGCAATATCGGCAACACGATCGGCACGCCGCTGCTCTTTGTCGTTCTGGCCGCCGGGGGAGCGGGCGCGATGATGATCGGTCTTGCGCTGGCGCTGGTGGCAGGCGGTCTGGCGCATCTTGCTCTTTCTGTCCGCAGGCGTCAGGAGCGTTACGTCTAGTTCGCTTTTCGTTCTCATTTTTCGATTGGAGAATCCGGCCCCAGCCCCTATCTGGTTAAGCTGACACGGGACCCGGGGGCCGAGATGCCAGAGCTGAAAAAGATCGAGGTTCGCGGCGCGCGCGAGCACAATCTCAAGAACATCGATGTCGATATTCCCCGCGACGAGCTTGTGGTGATTACCGGGCTTAGCGGGTCGGGCAAGTCGTCGCTGGCCTTTGATACGGTCTATGCCGAAGGGCAGAGGCGGTATGTGGAGAGCCTGAGCGCCTATGCGCGGCAGTTCCTCGACATGATGGAAAAGCCGGATGTGGATCACATCTCGGGCCTGTCGCCGGCCATTTCCATCGAGCAGAAGACGACGTCGAAGAACCCGCGATCGACCGTGGGGACGGTGACCGAGATCTACGATTATATGCGCTTGCTCTTTGCGCGGGTCGGCACGCCTTATTCGCCCGCCACCGGGCTGCCTATCGAGGCGCAGCAGGTGCAGGACATGGTCGATCGGACCATGGCGATGGAGGAGGGCACGCGCGGCTATCTGCTCGCGCCGATTATCCGCGACCGGAAGGGCGAGTACCGCAAGGAGTTTCTGGAGCTGCGCAAGCAGGGGTTTCAGCGGGTCAAGGTCGACGGGGAGTTCTACGAGCTGGACGAGCCGCCGACCCTCGACAAGAAGTTCCGGCACGATATCGACGTGGTGGTCGACCGGATCGTGATCCGCGAGGGGCTGGAGACGCGGCTGGCGGATTCGTTTCGGACAGCGCTGGATCTGGCGGACGGGATCGCGATCCTCGAGACGGCGCCGAGCGAGGGCGAGGGCGAGCCGGAGCGGATCACGTTTTCCGAGAATTTCGCCTGTCCGGTCAGCGGTTTTACGATCCCCGAGATCGAGCCGCGGCTCTTTTCCTTCAACGCGCCGTTCGGGGCGTGCCCGTCCTGCGACGGGTTGGGGGTGGAGCTGTTTTTCGACGAGCGGCTGGTGGTGCCGGATGTGACGCTCAAGATCTCGGACGGAGCTTTGGCGCCGTGGCGAAAGGGCAAGAGCCCGTATTTCCTTCAGACGATCGAGGCGATTTCCAAGCATTACAAGTTCAACAAGAATGCACGGTGGAAGGATCTGCCGGAGAAGGTGCAGCAGGTCTTTTTGCGCGGCTCTGGCGATGAGGAGATCCAGTTCCGCTATGACGAGGGGGGCCGGGTCTATCAGGTCAAGCGCGCCTTTGAGGGGGTGATCCCCAATATGGAGCGGCGCTATCGCGAGACGGATTCCAACTGGATCCGCGAGGAGTTCGAGCGCTACCAGAACAACCGCTCTTGCGGGACGTGCGATGGCTACCGGCTGCGGCCTGAGGCGTTGGCGGTCAAGATCGCTGGTTTGCATGTGGGGCAGGTCGTGCAGATGTCGATCCGCGAGGCATTCGAGTGGTGTCAGGCCGTTCCCGAAGCGTTGACGGCGCAGAAAAACGAGATCGCGCGGGCGATCCTGAAGGAGATCCGCGAGCGGCTTGGGTTCCTGAACAATGTGGGGCTTGAATATCTGACGCTGAGCCGGAATGCCGGGACGCTGTCAGGCGGGGAAAGCCAGCGTATCCGGCTCGCCTCGCAGATTGGGTCTGGTTTGACCGGGGTTCTTTACGTACTGGACGAGCCGTCCATCGGGCTGCATCAGCGGGACAATGACCGGCTTTTGACGACGCTTAAGAACCTGCGGGATCAGGGCAATACGGTGATCGTCGTCGAACATGACGAGGAGGCGATCCGCGAGGCTGATTACGTCTTCGATATCGGCCCCGGAGCCGGGGTGCATGGCGGGCAGGTGGTGGCCCACGGCACGCCGTCCGAGATCATGGCGCAGGAAGACAGCGTGACCGGCGACTATCTGGCCGGGCGGCGCGAGATCGAGGTGCCGGGCACCCGCCGCAAGGGCAACAAGAAGAAGGTCACGGTCAAGAAGGCGACCGGGAACAATTTGCAGGACGTGACGGTCGATTTCCCGCTGGGCAAGTTCGTTTGCGTCACCGGTGTTTCGGGCGGGGGCAAATCGACGTTGACCATCGAGACGCTGTTCAAGACAGCCTCGATGCAGCTGAATGGAGCGCGGCAGACGCCCGCGCCTTGCGAGACGATCAAGGGGCTGGAGCATCTGGACAAGGTGATCGACATCGACCAGCGGCCCATCGGGCGCACGCCCCGGTCGAACCCCGCGACCTATACCGGGGCGTTCACTCCGATCCGCGACTGGTTCGCGGGCCTGCCCGAAGCAAAGGCGCGCGGCTACAAGCCGGGGCGGTTCAGCTTCAACGTCAAGGGCGGGCGCTGCGAGGCGTGTCAGGGCGACGGGGTCATCAAGATCGAGATGCACTTTTTGCCGGATGTCTACGTGACCTGCGAGACCTGCAACGGGGCGCGCTACAACCGCGAAACGCTGGAGATCAAGTTCAAGGGCAAGTCGATTGCCGATGTGCTGGATATGACCGTCGAGGATGCGCAGGACTTCTTTAAGGCGGTGCCGTCTATCCGCGAGAAGATGGATGCGCTGGTGCGCGTGGGGCTGGGCTACATCAAGGTGGGCCAGCAGGCGACGACGCTGTCGGGCGGCGAGGCGCAGCGGGTGAAGCTATCAAAGGAGCTGGCCAAGCGATCGACTGGGCGGACTTTGTACATCCTCGATGAGCCGACGACGGGTCTGCATTTCGAGGACGTGCGCAAGCTGCTCGAGGTGCTGCACGAGCTGGTCGAGCAGGGCAATACGGTTGTTGTGATCGAACATAACCTCGACGTGGTGAAGACCGCCGACTGGATCATCGATATCGGCCCCGAGGGCGGCGATGGCGGCGGCACTCTGGTCGCCGTCGGCACGCCCGAGCAGGTGGCCGAGGTCGAGGAGAGCCATACGGGGCACTACCTCAAGCCGATGCTGACCGCGCGCAAGATGGCGGCGGAGTGATCCGCCGCGCTTGCTTGGGCCGTCGAGTGCGCATGTCAGTCGAGAGCGACCCCGAGCAGCACCAGGGCGACCAGTCCGGCGGCGGCATAGGCCCAGCCCGGCGCGGTGATCGTGAGATCGGATTTCATCCAGGTCGTGAGGCTGGTTTTGTTGGTGTCGGCGGGGTCTTGCATATGAGGTTCCTTTTCCTAGCGTTTCTGTAAGGAAAGCTGGGGTCGGCAGGCGAGGATGCAAGATGTGGCCGGTCGTCAGCAGAGAAATTCGGCGTCTAACCGCCGGTTGAGGCCGTTTGATCGGGTTTGCGGGGCGGTTTTGCAGAGCAAAGCCTAAAGGGGCGCTACCGCGCATTTTTCTTTATAACGGGAGGGCGGCGTGACGCCTTGTTTTTGACGGGCGCGCGGTTTGCTTTTGAGTGGGTTTTGCTGAGAGGCCGTTTGCTGGCAGGTCTGCCATCAAACAGGCCAGATCGAGGGTCTTGCCGCTGACCAGCGCGTCAAGGCCAAGCCGCGCTGGCGCGCGGAGCCTGCGGCTGCCTTGACCCGCCGGTCAGCTGCGGGATCTGCTTTCGAACCTCGGGAGCATCGCGCTGAAATCCTGCCCCTTGCCATTTTCGTCTTCTACGAATTGGGCATAGAGATTTGTGGCAGCCTGCCCGATGGGCGTGTCAGCATCGGCATCTTCGGCGGCCTGCTGGCTGAGGCGGAGGTCCTTGAGCATCAGCTCGGACGCGAAACCGGGTATGTAATCGTTATCCGCCGGGCTTTGCGGACCGATCCCGGGGGCGGGGCAATAGGCGTTCATTGACCAGGAATAGCCCGAGGAGGTCGAGACGACGTCGAACATGGCTTGCCGGTCGAGGCCGAGCTTGTCGGCGAGCGCGAAGGCCTCGCAGGTGGCGATCATCGTGACGCCGAGGATCATATTGTTGCAGATCTTAGCGGCCTGACCGTTGCCGGACGGGCCGCAATGGACGGCTTTCTGGCCCATGATGTCGAAGAGTGGCTTGGCCTTGGCGAAGGCGTCGTCCGGGCCGCCGACCATGAAGGTGAGCGTGCCTGCGGTCGCGCCGCCGACGCCGCCAGAGACGGGAGCGTCGAGGCTGGGGATGCCTTTGGTCCCGGTTTGGTCGGCGACAGCGCGGGCGCTGGCGACGTCAACGGTGGAGCAATCGAGGAGGATACTGCCGGGGCTCATATGAGTGAGGAGGTCGCTCGCGACCTGCCGCAGGATCTCTCCGTTCGGGAGCATGGTGATTACGATTTCCGCGCCGTCGGCAGCCTCTGTGAGGGAATGGGCCATTGTGATGCCCTCGGGGGTCGCGGCCAGATCGAAGCCGGTGACGTCGTGGCCCGCCGCGATCAGGTTGCGGGCCATGGGAGCGCCCATATTGCCTAGGCCGATGAAGCCGATTTTCATGGGATGTCTCCTTCTGCGATAGGCGGGTTCGGGACGGGCGCGAGCATGCGGGCCAGATCGTCTCCGCTAATGCCGCCGATGGGATGGCGCCAGTTCGGGGTGCTGCCTTTTTCGATGATGGCCGCGCGGATGCCTTCAAGGAAATCGCCGTAGCGGGCCGCGCGGGAGGTGAAGCGGTATTCCCAGTTCAGCGCCTCGGCCAGCGTCGAGCTCTCGGTGAGGCGGGTGATCAGCGTGAGCGCGCAGGCCATGGAGAGCGGCGAGTTCCTGCGGATCTGGGCAGCGGTCTTTTCGGCGAGGTCGGTGCCTGCGGCGTCCAGGGCGTCGAGGATCAGCTCGACGGTGCTGGCTTCGAAGAGGGTGTCGATCTGGGGCTGGTTTTTGGCGAGATCCGAGGGCGGCGGCGTCTCGGGTTGGAGGGCGGCGATGTCGCCGGTGTCGCTGAGGGTGGTTTTCAGCGCGGGCCAGCTGTCTTCGGGGAGGAAGTGATCGGCAAAGCCGCACTGGATTGCATCCCCGGGCGACATGCGGGCGCCGGTGAGGCCGAGATAGAGGCCAAGGCGGCCCGGTGCACGCGCCAGCAGCAGCGAGCCGCCGACATCGGGGATAAGGCCGATGCCGCATTCGGGCATCGCGATGCGGCTGCTCTCGCAGACGATGCGGTGCGAGCCGTGGCAGCCGATGCCGACGCCGCCGCCCATGGTGAAGCCGTGCAGGAAGCTGACGATGGGTTTGTCGTAGCGGGAGAGTTTGAGGTTGAGGCGGTATTCGTCGGCCCAGAACTGCGCGCCGTAGTCGAAGTCTCCGCGCTGGCCGGCTTCGTACATCTCGGCGATGTCGCCGCCGGCGCAGAAGGCGCGGTTGCCTGCGGCGTCGATCAGAACAAGGGCGATGTCGGGATCGCTGCGCCAGTCCTCGAGCGCGGTGTCGATGGCGCGGCACATCTCCCAGGTAAGGGCGTTGAGGGCCTCTGGCCGGTCGAGCGTGATGTGACCCGCGCGGGCGGTCTTGCGGATGAGGATATCGGGCATGGGGCGGTCTTGCCTTTGAGCGGGAGGTCCCGGGTCAGGCCCGGGACAGCGCGGGTCTAGCTAAGAAGGTGGCGCGCGGTGATCAGGCGCATGATCTCGTTCGTGCCTTCGAGGATTTGGTGGACGCGCAGATCGCGAACGATCTTCTCGATCCCGTAATCGGCCAGATAGCCGTAGCCGCCATGGAGTTGCAGGCACTGATCGGCGACGCGGCTGCCGACCTCGGTCACTTGTTTCTTGGCCATGGCGCAGAATTTGGTGGCATCGGGCGTGTTCTGGTCGAGTTTCCATGCGGCTTGGCGCAGGAAGGTGCGGGCCGATTGAAGTTCGATCTCCATATCGGCGAGGCGGAACTGGAGACCCTGGAAGTCCTGAAGTTTCGAACCGAAGGCGGTGCGTTCGGCCATATAGGCGAGCGTCGCATCGAGGGCGGCCTGGGCGGCGCCAAGTGAGCAGGCGGCGATGTTGAGGCGCCCGCCATCGAGGCCCATCATAGCGTAGCGGAAGCCATGCCCTTCCTCGCCCAGAAGGTTCTCGGCCGGGATCTTGCAGGCGTCGAGCTGAACCTGGCGGGTGGGTTGCGAGCGCCAGCCCATTTTGTCTTCGAGCCCGCCGAAGGAAAGTCCGTCCGCGCCGTCCTCGACGATGAGAGCGGAGATGCCCCGGGGGCCCGCCTCGCCGGTGCGGGCCATGACGATATAGGCGTCCGAATAGCCGCCGCCGGAGATGAAGGCCTTTGTGCCGGTCAGCGTGTAGCCTTCGTTGGTGCGCTCGGCGCGGGTCTTGAGCGCGGCGGCGTCCGAGCCGGAGCCGGGTTCGGTCAGGCAATAGGAGAGGATGGTCTCCATCGTCAGCGCGGGCGGCAGGAGGCGGTCCTTGAGCGCGTCCGAACCGAAGGCGTCGATCATCTTGGCGCACATGTTGTGGATCGACAGGAAGGAGGCGACGGAGGGGCAGGCCATGGAGAGCGCCTCGAAGACGAGCGTCGCATCAAGCCGGGAGAGACCCGAGCCGCCGCGATCCTCGCTCACATAGAGGCCCGCGAAGCCCAGCTCGGCCAGTTTGGGCCAGAGATCCTTAGGGATCGTGCCGTCCGTTTCCCATGTTCGGGCATGGGGGGCGATATGCTCGCTTGCGACGTCGCGGGCCATGTCGAAGATGGCCGTTTGCTCCTCGCTCAATCCGAAATCCACGGCGTCTCCTCCCCCGTAAAACTGAACGCTTGTTTAATTCATGGGCCGCGATCGCGCCGAGGGCAAGGGTTGCGCTCTTTTTCGGGGACTGTAGGAGAAAGGGATGATCCAGATTGCCGTTGCCGCCGTCACCCATAAGAGGCCGGATATGTTCCGGGTTTTGCTTGACTCCTTCGCGGCGATGGCGCGGCCCGAGGGGGCCGAGGTGACGTTTGTGTTCGTGGAGAACGGGGAGGCCCCGACGGTCGGGGAGATCGTTGAAGCGTTTCGGGGGCAGGTGGCGGAAGAGGTACTCTTCGACATCGAGCCGCGTCCGGGGATCCCGATGGTGCGTAACCGCGCGCTACAGATCGCGCTGGAAAAAGGCTGCGATTACATGACCTTCGTCGATGACGACGAGCGTGTGACGGAGGATTGGCTCGTCCGGATGATTGGTGCGGTGACGGAGCGCGATCTGGATCTGGCGGGCGGTCCATTGGTGCTTGAGGCGGCCGAGGATCGCATTGGAGCCTGGCCGGCGGCCTTTCTGGAGCATCTGCAAGAGCGGGCAAAGAAGCGGAACCTGCAGCGGGCCGAGGGGGTGCGCGCGGGCACGGATGACGCGTTCAACATCTACACGAACAATTGGTGCGTTCGGCTGGACAAGGTGCGCGAGACCGGGCTGCGGTTTGACGAGGCGTTGCAGTTTACAGGTGGGTCGGACACGAAATTTAGCCGTGATTTCACAGCCGCCGGAGCGCGGACAGGGTGGGTGCCGGAGGCCTTGGTCTATGACCGGATCCCGGAGCGGCGGTTGCAGGCGGGCTATCATTACCGGCGGGCGCGCGATCAGTCGACGAATGCCTATGTGCTGAACCGCAAGCCTGCGGGGCAGGCGATCGCGCAGTCGCTGTCGCGGGCCATCGAGGGGGTGGTGCTGATGGCGGTTTCGCCTCTGCTTGGTCGGCGGCATGCGGCGAAGGCGGTCTACAAGTTCGGCTATGCGGCGGGCCGATTTCGCGGGATCCTCGGGCGGGGGAGCCGCCATTACGATCCGGAAAAGGCGGCGGCGCATCGGGAGGAGTGAAGGTCACTCCGCTGCGGGCGGGGATCTCTTCGGAGGAGAGATCGAGACTCGAATGGGCGGAGCCCGGAGTTCTGGTGGTACGGGGGTGTCTGGCGGTGCACCCAGGATTGCGACCGGGTGTCCGCCGCAGTTGCTTCGCAACCGCTTACCGGCACGCGTCATCGCTGGTGCAATGACGTTGACGTTTACTCCATCACAGGGATCGAGAATTCGCCGCCTTCTTTAATGCCGGAGGGCCAGCGGGCGGTGACGGTTTTGGTTCGGGTGTAGAACTTGAAAGCGTCGGGGCCGTGTTGGTTGAGGTCTCCGAAGGCCGATTTCTTCCAGCCGCCGAAGGTGTGATAGGCGAGCGGGACGGGGATGGGGACGTTGATGCCGACCATGCCGACATTGACGCGGTTTGCGAAATCGCGGGCGGCGTCTCCGTCGCGGGTGAAGATTGCGGTGCCGTTGCCGTATTCATGGTCCATGGCGAGCGTCAGAGCCTCTTCATAGGTCTGGGCACGCACGGTGGTCAGGACAGGGCCGAAGATTTCCTTTTGGTAGATCTCCATGTCGCGGGTCGCGTGATCGAAGAGGTGGGGGCCGAGAAAGAAGCCGTCTTCGTAGCCCTGAAGGCTGAAATTGCGGCCATCGACGACGAGCTTGGCGCCTGCATCGAGGCCGGACTGGACGAGTCGTTCGATATTCTGCTTGGCGGCGGCAGTGACGACAGGGCCGTAATCGACATCGGTGCCGGAGGTGTAGGGGCCGACCTTGAGCGCTTCGATCCGGGGGGCGAGCTTGTCGATGAGGCGGTCGGCCGTCTCGTCGCCCACGGGGACGGCGACCGAGATCGCCATACAGCGCTCGCCCGCGGCGCCGTAGCCTGCGCCAATGAGCGCGTCGGCGGCCTGGTCCAGATCGGCGTCGGGCATGACAATCATGTGGTTCTTGGCGCCGCCAAAGCACTGGACGCGTTTGCCGTTCGCGCAGCCGGTCGAGTAGATATATTCAGCGATCGGGGTGGAGCCAACGAAGCCCACCGACTGGATGACGGGGTGATGAAGGATGGCGTCGACCGCCTCTTTGTCGCCGTTGACGACCTGCAGGATGCCCTTGGGCAGGCCCGCTTCCTCCATCAGCTCGGCCAGCATGAGGGGGACGGACGGGTCGCGTTCGGACGGTTTGAGGATGAAGGCATTGCCACACGCAATGGCGGGGGCGAACATCCACATCGGGATCATGGCGGGGAAATTGAAGGGCGTGATCCCGGCGGTGACGCCGAGCGGTTGGCGCATGGAATACATGTCGATGCCGGGGCCGGCGCTGTCGGTGAACTCTCCCTTCAGCATTTGCGGCGCACCGATGCAGTATTCGACGACTTCGAGGCCGCGCTGCACGTCGCCTGCGGCGTCGGGCAGGGTCTTGCCATGCTCGCGGGAGAGCGCCTCGGCCAGCTTGTCCATGTCGCGGTTCAAAAGGTGGACGAATTGCATCAGAACGCGGGCGCGACGTTGCGGATTGGTGGCGGCCCAGGCGGGCTGCGCCTCGGCGGCGATCTGGACGGCACGGTCCATCTCGTCCGAGGAGGCGAGCGGGACGCGGGCCTGAACCTCGCCCGTGGCGGGGTTGAAGACATCGGCGAAGCGGCCCGATGTTCCGGCGACATGGCTGCCGCCGATGTAGTGGGTCAGGTCCTGCATGATATCCTCCCGTGCGTGCAATTTGCGCGACCATAGTCGCGGGGCGCCCGGAGGAACAAGGGGCCGCGCTTGACAGGGCGCTCGCGGGAGTTGACGCTGGGGTCAAGGGATACGGCCTTGAGAGGAGGAGCCCATGCTCGTCAAACAGATCCTGAAGATGAAGGGGAGCGACGACGTCGTCACCGTCCGGCCCGATCACACCGTATCGGATGTGGTGAAGATGCTGTCGGAGAAGCGGATCGGGACCGTTGTCGTCTCGGGCGACGGGGCGCGGGCGGACGGGATCCTGTCCGAACGGGATATCGTCCGGGAGATCGGCAAGCGCGGCACGGAGTGCCTGATGGAGACGGCGGGCGACATGATGACGAAGAACCCGACGACCTGCGCTCCGGATGATACGACGGATGCCGTGCTTGGCCAGATGACGGATGGGCGGTTTCGCCATATCCCGGTGATGGACGGTGAGACGATGGTCGGGCTGATTTCCATCGGAGATGTCGTCAAGGCGCGTCTGTCAGAGCTCGAAGGCGAGAAGACCGCGCTTGAGAGCATGATCATGGGACATTGATCCGCTTTTACCGCTTGCCATTAGTTGCGCAATAATGTTGCGTGGGGCCACTTCTTTGTGACGTTCAAGGACGACCCATGCGCATTGGTCTTTATCCCGGCACTTTCGATCCGATCACGCTTGGGCATCTTGATATCATCCGGCGGGCGATGCTTCTGGTGGACCGGCTGGTGATTGGGGTTGCGATCAACCGCGACAAGGGGCCGATGTTTGATCTGGATGAGCGGGTCGCCATGGTCGAGGCGCAATGCGCGCAGATCAGCGCCGAAAACGGGGTCGAGATCGTGGCCCATCCGTTCGAGAACCTGCTGATCGACTGCGCCAGCGATGTGGGCGCGCAGATCATCATTCGCGGCCTCAGGGCCGTTGCGGATTTCGAGTATGAATATCAGATGGTCGGCATGAACCGAAAGCTCGACGACAGCATCGAGACGGTGTTCATGATGGCCGAGGCCGAACACCAGGCGATCGCCTCGAAACTGGTTAAGGAGATCGCCCGGCTTGGGGGGGATGTGTCGAAATTCGTGCCGCCGGATGTCAACGAGGCGTTGATCCGGCGGGCGCGGTCCTAGCCTCGCTTAGCCGTAGACGGCGCGGCTTGCGATCCGCTTGGCATCGGCGCGGTCGATGTCGAGATCGAGGGCCACGTCGAGGGGCAGCTTTCTAATCTCGGACACGGTCCGGCGGTAGGCTGCGCGCTTGCGGGCTTGATCCTTGAGTGTGGTGATGAGGGACATGTGGCTCTCCTTTCTGGCGCGGGATTGCGCCGTCTGTTGAGCCCTATCTAGACAGCTTTTCCCGTTGCACCAGATGCCGGTTTTCGAAAGCCGCTATGACGTGAATGCAAAGCAGATTAGGCGCGGGGTCGAACTAAATGACCGGTTCGGAGTTGGCTAGAGAGCAGATAACACAGAGGTTTTTCAGATGACCCGCTTCCTAGCCCTTTCCCTTGCCGTTTGCACGGCCGCGCCCGCCATGGCGCTCACCCCCGAAGAGATCAACTCTGCCACGTTCGACGGCGCGCCGCTGGCGGACGGGCAGACGGCCCTGGCCGTCAAGACGCAGGTGCTGCTGGATCGGGCCGATATCTCGCCCGGCGTGGTGGACGGCTATAAGGGCGGCATGGTGGAGAGCGCGCTTAAGGCGTTCGAGCGGCGCGAGGGGCTGACTGTGGACGGGGAGCTGGATGCCGAGGTTTGGGAGGCTTTGGGCGCAGGCAGCGGCGCGCCGGTGGCCGGGACCTATACGATCACGGCGGCCGATCTTGAACATGTGGGCGGCACGCTGCCCGAGGATTACGCCAAGCTCGCCGAACTGGACCGGCTGGGCTACGAGAGCGGGGCCGAGGCTTTGGCCGAGAAGTTTCACATGGATGAGGATTTTCTGGTCACGATGAACCCGGGCGCCTCCTTTGCCGAAGGCGAGACGATCACGGTCGTGTATCCCAAGGCGGATGCGACCGGAGAGGTGGCGCGGATCTTGGTGCAAAAGGCGACGGGGCGCCTTGAGGCATTAGATGCAAGCGGGGCCGTTCTTGGCAACTATCCGGTTGCGGTAGGCTCGGAGTCGACGCCGTCGCCTTCCGGTAAGGTCGAGGTCAACGCGGTCGCGGTGGAGCCGACTTACACCTATAATCCGGATGTGAATTTTCAGCAGGGCGACAACGACGAGGTGCTGACCCTGCCGCCGGGCGCGAACGGTCCGGTGGGTCTGGTCTGGATCGATCTGTCCAAGCCGACCTATGGGATCCACGGCACGCCGGAGCCTGCGAAGCTGTTCGTCAGCCAGAGCCATGGATGCGTCCGGATGACGAACTGGGATGTGCAGGAACTGGCGCAGATGGTCACGCAAGGGGTGAGCGTGGAGTTCATCGAGTGAGGGCCGCTTTGGTTCTGATCTGTCTTGCGGGACCGCTTCTGGCGCAGGATCTGGCGCCCGATACGTCCCTTACGCCCATGGCGCGGCCCGATCCGGAGGATCGCGAGGAGATCGTCGCCCCGGAGGCGCAGGACGCACTGACCCCGCCTGTGCGGGTCGGGCTGACGGAGACGGACGATGCCTTTGAGGCCTGTCTGGCGGATCTGGATAACTATAGGACGGTCTATGAAACGCGGGATGCTGTCTCTGATCCATCGGACGGCGATTGCGGGATCACACGACCTGTCATGGTGTCCGAGATCGTGCCGGGGCTCACGCTCCAGCCCGATGCGATGATGCGTTGCGAGACGGCTGTGGCTTTGGCGGAGTGGACGGCGCGGATCGTGCTGCCTGCCGCCGAGATGATGGAAGAAAAAGGGGCCGTGACCGGGATCGATCACGGCTCGACCTATATCTGTCGTCGCCGGAACAATGCCGCAACTGGCAAGCTGAGCGAACATTCCTTTGGAAATGCGGTCGATGTGATGGGGTTCCGGTTCGAGGACGGCACCTCACTCGCGATTGAGCCCCGGGCGGATGCGGGGACGATCGAGGAAGCGTTCCAGCGGGCGGTGCGCGGCGGGGCTTGCCTGAGCTTTACCACCGTTCTGGGACCCGGCACGGATGCCACTCATGACGATCATCTTCATCTCGACGTAAAGTCGCGCAAAGGCGGCTACCGGATCTGTCAGTAGGGCGAAGGCCCCGGCGCGAGGCCGGGGCGGTCTGTTTTCAGAGGTACTTGCCCATCTCGACTGCGGTGTCGGACATACGGTTCGAGAAGCCCCATTCGTTGTCGTACCAGGTCAGGATCCGGCACATCGTGCCGTCGAGGACCTTGGTTTGGTCGGTCGCGAAGATCGACGAATGCGGGTCGTGGTTGAAGTCGGACGAGACAAGTTGATCGTCGACGATCCCGAGGATGCCCTTGAGCGGTCCAGCGCCTGCGGCCTTGCGCATGGCGTCATTGATTTCCTCAGCCGTAACAGTGCGTTCCGGCTCGAACGTAAGGTCGACGACCGAGACATTCGGGGTGGGCACGCGGATTGCGACGCCGTCGAGTTTGCCGTTGAGTTCGGGCATGACGAGGCCGACGGCCTTGGCCGCGCCGGTCGATGTGGGGATCATGTTCACGGCGGCGGCGCGGGCGCGGTAGAGGTCCTTGTGCATCGTATCGAGCGTCGGCTGGTCGCCGGTATAGCTGTGGACGGTGGTCATGAAGCCGCGTTTGATGCCGAACGTGTCGTGCAGGACCTTGGCGACCGGCGTCAGGCAGTTCGTGGTGCAGGAGGCGTTCGAGACGATGACGTCATCGGCGGACAGGCTGTCGTGATTGACGCCGTAGACGATTGTTTTGTCGGCATCTTTTCCGGGAGCGGAGATCAAGACGCGGCTGGAGCCGTTTTCGAGATGGGCCTGGCAGGCCTCTTTGGAGGTGAAGATGCCGGTGCATTCCATGACGATATCGACATCGCCCCAGGGCAGATCGGCGGGACTGCGGATCGCGGTGACGCGGATCGGGCCGCGACCGACGTCGATGCTATCCTCTGTCGTGGAGACCTGAGCGGGAAACCGGCCGTGAACGCTGTCGTAGCGCAGGAGATGGGCGTTGGTCTCGACCGGGCCCAAGTCATTGATCGCAATAACTTCTATGTCGGTCCGGCCCGATTCAATAATGGCGCGAAGCACGTTGCGGCCGATGCGGCCGAAGCCGTTGATGGCGACTTTGACGGTCATGAGACATCCTCCTTACTGGTTGGGGCCACCATTGCCATCGGGGCCGAAAGGTCAACGCCAGAAGGCGAGGTATTCGATGAGTTCGAACGCCTTTTTGCCCAGAAAAATCGGGGCATCGAGCTCGAGAACATAGTAATCAAGGGCGAAAAACCCTGCGATTACAAGAAGAAGGCCGATGGCGATGCTGTTGGTCATCGGGGGTGTCGCCAGGGGAGGCCGCGCGCAGGCTTGTGCGGCGGGCGGGTCTTCGCCGGCCCGTCCAGGAGATTCGGGTTAACGGCGCGGAACGGGGTCATTTGGGCCTTCGGTATCACGTCGGTATCCGGTCGGTATCGTGTCGGTGAATTTTGATACGGCAGCCGGGTTAACGGAGCGTTCGCCGAAAAGCGGCGCAACGGGCCAAAACCAGCCTTGCGTCCAGCCGCCGCGCGTCTTTGGACGAGAGGCCCCGGCGCAGGGGCCGGGGCGGTCGCGGGATGCGTGCCTAGAGAAGATCGCGCACCTTTTGGGCGGCGGCCTCGGCGGTGATGCCGAATTTCTCGAAGAGGGTTTCGGCGGGCGCGGAGGCGCCGAAGCTGGACATGCCGACGAAGCCGGATTTCGCCTTGCGGCCCCGCTCGCCGGACAGGTAGCGGTCCCAACCTTGCTGGACACCTGCCTCGATGGCGACGCGAACAGGCGCGCCGCCAGGCAGGACGCGCTTGCGATAGCTTTCCTCTTGGGCGGCGAAGAGCTCCATCGAGGGCATAGAGACGACACGGGTGCCGATCCCGTCTGCCTGTAGCAGATCGCGGGCGGCGAGCGCGACGGAAACCTCGGAGCCGGTGGCCATTAGGATCGCCTGACGCTTGCCCTCGGCCTCGGCCAGGACATAGCCGCCCTGGGCGGTCAGGTTCTTGGTCTTGTGCTCGGTCCGGACGGTGGGCAGGCCTTGCCGGGAGAGGGCGAGGATCGTGGGTCTGTCGGTGGTCTGGAGCGCGATCTCCCATGCCTCGGCGGTTTCCACACCGTCGGCGGGGCGGATCACCTGAAGGTTCGGGATCGCGCGCAGGGCAGCAAGATGTTCGACCGGCTGGTGGGTCGGGCCGTCTTCGCCCAGGCCGATGCTGTCATGGGTCATCACGTAGATGACCGGCTGCTTCATCAGCGCGGAGAGGCGAATGGCGGGGCGGGCATAGTCTGTGAAGACCATGAACGTGCCGCCATAGGGGCGCAGGCCGCCATGGAGGATGATCCCGTTCATCGCGGAGGCCATGCCGTGTTCGCGGATCCCGTAATGGATGTAGCGGCCCTTGCGGTTCTCGGGCGAGAAGATCGTCATATCGCCTGATTTGGTGTTGTTCGAGCCGGTCAGGTCGGCGGAGCCGCCGATAGTCTCGGGGAAGATCGGGTTAATGACCTCGAGCGCGTTTTCAGAGGATTTCCGGGTCGCGTGTTTCGGCGCGGTTTCCGAGATCTGCTTTTTCAGCGCCTTTATCGTGGCCGAAAGCTTGGAGGGGGCCTCGCCGCTGAGGGCGGCATCGAATTGCTTGCGCTTGGTGCTGGACAGACCGTCATAGCGCGACTGCCAGTCGGCGCGCGCCTCGGCGCCGCGTTTGCCGAGACTTTCCCACCAGGATTTGGTGTCATCCGGCACTTCGAACGGGCCGGTCGTCCAGCCATAGGCCTTTTTGGCGTCCGCGATGAGATCGGCATCGGTCAGAGCGCCATGGGCCTTGGAGGTGTCCTGCGCGGTCGAGCCGTAGCCGATATTGGTGGTGCAGTTGATCATCGACGGGCGCGGATCGGCCTTGGCCGCGGTGATCGCGGCATCGATGGCGTCGGGGTCGTGGCCGTCGATTTCTTGCACATGCCAGCCGGAGGCTTCGAAGCGCGCGGTCTGGTCGGTGCGGTCGGCCAGATCGACGGTGCCGTCGATGGTGATGTTGTTGTTGTCGAAGAAGACGACGAGGTGGGACAGCTGCTGCATGCCCGCGAAGGCAATGGCTTCCTGGCTGACGCCTTCCATCAAGCAGCCGTCACCGGCGATGACATAGGTGTGGTGGTTGACGACCCGGTCGCTGAACCGGGCGCGCAGGGCTTCTTCGGCGATGGCAAAGCCAACGGAATTGGCGATGCCTTGGCCGAGCGGGCCGGTGGTCGTCTCGATCCCCGGCGCCTCGCCATGTTCGGGATGGCCTGCGGTGCGGGCGCCCCATTGGCGGAAGTCCTTGATCTGCTGAAGCGTCATCGCCTCGTAACCCGTGAGGTAGAGCAGGCTGTAAAGCAGCATGGAGCCGTGACCTGCAGACAGGATGAAGCGGTCACGGTCGGGCCAGTCGGGGGCCTTGGGATCGAAGCGCAGATGCTTGGAATAAAGGACCGTGGCGACATCGGCCATGCCCATCGGCATGCCGGAATGGCCGGAATTGGCGGCGGCGACTGCATCGAGCGTGAGCACACGGATCGCGGCAGCGCGGGCGAAATGATCGGGATGGGTGGCGCGGAGGGTATCGATATCCACTGGAAACGGTCCTTTCGGAAAGCGGCAGAGCTTGGCCGATTGCATAGCAGGGGCGACGCGGAGCGCAACCGCGCGGCCCGGTGATTTGCGGCTCTGGCGTCAATCGGCGAAACTTTGAGACAGGCCCGGCGGCGAATCGGGCAGCAGGCCGCTCCGGACTTTTCCGGGCGGCGGGAAAGGTGAAGGCAGGCGGATGAGCGAAAGCAGCGAACTGGAAGCCCGGCTGGAGCGCGCTTTGGCGCGGATCTCGGAAGGTCTGGATCAGCTCAGGCAGATGGACGAGCTGGAGGTGTCGCTGTCGCGGCAGGCCGAGGAGATGACGCGGCTCGACAGCGATCTGCAGCGGCTCAGGGCGACGAATGACGCGCTTCGTTCGGTCAATACGCAGTTGCGCGAGGCGAATGCGGCGGGTCTTGCCGATGCGTCGCTGGTGAATGCGGCACTGGCGGCGGAGCTTGATGCGCTTAAGGCGGCGCGGGCGGCGGACAAGGCCGAGGTAGAGACGGTTCTGGCCGCTTTGGAGCCTGTGATCGGGGAGGATGCGTGATGGCGGTGGTGAAGCTGACGATCGGGGGCCGGACATTCGATGTGGCCTGTCAGGACGGCGAGGAGCCGTCGCTGGAGGCGGCCGCACGGATGCTCG
Source organism: Aestuariibius insulae (assembly GCF_040783535.2). NCBI lineage: Bacteria > Pseudomonadati > Pseudomonadota > Alphaproteobacteria > Rhodobacterales > Paracoccaceae > Aestuariibius > Aestuariibius insulae. The sequence continues at coordinate 428,268 of NZ_JBFONW020000004.1, forward strand.
ACCGGGAGGCGCAGGCCTTTGCGAGCCAGTCGGGGCGGATGACGGAGACGCAGATGCTGCTGATGTCGGGGCTGATGCTGGCGGACCGGGCGTCGACCGAAGGCGGGGCCGCGCCGGTCAGCGCGCCGGATGTGACGGGCTTGCGCGCCGCGACCGAACGGGCCGAGGCGCTGGCCGATGCAGTCGAGGCGCGGCTGGAGGGTTAGGCGTTGGACTGGCGGATCTGGTCGGCCTTGGCCTTGTCGAAGGCGATCTTCTTGTCGTCGAGCAGATCGTCCAGTTCGCCCGAGAGCGTCATCTCGGTGATGATATCGCAGCCGCCGACGAACTCTCCCTTCACGTAGAGCTGGGGAATGGTAGGCCAGTCGGAATAATCCTTGATGCCCTGGCGCAGGCCTTCATCGGCGAGCACGTTCACGTCCTTGAAATCGACGCCCATGAAGTTGAGCACGCCCGCCACGCGCGAGGAGAAGCCGCATTGGGGCATCTCCTTGGTCCCTTTCATGAAGAGGACGACGTCGTTCTGGGCCACGGTGTCTTTGATCTGGGCTTCGGCGGTCGGGGTGTCGGTGGTCATCGGGTCATCGTCCTTTCGGATATCGGTCAACAGAGCGGCGCGGTGCGCTGCGTCTGGCTATTTCTTGCGGTGCGGCAGGCGCTTGCGGTCCTCGTCCTTGCGAATGCGGACGGGCAGGCGGTCCTGTCTGGGTCCGGCCTGTGCGGTGAAGATCAAAGCGCCTGCGAGGGCGGCTGCGAGGAGGAGGATAAGCATCATTCCGGCACCTTTGTGGTGAGAGCGAGAGCGTGGAGGTCTCCGTTGCTGCCGTCCATCTTGCCTTTGAGGGCGGCATAGACGGCGCGTTGTTGCTGGACCCGGTTCATGTCGCGGAAGCTTTCGTCAATGACTTCGGCGGCGTAGTGGTTCCCGTCTCCGGCCAGATCGCTGATCGTGATCTTCGCCTGCGGAAAGCTGTCGCGGATCAGATCTTCGATATCGCGTGCCTGCATGGCCATTCGGGGCGGGTCCTTCTGTGTCGCTAGTATCAAGGTAGGGCCCGGAGGGCGGGGCCGCAAGGGGATGTGGCGCGATGCCTCTGCCGGATCCGGGCGCCGGGTGAGCGGCACGGGCGGGAGCCTCCGACGGGGATATTTGAGCAGGCAAAGACGGCAGGGTCGGTTTGAGAGACGGGTGAGGAGCTAGTTCAAGCTTGGCCGGGGAGGCTGGATCGGGCCCCAATTTTGTATTGATTTTAAATGATCTGCGTCATGTTTTCGTCACGATCCTGAGGTCGGTAGGGCTCAGGGTCGCGAAGGGGTTTGGCATGAAAAGAAGATCTGTTCTGGCGGGACTGGCGGGAGGCGCCGGGATCGGGCTGGCGGCTCCGGCGCTGGCCCAGGCTGCGCGGCGGTTGCGCATGATCACGGATCGCAGCGAGGATGGAACGCGTCTGGCCGAGCGGATCGCGCGCCTGTCGGATGGGCGGGTCACGCTGGATCTTTCGGTTCGGCCTGCCGAAGAGGCGGCCGGGTTTCGCGAGGCCGTTGGAGACGGGTCGGCGGATCTTTATCTGGCGTCCGACGCGGCCTTTGTGGCGGACGATCCGGCGCTGATGCTGTTCTCGGCGATGCCGGGCGGGATGGCGTCTCAGGAGATGGAGGCCTGGATCTACGTCAGCTCCGGCGCTGCTGTCTGGGACCGGATTGGTCAGGCCGCGAATGTCACCTCTTTTCTGGCCGGTGATACGGGCCCGATGCCGATCTGGAGCCGGGAGCCGATCACCTCGATCGCGTCCATTCAGGGGCCTATCGCCAGCATGGGCGCGGGCCTGCTTGCCTGGGAGCGGATGGGCGTGTCACCGGTGGCGCTTGGCGCGGATATGACGGAGGCATTCGGGATTGAAGGGCTGTCCGTTCAGGAGATCGTCGAACGCGATCTTCACCAGACCTTCCCCTATCTGTGCGCTCCGAGCGCGGGTCTTCCCAGTTCGGCCATCACGCTGGGCGTGAACCGGGATCTGGTCGCGGAGCTGGGCGAGAGCGGGGCACTTCTGATCGAGCGCTGCGCGGCTGCACATAACGGCCAGGTCAGATCGCAGGCCGCCTATCGCAATGCGCAAGCCTTTACCGCGATCTCCTCCGATGTGACGCTCTTGGATGAGGCGCCGGAGCTATGGCAGGCCCAAATGGAGGCGGGCCGGGCGCTTTTGGAAGACATGCAGGGGCTGGATGAAAGTCGGGCGGGCGCGGTCGAGTCTTATCTGCTCTTTCTGAGGGATGTCGCCGGGTGGAGCGATATCGGGGAGGCCTCGTATTTCGAAGGCCGCAAACGCATTCTGTCAGATTTGCTTTAGGCGGTGGGGAAAATGACAATGTCGATCGAGAACACTACAGCGAGATCCACACGCCGCTCTGTCCTCAGGGGCGGGTTTGCGGGCGCCGCCGGACTGCTTGCCGCGCCAGCCATCGCGCAGACGGCGCCGACGCGGACGGTGCGGATGGCGACATCCTGGCCCGCGGGCCTTGGCGGATTGGCCGATAGCGCGGCGCGCGTGGCCAAAAACATCACCGAGATGAGCGAGGGGCGGCTGACCGTCGAGATTTACGGTCCCGGCGCGCTGGTCGGTGCCCTGGAGGTGCATGATGCCGCCGGAGCCGGCGATATCGAGATGTATCATTCGGCCGAATACTATTTTCAGGGCAAACACCGGGGGCTCAACTTCTTTACCACGGTTCCTTTGGGGCTAACGATGGTGGAGCAGGCCGCGTGGCTGTCCTATGGCGGGGGCCAAGCCCTTTGGGATGAGGTCAACGCGCCGTTCGGTGTCAAATCGCTGCCGGTGGGCGGCACTGGCGTACAAATGGGCGGCTGGTTCAGCAAACCGATCGAAAGCGCCGAGGATTTCAACGGTCTGACCATGCGGATGCCGGGGCTGGGCGGGCAGGTTCTTTCGGAGCTGGGCGCCGAAGCCGTGGTGCTGCCGGGGGGCGGCATCGTGACAGCTTTGTTCGAGCAGACGATCGATGCGACCGAATGGGTCGGGCCCTATAACGATTTGGATTTCGGGTTCCAGAAGTTGCTGAGCACATACATGTATCCTGGTTTCCACGAGCCCGGGACGATGGCATCGCTGGGGATGAACACGGCTTTCTGGGACAGTCTGGAGGATCGCGACCGCTATATCATCGAAACGGCATGCGAGATCGAGATCTCGCGCCATTCGTCGGATTACTACGGTAATAGCGGGATCGCGCTGACGCAGATGATCGAGGAATACGGTGTCGAGCCGACGCTGTTGCCGGACGAGGTCTGGGATGCGGTTGCGACCAAGTCGCTTGAGGTCGTCGCGGGCGTGGCCAATGACGACGATCTGGCGCGCCGGATCTTCGAGAGCTTCGATGCGCACCGGTCGCTGATGCTTGGCGGTGCGCCGCTGGATCAGGCGGAATATCTGTCGCGCAGGCGGAGCGTCGATCCCTTGTGGTCGTCCGCTGCCTTCGACTTTTTCGACCGATAGGGACTTGCGCGGACCGGTATGGCCAGAGACCTGATGCTCTTTGGCCGTGCCGGTCTGGGCTGATCCTAGCCGAGCGCCATGCTGACAGCGCTTTCGGGGAGTTCCTCGTCAAAGCAGCGCTGGTAGAATTCGGCGACCGTCTGGCGTTCGAGCTCGTCGCATTTGTTGAGGAAGCTGAGGCGGAAAGCATAGCCGATATCGCGGAAGATCTCGGCATTCTGAGCCCAGGCGATGACGGTCCGGGGGCTCATCACGGTCGAGAGCTCTCCGTTCATGAAGGCGGTACGGGTCAGGCCTGCGACGGTGACCATCTGGTCGACGGTCTTGCGGCCCTTTTCGGTGTTGTAATGCGGGTTCTTGGACAGAACGATCGCGGCCTCGGCGTCGTGGCTGAGATAGTTGAGCGTGGCCACAAGGCTCCACCGGTCCATCTGACCCTGATTGATCTGCTGGGTGCCGTGATAAAGGCCCGTCGTGTCGCCGAGCCCCACGGTGTTGGCTGTCGCGAAAAGGCGGAAGGAGGGGTGGGGTTCGATCACCTCGTTCTGGTCGAGCAGGGTGAGCTTGCCGTCAACCTCGAGCACGCGCTGGATGACGAACATGACATCGGCGCGGCCCGCATCGTATTCGTCGAAGACGATGGCGCAGGGATTGCGCAGGGCCCATGGCAGGATGCCTTCCTGGAAGTCGGTGACTTGCTTGCCGTCCTTGAGCTTGATCGCGTCCTTGCCGATCAGGTCAATCCGGGAGATGTGGCTGTCGAGATTGACGCGCACACAAGGCCAGTTGAGACGGGCGGCGACCTGTTCGATATGGGTCGATTTTCCGGTGCCGTGATAGCCCTGGATCATGACACGGCGGTTCCAGCCGAAGCCCGCGAGGATCGCCAGCGTCGTGTCGGGATCGAAGCGGTAGGTCGTGTCGATCTCGGGGACGCGGTCGGTCCGCTCGGCGAAGCCTTTGACCTTCATGTCGGTGTCGAGGCCGAACGTATCGCGCACCGAGATATCCTCGGTCGGTTTCGAAGCGGGCGTCTGGGTGCCGTCGGCCATGGCGGGAGGCTTTCGTTCTGGGAAGATCGGATCGGGGATGCAACATATCGCGAGGGCCTTCAAGGGGAAGGGGTGCCGCACGGGATGGGATCTGCGTAAAAGCTGCACGAGAGGGGCAGGGCTGTTGCGGAGCCGGGCGGGTGATCTGCCAGCGGATGCAAGGACGGGAGATCCGGTATGACGATATGGAATTACGCGGCGATTGGGCTGGCGATGGGCGTGACCGCCGCGATCTGCGTGTCGATCGGGTTTTGCGGGATCGGCGAGTGTCCGGGGACGAACCAAGAGTCGGCCCTCATTCTTGTCCTCGCAGGACTGGGCGGCGTGATCGGAGGTGTGGCCGTGGCCCAGCTGTTCGGCCGGTCTGGCTGGATCGGCCTGCAACTGGCGCTGGGCGGGGCATTGCTTGCGACATGGATCGGCAGTCTGACAGCCTCGATCGGCATCATCTTGGTCAATGACACGATGATCGCCGCGATTGCTCGGGACGCTTTGGAGCTGTCCTTTGCCGGGCTGCTTTTGCTGATCGTTATCTGGCCGGCGGGTCTGATGTGGATCATCTTGATGAGTGGGATCCACATCATGGCGCGCCGGATGCGGCGCGATGTCCCGCAGAAGGCGAGCGTCTGACGGCAATCGGGGCGAAAGGCTGTCAGAAAGGTGGCTGAAACTGACCGTTTCTGTCTGGTTTCTTGGAAAGCCTTTCAAATATCGGCGGAGTCGCGCCAAAACCGAACCCAGGGGTTTTATTCGAGTTTTATATGGGACGTGACACGCGCGGCATCTGGGGCCGCAGCTTCGCTCAACTGCGCCGCCGCCGTGTGATGCTGGCCATCACGCTGTATGGCGGGCTTATCGCCTATACGGTGGTCCGGCAGATGCGGAGCGGTTTCATGACCGAGTTCGGGCTTTATGAGTTCTGGGTCATCCTGAGCGGGATGCTGGGATCGGCGATTGCCTACCAGACCGGCGAGGCGCATCTTGGGTTTCCGGGATGGCAAGGCGCGGTGCGGGCCTTGGCGACGGCTGTCTGGGTCGCGCTTTTCGGGGCGGTGGTGGCCGGAACACTGGCCTTGCCGGGATATGGCACGATCTATGGGCCGATTTCGGTTGCGATCACGCTCGTGGAGGCACCGGTCCTGCTGGTCGTTCTGGCGGGGATGCTGGCCGGAGCGCATCTGATGATGCTGGATCTGCGCAAGGGTGAGGTGACGGACGACGAGGATCTGTAAAGGCAGCCCGGACGTCCGGCGGTCCGGCGCTCGCGCTTGGCCTGCGGCCTCGCGCATCGCCCCGCCCGCCGTCCCAAAATCGCCCCGCCCGCCGTCCCAAGAAAGATACTTGGCTGGAACCTGTCTTTCTAGATCATGGGTTTGGGCCCGCAGATGCTGCGCATCCGATTACGCCCAGTGAATCAAACCAATGCGCGTATCGGTTTAATCCCGGAAATTTCGGCTGGCCTTGATCTGGTCCCAGGCCCAGACGACCTCTGCCAGCTGTTCTTCGTGGCCGCGGTCGCCGCCATTCATGTCCGGATGCAGCACCTTGATAAGCGCCTTGTAGGCTTTGCGGATCTCGGGCTTGGTCCAGTTGTCCTTGGCTTCGAGGATATCGATGGCGCGCCGTTCGGTGGGCGGCAGCTTGCGGACGCCCGCGCCCTTGCCGGGATTGCGGGTCGCGTTTTCGCCCAGTACCTGATGGGGATCGTCCACGCCGAGCCGGGCCCAGGCGCGCTGTTCCTCGGAGCGTTTGCCGAAGGGTTTCGTCTCGCGTTCCCAGACGCGGTCCTTGTCGGCCTGTTCGAGATATTCCGCCTCGGTCGCGCCGTCGAAGAAATTCCATTTGGTGTTGTATTCGCGAACATGGTCCTTGCAGAACCAGTAATAGTCGTCGAGGACATCCGGGCTTTTGGGGGCGCGGTATTTGCCCGCCTCCTGGCAATTGGGGTGATCGCAGACCCGTGTAGACGTCTCGAACGCGCCGGACATGCCCCTGCGGGCGCGGGGGTTCTTTTTCTTGGCTGACGACACGGACATGTCGAACCCGAACGGATCGTCTTTGGACATCTGCTCTGCCTCGCTTTTCGACTCGAGCGTGGGAGTTTAAACATCGGGTCCAAGGATTGAAGAGGCAGGAGGAAAATAATTGGCGGTTGCAGACGAGATAGAGGCGCGATTGGTCGCAGAGTGGCCCGGCGCGGAGGTCAGCGTGCGCAACGATAGCACAAGCCACGCTGGGCATATGGGCGATGATGGCAGCGGGGAGAGCCATTTTCACGTGACGATTGCCGCGCCCGCACTCGGCGATATGTCGCGCGTGGCCCGGCATCGGGCGGTGCATGCGGCGCTTGGACCCGACCTGATCGGGCGGATCCATGCGCTGGCTTTGGACATCCGTTAGCTGTCGGTGTCGCGGCGCGTTGCGGTAATCTGCGGGCTGGGGCCTTCCGGCACATCGTCGAGCGTCGCGGCCAGGCGCGAGGGATCGACATCGGGGTCGTCGTCGTCGCGGCGCGCGGCCAGAGGGGGGTGCTCCGGCTCCGGCTCGGCCGCCTCTGGGGGTGCGATGGCGAGGATTTCCTCGCGCGTCTCATCCGAGATCTCCTCGGCCTCACTTCGGGGGCGGCGGAAGACGAGCAGGTTCTGGAAGCTGGTGCTTTTCGACATCAGCCCGTCGCGTTCCTCGAAGGGGAGGGTGTCGGTGCGGACATAGTCCCAGCCCTCGGCGGCCAGATCGTTGATCGCGGTCTCCAGCGCATTGGCGAAACGGGCTTCGCCGCCTTTGACGCCCTTGCCCTTAAGGCCGCGCTTGGGCGCCGGGACGACGCGGTATTCGTAGAGGGTCATGGGGTTCTTTCCTGTATGCGCGGCAGGGTCTAGCAAATCGGCGCGGGAGGTCCAATCGCGAAGCGGTGATGCGGGCGGGATGGTGCCGGGGTACGAGCTGTCTTTGCC
>NZ_JBFONW020000005.1:0-393299 GCF_040783535.2 Aestuariibius insulae
GATAGATGACGGTGTCCTCGCGCGTCTCCGAATAGCCCGTGGCGGCAGGCTGCGGATAGCTCAGATGCCGGCCGACCGGATAGGCGACGGGCGCATAGCGCTCGACCCGGTTCGCCGGGGCGCCGATCCCGTAGAACGGCGTCGTGTCGCCGATCTCGGGCTCGGGCGGCTGGATCAGGGAGTTGAGCGCCAGCGTTCCGACGATGCTGATCGCCGCCGTTGCCAGCGTTGCCAGAAGACCGGTCCCGAAGATGCTGGCGGCAATGGTCGGGGCGAAGGACGTGATCAGGGCGCTGCCGATCGCGGCGACGGCCGGGCCATGGACGATCGGGACGATCTCGACGATCGCGCCGCCATGGGGCTTGGTCACGGTCCAGTGCTGCGCCGGGATCTCCCAGCTCTGCAGGCCGATCGTGATCGTCGCGCGATAGGCCGCCCAGGTCCCCCGCTCGATCCCGCCGCGATCGGCCATCTCCGCGAGGGTGATGCCTTCGAGATAGCGCATGAGCGGCTGGGGCTTCGGCAGCGGCGAGGTTGAGACCATCGTCTGGATCGGCGAGGCTGCGCGCTCCAGCTTGGCGGGGATCGGATCAAGCGGCATAGCGATAGATCCCCTCGATCCGGGAGACGATCGGGTGCTCGCCATGGCGCGCCATCCGCGATCCCAGATCATCTTCGATATGCAGCATCCAGACGGCATCCACGGCATAGCCGACATGAGCGAGATGGCCGGCCGCCTGCATCAGGATAAGATCGCCCTCCCGAATCCGCACCGGATCGACGGCTTGCCAATGGGCCCGCTCGGCATCGACCAGGCGGCGGCGCACGGCTTGGGCGCGCGTGCAGGCGAGGTCCGGCAGGGTGCTGCCCAGGCGCTCTCGGTTGAGCAGCAGGTAGAGCCCCAGACAATCGATGCCCGCACGGCTCCGCCCGCCCTCGGCGAAGGGCCATCCGATGTAGTCTGCGGTCCACATCAGAACAGCGCGGGAAACCGGTTGGGGGTGAAGGAGATCGCGCTGGCCGGCGCTTCGCGCACGGGCGAGGCCACGATTTGGCCGGAGATCGTCTGAACATCGTAGCTGAAGACGCGCAGCTCCAGCCCGTCCAGCGGCGCGATGCGGCGGTCCGGCTGAGAGGCCACGATATGGCAGAGATCGACCGTGATCGGTCCGCTGACGCTGCGCAGCTCGGCGAGGATCTCCTGCGAGACATTATCGGCGGCAAAGGCGACGAACGGCACGCCTTCGGTCCCCTCCTCGGGAAAGGTGATCGACATCGCATAGGGCAGATAAGTGATCCCGTTCGAGACGATCGCCTCGGTATTGGTGACGAGGTGGATGTCCTGATCCCAGTCGGGATGGCGCAGATCGGCAAGGACCAGCCAGACCGCATCGGTCTGGCCTGCATCGATCGAGCGGCGGGCGACGGGAGAAAGGCTCATGGAAGGATCTCCAAACGAAAGCTGAGCGTGAAGAGCGATGGGCTCCGATAGGCGAGGCTGTAAGGATCGGCCCCGCCCACAAAGCGCCAGATCGTCTCAACCCGGGTGCGCGGATGCGGCATCTCAAAAGGCAGCACCCCGTCCTTCAGAACGTCTGCGAACCACGCCTCGAAAGCGGCGACCTGATCGGCGGTCAGCACGCCGGTGACGAAGCTGACCTCGCGTGGGGCGGCGGTGTATCGACGGCGCGTCTTGACCGGCCCCGACGACATCGAGGTCGCGATGACGTTGCCGATCGGACCGGTCTCGACGAGCGAGCCGATCTGAAACCGGCAGGGCACCCCGGCAGGCCAGCGCGCCATTATCCGCGCCTCGCGCGGCTGCGGATCCCGAAGCGGGCCTGCGCGCCTTGATCGGCCTGGCCGGTTGCAAGCGCATGGTTCACCATCTTGCCGCCATGGGTTTCCATGATCTTTGCAGCCGCAACGCCGCCCGCCTGGGTCGCAATGGCGCCAAGCGTTCCGTCGTCGTTCACGAAGATCTCGACGGCGACGCTGCCTTCCAGCGAGGCGCCGCCCTTGGTGTGATCGATCACAGTTTCCTTGGGGTGCAGAAGCGCGGGGAACCCGCCTTTGCCGTCGATGCCCCCTGCCCGAATACCGTTGCCTGTGCCGCCACCGCCTGCAAAGGACGGCAAGCCGAGCGAACCGGTCCCACCGCGCGACGGACCGAAGGCGGCCGCGTCGGCAAACCCCGATGCCTGCGCCCCGGACGCGCTCCCGCCGAGCGCTCCGTTGATGGCGCCGCCCAGAAACGTGTTCGGACCGGCTATGGCCATGAGGGCCTCCAGGATCTGCTGTTTGAGTAGCTCTTCGGCGATGCGCGCGATGGCGTCGACGGCCGCGTCGCCGAACGCCTCCCAACTCTCCGTAGCCCCGGCGAGGCTGGTCGATGTCTCATCGAGAAAGGACAGGAGCGGCTCGAACTCCGTCTCCTCCAGCTCCGTGTTCAGCTCTTCGAGCGCGCGCTTATAGGCATCCGGATAGTCTTCGAAGGCCCCGGATTCGTAGAGCTCTTTCAGGCGCTCCAGCTCGAGACGGTGCTGCTCGGCCGCCGTCCGGGTGCGCAGGTAGATCCGCTCGGCGTCCTTCAGACGCTGCGGCTCTTCGCGCATGGCGTCGGTCTGACCGGACCGGCCACCACCCGATCCCGTGCCGCCGCCGGAGCTGCGTCCAGTACCGCTGTCCGAGCGCCCGCCGGTGCGGCGCACCGAGACGATGTCCTCGCGCCGGATCCCCTGAGAATTGAAGGTCTCCCGAACCTGATCGCGCGCGCGATCGGCACCACCCACGGCTTGCTCGCGGCGCTCCGAAGCAGAAATACCGCTGGCCATGCGCCAGGCCACCCAAGCCGCATCGGCCAGCTCCTTGCGCAGGTCCGAAACAAGGCCGGTCAGTCCCGGAACGCCATCGGCCGCAGCGGCAATCGCATCAACGAGGCCTTCCATAGAGAGCAGTCCGGCATCGATCTCGCCGACGAGCGTTGCCGCCTCCTCGCCCGTCTTGACGACCTCCTCATAGAATGCCCGTTGCTTGGCGGTCATCTGGCTCAGCGATCCGAAGGCCTGCTCCAGTCGGTCCAGAAGATCCTCCGTCGCTTCGACGACGGCTTGCGGCCCATCCGCATTCGCGAGATTGACCAGCCCATCGGCAAGCGTTCCCGCTGCCGCGCTGTTGATGTCGAACCGGATCTCAAGCTCATCGAGCGCCTCGCCGTATTCCAGCAGCGCATCGCGCTCGTTGGCGATCTGATCGCGCAGCAGGGTGCGCTCTTCGACGGTCGTGTCCAGGGATTGGATCCGCCGCTCGACATCTTCGAACCTGCCTTCGAGATCCTGCAGCGCTTGCCCGGCCTCTTCGAAGGTCAGATCGAACCCCTCTCCGAACCGGTCTTCCAGTTGCGCAAAATCGCCTGCCAAGCTGTCCGCGACCGATTGGAGCTGCTCACCAGCGCGGACCTCGTTGAGATCCCGCAGCGCCATGATGAACTCGCGCGCCGCCTCGCTCGCGGCACCATACCGGTCGCGCAATTCCTCCGTCGGGGTCTGCGCATCTTGCGCTGCCGCCTGATACGCCCGCACCGCCTCGGACAGGGCATTGGTTCGATCGGTGAGGGTCTGCGAGGCTTCGCCGTTGCGCAGCAGCATCGCGGCCAGCGGGATCCCGATTGCCGCAACTGTGCCGAGCAAAGGAGCCACAACCCCAACGGCGCCACCGAGGGCAGCAAATCCCCCCAGAAGCTGCGGCATCTGCTGACCCAGAGCGCGGGCAGCGCTCGTGCCACCTTGCAGCTGCACCGCCACGTCTCCGATCTGGTTGGCCGTGTTGGTCAGAACAAAGCGGCCGCGCCCGGAGATCTGAAAGACGCCGGCCAATCCGCGCGAGGCTTGTTCGGCGCTACGCCCGACTCGGTTGCCCATGGTCTTGAAGCGGTTCTCGATACCGGTCGCGGTCCTGTTGGCCTTCCGGCGACCTTGATCCATCTGCCGCTCGAACTTGCGCAGGGTGGCTTCCATGCGGACAACAAGGCGGTCCGCTGTGGTTGTCGTCACGGCGAGGCGTCCGCCCGCTGGCGCTCGCGCTCTTCATGAGCTGCCAGCATCGCCTCATAGGCCTCTTCGGAGGGCGGTTCGACCTTTGCACCACCCGCCGCACGGCAAAGCGCGACATAGTCGTCATAGCGCATCGCGCGCACCTGGTCGGGTGTCAAACCGATCTTGATCAGCGCCGCGAAGATCTTGCCTTTATCGAGCGGCTCGGGCGTGCCCTCCTCGCCAGATCCCTCGCTCTTCGCTTCGACGCCCGACATCGCGGTGATCAAGATCTCGAGTGCGATCTGAACATGCACACCGATCGGCGTGAGATCGAACCGCTCGTCCAGCAGCCTCTTGGCCTCGGATGCAGCTATACCGCCGCCGATCAGGCCTTGATGGATGGTGTGGTAGACGTCCCGCGCGAAATAGCGGTGCGAGCCCATCCTGAGATAGATCTCGCCAAAGCCCACCTTTCCGCAGGCCTCTTCGAGATCGAGGATGCATCCCAGCGGCAGAGCGAAGGTCCGCTCCGCACCGGCCCACTCCAGACGGGTCTCCGGACAGGCCGAGGCAATCGACGCCGTGGATTGTGACGCCATCACGCGGGCGCCGCCGTCCAGCTACGCGACGCGGCCCCAGCGAGCGTCGCGGAAAAGGTCATCGTTCCCTTGCCCTCCGCCCCCATCTCGAACTCGGTGAGAATAGCCGGGACGTCCCAGTGGCCGCCCTCCCCGGCCGTCGCGCTATAGACTTCGACCCGGACATTGCGTCTGCCCTCGGGGTCGTCCGCGAAAGCGCGCCATTGCTCGAAGAATTGCTTGGCGACGCGCCCGGAGATCGAAAGGTTCGTGTCAGATCCCTCGACCCAACGAGAGACAGCTGCTGCTGCGCCGACCGGATCGTCGCAATCCAGCAAGGTCTCTTCGCCGGTCGTTTTTCCGAAGGTGACAGAGCGGACGGTTGCACCGCAGGGAAAGCCGAAGGTCTCGGGATCACCCCCATCTCCCAAGAGGATCAGGAAATCGCCGCTCAGTTCTGGATCAGCCATATCAGCTCTCCTTCTTGGTGGGGGCAGGTTCGGCGGATCCGCGCGCGATGAACGGCTCCCCGATCGATTTGGGGACGGTGTAGGTGCGCCCCTCCTGGTAGACGCGGACCACGGCGGGCTTTACGCGCGCCTCATCGGTCCGCAGCATGCGGATGTTCATCTGTCTCTCCTTCGATGAGTGGTGGTAATCAGGCGGCCCGAATGCCGCGTCTCATGGCTGCGCTGATGCGCGATCGGACCCTGCGCCGCCATGTGCGCCAGGTCGGATAGAAGAACGGGTTGGCAGGCATATCGACCGTGCCGAATTCCTGAAAGAGCGCGTAGAATGCCTCTCCGCCACCCGCATAGATCCGGATCCGCAGATCGTCGTCATCGCCACTCGCAACCTGCGTGACTGTCATCGCTCCGGCCGGTGGCTGGCCCCACGTCCAGCCGATCGATCCCGCCAGATCGCCGGTATCCTGCGGCGCAAGATCATACATGTCCTCGACGATCGCATCGGCGGCGTTCTCCATCGCGGACCGGAGCTCAATCCGCACCCGCTCCGGAATTGCCTTCCAGCGCCGGTTCAACTTGTCGAGGCCCTGGACCATCAGCGTTCTTCGATCAGCGCCGTGACGATGACGACGCCATGGCCTGTCAGACCGTCCGGATCCATGAAGGCGCGGACGCCACTGATCGCGAGTTCGGCCAGCGCATGAGTTTCGAGGTCCAGCGGCGCACGATGAAGGGCGGCGTAGACTTTATCGGCGAGGGCCTTGGCAGGCCGCAGCCGCTTGCCGTCTTCGACCCAGATATCGATCTGAAGCGTCTCCGCACGAGCGGCGATGCAGTCCATCTCTTCCGGCACGAAGTCGCTGGGACCAAAGGTGATGCGCGGTGATGGATGGCCGGGTGCACCATCGCTTGGCAGATCGAAGATATTGTCCCCGACGATCGCACTGACCGCTGGGTCACTTCGCAAGCGATCATAGACAACCTTCTGCAGGTCTTCGGACGGCGTCGCCATCAGACTGCCACTCCGTTCTCAACGACCAGCCAGACGAACTTGCGGTCCGTGACGCGGTCAATCTCTCTGATGTTGAAAACGAGATCCTCATTCAGATCCCGCATTCGATAGTCGGTTGTCAGCGCATCGACCGCATCCTGACGCCGAATGCGCACCTTGAAAGACGCTGTCCCGGTCAGCCCGCCAGCCTCTACGGCCTCCCGACCGCTCTGATAGCGGATCTGAGCTCTCGCGCGGAACGCCTCATTCCACGATCGATCTTGCCCCCCATATCCGTCTGGGACCAGGACCTCGGCATCAAAAGCCACCTGCGTTGTCAGTCGACCCGACAGCATCAGACCCGGATCCATCGATAGGGCGCGATCAGCATCTCATAGACGCCAGTTGGTTCGATCCTGTCTGCGAGACTTTCGCGATATTCGAACATGGCGGCGGCATGCTGCAGGATCGCGACTCGAAGAGACCACGGCACATCCTCTGCGGTCCCGTAGCCAGCCTGAAACGTGACGCTGATCGGGGCGACGTCATCGTAAAAGACGGCCGGATACGACCTGCGAACGAAGCGAACGACCGGCCCCCCGGGCTCTGCGGCGATCTGATAGTCAGCAGTGTCGATTGTCTGCCTGACGCCGGCCGCATCGATGTAACTGACCTCGACAGAGCTCACGTCCGGGAACGGCAGGCGCAGCGTCCCCCAGCAGGCAAAGTCCTGCCGCCATTCCTGAGAGACGAGACACCGCCCGAGAATTCCCGAATACCCATCGAGATGCGCCGTGGCAGCCCCGATAAAGGCTTGGATCAAGGCGTCCCGATCATCGAAATCGATCTCGGCTTGTTCCTTGGCCATCTCGAGCGAGACGGGAAGTTCCGCAGGCGGTGTCACAAGTTGAGGAACGAGCATTGCCTAGTCCTCTGCGGGCGTTCCATAGGGAGCGGGATCGAGACCCTGACCGACAAAGTCGGTGTTGCCAGGGCGGCGGTTTTTCGGATCGTTCATGTCCCGCCGGTTTTGCACCGCTTCTGTTCCTGCGCGCGGATTGTCATCGATCGCCGGGTGGTCGGTCTGCACGCCGTCGACGATCTCCGGCTCGACGATTGCGCCAGAGGCACTGTCGATCTGTTCAGCCGGAGCCGGATCGGCCGGTGCGTCATTGGTCTTGGTCGGTTTCTTCGCCATGAAAGGTCTCCTATCGAAAGATGAAAAGCCCGCCGTGATCGGCGGGCTCTGTTTTAGTCAGCCGCTCCGCTCTGGCAGATCAGGCTGCAGCGCTGCGCAGGACACGCAGACATTCTGGATTGCTGACGCCACCACCAACGCGCTTCGTCGTGTAGAACATCACGTAGGGCTTGTTGGTGTAGGGATCGCGCAGGACCCGAACGCCGGTCCGATCAACGATGAGGTAGCCGCGCTGAAAATCACCGAAGGCGATCGGAAGCGCGCCTGCCGCCAGATCCGGCATTCCAGGCATCTCCGTAACGGGGTAGTTCAGCAGAGTGGATGGCTGTCCTTCCGCTGTCGACGGCTGCCAAAGCTGCCGACCATCACCGTCCCGCAACTTGCGGATCGCGCCCATCGTCGAGCGGTTCATCACGAAGCGCGCATTGGCCGTGAAGACAGACGGCAGGTCGTAGATGGCATCCAGCAACTCGTCTTCCGTAACGGCCGCCGTCGCCGCCATCGGCAGCACAGGGATCGCGCCAAGCGGATTGACGGCCGCTGCGGAGCCCCCTTGGGCGAAGGTCAGAAACCCGCGCGGCTTGTTCGCGCCATCGCCAGCGATGAAGGCGAGGCCTTCCTGCAGAGCAAATTCGGTCTCAACCTCATTCGCGAGCCATTGCTCGAGGTTCACCTCAGCATCATCGAGCATCTGCTGGGTCGCGGCCGGGTTCGCATAAAGCTCGCCAGGCGTGAACGTCATCTGCCCGAAATCCGCCGTCCCGGTTTGAGGGCGCGCCGCCGTCTCGCCGACCCATCCGGACGCCGTGCCGCGCAGGTTATAGAGCTTCTTGAACCCGGCGGTCGAGATCGACATCGTCGAGGCGATCTGGCGCATCTGCGAGACCTCGATCAGTTTGTCCGTGATCGTGCGATCCCATTCGACCGGGGCCAAATAACCGCCTTCATCATCGGCCCCCTTATTGAGGGCGGCTTGCACATCGCCTTTGCTGAAATGGGACCGGAACGCGGAGGTGTATTCCTGATCGGGAATGGTCTCGACATTGCCGGCCGCCACGCTCATCGCAGCGAGCTTCGCATTGGCCTGGTCGACGGCCGTCTGCAAATCGGTGACGCTGGAATTGATCTTCTCGAACTTCTCGGTCGTAACGACGTCGTCGAATTTGTCGGCGACCTCCTTGTCCTTTTCTGCAGCGGTAGACTTGAAGGATTCCCAGTCCGTTTGCAGCTGAGCCAACAGAGCTTTGATATCGCCGCCGCCGGCATCCGCCCGAACGACTTGGATCCCGCGCGCTTTGGCGGGTTGGAAAGGCATCGACATAGGATGCTCCTATTTTGTGAGTGTGGTGCTTAGGCCCTTCAATAGGGCCGCGATTTCGTCAGCGTCTTGCATGACGGTCGGGGCAGCGCTCGGCGTGCCCCCCTTCGCCTCGGACAGAAGCGCTCGGCGTTCCGTCCTCGGCAATCCTGATTTAGCGAGCAACGCGTCGATCCGCCGGACCGCATTCACGTTGCGCATCGTTTCGGCTTGCATCTCATTTTCCGAAACCATGTCGGCGGGCAGAAATCCATCCGCAAGACCTGCCTCGACCGCCTGTTCGCCATTGAACCACGTCTCGGCATCCATCCATCCAGCAGCTTCGGCGCGCTTAACGCCGGACCGTTCCGCGTAAACACCTGCCATCGCATCGTCGAAGGGTTCCATCGTCTTGGCCGCTTCCGCAAGATCATGGCGATTGCCGATCGCCATGACCCAGCAGTTATGCACCATCATGAACCCTGCCTTGCCGATCGCGATGTCGTCTCCCGCCATTGCAATGACCGAGCCTGCGGAGGCTGCCAGGCCGAGAATGCGAACACTCACCCGGTGCGGATGGGCCCGCAGCATATTGTAAATCGCCACACCTTCGAAGAAATCGCCTCCAGGCGAGTTGAGGTTGACCGTAACATCCCGATCTCCGATCGACCGCAGCGCGGCGGCGATCCTCTTGGAGGTGACGCCTCCACCCGTCCAAGGATCTTCCCCTATGACATCTAGGATTGAGATCGACGTCTCATCATCGGCGGACCGAACGGACAGACCGGCATTCCAATTGGACAGCGCATCCGTATCCAGTTCGAACGCACAGATCTCGGTCAGACGTTCGGCTTTGAACTCGGGCAGGTCTCTAAGGCTCATTTTGCTGTTCTCCCGCCTGCTGCCCCATCGCGGGCGGCAGGTCATCTCGTTGTGGCATGTCCATCATCTCGCGCGGCTCGTCAGGGTGAAGCCAAGGCGTATGGCCCCCCGACCCAAGGCCCTTCGCGAAGAACTCCGCCTGATCGAGCATCGACCCGCGCAACAGGGCGCCCGCATTGAACTTCGCCTCGAAAACATCCGCATCGGCGTCGCTCAAGAGCGATCGTTCGATGGCCTGCTCCCATGCCTCAAACCACGGATTTAGCGAGTAGCGCACGAAGAGCTGGCCCAGGACGTCGATGCCTGACCCCCACGAGGTATCGTCGAGATTGAGCAGCGGACGCGGTACGCCGAACGGTCGGGCGATGTCTTCGATTTGTAGCTTCTGCTGCTCGACCGATTGACTGTCTTTGCCGGAGGCGCCTGTGGACGCGAGCTCCATGCCCTCTTCGAGGATCTTCCAGCGATGCGCATTCTCTGCGCCGGTATCGTCGTTCATCGACGCTCTCAGCCGGTCGTAGGCTTCCGGCGACAGCTTGCCCGGATGTTTGAGCGCGCCTCCAACCATCATGCCATTGCGAAAGAGACGTGCCGCTGCCTTTTGGGCTTGTTGAGCGAGGCCGATGGCTTCCGCCGCCTGCTTGACCAGTGACACACCGGAGATCCCATCCTCCGAGATGCCATATCGCACATGAAACACATCTGATTGCGGCAGGATGACCGTGCCTTGCGGGCCGCGATCGACCCGATATTCGAGTGACCAATCGGATCGTTGCGTCACCTGCACTCGCTTGCTTTCCAGCGGGACGAGCTGGAGGATCCGGTTTCCGCTTCGAACGATCAGCGCATAGGCGTTTCCGTCGATCAGCGCCCGTTGCGCCATCAATGAGCGAAACTCAAACGCGGTCTGCCAGGCATTTGGTCGGCGGTAGAGAACCCGGAAAAGCGGATGGTCCTGCGCTTTGGTCTTGTCGTCCTTTCGGCGAAGATGCAGTGGCAGCATACCGATGGCGAAGGCGATCAGCGACACGCATCGCAGCACCGTCGTGTTTCGAAGCGCGGTCTTCGTCGTCACAGATGCGCCGGACTCGGTCACGGTCGCGGCGCCATAGCGCATGAACTCGTAAAGGGCCGGATCGTTCAGACCGTCGAAGACCGCGCCCTCGCTCGCCATAGCCTGCGGCGGAGGCGCATCGGAAGAGGGCGGTGCATCGCGCCGCCGGAACATGCCAAAGAGATCCATCCGCCTAGACCCGCAGCAGGCCGCGTTCTTCGTAGACGCTCGGTCCCGTGGCCGCCGCCTGCGGGTTCCAGCTCATAAGCTGATAGGCGTTGAAGAGCGCCATCAGCGGATCGATCTTCCCGGTCCCGCTTTCGGCCTTTGTCACGATGACGGCATTGCCGCGCGCTTCGGTCTTCGCGTTCTCGACACACCAGGTCATGAGCCGTTGCGCGCAATGAACAACGGTGCCGTTCTTCAACCGAACCGGGAGAGACTTAATCGCGGCATGCAGCTTATAGCCCTGGCCGATAGGCCGGATATCTTCGATCTCGAACTCTGCCTCGACCAGCGCATCGACGATTGCGGCCACCCCTTGGGGGTCCATGCCGATACCGTCCTGCTCCGGTAGCAGACCCATATCGCGAAGCGTCTGGCAGATCTCAACGATCTCGGGAATGGCCTCCTCCTCGAGGTTGTCGACGAGCGTCAATTGATCCGCTTCGACCAGCGTCTGCAGCTCCGGCGCGATCGATTGACGGAGTTTCAGGATCGCTCGGTCGGCCCACGCCTTCCCCCAGTGCTGCCAGACCCGGGTCTCGGCATGCCGGCCGAGGACGGCGACGCCGAGCAGATCGTCCAGTCCGCCGCCATCGAGGCCGAGGACGCAGACCTCCGAGGTCGCGAGAATGCCCTCGAGGCTGAGATCGGCGCGCCCCTGCTGCGGCCAGTAATCGGCGCCGATCCAACGTCCTGTCTTGAGGCCAAGCCCGATCTCCACATTGAGATGCTGGCTGGCGAAGAGCGCGAGCGCATCCTTGCCTTTCTCGTGCGCCGTTCGAAGATCGTCGGACAGATCGGTGGCATGGATCGAGCGGCCGAGGTTGGGGTTGACCATCGCCCAGGTCGCCGGGTCTCTCCACTTCTCCTTCTCCTGCATCGCCGTCGGCAGTTCGTAGAGGATCGAAAGACGCGGAAGCTGGATATGGCCGTCACGAACAGCGCGCGCCAGGTTCAGCTCTTTCTCGAACTCTCCGCTCGGCCGATCCTTCGACTGCGTCGTGATGATGAGCAGGAATCCCTCCAGGCGAGACTTCAATCCGCCGCGCAGCTCGATCAGGATCTTGGGCGCCTTCGCCTTCGCGCCCAACTCGTGCAATTCGTCGATCAGCACATAGGCAGCTTTCGACCCCGTCACGACATCGGCATCCGCCGACAGGATCATCAGTTCGGCCTCGGTCGTGCGGTGGATAATCAGCTTTCTGTGTTCCTTGATGTGAAAGAGGTCTTTCAGATCGGGATCGAGGCGGATCATGCCGGCCGCCTGATCGAAGGCGATGCTGGCGATCTGTTGCGTCGACGAGATCAGGAAGAGCTCGGCCTTGGGGCGTTCGTTCAGAATTGCCGCCGTGACGATGATCGCCGCCGCGATCGCCGATTTGCCGTTCTTCTTAGGAACGAGGAGGAAGAACTCGCGGATCATCCGCCGCTTCAACTCCGGATCGTAGCTCCCGAAGATGACGCGGACCAAATCGAAGACCCATTCTTCGCAGATCTCGCCATAGGTCGGCGTGCCGATGAGATCCGGGACCCGAAGCCGCTTGAAGATCCGTAGAGCCTTCTCCGCAACGGCATCGAACAGGGGCAGATCGGGAATAAGCGACCGACCCTCGAGGATCCGCTCCTCCCAATCCGGAACCGCTGTCGACCAGGCCGGATCGGGCGTGAAATCTTCTGGCTGAAGCTGCTTCACGTCAGTTCTCGTATCCGGGTTTCAGATCATCGCCCCAGGTCGATCCGCTGTCGCCCGCGACCATCTTCTCGGCTTTCTGCAAGGCGATCTCCTTCTTCCCAAGCCGTGCGTCCTGCGCGGCCTGCTTCGGTGCGGTCTGTCGACCGGTCAGGCGCGACGATGCAAGAAGCGCGTCGTTCTTTTCGACCATCTGATTGAGCAGGCGCATCGCTCCGACATTGCCGTCGAAGGCCGCTTGCGCCGCGACCATCAATTGCTTCGCCATGAACTGATCGCGGGCCTGATCGCGCACACTCAGCTCGGATCTAAAATGCCGCTTCAAGGTGGGCACGCTGATCGATTTTCCCGTGCGCGGATCGAGGATGCATCCCGCGATGCGGTCATTGCCCCAGCCCATCGCCAGCAACATCATGACTTTATTGGCGTTTTCATCCGTCCGCTCGAACGGCGGACGACCACGCTTGCCTTTCCTGTCGAAGACCGGGTCGCCCCAGAACGTGTAGCTGATTGGCTCAGCCTGATTTTCACGGCTCATATAAAAAATCTCTCGGTGTTAGGAGGACGGGTCTAGCCAGATCGGCTCCCCGAACTTTCGACCGCCCCCCCTTCACGCTGCCACGCGATCAGAGGCCTTCGGCATATTCTCGACGCTGCTTTTCGCGGTCGTGCCATTGCTTCGACACGGTCTGGAGGTTCTGCACATCCCAGAAGAGGACCGGATCACCGCGATGCGGAAGGATATGATCGACAACCGGGCTATTCGGTGCGGGATGCAAGCCGATCAGTAGGACGCCCGTTTGCTGGCAGACCAGACCGTCTCGGTTCAGGACGCGAAGCCGCAGCTTTTGCCACCGCGCCGTCTTCTGCCACGCACGCCACGGTTTCTCAGAATCGCGACGGCGATGACGCGCTGCCTCGCCGTCGTCATGCCGGGCCAAGCGGGATGTCGGCCTTCCGATGCGGCTTGGCAATTCGCGCCCTTTGAGGCGACCCATGGTTCGATCCTCGCTAAGGCTTTCGATGGTGTCTGGTTGCGGGAGCAGGATTTGAACCTGCGACCTCCGGCTTATGAGACCGGCGAGCTGACCGCTGCTCCACCCCACAAACGAAACGCGCCCGGTAGGATCTCTCCTCCGGGCGCGAAACACGTGCTGGCAAAATGTCAATCATAAGCCCTGTGCCACGTCAAGTATCTGAGACAGACTTGGTCGGGATTAGTCGCTCGACATCTCTACTTCGACTGAACCTTCTCCACCGGAATATCGATCGTGATGACGGCGCCGTAGTCACTGGAGGAAACATTCAGCTCGGCGTCTAGGCCCTTCACCAGTCCATCAACGATCCGACCGCCATTGCTCTCGTTGTTGGGCCACTCTTCATCGCCGAAGCCGACGCCATCGTCGGCTACGATGAGACGCATACCACCATTCTGAAGAACTGAGCTGGACACTTCCATCGTACCAGCTTGCCGATCTCTGAACGCGTGCTGAAGTGTATTGGTCATCAACTCCGAGAGGATCAGTCCCACCTGTGTAGCCGTATCAAGCGGCACCTCGCCTGCATCAAAGTCGACATTTACCTTTATCCCTGCACGGCCATCGAGATGCGCGATCGTATTGGCAACGCGACCGAGATACGGACCGATCGCTATCGTTCCATCACTGGTCGTATTCATCATTTCTTCGTAGAGCAGCTGCAGGCTTTCGATGCGGCGCGACAGAGCTGAGAAGTCGCCCGAAGCTCCAGAGGATCTCCCTTCTTGCCGGATGAGCGCGACAACCATCGAGAGATGATTTTTGACCCGATGCTGGATCTCGGCGAGCTGTTCATCCAGATCATCGAATGTCGCAATAGCGCTGCCCTTCGAGACGTCGTTTTGCAATCCAAGAAAGAACTCAACCTTACCGTCTTCCGCGAAAACGGGCGACACCCGAAGGCGGTTCTTGAACTGACTGCCGTCAGAGCGGTAGTTCATCAGATCGACAATCACATCCTGTCGGCTAGCGATTGCATCACGCAGCCTATCCACCGGCGGCTGTTCTCGATCGTCCCCCTGCAGGAAACGACAGTTACGGCCGATAGCCATATTCGCTGTGAAGCCAGTCATCGCCTCGAAGGCAGAGTTGACGTAAACGATTGGATTGTCGTCTAGATTAGGGTTCGTAAGTACCATAGCCACGTCGGATCTCAGAACAATGTCTCCGACTTCTTCTTCACTTAGGCGACGGGGCTCACCTATCTGGTCATCTGATATCGTCATCTTTCTCGCTTATTTTTCGGTCGGCAAATCGCCGTAAGGAGCACTCCGGTTGGTTAACTTGGATTGTTTTCAATCATATCAAACAAAGACCTACGGATGCGACCGTTTGTCGCTGGAACGATTAGCGTAAGTTAATCTGTCAACTTAACTTAAGTTAATCAAATCCTTATGGCCGATCTCTGCAGGAGCCCGCGTAGAGACCTGTCGACACCATTCCAGTGAGTGCGTTGATCACGAAAGCTACAAAGACGGGAGGAAGACACGAGGCTAACGGCGCATCTCTAGTGTCTCCAAGGTGAGGATGGCGGCATATCCGGCGCGATGACAACAGATCGAAGCATACCCTTGCCGATCAGATCGACTCGAAACCGATCAAGCGCAATCCACCAGCGCACATAGGCGCTGCGAGCCGTGCTTATCTGAGCTTGATCCGGCACCCATCGACACGGACACCACCGAACCTCTACCTTGCGATTGAACCACCGATCCCCTCGCGCTCCCGTTCGAACCCGCCGTTTGACACGAAGTATCTCGCAGATCTCGGTCTTTGCCGACCCCCGACCATTGAGCGCCAACGGCTCGAGACGCGGTTGTGCATCGGGCATCCAGTCCGGTCGCCGCCCGGCTCGTGCCAGCTCGGCAATCCGAATTGCCATACGCTTGCCGCCGACGGCTTGCGGTAGCGCTGATAGGACGGCCGCAATCACTTCCGCATCCTCGTGAGCCGAGCTTCGACCGATCGAGGTATCGATGCGCACTCCTCCAAGCCGCGCCCGCTCCAGTAGCACGTGTTCCATCCCGAAGCCGGATCCGCGCTCTTCCGGGCTGCGCGGATCCGGCAGATCCAGCCCGACCTTTTCGCGACCGAACGCCCATTCGAGCGCCTCGATCGCGCTCATTTCCCGGCGCAAAATGTCCCGTCGTTGATCCGCTGCAGGTCGCGGGCCGAAATTGGACCCACGTTCCGGCGCGATGCGGTCTGGATAGCAGGCCGGGTGCCGGATGATTTTGGCCCTTGTCCGTTTCGTTGGTGGCCGGCCTTCCAAGTATCGGTCGATCGCCGCCTGCTCTTCTTTTGTTATTTTGCCCATAGGATGACCTCTGCGTGTCGAACTGCGTTACACCCGGCGCGAGATGCGCTGACCGACAGCGGCCTTGATCCGTCGCAACTGCTCAGACATTGATGCGGCTTGGTCGACAGATTTGCGTAGAGCATCGGTCGCCGCTTCGACCATCAGAAGCCGCTCATCTGCCTGTTTTCGGAAGTCGGCGAGTTGGGCCTCGAGGCAGACCATGTCTTCATTTTCGCCAGACGGTCCGAACATGTCCTCACGGATAGCGGCCACCCAGCCCGGCATGACGCCAATGACCTCCGCGATGCTGTCATCAGTGTCACTGCCTTTGTAGCGCTCGGCATCGACGTCATAGACCTCCGAGAGAAGGTCGGCGATCTCGCGGCGCTCCGCCCGCGTCGGCTGACGGATATCGCCCTTTGCGACTTTTGCAATCGCCGCATCCTTGGCCGCCCGCGCCATTGAGCATTCATCGCACTGCAGTGCTCCATCGGCGTCGGTCCAGCCGAGACCGATAAGCTTGGCCAGGGCGTCGGCCTGGTTCGGGCTACGCTTGCCGCCCTCGGTCTTTTCATGGCGGCAGGAGAAGGTCACTTCCTTGCCGCAGCTATCGCAGCGGGCTTTTGCCTTGTTCGATCCTCGATCTTTGATCGCAATCAGCGTCATTTTTACGTCCTTTCTCTAGATATTGTTCTCTCGAAAGAGAGAAGCGGAAGATGTTGAGTAGGTGAGCAGTGATCTGGGGCGGCTAGGGCAGAACACCGGGTGACGGGGCAGAACTTCACTCGAATTAGAGTTCTCATAACCCATTGATGTATAAGCAATAATTGACGTTCCGGGGCAGCTAGGGCGCATAGGGCAGATAAATTCGACCTACACGTGAGAGACCTTCCATTTGGGACGGTCCCCGGACCCCCGGACCCTCGCGCACACGTGTACCTCTCAGATTTCTGCCCTATGCGCCCTAGCTGCCCCGAAAAGCCGGTAAGCGTTTGTAGGTGCGCATCTTTTCGGATCGCGCGTCTTCGCAAGACACGCCCCGTTTTGGGGCAGAAGTCTGAATTCTGCCCCAAATTTCGATGTTTCTGGGTGAAGGGGTGCGGGGTGCAGGTGGCGGTTTCAAAGGGATATGCCACCCGACCCATCACGCGAAGTCGTCGTCGTCTGGCGGGATGTAGCCGCTGGAGCCATCTTTGCGCAGCATGGGCAGGCCCTTGGCGTCCCGAGGCGCATCAGCGAGGCGGCTCTGGATGTCGGCCGTCAGCTGGATACCCGTATAGCCCCAGATGCCGTTTTTCTTGTGCCGCTTGTAGGTCTTGCCTGTTCGGGGATGGCGATACTTGCCGTTCCGCTCTTTGATCTTCCGCTGCAGGTTGCCCGGCTGCCACGCATGCGCGGTGTTCTCGAGCAGATACAGATAGCAGGCGTCGACCAGATCGCGGGAGGGCAGGAAGTCCGATCCCCCATCGATCTCGCAGGCCGTCGCCAAGAAATCGCCGATCGGGTCGCTATCCTTGCGGTACTCTTCGGTCGCCTGGAGGACTTGCGGCGGCTCCTGCAGCCCGCCCTCAAGATAATCCAGCAGGCCGCCGATCATCCAGTTCAGGACGCCGGACCGCTCTTCGTCGAAGAGCTCATCGCCCAGCTTCTCATTGCGCTGGCGTTCGGGGATCTGCACCTCGAACGGGCAAAGCAGCGGCCGCCGCCAGATCCCGTCATCGGTGCCGCGGATTTCGAGCTTGTGGTTCCCGGTGAAGGTCAGCTTGAAGTAGGGCGTGAAGGCGACGAAGTCGTTGTGCAAGCTGCGCACAAGCATCTCGTCGCCGCCGGTCATCTCCTTAACTTTCTGTTCCTGCAGCCGCTCGCCCTCTTCAGGCTCGTTAGTGATTGCGGCACGGGCGCCTATGAGGCGCATGAGGTCCGGAGTGGCATCCGAGCCTGACTTGCGGTTCTTGCCCGTCAGGCTTTCGATCTTCACCATCGTGGCATAGTCGCCCAGCATGCGGCGCATTAGGCCCGCCAGGAGCGATTTGCCATTGGCGCCCATCCCGTAGCAATAGAGGAACTTCTGGACCGGCAAGGCCGTCATCGACAGGCCGAACCACCGCTGCAGGAAAGCCCGCATCGCCGGATCGGGTTGGACCGTTTCGAGGAACTTATCGAATTTCGGGCAGGTCGCGTCTGGATCGTAGATCGCAGGCATCAGCTTGGTGATGTATTGCGGCCGATTGCGACCCTCGATCGCAACGATCCGCTCATGGGGTATCAGACCGACTTCGGCCTGTTTGCCGGCACCATCCTTTCGCATGTCCGTGACGGTGAAGCGCAGGATCCCGCTTTCGGTGTTGACGGTCAGAGGATCAGCATCGAGATCCTCAACTTCGCGATTTAGCATCGTTGTCGCCTCCGTGAGCAGGTTCTTGATCGAACCGCTATTGCCGGCCGAGCGCGCGAAGGTCTTATGCCGCTGGCGGGACGATCCGCGCCCCCAAAGCTCACCGTTCAGCTTGTCCTTTTCCGCGAGGAGCTGCTGGCGCTTCTCGACGCGTTCATCCTCGGACAGGTCCGGATAGGCTTTGTCGAAGTCGCGTAGATCGATCCGGATCGCATTGAGACGATCGACGCGCCGCCGCTCGGTCGCGCTGAGCTGAAGATGCGGGATCTCTTTCTCGATCCATTCATGGATCGACTGGGCACGGCCACGAACCGCTATCCCGTCTGGGTCGAGCTTCCAGCGTTTGCCGTCCCAGACATGCCAACCCACGCGCGGAACGAACATGCAGTCCTGCCCGCAGTAGAGGACAAAGCGATTTGCGTTGCCGGTATCGTTAAGACTTTGCTTTGCGCCTTCGATCTCAGGGCTTGGGATGCCATCGGGCGGACCATGCTCGCCCCCGCCGGGTGGCTGACCGCCATCATAGCCGCCCGTCGGCCCGGGATCTTCGCCATCGATCTGATCGGGAAGATCATCGTCTGGCGTGACATCCTCGGCGGCATCAAAGGCCGCTCTGACCTTATCCGTCTTGTTGGTCATTGAGCTCCCCAATCAACACGTCATTGAGGTCGACACCCTCCCCGGCATGGACGATCTGTGCGCGCAGGTCGGCCCTATGGGCTATCGCCCGCTTCAGCCCGGATTCGAGCTTGGCACGGGTCATTCTTGGATCGGAATCGCCGTCCATCAGGTAGATCAGCCGCTTGGTCCAGGGGGGCGGAAGAAAGGCGTTCTCATCGTTCAGGTCCGGCAGACCGGAATAGCGCTTACCCTGAACTTTCCGCATCCTGCCGGACATGTTGCCGAGATCGACGCCGCACCAATAATCCGCGACGGGCAAGGGGCGCGCGACCATCGCTGTCGACGTCGTCTCGATCCCCTCCCCCATGACGAGAACTGACGGCTTGTCGAGGCGGGTCAGGCGGATTGCCCCGCCCTTCTTCGAGCCTAGAACTTTCTTGGCGTCGAGCATTTTGCCGTCATGCTCAATGATGACCTTCCACTTCGACTTCGGCGAGGACAGATCCATCCAAGTCCGGTGCACCCCGATCAGTTGACCCGAAGGGGCCAAGATCGCGGCGAGCATGGCCGGGCCGCGATGCAACTCCGTCCATTGGCCATCGATCATATGCATGTAGCGAAGGTTCGGGTGAAACCGCAGCGCAGGTGGAGGTGTGTCGAATTCGATCCCGCGCATGGTGAGGTAGGTCTCAGCGGTGCTTCCGGAAAAGATGCACCCCTCAGCCCAGAGCGCGCGGGCCATCCGGATCGCATCGGCCCGCTTGCGCGCGGCTGTCTCCTGCCGTCTTTGTTCGGCGGCCTCATGGGCCGCTTTGCGCTCCGCCTTCTCCGCCCCGGTCAGCTCAACCTGGCGCTCGCCGACCAGCCAATCCATAGCCTCGCGGAAACTGCAATTGAGGACATGCTCGACCAACCGTATCCCATCGCCGCCCCCGCAGGCCCGGCAATTGAAGACGCCATCATCGGGGTGGATCGCGAACCTGTCGGTCCCGCCGCATTTAGGGCAAGGCCCAACCAGCTCATGACTTGCAGGCTTAAGGCCCTCGATCTTCAATCGATCGGCAATTTCCTTGATCGGGATCAGTCGGGCCTCGAAGAGCCTCTCGTCATCGGCCTGTGTCATTCGCCGATCCTCCGACCAAGACAGCGCTCCGCGAGGGTTAGATGCGACATCTGAATCACGTGACGGAGGTCAGTGATTACTTGGATAAATGTTCGATCACTATGATGGAGAGACGCGAGATCTCTGGCGATCGCCAACAAACGAACCGTAGTATCATGAAGCTCTCGGTCTTCGTACTCTCGGGTGAATGTACGCTCTTGGACGATCCGCTGAAGCCGGTTCATCTCCGAGATCACTACGGCCTGTTCGCTTACTGGCAAACACCGACATGCAAGCGCACCCCCGAGATGCAGCAACGCCCGTTCCTCGGGGGTGGGCGTGCGACTAGGCATGCTGCCCCCCCTTCCGCTCGGCCCACCACCGCACGGACATAGACCCGTCATGGCGATCGAGCGGCTCATCTCGGATCGCCTTGTCGATACGGTGATAGGCGCCGATTACACTACTGCGCGACACAGAGAAGCGGACCGCGATCTGAGCGAAGGTGAGACCCTCAACATCCTTCAGATGCATCAGCTGCAACAGCCGTTGATCGGTCCATTCGGAGCTATGTGGGCTCATGATAGCCCTCCTGTGTCCGAATGAAGGCTGCAATGGCATCGAGTTCATCGGCCATCGACGGCTTGAGATAGCCGTCCATCACGACCGTCTTTTCGATCCCGTCAAAGCTGATCCGGTACCGGGTCAGGCTCGGAAACTTGGGATCCGCAGACATCTCCACGGCCAAGCTATCCAGAGGGAAAACGCGAGGCGTCAAGACGGCGCCTCGAGGAGTATCTTGAGCCGACCGTCGCTCGAAACACTGAGACCAAGGCGACGGCAATCTTCCCGAACCGTTGATTCATGGACGCCCCAATCGAGAGCGATTTGAGAAAGCGTGCGACCTGCCTTCAGATCCCGCTCGATTGTGCTGCGTCGACGGTCTGCCTTGGTCCTCTGGCGATCGCGCCATTTCTTGCTCAGGCAGTTCCGATCATCCACCGCGACGAGATCTTGTTGCTCCTCATTCCAGCGGTACTCGCCCAGACCGGTGGCGCCTCGTGCGATTCTCTGCACCTTCCCACGCTTCATAGCCGCATCGATAAGGCGGCGCTCTTCGGCGGTCAGGCTGCTCATGCCGAAACCATCGTAATCAGACATTTTCCGTATGTTTCCCGCTGATAAATCCGCTGCACGGACACGGAGAAATTCACGCGCTGGCGTATCCCAATCGGACTGTCTGACGGCGTGTTCACCAACATTCGGACATCAAGCCCGGCCTCCTCGGCTCGCTGGATCGCGTTGGCAAACTCGGCCGCGCGGTTATAGACATCCTCGACAATAGCTTCGTCAGACGGGCTGCTCATTCGGCTGTCTCCCTATTGCGATTGCGAAATTCGAAGATCAGGCGTTGCATGCGCCATGCCTCCTTCGACGACGGCCAGAACCCGCCTCGGTTTTCCTTTGCGATCATCGACGCGCAGAAACGGCGATCCGTCCGAGCAATGCCGGGCGCTCTGACGAGAATGCGCATCCAGGACGTGATCCGGTCCCGCTCGGCTTGGGTGATCCGGGCCCTCGCAGTACGTGTCGGGGCTTTGAATGCCGTCATCCCCTGCCCTTCCGAAGTGATCTGAGATGGCCTGCCGCCGGTACGGCTTCGCCCACGAGCTCAGTTGGGGCCCGGCTCAGGCCCCCTATATCCGTCGTGGCGGCACGGCCCTGTGCCTCGCAACCAGGCACACCGAAACCAGGTTGTCTCTGTTGATCAGGCCGCGAAGGCGTCATGCTTTTCAGCGAGGCTGACACCTGAATTGATTGAAGCGGAGGACGCTGCCCCGCCGGAATTACTTGAAGCCGCCGCCCGCGCCGGAGCGAGTGAGAACAACGCGACGGGCGGCGGCTGGAAGGCTCTTTGCTCTTAGCGGCGCGTGGCCTTCCGTTCGAAACGCGACTGAATGCAATGTTAGCTTTTGCTGGAGCGGTCATGAACCGCTTCCTTGAAGACGCTCTGAAATGCCCCCACTTCGATTAGTATACTGCTCAGCATTTCGATTTTGAGTTTGACCGAGGACCTTGAATTGGGACCAGGAATCTACCGGCACTTCTCCGTCTGTTGCATCGGAAATGCGCAGAGCTGCAGACAAACTCAGCCTAGGATTCTCGCTGCAGAGCTTCGAGACGTTTGGCTGCGACATGCCGATGCGCTTCGCAAACTGCTGCTGCGTTTCACCTCGATCTTCCAGATATCGTGCAAGCGAACTCATGGGATGAGGATATGCCTGTGAA
Organism: Aestuariibius insulae; assembly: GCF_040783535.2. Lineage (NCBI taxonomy): Bacteria > Pseudomonadati > Pseudomonadota > Alphaproteobacteria > Rhodobacterales > Paracoccaceae > Aestuariibius > Aestuariibius insulae. The sequence continues at coordinate 22,160 of NZ_JBFONW020000005.1, forward strand.
GAATATGCCCGTCAAGAATATTATTCCTACTAGCGGCTGGTTAGCTCATCATGACGCGTGCAATTTGCATCCCATGAAGAACCTAAAGCAGATCAGAGAGCAGCGAGGCCTATCTCAGGCAGATTTGGCCGAAATGGCAGAGATGAGCCAAGGGACGATCTCAAAGATCGAGAGCGGCTATGATGGCATCACTCTCCGACAGATAAACAAGCTTGCAACTTGCTTGGAGGTCGAGCCTGTCACGCTGTTCGGTGCAAGTGACTTCATCAATCGCGTTTTGCGGGCGGCCGACGATCTTCCGGAGGATCATCGATCTGCCGCGTTGACAGTTCTGGAGTCAATGAGTCGCCGCTGAGGGTCGCTTTGGAACCGAAAACAATGCACGCATAAGCCCAAAGCTCGTGAGTCGAAAGCTTGGCCAGCATTTCTTTCAAGGCCCCCTCCCATTCTATGAATAATTGCGAACCCAGCGCTTCGCTCTACCAATCAGTGTAGCTGCGCGGCGGGTGTTATTGAAAAACATTCCTGTCAGGCATTGACGGATTATGCCTGTCAGGCATATATCTGAGCTTCAGAAGGAGCCAGATGTATGCAAACCGACAGATTTCCAACGACATTATTCCAATTGGAACCTGCTGCTGTGCGACTTTCACGGTCGTGCGGTCAACCTATCGGAACCATCATCGCCATCGCATCCGAATGGGACGATGACGGCACGCCGCCAATTCCGATGCTGCCGCCCCCGCCTCCGGCGCAGCAAGCTCCCGGGTGCTAAACATGAGGTCGTTCGTCCACATCTCATGCGCGGTAGAGACACTTGGCGCCCGCGCTGTGGCAAGCAATCCTGACGTCGCCCGGCGCAACTATCAGCTCCGAACACTTGCATGGGCTAGCCTCATGTCTGCTCGTGGCAAGCGGGTGAATATGACTCGGCTTAATGCTGATGCGCGCGACCGTTGTAAGCTCGACCGGCGCATTCACGTGGTGTCCTGAGATGGGTGTGGAACCCATGCGCAACGCGGACCCGCATAGCGAAAACCAAACTCTCGGAGGAAGTGGTATGACGACGGATTTATTGCCGTGCCCGTGGTGTGGATCGCGTGATTTGATCATGCCGCCTGAGATGTATCGGATGTTTGGATTTGAGCAGGTCGCATGCAAGGCCTGCGGCGCAACCGGGCCACGACATCGCGAGGGTCGAGATATCGCGGATCTATGGAACCGCAGGTTCGTCCAGATGGCATTTGGCGGGGTTGGCGGTGCCAGATCTCAATTGCCGACGGTCATCGATGATTTCCAGATCCACGCCGAGGAGATGCAAGACGCGAAGTGGGGTCCGTCCCACGCGGCCAGATTGGCAGACCGCAGGGCGATTATCTGCAGTCGGTCGCCGTGGATGCAGATGCGCGATTGGTTTGTGAATCGGACAGATATCGAATTGATACTGCTGGTCATCTGCGCCTTCGCAACGGGGCTACTCGCCTTTATCGCCGCCCAGGGGGTGCTTTGGTGACCGTTCAGGCGCGCAGGGGTCGTAACACCCCCCTTCGAAGCGCCTCGCTGAGCGGGGTTGAGGTTGCTCCGTACCGAGCGGAGCCGCGCACGCCTCCGCCGCTCAGCGAGGCGCTCTTGATCGCAATGCCTCCTCCATCCTTGGCCGGCTGATGACGTTGGCACGTCACGAAGATCAGGCAGAACGCTCGCGGATCGCGGAGTTCCATCAATGATCGACTTAGTCGTCTTTCAGATCGGTATTGAGGCGATCCGCCTAGATCTCGTCAAAGTGGAGCGGCACAATTGCACCCGCAACCTAAGGCGAGAAGGGTCGCCGCTGTTGTTGGTTTATTACCCGAAGGTCAACGGTTTCAATTTCATTTGATAGGAGGAAGATTATGGAATTCATCTGGACTCTCGTTCTTTGTGCGGGACTGACAGTCGAAGGGGGCTGCGCCGAAAAAGAAGTCAGCGCGATGCCAAGCCTTCACGACTGTATGCTGGCGGCTCAGGCGGCGAAGGTAACCCGTGCCACGAATATGCAGACCTACGTGGTCTGCGAGCTGCGCAATGCCGACGTCATCGACAACCATCCACGCGCGTGGCGTATCGTCGACGATCAAGCGATGAAAATCTGAGTACGGCGCAGGCGGATGGCAAGGTGCTACCTCCCCAAGTCGGCTTGTCCCTCTACGCCGGCGGCGGCGGACTTGACATGGGGTGTGACCTTGCCGAGCCGTGCTTTGCCTCCGCCTCCTAACTCGAATTCGACAAGTCATTGCCGACGCGCCGTGATGGTGGGCCGGCCGTGAATCACAAGGCGCGCATAAGAGCGGCTCTTGTCACTGTCGCTGAGGCAATGCAGCGGCCGGGCGGCGAGGTCTACGCACCGATATTCGAACGCCTTGAAAGCGAGTTGGACGCGGCCGAGGCCCAAGAGGAAGCGGTCGAGCGCGCCTCGCGTTTCCTTAAATCGGAGCGCTTGCGGCCGAGCTGATCCACTCAGCCGAATCCAATCCGATCAATCCAATCCCGTTTGACATCAAGACGCGCGCCAGCGCCGTAGCTCATGCCCTCGACCCGATGCCCCATCAACTCCTTACGGGTTCGGTCGGGACAGTTGGCGTTTTGCAGCGCGTCCGAAAAGCTGTGCCGCAGGCCGTAGGCGGTATGGTTCGGAGTCTCTGCAAGGCCGCTCGCGCGCAGATGATCGTTGACGAGCTGGGACCAGCTCGAAGGCTTGTCGAAATAACGCGGGAAGCCGTTCGGGTGCCGCTTGAGGGCGGCCAGCGAGATCCCGACCAATGGGATATCGCGCCGGGAATGGGGGGTCTTCAGGCGCATGGCGTCCCCCTCCTCAATCGCAATATGCGGGATGGGCGCTTCAAGACGGATTTGGGCCGGGCGCAATGCGCAGATCTCTGAGGGCCGAGCGCCGGTATTGATCATCGCGCGCAGGATATCGGCCGCTTGCGAATTGAGCGCAGAGAGGGCCTCAGGAGCACAGAGCCTATCTTGAATCCACTTCGGCGAGAACGGCAGTCGCTTGCCGGTCTGCTGCTCGAAGCGGATACCGTGGAACGGGTTTGGCCGATCGGTCTGCTCCAGACCCCGAATGGCAGCGATCATCGCCCCCAGCATCGTAAAGTCTTTGTTTGCCGTCGCCGCCTGCACCTCTCCAGCCTCGACCCTCTTCCACCACCAGGCGCGGAAGCCGAGCGCATCCTGACGGGTGATCTTGTCGATCTCTCGGTCTCCGATCGCCTTGATGAAATTAGCCGTGGCCTTCAGGCGCTGGTTGCGCCAGCGCCGGGTCTGATCACTGCTGTAGCCGATGCGTCTATCCCGGGTAAGGTCCTCATAGCGCTCGAAGAGCTTGGAGATAGGGATCGAGATCGGCTCGGCAGCGCCCAAGAGAGCGGCTTCGAGATCCGGCCGGGCGTTGGAGGATGCGGAGGTGATCGCCTCGGCGCGGCGCAGGATCTCGGAAAGCTCCGCCGAAGCGAGGTCCTGCGCCGGCCGGTAGGCGAAGCCACGGCGCGCGGCAATGTCCTTGAGCGCGTCGAAATAGGCGGCCGCGCGGGCATCGTGACCGGCCAACCGTGCTTCCCAATAGGCGTCCTGCATCGCCTCGATCTCGGCGGCCTTGGCTCGGGCGACTGCCTCTTGGTCGGTTCTGAGTGCGGTGTAGATAATCTCGCGCTCATCTACGGGTTCGAAGCGTTTGGGTCGCCTGCGGGCATGGGTAAAAAGCCCCTTCTTTCCGCGTCGGAAGATCACGCGGCGCGTCGGGGACGGGGACGGGAATCGGGGCGACCATGCATGATCCGGAGCCTAGGAATCGGCGCGGGTGTTGGCAAGTTGTTCAGCAAAAACGCATGCAAATCTTGGCTGATCCGAACGATCAAGACGGGATTTAATCATTAGTTATCAATGTCTTGGATGATTATTTTGCGGGGAGAAAATGGCGCGCTGGGGAGGATTCGAACCCCCGACCCCCTGATTCGTAGTCAGGTACTCTATCCAACTGAGCTACCAGCGCGCAGAGTGTGGCGGGGATAGCTTCCGACCTCGGGCAATGCAAGGCCCAAACGCCTATCCGGCGGCCAAGAGGGACATGGCGTCTCCTTTGGGGAGACAGATCTTGAAGGATGTTCCCTCGTCCCCTGTTCTGGAAAGCTCGAGAGTTCCGCCGTGACCGCGAATGAGTTCTGCTGCGATTGCTAGACCAAGGCCTGAGCCGCCCTTGCGCGCGCCACCCTGAAACGGCTGGAAGAGATATTCCTGCGCTTTTGGGGGCAGGCCGGGGCCGGTATCGGTGATCTCGATCCACCATGCCGTGTCGTCTTCCCAAGCGGAGACGCAGATGCGACCGGGATCGCCGGTGGCCATGATGGCCTGACGCGCATTGCGGACCAGGTTCGAGACGACGCGAAACAGCTGCTCTCCGTCGGCGCGAACGACCAAGCCTGCCGGGACCTCGTCAGCGATTTCAAGAGGATAATCGCCAGCGGCCAGCCTCTCGCTGTCGATGACGTCTTCTACTATGCGGTTGATAGCGAGCCGGTCGAGCGTCGGCGGGGGCTCCTCGGCCCGGCCGAAGGCGAGCGTGCTTTCGCACAAGGAGACGGCCCGCGTGATGGAGTTGACAAGCTTGGGTGCCATCCGGGTGACCAGCGGATCCTCGGACGTCTCGATCCGGTCCGTGAAGAGCTGAGCGGAGGTCAGGATGTTCCGCAGGTCATGGCTGATTTTAGCGACCGCACCACCGAGTTGGGCCAGACGCTCTTTCTGGCGCAGGGCGGTGGTCAGTTGCGATTGCAGGGATTGCAGGGCTTCTTCGGCCTCTCTGAGTTCCGTGACGCTAGCCTTCGGTTCGATAATGCGACGATTGTCCTCGGGCGCGTCAGCGTAGCGCTGCATGGCGCGGACAACGCCCTTGATCGGTGTAACGATGAACCGGCGTGCGGCGAGAAAGAGCAATGTCGCGGTGACGATGGAGATCAGGGCCGACAGGAACAGGATCCGGATCCCATAGGCGATCATCTCGTCGCGTAGATCCATCGTCGGCATGGCAACCTCGATGAGGAGACCGCCTTCGCGAACCGGCTCGCCGATGACACGGACGACCCGCTCTTCGGTATCGATGAGGCGCTCGATGGCATGGCGGATCAGTTCCCAGGCGGTCGGATCACGCAGATCGAAGGTGGCATGGATCGGCGCCGGGATCTGCGACGACAGGATTAGCTGGCTGATCTCGTCCCGGCGCAGGACGACGTTGTAGACGCCGGCATTTGTCAAAAGCTCTTTCTCGAGCTCGCGGTCGATCATGTCATCGGCCAGTAGCGCCAATGAGGCGATCTGTGCGCGTTCAAGTCGCAATCGCAGATAGTCTTCCCTGAAGCGCGCGACGGATGGCACGAAGATCAGCACCTCCGCCAACATGACGAAGACGGTCGTCAGAACCAGAAAACGGCCGGAAAGTGATTTGATCATGTTCGCCTTCCCTGCCTTTGATCCTTCAGGGCAAAAACCTTTGAACCGTGCCGACGACCCATTTCACCAGATCGCTTTCGAAGATCTTCGGGCCAAGATACGCCCCTGCCGCCCTTTTGTTGACCTCCATCAAGGTCGGATAGGGCAGCACGGTATTAGATAAGGCCGTCATTTTGAGCTTGTTGGCAATCGCCATCGCCCACATGCCGATCAATTCGCCCGCCTGCGCGCCAACGATGGAGGCGCCGACCGGACGGCCGGAGACGACCATCACCTTCACGAGACCCGTCGTCTTGCCTTCGGCGATGGCGCGATCATTTTCGTCGTAGGGGAACCGAACTACGCTCAGTTTGGACCCGAATTTCTTTTGCGCTTCGGCCTCGGTCAGCCCGACCTGGGCCAGTTCGGGATCGGTGTAGGTGGCCCACGGGATGTGATCCTGTCTGGCCTTCGAAGGCAGGCCGAAGAGCATCGACTTGATGACGACCCCGGCATGGTAGCCCGCGACATGAGTGAACTGATAACCCCCCGCCGCATCTCCGATGGCATAGACGCTGCGGTTTGAGACGGAGCGCAGATCGTCGCCGGTGGTGACGCCGCCGCGCTTGAACCGGACACCGCCTATTTCGAGGTCGAGCTTGTCGAGATTGACCTTGCGCCCCACCGCCATCAGAAGATGCGAGCCCGTCAAATCCCCTTTGGGCGTACTTACGGTGATCTCGCCGTCCTTGCCCGAGATCTTTTCGGCTTGAGCCTCTTCGATGATCTCGACGCCTTCGGCCCGGAGTTTGTCGAGAACGATCGCGGCCAGCTCCGGATCGTCCTTTCCCATGGCTCTTTGTCCTTCGATGACCGTGACCTTCGATCCGAGCCGGATATGGGCCTGCGCCATTTCCATACCGATCGGGCCGCCGCCGATGATGAGAAGATGCTCGGGTTTGGTACGAAGGTCGAAGATCGTTTCATTCGTGTGAACTTCGACCTCGTCGATCCCCGGGATCGGCGGCACGAGAGGAGAGGATCCGGTTGCGATGACGATCCGGCGGGCCTCGATGATCGTCTCTCCTGCCTGCACCTCAGTCTTCGAGATGAACCGGCCGTATTCGCGGATGACCTTGACTCCCAGACCCTCGAACCGCTCCTGGCTGTCGACGGGGGCGATGGTTTCGATCACTTTATGGACGTGCTCCTTCGCTTGAGCGTAGTCCACGGACGGATCGACCTGCTCGACGCCGAAGCCGCCGCCAGAGCGCATCGCGTGAGCCTTCTTGCCGGCCGCGATCAGCGCCTTGGAGGGAACGCATCCGTAGTTGAGGCAATCGCCGCCCATCTTGTGACCTTCGAGCAGGACTACATTTGCGCCCATCTGGACCGCCCCGGCCGCCACCGAAAGGCCGCCGGATCCTGCGCCGATGATGAGGATGTCAGTTTTGATGCGATCGGCTGTGCGGGCTGGTTCTGCGGTCTGTGTCATGACTCAGATCCCTTTCTTGCCGCGCACGGCCTTGAGGACGATTGGAAGGGCGGCCAGGCAGCACAGGCCGAGGATCGGGAAGAGGATGTGGGGCTCGAAGATGATGCCAAGATTGGGCGTCTCTCCGCGGGCGAAGACTTCGCCCAAGCCCGCCCCGACGGAGGTATAGACGACCGCGCCGGGAATGATGCCCAGAAATGTAGTGACCGCGAACCGAACAAGCGGGACCCCGACGAGGGCGGGAACCAGATTGGCGACGAAGAAGGGCACCGCGGGCACCAGACGGATCAGAAAGAGCGCCTCCCACTGACTGTCGTCAATCGCCGCTTTAATCTTCTTCACCGCGCCATCGGACGCATCCATTTTGGCAGCGAGCCGCTCTCCAAGGCCCCACCGTGCGGCGAGAAAGATGACGATGGCTCCTATCGTTGCCGCCGTGACGTTGAAGAGCGCCCCGGGAAACGTTGCAAAGAGAAACCCACCCGTCAGTGTCGCGATCGTGGCGCCGGGCAGAGAGAATCCGACGATGACGATATAGACTGCCATGAACACGAGGACCGTCGCGATATAGTTGCTATCGCGGAACGCGATCAGGGTTTCCCGATTGTCCGCGAGGGTCTGAAAGGTGAAGTAGTCTCTGAGGAAAAAGAAACCCAGGACGGCGGCAAGCCCGATCACGATTAGGGGCAAACGGCGCAGCATGGCGTTGGGCGGGGACGTCTCGTCTCGTGTCATATCCTTGGCTCTCCAATCAGGTCCCGTTGGGCGGGGCTGGGCTACAGATGACGAGAGTTCACCGCGACGGATAGAGGGCTCACAGCCGGTTGATGGCCTTCTCACGCTGCGGTGAGGAGTTTGAGCGAAACCGGCTGCGCATGTTTCAGGATCGATGCCAGAGTCGGCGGACCTGTAACAATGTGACGCCCCGTCCGCGCTCCTTGTTGCAGGTTTTCCAAGGCGCTTGGGCGATTGACACGCGCAAGAGAGGCAATTAATGCACGGGCTTCGATATATGACAGGTCTTGATCCATAACGCGGATCGACCTCTGAACCGGAGAGACGCGATGAAACGCACCTTTCAGCCTTCCAATCTCGTGCGCAAGCGGCGCCACGGATTTCGTTCGCGTATGGCAACGAAAGCCGGGCGCAAGATTCTGAACGCCCGTCGCGCACGCGGCCGGAAGTCGCTCAGCGCGTGATCCGGTCTGGCTGCCATGCTGACAGCCGAACCCGATAAACCAACCGATGCCGCGGGGTTTCCCTCCGCGGCTTTGACGTTTATGCCGACCGTTTTGAAGGAGCGGTCGGATTTTCTGCGTCTGGCGCGGGCGAGGAGGGTCGTGACGGACGGATTCGTTCTTCAGGGACGCCGCCGTGAGGACGGACCCGGGATCCGGGTGGGATATACCTGCTCCAAGAAGGTCGGGAACGCAGTGGCCCGCAATCGGGCAAAGCGGCGCCTGCGGGAGATCGCCAGACAGGGGCTCGCGCAAGATGGGCAAGGCGGTTGGGACTATGTGCTGATCGGACGACACAAGATGACAGCCACGCTGCCCTTCGATGTCTTGAAAGAGGATTTCGGACGCGCCCTTCGCAAGCTCCATGGAAAATGACGCCGCTTGCTCATATCATCGCGCTACCCATCCGCGCCTACCGGCTTGTTTTGTCCCCGTGGGTGGGTCACGGCTGCCGGTTTCAGCCCACCTGCTCTGTCTACGCTCTTGAAGCGCTCCAGCGGCATGGCGGCCTCAAAGGCGGCTGGCTGACGCTTCGCCGGTTGAGCCGGTGTCACCCCTGGGGTGGCTCGGGTATCGACAATGTCCCCGGCAGCGATAGCGCTTCTCCTGGCAGAACGAAGGCCCAGTCGACATCCGACAGGTCCGCATAGCGATCACGAGTCCGGCGGCGGTATCCGAAGCCACCGAAAAGCCGAACCGCCGCGAAAATCGCATACCGGCGAAGGAGGCCTACCCGGGCCGCCTTCATCCCGGCCAGCATGACGAGATCGGCGAACAGGCGATCCCGGTCCCGGGCGACAGGGTGGGGCTGATCCTGCCAGGCAATATAGAGATAGTCGTGAACGATTGCGGCCTCGAGCCACGGCCCAACCCGGCCGACGGTCCAGCGCGCGATCACCGGAACGGAGGTCAAGTCGGTGATCAGACCAGGTGGAACGATGAGCTTCCGGACGTGCCGATCCACCTCAATCAGGACCCCAAACGGGGCGCCCGTGATGAAATCGGCATCTTCCCCGGTTCGAAGGCGCACCGCATCCTTCAGACGGACGAGCACGAGGGGATCGCGATAGGAAAACCCTCCAAGCCTGGACCAATGATCGGGATAGGGATCGTGCCTACGGCGCGGATGATCGAATTGATCCATCGAGAAACCTTTCCTGTCTGCGGTCCAAAGGATATGGAGCCTGCGATGCTCGACGACATTGACGATATTCATCCCCTTTTTGAGGGCGCTCCTGCAACGACGGAGTTTCGCAAGCTGCGCAAGCGTCTTGTCCGGCAGACTCGTGAAGCAGTTGACCAGTATGGCATGGTTGAACCGGGCACACGCTGGCTTGTCTGTTTGTCAGGGGGCAAAGACAGCTACACGTTGCTTGCCATCCTGCACGAGCTGCAATGGCGCGGCCTGCTTCCGGTCGAGCTTTTGGCCTGCAATCTCGATCAGGGTCAGCCCGGCTTTCCGGCGACAGTCCTGCCCGACTTCCTTGAACGGATGGGCGTGCGTCATCGGATCGAATACCAAGACACCTATTCTATCGTCATGGACAAGGTTCCGCAGGGGCGAACCTATTGCGCCCTTTGCTCGCGGTTAAGGCGTGGCAATCTTTATCGGATCGCGCGCGAGGAGGGATGTTCGGCGGTCGTTCTGGGTCACCATCGCGACGACATTCTCGAGACCTTTTTCATGAATTTGTTTCACAGCGGACGGACTGCGACAATGCCTCCGAAGCTGCTGAACGAAGACGGAGATCTTTTTGTCTACCGGCCTCTCGCGCATGTCGCAGAGATCGACTGTGACCGCTTCTCCAAAGCAATGAACTATCCCATCATTCCCTGTGACCTATGTGGAAGTCAGGACGGTCTTCAGCGCCAGCAAATAAAAGCGATGTTGGACCAGTGGGAGCGAAACAGCCCCGGTCGGCGGCAGGTCATTTTCAAGTCGCTCACGAATGTGCGCCGGTCCCATATGCTCGACCCGTCACTGTTCGATTTTGCCGGACTGGTAAGGGAAAACGCAGGATCGGATACAGACAAGTGACCTGGCAAGGCCCCTTTGATATGGGTTTGCCGCCTTGCTGCATGATGCTTCACTGCTTATCTGAGACTGGAATCGACTTGACGTCAGCGACGGCCCCCTGTTCAACCGGCCAAATCTCATTTTTCCCGACATCACGCACGGCAGCTCCTTATGGATGATCAGAACAAGAACATTATTCTGGCCTCAGTTCTGAGCTTTCTTGTTCTTATGGTCTGGTTCGTGCTCTTCCCGCCAGAGCCGCCGGTTCAATCCGACACCCCGCCGGCCACGGAGCTGGCGCAACCGGCTGATCCGTCACGAACGCCAGAGGTTGCACAGCCACCATCACTCGATGGGACAACTTCGACAACGGCTACGCCAGAACAGAGCGTGTCCGATATCGAGGCCCAGATCGGGCGGGCAGACCGGATCGAAATCGACACGCCAAGCCTCGCTGGATCAATCTCTCTGATCGGTGGGCGCATCGATCAACTTGCGCTCAAGGGTTACAACGAAACGCTGGAGGACGATTCCGGTATCGTCCAGCTTCTGTCACCGTTGGGCACGGACGCCCCCTATTACGCGCTCTATGGCTGGATCGGCGGATCTGGTGTGGACGCAGAGGCCGTTCCGGGGGCGTCGACCGAGTGGGACATTGAAAGCGGGGGCACACTACGTCCAGGAGAGCCTGTCGTTCTGCGCTGGGACAATGGTGCTGGACTGACTTTCCGCCGTGAAATTCGCGTAGATGACGAGTACCTTTTCGACATCACACAGTCCGTTGAGAATACCGGCAGTCAAGCCGCCGACATGGCAGCCTATGGGTTGGTGGCGCGTCACGGAGAGCCTGAGGATCTGACGGGTTTCTTCATCCTGCATGAAGGCGTCATTCGGCTGAGCGACGAGGGAACCGATCAGATCAGCTATTCCGATCTGACCGAGCTTGATGCATCCGATCAGCAGCGTCGGGGCGAGACAGGTGGCTGGATCGGTTTTACGGACAAATACTGGATGACAACGCTGGTGCCGCCGACCGGCACTCCATTCCGGTCCGTTGCACGTTACAGTAGCGGGCAGGACATCTACCAGACCGAGATCATTCTTCCGGTTCAAACCGTCGCCCCCGGCGAAGTCGTATCGCAGGCGAGCAAGCTGTTTGCCGGTGCGAAGGAATGGGAGGCGATCCGGACCTACGAGAACGAGCGGGATATCCCGCGCTTCATCGACTCGATTGACTGGGGTTGGTTCTTCTTTCTTACGAAGCCGATCTTCGCGCTGCTCCACTTCCTCAATATTTATATTGGGAATATGGGATGGTCGATCATTGTCCTGACCTTGATCATCAAGGCAGTTCTTCTGCCGCTTGCGTACAAATCCTACGTCTCGATGGCGAAGATGAAAGAGCTTCAGCCTGAAATGGAAAAGCTGAAGGAACGGGCGGGCGATGATCGTCAGCAGCTTCAGCAAGGCATGATGAAGCTTTACAAGGACAACAAGGTCAATCCGGCTGCAGGCTGCCTGCCGATCCTGCTTCAGATCCCGATCTTCTTCTCGCTCTACAAAGTGATTTTCGTCACGATCGAACTCCGCCACGCGCCTTGGTTCGGATGGATCCGGGATCTTTCAGCGCCCGATCCTTCTTCGATCCTGAACCTCTTTGGCCTGCTGCCATGGGGAACGCCCGAGGTTGGTTCGATCTTCTTCCTCTTCTCGCTGGGGATCCTCCCGATCCTTCTGGGGATTTCCATGTGGCTTCAGCAGAAGCTGAACCCGGCCCCAACAGACCCGACACAGCGGATGATCTTTGCATGGATGCCTTGGGTTTTCATGTTCATGCTCGGCAGCTTTGCCAGCGGACTGGTTGTTTATTGGATTGCGAACAACATGATCACCTTCTCGCAGCAGTATCTCATCATGCGCAGTCAGGGGATCAAGCCGGATGTCTTCGGAAATATCCTTGGTGGCGGGAAGAAGACAGCAGAGGCCAAAAACAAGTGATGCGGGCCGGACGGATCTGAACCTATGGCGGATCTACCCTTCCCACTGGCCGGGAATCCCGAGCCGGAGATCCAGGAGGCCGGTCGCAAGCTTTTTGCCGGATCGACGGAGTTTCTGAAGGGCGTTGTTGCCATGTCGGGTCTGCCGCCTGCGGATCGGATTGAGATTTGCCTCGCCGGGCGCTCTAATGTCGGCAAATCGACGTTGATCAATGCGTTGACAGGCCAGAAGGCCTTGGCACGTGCGTCGAATACGCCGGGCCGTACACAGGAGATCAACTTCTTCACTTTGGCAGAAAGCCACTATCTGGTGGACCTGCCCGGCTACGGGTTTGCGAATGCTCCGCTGCCAGTGGTCCAGAAGTGGCAGGCCCTGCTTAAATCCTATCTGACCGGACGGCAAAACCTGCGCCGGGCCTTTGTGTTGATCGATGCCCGGCACGGTGTGAAGTCGGTAGACGAAGAGATCATGTCCCTGCTCGGATCAGCTGCGGTTACGTTTCAATGCGTCTTGACCAAGGCGGACAAAGTGAAGGCCTCGGACAAAGAGCGTGCGCTGGATCTGACACGAAAGGCCTTGCAGAAGTATCCCGCCGCGTTCCCAGAGATTGTGATGACGTCATCCGAGACGGGTGATGGGATCGCGACACTGCGTGCGATCATCGCAGGCCTTGAATGAACCTCCCTTCACAGACTGGATCGAACCGGATATCTCGCCCGGACGATGCGACAGAATGAAGCCCCGTGACATGAGCCGCGACTGGATCGCCACCGCCCGGACCCTAAGCGAGGCGCTTCCGTTTCTACAGCGGTATGACGGGGCTATCGTCGTTATCAAGCTGGGCGGGCATGCGATGGGCAGTCGCGAGGCGCTGGACGGCTTTGCCCGCGATATCGTCCTGATGCAGCAGGTCGGTGTGAACCCGGTCATCGTCCATGGCGGCGGGCCGATGATCAACAGCATGCTGGACAAGCTGGAAATTCCATCTCGGTTCATTGATGGCAAGCGTATCACGGATGCCGCCACGGTCGAAGTTGTCGAGATGGTCCTATCCGGTCAGGTAAACAAGGCGATCACACAGGCAATCAACGGACAAGGTGGGCGGGCCGCGGGACTATCGGGTAAAGATGCAAGCCTAATGATTTGCGAACCCGCAACGCCGGAGCTTGGCTTTGTCGGCAACCCGGTCGAGATCGACACGAGTCTGCTTCATACCCTGTTCAAGAGCGACACGATCCCCGTGATCGCTCCGATCGGGGCGGGGCGCGCAGGAGAGACCTTCAACATCAATGGCGACACGGCTGCCGGTGCGATTGCCGGGGCGTTGAAGGCGGACCGGCTGCTGCTCCTGACGGATGTCGCGGGCGTGAAGGATGCAAGCGGTGATGTCCTGACCGAATTGAGCGTTGAGCAGATCGGTCAGCTAGTGAACGATGGCGTTATTGCGGGCGGCATGATCCCCAAGACCGAAACGGCGCTACAAGCGATTGAAAGCGGCGTGAGGGCCGCTGTCATCCTCGATGGGCGAGCGCCGAATGCATGTTTGCTTGAGCTCTTCACGGAGCACGGCGCCGGATCCATCATTCGATCGGCGCCTCAGTGACATGAAGCTAATCCTCACCAGACATGCCAAATCCGATTGGTCAGGAGCCATGACCGGCGACGAAGCGAGGCCTCTTTCCGGCAGAGGCCGCAAGTCAGCAGCAGCCTTGGGTAAGTGGATGGCCGAACACATTGGCCGCATCGACCGGGCGCTGGTCTCAAGCTCCACGAGAACGCGGCAGACTTGGGATCTGATTGCCGAACATGCCAGCGATGCCCCCGACCCGATCTATTTCGACGCTCTTTATTGCGCCTCAGAGCAGACCATTCTGAATACGCTCAGAGAGCATGGTCAGGGAACAACGATCCTCATCGCGCACAACCCCGGGATCGCACATTTCTCAGAAGCTCTCGCGGCAACGCCGCCGGATCATCATGATTTCTTGCGATATCCGACTGGCGCAACGACCGTTTACGAAATCGAAGATTGGCCAACCTTGGCGGAGGGATCCGCCAAGGTACTGGACTTCGTGCTGCCCCGAGACTTGCTCAGTGACCGAGGATCTGGCTGAGGAACAGCTTTGTCCGTTCGTTCTGAGGATTGCTGAAGAACGCCTCTGGCTCATTCTGCTCGACGATTTGTCCGTCATCCATGAAGATCACACGGTTCGCGACCTGGCGAGCAAAACCCATCTCGTGGGTGACGCAGAGCATCGTCATCCCCTCTTCAGCAAGCTCGATCATCGTATCGAGAACTTCCTTGATCATCTCGGGATCGAGCGCTGAAGTCGGCTCATCAAAGAGCATGATCCGAGGCCGCATGCAGAGGGATCGGGCGATGGCGACACGCTGCTGCTGGCCGCCCGAAAGCTGGCCAGGATACTTGTCGGCCTGCTCGGGGATCTTCACCTTCCGCAGGAAGTGCATCGCCGTTTCCTCGGCTTCTTTCTTTGGCGTCTTGCGCACCCAGATCGGCGCAAGGGTGCAGTTCTCCAAGATCGTCAGATGCGGGAAGAGGTTAAAATGCTGAAAGCACATTCCGACCTCGGACCGGATCTTGTCGATGTTTTTGAGGTCTGATGACAGTACCGTTCCATCGACCTCGATCCGACCTTGCTGATGCTCTTCAAGAGCATTGATGCATCGAATGAGTGTCGATTTCCCGGATCCGGATGGACCGCAAATCACAATCCGTTCCCCGCGATGAACAGTAAGATCGATATCGCGTAGAACGTGGAAGCTACCGTACCACTTATTCATATTATCGATAGATATCGCGACCTCGTCGGAGACTTTCATCTGCGAGGTGTCGAGGTGCATGTCTTCGGTCATGGTCATGTGTGAAGACTCCTTATCGGTGATCCGTGGCCAGCTTGCGCTCGAGCCATTGTGAATATTGCGAAATGCCGTAGCAGATGACGAAGAAGAGCAGAGCGGCAAAGCTCCAGAGTTCCCAGTAGACGCCGTTCCAGTCGGTCGACGCCAGGATCGGTCCGCGAATAAGGCCGACGAGATCGTACATCGAGATAATCGCAACGAGGGTCGTATCCTTGAAAAGGCCGACGGCCACATTCACGATACCGGGGATCGAGATCTTCAGCGCCTGCGGCAGAATAATAAGCCGCATCGACTGCGCGTAATCAAGGCCAAGGCTATCTGCCGCCTCATACTGGCCGCGCGGCAGGGCCGCCAAACCGCCCCGGATCACCTCGGCAATATAGGCTGAGGCAAACATCGTGATCATGATGATGACCCGCAGAACCAGATCGAGATTGCTTTCGGGCGGGAAGAAATAGGCCAGGATCACGCTGGCCACGAAGAGCAGTGTAATAAGCGGCACGCCCCGGACAAACTCGATGAAGATCACGCAAAGAACCTTGACAATCGGGAGGTTCGATTGTCGCCCCAGCGCAAGTACGATCCCAATGGGCAGGGACA
The DNA here is from genome assembly GCF_040783535.2 of Aestuariibius insulae. Classification (NCBI taxonomy): domain Bacteria; kingdom Pseudomonadati; phylum Pseudomonadota; class Alphaproteobacteria; order Rhodobacterales; family Paracoccaceae; genus Aestuariibius; species Aestuariibius insulae. Next base: position 37,857 of record NZ_JBFONW020000005.1, read on the forward strand.
GTGAAACGCAGACTGTTCCCAAGATCATATTCAACATGAAGCCGCCCAGATCACGTGACGGCACGGCTCTAAGCGCGAGAAAGTCGGATCCTATCTCAAGGAGAAGACCGCCAGCCCACCACGTCACTGCGGCGGCAACAATGGCAGCCACCACCGCACCAACAAAGCTGCGAGCCGACATCATCGAATAGGCGACGCCGCCTACAATGAAGCCCAAGAGAGCGACAATCGGGATCAGAACGGAGCCGCCCCAGATCAGCCAAAACGCCAGAAACGGATAGAGCGCAGTTCCGATCAACAGCTTCCGTGGCAGGTTGCTAAAGAGAACCGGCAGAATCGCTACGAAAAGCAAGATGAAGGCCAAAGCGGGACGCCAGTACTCATCGCTTGGATATCTGAACCCGAAAAGAAGCTGATTCCAGCGTTCGCGAATGACGGCAAAACACGCGCCGGTCGCTCCATCGAGGATTTCGCGACACTCTGCGAGACTGTCCGATTGCCAGATGCTGTTCGCGAGCCAAGGACCAAGGCCGACGACCATATAGTAAACCGCGATAAGGCCGAGAATGGTCAGGATCGAGTTTGAGATGCTCGAGAACAGGTTCTCACGCAGCCACTTGATCACTCCGGCTTCCGACGCGGGTGGAGGCGATGGCGGGATTTCGGTGTCGCGGACGAAGGCGACGGTTTGTGCATGCGTATCGCTCATCTCAACGCTCCTTAAGCCGGACGGAGTTGTTGTAGAGGTTCATCAACACCGAGATGCTTAAGCTGATGGTCAGATAAAAGAGCATAAGCAGAAGCACACATTCGATGGCACGGCCCGTCTGATTAAGGGTGATGCCCCCAAGGGTCGCCGTGATATCGGCATAGCCGACTGCGATTGCGAGCGACGAGTTCTTTGTGATGTTCAGGTACTGCGAGATGAGCGGCGGAATAATGACCCGAAGCGCCTGCGGCAGGATCACAAGATTCATGATCCGGCCAGGACGCAGCCCTAAGGCGGCAGCGGCTTCGGTCTGGCCTTTGGAAATCGCGAGGATCCCGGCACGGACGTTTTCCGCGATGAAAGCGCCTGTGTAGATAGAAAGGGCAAGCCAGAGAGCGAGCAAGGGCCGTCCGAGCAGAACACCGTCTTGAATGTTGAAGTTGTTCGATTCGACATCTGGTCGCAGGATCGTCAAAGCACCGGGAAGCAACACAAGCGCAAGGATGACCGGGCCGAAAAGGATAGCCCAAGCCGGCCATGAGGGTAAAAGACTACCCTCCTGAAAGAGCTTCTTTTTAACATAGGAGCGCCAGGCGAAAAAGCCGACGATCCCCGCAATGAAAGCCAGGATCACGACGACCCACCCGGCTCCAAGACCGATTGAGGGGATGTATAGACCGCGGTTTGTGAAGGCGAACATGCCCAGGAACATCGAGCTTTCTGGCTCGACCGATCCGCCTCTTGTCAGAAAGACCCGTGGGGAGGATCCAAAACTGGTCACAACCGTGTTGATGATGATGATCCAAATAAGGATCGGAACATTGCGAAAGGCTTCGACATAAATCGCCATGAGTTTGGCGACGAGCCAGTTGTTCGACAGACGGAGGATACCGGCAAAGACACCGAGAATCGTGGCAAGAACGCAAGCCATGGCTGCGACGAGAAGCGTATTCAGCGCGCCAACGACAGATGCTCGCAGATGGGAGCTCTGACTGTTGTAGTCGATCAGACTCTGACTGATATCGTATCCGGCGGGCTGTTCAAGAAAACCAAAGGTCAGGACCACGCCCTGCTCCGCCAAGTTGGCGAAGAGGTTTGACACGAGGTATCCGATCGCCAGAACAACGAACAGGATGACGATGAACTGGATTGTGTAGCCACGATACCGCATATCGTAGAGCAGCATGGAAAGTCGGAAGGATTGCGTGGGGGCGTCGGACATAGCCGTCATGGACGTGTTCCCTGGCTCTTCGAATCCGCGAGAGGCAAGACAGCCTCGATCCCGGTTCGAATGTTATCTTTAAAGTACATGTGAAAAGGGCGCGGAATGGTCCGCGCCCTCTTCAACGGTTCTTAGCGGAACGGTGGCGAATAGAGGAGGCCACCATCGGTCCACTGCGCGTTCAGACCACGGGACAAACCAATCGGGGTGTTCTCTCCGATGTTCTTTTCGAAGATCTCACCATAGTTACCACCTGCGGTGATCGCCTGCTGAGCCCAGTTCGGGTCCAGACCAAGCATCGCACCCAGCTCGCCCTCGGTTCCCAGAAGACGTTTGATTTCGGGATTGTTCGAAGACTCGCCGATTTCGCCCACATTCGCAGAGGTGACACCGAGCTCTTCAGCCGAAATCAGTGCGTTGAGGGTCCAGCGAACGATATCGCCCCACTCGTTGTCGCCATGACGGACCAGCGGTCCGAGCGGCTCTTTCGAGATAATTTCGGGCAGAAGCACGTGATCATCCGGGTTTTCGAAAGTTGCACGCGTCGCGGCCAGACCGGAGGCATCCGTCGTGTAGACGTCGCAAGCACCGGCCAGATACTGCTGCTGAGCTTCGGCGTTGGTTTCGATCGGAACAGGCTCGTAGCTGATATTGTTGGCGCGGAAGTAATCCGCAAGATTCAGCTCTGTTGTGGTTCCGGTCTGGATGCAGACGGTCGCGCCGTCGAGATCCTTGGCCGACGACACGCCAAGCTCTGTCGGGACCATGAAGCCCTGACCGTCATAATAGTTGATGCCGGTGAATTCGAGCTTGAGATCGTTGTCGCGGCTAAAAGTCCAGGTCGTGTTCCGTGCGAGCATGTCAACTTCGCCCGAAGACAACGCAGTAAACCGCGTCTTGGGTGTAGTCGGAACGAATTCGACGGCTGTGGGATCCCCCAAAACAGCTGCGGCGACGGCACGGCAAAGATCGACGTCAAAGCCCTCCCATTCACCGCTCGTGTTCGGAGCCGCAAAACCAACGAGGCCGGTGGATACACCACAGTTGAGCGTTCCCCGGCTTTTGACGTCATCGAGCGTTGCAGCAGATGCAACGCCGGCCGCCATACCAGCTACGGTTAATACGCCGAGAAATACGGATTTGTTCATGTTTACCTCTTCCTGAGTGTCCGCCCTGACTTTAAGCGGTTTTGGCCGCTCTGCGAGAGAACGGCATCGAGTGACGTGAAGGTGTCCCCTTCAATACTGACAGCTTGGGCGGATTTCCGCGAGGAGGTCAAGGGCCGAAGCGGACATGTTCCCTAGGAAACGTCTGTCTTTTTGGGCGCCCAAGCATCGGGCAACGCTTACTCAACTCGCGTTTTTTTGCGCCAGTTGGAAAAAAGCAAAAGCATGATGAAACGCTTCTTCCTTGATGGTCAACGCTTCTGCAGCTTCCTCGTCTTCGCCCCATTGTTCTATCTGCCATACCTCATCCACACGCGATCGTTTCCAAACATCGACGAGCGGATAGACACGCTCAGCGGCGGCAAGTCCCAGCACGAGCGAGCCGGAAAGGCTCACGAGATCGTGCAAAGCTGTCAGCTCGAATGGAGTCGTCTGAGCTACTGCGTCGGACAGGGCCGCCAAGGTTCGAGAAGACTGTGCAATCGGCAGAACGCCAGTCCCCGTCGCAAGGCGCGCACCATAGCGTTCTGCAGCCCAATCGAGCAGAGGATCCCAAGCCTCCGCCTGTCGCTCGACCAGTGCTGCCGGATCCGGCGCGCGGTAGCAAAGGAGGTCCGTCTCTCCATAATCCGCGACAATCGCTTCGACCTCGGCCTTTTGCCGCGCGACCTTGTCGATCGCGGAATTGGCAGATCGCGTCATTGGCATCGCGCGAGGATCGATCACATCTGTTTGAGCATCCCACTCGGCCGAGACCGCATCCGCCATCGCGCGGGTCGGCAACAAAAGCAGATCCTTGAGAGGTGTCCGGATCGGCTTTCCATCCAGCTCGATCCGATACCCGTGGCGATCCTCGACGACGCAAGCGTCGCTCCAGAATCGCTTCAGAGCCCATTCAGCCATCACCGTCCTCCTCAGGCCAGATCGTCTTCGAAAGGATCTGCCGGGACAGTGGCGGTATCCCAGCCAAAGAAGTCCCATGTCCGGTGCATATGATCCGGTAGCGGGCAGACCAAGGACAGACGGGCGCCCGTGAATGGGTGGGTCAACACGAGGGAGCGCGCGTGAAGGTGGAGCTTTCGGCTAATCTGATCGCCAAGCTGGGCGCCCCATCCGTCGCCCATGTTCTCCTGACCCGATCCGCCGTATTTGCCGTCCCCGATGATAGGGTGACCGAGTTCGGCCATATGAGCGCGAAGTTGATGGGTGCGACCGGTGATGGGGACCAGCGCACACCACGACACGCGCCCGCCTAGACCGGAAAGCACGGCATAATCGGAGGTGGCTCGTTTCGCACCAGCGGTTTCGTCGATATCACGAGGGTGGATGCAGCGCATCTTCTCGCCTTCTCCACCCGAGCCATGCCCGCCCGCTTTGACGAGACCATATCGGATGGTCCCCATTGCAGGATGCGGAACCCCTGCGACGGCGGCCCAGTAGATCTTGCGGGTCTCGCGGTCGCGAAAGGCTTCTGACAGGGCCGTCGCGCTTTCCCGGCTTCGGGCCATGACAAAGACACCAGATGTATCTTTATCGAGCCGATGAACGAGGCGCGGCTTTTCGTCCGCATCAAAGCGAAGCGCTTCGGCCAGACCGTCGAGATGTCGGCTTTGACCGCTGCCGCCCTGACTAGCGATCCCCGGAGGTTTGTTGAGGGCGATAAGATGATCGTCCTTATAGATGACGAGGCTTCTCATCATCTCGGCGTCCGCATCGCTCACCCGGGTCACGCGATTTGAGGAGACTTCGGAGGCGTTCGGCACCGGCGGAATGCGAACCTGCTGGCCCACTTCGACGCGAGTGTTTGATTTGACGCGCGCGCCATCGAGCCGCAGCTCGCCCTTGCGGCACATCTTTTCGATCCGGCCCTGACTCAGGTGCGGAAACCGCCGCCGGAGCCAGCGGTCAATCCGCTGATCTCCTTCACCAGAGGCGACATCGACGATCTGCACACCGCTCATGAGAAGAGTCCCCGTGCCATGACGAGCCCCAAAAAGAGGCCTGCAATGGACAGCCCGACGGAGAGGCCGACATAAAGCGCCGCCTGCCCGATCGCGCCACGTTCGTAGAGTGTCACCGCCTCAAGCGAGAATGCAGAAAATGTCGTGAAGCCGCCAAGCAGACCTGTTTGGACGAAGGGGCTGATCCCCATCAATCCGCGACTGGCTGCGAGACCTATGAAAAGACCCATCAGGACGGATCCGAAGATATTCACGGTCAGGACCGCGAGGGGAAAACCGCCGGGGCTGATCCCCATGGCAATCGACACGCCATACCGAAGCACGGAGCCGATTGCGCCGCCGATCGCGACCTGAAGAAAGGCAGAACCCATGGCTCTGGGCAATATCCGCCCGGGCGGAGGTGTCAACTGCGTCGCTCGGTTCTCAATCTGGCAAAGTAGTCGAGACGTTTCTTCAACTCGCGTTCGAAGCCGCGCTTGACCGGGCTATAATAGGCCTCGCGGTCCATCGCGTCGGGAAAGTAGTTCTGACCCGAAAACCCGTCTTCCGCGTCATGGTCATAAGTATAACCCGCACCGTATCCTTGCTCTTTCATCATCGAGGTCGGCGCGTTGAGGATGTGCTTTGGCGGAGGTTCAGAGCCGGTCTTTTTCGCAGCTTTCATTGCGGCCTTGTACGCCACGTAACCCGCGTTGGATTTTGGAGCGAGCGCCAAGTAAACGACGGCTTGCGCGAGCGCCAGCTCTCCTTCGGGCGAGCCAAGCCTCTCATAGGTTTCCCAGGCATCGAGTGTCATGCGATGCGCCTGCGGATCGGCAAGACCGATATCCTCGACCGCCATTCGGGTGATGCGCCGGGCGAGGTAGCGCGGATCCTCTCCGCCGGTAAGCATCCGCGCCGTCCAGTAGAGAGCGGCGTCGGGATCACTTCCCCGAACGCATTTGTGCAGAGCGGACATTAGATTGTAGTGCTCGTCGCCGCTTTTGTCGTATTTGGCGGCACGCTGTGACAGGCGACGGCTGAGGACATCGGCTCCGATCCTTTCGGTCAGTTTCCAGGAGAGGATCTGCTCGATGAGGTTCAGCAGCGCCCTTCCATCCCCGTCCGAAAGTTCGATAAGCAGCGCCCGCCCGCCTTCATCGAGTGGCAGATGGCTCTCGATTTCGGCTTCCGCGCGTTTGATCAATCCTTCGAGACTATCGCGCGACAGACGCTCCAGCAAAATGACCTGCGCACGGCTAAGAAGCGCCGCGTTGAGCTCGAAGGAGGGGTTTTCGGTCGTGGCCCCGATCAGCAGGATCGTCCCATCTTCGATGTAAGGAAGAAAGCCGTCCTGCTGCGCCTTATTGAACCGGTGGATCTCGTCAACGAAAAGCAACGTTCCCTGCCCTTGCCGCTGTCTTAGGCGGGCTGCCTCGAACACTTTCTTCAGCTCAGCGACACCGCTGAAAATCGCGCTGATCTGCACAAAATGCAGGTCCGTTTCGTCCGCGAGCAGCCGCGCGATCGTCGTCTTCCCGACGCCAGGCGGGCCCCAGAAGATCACCGAGGACAGGGCATCCGATGCAAGCATCGCACCCAACGGACCATCTGGCGACAAGACTTTATCTTGCCCAACGACATCCTCGAGCCGCGCCGGCCTCAGCCGGTCGGCCAGCGGCCGTGTCCTTGAGGCAGGTCGCTCTGCGTTGGGGGTATCGAAGAGATCTGGCATCGGACCGACCCTAGGCCGGTCCGACGGGAGTTTCAAAGACGTCCGTCAGTTCAACTGCGCGGCAAAATCGATCCAGACGGCCTGATAATCGATTCCGCCCATGTTCATCGTCCGGCCAGCATCGGACATTTGCAGATTGCAGCGAGCCGACCACCTGTTCCAGTTCGAGGGAAGCAGAGCGATCATTCGGCGGATCCCCTCTGCGCGGCTTGTGCGCTGCATCTCGAGCACGAGGTTGAGATGTACCCTGCGGCGAAGGTGGGCGGGGATATCATGCGCCACAAAACCGCGCGTGGCCTCCCACACCTCCTCGCCCACGGGAGCGGGATCGTAGAGCAGATCTGTAGGGATGGAGTCGAGCAAGCCGTTCTGGGCATCGCGGATCATGTAGCTGTAGATACCACATCGCGCCGTTGTCGGGGTCAGACGCAAGCCGGCAAGGACCTCCCCCAACTCGTTGTGAACGGCGATCCAGCGGCTTTGCGGCGTGTCGTATTGGTCGAACTCCATGCCCATGGCTTCGGGCAGGTTCCACTTGTTCTGCACGATGAAGGACTGTCGTCTCGCGCGCAGGATATTTGCCAGCAGCTCTCCATGGTTGTGCATGTTGGCGAAAGAAAGGGTCGTTGTTTGCATAGCTTTTTGCTCCAGCAGGACGGTGGTTAACGGTTCACCCCGCCGGAACAGCCATGTGGATCACCTACAGCAATCGGTAATCCTTTGCCCTCTGGATCGCTTCTGCGGTCGTTCGGGCAAGAAGACCTTGCCTTGCCGATGAAAGACGCGCCTTCAACGCGCTCTCGGAGATATTCAGTTTCGCTGCGGCAGCTGCGTGACGATCCCCGTTGGCGATGCACCGCAGGGCTTCGAGTTGGGCATCCGTGAGCGTTGTCGGTGGTTCGGTAATCTTATGAAGCTGTTGAATCAGCTCGGAGAATTCGGCTATTTCATCATCACTGAACTCTCGGTCATCACGGGCCGCAGATGCAATCGTACGTGACTTCATCTCGCCGCAGGATACTGCGAAACCATAGATCATGCCGAAGTCCTTCGCCTGCTCAAGGATGTCGAAGGGATCTGGTATCTTTATTTCGCTCCATCTCGCGGCACCGACCTGACTGAATCCCCAGGCGATGATCGGATCGCGAAGCGCATAAGCCTCCTCTGTATAACGGTCCGTCCAGCCCTGCGGATACGTCTGATGGTGCAAGAGCGGCAGCGCGAACCTGATGTGCAGCGCAAAGAAAAAACCGCCTGGTGCAAGCGCAGACAGACGGTGTGTTTGACGTTCTATTCCAGACCTAAGGGACATGTCTTTTTAGACAAGTTGCTTAACGGCCGGTCAACCATAAATTGTGAGGAGATCAAGCGAAAACAAGGGTATAGCTGTGAAGAATATCGACGCAGATCTTCATCATCACATGCAAGATATGGATTTGAGAGATCGGGATCTTCTGATCGACTTTATCAAAGTGCAATCGAGCGATGCAAAGGCTGTCCTGCGCATTCTTCGACGCCGAACGGCTCGTATCAATACGCGCGCATCACACGGGTGCCAAAACTAGAAGAGCCTCACCGATCGGCGAGGCTCTTTGATATATAATTCAACGACTTATGCGTCGATTGCAGCTTCTTCTTCTGCGAGGCGAGCCTTGTCTGAGGCACCTTTCGCATCGACGTCACGGTCGACAAATTCGATGATCGCCATAGGCGCCATATCCCCATACCGGAAACCAGCCTTCAGAACGCGGACGTAGCCCCCTTGGCGTTCGGCATAGCGCGGGCCAAGGACGTCAAAGAGTTTGGCGACGTGGTGGTCCTGCTTAAGCCGGGCAGCGGCTTGACGGCGAGCGTGGATATCGCCGCGTTTTCCGAGGGTTACAAGTTTGTCGATGATCCGCTTCAGCTCTTTTGCCTTAGGCAGCGTGGTCTTGATTTGCTCGTGTTCGATGAGCGATCCGGCCATGTTGGCAAAGAGCGCCTTGCGGTGCTCGTGGGTGCGGTTGAGGCGGCGATAGCCGCGGGCGTGGCGCATTTGAGGTCTCCTAAGTGCTTTATTCTTTGTCTGGCGCGGGATGCGTGTCCCACACTCTCCTTGGGGCGGAATTGCCCATTTTCTTCGTGCGGTATCCGGTCGGTATACCGTCGGTATCCGGTCGGTGGAAATTCGCATCCCTCAAGGATTACGTGAAATTCCGCCGACCTTTCTCAGGATCCCGCCTCACTCCATAAGCTGTCGCTTCGGCACCTGTGAGGCGGGATCGATCCTGGATTAGAACTGATCTTCGAACTTCTTAGCCAGATCCTCGATATTGTCCGGCGGCCAGTCCTCGACATCCATGCCGAGGTGCAAACCCATTCCGGAGAGAACCTCCTTGATCTCGTTAAGCGACTTGCGGCCGAAATTCGGCGTGCGCAGCATCTCGGCCTCGGTCTTTTGGATGAGGTCGCCGATATAGACGATGTTGTCGTTCTTGAGGCAGTTCGCAGAGCGGACGGACAGCTCGAGTTCGTCGACCTTCTTGAGAAGGAGCGGGTTGAACTCAAGGCCGTCATCATCGGACTGGGCCGAGGCGCTTTCGGGCTCGTCGAAGTTCACGAAGATCGACAACTGATCCTGGATGATCCGCGCGGCAAAGGCCACGGCATCGTCAGGTGTGATCGAACCGTCGGTTTCGATCTTCATCGTCAACTTGTCGTAGTCGAGAACCTGACCTTCGCGGGTCGGCTGAACGTCGTAGCTGACCTTTTTGACCGGCGAATAGATCGCATCGATGGCGATCATGCCGATCGGCGCATCCTCGGGTTTGTTCTTGTCGGCGGCGACGTAGCCTTTGCCGGTGTTGACCGTCAGTTCCATGAACAGGTCCGCGCCATCGTCGAGGTGACAGATGACATGCTCCTTGTTCAGGATCTCGATCCCGGCGGATTCGGAGATGTCACCTGCGGTGACGACGCCCGGACCCTTGGCCTGAACCGACAAGCGCTTGGGGCCTTCGGTCTCCATCTTAATGTCGACGCCCTTGAGGTTGAGGACGACATCGGTCACGTCTTCACGCACGCCAGAGATCGACGAGAACTCGTGCAGCACGTTGTCGATCTGAACCGACGTGATGGCTGCGCCCTGGAGCGATGACATCAGAACGCGGCGCAGCGCGTTGCCGAGCGTCAGACCGAAGCCGCGCTCGAGCGGTTCTGCCGTGACTGTTGCGCGGCGCGCCGGGTCGCTGCCCGGTTTGACGTCGAGTTGCGTGGGCTTGATCAGCTCTGCCCAGTTTTTATGGATCATGCGTCCCTCCATTCCCGTCCGCCGCTCATGTCCAAAACGGAAGACTCCCGAGGTTTCTAAAAACGAAAGCGAAAGGCCGCGCAGTTGGCGCGGACCTTCCTGGATCTTCAAATGCGAGTCAGACGCGCCGACGCTTGGGCGGGCGGCAGCCGTTATGGGCAATCGGTGTTACATCGCGGATCGACGTGATGTTGAAACCGACGGCCGCCAGAGCACGAAGCGCGCTCTCACGACCGGAACCGGGGCCTTGCACTTCGACCTCGAGTGTCTTGACGCCGTGTTCCTGCGCCTTTTTACCGGCATCTTCGGCAGCCATCTGGGCAGCATAGGGCGTCGACTTGCGGGATCCCTTGAAGCCCATCGTGCCGGCCGAGGACCAGGCGATGGCGTTGCCCTGAACGTCGGAGATCAGGATCTTGGTGTTGTTGAACGAAGAATTCACATGAGCAACGCCTGCGGCGATGTTCTTGGAGACCTTCTTTTTTCCGCGGGTGCGGGTATCGCGTGCCATTTGTCCGGTCTCCCCTTACTTCTTCTTGCCTGCGATGGCCTTTGCGGGGCCTTTGCGGGTGCGGGCATTGGTGTGGGTGCGCTGACCGCGCACGGGGAGATTGCGGCGATGGCGCAGGCCGCGATAGCAGCCCAGATCCATCAAGCGCTTGATGTTCATCTGCACCTCGCGGCGCAGATCACCTTCAACGGTAAAGTTCGCGTCGATATGCTCGCGGATCTGCAGGATCTCGGCATCGGAAAGCTCATTGACCCGGCGGGAACGGTCGATGCCGACAGCTTCGCAGATCTGCTCGGCCGAGGTGTTGCCGATACCGGTGATATAGGTGAGCGCGATGGGAACTCGTTTGGCGGTCGGAATGTTGACGCCAGCAATACGTGCCACGTGTGGTGTCCTTCTCTCGTTGCGGGTCCGTAGTTCCAGACCCTTTTTTCACAACGGTAAACCGGAAGGCTCATCGTGCCTTCGGGTCACTGTCATCTCAGTTGGGTTGCGCGGGGTGATCGGCCTCTCGCGCGGGCGATTCCCTTTCGGGATGGCACCACCTATGGGGTTCTTGACAAATCGTCAAGAGGTCGTTCCGGGCAGGATCTTCTAGAAGATCCTGGAGTGGCAAAATCTTCTAGAAGATTTTGGTTTAACACGATTTTCTAGAAAATCGTGCGCCCTTCAGGAAAGGACGCGCGAGATGGCGCCCGAGACATCGTCCATCGCCTGCAGACCATCGACGCTTTCGAGCATGTCTTTCGCATAATAATAACCGATCAGCGGAGACGTCTGCTTATAGTAAGCCAGAAGGCGTGTCTTTAGCGCCTCCTCTGTGTCATCCGCGCGGCGCTTGAACTCGGTCCCGTTGCAATTCGTGCAGTGGCCATCCGCGGGGATTGGCTTGGTCACGTCGTGATAGACCTCGCCGCAATCGGCGCAGGTCGCGCGGCCTATGATGCGGGTGACAAGCGCCTCATCGTCCACCTGCATCTCGATCACGTGGTCGAGGCTCTCGTTCAACTCGGTCAAAAGCTGACCTAGCGCGTCAGCCTGCGCCAGCGTTCTGGGAAAGCCGTCGAAGATATAGCCGCCTTCGGCTTCGCCAGCCTCCAGCTTCTCGCGGATCAGGCCAATCACGATCTCATCGGTGACAAGATCCCCGCGATCCATGACCTCGGCCACTTTCTGTCCCATCTCGGTGCCGGAGGTCCGCGCCTCGCGCAGCATGTCCCCGGTGGAGAGCTGGATCATCTTGCGCTCGTCGACCAGCTTACGGGCCTGAGTGCCTTTGCCCGCACCCGGTGGGCCCAGAAGTATAATATTCATCGACGCGCCGGACCCTTGGACTTGCGAGGTTTACCGGTGCTGCGTTTGCCACGCAGCTGGGATTTCTCAATGAGACCTTCGTATTGGTGGGCGAGCAGGTGCGACTGGATTTGCTGGATCGTGTCCATGCCGACGCTCACGATAATAAGGATGGACGTTCCCCCGACATAGACCGGGATGGACAGCTGGGTGCGCAGGATCTCGGGCAGAAGGCAAACCGCGGCAAGATAGCCGGAGCCAAGGACCAGAAGGCGAGTGACAACGTAGTCGAGGTATTCCGCCGTCCGCTTGCCGGGCCGGATGCCGGGCACAAAACCGTTCTGGTTCTTAAGGTTGTCGGCGACCTCGTCGACCTTGAAGGCGACTTCCTTGGTGTAAAAGAACGTGAAGAAGACGATCATTGCCGTGAAGAAGACCAGATAGGCGGGTTGGCCGGGGCCGAAATAGGCGAGGATCGTCGACATGACCCGGCCGGTATCACTGCCCGAGAAGGTCGAGATCGTCGTGGGCAGTAGAAGCAGCGCGGAGGCGAAGATCGCAGGGATCACGCCCGCCGGGTTCACCTTGATCGGCAGGTGCGAGGAGCCGCCGTCATAGACCTTCATGCCGACCTGACGGCGCGGGTATTGCAGATGGATCTTTCGCAGGGCTCGTTCCATGAACACGACGAAACCCAATAACAAGATCACCATGATGATCACGCCGATGACAAGGGCCCAGTTGCCGCTGGATTCGGCCTGGCGGAAGAATTGAGCAAGCGCGGCGGGCACCTCGGCGATGATGCCAACGAAGATGATGAGCGAGATGCCGTTACCGATCCCGCGGGCGGTGATCTGCTCGCCAATCCACATCAGGAACATCGTGCCGCCCACAAGCGTGATAACGGTCGAGGCGCGGAAGAAGAGGCCCGGATCGGAGGCGAGATTACCAGCCTCGAGGCTGACGGCCAGACCGAAGGCCTGGAATGTCGCCAGGATCACCGTGCCGTAGCGGGTATACTGGTTGATCTTCTGGCGGCCCTGCTGGCCTTCTTTTTTGAGCTGCTTGAGCGGCTCGTACATCGCGGAGAGAAGCTGCACGATGATCGAGGCGGAGATGTAAGGCATGATGCCGAGGGCAAAGATGCCCATCCGGCCAAGCGCGCCTCCCGTAAACATCGACAGGACGCCGCCGATGCCTTGGGACGCCTCCTCCATGAAATTGCGCAAGGCAGAGCCGTCGATCCCGGGGACGGGAATGAAGGTGCCGAGGCGGTAGACGCAGAGAAGAGCCAGTGCGAAGAGGATCCGTTGCCTGAGCTCGGTCGCCTTACCGAAGGCGCTCCAGCTCATATTGGCGGCCATTTGCTCTGCTGCTGATGCCATGAAAGGACTCTCTTCTCAGAAGGACGCCGCCCGGTCAGGCGGCGCCGTGGAATCTAGCCGAAGATGTAGGGGACCGGCAAGCCGGTCACAACCTTCAGGCGCTCTCGGACGGTGCCGTTTCCGCGACGGGAGCGGCCAGCGTGACGCTGCCGCCGGCCTTTTCGACCGCCTCGATCGCGCCTTTGGACGCGCCGGTGACAGTGATGTTGGCCTTTGCCGTCAGCTCGCCCTTGGCAAGGAGACGGACGCCATCGCGCTTGCGGCGCAGAAGGCCGCTTTCGATCAGGCTGTCTTCGGTGATGTCGCCTTTGAGCTTGCCCGCATCGATAAACTTTTGGATGAGGCCGAGGTTTACAACGGCATATTGCTTGCGGTTGGGCTTGTTGAAGCCGCGCTTGGGCAGGCGCTGGTAGAGCGGCATCTGGCCGCCCTCGTAGCCATTGATGGCCACACCCGAGCGGGATTTCTGACCCTTGATGCCGCGTCCTGCGGTCTTGCCAATTCCGGAGCCGGGACCACGGCCCACGCGCTTGCGCTTTTTCGTGGCGCCGGGATTGTCGTGCAGTTCGTTCAGTTTAACCATGTCGCTTCCTTTCGAGCCGGAACCGCCCCCGAAGCGAGATGGGCGGACACGGCGTTTCTTGATTGATTACGTCGGTCTGATCCGACCGGTGGCGTATAGACGGGAGGCGTGGTGGGATCAAGAGGCAGTTGAGTTGGCCTGTAGACACTTCAGCCAACCCAACTGCTAAACGAGTAGGCCCCAGAAAGGCATCTGATGGACCTCACTGTGTATAGCGCGCGCATCTTGGTCAGGAACCGGCGGTGCGTCCGATAGATCAAGATCAAGGCCGGTATCTTCCACGAGGTTACGGCACAGGCTGGAGCTATAGATAGTGGTATCAAGACCATGACAGGATAGGACCGGCGACAACGATCGGGCAGAAAGCGGCAGTACAGCGCGGTGGCTATGCAAAGGATACAAGGGAGCACCGTCTTCGATCTTCTCGGCAGCCATAGTCATTGCCGAGGATAAGTCAGCCGGACGAGGGCCCCACTCTTTCAGCCAGGATCCAGTCTCGACGTGAGACAGGATGCGGCTCCGGATACTTTGACGAGCAATCGCAATCTGCCCGTCATCACTCCAATCGTAAAAGATCGGGACATCTGGGCGTTGAACGATGACGTTATCATCATTGTAGCCAAAGGACATGAAGCCTCTGTCGGTTTTTCCGCAAATTCTGAGGAAAGTCTTCAGTTCAAATGGAAGGGCTCTACCCTCGCGAGCCTCGATTCTCTCAATCTCTTCTTCTGAGAAACCGTTCAACCAATGAGTACCGCGCCGGTGGCTAAGCCCACCAACTTCCTGAGCCCGAAAGCTAGCAAGGTCGCGCTCTCTCAGGTTTGCCCACGCTTTCTCGGACGCTATGCGAAACCAGCGCATAAAATTTGATATCGCCGTCTGATCCTCGGTCATTATGTTCCAATTCTCGAATTCCCAAGCCTCTGCTCGATCGTACAGGGCAGCACTGGCGTGGAACGACACAAGGCCTGCGATTAAATGGCTGAGTATACAGAGAAAAAGCACCCCGATCCTTTCGGGTCGAGGTGCTTCGAGAATCGAAGTGCCGGATCAAGTCCGGGACGGCGTCGCTTTGGGGTGCTTACCCGCGCTCTTCGACGATCTCGACGAGGTGGGGGATGCTTTCGACCATGCCGCGGACGGACGGGGTGTCCTCTAGCTCGCGGGTTTTGTGCATTTTGTTCAGGCCGAGGCCGATCAGCGTGGCCCGCTGCTTTTGCGGGCGGCGGATCGGGGAGCCGATCTGTTTGACGACGATGGTTTTTGCCATGATCGGATCTCCTTATGCGTCGGGGGTTGCTTCAGCGACGGGGGCGTTGTGAGCCACGTCGGATTGCTGGTCGACCACATCGCGCTTGGGCAGGATGTCAGCGACCTTCTTGCCGCGGCGCTGCGCCACCGAGCGGGGGCTCTGCTCTTTTTGCAGGCCGTTCAGCGTTGCCCGGATCATGTTGTAGGGGTTCTGCGAGCCGGTCGATTTGGAGACGACGTCCTTGAGGCCAAGCATCTCGAACACGGCACGCATTGGACCACCGGCGATGATGCCGGTTCCCTCTGGCGCAGTCCGCATGACAACCTTACCGGCGCCGTGGCGGCCGGTCATGTCGTGGTGCAGCGTCCGGCCTTCGCGGAGCGGCACGCGGATCATGTTGCGCTTGGCCGCTTCGGTTCCCTTGCGGATCGCCTCGGGGACCTCTTTGGCCTTGCCCTTGCCGAAGCCGACACGGCCTTTCTGGTCGCCCACGACGACGAGCGCCGCAAAGCCGAAGCGCTTGCCGCCCTTGACTGTCTTGGAGACGCGGTTGATGGCCACAAGGCGATCGGCGAATTCCGGGTTCTCGTCGCGGTCGCGGCGTCCCCGGCGGTTGTCATCTCTGGCCATGTGGCCTCCTTCATGCATCGCGCCTGTGGGCGCTTCGTGTTTGTCCAATCCTGGTCGACCCTGGGCCGCCGGATCATCGAGAGGGCGAAGCTCGCCGCCCTCTTCAGACCGCGCCCTGATCGGGGCGCGGGGTCAGTCTTAGATCTTCAGGCCGTTCTCGCGGGCGGCGTCGGCAAGAGCCTTGACCTTCCCGTGAAAGAGGAAGCCGCCCCGGTCAAAATAGGCTTCTTCCACGCCGGCTTTCTTGGCGCGTTCGGCAATCGCGGCGCCGACCTTGGCGGCGGCCTCGACATTGTTCTTGCCGACGATGCCCAGATCCTTCTCGAGCGAGGAGGCCGAGGCGAGCGTCACGCCGCTCACGTCATCGATCAGCTGAACGCTGATGTTCTTGTTGCTGCGGTGAACGCTCAGGCGCGGGCGCCCTGCATTGACCTTGCGCAGCTTGTTCCGGACGCGCAGGCGGCGCTTGAGGAACAGATCTCTCTTGCTGTTTGCCATTTTCCTGGGTCCTTACTTCTTCTTGCCTTCCTTGCGGAAGATATATTCGTCGAGATACTTAATGCCTTTGCCCTTGTAGGGCTCGGGCTTGCGCCATGCGCGAATGTTCGCGGCGACCTGACCGACGAGTTGCTCGTCCGTCCCCTCGACGATGATCTGCGTCTGCTTGGGGGCGGTGACGGTGACGCCTTGCGGGACGTCGAAGTTGACCTCGTGGCTGAGACCGAGCGACAGCTTGAGCGTATTGCCCTGCATCTGTGCCCGGTAACCGACGCCGTTGATCTCGAGCTCTTTCTTAAAGCCGTCAGTCACGCCGGTAACGAGGTTGGCGACCATCGTGCGGGACATACCCCACTGCTGGCGCGCGCGCTTGGACTTGCCGCGCGGGGTAACCGTCACGGCATTGTCTTCGACCGCGAGGGTCACATCATCGGTGGCGGTGAAGCTGCGGGTGCCCTTGGGTCCCTTCACTTCTACCGTCTGACCGGAGATGTTCGCCTCGACCCCGGAGGGCAGGTCGACTGGTCTTTTACCAATACGAGACATGTGCCTCTCCCTAGAAGATCGTGCAAAGCACCTCGCCGCCGACATTGGCAGCGCGTGCATTCGCGTCCGACATCACGCCGCGGGGCGTGCTGACAATCGACACGCCGAGGCCCTGACGGACCTGCGGGATGTCCTTGACACCCATGTAGACGCGGCGGCCGGGCTTGGAGACCCGCTTGAGCTCGCGAATGACGGGGGTGCCTTCATAGTATTTGAGGCTGATCTCGAAAGCCGGGTGACCGTCGATGCCGGTCGTGGCCTCGTAGCCGCGGATGTAGCCTTCGTCGGCCAGCACATCGAGAACCCAGCCGCGCAGCTTGGACGCTGGCGTCAGGACCGTGGACTTGGCGCGCATTTGGCCGTTGCGGATGCGAGTCAGCATATCGCCGATGGGATCGTTCATCTGTCTACGCCTCCCTTACCAGCTGGACTTGACGAGACCGGGGATCTCGCCGTTGGAGCCAAGCTCGCGCAGGGCGATCCGGCTGATTTTCAATTTGCGATAGTACGCATGCGGGCGGCCAGTGAGCTGGCAGCGGTTGTGCAGGCGCACTGCGGACGAGTTGCGCGGCAGCTTGGAAAGCTTGAGGCGGGCTTTGAACCGCTCTTCCATGGGCTTGCTTTCGTCGTTGGCGATCTCTTTCAGAGCCGCCCGCTTTTCAGCGTACTTCGCGACGAGGCGTTCGCGCTTTTTTTCGCGCTCGATCATTGCTTTTTTAGCCATATCGAATGTCCTCAGCTGTTGAAGGGCATGTTGAAATGCTTCAACAGCGCTTTGGCTTCGGCGTCGTTGTCCGCCGTGGTGCAGATTACGATGTCCAGACCCCAGGCCTCATCGATCTTGTCGAAGTCGATCTCGGGGAAGACGATGTGCTCTTTCATGCCCATGGCGTAGTTGCCACGGCCATCGAACGACTTACCCGAAACGCCGCGGAAGTCGCGAACGCGGGGCAGCGCGATGGTGACCAGACGGTCGAGGAAGTCGTACATGCGGTCGCCGCGCAGCGTGACCTTGGCGCCGAGCGGCATGTCTTCACGGACGCGGAAGCCGGCGATCGACTTCTTGGCCTTGGTGATGACGGCCTTCTGACCGGCAATCGCGGTCAGATCGTCGGCAGCCGACTTGGCCTTCTTGCTGTCCTTGACGGCTTCGGCACCGGCCCCGATGTTCAGGACGATCTTGTCCAGACGCGGGATCTGCATGTCGTTCTTGTAGCCGAATTCCTCTTTCATCTTCGCGCGGATCTCATCCGCGAAGAGGGCCTTGAGGCGGGGGGTGTAGGTTGCTGTATCGAGCATCAGATCACATCTCCCGTGGTCTTGGCGAAGCGGACCTTCTTGCCGTCTTCGGTACGGAAGCCAACGCGGGTCGCTTTGCCGTTCGCATCCTGGATGGCCAGGTTGCTCAGATCGATCGGCATCGCCTTAGGCACGCGGCCGCCCTGGGACGCTTGGCTTTGCTTGGTGTGACGGATGGCGATGTTCACGCCATCGACGACGGCCTTGCCGGATTTGGGATCGACGGACTTAATCTCGCCCGTCTTGCCCTTGTCCTTGCCGGCCAGCACGACGACCTTGTCTCCTGTTTTCAGCTTGGCAGCCATTACAGCACCTCCGGCGCGAGCGAGATGATCTTCATGAAGTTCTTCGCGCGCAGCTCGCGAACCACCGGCCCGAAGATGCGGGTGCCGATCGGTTCGTTGTTGTTGTTGAGGATGACGGCGGCGTTGCGATCAAAGCGGATCGCGGTGCCGTCTTCGCGGCGGACTTCCTTGGCGGTGCGCACGACGACGGCCTTGCGGACGTCGCCTTTTTTCACACGGCCACGCGGAATAGCCTCTTTGACCGACACCACGATGATGTCGCCCACAGAGGCGTATTTGCGCTTGGATCCGCCGAGGACCTTGATGCACTGAACCCGGCGAGCACCGGAATTGTCAGCGACATCCAGATTGGTCTGCATCTGGATCATATTGGTTTCTCCCGACCTTTGGGGACATCTGCCCCAGGGTTTCGATCAAACCGGGTGTGACAGCCTTACTCGGCAATCACCTCCCAGCGTTTCGTTTTCGACTTGGGCGCGCATTCCTGAATGCGAACCATGTCACCGACGTTGAACGTGTTGTTCTCGTCATGGGCCCGGTACTTCTTGGATTTCCGGACGGTCTTTTGCAGGAGCGGGTGCTTGAACCGGCGTTCGACCGACACGGTGACGGTCTGGGCGTTCTGGTTCGAGGTCACGGTGCCCTGAAGGATACGTTTGGGCATGCTCTTACTCCTCAGAGGCAGCGGTCGCTGCCTTTTCGTTCAGGATCGTCTTCACACGAGCGGCGTCACGGCGGACAGAGCGCATGCGAGCGGTATTCTCCAGCTGGCCGGTAGCCTGCTGGAAGCGGAGGTTGAAGGCCTCCTTCTTGAGGGAAGCGAGTTCGTCGCGGAGTTGGTCCGGCGTCTTGTCGCGCAATTCTGTGGCGTTCATCGCCTGGTCCTTTCAACATCACGAGAGCGCCCCGATCGTCGGGTGACGCTGATTCCCGTGGAGTTCGTGAATGAAGGGGCCGTATAGAGGCAGGTATATACCTATGCAAGCGAAGAATCTGATCAAAACCAACAGTATGACGTTGAGTTCGCCATCTGCGAGTTTCTTACTTGAGGATCGGTGCACCCCGTGACTATGCTTTAGTTGCTAGACTAAGCTGGTCACGAGGTGCACCTCGCCGGAGCCAGCGGGCTCGGGAGCAACTAAATATAGTGTACTCCTGAGCCCACATTCTCATTCTTCATATCGCTGATTCTTGTTCCAACCATTTTTTGTTTTATCCACAATTATTTTTCTTCTACAATTCTAAGTCCCTGTTTCAATTAGGCTCTAGAAGATCCAAGACGAAGTAATGGTGCAATCCTGTAAGTTATGGTGCGGCTACTCATAGCCTAAAATCACCTGATTAGGGCAAGTTCCGGCGTTGAAAAGTTAGTCACTGATAGGCTCTTGCCGTTCGCGCCTCAAAAGGTCCACTGGACCTTCTGCCGGGCCATGCGGCCAGGATCGGTGCTCACCCCCACCGATAGTTAAAGCTTACGCTCACCCGATCCTCTTCGCTCATGTTCATGGGCACTTCGTGGCGGAGCCAGCTTTCCCAGAGGAGGACGTCTCCGACCTGCGGTTTCACATAGACGAAGGTTCGCTGGTCTTCGGATGCGTCGGAGCGGCGGGGCGGGGCGGCCATCATCATCGGGTGGCGGGGATCCTCGAAGCGGATGGCGCTGGTTCCCTTGGGCATAGCGACGTAGGTCGTCCCGCTGATCACCGAGTGGGGATGCAGGTGGGAGGTGTGGATACCGCCCTCTGGCAGGATGTTGATCCAGATATCCTCAAGCTCGAGTGCCTTGCCGCCGAGGTCGAACTGCAGCTCTTCGGCGAAGGCAGCGACGTGCCGGTCGAGCACCTCGATCAGATCGGCAAAGATCGGGAAGCGCCAGCCCAGGTCCGTGAGCGAAGCGTAGCTGGTATAGCCGGGGAAGTCATTCTCCTCGCACCAAGCCTGACCGGCTTCGTCATCCTCCGCGATAGTGAGGCAAGAGGTCTCGAGCTCGGCCGGATCGATGGGATCGCCCTGTTCGGAGAGGGCGGCGCGGTAGAGGCGGGTGACGAAGAGGGATCTAATAGGCATGAGATTGGAATAGCGGAGGGATTTAAGAGTGGCGAGGGGGAAGGCAGGATGAAACCCGCCCTGCAGATCTAAAAAACCCCCGCCGGTTGGGCGGGGGTTTTGTCATATTGTAACCGGGTGACGCTTTCGGTGATTGCGAGCAATCCCCTGTCGCGCACGCGGCGTAACATTCGTTTCGCCGGTTACCAGTCTTCGCGAACGACGGTGCGCGTCTTGACCGGCAGTTTCATCGCGGCGAGGCGGAGCGCTTCGCGGGCGACGGTGTCGTTGACGCCGTCGATCTCGAACATGATGCGGCCCGGCTTGACCTTGGCGGCCCAGAAATCGACGGAGCCCTTGCCTTTACCCATCCGAACCTCGACGGGCTTGGACGTAACGGGCAGGTCCGGGAAGATCCGGATCCAGACACGGCCCTGACGCTTCATGTGGCGCGTCATGGCACGGCGGGCCGCCTCGATCTGACGGGCGGTGATGCGCTCGGGCTCGGTGGCCTTGAGGCCATAGGTCCCGAAAGCAAGGTCGAAGCCGCCTTTGGCCTCCCCCTTGATCCGGCCCTTATGGGCCTTGCGGAATTTGGTGCGTTTTGGCTGAAGCATGACTTAGTTCCTCCGGCCACCGGCGCCGCGAGGGGCCGGGCCATCCTGAAGCTCCTGCTGCTTGCGGTCGCGCGCTGCGGGGTCGTGCTCCATGATCTCGCCTTTGAAGATCCAGACCTTGATCCCGATGATCCCATAAGGGGTCTTCGCCTCGACGCCAGCGTAATCGATATCGGCGCGGAGCGTGTGCAGCGGCACCCGGCCCTCGCGATACCATTCGGTGCGCGCGATCTCAGCGCCGCCGAGACGGCCCGCAAGGTTCACGCGGATGCCGAGGGCGCCCATGCGCATGGCATTCTGGACCGACCGCTTCATGGCGCGGCGGAACGAAACACGACGCTCAAGCTGCTGAGCGATGCTTTCGCCGACCAGCTGGGCGTCAAGCTCTGGCTTGCGGACCTCAACGATGTTGAGATGCAGCTCGCTGTCGGTCATCGTGGCTAGCTTCTTGCGGAGCGTTTCGATATCCGCGCCTTTCTTGCCGATGATGACGCCCGGGCGGGCCGAGTGGATCGTGACGCGGCACTTGCGGTGCGGACGCTCGATGATCACCCGGCTGATGCCGGCTTGCTTGCACTCTTCGCGAATGAAGTTACGGATCCTGATATCCTCGAGGAGGAGATCACCGTAATCCTTGGTGTCGGCATACCAGCGGCTGTCCCAGGTGCGGTTGACCTGGAGCCGCATGCCGATCGGATTGACCTTGTTACCCATTAGGCTTGCTCCTCGACCTGGCGGACCTTGATGGTGAGCTCGGAGAACGGTTTGATGATGCGACCGAAGCGGCCACGCGCACGGGGACGTCCGCGCTTCATCGTCAGGTTCTTGCCCACATAGGCCTCGGCGACGACAAGCTCGTCGACGTCCAGGTTATGGTTATTCTCGGCGTTGGCGATGGCGGACTGAAGACACTTCTTCACATCCTCTGCGATCCGCTTTTTCGAGAAGGTGAGGTCCGTAAGGGCCTTGTCCACCTTCTTGCCGCGGATCATCGCCGCCACGAGGTTCAGTTTCTGCGGGCTGGTGCGAAGCATGCGGGTCTTGGCCATCGCTTCGTTGTCAGCCACGCGGCGGGGGTTCTTTTCCTTGCTCATTTGCGCTTCGCCTTCTTGTCGGCGGCGTGACCGTAATAGGTCCGCGTGGGCGAATATTCCCCGAACTTCTGACCGATCATGTCTTCGGAGACGTTCACGGGAATATGCTTGTGCCCGTTATAGACGCCGAAGGTGAGGCCCACGAACTGGGGCAGGATGGTGGAGCGACGCGACCAGATCTTGATGACCTCGTTGCGCCCGCTCTCGCGGGAGGCTTCGGCCTTCTTGAGGACATAGGCGTCCACAAAAGGCCCTTTCCAGACGGAACGGCTCATGGTTTAGCGCCTTTTCTTCTTAGCGTGACGCGAGCGAAGGATCAGCTTCTGCGACGCCTTGTTCTTGTTGCGGGTGCGGGCACCCTTCGTGGGTTTACCCCAGGGGCTGACCGGGTGACGACCGCCAGAGGTCCGGCCTTCGCCGCCACCATGGGGGTGATCGACCGGGTTCATGACGACACCGCGCACGGAGGGGCGGATGCCCTTGTGACGGTTGCGTCCGGCCTTACCGAAGTTCTGGTTGCTGTTGTCCGGGTTTGAGACCGCACCGACCGTCGCCATGCATTCCTGCCGCACGAGGCGAAGTTCGCCCGAGCTAAGGCGGATCTGCGCATAGCCGCCATCACGGCCGACGAACTGGGCATAGGTGCCTGCAGCGCGCGCGATCTGGCCGCCTTTGCCCGGCTTCAGCTCGATGTTGTGGACGATCGTGCCGATCGGCATGCCCTGGAAAGGCATCGCATTGCCGGGCTTGATGTCCGCCTTCTGACCGCTGACGATCTTGTCGCCAATCGCCAGACGCTGAGGCGCGAGGACGTAGGCCTGTTCGCCGTCTTCGTACTGGATCAGTGCGATGAAGGCGGTTCGGTTGGGGTCGTATTCAATACGCGCGACGACCGCGGGTACGTCGAACTTGTTGCGCTTGAAATCGACCACGCGGTAGAGGCGCTTTGCCCCGCCGCCACGACGCCGCATCGTGATCCGTCCGGTATTGTTCCGTCCGCCATTCTTGGTCAGGCCTTCTGTAAGGCTCTTGACCGGGCGGCCTTTCCAAAGCTCCGAACGGTCGATCAGCACCAGCCCTCGCTGGCCCGGCGTCGTCGGTTTGTACGACTTGAGTGCCATTTAACTGTCTTTCCGTTGCTTTGCGGGTCTCGAGGAGACCCTGATGGATGAAGGGCCCCGAAGGTCCCCGGTTCGTAAATGTCTACGGCCCCGCGAGGTGCGAGGCCGTAAGATGCGCCTCCTTAGGAGAGGCCGGTGTTGACGTCAATCGTATTGCCCTCTTCGAGCGTGACGTAAGCCTTTTTGACATCCTTGCGGCGGCCAAGCTGACCGCGAAAGCGCTTTTGCTTGCCTTTGGTAATCGTCGTGTTCACCGCCTTAACCTTGACCCCGAAGAGACCTTCGACGGCCTCCTTGATCATGGGCTTGTTGGCGTCGATCGCGACTTCAAAGACAACGGCATTCGCCTCGGAGGCCATGGTGGCCTTCTCGGTGATGACCGGCTTGCGGATCACGTCATAGAGTTCTGCCTTGGTGGTCATTTCAGACGGGCCTCCAGGGCTTCGACACCGGCCTTGGTGAGGACCAGCGTGTCGGATTTCAGAATGTCGTAGACATTGGCGCCCATGGAGGAGAGCACGTCCACGCCGTCGAGGTTGCGCGCGGCCTGGGCGAAGTTCGCATCGACTTCGGGGCCGTCGATCACAAGGGCACGCTTCCAGCCAAGCGACTTGGCGTGCTTGGCCAGCTGCGCGGTCTTGGCATCGCTGAGCTTCGCCTCGTCAATGACGATCAGCTCGCCCGCCGATTGCTTGGCGCTGAGCGCGTGGCGCAGGCCCAGCTTGCGGAACTTCTTGGTCAGCTCGTGACCATGGCTGCGCGGGGTCGGACCCTTGTAGATACCACCCTTGCGGAAGATCGGCGCGTTGCGGCTACCGTGACGTGCGCCACCGGTGCCTTTCTGGCGATAGATCTTCTTGGTCGAGTAGCTCGTCTCGGAGCGGGTCTTGACCTTGTGCGTGCCTTGCTGCGAGTTGTTGCGCTGCCAGCGTACGACGCGGTGCAGGATATCGATGCGCGGCTCGAGGCCGAAGATCTCATCGGAGAGATCGACGGATCCGGCTTTGCCACCGTCCAGCTTGATTGCATCAGCTTTCATTTGTCGTCGCCTCCTTCCGGTGTGGCATCGGAGTTGTCGGTATCCGACTTCTCAGCGGCGATCTCAGCTTCGGCCTCTTGAAGCGCAGCCTCTTCCGCAGCGGCCTGTTCGGCCAGTGCGGCCTCTTCGGCGGCCTTGGCTTCGGCTTCGGCGGCCGCAGCAGCTTCGGCAGCCAGACGTTCGGCTTCCTCGGCAGCGGATTTCAGAGCCGCAGGATAGATCACGTTCTCAGGTGTCGGCTTTTTGACCGCATCCTTGACCGTGACCCAGCCGCCTTTGGAGCCCGGAACGGCACCTTTGACCATGATGAGACCACGATCGGCGTCGGTCTTGACCACCTGAAGGTTCTGCGTCGTGACCTTGGCCGCGCCCATGTGGCCGGCCATCTTCTTGCCTTTGAAGACCTTGCCGGGATCCTGACACTGACCGGTGGAACCGTGCGAGCGGTGGCTGATCGACACGCCGTGCGTTGCGCGCAGACCGCTGAAGTTGTGCCGTTTCATGGCACCCGCAAAGCCTTTACCGATCGACGTGCCGGAGACATCGACGAACTGACCTTCGAAATAGTGGTTCGCGGTGATTTCCTCGCCCACCTCGATGAGGTTCTCGGGAGCGACGCGAAACTCTGCGATCTTGCGCTTGGGCTCGACCTTGGCCGCCGCGAAGACACCGCGCATCGGCGCGGAAGTCCGCTTGGCCTTGGCGGTGCCGGCACCGAGTTGAACGGCCGAATAGCCATCCTTCTCGGCCGTGCGCTTGGCCACGACCTGAAGCTTGTCGAGTTGCAGGACGGTGACGGGGATTTGTTTGCCGTCTTCCTGGAAGATCCGGGTCATCCCGACCTTCTTGGCGATAATACCTGAGCGTAGCATGTTGATCGTGCCTCCCTCAGACCTTGATCTCGACATCCACACCAGCGGCGAGGTCGAGCTTCATCAGCGCGTCCACGGTCTGTGGGGTCGGATCGACGATATCGAGAAGACGCTTATGCGTGCGGATTTCGAACTGGTCACGGCTCTTTTTGTCGACGTGGGGACCACGCAGAACGGTGAAGCGTTCGATCTTGTTCGGCAGCGGAATGGGACCCCGGACAGAGGCGCCGGTCCGCTTGGCGGTGTTCACGATCTCCTGCGTGCTGGCATCCAGCACGCGGTAATCGAACGCCTTGAGGCGAATTCGGATGTTCTGGCTTTGAACGGCCATGTCTCTTGCCTTTCACGGCTTGTCTTAGGTTGAGAGGTGGGGGGCACGGGATTGTGCCGTCCACGTCGAACCTGGGTTCTTGTCGCTCCCCCGGGGTCTTTGGGGCGGGGGAGCGGCGTTTGGTAGGGGGCGCGGTGGGCGCCCGGATGTCTGGGTGCGCGATGGCCCGCTTTCGCGGGCGCGTCGCTTTACTCGATGATCTTGGACACCACGCCCGCACCCACGGTGCGGCCGCCTTCGCGGATGGCGAAGCGCAGGCCCTGCTCCATGGCGATCGGGGCGATTAGCTCGACCCCGAAGGAGACGTTGTCGCCCGGCATCACCATCTCGGTGCCCTCGGCCAGCTGAACCGTGCCCGTCACATCCGTCGTGCGGAAGTAGAACTGCGGACGGTAGTTGGCGAAGAACGGCGTGTGGCGGCCGCCCTCGTCCTTGGTCAGGATGTAGGCCTCGGCCTCGAACTTGGTGTGCGGGTTGACCGAACCGGGCTTGCAGAGCACCTGGCCCCGCTCAACGCCTTCGCGGTCGATGC
Organism: Aestuariibius insulae; assembly: GCF_040783535.2. Taxonomy (NCBI): domain Bacteria; kingdom Pseudomonadati; phylum Pseudomonadota; class Alphaproteobacteria; order Rhodobacterales; family Paracoccaceae; genus Aestuariibius; species Aestuariibius insulae. The sequence goes on from NZ_JBFONW020000005.1 coordinate 63,872, forward strand.
CGCGCAGAAGCGCACCGATATTGTCGCCCGCCTCGCCGCGATCGAGCAGCTTGCGGAACATTTCGACGCCCGTGCAGGTCGTCTTCTTGGTGTCGCGGATACCCACGATCTCGATCTCGTCGCCGACATTGATCACGCCGCGCTCGACCCGGCCCGTGACAACCGTGCCGCGACCGGAGATCGAGAACACGTCCTCAACCGGCATCAGGAACGGCTGGTCGATCGCCCGCTCGGGCGTCGGGATGTAGTCGTCGACCGCTGTCATCAGCTCGCGGATCTTGGTCTCGCCGATCTCGGGATCGCGTCCCTCCATCGCCGCCAGAGCGGAGCCCGCGATGATCGGGATGTCGTCGCCGGGATATTCGTAGGAACTCAGCAGCTCGCGCACTTCCATCTCGACGAGCTCGAGCAGCTCTTCGTCATCGACCTGATCGACCTTGTTCATGAAGACGACCATCTTCGGGATACCGACCTGGCGGCCCAGCAAAATATGCTCGCGCGTCTGCGGCATCGGGCCGTCGGCGGCGTTCACCACAAGGATCGCGCCGTCCATCTGAGCGGCACCCGTGATCATGTTCTTGACGTAGTCGGCATGGCCCGGGCAGTCGACGTGAGCGTAGTGGCGGGCGTCGGTTTCGTATTCGACATGCGCCGTCGAGATCGTGATCCCGCGCGCCTTCTCCTCGGGCGCGCCGTCAATCTGATCATAGGCCTTGAAATCGCCGAAATACTTCGTGATCGCAGCCGTCAAAGTCGTCTTGCCGTGATCAACGTGACCAATCGTGCCGATGTTCACATGCGGCTTCGTGCGTTCAAACTTTTCCTTAGCCATGGGAGGCCTCCTTCTTATGTCGGACGGCGGGGGAGCCCCGCCTTACGGGTTGGTGGGCAGGGCGGGGCTCACCCCGCCAACCCGTCATGCGTATTTCGATTGGATCTCTTCCGAGATATTCTGCGGGACCGGCTCGTAGTGGTCGAACTGCATCGTGAACTGCGCGCGGCCCGAGGACATAGAGCGCAGGGTGTTGATGTAGCCGAACATATTGGCCAGCGGCACGAAAGCGTTGATCGCGATGGCATTGCCGCGGGTTTCCTGGCCCGTGACCTGACCGCGCCGCGAGGTGAGATCGCCGATGATACCACCGGTGTAATCCTCCGGCGTGATCACCTCTACCTTCATAATCGGCTCGAGCAGCTTGGCGCCTGCCTTCTTCATGCCTTCGCGCATACCCATGCGGGCGGCAATTTCGAAGGCGAGAACGCTTGAGTCCACGTCGTGGAACTTGCCGTCGATCAGCGCGACCTTGAAGTCGATGACCGGGAAGCCGGCCAGCGGACCGCTATCCATGACCGAGTTAATACCCTTCTCGACGCCGGGGATATATTCCTTCGGCACGGCACCGCCGACGATGCGGCTTTCGAAAGAGTAGCCCTCGCCCGGCTCGGTCGGCGCGATGATCATCTTGACCTCGGCGAACTGACCGGAACCACCCGACTGCTTCTTGTGAGTGTAGGTGATCTCGGCTTCGCGGGACACGGTCTCGCGATAGGCCACCTGAGGCGCGCCGATATTCGCTTCGACCTTGAATTCGCGCTTGAGGCGGTCGACGAGGATGTCGAGGTGAAGTTCGCCCATTCCCTTCATGATCGTCTGACCGGATTCGAGGTCGGTTTCGACGCGGAAGGACGGATCCTCTGCGGCAAGGCGCTGAAGACCGGCGGACATTTTTTCCTGGTCGGCCTTCGTCTTGGGCTCGACCGCGATCTCGATCACGGGATCGGGGAAGGTCATCGTTTCGAGCACGACCGGATCGTTCACGGCGCAGAGCGTGTCGCCCGTCGTCGTGTCCTTGAGACCGGCCAGCGCGATGATGTCACCGGCAAACGCCTCTTCGATCTCTTCGCGGTTGTTAGAGTGCATCATCATCATGCGGCCCACACGCTCTTTCTTCTCCTTGGTGGAGTTGAGCATCGTGTCGCCCTTGTTGAGCTTACCCGAATAGATCCGGGTGAAGGTCAGAGAGCCCACGAAGGGGTCGTTCATGATTTTGAAAGCCAGACCGGCGAAGGCCATGTCGTCGTCGGCACGGCGGGCGATATCGCGAGTTTCCGTCTCGTCGCCGGGCTTGAAGCCCATGTAGTCGACCACGTCGAGCGGGCTCGGCAGGAAATCGATGACGGCGTTGAGAAGGGGCTGAACGCCCTTGTTTTTGAACGCGGAGCCACACAGAACCGGCACAAAGGAGAGCGACAACGTACCCTTGCGGATCAGCTCGCGCAGCTTGGCCACGTCAGGCTCTTCGCCTTCGAGATAGGCCTCCATGGCGTCGTCATCCATCTCGACAGCCGTCTCGATGAGCTTGCCGCGCCATTCATCGGCGGTGTCCTTGAGGCTGTCGCGGATCGGACGCTTTTCCCAGGACGCACCGAGGTCTTCACCGGCCCAGACCCACTCTTCCATGGTGATCAGGTCGATGATGCCTTCCAGCTCGGTCTCTGCACCGATCGGGATCTGGACGGGAGCAGGGACCGCACCCGTGCGGTCTGCGACCATCTCGACGCAGTTGAAGAAGTCGGCGCCGATCTTGTCCATTTTGTTGACGAAGACGATACGCGGAACCTTGTAGCGGTCGGCCTGACGCCAAACGGTTTCGGTCTGCGGCTCGACACCGGCATTGGCGTCCAGCACGGCGACAGCACCGTCGAGAACGGCCAGCGAACGCTCAACTTCGATCGTGAAGTCCACGTGACCCGGCGTGTCGATGATGTTCATCCGGTGCTTGGGCGTGTCGGCATTTGTGCCGTCCTCGGTCCGCTCCCAGAAGGTCGTGGTAGCAGCAGACGTGATGGTAATGCCCCGCTCCTGCTCCTGCTCCATCCAGTCCATCGTGGCGGCGCCGTCATGGACTTCGCCGATATTGTGGGACTTTCCGGTGTAATACAGGATCCGCTCCGAGCAGGTCGTCTTACCTGCATCGATGTGGGCCATGATGCCGAAGTTGCGGTAGCGGTCGAGGGGATAGTCGCGTGCCATTGGGCTGCTCCTGGAGTCCTTAGTTTACCAGCGGTAGTGGCTGAACGCTTTGTTGGCGTCGGCCATCTTGTGGGTGTCTTCGCGCTTTTTCACGGCGGTGCCGCGACCTTGGACAGCGTCGATCAGCTCACCGGCCAGACGCTCTTCCATGGTGTTTTCGTTGCGCTTGCGGCTGGCTTCGATCAGCCAGCGGATCGCAAGAGCCTCGCGGCGCTCGGGGCGTACTTCGACGGGCACCTGATAGGTGGCACCACCGACGCGGCGCGAGCGAACTTCGACGGCCGGTTTGATGTTGTCCAGGCTCTCGTGAAAGACTTCGACGGGGCTTTTCTTGAGCTTGTCTTCAACGCGATCGAAGGCGTTGTAAACGATACGCTCTGCCGTCGACTTTTTACCGTCGATCATCAGGTTGTTCATGAATTTCGTCAGAACGCGGTCACCGAATTTGGCGTCGGGCAGGACTTCGCGTTTCTCTGCGGCGTGGCGGCGGGACATATCGGTTTCCTCTTACTTCGGACGCTTGGCGCCGTATTTCGAACGACGCTGCTTGCGGTCTTTGACACCTTGCGTGTCAAGAACGCCGCGCAGGATGTGATAGCGGACACCGGGAAGGTCTTTCACACGGCCGCCACGGATCAGGACCACCGAGTGCTCCTGCAGGTTGTGGCTCTCACCCGGGATATAGCTGATGACCTCGAAGCCGTTGGTCAGGCGAACCTTCGCAACCTTCCGCATGGCCGAGTTCGGCTTTTTCGGAGTGGTCGTGTAGACGCGTGTGCAGACGCCGCGCTTTTGCGGGCATTCCTGCAGGTGCATCGATTTCGAACGTTTGACTTTGGGCTGCCGCGGTTTGCGGATCAGCTGTTGGATCGTTGGCATCGGGCTTTTGTCCCCACTTTCTTGCGCATGTCATGCGGCGGCGCCGCTTTTAAGGATCCGCATCCGCGCGTCCGCGGGGCGGTGATGTTCGTCTAACGCGCTCTGTCACAACGAAAAACAACCGCTGGCGTCTCCGCTTTCGGAAACGACGCGGTGGGCTTTCAGAGGATCGGGGCATCGACCCGGATCATGACCACTTCAATTCTGATGTCGCGCGGCCAGAGGATGCCCCCGGCTGAGTGGGCGCTCTATACGGAGAGTCGCGGGGGGTGTCAACTCTTGCCGGTCGATGTCGGGACGGTTGGACGCGGGACGGCATAGCGCTCTCGGTGCAGCGTATAGAGCCCGCTTCCGACGACGATTGCTGCGCCAAGAAACGTCGTTGTGTCAGGCCATTCGCCGAAGAAAACCACCCCGAGGACAATCGCGACAAGAAGGCTGGTATACCGGAATGGCGCGACGAAGCTGAGCTCTCCCTGCCGCATGGCCAGAACGATAGTGAGATAGGCGCCGAGGATCAGGATTGAGGCGATGCCAATCAGGCCGCCAGAGGTCAGCGTAAGCGGGACCCAGGTTACGAAGAGGCTGCCGATCCCGGCGGCGACGGTCACCATTGCGGACGTCGCGAAGGTCACAGTCATCGAGGAGGTTCCAGGCGCGAGCTTGCGGGTCAGCACATCGCGGGTCGTGGCGAAGACAACGGCGAGCAGCGCAAAGCCCGCATGGAGCGAGAACCCGTCCGCATCGGGGCGCACGATCAGCAAAACACCGCAAAGTCCGACGAGGATGGCAGACAGGCGCCGCCAGCCTACGGGTTCCTTGAGAAAGAGCCATGCTGCGAAGGTCACGGTCAGAGGCAGTGCCTGGAGGATGGCACTGAGATTGGCGAGCGGCATGTTGAAGAGAGCTGCAAAGAAGAAAACCGCTGCACCAGCTTCAGCAAGCGCACGCAGGGCGACAAGGGTCCGCTCTTTCGAAGGTAGAATGAAGGCGCGTCGGTCGGTTGCCATCAAGTAAAGCGCGATCAACGCGGTCGTCAGGACGCCGCGCAGGAAGATGACCTGAAAGAGCGGCACTTCTCCGGCGAGCGCCTTCATGCAGGCGTCGTTTACCGTGAAAAGGCTCATAGCCGAGGCCATGAAGAGCGCGCCGCGCATGTTTGGAGAAAGCGCCATTCAGGCCGCCTAGTGCAGGATCGAGAAACCGCCGGCGGGTGGATCGGCGGGGTCGGTTTCGACCGTGTCGACCTTCGCGGCGGGCGGTCCGCGGCGCAAGGCGGTCAGGAAGTCCCCAACATCGGCTGGAGAGCCGCCAACGAGCGCCGAAACGGACCCATCGGGCTCGTTGCGGACCCAACCGGACAGATTTCGCGATCGGGCCTCATCGCGGGTAAATGCGCGGAAACCTACGCCTTGGACACGGCCTGTGACCCGTATGGTCAAAGAAGTTTGGGAGGGAGAGGTCATAGGACCTCGATAGCCTGCGATCGCGTCGGACCAAAGCTGAATATTGCAATTGTCTTCGACGAGGCCCGGAAACGAAAGAGGCCGCCTCGCGGCGGCCTCTTTTTTCAGTTAGTCCCGGCTCTCGGGGGTGTCGACGATCAGCGTATCGAGATCGCCGTCGCTCTCCATCACCTCGTCTGCGACCGGCTCGGGCGCGGCGAGGGCCGCGGCCTGTTCAGCCTCTTCGCGGCGGGCCTGGATGACGACATTGTCCCGCTCGGACGCGATCCGCGTCACGCGCTGGGTCGCGCCGCCTGTACCAGCCGGAATGAGACGTCCGACGATGACGTTCTCCTTGAGACCGACGAGCTTGTCGCGCTTGCCCTGAACGGACGCCTCGGTAAGAACGCGGGTCGTCTCCTGGAACGAGGCCGCCGAGATGAAGCTGCGGGTTTGCAGCGACGCCTTGGTGATGCCCAGAAGGATCGGTTCGCCCTGTGCGGGACGGGCGCCCTTGGCGATAGCCTTCTCATTGGCGGCATCGAACTCGGCCTTGTCGACATGTTCGCCTTTGAGCAGCGTGGTCTCCCCGCTGTCCTGGATCTCCCACTTCTGAAGCATCTGACGGACGATGACCTCGATGTGCTTGTCGTTGATCTTCACACCTTGCAGGCGATAGACGTCCTGCACTTCGTCGATCATGTAATCCGCGAGCGCCTCGACCCCCATGATAGCGAGGATGTCGTGCGGCGCGGGGTTGCCGTCCATGATGTAGTCGCCCTTCTGGATGAAGTCGCCTTCAGCCACGGGGATATGTTTGCCCTTGGGCACCATATACTCGACCTTCTCCATGGTCTCGTCTGCCGGTTCGATCGCAATGCGGCGCTTGTTCTTGTAGTCCTTGCCGAACCGCACATAGCCATCGATTTCCGCGATGATCGCGTGATCCTTGGGACGGCGCGCTTCGAAGAGTTCGGCCACACGCGGCAGACCGCCGGTGATGTCCTTCGTCTTCGCACCCTCGCGAGGAATACGCGCGACCACATCGCCCGCTTCGATCTTGTCGCCGTCCTCAACAGACAGAACCGCATCGACCGACATCGTGTAGGCGACGGGATTGCCGTCATCCTTGGCGACCGGCTCTCCATCCTCCCCGACGACAAGGATCTTCGGCGCCAACTCGTTGCCTTTGGGCGCCGAGCGCCAATCGGCCACGATCCGTTGCGTCATGCCGGTTGCATCGTCGGTATCTTCGCGAACGGCAATACCGTTGATGAGGTCGACATATTTAATCGTACCAGCCTTCTCGGCGATGATCGGGAGCGTGTAGGGATCCCATTCGAACATCTTGTCGCCACGCGCGATCTTGGCACCGTCCTTGACGAAGATTTTCGTGCCGTAGCCGATCTTGTGGCTGGCCCGCTCTTCGCCGTCGTCGCCCATGATCGCAAGGACCATGTTCCGGCCCATGACGATCTGCTCGCCCGCTGCGTTCTCGAGAATCTGGGCATTGCGGAACTCCACCTTGCCTTCCTGCGACGCCTCAAGGAACGACTGCTGGCCACCCTGGGCCACGCCGCCGATGTGGAAGGTCCGCATCGTCAACTGTGTGCCAGGCTCACCGATGGACTGGGCCGCGATGATACCGACAGCCTCGCCCTGGTTGACCATGGTGCCGCGAGCAAGGTCACGCCCGTAGCAGGTCGCGCAGACGCCATCCTCGGCCTCGCAAGTGAGAGGCGAGCGGATACGCATCTTGGTGACACCGGAATTCTCGATCAGGTCGGCCTTGCGCTCGTCGATGAGCTCGCCTTGCTTCACCAGAACCTCGTCCGACCCCGGCACCAGCACGTCATCGGCCGACACACGGCCCAGCACCCGCTCGGAGAGCGAAGCCACGACTTCACCGTCATTGACGGCAGCCTCGGCGGTGATCGCACGCTCGGTGCCGCAATCGACCTCGCGGATGATGCAGTCTTGTGCGACATCCACCAGACGGCGGGTCAGATAACCCGAGTTCGCCGTCTTCAAAGCGGTATCGGACAGACCCTTACGGGCCCCGTGGGTGGAGTTGAAGTACTCCAGAACGGTCAGACCTTCCTTGAAGTTCGAGATGATCGGCGTTTCGATGATTTCACCGTTCGGCTTGGCCATCAGGCCGCGCATGGCGCCCAGCTGTTTCATCTGGGTGACCGAGCCACGGGCCTTGGAGTGAGCCATCATGTAGACCGAGTTCGGCTCCTGCTCCTGACCGTTGTCGTCCTTCCGCTTGGCCGAAATGGTGTCCATCATAGCATCGGTGACCTTGTCGTTACATTTCGACCAGGCATCGACGACCTTGTTATACTTCTCGCCTTGGGTGATCAGGCCATCCATATATTGCTGCTCGAAGTCCTTCACCTGATCGCGGGTCTCGTCGACGAGAGTCCACTTGGTTTCGGGCACGACCATGTCGTCCTTGCCGAAGGAAATCCCGGCCCGGAAAGCTTCGCGGAAGCCCATCGTCATGATCTGGTCGCAGAAGATGACCGATTCCTTCTGGCCGCAATAGCGGTAGACGGTGTCGATGACCTGCTGCACCTCGCCTTTCTTGAGAAGACGGTTCACAAGATCGAACGGCGCCTTGGCGTTGAGCGGCAAAAGCGCGCCCAGACGGATCCGGCCCGGCGTGGTCTCGAAGCGTTTCATCACCTCGTTGCCTTCGTCGTCGATCTGCTTGAGCCGCGCGGTGATCTTGGAGTGCAGATGCACCTCGCCGGCGTCGAGCGCGTGTTCGACTTCCTCGACCGATCCGAAGACGAGCCCCTCACCCTTCATGCCTTCGCGGGCAATCGTGGTGTAGTAGAGACCCAGGATCATATCCTGCGACGGCACGATGATCGGCGCACCGTTGGCGGGAGACAGCACGTTGTTCGTCGACATCATCAACACGCGCGCTTCCAGTTGCGCCTCGAGTGAGAGCGGCACGTGAACGGCCATCTGGTCACCGTCGAAGTCAGCGTTGAAGGCCGAGCAGACCAGCGGGTGAAGCTGGATCGCCTTGCCTTCGATGAGAACCGGCTCGAACGCCTGAATGCCGAGACGGTGCAGCGTCGGGGCACGGTTCAGCATGACGGGATGCTCGCGGATCACCTCGTCGAGGATATCCCAGACCTCGGGACGCTCTTTCTCGACCAGCTTCTTGGCCTGCTTGACGGTAGAGCTGAGCCCCTTTGCCTCGAGCCGCGAATAGATGAACGGCTTGAAAAGCTCGAGCGCCATTTTCTTGGGCAGACCGCATTGATGCAGCTTCAGTTCTGGTCCCGTCACGATGACGGAGCGGCCCGAAAAGTCGACGCGCTTACCCAGAAGGTTCTGGCGGAAGCGGCCCTGCTTGCCCTTGAGCATGTCGGACAGCGATTTCAACGGACGCTTGTTGGCACCCGTGATCACCCGTCCGCGGCGGCCGTTGTCGAAGAGCGCGTCCACCGACTCCTGGAGCATCCGCTTTTCGTTGCGGACGATGATGTCCGGCGCGCGCAACTCGATGAGCCGCTTGAGACGGTTATTTCGGTTGATGACCCGGCGATAAAGATCGTTGAGATCCGACGTCGCGAAACGGCCGCCATCCAGCGGAACAAGAGGGCGCAGCTCCGGCGGGATGACCGGCACGACCGTCAGGATCATCCATTCCGGGCGGTTGCCGGATTCGATGAAGCTTTCAACGATCTTCAGACGCTTGATGATCTTCTTGGGCTTCAGTTCGCCGGTCGCCTCCTTTAGGTCCTCGCGAAGTGTTGCAGCCTCCTGCTCCAGATCGATGGCCTGCAGCATCTCGCGGATCGCCTCGGCACCGATATTGGCAGTAAAGGCATCCATACCGTAAGCATCCTGCGCGTCGAGGAACTCCTCTTCGGTCATGAGCTGACCATAGGTGAGATCCGTCAGACCCGGTTCGATCACGACGTAGTTCTCGAAATAGAGGATCCGCTCAAGATCGCGCAGTGTCATGTCCAGCATCAGGCCGATGCGGCTGGGGAGCGACTTGAGGAACCAGATATGGGCGACAGGCGCGGCCAGTTCGATATGGCCCATCCGCTCGCGCCGGACCTTCTGGAGCGTCACCTCAACACCGCATTTCTCGCAAACGACGCCGCGATATTTCATGCGCTTGTATTTACCGCAGAGGCATTCGTAGTCCTTGATCGGGCCAAAGATACGCGCGCAGAAAAGACCGTCACGTTCAGGCTTGAACGTGCGGTAGTTGATGGTCTCGGGCTTCTTGATCTCGCCAAAGGACCACGACAGGATCCGCTCGGGCGAGGCCAGGGACACCTTGATCTCGTCAAAGGTCTTCGCCGGCGTGAGCGGGTTGAACGGGTTGTTGGTCAGTTCCTGGTTCATTTTGATACCTCGAATATCGGGCGCTGAGAGGGGAGCGGCGGACAAATCCTTCTAGAAGGATTTGTCCTTAAGAATTTTCTAGAAAATTCTTACTCTTCCACCTCCGCATCCAGGAGTTCCATGTTGAGGCCCAGACCCCGGACCTCCTTGACGAGAACGTTGAACGATTCCGGCACGCCGGCCTCGAAGTTGTCCTCGCCTTTGACGATGCTCTCATAGACCTTGGTCCGGCCGGCCACGTCGTCGGACTTCACCGTCAGCATCTCCTGCAAGGTGTAGGCCGCGCCGTAGGCTTCAAGCGCCCAGACCTCCATCTCACCGAAGCGCTGACCGCCGAACTGCGCCTTACCGCCCAGCGGCTGCTGGGTCACAAGGCTGTAGGGGCCGGTCGAGCGCGCGTGGATCTTGTCGTCCACAAGGTGATGCAGCTTGAGCAGGTATTTGATGCCCACCGTGACCTGACGCGCGAACTTCTCGCCTGTCCGGCCATCGAAGAGATCGGATTGACCGCTCTGCGAGAACCCGGCCCGCACGAGCGCATCGTTCACGTCGGCCTCTTTCGCGCCGTCGAAGACGGGCGTCGCGATTGGCACGCCATGGGTGACGTTGTCCGCCGCCTCGACCAGAAGCTCCTCGTTCATACCGGCGATGCCTTCATCGTAGACATCGTCGCCATAGGCGATCTTCATCGCGTCGCGCACCGGCGTCAGATCCCCCGAGCGGCGATAATCATCCAGCGCCTCGTCGATATGCAGACCCAGGCCGCGCGCGGCCCAGCCCATATGCGTCTCGAGGATCTGACCGACATTCATCCGGCTGGGAACGCCAAGCGGGTTCAGGACGAAATCGACCGGCGTGCCGTCGGCGAGGAAGGGCATATCCTCCATCGGAACAACCTTGGAGATGACGCCCTTGTTGCCGTGACGGCCGGCCATCTTGTCGCCCGGCTGCAGCTTACGCTTCACCGCCACGAAGACCTTGACCATCTTCATGACACCCGGAGGCAGATCATCGCCCCGGCGCACCTTCTCGACCTTGTCCTCGAACCGTGCATCGAGCTGGCGCTTCTGCGCCTCGTACTGCTCGTTGAGCGCCTCGACGATCTGGGCGTCGCTCTCGTCCTTGAGAGCGAGCTGCCACCACTGGCCGCGGCTCAGCTCACCCAGAAGATCTTCTGTGATCTCGGAGTTCGCCTTAATGCCCTTGGGCCCTTTGACGGCTGTCTTGCCGAGGATCAGGTCCTTGAGACGCGCATAGATGTTCCGGTCGAGGATCGCGAGTTCGTCGTCGCGGTCGCGGCTTAGACGTTCGACCTCTTCCCGCTCGATCTGCAGCGCACGCTCGTCCTTTTCGACGCCGTGACGGTTGAAGACCCGCACTTCGACGACGGTTCCGAAATCCCCCGGCGGCAGTCGCAGGGAGGTGTCGCGCACGTCGGATGCCTTCTCACCGAAGATGGCGCGCAGAAGTTTTTCTTCCGGCGTCATCGGGCTTTCACCCTTCGGCGTGATCTTACCGACAAGGATATCCGCAGGCCCCACTTCGGCGCCGATATAGACGATGCCTGCCTCATCGAGGTTGCGCAGCGCCTCCTCGCCGACATTGGGGATATCGCGGGTAATCTCTTCTGGACCAAGCTTCGTGTCACGAGCGGCGACTTCGAATTCCTCGATATGGATCGAGGTGAAGACGTCGTCGCGTGTGACGCGCTCGGAGATCAGGATCGAGTCCTCGTAGTTGTAGCCGTTCCACGGCATGAAGGCGACGACGACGTTCTTGCCGAGCGCCAGTTCCCCCAAATCCGTGGATGGACCGTCAGCGATAACCTGACCCTTGCGAACTTCATCACCCACCTTCACCAGCGGGCGCTGGTTGATGCAGGTGTTCTGGTTCGACCGCTGGAACTTGCGCATCCGGTAGATATCGACGCCAGGATCGCCCGGCTCCATATCTGCCGTTGCACGCACAACGATCCGGGCCGCATCGACCTGGTCGATGATGCCGGCCCGTTTGGCCATGATCGCAGCGCCGGAATCCCGGGCCACGACTTCCTCGATCCCGGTGCCGACGAGCGGCGCCTCGGCCTGCAGAAGCGGAACCGCCTGACGCTGCATGTTCGAGCCCATGAGAGCCCGGTTCGCGTCGTCATTCTCGAGGAACGGGATCAGCGAGGCGGCAACCGAGACCAGCTGCTTGGGCGAGACGTCGATCAGGTCGACCTGCTCGTTCGGCGCCAGCATGTAGTCGCCCGATTGACGGGTCGAGACCAGATCGTTCACGAACTTGCCCTCATCGGTCAGGTTCGCGTTTGCCTGCGCCACGGTGTGCCGCATCTCTTCGGTCGCGGACATGTAGTGCACTTCATCGGTAACCTTGCCATCTTTGACCAACCGATAAGGCGTTTCGATGAAGCCGTATTTGTTCACCCGCGCGAAGGTGGCGAGCGAGTTGATTAGACCGATATTCGGACCTTCCGGCGTCTCGATGGGGCACATCCGACCGTAATGGGTCGGGTGCACGTCGCGCACCTCAAAGCCCGCGCGTTCGCGCGTCAGTCCGCCCGGCCCAAGCGCGGAAAGACGACGCTTATGCGTCACTTCCGAGAGCGGGTTGGTCTGGTCCATGAACTGCGACAGCTGCGAAGAGCCGAAGAATTCGCGCACGGCAGCGGCCGCCGGTTTGGCGTTGATCAGATCTTGCGGCATGACCGTGTCAATTTCGACCGACGACATCCGCTCCTTGATCGCGCGTTCCATCCGCAGAAGGCCGACGCGATACTGGTTCTCCATCAGCTCGCCCACGGACCGCACGCGGCGGTTGCCGAGGTGGTCGATATCATCCACATCGCCCCGCCCGTCGCGCAGGTCGACCAGCGCCTTGATACAGGCGACGATGTCTTCCTTGCGGAGCGTACGCTGCGTGTCTTCGGCATCCAGATCGAGACGCATGTTCATCTTGACCCGGCCGACGGCGGACAGATCGTAACGCTCGCTGTCGAAAAAGAGCGTGTCAAAAAGGTTCGAGGCCGCATCAACGGTGGGAGGCTCGCCCGGGCGCATGACGCGGTAGATGTCCATGAGCGCGGTTTCGCGGTTCATGTTCTTGTCCTGCGCCATGGTGTTGCGCATGTACGGACCGACATTCACGTTATCGATATCGAGAACCGGGATCGTCGTGATACCGGCATCGACCAGCTCCTTGAGCGTGCCACCGATAACCTCGCCGTCCTTGTCCATCTCGAGCGTCAGTTCGTCGCCAGCCTCGACATAGATCGCGCCGGTTTCTTCGTTGATGATGTCGCGGGCAGCGAACTTACCAACGATCTGGTCATAGGGGACCAGAAGCTCGGTGACCTTGCCCTCATCGATCAGCTGCTTGACAGCGCGCGGGGTAACCTTCTTTCCGGCCTCCGCGATCATGTCGCCGGATTTCGCATCGACCAGATCATAGGTCGGACGGGTGCCGCGAACGCGCTGCGGGAAGAACTTGGTGACCCAGCCCTTGTTCTTCTTCAGCTTGTAATCGACCGTGTCGTAATAGGCATCCATGATGCCTTCCTGATCGAAGCCGAGCGAATAGAGCAGCGTCGTCACCGGCAGTTTCCGGCGGCGGTCGATCCGTGCGAACACGATATCCTTGGCGTCGAATTCGAAGTCGAGCCAGGAGCCGCGATAGGGGATGATCCGGCAGGCAAAGAGAAGCTTGCCCGAGGAATGGGTCTTGCCCTTGTCGTGATCGAAGAACACGCCCGGCGAGCGGTGCATCTGGGAGACGATGACGCGCTCGGTCCCGTTGACGATGAATGTCCCGTTCGGCGTCATCAGAGGCATGTCGCCCATGAAGACGTCCTGCTCCTTGATATCCTTAACTGATTTGGCGCCGGTATCCTCGTCCACATCGAACACGATGAGGCGCAGCGTCACCTTGAGCGGCGCGCTGTAGGTCATGTCGCGCTGTTGGCATTCCTCGACATCGTATTTCGGCTTTTCAAGCTCGTACTTGACGAATTCGAGGATGGCCGTTTCGTTGAAATCCTTAATCGGGAAGACCGACTGGAAGACACCCTTGATCCCCTCGCCGTCAAGCGGCTCGAGCTGATCGCCGGACCGCAGGAACAGATCGTAAGAAGATTTCTGGACTTCGATGAGGTTCGGCATCTCCAGCACTTCGCGGATTTTGCCGTAGTATTTGCGCAAGCGTTTCTGACCGAGGAAGGACTGAGCCATATGCGTCGTCACCTTTTCATATCTCGCGAGGTGCAGTGCCGTCGGGCCTCGGCACGGCGCCCCAATGAGAGCGGATGGGTTGCGATCAATACCCGGCGCCCGTCCCAATGGACGCCTCCCGATCTGCAACCTGTCCAAAGGGGGGTCCGGGAAACGGACCTCCGTTAAGACAGGTTAAGCTGGCCCCGCAAATCGCCGGGCCAGCTCGTCGTTTCGATGGAGGGCGCAGATTTTTCTAGAAAAATCTGACTTCAAAATCTTCTAGAAGATTTCGCCCCCGCAAGCCTCTTAGGCCAGCTCGACCTCGGCGCCAGCGCCTTCGAGCTTGCCCTTGATCTCTTCGGCTTCGTCTTTCGACACGCCTTCTTTGACCTTGCCGCCAGCCTCGACGAGGTCCTTGGCTTCCTTCAGGCCGAGGCCAGTGATGCCGCGGACTTCTTTGATGACCGCGATCTTCTGAGCGCCGGCATTCTTGAGTACGACGTCAAATTCGGTCTTCTCTTCCGCAGCAGCGCCACCGGCGTCGCCAGCAGGACCGGCCATCATGACCGCGCCACCGGCGGCGGGCTCGATGCCATATTCGTCCTTGAGGATTGTTTTCAGTTCCTGTGCCTCGAGAAGCGTCAGACCAACGATCTCTTCGGCGAGTTTCTTAAGATCAGCCATGTTAAGACTTCTTTCCGTTTTTCCTAGATGTGTTCCAACGTCAGGGATGCAACCCCACGCGGGACCTCATTTCGATTGCGCTTATGCCGCCTTCTCTTCGATGGTCGAAAGAACGCTTGCGATATTGCTTGCAGGAGCGCCAATGGCACCGGCGATGTTCGAGGCAGGCGCGGCAATGCAACCGACGATCGAAGCGATAAGCTCCTCGCGCGACGGCATCTTCGCGACGGCTTTCACACCATCGACATCCAGACCGTTTTCTCCCATAGCCCCGCCGAGGATCTCGAGCTTGTCGTTCCCCTTGGCATAGGCGTCGATGACCTTGGCGGCCGCGACGGGATCCTCGCTGTAGGCGAGGACGGTCATGCCCGAGAGGTAATCAGCGATGCTGGCGCATGGCTTCCCCTCAAGGGCGATCTTGGCGAGCCTGTTCTTGGCAACACGCACGGATCCGCCTGCTTCACGCATTTGCGCGCGCAGATCCTGCATTTCGGCAACCGTGAGGCCCTCGTAGCGTGACACCACGACGACGCCAGAGCTTTCGAAGATCTGGCCGAGTTCCTCGACCACTTTCTCTTTCTGGGCTCTATCCACAGTTTTTCTCCAAGTATGGGGTATTCCCCGGCTCAGTCTTGCCGGACAGCGAGCCGCCCGACATCAAGGGTCCGTATGAACGGGTGAGCCAGGTCGTCCGAGGAGAGCCTCGAGATGTCTGGTCTGATCCCGTCTCAGGCAGGAATTAGCACCCTTGCGGGCAACCCACCGTCTCGGACGAATAACGGCCCGAACGAATCGCTCATTCGGGCCGAGTGGTCTAGCTAAAGGCAAAGGTACGCATTGCCAAGCCCCCTGCCCGCTGCCGTGGCGTTTGGTCCCGAAAGGCCCGATGCCGGAGCGCATCTAGAAATACAGCATCCGGCAAACGAAAAGGCAGGCCGCGAGGACCTGCCTTATCTTGCGTTTCGAAGACGATCAGTCGTTGCCGGTCGCGCTGACCACATCAACGGTGACACCCGGGCCCATCGTTGAGCTCAGCGACACCTTTTTCATATAGGTGCCCTTGGAGCCCGACGGCTTGGCCTTGCTGACCGCGTCGACGAAGGCGAGGAGGTTCTCCTCGATCTTCTTGGCGTCAAAGCTGGTTTTGCCGATGCCCGCATGGACAACGCCGTTCTTCTCGGCCTTGAACTGGACCTCGCCACCCTTGGCAGCCTCGACGGCTTCCTTGACGTCCATCGTCACCGTACCGACCTTGGGGTTCGGCATCAGGTTACGAGGGCCAAGCACCTTACCCAGGCGGCCGACGATCGGCATCATGTCAGGCGTCGCGATGCAGCGGTCGAAGTTGATCTCGCCGCCTTGGACGGTTTCCATCAGATCCTCTGCGCCAACGATATCGGCGCCAGCCGCCTTGGCTTCATCCGCCTTGTCGCCGCGCGCGAAGACCGCAACGCGGACGTCCTTGCCGGTGCCGTTGGGCAGCGAGACCTTGCCGCGCACCATCTGGTCCGCGTGACGAGGATCGATGCCGAGATTCATCGCGACCTCGACGGTCTCATCGAACTTGGCCTTGGCGTTGTCCTTGACCAGAGCGACGGCTTCGGAGACCGAAACCTCTTCCTTGCCAGCGAAGGCTTCACGGGCGTCGCGAGCGCGTTTTCCAAGCTTTGCCATTACTTCACCTCGATGCCCATGGACCGGGCCGAGCCAAGGATGGTTTGCATCGCGGCTTCTACGGTCGTTGCGTTGAGGTCCTTCATTTTCGCCTCGGCGATTTCCCGGACCTGCTTAGTCGTCACGGTCCCCGCCGTCTCGCGGCTTGGGTTCGTCGCACCCGATTTCAGACCAGCCGCCTTCTTGAGGTAGTAGGACGCAGGCGGCGTCTTGATGTCCATCGTGAAGGACTTGTCCTGGTAGTAGGTGATCACGGTCGGGCACGGCGCGCCGGGCTCCATATCAGCAGTCTTGGCGTTGAACGCCTTGCAGAATTCCATGATGTTGATGCCGCGCTGACCCAGGGCCGGCCCGACGGGCGGCGAGGGGTTGGCTTGTCCGGCGGGCACCTGAAGCTTCATGGTGCCGGCGAGTTTCTTGGCCATTGGCCGTCTCCTTTTCCAACGCCCCTGAAACGCGTTCCAGAGGCCTTTCGTTGTGTGGTCCGGCCGAACGCGCGCGCGCGGTACCTCCCACTCATCACCCGGAAAAGTCCGGGATATCGTTTGCCCTCCGGTTCTTGCCGGACAGTATGTTCAAGCCGATCTCCTTGAGATACCGAGGTCCCGGGTCAAGCTCGGGACAGCGTCTGGTAAGCAAACCTAGCCTTGCTTAGACACCTGCGTATATTCCAGCTCCACCGGGGTTGCCCGGCCGAAAATCGAGACTGTCACCTTGAGGCGCTGGTTCTCGTCGTCCACTTCCTCGACCATGCCGTCGAAATCCTCGAACGGGCCGTCGTTGACCTTCACCTTCTCGCCGATCTCAAAGTGGATCAGCGTGCGCGGTGCTTCCTCGCCTTCCTGGACGCGGTTGAGGATCTGGTTCACTTCGGCATCGCGCATCGGCATCGGGCGGCCCTGGGGGCCCAGAAAGCCGGTGACGCGGTTGATCGAGTTGATCAGGTGATAGCCCTCATCGGACATCTCCATATGCACGAGCACGTAACCCGGCATGAAGCGGCGCTCTGCGGTCACTTTCTTGCCGCGACGCACCTCGATCACTTCCTCGGTCGGGACCAGAACCTCGTCGATCTGATCCTCAAGCTCGGCTTCCGCAACGGAGGTGCGGATCTGCTCCGCGATCTTCTTTTCGAAGTTCGACAGAACGCTAACCGAATACCACCGTTTCGCCATATGCCCCTCGTCGCCTTTTCACTCTTGGCGGCCCATCAGGCCGCGATTGTCTGTCCGTTCGATTGATCCGGGTTCCGGAACAAAAAGCGGCGTGCAACACGATTCGCCGCACGCCTCATCAAAGTCTGCCGCCTATACTGCGGAGCGGTGCAGCTTTCAACCCCGGCGCGCCGTCCGGTCAGGATCCGAAATAGACCAGCACGACCTCAAGCAGGCTGCGAATGCCCCAGTCGACCAAGCTAAAGAAGACAGCTGTCAGCGCGGCCATGATAAAGACCATGATGGTCGTCAGCACGACCTCACGGCGGGTCGGCCATGTGACCTTCGACACTTCCTGCCGAACCTGCTGAATAAACTGTGCCGGATTGGTCCTGGCCATCATCTGTCCTCGTGATCTCTTGGCTCGCGACATACGCGGCACAACTTCATGTTTCAAGGCACTCCGCACCGGTTCGGGTCAAATGCGACGTCACGGTCTGAGAAGCTGAACTCCGGGAAGCGCGGCAATCCTTTCCAGATCATCCTCGTACCGGATCCGGCTGAGACGGCGTGCCTCCTCAGAGAAACCATCATAGCGCGGATAGGTCTCCCCCACCGGATAGTGAGCCTTGGCTTCTGGGGCGGAGGGGCTTTGCGGATCGTCAGAAAGGCAGGCCTCAACCGCAGCCTGCGACAGGCCTTTGTTCACGCGAACGGGGTGCGGCACGATAGATCGCGCGATTTCGGGTGTCAGGAGGTGGCTGTATATCTGCTCCTGTATCTTCGGATAATCTTCGTATCGCCAGATCCAGATCCGCCGGGCGGCATTTTTCTCGACCAGCCGTCTTACGAGACGGAACCAGCTGATTTTCTTGGGCGGAACATCATTGACGTAGTCTTGAAGAGACACCTTGCGACCCGACGACAGGACCTGACTGTAAGCCGATTGCATGAATGTCGCGGGATCCCTGACCGCGAAGAAAAGATCGAGTGGACAAGGCGAAATCCGCTTGGCCAAACTCTCAAGACGTCCCGGTCCATCGGGATAGAGAAGGCGCCGAAACGGTCCATCGGGTGGATTGAGGGACCCGAGGAAATTCTCCTCCGATATGATCAATCGATCCCGGCCGTCCGCCAAATTTTTCAGCATAGCCTGCGGCCCGCCGGGAATGGGCTCTTCCATCTTGAGGCCGATTTCGAACATGTGCCGAAGCGTTGCGCCCGGCGTACGGAAGGCATTCGGACCACGAAACGATATACCGGCCTCATTGATGAGCGCCATGTTGTCGGCCATCGTCCTTTGGAGATGCGTCGTTGCCGTCTTATGGGCACCGGCGTGAAGTGCGACGGTCAGATCTGTCATCCCGATCGCGCGCCGCTCGCACTGCCAGAATTTCGCGCTGAACGGCCTTCACGCAGACGTGCCCAGTATTTCGGCAGATCTGCGATAGGATCACTCTCAGAAGAAGGAGAACGACAATGACATCCGCCCCTCTCGACCGCCGAACGTTCCTTGGCACGGCTGCGCTGGGAAGCGCTGCCATCGCCGCCGGATCCTCGGCGCGCGCCGATCTCGCCGATCGTCTCGATGCCTACCAGTTCGAGGTGAACCGTCCCGAGGGGGAATGGCGCGAGATGCTGTCGAATCTGGAATTCAACGTCCTGCGCGAAGGTGGAACCGAACCGGCCCGATCCCATCCCTATTGGGAAGCGTCCGAACCCGGGGTCTATTCCTGCAAGGCCTGCGATCTGCCACTCTATGACAGCGAATGGAAGGTGATCCTGCCGATGGGCTGGGTCTTTTTCTACCATTCCCGTCCGACCGCGATCCTTACGGATATCGACCGTTCTGGCCCCATGACCGGCGGCACCGGTCCGGCGATCGAAGCGGCGTGCCGTCGGTGCGGATCGCATCACGGTCATATCGTGGGGATTAATAATGAGGTCATTCACTGCATCAACGGGGCGGGCCTGACCTTTACGCCAAGCGCGACCTGACTTCGCGGTCGGCTTGGCAGGGGTTGAGGGACTCGAACCCACGACCCTCGGTTTTGGAGACCGATGCTCTACCAACTGAGCTAAACCCCTCTGCCAAAGGCGGGGTTAAGCCACCCCTCTATCGAGATCAAGTCCAAGATCAATCCAACAGATGACTAAGGCTTATGCGGCTCATCGACCTTGCGCTGCTTTCGAATGACGGCTTTCCAATAGCCTTCATTGTGCAGCACCTCGACTGGTCGGGCGGCCTCTCGGTCATAAAAGGCTATGAGGTCCTCTAGGCTGGCGAAGTCGGTGCTGTCCTGCAAAAGCGCATCCGCCAGCCATTTCACGGGAAGATCGAGGAGGCGTTCAGCCTTCTGGTAGTGATAGATATTCAATTTCTGAACCGCCTGCCGGTTGATCTCTCCGGACATGTTCCAAGTCGCTTCGATGAAGTTAAACAAAAGCCCCGCCCGCTCTGTCGCAACGGCAAGGGAGATCTGGTCGAGCGTTGGATAGATGCCCTTGGCCAGCCGTTTTCGCTCGATCTCCAGGGCCGTATCCCGCCAAACCTCACCGAAGCCTTGTTCCGTGTAGCCGACATATCCCGCATTGATGCTGGGGGCCGTGAAGCTGCCATTGGGACGTCCAAGCCGCAGCCGCGGAAGATCGAGCCCGACGCTCTCGTAGGCCGGGCGCCATTCCTCGGCTGTCTTGCCCCACATCCAGGGACCTGTCGGACGACCCGAGATGCAGCCCTCGACCAGTGTCTCGGCAAGCCGGATGGGCCGCAACAAAAGAATATCGGTATCAAAGAGGATCGTCGCCGGAGCCTGCCTCTTGGCTGCGCAGGCATAAAGCTTGTTGCCTTGCGGATAGATGACTTCGAATTCCGGCTCGATGGCGGCCAGCTCGATCCCGTGACGCTCGAACCAGGTGACCGTATCTGCGTGAAGCTGGTCGATCAGGGATGCGCGGCAATAGGCATGGATCGATATGCGATCGGTCGCGAACGCTCTGAGGGACGCGGCGAGGAGGATAGCAGGCCATTCGTAATGGCCCGGCTCGACCATGAAAACGGCGGCGATATCGGCGTCTGAACTGGCCAAAACTGTCCCCTTGCAGATCAAAGTTGTCTTGCTCGCGTAGATGCGATGCCTTGGACATCACGGGCTGCGCTATAGATAGAGGGATGTCTTCCAGAAAGGAGCCGCGATGTCAGGTCTTTTCAAAGCGAGTCTCGTCCTCGCAGGCGGTCTGCTGCTTGTCGCACCCGCCCCGTCGGCCGCTGATGGCCGGACCCAGCTCGAGCGTCAGGCTCAGAGTGTGCTGCGATCCTTCGACTTTGACGTGAATGCCGAGGATCTTACGACCACGCAACTGATCGCCGTTATCTCGACCGGGACGAATAAGGCGAGCCAATCGCAAAAGAGGCGGCAACTGAGATCTGCGGTGGGTGATGGGCTGTTCAGATATCTAAGCCACTGATCTTTCACGGCTTGTCTTAGGTTGAGAGGTGGGGGGCACGGGATTGTGCCGTCCACGTCGAACCTGGGTTCTTGTCGCTCCCCCGGGGTCTTTGGGGCGGGGGAGCGGCGTTTGGTAGGGGGCGCGGTGGGCGCCCGGATGTCTGGGTGCGCGATGGCCCGCTTTCGCGGGCGCGTCGCTTTACTCGATGATCTTGGACACCACGCCCGCACCCACGGTGCGGCCGCCTTCGCGGATGGCGAAGCGCAGGCCCTGCTCCATGGCGATCGGGGCGATTAGCTCGACCCCGAAGGAGACGTTGTCGCCCGGCATCACCATCTCGGTGCCCTCGGCCAGCTGAACCGTGCCCGTCACATCCGTCGTGCGGAAGTAGAACTGCGGACGGTAGTTGGCGAAGAACGGCGTGTGGCGGCCGCCCTCGTCCTTGGTCAGGATGTAGGCCTCGGCCTCGAACTTGGTGTGCGGGTTGACCGAACCGGGCTTGCAGAGCACCTGGCCCCGCTCAACGCCTTCGCGGTCGATGCCGCGCAGAAGCGCACCGATATTGTCGCCCGCCTCGCCGCGATCGAGCAGCTTGCGGAACATTTCGACGCCCGTGCAGGTCGTCTTCTTGGTGTCGCGGATACCCACGATCTCGATCTCGTCGCCGACATTGATCACGCCGCGCTCGACCCGGCCCGTGACAACCGTGCCGCGACCGGAGATCGAGAACACGTCCTCAACCGGCATCAGGAACGGCTGGTCGATCGCCCGCTCGGGCGTCGGGATGTAGTCGTCGACCGCTGTCATCAGCTCGCGGATCTTGGTCTCGCCGATCTCGGGATCGCGTCCCTCCATCGCCGCCAGAGCGGAGCCCGCGATGATCGGGATGTCGTCGCCGGGATATTCGTAGGAACTCAGCAGCTCGCGCACTTCCATCTCGACGAGCTCGAGCAGCTCTTCGTCATCGACCTGATCGACCTTGTTCATGAAGACGACCATCTTCGGGATACCGACCTGGCGGCCCAGCAAAATATGCTCGCGCGTCTGCGGCATCGGGCCGTCGGCGGCGTTCACCACAAGGATCGCGCCGTCCATCTGAGCGGCACCCGTGATCATGTTCTTGACGTAGTCGGCATGGCCCGGGCAGTCGACGTGAGCGTAGTGGCGGGCGTCGGTTTCGTATTCGACATGCGCCGTCGAGATCGTGATCCCGCGCGCCTTCTCCTCGGGCGCGCCGTCAATCTGATCATAGGCCTTGAAATCGCCGAAATACTTCGTGATCGCAGCCGTCAAAGTCGTCTTGCCGTGATCAACGTGACCAATCGTGCCGATGTTCACATGCGGCTTCGTGCGTTCAAACTTTTCCTTAGCCATGGGCCTTTGGCGCCTCGCATTTTATGGGGCGCGACCTTGGCGCCCGGGGTTCACAGACGGGCGCGACATAGGACCACGCGGCGGGGAAATCAAGCCGGATCGGTGCGGCGGGGCGCGAAGCCTAACGGAAGATGAAGGCCGTGCGAGAGGCGAAAACAGCCCGAGGCCCCCAAATGCCGCGAATCGTCCGTTAACGCTGGCCCGATGGCCGAAACGGGCCTTCGGTATCCGGTCGGTATTGCGTCGGTATCCGGTCGGTGGATTTTGGGCATGTATGCGCCTTAACGCAGCGCACGATGCCGCCGCGCGCAACAGCACTGAACAATGACCGCCTTTGCCTAGAGATTGTTGATCCGGCCACCCGACCCTTTAGCTATCCGGCATCAGGGATCTGCCGTGTCTCCGTATCCGGGAGGAAGCAGATCCTCGTATTCTTCTTCCGCCGGATCCGGGTCGTAGTCGCTGTCATAGTCGCAGATCGTCTGGAGCGCCTCGAACTCCTCGTCCGACATCAGAGGCGTGAAGCTTCGGCCCTCGGGCGTGGCGGCGCGTGCCGCTTCGATCCGGTCGCCCATTTCGGGATGGGAGGTCAGATGCGCGAGGATCGTGCCTTTCATCTCGGTCTCCTCCACCAACCGTTCGAAGAAGGTCGCGATCGCCGATGGCGGAAGATCGGCGGCGAGAAGCGCGATATGGGCGTAGGCATCGGCGGCAGCTTCGACGTCGCGGGTATAGTCGGCCTGGATCATCTCTCGTGCCAGCCACAGGACCATCGTGCCTCCCGCGAAATCGCCGAAGAGAAGGCCGAGCAGACCGATGGAGCCTGCGGAGCGCAGCGCGATGCGGGTGGGGTCGCGAGCGTCCACATGGCCAAGCTCGTGAGCGAAGACGGCGGCGACTTCCTCGGCGGTTTCGGCTTCTTCGAGCAGGCCGCGGAAGAAGATGATATAGCCGCCCGGAAGGGCAAAGGCGTTCACCATCGGGTGATCGAGAACATGGACGGCCAGATCGCCTTCGAACCCGGTCGCCTTGACGATCCGGTCCTCGATCATATCGAGAGACGCCAGCCCGGTGGGGTTTTCGCAAATCGGAAGGAAGCCGTATCCGCTGTCATCCAAGGCGCTGCGGATCTGGTCGAATGTGGCTGATCCCAGCGCTTCCTCCCCGGAGGGTGGAAGATAGTCGGCAAGGCTGTCGGCCAGAAACGGCACCAGAACCATCATCATGAGCGCGACCGAACCCACGGCGCCGATAGCGAGGCCCAGCAGCTTGCCGCGTCCGCGCATCCGGGGGCGATTGTGCAGATCGAGAGCGCGGGCGGCGAGGATGCGGCGCTCGGCCTCGCCGGTCAGGCGCAGGCGCGGGAGGGGATCGTCGTTCGACCAGACGATCAGTTCGGAAACCGGGCGGTCGGGCAAGGCGCGCAGGCTGGAGAGCGGCCAAAGCACCGGGGCCGGTGTTGGGCCTTCGCCAGCGGGCAGGATATGGATACGCAGCGTATCGGTGCCGTCGTCGATATCGATGCGGGCAGGCCGCGGGATGGGCGTGTCGCCGTCATAGAACAGCCCGACCCCTTCGAAGCGGGGGACCTCTGTTCCGACGCGGATCACGGTCATATCGCGGCCCCCAGATCGAGCGCTTCGGCAAAGCCCTCGGCCTCGGCGAAGTCGTCGCGGGCCTTCTGGCTGACGCCGGGCAGATTATCCGCGCCGGTCAGGGTCAGTGTCTCGGCATAGTGGCGGATCACCGGCATGGTGATGAGCGCGTGGCGCAGGACGAACCAGAGGAGGAAGGTCACGAAATAGAGAAAGACGATGATGCCGGTCAGGACGAAAGGTGGCAATTGCCGGATCGTATAGATCAGACCGCCCTCTTGTCCGGGAAAGTCAAAGGGATCGAGCGGGCTGGCAGCGGCTGTGAAGAAACCCAGAATGACAAGAATCGGCAGGATCAAGAGGGCGATCCCGAGATAGCCCAGAATGTTGATCCTGAGGATCCGGGCGACGCGCGGTTTTGCGAGCAGGCCGACGCCGTTCGCTGTCTTGTGGTTGGCGAGGATGCGTTTGGATTCGACGTTGTAGTAGATCAGGCCAAAGATCGCGTAGGGGATCGTGAGGTAGAGCAGGCTCCAGAACGGGGTGGTGCCGGTATAGGACTCGTACTCCATCTCGGTGGCGGCGAGAATGGTGAAGAGCGTGAAACTGGCCCCGATGAACAGATGCGCCGCCGCGGGAAGGAGCATCTGCCAGTCGCCGCCCTGATGAAGCTTGGCCGAGCCGAAGGCGGTGCGGTCGGTGATGAATTTTTCCAGCCGGAAGGTCTTGCGCGGCCAGAGGAGGCCGAAGGAGACGACAACAGTGATCCATTGCCAGAGCGCGACGCCTGAATAGCGCCAGGCCGCCGGGTCGAGCCCAAAGCGGACCGCGCGCCAGCGGGTGCGGGCCAGCACATAGCGGCGGGCGCGGTATTGGGCGTAAAAGAGCACCGGCACGACGCCCGCGAAACTGGCCAGATAGGCGACGACGTTGGAGCTGAAGATCGCGTAGCTGGCGAACATCAGGAGCAGATTGATGATCGCCAGATAGAAGGCGAGGATGCAGACCGCGATCAGGAACCCGATCAGCTTTTCGATGGGCTGGCCGGTATATTCCAGAGGATCGCCGCCCGGGCGGATCGAAGACCAGTACCAGCGGCGCAGGCGGGTCTTCATCCAGAACCGGTAAATGCCCAGCGTCAGAACGGTGAAGAGGCCCGTGCGCATGGCCAGCCAAAAGAGCGCCTTGCGCGTCCCCGCGAACTGGACCGGGAGACGTTCAGGCGGGAGGGCAGTGGCGGCGATCGCCTCGGGCGATGTGACCGGGTTAGGTGAAGGTGTTGCCCCTTGGGAAACCGCGCGGTGCCATGCGTCCTGCGGTGGCGCGCTTGGCGGTCCATTCTCCGAGTTCGGTTTCGGTTCGGGTCCGTCCGGCCGGGTCCTGCCAGGAGAGGCCGTGGGCCAGGGTGAATGTGGTGGCATCGCTCAGGCCCCCGTCCTTGTAGCGTTGGAGGCGGACACCTTTGCCGCGCGTCATGGTCGGTAATTCATCCAGCGGGAAGACGAGCACCTTGCGGTTCTCTCCGACGACGGCGATGTGATCGCCGGTCACCGGTTTGCAGATCTTCGCCTTGTGCGGATCCTTGGTGTTGAGGACCTGTTTGCCCGCCTTGGTTTGGGCGATGGCCTCGTCTTCGGGCAGCAGGAAGCCGTCGCCCGCATCGGAGGCGACGAGCAGCGTGCGGCCCGGCTGGTGGGTGAAGAGATCCACGATGCCCGCTTCGTTCGGCAGGCCGATCATCAGGCGCACGGGCTCTCCCATGCCGCGGCCGCCTGGAAGCTGGCTGGCGGGGAGCGTATAGAAGCGGCCATTGGTGCCGAAGAGCAGGATCTTGTCGGTCGTCTCGGCATGGAAAACGAAGCGGGGGCCGTCGCCGTCCTTGTATTTGAGCTCTTTGGTCAGGTCGATGTGGCCGGACATGGCGCGGATCCAGCCCATCTGCGAGCAGACGATGGTGACGGGTTCGCGTTGGACAAGATCCTCGGGGGCGATGTCGGGCGTGTCGGTCGCCTCGGCGAACTGGCTGCGGCGGGCGCCGAGGGGGTGGTTGCGGCCGAAGGTCTTCTTGGTCTCGCGGAGCTGATCGGTGATCTCTGTCCACTGGAGCGTTTCGTCAGCGAGTAGGTCGGTCAGCTCGGCATGTTCGGCCATGAGGGCGTCACGTTCGGCGCGCAGCTCCATCTCCTCGAGGCGGCGCAGGGAGCGCAGGCGCATGTTGAGGATGGCGTCGGCCTGCACCTCGGAGAGCTGGGCGGCGGACCCGATGGGCGCGCGGTAGTCGGCCTCGGAGGCGGCGCGGGGGTGATCCTGCGTCCAGTCCTCGGCCTGAAGCGCCTGCTTGGGGTCGTCGTCGTAGCGAATGATGTCGATGACGCGGTCGAGGTTGAGGAAGGCGGTGATGAAGCCTTCGAGCACCTCGAGGCGGTGGTCGATCTTCTCGAGCCGGTGCTGCGAGCGGCGTTGCAGGACGTCGCGGCGGTGATCGAGGAAGGCGCGCAACACCTCCTTAAGGGAGCAGACCTTGGGTGTGACGCCGTCGATCAGCACGTTCATGTTGAGCGAGAAGCGCGTTTCAAGGTCGGACTGCCGGAACAGCAGACCCATCAGCATCTCAGGCTCGACATTGCGGGAACGCGGCTCGAGCACCATGCGGATGTCGTCGGCGCTTTCGTCGCGGATATCGGCGAGGATCGGGATCTTCTTGGTCTGGATCAGCTCTGCGATCTTTTCGATCAGGCGGGACTTCTGGACCTGATAGGGGATCTCGGTGACGACGATCTGCCATTGGCCGCGATCAAGCTGTTCGACATGCCAGTTGGCGCGCAACCGGAAGGCGCCGCGCCCGGTGGCGTAGGCCTGCGCGATGCTCTCGCGCGGCTCAACGATGGTGCCGCCGGTCGGGAAATCGGGGCCGGGGATGTAGTTCAGCAGCGTCTCGTCCCGGGCATCGGGCGTCTTGATGAGATGCAGGCAGGCATCGCAGAGCTCGGCGATGTTGTGCGGCGGGATGTTCGTGGCCATGCCGACAGCGATCCCGGAGGATCCGTTGGCCAGCAGATTGGGCAAGGTCGCGGGCAGCACAACGGGTTCGTCAAGGCGGCCGTCGTAATTCTCGCGGAAATCAACGGCATTCTCGCTGAGACCTTCGAGCAGTGCCTCGGCGGCTTCGGTCATGCGCGCTTCGGTATAGCGGGAGGCGGCGGGGTTATCGCCGTCGATATTGCCGAAGTTTCCCTGCCCGTCCACGAGCGGATAGCGGACGTTGAAATCCTGCGCGAGGCGGGCCATCGCGTCGTAGATCGCGGCGTCCCCATGGGGGTGGAAGTCGCCCATCGTGTCGCCGCTGATCTTGGCGGATTTCAGAAAACCGCCCGAGGATGTCAGGCGCAGGCGGCTCATCGCGTAGAGGATCCGGCGGTGGACCGGCTTGAGTCCGTCGCGCGCATCGGGCAGCGCGCGGTGCATGATCGTGGAGAGCGCATAGGTCAGATAACGCTCGCCGATGGCCTGGGCGAGCGGTTCGTCCACCTCCTGAGGAGCGCCGGGATCCGCGATATCGGTCATGGATCCTTAGTAGACACGGGGAATCTGGGGGTAAACCCGACTTGCCTCAAGTTTCGTGAAACTTTCTGTTCGCGGGAATCATTAACGAGGCAATACGCTGCCAGCGTTTTGAAGGAGTACGACCCATGGGACGCTTTATCGTCTTCACATTTTTTATCCTTGGCCTGGTATATTACGAGTTGAGTGGAGGGTCTGATTTCCGGCCCATGTCAGAGATCGTCGCATCGGCAGAGGCCGATGTGCGCGTTGTTCCTGAAGAAGAAGTCATTGAATTGGCTGCCCTGTCGGGCGCCGATCAGTTGCAGGCCCCCGATGGCGAGGCTGTGATTACGCAAGCCGTGCAAACCGGGGAAGCGGTGATCCAGAACGCTTCTATGCAGATAGGCGAGGCTGATGTTCTTCAGGGCGAGCTGTCGCAGGTCGAGGAGGTCGCGGCGCCGCCCGCCGATCTTCGCTATGTCGCCGGATCGCGCGTGAATGTGCGCGAAGGGCCGAGCACCAGCTTTGGCGTCGTCACGACCCTGAGCCGGGGCGCGGAAACCGAGGTGATCGGGAATAACGGTCAGGGATGGCTCGAGATCCGGATCGTCGGTCAGACCGAAACCGGTTGGATGGCGGAGCGTCTGCTGACCGCGGGCGGCTAAAGCAGCATTGCCAAGTCTGGCCCGTCGCGGCATCAGGATCGCGACAGGGCAGAGGCGGATATGGCAGACAAATCGGTTCTTATTACAGGATGTTCGTCCGGGATCGGACTGGACGGTGCGCGCGGGCTTCGGGAACGGGGCTGGCGCGTTTTTGCGTCCTGCCGCCAGCAAGCCGATTGCGATCGCCTGATCGAAGAGGGGTTCGAGAGCCCGCGGATCGATTACGCCGATCCCGCCACTATCGAGGGCGGTCTGGCCGAGGTGCTGGAGGCGACGGGCGGGCGGCTGGACGCGGTTTTCAACAACGGCGCTTACGGTATTCCGGGCGCGACCGAGGATCTGCCGCGTGAGGCGCTGCGCGCGATCTTCGAAACGAACCTGTTCGGGCCGCACGATCTGACCCGGCGGGTCATCCCGGTGATGCGCAGCCAAGGCTTCGGGCGGGTCGTGAATTGCTCATCCGTTTTGGGCTTTGCGGCGCTGCGCTGGCGGGGGGCCTATAACTCGACCAAGTTCGCGATGGAGGGGCTGACCGATACGCTGCGGCTTGAGATGCGCGATACGCCGATCCATGTAATCCTGATTGAGCCGGGGCCGGTGACAACGAAGATCCGCGAGAACTCGATCCCGCATTTCGAGAAGTGGATCGATGTGGAGGGATCAGCCCGGACCGAGCAATACGAGAGCGTTCTGAAGAAACGGCTTTATAACAGTGACGGCACACCCGACCGGTTCGAGCTGCCGCCGAGCGCGGTGACGGCCAAGCTGATCCATGCTCTGGAGGCAGACAAACCGCGCCCGCGCTACTTCGTGACGACGCCCACCTACCTGATGTCGGCGTTTCGGCGTATGCTGCCGACCCGTGCGCTGGATGCGATTGCCGGGCGGCTCTAGGGGTTTCCTTGGGGCGGGATCCCGCTAGGTCGCGGCGAACGCAATAGGACTGGATCTGCCGATGCTTCGTGACCCGCTGTTTCTGATCGCCCTTTTTGCCTGTCTGGGGGTCGCCGTTATTCTGGGGTTGGGCGTCAGCACGTTCGGCAAGGGCGGGACCGAAAACGCGCACCGGGCCAACAAATTGATGCGCTACCGGATCTATGCGCAGTTCGGGGCGATCGTGCTGATCCTGCTCTTCGTCTTCATCCGCCGCTCGGGAGGCAACTGATGGTCGTTCTCAACAAGATCTACACCAAGACCGGCGATGCCGGGGAAACCGCCCTCGGCAACGGGGCGCGCGTCGCCAAGCATTCGCTGCGGGTGACGGCCTATGGCACGGTGGACGAGGTGAATTCCTGCGTCGGGATGGCGCGGCTGCACGCGGAGGGCGAGATGGATGCGCAACTGGCGATGATCCAGAACGATTTGTTTGATCTGGGCGCGGATCTGTGCCGCCCCGATATGGAGAAGGACGGCGAGGCGGAGTACGCGCCGCTTCGGATGGTGCCGGCGCAGGTCGACCGGCTGGAAGGCGAGATCGACGGCATGAACGAGGCGCTGGAGCCGCTGCGGTCGTTTATCCTGCCGGGCGGGTCTGCTCTGGCGGCGCATCTGCATTTGTGCCGGACGGTGGCGCGGAGGGCCGAGCGGTTGTCGATGGAGCTGGCCACGATGGAGAGCGTGAACGAGTCCGCTGTGAAGTACCTCAACCGGCTAAGCGACTGGTTCTTCGTCGCCTCCCGCATCGCCAATGACGACGGCCGCGCAGATGTGCTGTGGGTTCCAGGGGCGAACCGCTGAGGGTGAGATGATCGGTTGACGAAAAAGGCGGCCCCCGAGGAGGCCGCCTTTTGCTTTCGGATCCGGGAGCCGCTTAGCAGTTGCCGTCCGGCAGGTTTGCGGCTTCGGCGAAGGCCTGTGCGGCTTGCTCGACCTGAGGTTCGATCAGGGCGGCGTCGGGCTCGTAATAGTCGGTGATCTGCTCCCAGCGGCTGCGCTTGCCGTTCCACTGATTGACCGCGACGAGGCCCTCGCCGGAATGGTTCTCGCAGGAGATCTGGACGTTGGGGATAAAGCCTTCCATCCCGAGCTCCTCGAAGGTTGCGGCATCCATGCTCAGCTGCTCATAGCCATCGCGGACCATCTCGCGAGTGATGTCGGCGGTGCCGTGGATCTCCATCGCGTTGCGGATCGCCTCGGTGGTGAAGATCGCGGCCATGACGCCGCGGTTGTAGTAGACCTCGCCAAGGTTGTTCATCTCGCCGCGGGCCTTGCCGCCCTGATAGACCAGCATGTTCATGTCGTTGTAGATCGCGAAATCAGTGCCGACCGCGTGGAAGGTCACGACCTTGTAGCCATCGGCGAGTGGGCCAAGCTGGCGGACATCGGATTCGCCGGCGGACCACCAGATGCCGAAGAGCTTATCCATCGGGAAGCCGATGCTGCGCGCGCCGCGCAGGGCGGTCGGGTTCATGATGCCCCAGCCCCAGAGCAGGATGTAGTCGGGCGCGGCCTCTTCGATGGCGGGCCAGATGGCGGATTGATCCTCACCGGGATGGTCGATGGGGAAGAGCTGAAGCTCGAAGCCCTCGGCCTCGGCCAGCTTTTCGAAGGTCGGGATCGGCTCCTTGCCGTAGCCCGAATTGTGGTAGGCATGGGCGATCTTGAGGCCTTCGAGAGAGCCGCCCTCGACCTCTTTGATGTGGCGGATCTGGGCAGAGGCTGCGTGCCAGTAATGCGCCGGGAAGTTGAACGCATAGGGGAACGTGTCGCCATCGGCGGCGGCGGTCAGGCCGTAGCCCATCGTGTGGATCACGACGCCTTCCTGATGGGCGATCGGGATCAGCTGATAGGTCAGACCGGTCGACATCGGATGATACATCAGGGCGCCTTCGGCCAGCGTTTCCTTGAAGCATTCGACGCCTTTTTCGGTGTCGTAGCCGTATTCGCATTCAAGGACGCGAATGGGCTCGCCTTCGATGCCGCCGTCGCGTTCGTTCAGAAGCGTCACATAGTCGGAAAACCCGTCCGAGAAGGGAATACCGCTCTGCGCGTAGGGGCCCGTCCGATAGGTCAGGGACGGGATCACCAGATCCGCCTGAACCGCGCTGGGAAGGTGGCCTGCCAGAAGCGCGAGCGCTCCCAAGGCTGCAACGGTAATCTTCTTCATGACGGTGACACTCCTGTTAACGTCGATCTTTGCCGTCCTCACGATTGGTCGGGGGACGAAGGGCTTTCAGGCCAAATGCATCAAAACACTGGCCTAAATCATGGCATCTCAATGGCTTTAACGCCCAATTCAAGCAATCAAACCAGATTGTCGCTACGTCATTTACAAAGTGGAGCGTTGACGTGGACGTCAAGACGTCGCGTCTTTGCGGTCATTTCGCTCTGTTTTTGGCGGCTGGCCCGCGCTAGGTCAAAGGGTGACAGAAAGATCAAGGGAGGCTTTGCCAGATGAAAGTGCTCGTGCCCGTCAAGCGCGTGATCGACTACAACGTGAAAGTCCGTGTGAAGGCGGATGGCTCCGGGGTCGATCTGGCCAACGTCAAGATGTCGATGAACCCGTTCGACGAGATTGCCGTCGAAGAGGCGATCCGTCTGAAAGAGGCAGGCAAGGCCGAGGAGATCGTCGCGGTATCGATCGGCACCAAGAAGAACCAGGAGACGCTGCGCACGGCGCTGGCGATGGGCGCGGACCGCGCCATCCTGGTGGTTG
The DNA here is from genome assembly GCF_040783535.2 of Aestuariibius insulae. Classification (NCBI taxonomy): domain Bacteria; kingdom Pseudomonadati; phylum Pseudomonadota; class Alphaproteobacteria; order Rhodobacterales; family Paracoccaceae; genus Aestuariibius; species Aestuariibius insulae. The sequence goes on from NZ_JBFONW020000005.1 coordinate 95,615, forward strand.
CGACCGAAGATGTGGGCGAGGATATCGAGCCGCTGGCGGTCGCCAAGATCCTGAAGGCCATCGTCGACGAAGAGCAGCCTGGGCTGGTTCTGTGCGGCAAGCAGGCCATCGATAATGACATGAACGCGACGGGCCAAATGCTGGCCGCGCTTTTGGGCTGGAGCCAGGCGACCTTTGCCTCGGAGGTGGAGATCGACGGCGACAGCGCCAAAGTCACGCGCGAGGTCGATGGCGGTTTGCAGACGATCGACGTCAAGATGCCCGCGATCATCACGGTCGATCTGCGGTTGAACGAGCCGCGTTACGCGTCGCTGCCAAACATCATGAAGGCTAAGAAGAAGCCTTTGGATGAGAAGACGCCGGGCGATTACGGCGTCGACACCGCGCCGCGTCTGAGCATCGTCAAGACGACGGAGCCCGAGGCGCGCAAGGCTGGAGAGATGGTCGGCTCGGTTGATGAGCTGGTGACGAAACTCAAGGAAGCGGGGGCTGTGTGATGGCGGTTCTTCTGATCGGTGAAGTAACGAACGGCGAATTGAACGTCGATGCGACCTCCAAGGCGCTGACGGCGGCCAAGCAGCTGGGCGATGTGACGGTGCTGTGCGCGGGCGCGTCGGCTGCCGCAGCTGGCGACGCGGCGGCCAAGCTGGACGGTGTGGCCAAGGTGCTGGTGGCGGAAGATGCCTCGCTTGGGCACCGGCTGGCCGAACCGACGGCGGCGCTGATCGTGTCGCTGGCGGGCGATTACGAGCATATCGTGGCGCCTGCGACGACGGACGCCAAGAACGTGATGCCCCGTGTGGCCGCGCTTCTGGACGTGATGGTTCTGTCGGATGTGAGCGGGATCGTCGATGGCGATACGTTCGAGCGCCCGATCTATGCGGGCAACGCGATCCAGACGGTGAAATCCGGGGATGCCAAGAAGGTCGTCACGATCCGCACTTCGACCTTCGATGCGGCGGGCGATGGCGGCTCGGCTTCGGTCGAGACGGTCTCGGCAGCGGCCGATCCAGGGCTAAGTTCCTGGGTCGAGGACAAGGTTGCCGAAAGCGACCGGCCCGATCTGACCTCGGCTGGCGTCGTTGTGTCCGGCGGACGCGGTGTCGGGTCCGAAGAGAGCTTTGCGATGATCGAGAAGCTGGCCGATACGCTGAACGCGGCGGTCGGGGCATCGCGGGCGGCGGTCGATTCGGGTTATGCGCCGAATGACTGGCAAGTCGGTCAGACCGGCAAGGTGGTGGCGCCCGATCTTTATATTGCCGTCGGGATCTCTGGAGCGATCCAGCATCTTGCGGGCATGAAGGACAGCAAGGTGATCGTCGCCATCAACAAGGACGAAGAGGCGCCGATCTTTCAGGTTGCCGATTATGGGCTTGTCGCCGACCTGTTCGAGGCCGTGCCGGAGCTGACCGAGAAGCTGGCCTAGACGGCTGTTTTTCTTGGGATGAGCCTGCCTTCCGGCAGGCTCATTTTTTTGCCGATCCCAAGTTTGCCGAGCGTGTCGATAACCGCTCTTGCCGCCTGGTCGTGCGCCAGCGTTCCCAAGGCGCCGCTAGCCAGATCGGTCGTATCGGGGGGCAGGATCAGATCCGTCTGTCCTTCTTCGATATCATGAGCGTTCGGCACCACGACGATTGTCCGCGACGCATGTTCGCCTGCCGCTTTCAGCATCTCGCCGCTCACCAGGATGGGCCGTGTCGCCAGCGGATTGCCCTCATCGCCCCAATGGGGCGGACGCGGGGGTTTATCCGACAGCCAGAGCAGGATGACCGGGACGGTAAAGCGTGACAGCAGCACACGCATCCGATGCCGCCACGCCGTCTGCATTTCGGTGCGCAGCACGTCAAACTGGTCTGGAGCCGCCTCCCATACCGCGCCAAGCATATGGCGGGTGAAGGTGAATTGAGAGAAATCGACATCCTCGAACAGATCGCGCAGTTGGCCCGACGCGCCGATGAAGCGGTCGTTGCGGCGCCGATGGACGCGGTAGAGCCGGTTCGACAGGTTGAGGGCGTCGGGGACCTGAAAGACCACGGCGGCGGAGCGATTGCAGATCTCGATCAGGTCGGGATCGCTGCCAAGCAGATCGGGACCGGCATTCGGAAAGCCCAGATTGACGACGGGCCGATTCATCTTCCGCGAGACGAGTGTGGGAAAAGGGACCTCCATATACCGGCCGAACGTCTCGGCGCCCCCGATGAACGTGATCGTCCGGTCATCGGGAACCACCATCGGTCCGCGAAAGGCTAGACGCGACTGACCGTAGCGGCAGTCCTGATAATCGGGAGATCTGCCTGTCTCCACGCGTTCGTGCTTCATTGTCGGGATCCTCGACAAGGGGGTTGGGTCCGCAGAGTCGCTCCAAGACCTTTCCAATTCGCTAAACCGCCAGTTTGTTGATATTTTTACGAAGTTTCCGCCCTTGAGAGGCCGGTCCGCCGCCCCTATGCTCCGCGCGAATGTGGGTCAGAAAGGATGACGCAATGGGCATAGAGCAGATCGGCGTCGTCGGAGCGGGGCAGATGGGCAACGGGATCGCCCATGTCATGGCGCTGGCCGGATACGAGGTGCTGCTGACCGATATCAGCGACGAGGCGCTGAAAGAGGCGCGCGAGCTGATTGATGCGAACCTCACCCGCCAGGTCAGCCGCGAGAAGATCAGCGAAGCCGAGAAGACCGAAGCGCTCGCCCGGATCTCGACCACGCGAACCCTGACCGATCTGGGCCGGACCGATCTGATCATCGAGGCGGCGACGGAGCGCGAGACAGTCAAGCAGGCGATCTTCGAGGATCTGCTGCCGCATCTGAAACCCGAGACGATCCTGACCTCGAACACCTCCTCGATCTCGATCACGCGGCTGGCGAGCCGGACGGACCGGCCCGAACGGTTCATGGGGTTCCACTTCATGAACCCCGTCCCGGTGATGCAACTGGTCGAACTGATCCGCGGCATCGCAACGGATCAGGAGACGTTCAACGCTTGCATGGCCGTTGTCGAAAAGCTGGGCAAGACGGCGGCGACGGCGGAGGATTTTCCGGCCTTCATCGTCAACCGGATCCTGATGCCGATGATCAACGAGGCGATCTATACGCTTTACGAAGGGGTGGGATCGGTCAAATCCATCGATCTGGCGATGAAGCTGGGCGCGAACCACCCGATGGGCCCTCTCGCCCTCGCCGACTTCATCGGGCTCGATACCTGCCTTGCGATCATGAACGTGCTGCATGACGGGCTGGCGGATACCAAGTACCGCCCCTGCCCGCTTTTGACGAAATACGTGGAGGCCGGATGGCTAGGCCGCAAATCCGGCCGGGGCTTTTATGACTACCGACAGGATCCCCCTGTTCCGACCCGCTAGGATCCATCGACTCTCGCAGGCGCGACATGGCTGCGGGGCGGACAAAATATGGAATGCGCCGCAAGGCGCTCAATTTGGTTGGGTCAGCCTTTGAGGGCGAGCGTGTGCTCTCGCAGCCAGGCCATAAAGGCGCGAGGATCGCCCTCGCGCTCTGCGATCTGGGCGGGATCGACCGGATCGCCGACGATGGGGCCCTGATCGCGGTTCAGGCTGTGGACAATTTCGTGGAGAAGTAATCCCTGCCGCAGCGTCGCCGAGATCCGGTTGGCGATCTGATACCAGCGCGAATTGGATCCCGGAAAGTAGATCGGCACGACCGTCGCGCCCGAGCGGCGGATCATCTTGGCGGTAAAGACGTTCCATTCCGCTTCGATTGCGGGGCCGAACATCGTCTCCGAAGACGCCACGACGCCGGAGGGAAAGAGCGCGACAACCCCGCCATCCTTGAGTTCTGCCATCGCGGTGGCGCGCATTTCCATCATTTTGCGCTGCGCGTCTTCCTCGTGCGGGAAGGGCACGGGGATCAGGTACGACGCCGCCACCTCGTCGATTCCGGTCAAGAGCGAGCGCGTCAGCACCTTGTAGTCGGTGCGCACCCGCCCGATCAGCTCGGCCAGGACCATGCCATCGACAAGCCCGTGTGGATGGTTTGCCACGATCATCACGGGTCCCTTGGCGGGGATCCGGTCCAACTGCACCTGGGGCGTGGTCAGCGTCACGCCCATCGTGTCGAGCGCGGCCTTCCAGAAGGCCTGCCCCTGAGGCGCGCCGAGCCGTTCGAATTCGCGGATCAGGCGCAGGATCGTCAGCTTGCCGGTCATCCACTCCATCGAACGGATGACGCCGGCCTTCACGGGATTGTCGAAGGTGTTGGCATAGGTCAGGCTGCGCCGATCATAAGCCTGATAGTTCGCCGGAGGCGTCGCCACGCCCGGCGGACCGATCAGCGATCTGTGATGCGAGCCGTCCACCAATTAACCTGCCCTCCCGCTGAAGCGGCTGCCCTAGATACCTTCGCCGAACTTGTCGGCCACCAGAGCTTCGAGCGCGCAAGCCAGAGCTTCCGCATCTACGCCATCGGTTTCGACGTCTATAAAAGTTCCTTTCGAAGCTGCCAACATTAAAAGACCCATTATGCTGTCTCCGGAGGCGTCGATGCCGTCGCGTCTTACCGTAGCGCTGGCATCGTATCCTTCGACGGTTTCCACGAATTTTGCCGAGGCGCGGGCATGCAGACCCTTCTCGTTCACGATTTTCAGCCGTCTGACGCTCATCCGGCGCTCAGGGCATCCGCGCTGACGATCTGGCTGTCGATATATTTGCGGCCCGCGGCCAAAGCGCCCGCGACCGCATCCGCCACGCTTTTCCGGCGGGATTTGGCAAGTTTGATAAGCATGGGAAGATTGGCGCCATAGACGATGCGGCGATTGTCCGGGCAACAGGCGCGCAAGGACAGGTTGGAGGGTGATCCGCCGAACATGTCGGTGACGATTACCACACCGCCGCCGGTATCGACGTCATCTGCGGCGCGGCAGATCTCGGCCTGTTTTTCGGCCCGGTCATCATTGGGTTCGATGGCGATGGCGCGTATTCCCGATTGGCGTCCGACCACGTGTTCGACGGCGGAGAGATATTCCCGCGCCAACCCGCCATGGGCGACGATCACGATCCCGATCACATGTGTCTCTGTCTGCGCGCTGGCCTGCACGTTCACTGGCTTGCTCCGTTGGCGCTGGAGGCGGCCAAACCCCGCCGTTCCAGCTCCCTGTGGCGACTAGATACCTGCCAGCCCGCCTCTGCAAGGGCTGACGCCATTCTTTCCGTAACGAAAACAGACCTGTGTTGCCCGCCGGTGCATCCAAAAGCGATGGTCAGGTGGGCCTTGCCCTCGTCCCGGTAGGCCGGGAGCAAGGTCGTGATCAGATCGAGCGTCTTGTCGAAGAAAGGATCGTAGGTCGCGTCCGCCGAGACATAGTCCCCGACCCGGGAATCGCGCCCGTCGAGGGGGCGCAGCGTGTCCTCCCAATGGGGGTTGCGCAGGAAGCGGCAGTCGAAGACGAGATCGACGCTGCGCGGCAGGCCGCGCTTGTAGGAGAAGGACTGGATCGACACGGCCAGATTTGGCCCGCTTTCGGAGGCGAAGATGCGGCCCATCTCGCCGCGCAGGTCGTGCGGGCTCATCTGGCTTGTATCGATCAGGATGTCGGCGCTGTCGCGGATCGGGCCCAGAAGCTCGCGTTCGATCCGGATCCCGTCGCCCGGGGACGAGGCGGGCGCCATCGGGTGGCGGCGGCGGGTTTCGGAATAGCGGCGCAGCAGCACCTCGTCCGAGCTGTCGATATACATCACCTCGAGCGCAAGGGCGGAATCCGAGCGCAGCCGCTCGATCAGGCCGGTCAGGCCCTCGGTGCTGAAGTCGCGATTGCGCACATCAAGGCCCAGCGCCAGCGGACGGCCAAGCGGCGGCCCTTCGAGGAGGCGCTGAAACAGCGACAGGGGCAGATTGTCGATCACCTCGAAGCCCAGATCCTCGAGCGCGTTGATCGCCGTGGACCGGCCCGCGCCGGAGGGGCCGGTCACGAGAACGAGCGACAGGCGGCGATCGGCGGCGCGATCCGGGGTGAGGGGTGTGGACGGGTGAGAGGTCATGGCGTGCTCCGACCCGCGGATAGATATTGCATAAGTGCGGCAGCAAAAGGGCCTGACGCGGCTTTGTGAAGGAGCGCGATGTCGCAGCCGAGGATGCTCAGGGAGCGGTAGGGTGGCAGGCGTTCGGGTTCCGGCTCGCCCAGATCGACGGCGAAGCGGACGGGCGCGGGCGCGGCGAGATGCACGTGGAGAAGGCCCACGCCGCGCGCCTCGATCAGGGGCGGCAGGGTGTCCGGTTTAGAGGCGATGACCTCGCCCTCCCGCAGGTCGAGGCGGGTTTGGTCGTCCGAGATCAGCCCGGCCCCCAAGGCCAGCATTTCGAGCGCGAGGGCCGACTTTCCGCTGCCGGACGGGCCGAAGAGAAGCGCGGCCTGACCGTTTTGGACGACTGTGGTGGCGTGAAGGATCTGCCACTCCACCTTGGGTTGGGTGCCGGGTATGTCCGGGGCGGGGTTTGCGGGGTGATCCGAGTGGCTCACCGCGCCCTCCATTCTAGACCGGCAGGCCCACGACAAAGCGCGCGCCCAGCGGATCGGAGCCCGCATCGGCATCGGTGGGGCGGATGTTCTCGGCCCAGATCACGCCGCCATGGGCCTCCACGATCTGTTTGGAGATGGCGAGGCCGAGGCCGGAATTGTTGCCGAACTGCTTTTCGGGGCGTTCCGAATAGAAGCGCTGGAACACTTTCTTGAGCGCGCTGTCGGGGATGCCGGGGCCGGTATCCTCGACCACGACCAGAACGCGGTTGTTGCTGCGCCGGACCCAGACGCGGATCGCGTCGCCCGCTTCGCAAAAGGAGATCGCGTTGCTGATCAGGTTGACAAAGACCTGCGCCAGCCGCGCCTCGAGGCCCTGGATGTAGACCGGGCTGCCCGGAAGATCGGAGATGAATTCAATATCCTTGGTCTTGGCATCCTCGCCGAGGAAATCGGTGAGGTTCTTGAGCATGACGAGAAGGTCGAACTCCTCTTCCTCTTCCTTGACCAGTTCGCTGTCGAGCCGGGACGCGTTGGCGATGTCGCTGACCAGACGGTCGAGGCGGCGCACGTCATGGTCGATCACGTCCAGAAGGCGGTCGCGCTGGTCGCCGCGTTTGGCCAGACGCAGCGTGCCGACGGCAGAGCGCAGGGAGGCGAGCGGGTTCTTGATCTCGTGGGCGACATCCGCAGCAAATTGCTCGTTCCCCTCGATCCGCTCGTAAAGAGCGGTCACCATCCCTCGGAGGGCCGCCGATAATCGCCCGATCTCGTCCGGGCGGGCGGTCAGGTCGGGGATCCGCACCCGTTCGGGACTGAACTTGCCCGCAGTTTTCTCGCTGCCAATTTCGGCAGCGGTGGCCAGATCGGCAAGCGGGTTCGCAATGGTGGAGGCGAGCGTCAGGCTGAGACCGATAGAGACGACGACGCCGATGACGAACATCTGGAGCACCTGTTCGCGTTCGGCGCGGACCAGCGAGTCAATCTCACCGGCAGCCGATGTGACGCCCACGGTTCCCATGGCAATGCCGCCCCGGAAGATCGGCGTGACGACTGTGAAGACCGTGTCACCCTGCGCGTTGCGCGTCGTCGTCACCTGCGTGACGCCGAGGACCGCCCCGTCATGGAGCGTTCGGGCCGTCTGGAACGGATCGATCGGATCGGGCGCATCGGTGGCGGCGGCTGCGATCCGCTCCACCCCGTCCCAGATGCGGTTCAGAAATCCGGTGAGCAGGTTGCCCTGCGCCCGGTCGCGCAGGCCGGTGACAGGCCCGGCGGTGTTGTTCGGACCGTTCTCGGTCGAGGCGATGAGCTGTCCGGCGCGGTTGAAGACGTAGATATCGCTGCCGCCGCGCAAATCGAGCTCTGACATGATCTGTGCTGCGGCATCGCCCACGAAATCGCCGGGCTGCATCGTCGCCTCGTAGACATCGGCAATCAGTTCGGCCTCGGTCACCAGATCGTTGGCGCGCTGGAAGACGAGGCTGTCGCGGGAGGGATTGAGATAGAGCACGCCCGCGACGAGAAGGATCAGGGCGATCAGGTTGAAGGTGATGATCTTGCGCGCCAGCGGCGAGCGGTTCAGCCGGATAAAGCCGCGCTTGCGCGATCTGGAACGGATCCGGTCGGAGCCGTCGGGATTGAGATAGTCGTCGCCGAGAACGAGGTCGAGCTCGATATCGGCAGGACGCCGGGTCGGCCTTGCCTCCTGCTTCTCGATCTCCTCGGCCACAGCCATGGCGGTTTACTCTTCGTTGTAACGATACCCGATGCCGTAGAGAGTCTCGATCGCCGAAAACTCGTCATCGGCGGTCCGCATCTTCTTGCGCAGGCGTTTGATGTGGCTGTCGATGGTGCGGTCGTCGACATAGACCTGATCGTCATAGGCCACATCCATCAGCTGATCGCGGCTTTTGACGAAACCGGGCCGCTGGGCCAAGGCCTGAAGCAGCAGGAACTCGGTCACGGTAAGGGAGACATCCTTGCCTTTCCACGTCACCGCATGGCGCAGGGGATCCATCGTCAGCTCGCCGCGGACCATGACCTTGGTCTCTTCGGTCTCTTCCGGGCCTTCGCCTGCCAGCGTATCCTGACGGCGCAGAAGCGCGCGGATCCGCTCAACCAGAAGGCGCTGGGAAAACGGTTTTTTCACATAATCGTCGGCGCCCATGCGCAGGCCGAGCACCTCGTCGATCTCGTCTTCCTTGGATGTCAGGAAGATCACCGGCATCGAGGTTTTCTGCCGCAATCGCTGGAGCAGATCCATCCCATCCATGCGCGGCATCTTGATGTCGAGCACCGCCATGTCCGGCATCCGCTTGTTGAAGGCGTCGAGCGCGGACTGACCGTCATTGTACGTCTCGACCTCGAACCCTTCAGCCTCGAGCGTGATAGAGACCGATGTCAGAATGTTGCGGTCGTCATCTACAAGAGCGATCCTGGCCATGAGCCCTGTCCTTCCAACTTGCCTTAAACGTCCACGGACGTCGTTTCTCTCTGTGCGGTTTTCCGCTGCGAATCAATGAATAACGCGAATATCGCGACACAGTGAACCGATATCGCCTGCTTTGACGCCAATCTGTGTCCAAGTTAAGGCCGGACTGCCCCCTTTGCCCAAGTGATTGCGATAACATGGATTTGGTTGCGCTAACGCCTCTCCGGACGCCTGTTCAGCGCTGCATTTGCCATGATATGGCCCCAATGTGCGGCGTCGGGCCGCGATATTCTGGAGAGCCGGTATGGATCAGGGACGGGTCAACCCGCAGTTCAAGCTTGAAGATCAGGGGATCGAGGGGCTGGCTGCGGTGTCCTATAACCTGCTCGAGCCCGATCTGATCTCGGCGGCACTGGCGGCGGGCGAAGGCACGCTGGGGGATGGCGGCACCTTCCTTGTGACGACGGGCAAGTTCACCGGCCGCTCGCCCAAGGACAAGCATGTCGTCAGAACGCCGTCGGTCGCGGACCACATCTGGTGGGACAACAATGCCGAGATGAGCGTGGACGGCTTCGAGGCGCTGCATGCCGACATGCTCGAGCATATGAAGGGCGGCCGCTATCACGTGCAGGACCTTTATGCGGGGGCCGATCCGGCGCTGCGGCTCGATGTACGCGTGGTGACCGAGCTGGCCTGGCACGGGCTTTTCATCCGGCACCTGCTGCGCCGCCCGGAGCGGTCGGAGCTGGACAGCTTCGCGCCCGATTTCACGATCATCAACTGCCCCTCCTTCAAGGCGGATCCCGCACGACATGGCTGCCGGTCCGAGACGGTGATCGCGCTGAACTTCGAGGCCAAGCTGATCCTGATCGCGGGGACCGAATATGCGGGCGAGAACAAGAAGTCGGTCTTTACGCTGCTGAACTACCTGCTGCCCGAGAAAGGCGTGATGCCGATGCATTGCTCGGCCAACCATGCCGAGGGCAATCCGGTGGATACCGCCGTGTTCTTTGGCCTCTCGGGAACGGGCAAGACGACGCTGAGCGCTGATCCCAAGCGGGTGTTGATCGGCGACGACGAGCATGGCTGGTCGGATCGGGGGACGTTCAACTTCGAAGGCGGCTGCTATGCCAAGACGATCAATCTGAGCGCCGAGGCGGAGCCGGAGATCTACGGCACCTGCTCGAAATTCGGGACGGTGATCGAGAATATGGTCTTCGATCCTGAGACCAAGGCGCTTGATTTCGAGGACGACTCGCTGACCGCGAACATGCGCTGCGCCTACCCGCTGGACTATATCGACAACGCGTCCGCGACGGGCCTTGGCGGGCATCCCAAGAACGTCATCATGCTGACCTGCGATGCGTTCGGCGTGCTGCCTCCGATCGCGCGGCTGACGCCGGCGCAGGCGATGTATCACTTCCTGTCGGGCTTTACCTCGAAGGTCGCGGGCACGGAGCGCGGTGTGACCGAGCCGGAGCCGACCTTCTCCACCTGCTTTGGTGCGCCCTTCATGCCGCGGCGGCCCGAGGCTTACGGCAACCTTTTGCGCGACAAGATCGCCAAGCATGGCGCGACCTGCTGGCTGGTGAATACCGGCTGGACCGGGGGCGCTTACGGCACGGGAAGCCGGATGCCGATTAAGGCGACGCGGGCGCTGCTGACGGCGGCTTTGGACGGGTCGCTGAACGAGGCGACGTTCCGCAAGGATCCCAATTTCGGCTTCGAGGTGCCGGTGACGGTGCCGGGCGTCGATGCAGGGCTGCTCGATCCTAGATCCACCTGGGGGGACAAGGCGGCCTATGATGCGGCGGCTGAAAAGCTGGTCGGCATGTTCTCGGAGAATTTCGCGCAATACGTGCCGTTCATCGATGACGACGTCAAAGCGGCAGCCATCGGCTAAGACTTACTGCAATCGGTTGACCTCGCCCCCCGAGGCGAGGACACTCAATCCATGATCCGCTTCGCTCTCGCCTTCATTTGTCTCTCTGCGCCCGCTTTCGCGGAGACCGGCGTCTTCGTCGATCCGCAACTGTCGATCTCGCACGGGACGTTCTGCGCAAAAATCACCGAAGGCTCGGTCGACGCGCCCGACACGGTGGCAGGCAAGATCGACCTTTACGAACGCGTGCCGCAGATCCGCTGGCAGGGGCAACTTGTGCCGGCCCATGAGGTGATGAGCTTTGGCATCGTGTCGAAAGTGCCGGACGGGACGGTGCTGGATAATGTGACGATCACGCTGACCCATCCTCCGTTCAGCGAAAGCGGGGCGACGACGCAGGCCTATACGACGACACTGGGCGGGCCGAACACGTCGATTAACGCCTACAGCTTCGATTTCCCCGAAGAGATGGTGCTGGGCACCTGGACCTTCGAGGCGACGCAGGGGGACCGGACGCTCTACCGGGTGTCGTTCGAGGTGGTGAACCCGCGGCAGCTGCCGGACATGGTTTCGGGCTGTCTGGACGGGAACCTGCTGTCCTAGGCGACGAGGCCCCGGCGGATCAGGTTCAGACCTGCAATCAGCAGAACGAAGAGCGTCGCGCGGCGGAACTTCTCCTGATCAAGCCGGTCCTGTACGCGAAAGCCGATCCACATGCCGATCACGGCCGGGATGAGCAGAAGCGCGGAGAATGGCACCGTCTCGCGGTTCAAGACGCCCGATTGTAGGTGCCCCACGAGCAAAGCCACCGACCCCAGACCGTAGATGACGCCTTGCACCACCATCTGACGGGCTTTGGGCGTGTCGAGCGCCAGCAGATAGAGCACCGTCGGCGGCCCCCACGTCCCGGCGAGCCCACCGAGGATGCCTGAGATCGTGCCAGCGATAACGGAGAAGATCCCCTTGCGCCCCGGCGGGATCGTCAGGCGGATGCCCGAGAGCTGGATCGCGCAGAGGACGACGACAGGGATGCCGAGGACGAGAAACATCGCCTCGGTCGGGATGCGGGTCAGGAACTGCGCGGAGATCAGGATGAAGGTGCAGACCAGTACGATATAGACGCGGAAATCCCGCGCCGCCTGAAGTGCGGCGCCGAGGCCGCCCCGCGCGATCTGCAGGCCGTTGCTGACCACGATCGGCAGGACGATGCCGGCAACCACCAGTTCGGGGTCGAGAAAGATGCCCATTCCGGATATCATCACCAAGGGCATTGCAAAGCCGACGGCCCCTTTGACGAAGCCGCCTAGCCCGGTCACGAGGCCCGCCAGAAGCAGGGTGCCGAGCGTCATGGTGGCGGGAAGAAGGGAGGCAACCGGATCCATCCTCGCCGGTCTATCCTGCAGCGTGGTGGGGCAACAGAAAAAATCCGGTGCGACATTTACGTGCGCCCTATACTGCACTTGCGAATTAAAGTTGCGCTGCACCTGCGAAGGCTCTACATCGGGCGAGACTGACAAGGAGAGTGACATGCCCCGTGACGGACAGGACCTGACCCTGACGCTCGACCCGCGTTTGCCGGATTTATTGCGGCTGACCGAAGCGGGCGTGACCGCTGCCGAAAGCCTGCTTGCCACGGCGACGGACCGGGTGAAGGGCGATGTCACCGCCGAAGGCCGGGTCTCGGGCCTGTTGCTGGAGCAGAACCAGACGGCGGCGCATGGCCTAGCCTGGCTCGCGACCTATACCGAAGCGCTGCGCCAGATGCAGCTTTGGGCGGAGCGGCTGACCGCGGAGGGGACATTTGGCGAGTTGGAGCAGCTGATCCACCAGATCGCCTTCGGCGAGTACCTTTGGCAAATCTATGGCGGCTTGCCGATGAGCCAGACCGAGATCCTGCGTCCGCAAGATCTGGGTCTCACGCAGGATGATCAGCGCGCGATGATGGTCCCCGAGGTGATGGAGCTGACGCAGGCCGGGAACAGTCAGGCCGCGCGGATGCGGCTTTACGAGTTGATGCAGGAACAGGCCGCCGAGATCACGGTCGGCACATCCGGGCTCGACGACGAGCTTGAGATGATCCGAGAGCAGTTTCGGCGGTTTTCGGTCGAGAAGGTCGAGCCCTACGCCCATGACTGGCATCTCAAGGACGAGTTGATCCCGATGGAGATCATTGAGGAAATGGCCGAGCTGGGCGTCTTCGGCCTGACCATCCCCGAGGAGTACGGCGGCTTTGGCCTCTCGAAAATGTCGATGTGTGTCGTCTCCGAAGAGCTTTCGCGTGGCTATATCGGCGTCGGCTCGCTGGGTACGCGGAGCGAGATCGCCGCCGAGCTGATCCTCTGCGGTGGCACCGAGGAGCAGAAGGAAAAGTGGCTGCCGCGTCTGGCAAGCGCCGAGACGCTGCCGACGGCGGTCTTTACCGAGCCGAATACCGGGTCGGACCTGGGGGCTTTGCGGACGCGCGCCGTGAGGAACGGCGAGGATTGGACCGTGACGGGCAACAAGACCTGGATCACCCATGCCGCGCGCACGCAGATGATGACGCTGCTGGCGCGCACCGATCCGGAGACGAGCGATTACAAGGGCTTGTCGATGTTCCTGGCCGAAAAGGAGCCCGGGACCGACGAGGCCCCCTTCCCCACCGAGGGGATGACGGGCGGCGAGATCGAGGTGCTGGGCTATCGCGGGATGAAGGAATACGAGCTGAGCTTCGACGGCTTCCATGTGGATGGCGCGAACCTTCTGGGCGGCGAGACCGGGCGCGGTTTCAAGCAGCTGATGGAGACGTTCGAGAGCGCGCGCATCCAGACGGCGGCGCGGGCGATTGGCGTGGCACAGTCGGCGCTCGATGTGTCGATGCAATATGCCGAGGATCGCAAGCAGTTCGGCAAGCCGCTTGCCGCCTTCCCGCGTGTGGCCGGTAAACTGGCGATGATGGCGGTGGAGATCATGCTGGCGCGGCAGCTCACCTATTTTTCGGCCCGCGAAAAGGACGAGGGACGGCGTTGCGATCTGGAGGCCGGGATGGCCAAGCTGCTGGGCGCGCGCGTGGCCTGGGCGGCTGCCGATAACGGACTACAGATCCATGGGGGCAACGGGTTCGCGCTGGAATACAAGATCAGCCGGATCCTGTGCGATGCGCGGATCCTGAACATCTTCGAAGGCGCCGCCGAGATTCAGGCGCAGGTCATCGCGCGGCGGTTGCTGGCAAGATAAGCTGGCAGATCAGCCCGCGCTATCGGGTCTGGCATCGCCCTGCAGAAGCGTGGTCATCTGATCGACGGATGAAAAATACCGCTCGAGGAAGTCGACAACCTCGGGATCGGAATAAGTGAGCTCGTCGCCAAGACTATCGCCTTCTGCGGTGTCCTGAACGTTTACGTCGATCTCGGCATCGGCATCGCCGACTGCATTCTCGATCACGGCATCGGTCATATCCTCGGTCATCAGAGCATCGAGCGGCTCGTTCAGACCGGCGCCTTTGGAGTTCATCTCCGCCATGAGCATCCGCAGAAGAGCCATCAACTGTTCAAGATCCAGCTCGGGGCCCGCTGGTGGTGGAGCCTCCGTACTGGGAGCGGTAATACCTGTCATAGAGATCCTCCGTTCATGCGCTTGGCTTCCCTCTTCCATGACACCATCCCAAAGCGGCGCCTATTCGTGAGGATACGTAAAGCTCTACGGGCCGCGTATTCTCTGGAAATCAGAGCAGAGGTTTTATCGACTTCCGAAAAAGCAGCCCTACCTGCGAAGTTATTGTCGCTAACATGGAAAAGCTATGTCCCAGACCGTCCTATTGACCGGCGTCACAGGCTTCATCGCGCGCCATATCGCCGCGAAGCTGCTCAATGCGGGATACGCCGTGCGCGGCACCCTGCGGGATCCGGCCCGCGCCGAGGAGGTGCGGGATGCCATCCGGCCCGAGCTTTTGAACAAGGATCTACCCGAGCAACGCCTGTCCTTTGTGCCGCTTGACCTGGCGCGCGACGAGGGGTGGATCGAGGCGCTGATGGGCGTCAATATCCTTATGCACACCGCCTCTCCCTTTCCGCTGTCGCAGCCTGACGACGAGGAGGAGCTGATCCGCCCCGCGGTCGACGGGACCCTGCGCGCCCTGGAAGCGGCGCGCGCGGCTGGTGTGAAACGGGTGGTGATGACATCCTCGACCGCTGCGGTCACCAGCGGCGCGGCGCCGGATGGGCGGCCTTTCGACGAGCGGGACTGGACCGATCTCGAGCATCCGGTGACGACGCCCTACAACAAATCCAAGACGCTGGCCGAGCAGGCGGCCTGGGACTTCGTCACCGCCAATCCCGAGATCGAGCTGACGGTGATCAATCCCGGCTTTGTTCTGGGCAAACCGCTGGGCGATGACTGGAACACCTCGGTTCAGGTGATCGACCGCATCGTGCAGTCCAAGGATCCGATGCTGCCGCATTTCGGCTTTGCCACCGTCGATGTGGGCGATGTGGCCGAGATGCACCTGCGCGCCCTCGAACGGCCGGAAACAGCGGGGAAGCGCTATCTGGCTGTCTCCGAGTTTCTCTGGTTCACCGAAATCGCCGAGATCATTGCCAAGGCCTTCCCGGACCGGAAGATCACCACCCGGCAAGCGCCGAACTGGGTGGTCCGAATCCTGGCTCTTTTCGACAGGACCGTCCGGCAACTGGTCCCGGTGCTGGACCGGAAAGACAGCGTCTCGAACGAGAGGGCGAAGACCGAGATGGAGATGACGTTTCGCCCCGTCCGCGATGCGGTGATCGATACTGCCACCGCCGTGATCGAGGCCGGTCGTGCCAGCTAAGGCAGGTCTGATCGCGCTGGTCGCCCTCGGCCTTGCCGCCTGCACCCCGGACGAGACGGTGACGGCCTATGGCGGCGCCGGAACATGGGCGTTGACCGAAATCGCCGGGGAGGAGGCCAGCGGCACTCTCACTCTTGGCCCGGACGGCGCCGTGACCGGTGTAGGGCCCTGCAATCGCTTTACGGCCCGGCAGACCGCGCCCTATCCGTGGTTCGAGCTGACGCCGCTTGCGATCACAAAGATCGCCTGCCCGGATCTTGAGGCCGAACAGCGCTACGTTCAGGCATTGTCGGATGCGGCCGTAGCGGAAGTGTCGGGCGATACGTTGCTGCTTTCGACCGATACGGGGCTTGAGCTGGTCTTCCGCCGTCAGCCCTGACGCGCAATCGCCTGAACCAGCCGCGCCCGCGCCTCTGGGATCGGTTTGTCGCCCAGCGACGGTGCCAGCGCGGTCTCAAGGAAATGCCCCGTCACGCCCAGCGCCCGGGCGATCTCTGCGCCGCCTGCGTCGCCCTGCCCCTTCAGGACGGGTTCGAGCGGCAGGAGGCGGCTGGCATAGGCGCCCGCCCCTGCCCCGCTCACCGCCCGGCCCGAACGGGGCGAGATATAGACCAGATCTTCGCGCGATCCGGTGGCGGCACAGCTTTCCAGATCCAGCGCAAAGCCAAGCTCTGCAAGAAAAGCCTGCTCCCAGCGCAGATAGGCCAGTGGCCAAATCTCGGTCTGCTCCAGAAGATCGAGAAGCGAGATCGAGCGCCGGTAAAGCTGCGAATGCGCCTCTCGCTCCGGTAAGGCAAAGGACAGCAGCGCCGTCACCGCATTCAGCCCCGCAAGAGGAAGCCGGCCCCCCATGGCCGCCGCCGCCCGGCTCCGCAACGGCTCGACGGTGAACGTGCCGAGGTGATCCTCGAGCCGCGCCTTCCAGCTCGCCTCTACCTGCGCGCCCGGCTGCAAGGTCGGAGCGATCCGCCGCGACGTGGCCCCCCGTACCAGCCCCGCATGACGCCCATGCGCCTCGGTGAAGATCTCGACGATCGCGCTCGTCTCGCCATGCCGGCGCACGCTCAGAACGACCCCCTCATCCTGCCAATCTATCATGTTGGGGTAGCACCGAAGGAAAACACGCTAAGCGTCTCCCGAAAGAGTTCTCGCCATTTGCGAATGGAAGCCATGGAGTTCCCATGCTGGCACTGCCCTAAGGGATACTCCGTCCGCGGATTCTTTTGAACAAAACGGCGGATAGGCGTGGACCAAGGCCCCTTCAGGCAACTTTGTCTCTTGGTTTAGATACTGCAGAAGCGGATGCATCGACAGAAATTCGACAGGATCGGTAGCGGCTGCTTTCATGAAATCTGGAAGCGACAATTCCATCCTCTCGATGTCGCCGATCTCTGCCGACAGCCGGAGCACTACGTCCCCCTCGAGGAGGAACTGATCGCCGACACAATCCTCTGCAAAGGGCACCCAGTCGCGGCTTACAGATGGAAAGAGATGATGGAGCGCACCGGGTCCGTCCCACGCGCGGCGCAAGGAATGCCAATCAGGTCCGAAGCAGGCTCCGCGCATATGGAGCGCGCCGCCAAACTGAATGAAGCCGTTCACCGAGGTTAAGATGGATCTCAGACTGTCCGGCAGGCGGTCCAGCATCTCTTCGTCGTCCACCGCAGGACCTTGATAGGTGATATGCGTCAGTTCCATATCGCGATCTTACCCGATGACCTGGCCGTCGACTATCTCGCGGACCGCTCTGACCACGCAAGACGGCGAGATCGCTAATCGTAAGGCCGTTCGATCGACAGGGCCTCTTTGAGGCGCGACCAGGTGGCGGCCTCGAACGCTTCGGGCCAGTCCGTGCCGATGCGCCCCGCTCTTGCGCGTGCGCGGGGCAGGTAGGCTTTGGCGTAGGCCAGGTGGGCCGAGATCATGGCTTCGCGGTCGGGGCGCGGCGGCGGCAGGGCGGTGAGGAGGTCCTTCTGTTCGTCCGTGATCAGCCGGTTGAGGTGGAGGATGCCGCCCCGGTTCGGGGCATTCGTCTCCTCGATCAGAAGATCGACGAGCTTGTTGCGAAGGTGGAAGACCCCAAGAACGCCGTTGATGTATTCCTCGCGCCCTGCGGCAAGGTGCAGGAGCCCGAGAATTCGGATGAATTCCTCGACTTGATGGCGGAACCTCTTGGGGTTCGGCAGGGGCGGTTTGGCGACCGTTGCGAGGCTGTCGTAGATGCCGTCGTGATCGAAGAGCGGTTTGAGGCTGCTTTGCGCATACGATCCCATCTGGTCGGGTTTGAGGATGAGGACATCGGTGCGGGTCCAATCCTCGGTGATGGCGTTGATCAGGACCGGAACCGTGGTCCGGTCCCACCATAGGACGATGTCGCCGGTTTTGCTGACCGCCTGGCGCCAGAGATCCGCGACCTCGTCGGTCGCCCCGTCCTCGGCCACCAGAATGAAATCGATATCGCTGTATTCGTCCGCGAGGCCGGTGCCGTAGCTGCCGCTGAGAAAGAGGGCGCGCAGGCCGGGGACGTCTTTCAGGGATGCCGTGATTGCCTCGATGACGTCCGCATGGGTCATGGGTCTGTCTCCTCGGGCGGCTTGATCTCAGCTCGCTGCAGCAGGGGCGCGGGTTTTGGTTTAGGGGGCCGGGTCCCGGCTGGCAACCTTAGGGGAGGGGCGGTCCTGCCGCCTTGGCCGCATGGCCGGTCTTGGCGCGCGGATCCTGTCGCTCAAGACCGGTGCAGGTCGGCCTTGAATGCGGGGCGGACGCTGCTAGCGTTCCGGTCATGTTTGGCTCCGGCAACACACGCGTTCTCTTTGTCCGGCTTGGCCTGCTTGCCGCGTTTGTCGGGATCCTGTGGGGTCTGCAGACGCTGAACTGGGTGACGGGATACCGACTGAATGCGACATTCGGGCTTATTCCGCGGCGGGTCTCGGGCCTTGACGGGATCGCCGGAATGCCGGTTTTGCATGGAAGCTTCACGCATCTTCTTTCGAATACGCCGCCTCTTCTGGTGATGGGGGCTCTTCTGGCCGCGACGGCGACCCGGGCGCTGTTTGCGGTGAACGGCATCATCATCGGAATGGGCGGCGCGCTGGTCTGGCTCTTCGGGAGCACCGCCATCCATATCGGGGCGTCGGGCCTTGTCTTCGGATGGTTCGGGTTTCTGGTCGCGCGAGGCTTCGTGGACCGATCCCCCGTGACGCTGGGGGTCGCGCTGCTGGTGGGGCTGCTCTACGGCACGATGGTCTGGGGCGTTCTGCCCGGCCAGCCGGGCGTGTCGTGGGAGGCGCATCTCTTCGGCGCGCTTGCCGGGGCGACGGCCGCGTTTCTTGTCCGGACGCATGTTCACGCGCCCCGGATCCGCAATGTCGAGGATGGATAGCCCCCAATCTCTTCCATCACGGGCGACAATGCGTGCGGGATCTATCTCGTTCGGCCAGACGAGGGCGGCTTTCGGGCATCGGGACAGGGGGCGCGGCATCGTCCGACACGAAGGGGATCACATTGCACCAGAGGTAGGACGAGGTCGGGCCGCCGTGACTGAAGAGAACGACCGGCCCCTCCCCATCCTCGATATCGGCGATCCGTGGGCCTTTCACCTCGACGAATTGCCGTTCGAACGGAACCTCGGCGGAGGGCGAGGAGCTGCGCGGTTTCGTCAAGTGGTGGGTTAAGACCTTGACTGCCAAGCCCGAAAGCCGCCGAAGCGAGGTGCGGCGGGTCCCGGCGCCTTCACTCGGCTTTGCGGGTGGACAGGCCAAGCATGTAGTACATGCCGCACCGGCTCACGAGGCCGGTCATCAGCCAGGCCAGACCAAAGCCGACCAGAACGACGGTCAGCCATGGGGGGACGGCGATGGAGGTGAGGAAGGGAAACAGCGCCAGGGCAAGGCCGGACAGGATGCGGAAGACGCGATCATAGGAGCCGACATTGGGATCGAAGCTGTAGGTCACGAGGCGGGACAGTTGCATAACAGATCTCCAGTTGAATGGGGTGTAAAAGACGGACCGAAGCGGATGGTGCACCCGCTTCGGCCGGGCTTATTCGGCAGCAATCGTACCTGTCCGGACCGTCCGGTCCTCGCGGTAGGGAAGATCGCTGGCGAAGGGCGCGAAAGCATCGTCCACGGGGGTCAGCGCGATTTGATTGGCGTAGTTCGTCATCACCTTGGCCGCGATGCAGGCCACCACATCAAGCGCGGCCCGGCGAGAATATCCGGCCTCAAGAAACGCCTGCAGCTGGCTTGATGCCATCCGGCCCTGATTGCGTAGAACGAGCAACGCAAAGTCGCGCAACGCGTCTAGTTTAGGATCGTCGAAGGGCTTGTCCTGCCGCACGGCGACCAATTGCTCGTCGGTATTGTCGAAAATCTCCATCTTGCGCAAGGCGGTATGGCCCGCCACGCAGTATTGGCAGGCATTGGCATGAGCGACGCTGGTCTGGACGATATTGATTTCCTGCCGGGTGAGGGCGGCATCCGCCAGCAGGTTGTTCTGCGTCTGCCAGTAGGAGGTCAAAAGGGCCGGGCTTTCTGCCAGCACGGCAGCAAGGTTAGGGACCATCCCGAATGTATCGAGATACCAGGCAAGCGGCTCCTGCGATCCTTCCGGTGCAGAGGCGGCGGTGTGGATCGGGAAGTCGCGTTCGGTTGCGTCGGGTTGTGTCATCGGGCTCTCCTTCTTCAGGTTGCTCATGGACGATACAGAGCGCATTTTCGTGACGGAACAGGCAATATTGCCTTACCTTTGGTCTGAAATTGCACCAAGGTAGAACGATGCAGAACGACTGGAACGACCTTCAGATCTTCCTCGCGCTCGAGCGGGGAAAGACCGCGCGCGAGGCGGGTGCGCGCCTAAAGGTGAGCCACTCCACCATCTCAAGACGTCTCGACGCGATGGAGACGCGCTTTGGAACGAAGCTGTTCGACCGCACTCCTGACGGGTTCGTGCCGAATGCGTCGGGCGCTCGGATCCTCGCCCGGGCGCAGCAAATCGAAGCCGAGATGATGGAGCTCGAACGCATCGTAATCGGCAGCGACGTGCGTCTTCAAGGCGATATCAGGCTGACGGCGCCGCCGCCGGTCTGTGATTATCTGATCCTGCCGATGATCGCGGAATTCAAGGCACAGTACCCGCTGATCACTATCGATCTGGAATCGACCTATGACCATGCCGACCTCTCCCGGCGGGACGCCGATCTGGCGATCCGGTTCTCTGAAGAGCCCGACGACTATTTGGTGGGCCGCCGCCTGCCTGTGTTTGGCGAAGCGGTCTATGCCTCGCCTGCCTATATCGCCGCGCATTGGGAAAAGGGTCGCGCTGTGGATCCCGAATGGATCGGTTGGCCCACCGGTGGCCCGCTGTTCGACCGGGCGAGAAAGGCAAGCTTTCCGAAGGCGCGGATCAACTGGATTATGCCGAACCTCAATCTGCACGCCCGGGCCGCCGCCCATGGTCTGGGCATGACATCGATCCCTTGCGTGATGGGCGATCAATATCCCGGGCTCGTCCGGGTTCCGGGCACGCAGATCACCGCGACCCATCCCGGCTGGCTCTTGACCCATCCGGATTTGCGCCGGATGGAGCGTGTGCGCGTTTTTGCAAAGTTTCTGGCCGAGGCCATCCTGGGCAAGGCAGATCTTGTCGGTGGCCTGGATCCCGCCAGCCCGAATCGCTATGACGATTGAGAAAACGGGCCCGCTACCGCAGGCCCTCTTCGTCCAGCAGGTGCCGCCCCGCGCGATCCTCGACCTCGATCACCCAGACGTCGCGGTCCATCTGCCGCTGGCGGGCCAATGCTTCGTCGACCTCCGTCTCGGGCCCTTCGGAGAGGATAACCCAGACGCGCTCACCGCTCATCAGATCATAAGACCGCTGGAAGACCCGGGCCTGCCCGTCGAGGGTGTTGAGCTTGATCAGGATGGCTCCCGCGGTGTCGTCTCCGCGGGCGACGACGAAGGCGGGGATGTCGGCGAGGCGTAGCCGCGACAGATAGGCCGCGACCCAGATCCCGCTGGCCAGGCGCGGCTCAGCCATCTCCGTCGCGGAAATCGAGGCCCATTTCGGAGTAGCGCTCCGCCTCTTCGAGCCAGCCGGGCCGGACCTTCACTTGCAGGAAGAGATGCACGCGGTTGCCGAGGAACTCTTCCAGCTCTTCGCGCGCGGCCTTGCCGACGGCCTTGATCGTCTCGCCCTTGTTGCCGAGTACGATCCCCTTATGGCCATCGCGCATGACATAGACGAGCTGGTCGATCTTGACCGACCCATCCTTGCGCTCTTCCCAGCTCTCGGTTTCGACGGTCAGCTGATAGGGCAGCTCCTGATGAAGGCGCAGCGTCAGCTTTTCGCGCGTCATCTCGGCGGCGATCATGCGCAGCGGCAGGTCGGCGATCTGATCCTCGGGATAGAGCCACGGACCCTCGGGCAGGACGCCCGCGATCCAGGCCTTGAGAGTATCGCAGCCATGGCCCTTCTCGGCGGAGATCATGAAGGTCTCGGTGAAGGCGAAGCGGTCGTTCATCTTTTGCGTCAGGCCCAGCAGGACCTCGGATTGGACGCGGTCGATCTTGTTGATTGCAAGCGCCACCGGAGCCTTGCCACCCCGGTCCTTGAGCTGCTCGAGGATCGCCTCGACACCGGGCGTGATGCCGCGATGCGCCTCGATCAGAAGGACGATCACATCAGCATCGGAGGCCCCGCCCCAGGCGGCGGCGACCATGGCGCGGTCGAGCCTGCGGCGCGGACGGAAGAGGCCCGGCGTGTCGACGAAGACGATCTGGCTCTCTCCTTCGATGGCGACGCCCCGGATGCGGGCGCGCGTCGTCTGCACCTTGTGGGTGACGATCGACACTTTCGCGCCGACCATGCGGTTCAGGAGGGTCGACTTGCCTGCATTGGGCTCTCCGATCAGGGCAGCGAAACCGGCACGGGTCATGAGGATCCTTTCACGCGGGCGAGAAGCGCCTTGGCCGCCGCCTGTTCGGCTTGCCGTTTCGATCCGGCCTCGGCGGATTCGGTTTCGCCCGATTGAAGACGGCCTTCGATGGTGAAAACCGGCGCATGGTCGGGGCCCGACCGGCCGACTTCGACATATTCGGGCGGTGCATCGCCCCGTGCCTGCGCCCATTCCTGCAGCGAGGTCTTGGAATCCCGCGCGTCGTCTTCGACCGCGCGCACCCGCGCGCCCCAAAGCCGCTGCACCAGATCGCGCGCTACGTCGAACCCGGCATCCAGATAGACCGCCGCGATCACCGCCTCCATCGCGTCGGCCAGCAGCGCCTCCTTGCGGCGCCCACCGGTCTTCATCTCGGAGCGGCCCATCTTGAGCACTGCGCCCAGATCGATTTCGCGCGCGACCTCGGCGCAGGTTTCCTTGCGCACCATCGCGTTGAAGCGCGGCGCGAGCAGACCTTCGGGCGCTTTCGGATCGTCCGCCAGAAGCGCCTCGGCCATGGCCAGACCCAGCACCCGGTCGCCGAGAAATTCCAGTCGCTCGTTGTCGTCGCGATTGGCCGAGGACATGGAGGCATGGGTCAGCGCGCGCACGAGCAGCTCCGGCTTGCCGAAGCGGTGCCCGATGCGGTCCGAGAACTCCTGAAGATCGCTGCTCAGTTTCATCCGATGACCTGCATGTAGCGGCCCGCGCGCCATGTCCAGAACTGCAAGGGCGATTGACCGGCATAAGAGAAGAGAACGACGCTCAACCGCGCCTCGATCGCCTCCAGTGGGACGAAGCCGACACCGCGCAGGACGCTCGGCGTGCGGCTGTCGGTGGAATTGTCGCGGTTGTCGCCCATGACGAAGACATGGCCCTCGGGGACCGTATAGCTAGCGGTATTGTCCGATCGCTGATCTGCGATGTCGAGAATGCGGTAGGGTGCCGTGCCGGGCAGCTGTTCGAGATAGGCGGCCTTTTCGCAAGGCGCGCCAAAGCCGACCGCCCCGTTGGAGCAACGCGGCAACGATCCGGATCGGCCCTGCCGCGCCATTGTCTCGGTAAACGTGCCGCCCGGCTCGGCGGGATAGGGGGTGTCGTTCAGGATCACGGTTCCGGCCTCAAGGCGGATCGTTTCTCCGCCCAAGGCCACGATCCGGGCCACATGAGGCCGGTCCGTGACGGGGTGGCGAAAGACGATGACATCCCCGCGCCCGTGATCTTCGGCAAAGCGTAGACCGGCGGCGTAATCACCGACGAGAAGCGTCGGTTTCATGCCTCCCGCCGGCATCACATAGGGTTCCCAGATCAGGCGCGTCAGGATGACGAACGCCCCCAGAGCGGTCAGCATGAAGCCCACCGATCGCAGCCGCGACGGCGGAACGCGCCCATAGGTCGCCCGCGTCGAGATCAGGAGTAGCGCGAGCAGCAGCGCAAGGTTGAGGCCCGGCACGAATGTCAGCCACGTCCAAAGGCCGCTGAGCTTCGCATCGTGCAGCCGCCGGATGGTCAGACCAACAAGGGGGATCAGCAGGATCGCGGCCACAACAATGACGACGGCCTCGCCCCAATAGGGGATATCCCGACGCTCGAGCACATAGCTGCCGATGACGGAAAAAACAGTGAAGCCAAGAAGCGCCAGCAGGTAGCGGCCACGCGGCGTCGTACCGTTCCAGTCAAAGCCTGAGACAAGCGCCTTCCGCACGGGCCCGGCCCCTAGTCGATCCTCTCGAAGAAGCGGTCGCCGCGCCAGGTCCAAAAGGCCAGCATCCGCCGCCCGGACGAGGAAAAGATCACCCGGTCGGCGCGCCCGATGAGGTTCTCATACGGCACGAACCCTACTCCGCCGCTGGCCTGCGGCACGCGGCTGTCGGTGGAATTGTCGCGGTTGTCGCCGATGAAGAAGTAATGCCCCTCGGGCACGGTGAACACGCCCGTGCTGTCGAGGCGGCGGTCGCCGACATTCAGGACCGCATGGGTGCTCCCGCCCGGCAGCGTCTCGATCTGGCGCGGCTTTTCGCAGACGCCGCCTTGCCCGACCGGCGCGTTGGCGCAGCTTGGGGTCAGACCTTGCGGGCCCTGAAGCTCGTATGTTTCGGTGAAGATCCCGTCATCCTCAAGCGCGACGGCCTCACCGTTGATATGCAGCACACCGCTTCGCATCTGCACCGTTTCTCCCGGCAGCCCGATGACCCGCTTGATGAAATCGCGCCCCGTGACCGGATGGCGGAAGACGACGACATCGCCCCGCTCGGGTTCGGAGCCGAAGAGCCGTCCGTTATCGCCATCGAAGATTCCGCAGATATCCTCTGCATCGATATCGATACCCAGCCGCGCGATCCGGATCGACGGGCAGGAGGCGTAGGAATAGCCGTAGCTCATCTTGTTGACGAAAAGGAAATCGCCGATCAGCAGCGTGTCCTTCATCGACCCCGACGGGATCCAGAACGGCTGGAAGAAGAGGGTGCGGAAGATCCCCGCGATCAGAAGGGCGTAGACCACCGTCTTGATAAGCTCGACGGTGCTGGCAACAAAGCCTTGCGGTTCGGACATTCAGCACTCCGGGAAGGGTTCGGCGCTACATGCGGGCGCGCCTGCGTCAAGTCAAGCGACGCCGCCCACATCTGCGCGAGGACGCGCCTCGATCACGACGAAGGCCTGCGCCCAAGGGTGATCGTCGGTTAGCGTCACGTGGATGATGGCCTTATAGCCATCGGGCGTCATCTCGGCCAGTCGCTCGGCGGCCCAGCCGGTCACATGCATGACGGGCTGGCCGGTCCTGAGGTTCGAGACGGCCATGTCCTTCCATGAGATCCCCATGCGCAGACCCGTGCCCAGCGCCTTGGAGCAGGCTTCCTTGGCGGCCCAGCGTTTGGCATAGGTTCCGGGCGTGTCGGCCCGCCGCTCGGCCTTGGTTTGCTCAACTTCCGTGAAGACGCGATTGCGGAACCGGTCCCCGAACCGCTCGAGCGTGCCCGCGATCCGGTCGATATTCGCAAGATCCGTTCCGATACCGAGGATCATCCGTAAGAGCCTTTCGAAGGTTTCCTCCTAAACAGCGCAAAAAAGCCGCCCCCACAAGGGGAGCGGCCATGGAACTCGTCAGGACGTAGTTTTAGGCGGCGCGTTTATGATCGAGGCGCGCGATGCCTTGGTCGATCCGGTCGCGCTGATGGGTCAGAAAGGACCACTCGGCATCCGTGTCGACCGCCTTCATCGCATCCTCATAAAGATCCCGTAGCGATTGTTCGCCGCGCCGGATCTCTGCGAGGACCGCATCGTCCCCTTCGGACAGCGTGTCGCGCAGGTTCACGAACATGCGGTGCGCAGAGGCAAGAAGCGATCCGTCCTCATCTAGATTAATGTCCTTGGAGGCAAAGACGCTGCGAAGCGTCTGTGCAAACTCGGCCCGTTCGTTACGAAGCTCGGTCATGATCGTGCGCAGAAATCCGTCGGAGACGGAATCCAGCGCATCGTTATAGCCATCGCGGCTGTCGATCATGCGGGTATAGAGCTTTTCAATCGGCTTATGGTCGTTGGTCATTGTCATGTCTCTTTCTGTTAGGTGACGTCGTTAAACCAACGGCCCGCAGCGAGCAGAGTTCAGATTTTCTCAGGAAATATTGAGCAAACTGCGACGGGATGTCCCGGAACCTTAGGACACTGATATTCACGAAATCAGGTGGGCGGGGCTTGCCGTGTTCTGACTGGACGTCGTCTTTACGGGACAAAGCGGGCATTCGTTACGCGCGCTAATGTCTGCTCTGAATGGACAGTTTGATCACCAGGCAGTTTACAATGCCCCTCCACACTTTCCATCAGATATAGCATATCTTTCTAAAACATAGCGCCCTACAGCAGTTCCAGAAACAATACGCACCGCAATGAAATCTGGAGCCTTAATATCCGCTTGCTGCTGCACGAACGGAATAACGGATGGCGCATAATGATTGCAAAGAGCCAATAGAAGATCATCCAAATTTTCGTTACCGAACAGACCATCGGGGACTGGGTCCGGCTGTATGCGCATTTCGATGCCTTGGCCGTGAGACAAATCAGACAAGACACCAGTGTCAACTAGAGCCCATTGTACGTCTTGCGCTGAGACAGGCGGCGCCACCGCCAGTAGTAAGCTAACAAGTACCATCGCAAGTTTCATGAAAATGCCTTTACGGTGAAGACTGAGGAAAATGCTGTATGTTCTTGAAGCGAAGATTGCAGCAAAGTGCAGCATCCGGCAATCTAGGCTCTAAGCCGCTGTTAAGCCAATCTTTGAAGTGATCCTCAGAAACATCTGATACTCGACCTCGTTCTCATCTTTATCGCGTCGATCCCGGCGTGGCGGCGACAGCAAGCAGCCCGCTTACCCCTCCCGCGCCTCATCCATCAGTCTCCGCATCTCTGCGATAGCTGGCGTGAGGCCGCGAAAGATCGCCTCTCCGATCAGGAAATGGCCGATGTTCAGCTCGCGCACTTCAGGCAGGGCGGCGACGGGCTGGACCGTGTCGTAGGTCAGGCCATGGCCTGCATGAACCTCGAGGCCCAACTCGTGGCCGAAGGCGGCCATGTCGGCCAGCTTGGCCAGCTCGGCGTCGCGCTCTTCCAGACGGCCCTCGGCATAGGCGTCGCAATAGGCGCCGGTATGCAGCTCGATCACCTCGGCGCCGATCCGGTTGGCCGCCTCGATCTGGCGCTGATCGGCGGCGATGAAGATCGACACGCGGCAGCCGGCCTCGCGCAGGGGGGCGATATAGTGGGCCAGCCGGTTCTCGTCCTTGGCGACCTCAAGGCCGCCTTCGGTCGTCCGCTCCTCGCGCTTTTCAGGCACGATGCAGACCGCGTGGGGCACGTGGCGCAAGGCGATCTTCTGCATCTCGTCGGTGGCGGCCATCTCGAAATTGAGCGGCGTCGTCAGCACGTCCATCAGCGCCTCGATATCGGCGTCCGAGATGTGGCGCCGGTCCTCGCGCAGATGCGCGGTGATCCCGTCGGCGCCTGCCTCTTCGGCGATACGGGCCGCGCGCACTGGGTCGGGCACAGCGCCGCCGCGCGCGTTCCGGACCGTCGCCACGTGATCGATATTCACCCCTAGCCGCAAATGCCCCGCCATATCCTTGCCTTCCCCGTTACTGCGCCTTCTGGTCCCGCGTCCGCTGCGCCAACCGCTCGAGCCGCGCCCGAAGCACCTTGCGCCGCCGGTTCTGATGCGCCCGGATCACCGGCAGCGCCAGCATCGACACAGCGGTGGCAACCAGCATGCCCGGCAGGATGCCCCCGATCAGATAGGGGAAAAAGACCTCGTCGTAAAACCGCCCGAGCCGCGCCCAGTTGGTATCGGCATGGGTGAAAATCGCCAGAAAGTTCGCCCACAGATCCGAGCCCGCATCGGAGAACTTGCGCGCCAGCGAAACATGCGCCTCGGGATCGGGGCGGTTGCCCAGCAGCCAGTTCCCGAAATTCAGCGCCACGACCCCGATTGGCACATAGGTCAGCGGATTGCCGAAGAACGTCGCCAGCAGCGCGGCGAGGATATTGCCGCGCATGATCTTGGCCATGATGGCCGCGATGACGAAATGCAGACCGTAGAACGGCGTGAAGGTGGTAAAGATCCCCGCCCAGATCCCGCGCGAGATCTTCTCGGGCGTGTCGGGGAGGCGGCGCAGACGGTGCTTTACGTATTCAAATGCCCGGGCCCAGCCGCCCTTGGGCCAGAGCGCGTCAAGCACGATGCGCAGAATGCCTCTTCTGTCGCGGCGCTTGAAAACCACTTCCCGTATCCTCTTTGACGGCCCTTGCCTTGCGGCGGCGCACCCTTGTTCCATTCGCACGTCGTCATCGCGCCGCGATATGTCAATTCTGCGACACCAGTTCGGCGTCGCGGCGACGCGCCGCACCGTTCGGCCCCGAGGCGATCGCCTCTGCGGGGCTGACCCGGCGGGGATCGCGGTGCCGGGCAAGGTTTGCCACGTCGCTATCGGCCTCGAGCGCGGTCATGACCGTGTGCAGATGCTCTGCATCGCGCAAATCCACGTCCACGAGAATCCGGTAATAATCCGGTTTCCTATCCAGAAAACTAAGATCGGAGATATTTGCAGATTGCTCCGCGATCAATGTGCAGATTCGTCCCAGCACACCCGCCGCGTTGGAAATCGTGATATCGAGCGTGACCGTATTGTCCGCCGGATGCCGCCCTTCATGCCATCTGAGGTCCAGCCAGCGCTCGGGCTGGTGTTCATAGGTCGCGAGCGCATCGCAATCGATGGCATGAACGACGACGCCTTCGCCGCGAAAGGTGATGCCGACGATCCTCTCGCCGGGCACGGGCTGGCAGCATCCCGCCCGGCCGAAGCTCTGCTCCGAGGTCAGGCCGATCACCGCGCGGGCGCCGTCGATCTCTTCGCCCTCCTGCTCGGCCAGATCGGGATAGATCGCGGCCACAACCTCGCGCGCGGTGATCTCGGCAGAGCCCAGATGCGCCAGCATCTCCGGCATCGAGGGCATGCCCAGCGTCTTGGCCGCGGTCCGGAGCGCCTTGTCCGTCGCCCGCTTGCCCACATGTTCGAAGGCCACCCGCGCCAGCTCCCGGCCTAGCCGGACAAAGCGCTCGCGATCTTCCTCGCGCAGGGCCTTGCGGATGGCCGACTTGGCCTTGCCGGTCACCGCGATATCGACCCAAGTCACCTGCGGGCTTTGTCCTTCGGCTGTGATGATCTCAACCGATTGCCCGTTCTTGAGCCGTGTCCAGAGCGGAACGCGGATATTGTCAACCTTGGCCCCGACGCAGGCCGATCCGATCCGGGTGTGGATCGCATAGGCGAAATCGATGGGCGTCGCCCCGCGCGGCAGCTTGATCACATCGCCCTTGGGCGTGAAGCAGAAGACCTGATCCTGATACATCTCCAGCTTGACCGCCTCGAGAAACTCGTCGTGGTCGCCTTCGGCATCAAGCCGTTCGGTCAGTGCGTTGATCCACTTCGCAGGATCGACGGCAAAGGGGTTCTCCACCCGCTCGCCATCCCGATAGGACCAGTGCGCGGCCACGCCTGCCTCGGCCACCTCATGCATCTGGCGGGTGCGGATCTGCACCTCGACCCGTTTGCCGTCGCGCCCCGACACTGTGGTGTGGATCGACCGGTAGCCGTTCGATTTCGGCTGGCTGATATAGTCCTTGAACCGCCCGGGCACCGCGCGCCAGCGCTGGTGGATCGCACCCAGGATCCGGTAGCAGTCCGCCTCGCTGTCGCAGATGATCCGAAAGCCGTAGATGTCGCTCAGCCGGGAGAAGCCCTGATCCTTCTCCTGCATCTTGCGCCAGATCGAATAGGGCTTCTTAGCGCGACCGAAGACATCCGCCTCGATCCGTTCAGCCATCAGCAGAACGCGGATATCCTGATTGATCTGGGTGACGACATCGCCCGCTTCGCGCTGGAGCGTGAGGAACCGCCGGATGATCGAGGAGCGCGCATCGGGGTTGAGCACGCGGAAGGCCAGATCCTCCAGCTCCTCGCGCATCCATTGCATCCCCATCCGGCCGGCCAGAGGCGCATAGATCTCCATCGTCTCGCGCGACTTCTGGACCTGCTTGTCGGGCCGCATCGCCTTGATCGTGCGCATGTTGTGCAGCCGGTCGGCCAGCTTGACCAGCGTGACCCGCAGATCCTTGGAGGTCGCCATGAAAAGCTTGCGGAAATTCTCGGCCTGCTTGGTCTCGGCCGACGAAAGCTGCAGGTTGGTCAGCTTGGTGACCCCGTCCACCAGCTCCGCGATCTCGGTGCCGAATCGCGTCTCCACATCCTTGTAGGAGGCGCGGGTATCCTCGATCGTGTCGTGCAGCAGCGCGGTGACGATCGAGGCATCATCCATCTGCTGTTCGGTCAAAATGGCGGCGACAGCGACGGGATGGGTGAAATAGGGCTCACCGGAATGGCGGAACTGCCCTTCATGCGCGGCCTCGCCATAGGTGAAGGCGCGCCGCAGCAGATCTTCGTTCGTATGCGGATTATAGTTGCGGACCAGGACGATCAGATCGTCGATATCGATCATCTTGTCCCGCCCGGGGTCAACCCTGCCCTTGCGCTTCCATCAGCGCGCGCAGGAGCTTTTCCTCATCCATATCATCAGCTTGTGGCTTATCGGTCTCCTGACCCATGAGCAGCGCCATCGCGTCCTCTTCAGGCTCGTCGACCTCGATCTGGGTCTGGTTCGCCTCGATCATCCGCTCGCGCAGATCGTCCGCCTGCTGCGTTTCGTCGGCAATCTCGCGCAGGGCGACGACGGGGTTCTTGTCGTTGTCCCGCTCGACCGTCAGGGGAGAACCCGTCGACAGCTCGCGGGCTCGATGCGCTGCGAGCATGACAAGCTCGAACCGGTTCGGAACTTTATCGACGCAATCTTCGACGGTGACGCGGGCCATGGAACTCTCCGGATGAAGGCGAATGCGGAAGCTGGGGGCATAAAGCCTCTAAAAGGGATTGACAAGACGCGACCGGCAACCCCGGGCGCCCTCAATCAGCCGCCTCTTCCAGCCGCTGGACGCCTGCCCGGTCCTCCTCAGGAAGAGCCTCCAGCATCTGCCGAACGGTCAGGCCGGTCAGGGGATGCCGCCAGTCCGGCGCCACCTCCGCCAGCGGCTCGAGGACAAAGGCCCGCTCAGCCATGCGCGGATGCGGCAGGATCAGCGTCTCGGGCGCCTGACGGGCGCGCGCCTCCTCGGGAAGCTGCCGCCAGCGGGTCTGGGTTTCGGCATCCGGGCAGACCAGATCCCCCATCGCGATCAGATCCAGATCAAGCGTTCGCGCCGACCACCGCGCCTCCCGTCTTCGGCCAAATTGCGACTCGATCCGGTGCAGGGCGTCCAGCACCGCTTTTGGCTGCAAAGCAGTCTCAACAGACACGGCAGCGTTGATAAAGTCCGGCCCTTGACCTGGAGGAAAGCATGGCGTTTTAAAGAAGTCACTTTGATGTGAGATCTCGCCGACCTCGTCAGAAAGCTGCAAAAGCGACGCTTCGAGGGTCAAAAGCGGCGGTTGATGGCCAAAAGGCAGATTCGCGCCCAAGCAGATTAGAGCCGACTGCCTCCGTGTCACAGAACCACGGGCTTGCGTCATAAATTCTATTCCTCCAAAACATGAATCTGGGTCATGCACTTCCCTACCACTCACCGTTTGTGTGGCCCCGAAAGGATATTTAAGATGTTTTATCGTGATGAGCGATTAGCGCTCTTCATCGATGGATCGAATCTATATGCAGCAGCCAAGGCATTAGGCTTCGACATCGATTACAAGTTGCTCCGGCAGGAGTTTATGCGCCGGGGAAAGCTCCTTAGGGCGTTTTACTACACCGCCCTTCTCGAAAACGACGAATACTCTCCCATTCGCCCGCTGGTGGATTGGCTCCACTACAACGGCTTCACGATGGTGACCAAACCGGCCAAGGAATATACCGACAGCCAGGGTCGCCGGAAGGTCAAAGGCAACATGGATATCGAGCTGACGGTCGATGCCATGGAACTGGCCCCCCATGTCGATCACATCGTTCTGTTTTCGGGCGATGGCGATTTCCGCCCCCTGATCCAGGCGCTGCAACGCAAAGGCGTGCGGGTGTCGGTCGTCTCGACCATCCGGTCGCAGCCGCCGATGATCGCCGATGATCTGCGCCGGCAAGCCGACAACTTCATCGAGCTGGACGAACTGCGGGATGTCGTCGGACGCCCCCCGCGCGAGCCGCGGGAGTTCAACGCGCCGCAAAAGTCAGAGAGCGAAACCGAAGAAGAGACCGTGGCCGAATAAGGCCCCGACGGGGAACCGGTTCGGGATGGCGCGGCTTAGGCCTCGATGACCGATACGGCCTCCCTGCTGACGCTATTCGTCGCCGCCTTCGGGGCGGCGACGATCCTCCCCTTCCAGTCCGAGATCGTCTTTGTCGCGCTTCAGCTGCGCGGTGACGTGTCGCTGACTGCCCTTCTTATCGTCGCCTCTATCGGCAATACGCTGGGATCCTGCGTCAACTATGCCATGGGCATGGGGATCGAGCGCTTTCGGCACCGCCGCTGGTTTCCCGCCTCCGAGGCGCAGCTGGACCGCGCCCAACGCTGGTACGCGAAATACGGCGTGTGGTCGCTTCTGCTGTCCTGGGCACCGTTCGGCGACGCGATCACCGTCGTCGCAGGCATCATGCGCACACGGTTCTGGCTGTTTCTGAGCCTCGTCGCGATCGCCAAGACAGGCCGCTACGTGATCCTTGCCTGGCTGACCGCGCGAACCGGGCTCGGCGCGGACTAGACGCCGCTTGCCACCGGCACAGGCCGCGCATCGCGCAAACCTGAGATCCCGCCCGTGCCACCCACGGCCGCGACGGCCGCCGCGCCGCAGCGGTTGCCCGCCTCCAGACAGTCGGGAACTGGCGCGCCCGCAAGCCAACGGTCCAGAAACCCGCCATTGAACGCATCCCCCGCCCCGGTCGTGTCGACCGTTCGCGCCGGATGCCCCGCCGCCTCCCATTGATCCGTCCCTTTGAGGGCAACAGCCCCCGCCGCGCCGCGCTTGATCACGGTCAGCATCGGGCCGCCCAGCGCAATTCCCTGATCGAGGAACCGCTGCGCTTCCGCGTCGTTCGGCAGGAACAGATCCACACCCGCGATCAGCGCCCCTGCCTTGTCCGGCAGATCGTCCTCCCAACCGCAATCGAGCGATACGCTCAGGCCCGCCTTCCGAGCGACCTCCAGAAGCCAGGGGTTGTCGGCCAGCGTCCGCAGCTCTCCGATATGCAGATGCCGCAGACCGGGAGCCGCCATCTGGTCTGGCCCAAGGCGCGGCAAGGCGGGCCCGGAGGCGCGCGTCAGAAAGGCCCGGTCCTGTGCCGTCGTCATCGCCACGGTAATCTGGGGATCGCTCCCCTCGGGCGCTGCCCGGCACAGATCCGCCCCGACCCCGAACCGCGCCAGATCCGCCTGCACCAGCGCCCGGAACGGATCGGCAGGCAAGGTCGCGGCAAGCGATGCCGGACGGCCCAACGCCGCCAGATAAGCCGCCGTGATGAAAGCACCGCCGCCTGCATAAAGACCCAGCCCGTCGGCAAAGGTCTCGGTCCCAAGCGTCGGGAGCCTGTCCAGCCCGGTGAAGACCAGATCGCAATACAGCCGTCCGGCACAAAGAACCCCGCCCGCACTCATCGCAGGCTCACTCCGCTGCCCGCATCGAACAAGTGCAGATCCTCGGCCTGAGCACCCAGCCGGACAGTGCTGCCGACCTCGGGCGGATGGCGGCCATCGGCCTTAGCCACGATCTCTCCGGCAGTCGTCTCGGCGTAGATCAGCGTCTCCGGCCCCAGCGGCTCGCGCACCGTGACGGTCCCCTCGATGATCCCGCCCTCCTGCGGATGCAGATCGTCGGGCCGCACGCCCAACATCACCGGCCCACCCGTGCCGGGCAGACCCATGGGCACGCGCCCGCCCGAGGCCAGAACCACATCGCCGCCCGCCTCGAGCGTTGCGGGCAGGATGTTCATCGACGGCGCCCCGATAAAGCGCGCCACGAACATGTTCGCAGGTGCGCGATAGACCTCGTCCGGCGTGCCGACCTGCTGAATATGGCCGTCCTTCATGATGACGATCCGGTCGGCGAGCGTCATCGCTTCGACCTGATCGTGGGTGACGAAGACGATGGTCGTGCCGACCCGCTGGTGCAGCTTCTTGATCTCCAGCCGCATCTGCGTGCGCAGCTGCGCGTCGAGGTTGCTGAGCGGCTCGTCAAAGAGGAACACCGCCGGATCGCGCACCATCGCCCGGCCGATGGCGACCCGCTGCCGCTGCCCGCCTGACAGCTGGCTCGGCTTGCGTTCGAGCAGGTCCGTCATCCCGAGAAGCGCCGCCACATCGGCGATCCGCGCCTCTTTATCCGCGCGCGGCATTTTGGACGACCGCAGCCCGAAGGCGATGTTCTTCTTCACGCTCATATGCGGGTAAATCGCGTAGTTCTGGAACACCATCGCTATATCGCGCTCTTTCGGCTCGAGGTTGTTGACCTCGCGGCCTCCGATTTCGATCACGCCCGATGTCACCTCTTCGAGGCCCGCGATCATCCGCAATGTCGTGGACTTCCCGCAGCCCGACGGGCCGACAAGCACGACAAACTCGCCATCGGCGATCTCAAGATCGATCCCGTGGAGCACCTCTGTCGCGCCATAGGATTTGCGCAAATCGCGCAGGGCCAAACCCGCCATACCCTTACCCTTCCTTTACCGCGTCAAAGGCCGCATCCAGCCGATCCGCCGCCTCGGACTGGCGCGCCAGCCGCGCCTCCTGCGCTTGGGCCAGCGTCGCCTGCTCGGCGCGGTAGATGCCCAGCGCCTCGGCCAGGGCCGCAGGTGCAGGCCCGCCCGTCCGGTCCCGGAGGGCTACGAAGGTCTCGGGCGCGACCGCCTCGCGGAATGCCGCCTCGTCCAGCGCCGATGCCCGGCCCGTCACCTCTGCAAAAGCCGTGGCAAACGCCTCAGCCCCCTCCGACAAGGGCACGCCCGCCTCGATCACCGCCTGCGCCGTGCGGGCCGCGATGTCGTGCGCCTGCCGAAAGCTCAGCCCGTCCTGCCGGACCAGCGTATCGGCCAGTTCGGTGATCGTGATGCAGGCCGCATCGCTGTTGCGCCGCACCTTAGCCGCATCGATAGAGCAGGCGGGCAGGAAGGCCGCCAGCAGATCCAGCATGCGCCCGCCGCTGTCGAAGGCCGCATAGCCCGCCTGCTGCACCTCGCCTTCGCTGTCGTTCATGTCGGTGAAGGGCGTATTGCGCATCGCGTCCACAATCGCATCGCAGCGCCCCGCCGTGACGCTGGCCAGATGGCGCATATGCTCGATCGGGACCGGGTTGCGCTTTTGCGGCATGATCGAGCTGATCTGCACAAGGCTGCGCGGCACATGAAGCTGCCCGACCTCGAAAGCCGACCAGAACGCCATGTCCTGCACGACGCGGCCCAGATGCACGAAGATCAGCTTGATCGCGGAATAGAGTCCGGTGACGTAATCGACCGACGCGATGCAGCCATAGGAGTTCAAAAGCGGCGCCTCGAACCCAAGCAGATCGGCCATCCGGGCGCGGTCGATGGGAAAGCCTGACGTGGTGATCGCGGCGGCCCCCATCGGGCAGTGATCCAGCGCTTGGATGGCGGCATCCAGCCGCGCCGCATCCCTGAGCGCCACCTCAATCACAGCGCCTAGATAATGCCCGAAGGTCGAGGGCTGTGCAGGCTGGCCATGGGTGTAGGCCACGATCAGCGTCTCGGCCTCCGCCTCGGCTTTGGCGGTCAGCGCCTGGGTCAGCGCCAGAAGCTGCCCCTGCAACGCCTCCGCCCGGCGGCGTAGCGCCATCTTGAAGAGCGTGTGATCCATGTCGTTGCGCGACCGCGCCGTATGCAGCGCGCCGCCCAGATCGCCGAGCCGCCGGGTCAACTCAGCTTCGACGACAAAGAAGTAATCCTCATGCTCGCCCGTATAGGTGAGCGCCTCGATATCCACCTCGTCCTCGATCCCCGCCAGAGCCTTGCCCAAAGCCGCCGCGTCGGGCCGCTCAAGGATCCCCGTCTCGGCCAGCATCACCAGATGCGCGCGGTTGATCCGCGCCATATCAGCGGCATGATGCCGCTTGACCGCCTCGAAGAGCGGCGCCAGCACCGTGTCTCGGTAGACCGGATGCGGAAAGACCGAGCTGTCTGTCACGCCAGCGCCTCGAGACCCGCGCGCGCCTCGTCCACGTCATAGGTCACCAGCTCAAGCTGGTTGCCCGCCGGATCAAGGAAGTTGAACGTCAGCGCCGCGCCGTAATCGTGGTGCCGCCCGGCGGTCAACGCCGTGCCGTCCCGCCCCTTCAAAAGCGCAGAGGGCAGCGCCTTTGCGAACTGCACGAAGGCCCGGCCGCTGGCATGGAAGGCGACCGTCCTGTCCCCGCCATCGGGGCGCGGCCCGACGAACAGCGACAGGCAATGGGCCCCACCCGTTCCCGGCGCCAGAAAGACCGGATGATCCTCGGCCACGTCGTCATGGCCCGCGCCGTAGACGGCCAGCCCCAGCACCCGCTTGTACCATCGCAATGCCGCCGCCCTGTCGGTGACGTAAAGATGGACATGATCCAGCCGGTCCGTCCGCACCAGCGGGGAGGCCTGCCCGAGCGGAGACACCGTCTCCTGAAACTCGGCCAGATCGCGTTGATAGTCATCCGCCGACGGGCGGTCCGGTGTCTCTGTCATCCTTTAAGTCCTGCCATGACAACGCCCCGAATGATGAAGCGTTGGAAAATCAGAAAAACGATCAGCGTCGGGATGGTCGAAATCGCCGCCCCCGTCATGATCAGCTCCCAGGCCACATCGGCCTCATCCCCGAACCCGGACAGGCCCACGGGCAACGTGTACATCTCGACCGAATTGGTCACGATCAGCGGCCACAGGAACGCGGTCCAGTTGCCGAGAAACACAAAGATCGCAAGCGCCGCGAGCGCGGGCCGCACGAGCGGCATCGCCACGCTCCACCAGATCTGGAACTCGTTGAGACCGTCGATCCGCGCCGCCTCCAGGAAATCGTCCGGCACGCTTTCGAAGAACTGCTTCATCAGGAAGACGCCGAAGGCCGTCATCATCCCCGGGAACATGATCCCCCAATAGCTGTCCAGCCAGCCGAAGCTCTGGCTCATCAGATACCACGGGATCACCAGCATCTCGGTTGGGATCATCAATGTCGAGAGGATCGCGATGAAGACCAGCGTGCGCCCCGGAAATCGGAACTTGCAAAGCGTGTAGCCCACCAGGCTGTCGAAAAAGAGGTTCGAGACGGTCGTCAGCGTCGCGATGATGATCGAGTTGATGAACCAGCCATAGAACCGCCCGTCCTCAAGGACATAGGTGTAATTCTCGAGCGTCGGCTCGTCCGGGATGAGGTTGATGTTGTAGACCTCATGCGGCCATTTCAGCGAGGTCGAGATCATGTAGGCGATCGGCATCACCATCGCGATCCCGCCCGCAAAAAGCAGCAGCCAGCGGATCACCTGCCCCATATTGCGCGGGCGGCGCGCGGCCCGGGCCTCCAGCAGGGTGCCGCTCGAGGCGCGGATGGTGTCCGTGGCCGTCACCTCAATTGCTCCTCAACAAGCGCAGCTGGATCAGACTGACGATCAGCAGGATCACGAAGAGCACCACCGTCTGCGCCGCCGCATAGCCCATGTCGTAATTGGTGAACGCCGTCTCGTAGATCATCAGAACCAGCGGCTTGGTCGCATTAAGCGGCCCGCCCGGATTGTTGGTCGTCATGTTGAAGACGTGATCGAAGATCCGCAGGAACCCGATGGAGGAAAAGACGACGATGAAGACGATTGTCGGCCTCAGCAGCGGGATGGTGATCTGGGTCAGCACCGTCCACCAGCCGACCCCGTCGATCTTGGCCGCCTCGTAATACGAGGTCGGGATCGCCCTCAGACCTGCCATGAAGATGATGATCTGAAAGCCAAGCCCCGCCCAGACGGCAGGCGCCAGCACGGCGGGCAGCGCATTGGTGGTCGAGTTCAGAAACTCCACCTGCGCGATCCCCATCGAGGCGAGCATGTTATTGAATAGGCCAATCGGCACGCCCTGATAGAACCACCGCCAGACCCAGGCCATCGCCACGGCGCTGGTCATGAAGGGCAGAAAGTACAGCATCCGCAGAAACCCATGGGCAAAGCGCAGCTTGTCGAGGTGGTAGGCGATCACAAAGGCCAGAACGAGGCTGACCGGCGTTCCGATCAGCAGATAGAGAAACGTGTTCTTAAAGACCTTCCAGAAGACCGGATCGGCGACCAGTTTGCGGTAATTTTCAAGCCCCGACCAACTGCGGCTGCCCAGAAGGTTCCAGTCCTGAAACGAAATCAGGATCGCGGTGCCCGTCGGATAGAACCGGATGACCACGTAGAAGATCACCGGCACCGCCAGAAACGCCCAGGCCCAGACGATCTGCTTTTGCCGGATGGTCAGGGCGCGATACCCGGTCATCGCAAAACGCCCGCCGGCCCGCGCAAAGGCGTCCCGGGCTTGACCCGGGACTTCCACCGCAAGGGCCCCCGCCTCACCCGTGGGACCCGGATAAGAGGTCCGGGGTCAGGCCCGGGACAGCTCGGGACAGGGCGGCTGGCCTCATTGCGCGTAATACTCGTCCAGGATCGCCTGTTCCTCCTCAGCGGCGACCGCAAGGCTCTCCTCGAGCGGTTGACCCTCCAGATCGGTCCGCGCCAGCATGTCCACCAGAACCTGCCGCTGCGCGCTTTCATTGGCGAATTTCGTCGTGCGCGCATATTCCAGACCGCGGATGAACGGACCGAACACCTCGTTATTGGCATTCTCCTCGGTCATCCCGACGCTGGGCTTGGCGGGCAGCTCTCCGACGACATCGAGCCAGACCTGCATCGCCTCGTCCGAGGTGACGAATTCCATGAACTTGACCGCTGCGTCATAGCGCTCGCCCTCGGCCTTAGTCGTGATCGCGTTGACCCAGTAGGAGGAATAGTTGGCCTGCGTCCCATCGGGCCCGGCGGGCAGCTCGGCGACCCCCCAGTTCAGTCCCCGCTGATCGGCCAGCGATCCGATCCGGAACGAGCCGTCGATATGCATCGCCGCCCGGCCCGCCTTGAACGCTGCCTGCGGCTCGTCCATGAAGCTTGACGCGGTCACGCCATGCTCCTTCTCGAGACCCGCATAGAATTCCAGCGCCTTCAGGCCCGCCTCGTCGTTGTAATTCACCGTCCGGTAATCGTCCTGATAGGGATCGCCGCCAAACTGGCGGATCAGCACTTCGCGAAACCAGTGGTGATCCTGCGCCGTCATGCCCGTCGTGATCCCGACTTGCGTGATATTGCCCGCATTGTCGGTCTTGGTCGTGGCCTTCGCGATCTCCACCAGCTCGTCCAGCGTGGCGGGCGGCGCTTCGATTCCGGCTTCCTCGAAGAGACGCTCGTTATAGAACAAAGCCAGTGACCGGACCGCCGTGGGCAGCGCGTAATACTGCCCCTCGACCTTCATCGCCTGCACCATCGGGAAGAAGTCCGCATCGATCGTCGCCGCCGGGAAGGTCTCCTCGGGCAGCGGCTGGATCAGATCGGCCTCGATGTAGTCGTTGAGCCATCCATAGAACAGCTGCACCACATCCGGCCCTTCGCCCGCCGGGATCGCTGCTGCGACCTTGGTACGATAATCGGCATAGGGAAAATGCGTCATCGTCACGGTGATGTCCGGGTTCTCTGCCTCAAAGCTTTCGATCAGCTGCTCCATCGCCTCGACCCGCGCGTCGAAGAAATACTGCCAGTACTCGATCTCCACGGTCTGGGCCGACAGCCCGCCCCCGATCGATGCCAGCGCCGAAACCGCACCTGCCTGTGCAAGCCGTCTGATCGTCTGTCTCATGAAATATCCCCCGGTCTGATGAAGCTACGTAACGTTCGCGTCCTGGACTGTGCGCTGATACGGCGCATCTTCTCAAACCCTAACGCGACTTCATTGAACCATCAACATGATTGAGTTATTAGGGCCAGATGCAGACACCTCGCCGAATCCAAGGGTCGAATGCCGGCCGATCGCGCTCTCACAACAAGCGGCTTGTGTTGGGGCATATTCAGGCTAAAGGCGAGATGGGCCGCGCCGAGATCGCGCGCGCCTCAGGCCTGACAACGCAAGCCGTCAGCAATATCATCGCCGATCTCGAAGGCGACGGGATGCTTGTGACCCGGGGTCACCGCTCTGAAGGGCGCGGGTTGCCGGCGTTGCAGTACGCCGTGAACCCGGTCGGAGGCTTCGCCCTTGGGATCGAGGTGCGGCCCGACGCGATCCTCTCCGCCCTGCTCGATCTTGAAGGCGCCACCCGCCATACGGGCCGCGCGGCGTTGCCCGACACCCATCCGGCCACAGTCGCCGATCTCGTAAGGCAGCTTCGCGACGAGGCGTCACGCGCCGTACCGGACAGCGAAGGCCGCATCCTCGGCGCGGGTATCGTGATGCCGGGCCCCTTCGGTCCGACCGGCCTTTCGGGCCTCTCCGGCACGACGACAGACCTCAAGGGCTGGCGCAACATGAATGCCCGCGAGCTGTTCCAGGAGGCGCTGGATCTGCCCGTCGAGGTCGAGAATGACGCCAACGCCGCCGCTTTGGCCGAGCGGATCTCGGGCGCCGCGCGCGGCATGGAAAGTTACGCCTATCTCTATTTCGGCGCCGGTCTGGGCCTCGGCATCGTCAGCGGAGGCCAGCTGATTTCAGGCGCCTTCGGCAATGCCGGAGAGATCGGTCATATCCCTGTCCCCTCCCCGGACGGCCCCGCCCCGCTCGAAACGCTGGCCAGCCGCGCCGCCCTCCGCACCCAGCTGGATATCGGCGCGGACGACCTGGACATCGCCGCGCTCGAAGCGCTCTTTGCCCGCTCCGATCCCGCTCTCACCGGCTGGATGGATCAGGCCGCGGGCGCCCTTGGCCATGCCGCGCTCCTGATCGAGAACATCCTCGATCCGCAGACGATCATCCTTGGCGGCGCCATGCCCGAGGCGCTGCTCGACGGTCTGATCGCCCGTATCGCCCTGCCTGAGGCTTCCATCTCGAATCGCCCCGACAATCCGCATCCCCGCCTGATCCGGGGCACTTGCGGGAGGCTGACGGCCACGATGGGGGCCGCCGCGCTGATCCTGAACGTCGCCTTCACACCCCAGCTTGCCTCCGTCGCCTGACGGCCATGCCGCTGACCGATCAGACCCGCATCCTGAACGACCGCCTCTCCCCGCGTATCGTGCTGTTGTGGCGCGCGCTTCTGCGTCTGCGCAGAACGGTCTCCTTCATGAATTCCGGCGCCCATCCCGATGACGAGACGACGGGAATGCTCGCCGCCCTAGGCTGGCGCGATGGAATCGATCTGTCCTTCGCCTGCGCCAATCGCGGCGAGGGCGGCCAGAACGATATCGGCACCGAACGCACCGCCGCGCTCGGCACCCTGCGCACCGCCGAGATGGAGCAGGCCTCCCGCATCCTTGGCATGCGCCTCTACTGGCTCAGCACCGCGCCGGACGATCCGATCTTCGACTTCGGCTTTTCAAAAAGCGGGGAGGAAACGTTGGCCCACTGGGGTCGCGAGCGCACGCTGGCGCGGCTCACCAATATCGTGCGAACCGAGCGTCCGGATATCCTCTGCCCGACCTTCCTCGATGTGCCGGGCCAGCACGGCCATCACCGTGCGATGACCGAAATGGCCCATGCCGTGTTCGAGCGGGCCGCCGATCCCGCCTATACCGGCTGCGATCTGGAGCCCTGGCAGATCGGCAAGCTCTACCTGCCCGCTTGGTCCGGCGCAGGCCAATCCTACGACGACGACCTGCCGCCGCCGCCCGCGACACTCACCATCGAGGCGTCGGGCCGCGACCCCGTCACCGGCTGGCCCTATGCCCGGATCGCCCAACACTCCCGCGCGATGCACCTGACGCAAGGCATGGGCCGCTGGGTCCCGCCGGGGGAGGAGCGCGACTGGCCGCTCCATCTGGCCGCCAGCACCGTGAGCGGCCCGGACAAGGTCATCACCTCCGGCCTGCCTGCCACGCTTGCCGATCTGGACCTGCCCGACGCGCAGGCCCAGATCGACGCTGCCCTCGCCGCCTTCCCGGACAGCGCCGCCATCCTGCGCCACGCCACAGAGGCGCACCGCCTTCTCGGAAAAGCCTTTTCGGAAACCGCGCCCAACGACGCCCACCGCCTGACCCGCAAGCTCACGCAGCTGACCCATGTGATCCGCCTCGCCTCCGGCGTCGAGGCACAGGCCCGCACCGATGAGGACCACCTCTCCCCCGGGGAGCAGACCGCCCTGACGCTCCGCCACCATGCAGGAGAGGCGGAGACCGTCACGCTCACCCCCTCCCTGCTAAGCGGATGGTCCCACGAGGACCGCGCCCTTACCATCTCTTCGGACGCCGCGCCCTCCGATCCCTACCCCGACAGCTACGACCCGGAGCGTCCGCCCGCTCCGAACCTACGCATCCGCGTCACCGCCCACGGCCACACCACGCAAAGCCAGATCCCGTTCGAGCGGACCCCGCTGATCCTGCCCGCCCGCTCCGCACAGCTGGCGACCGAGGCCGATATCCTCAACCTGCAGACCTCGCGCCGCAGCACCGATATCGCGATCTCGGACAAACGCCCGGCTGCCGCCAAGGTCGCGCTCGACGCCCCTGACGGCTGGCAAGTCGCGCAAACCCAAACCGGCGTCACTCTCACCGCGCCGAACACGCCGCAGCATGGCCTCTACACCGCCACCCTCACGCTGGATGGCCAGCCCGCCTCGACCGTTCGGACCATCGCCTATGATCACATCGCGCCCCGCCTGCTGAGCGCGCCCGCGACGATCCGGATCTGCGTGCTGGACGCCACACTCCCCAAGACCCGCATTGGCTATATCGGCGGCGGGGCGGACAAGGTGAGCCACTGGCTCTCCCGGATGGCCGCGAACGTCACCGACCTGACCGATGCCGACCTCGGCAGCGACGCGGCACTCGCGGAATACGACACGCTCGTCATCGGCATCTTCGCCCTACGCGCCCGCGCGGGCCTGACTGCGCAGATGCCGCGCCTGCATCGCTGGACCGAAACCGGCGGCACGCTCCTGACCCTTTATCACCGGCCATGGGACAACTGGGACCCGCAAAGCATCCCGCCCAAGCCCCTCGAAATCGGCCAGCCCTCCCTGCGCTGGCGCGTCACCGACGCCGAGGCCGAGGTCACGCATCTCGTCCCGGACCATCCACTCCTGACCACGCCCAACCGCATCGGCCCGGACGACTGGAGCGGCTGGCACAAGGAGCGCGGCCTCTACTTTGCGAAAAGCTGGGATGCCGCCTACACCCCGCTCCTCTCCATGGCCGACCCGAATGAGCCGCCCCAGACCGGCGCGCTCCTGACGGCCGAAATAGGCGCGGGCCGCTACACCCACACCTCGCTCATCCTCCACCACCAGATGGAGCAGCTGGTGCCCGGGGCGTTCCGCCTGATGGCGAACCTTCTGGCGACACGAACCTGATCCGAGCGTCCTCGGCCGGGGCTGGCGGATCAGGAAATTCAAGCGTCAGAACCATGGGCAGGTTCATCACCACTTCGACCGGTTGCCGTATCCCCAGAGAGGGGCGGACCACACCTTTCAGCTCGATACTCACCTGAACCTGCACCTCGGATGGCGGACCGATCGCAACTTGGCCAAAGACAATGTCCTGGGACGTCTCCTCGTTGACCTCTTGAAAGAAGACAGGATTTGCGCGCGTATAAATCCTGGAATACCGCGTCGACAGGTAACCGCGCCCAACCTGCGCGAAAACATCGGATCGAATATCGACAAACCGCGTCCGGAACGGCGCGACACATAATATTCCCTCAAAGCTGAACATATACTGCTCCAACTCCAAATTCGCGACACGAGCCGCGACACGAGCCGGACTGACAGAAGAATCCGTGTCAGGCACATCAACCGGATCGATCGGAACGGCTCTTATATCTCCTCCTGACCGCTGGGTGATGTAGCTGTGCCCACGCGCAAGCTGCGTGGCCCTTATCGGCCCGCCATCTACCGCAGGCCGGATCTCTCTTTCAGGCACCACGATCCGAAATGGCGTCTCCGAAACCGGGTCACACCCGGTAATCGACGGATCGGGCGCGATCTGCGCCACCAGGTCCAAGTACGAAGGCGTACCCGATTGCTGCGCCGCTGCCGGAGCTGACACCATCAAAAATATTGCAATCCATCGCATATCAAAACTCCCTTTTAAAAAAAATCCTTGAGAGATAGAAAAAAGATAGGCACGCGCTATTGCCAACACCAGTCGGGCCGGATCGGGCGATCCCGCCCCGGACGCATCATATGGCACAATTCCAGCCATTGAACTCCGACCCTATCTCCTCATTAAAAGTCGGCTCGGCCTGATGTGGGAACCGCGACGGGTCCAAAAGGGGTAAGAATTTTCTAGAAAATTCTTGATCTCAGATCTTTCTAGAAAGATCTGCTCTTCAAAATCTTCTAGAAGATTTTGCCTCTCGCCCGCCGGGTGCGCCTAGTCCGGCAGATGGTCAACCTGCGACAGGTTTAACTGAAGCGGTAGGGAAAATTGAACCGGCACCGGCGGCTCGGCCCCGAGAATGGGTCGCACGCTGCCATGCAGATCAAAGGTCAGCTTCACGCCGGTATCGGCGGGCGGCTCCTCGGGCAGCGTCACAGCCGTCTGAGACCATCCATCGAGTCCCGCGCGCTGATTCATCGTGAAAACGTCGGCGGTCAGCTCAGACCGCCCAATCGTCGCCGTCATCGAGATCCCAAGCTCGATGAAGCGGGTCTCGAAGGGCGCCACGCAAATCAGACCCTCCATAGAAAGTGTATACTCGTCCAGAACGGTCTCCGTGATCTGCTGGGCCGTCAGCGAGGTGTTCAACTGGCC
Organism: Aestuariibius insulae; assembly: GCF_040783535.2. Classification (NCBI taxonomy): domain Bacteria; kingdom Pseudomonadati; phylum Pseudomonadota; class Alphaproteobacteria; order Rhodobacterales; family Paracoccaceae; genus Aestuariibius; species Aestuariibius insulae. Next base: position 140,601 of record NZ_JBFONW020000005.1, read on the forward strand.
CTCGGCAATCTCGTCCTCGCGTGCGAACGGAACCGCTCTCATCTCCGCGCCCGACCGGACAATGACATATTTGGTGTCACGCGGGATCTTGACGTCGAGGCGCGATGCCCCGCCGTCGACAGCTGGATCGACCCTCTGCTCCGGAAGCCGGATCCGGTAGGCGGTCTCCATCGCATAGGCGCAGAGAACAGTCTCCTCCGCAGGGGCCACCAACGCTGTGAGAGACAGCCGATCTGCCTGCTGTCCCACCACCGGTGTCGCTCCGACCATCAATGCCAACGCTATCCGCATAGGAATGCTCCTCTTAAAAAAAAGAATTTATTAAAGATATGATGTTATGTGGGGACGACTTTGCCGGGGTGCCAGATCTCAAACCGTCCAGGCAGGTCAGGGAAACCGTCCCTTGACGTCGAATTTTCCGGCCATCCGGGTCCGATTTAGTTGGCGAAATCCTCTCGCACAGAAAAACCCGAGATAACTTAGCTCTGATCTGGTTCTTTTTGCCCCAGAACGCACCGAGCGCATCGTTCATCCTGGTCCGTACCAAGAATTCACCGACCGGATACCGACGGACTACCGACGCAATACCGACCTCCCGTTTTGACAGGATCGCCGCCGTTAATCAGATCCGCCGACGCGCAAACCATCCTCGCACATCTGCGGCAGCCCGGCGCTTTACCCTCCATCAGGAAGCGCTTACTTAACTGCCTATGACCAAGCCGCCCCTCACCCTCTATCTCGCCGCTCCCCGCGGCTTCTGCGCGGGCGTTGACCGCGCGATCAAGATCGTCGAGATGGCGCTCGAGAAATGGGGCGCCCCGGTCTATGTCCGCCACGAGATCGTCCACAACAAATACGTGGTCGATGGCCTGCGCGACAAAGGTGCTGTTTTCGTTGAGGAATTATCTGAAACGCCCACCGACCGCCCGGTGATCTTCTCGGCCCACGGCGTGCCGAAATCCGTCCCCGCCGAGGCCGAGCAGCGCGAGATGATCTATGTCGACGCGACCTGTCCGCTTGTCTCCAAGGTCCATATCGAGGCCGAGCGCCACGCCGCAAACGGCCTGCAGATGATCATGATCGGGCACGAAGGCCACCCCGAGACCATCGGCACAATGGGTCAGCTCCCACCCGGAGAGGTCCTGCTCGTCGAAACCGTCGCCGACGTCGCCACGGTTCAGGTTCGGGATCCCGAAAAGCTCGCCTTCGTTACCCAGACGACTCTATCCGTCGATGATACCGCCGAAATCGTGGAGGCGCTAAACGCCCGGTTTCCAAAGATAATCGGCCCCCACAAGGAAGACATCTGCTACGCCACGACCAATCGGCAAGAGGCGGTCAAGGCCATGGCCCCCAGTTGCGACGCCCTCCTCGTGGTCGGCGCGCCCAACAGCTCGAACTCCCGGCGCCTCGTCGAAGTCGCGAGCAAGGCGGGCTGCCCCTATGCCCAGCTGATCGGCCGAGCCGACCAGATCGACTGGCGCGCCCTGGACGGCATCCGCTCAGTCGGCCTGACGGCCGGCGCCTCGGCCCCCGAGATCCTCACCGAAGAAGTCATCGACGCCTTCAAATCCCGCTATGACGTGACCATCGAGACTGTCACGACGGCTGAGGAAAATGTCGAGTTCAAGGTCCCTCGCATCCTGCGCGAGCCCGCGTAGCAAAGCGATGAGGCCCGTCCCCCTCTCCGCCATGCTGCTTGGCGCAGCCGGGCTTCTTCCGTTTCTCTGGGGGGTGCTAACGCTCGTCTCCGACCCTATCGCACAGGTCACGATCCGCACGGTCGGCCCGCGTTTCACCGCGCCTTATGTGCTTGTCGCCTATGGCACGATCATCCTCGCCTTCATGTCCGGCGTCCTCTGGGGCTTTGCGACCAAGACCGAGGGCAAAGCCGCCGCTGCGGGCTATGCCCTCTCCACGCTGCCTGCGCTTTGGGCCTTCTTCACCTTCGGCGGCGGCCACCAGCTTGCCGCGATGAACCTGATGATCGGCTATGCCGCGCTGCTTTTGCTTGACTGGAGCTTCCAGCGGCAAGGTCTCGCCCCGCCCTGGTGGCTGTCGCTGCGCATCCCCCTGACCGCCGTGGTCCTGATCTGCCTGGCCTTTGCCGCGACATGACGGAGGATCCCCAAACCCTCGCGGTCTATGATGCAAAGGCCGCCGAATACGCAGCCTGCTTCGGCCCGACATCGTTCCAAACGCTGCAAGACTTCATCGCCGCGCTCCCCGAAGGCGGCCGCGTCCTCGACCTTGGCTGCGGCCCTGGCACGGCATCCCGCCACATGGCCGAGGCGAGCCTCAAGGTCGTCGCGACAGACGCCTCCGCCCAGATGATTGCGTTGGCCGGTGAGATTGCCGGGGTTACCGCCCGCCAGGAGAGCTTCGATGATCTGACCGGCACAGACCTCTACGATGGCATCTGGGCCAGCTTCAGCCTCCTCCACGCGCCGCGCGCAAAGCTGCCCGACTATCTGGCGGCGATATCGGCAGCCCTCAAACCGGGCGGCCTCCTGCATCTTGGCATGAAGCTTGGCGACGGCGAGCGCCGCGACAGCCTGGGACGGTTCTACAGCTTCTACTCCGAAGAGGAGCTTCGCACACATCTGGACACCGCGGGCTTTACCGTAACCTCCGTGACAACCGGAGAGGAACGCGGCCTCGCCGGTGATGTCTCTCCCTATATTCTCTTCCTCGCCCGTGGCTGAGCTGTTCGCCTATACCGATGGCGCCTGCTCGGGCAATCCCGGCCCCGGCGGCTGGGGCGCATTGCTGATCGCACGCGATGGCGATGCCGTCATCAAGGAACGGGATCTCAAAGGCGGCGAGGCGCACACCACCAACAACCGGATGGAGCTTCTGGCCGCGATCCACGCCCTTGAAGCGCTGGAAAAACCCTCCCGGATCACGGTCGTCACCGACAGCGCCTATGTCAAAGGCGGCATCACCGAATGGATCGACGGCTGGAAGCGTCGGGGGTGGAAAACCTCCACCAAAAAGCCAGTCAAGAACGAGGATCTCTGGCGCCGGCTCGACGAAGCGCAGGCCCGCCACGATGTGACCTGGAAATGGGTCAAGGGCCATGCGGGTCATCCGGAGAACGAGCGTGCCGACGAGCTTGCCCGCGCAGGCATGGCCCCCTTCAAACCGACATCGAAATAGACCGCGGGACCGAGAGGCCAGCGGCCTGATGTCCCTATGACAAGCTCCAGCTAAGCTCGACGACCCTGAGTGCGGCCCTTGCATCGGGCCTCGCACCCGGCGAGACAGCGGATCACACAAGGCTGAGATATCCAAATGGACCTACGACAGATCAGATGCTTCATCGCTGTCGCGGAGGAGCTGCACTTCCGCCGCGCGGCAGAGCGTGTCGGTCTGGCGCAGACCGCGCTTTCTGCGCAGGTCAAACGGCTGGAGGACGAACTGGGATATCCCCTCCTCTTCCGGACGACCCGTCATGTCAGTCTGACGCAGGCAGGAGCGGTCTTTCTTGACGAAAGCCGCGCCGTTCTGAGCCGGTTGGACCTCGCCGTGGACCGCGCTGGCGCAGCGGCGTCCAGCGGTCTGGACCGGCTGCGGATTGGCGGGATCGACGCTGCGCTGGTCTGGTTTCTGCCGCCGATCTTCACCGCCTTTCAGAAACGGCATCCCGGGATCAGGCTGCAACTAACCGAGGTTTCGGCATCGGCCGTGCAGCTTGAGGAACTGGTTCGCCACCGGATCGATCTGTGTTTCTTCCGGCCACCGGTGGACCGGGACGGCGTTCAATGGGAGCTCTTGTTCGAAGAGCGCATGTTCGTGGCTCTCGCCGAAGACGATCCGCTTGCACAGGAGGCGCGGCTCGATACCGCGCAATTATCCGGTCGCAAGCTTATCAGCTATCCGCGTCATTCCCGCCCCTATCTGGCCAATATCGTCGACACCTGTCTGGCCGGGCTCAAAAACCCGCCAGTGAGCGATCTTCAGGTGCTCGACAAGTCGACCCTGCTCAGGCTGGTAAGCGAAGGGACTGGGATCGGTCTTATCCCGCAATGGGTGTCCGAGATCGAGGCGCATGGCGTCCGCTTCGTGCCTCTCAACGCGGGTCCCGTGCTGCAATTCGGCGTCGCCTGGAGAGAGCGAGACCGCGATAGCGAAACGCTCGGATATTTTCTCGACCTGGCCCGTCACCGGGCGAACGAGATCGAAGCGCGGTTCGGATCGGCCAGCTAGAGGCGCTCCAGAAACGACCGCCATTCCGACAAGACCGCGTCGGGGATCTCCTCGGCAAGGTAATGCCCGCCCGGCAAGGCCCGCCCGGTCACCGTCTCAGCCCGCTCGCGCCAAAGTGAAAGACAATCGAAATGCCGCTCGATCGCACCATTCGCGCCCCAAAGGGCATGGACGGGCATGGAAAGCTTTCCCTCGTCTGCATCGTCATGAACGATATCGATCGTCCATGAGGCACGGTAATCCTCGCAGGCAGACGCAATCGTTCCGGGGTCTCGCCAGCAGTCTAGATATTCGGTGGAGGCCTGACGCGCAAAGATTGGCGTACCGTCTGACCCGGTGCAGCATTTCTTGCACCAATACCAATCGGGATCTGCGCCGATCAGGCGTTCGGGCATCGGGCTGGGCTGGATCAGCCAGAACCACCACCAATAATCAGCGGCAAATTCGGCCGTCGTGTTCCGATACATCTCGCGGGTCGGCGCGATATCGAGCGTCATCAGCGCCCGAACCCTTTCGGGATGATCGGCGGCCAGCCGGTGGGCAACCCGTGCACCGCGATCATGCGCACCGATCACGAAATCCCAAAGATCCAACGCATCCATCAAGGCAAGCAGATCGGACGCCATCGCGCGTTTGGACATCGATGAATGGTCCGCCTCGGTCGGCGGCTTCCAGGACTTTCCGTAACCTCGAAGATCAGGGCAAATTACCGTGTGGTCCCGCGCAAGGTCCCCGGCCATGCGGTGCCACATCGCAGACGTTTGAGGATGTCCATGGAGCAACAGCATCGTGGGTCCCGAGCCGCCGATACGATAGCGGACATGACCCTCCGGCAACTCCAGCACGCGGTCGTCGAAGCCTTCAAAAAAGCCCAGCTCCACATGGGAGGCGGACAGCAGGGCAGCGGGATCCATCTGAGGCATCGTCAACATGCGATCTTGGGTGCCATGGCGCGTGCTAAAAAAGAACAACAAATGATTGTATAAATTTTTATGCTCAATAGACCGCCCATCCGTGACATCTCGTGCGTTCTCGAGCTTGAGGCAGGAGGAGAGAAGAGCCCGTAAAAAACAACTGGCGGCGATCGCTGAATGGCTCGCCTTCATCCATCAGGCCTCCAATTTGCGAGCGAGGGGATGTGGAATAATCACGAGCACCTCGGCGGAAACCAGATCATCTCCAGTAACCACGCAGACCTTCTCAGTCCCGACGTCTCGAGCCTCGGGGCAGCTTCCCTCGTGGCGTGATCAGATCAGTTTCCGCGGCAGATCGAGCCCCCTGAGGATCTCCTCCGCCGCCATGGCCTGCTTGCCGGCCCGTTGCGCTTTCGTGATCTCGACGGCTCTATCGCCGCAGGCGACCACAAAGCCGGGTAGCACCTCACCCGGCGCGCCTGCACCGTCGACCACGCGCGCGCCCAGAAGCTTCACACGCTCGCCCCCGATCTCGCACCAAGCGCCGGGAAACGGGGCCAGCCCGCGGATCAGCCGCGATACCTCTGCCGCAGGCCGGCTCCAGTCGATCCGCGCCTCTGCCTTGTCGATCTTGGCGGCATAGGTCACGCCCTCCTCGGGCTGCTGAACCGGCTCGAGCTCCTCTAGATCGGCCAAGGCCTGCACGATCAGATCCGCGCCCAGTCGGGACAGCCGGTCATGCAGCTGCCCTGATGTCTCTTCCGCTCCGATCGCGGCGCGGCCCTCCAGCAGCACCGGCCCGGTATCGAGGCCAGCCTCCATCTGCATGATCGCCACACCCGTTTCGGCATCGCCCGCCATGATCGCGCGCTGGATCGGCGCGGCTCCGCGCCAGCGCGGCAACAGCGAGGCGTGGATATTGAGGCACCCGAACCGCGGCGCCTCCAGCACGGGAACAGGCAGGATCAGACCATAGGCCACGACCACGCCCACATCTGCCTCCAGCGCCGCGAACTCCGCCTGCTCCTTCTCGCCTTTGAGCGAGACTGGATGGCGTACCGGCAGATCCAGAGCCTCCGCGCGGGCCTGGACGGGCGAGGGTCGGTCCTTCTTCCCGCGCCCGGCAGGGCGGGGCGGCTGGCAGTAAACGCACACAACCTCGTGCCCGGCGGCCACGATAGCCTCCAGCGCTGCCACCGAAAACGCCGGTGTCCCCATGAACACGATCTTCATCCCGCGCTGTCCTTTCGCTTTCTTCGTCAGAAGAAAGCGCCCGCCCGCAGGGCGCCCCCCTCATCGTCAGATTTTTAGCTAAAAATCTGTCGCCGTCCCGCTTTCTTCAACAGCCGATCCCGCTTCAGGCGGCTGAGCCTATGAAAGTACATCCGGCCCGATAGGTGATCGATCTGATGCTGAACCGACCGCGCCCACAAGCCGTCCAGCTCCCGCTCGCAAGGCGATCCTCCCTCGTCCAGATAGGCGACCGTACAGGAGATCGGTCGCACCACCTCCGCCGAGACACCCGGCAGATTGGGCGAGGCCTCCTGAATAGCAATCGTTTCATCGCTCACCTGCAGAAGCCGCGGATTGGCTATCCGGATCACCTGCCCGCGCGTCTCCGACGCATCGACGACCGCCAAGTGCCGCATCACACCGATCTGAGGGGCGGCCAAGCCGATCCCCGGCATCGCGTCCATTGCAGCGACCATCTCGTCCCAGATAGCGCGGACTTTGTCATCCACCGCCTCAATCGGCTCGGCCGCCTTGCGCAGCCGAGGATCCGGCCAGAGCAGGAACGGGCGCGTCACACCTCCGTGCCGTGATCCAAGATAAGCCGCCCATCCAGATGATCCAGCTCATGACAGGCGATCATCGCCTCCTGACCGACCAGCCGCTCGGTCGTCAGAACGCCGCTTCGGGACATCCAGCGCAGGTCCACCCAAAGAGGCCGCTGCACGCGGTAAACCTTCCCGGGGATCGACAGGCACGCCTCCTCCCCGACCGTCTGCATCGGTGCGGCCTCGACGATCTCGGGATTGACGACCACGATCGGCGCCTTGTCCCCGGTCTTCCATCGGGCATCCATCACAAAGACCCTTCGGTCGTCGCCGATCTGGGGGGCGGCCAGACCGCGCCCTTCGGCGGCATACATCGTGTCGAGCAGATCGTCGGCAAGGCTTTGAAACTCGTCGCCGAACTCGGCCACCCGCGTGCAGGCCACCCGCAACGCATCGCTCGGCGCCTCATGGATTTCGCGGATCATGCCCGCGCCCTCTCGCGCTTGAGCTTCACCATCTTGCGCGTGATCATCTGGCGCTTTAGCGGCTTGAGGTAATCGATGAACAGCCGCCCATCCAGGTGGTCGATCTCGTGCTGTACGCAGGTCGCCCACAGCCCCGAAAACCGCTCCGAACAGGCGCCGCCCTCGAGCGAGGTCCAGGTCACCTCGACCTCCGCCGGACGCTCTACATCCGCGTATTGATCCGGGATCGACAGGCAGCCTTCCTCGTAGACGCTTTGCTCCTCCGAGGACCAGACGATCTGAGGATCGACCAGCACCATCGGGCGCGGCGGCTGATCCTCCTCCTTCACGCAGTCCATAACCAGAAGCCGGCTTAGAACACCGACCTGGGGCGCCGCCAGCCCGATGCCCGGCGCATCGTACATCGTCTCGAGCATATCTGCGGCCAATGCCTTGATCTCGCCTGAGACCGAACCGACCGGCGCGGCCTCCGATTTGAGCCGCGGATCAGGATGAATGAGGATGGGTCGTTTCGCCATGCCCTCCATCTAGGACAGCCGCCGGGCCACTGCAATCCGCGCTTGCGCCCGGCCCGCGTGACGGTAGCTTGCTGCCTCAAAGGAGACCGATATGTCCTTCGACCAACTCATCGACCGCCGCGGCACCCATTGCGTGAAATGGGACATGATGGAAACGCTCTACGGCGTCCCTAAAGAAGACGGCATCGCCATGTGGGTCGCCGATATGGAATTCCGCCCGCCGCAATGCGTTCAGGACGCGGTGCAGGCCATGGTCGATCACGGCGTATACGGTTATTTCGGCGACGACAGCAAATACCGCGAGGCGATCCGCTGGTGGATGGAAACGCGTCATAACTGGCAGATCGATCCCGAGCATATCTTCACCTCCCACGGCCTCGTCAACGGCACCGCCATGTGCCTCGACGCCTTTACAAAAGAAGGCGATGGCATCGTTCTGTTCACGCCTGTCTATCACGCCTTCGCCAAGGTGATCCGCGCGTCAAACCGGCAGGTCGTGGAATGCGAGCTGGCCCGTGACGAGGGCCGCTACGTGATGGATTTCGATGCCTATGACGCGCAGATGACCGGGCGCGAGACGATGCTGATCCTCTGCTCCCCGCATAATCCCGGCGGCCGCGTCTGGACCCGCGAAGAGCTTGAAGACGTCGCTGCTTTTGCCCGCCGCCATGATCTCCTCATCGTATCAGACGAGATCCACCACGACCTCGTCTTCGCAGGCCACAGCCACATACCCATGGCCCATATCGAGGGGATTGCGGACCGCCTCGTGATGATGACTGCCGTTACCAAGACCTTCAACATCGCGGGCTCCCATGTCGGCAATGTCATCATCGCCGATGATACCCTGCGCAAGCGCTTCGCCGCCCGCATGGCGGCTCTCGGCATGTCAGCCAACAGCTTCGGCCTGTTCATGGCCACCGCTGCCTATTCCGAGGCTGGCGCGGCTTGGGTCGAGGATCTCCTCGCCTATCTCGACGGCAATCGCCGCCTCTTCGACGAGGCCGTGAACGCGATCCCGGGCCTGCGCTCCATCCCGCTAGAGGCGACCTATCTTGCCTGGGTCGATTTCTCCGGCACCGGCATGGACCGGCTGGAATTCACCCGCCGGGTCGAGCAGGAGGCCAAGATCGCCGTCAATCATGGTCCCACCTTCGGCAAGGGCGGCGACAGCTTCCTCCGCTTCAACATCGCCGCCCCCGGGCAAGTGGTCGAAGATGCAACCGAGCGGCTGAAAGCGGCTTTCTCCGACTTGCAGTAAGGCTGCTGCCATCAGACCGGAATCCGAAAAGCCCCCTCCGTCGCGAGCGCCGCATCGTCTTGCGCATAGTCAAAGTGATCTCTCGGGTAGGCGGCGAGCTGCGGCAAGGCCGTCTGCCACTCATCAGGCTTGACCGTCTCGACCAACCAGTCCACCGCCGCAGCCACCGTTTGCGCATAGCTCTTCGAACTGGGCACGGACGACGCGCAAACCATCGGCCGTTTCGTCGACCAGGGCGTGGCACCGTAGCGTGGCGGAAAGGGTTCGTCCGCCAGGCCGAGCAGCTCCGCCTCCCGGCCCATGGCCATCATGATGGCGCGTCCGATCTCCGCCACATCCGGCGCATCAGCATCCGTTACATTCAGGATCCGGTGCCCTTCGAATGTCAGACTACGAAGAACAGCCTCCGCGATCGCCCCGGTTGAGGTCGTCTGAAACCGGCTCCGCCCGCCATAGGCCAAGGGGATCCGCGCGCGCCCATCCAGCAGGCGTTTGACGAACCACCATTCCCAGGCATGTTTGCTAAACGGACCATGGATCGCGCAGGGCCGCAGGATGCTTACCGGCACAGTCGCCCACTCAAGCAGCCGCTGTTCCATCGCCACCTTGCGGGTCGAATAGGTCTGCGGCCCTGGCGTAACCGTCCGGTGATCCTCGCGGATCGGAACCGGAAAGCGCGGAAACCCGTAATCGCGCGCCTCATCGAGCGTGCGACCCTCGTCATCCGCATAAACGCTCGCACTCGAGATGACAGCAATCCGTACGATAGACCCTTCAAGAGCAATCAGCTGATCGGCATGCCCCTCTTCAAACGCAATGCAATCCAGCAGCAGATCCGCGCCATCGCCCATGGCTGTGCGCAGAGGGTCCCCCTCATTTCGATCAACCGCGATATGCCTCCAAGGCCCCGGGATCGACGGCGCAGAGCGGCTGGCAAGCGTGACGTCCCATCCGTCCGCAACCAATCGCCGCGCAACGGCCAGTCCGATCTGTCCGGTCCCGCCAAGGATAAATGCGTAAGCCATGACTTACGCTTACAGATGGCTAAGGCGATGTCTACCGTTTGTCCTGACAGATCTGGTGCAAGCCGAGCCACGCCTGCCCGGTCCGTCCCACCAGATCCCCGTCAGGGCGATCCATCGCCATCGTCAGGTTCACAGGGCCGGTTCGCGAGGTAAACGCGACCTCGAGCGCAGTCGAATAGGCAAAAAGCTTGGTCAACGTATCGTCGATCGGCACATACCAGAACAGCCGGTCATTGAATTCCTCGATCTCGACATCGCTCCAGACGGCAGCGCCTTCTGCAATCTCTTCGGGCACGTTGTCCGGCAGGATGAATTCGAACCCGAAGCCACTCACCCCGGTCAGCGCCGGATCCGGATCCTCGTCCCGAGGTCCGATCATGAACCCGGCAAGCCCCTGATGACCCCAATTCGCCGAGCAATTGACCGACATCGCATATCCGTCGATACGCCCTTCCAGCCGCGCGGAATTGTTTGCGCCCTGGACGAGCGTCAATTCGGCGATAGCAGTTAAGGGAGCGAGAACAGCAGCTAGCGCGACACCGGCGCCTCGAAAATACATCATGTCAAAATCCCGGGTCCTGAAAACAGATCATCCGTGATTGACCATCAAAGACGCCCGGCGTCAACGATCCGGCGCGCCTCTCGAACAACGCCCAGGGCAAACCGCCTTTCAGGTCAGTAGCGCCACCGGAGCATTCTCGGCCCGTTCGAAGTCCAGCGGCATCTCGTCCTCCACCCGCGAGCGGCGCTTGAATTCGAAATGGCGCTCGCGCCCCTCGTCCTGACTTGCGATAACAAGACATTGCGCGACATGGCGGCTGCCATCGAACAGATCGACAAACCCGCGCAGGGACGGCGCATCCTCCAGATCGAGTGCAAAGCCAGTCTCCCAAAGCCGGATCACCGGGTAGGCCTTGCTCCCGGCCATCAGCCGCAACCGCGCCGATTGCTTGAGCGACTTGCGCTGCGCCGCTTCGAGCCCCTCGCGGATCTCCTTGGACAGATATGTCGACATCGCGAACCTCCCCCACCGACGATAAAAGCAACGCCTTAACCGCAGGTTACCCATCTGGTTCCATGATTGCCTTAGTTTTGCCCGATTCGACAAGCCGGGGCCGCAAAACATGCGGACGCTCGCCATCATAAAGCGCCGAATCGCGGAAATCCCGAACCTGCCCCAGCACGGGACCGACCAGGATCAGCGCCGTCCGCGTAATCTTGGCCTCCCGCACCTTCTCGCGGATATCGCCCAAAGTGCCGCGCAGATAGATCGCATCGGGCCAACTGGCGCGATAGGCCACTACAACCGGACAGTCCGCGCCATAATGCGGGATCAGCTGCCGCTCGATCTCGCGCAGCGCCCGGATCCCCAGGTGAATGGCCAGAGTGGTCCCGGTGCGCGCAAAATTCTCCAGCGTCTCGCCACCCGGCATCGAGGTCGACTTCATCGACATCCGCGTCAGCACAATCGACTGCCCGACCTCCGGCACGGTCAGCTCCTGACCCAAAGCCGCCGCCGCCGCCGCATAGGCCGGAACCCCAGGCACGATCTCGTATTCCACCCCGTCCCGCCGCAGCAGCCGGATCTGCTCCGCGATCGCCCCGTAAAGCGACGGATCCCCCGAATGCACCCGGGCCACATCCTCCCCCCGATCCCGCGCAGCTAGGATCTCGGCATGGGTCTCCTCCAGCGTCATCGACGCCGTATCCCGCACCAAAGCGTCCTCTGGCGCCCCTGCCACGACCTCTGCAGGCACCAGCGATCCGGCATAAAGGCAGACCGGACAGGCCCCGATGATCCGCGCGGCCTTCAGCGTCAGCAGCTCCGGATCGCCCGGCCCGGCCCCGATGAAATAGACGGTCACGTCGCGCTCCCCTTCATCTTGTCAAAAATATGCATGAGCCCGGCTTACCCTCCCGCAAAGGCCTTCGCCGCATAGCCCCGCGGCGTCACCATTCTCGGCCCCTCGCCCAATTGCACCAACCGCGACTGGGACGAGCCGACCAGCACCACCGTCAGCATATCCACCTCATCCACTTCCAAAGCATCGAGCCGCCGGAACCGGATCTCCTCCTCCGGCCGCCCCAGCGACGAGGCGAGCAGAACCGGCGTGTCGGGCGGCCGATGCCCTAGCAACGTCTCGCGCGCCTCGGCCAGCAGGGTGCGCCGCCGCTTGGAAACCGGATTGTAGAAGGCGATCACGAAATCCCCCTCGGCCGCCGCCTTGATCCGCCGGACGATATCCGCACGCGGCGTCAGCAGATCGCTCAGCGAGATCGCGCAGAAATCATGCCCCAAAGGCGCCCCCGCCCGCGCCGCCGCCGCCTGCAAGGCCGACACGCCCGGCGCGCAGACAACTTCCACCCGCCGCGCCGCATCGCTTACCCCCTTTTCGGAGCGCCCCAGCAGCTCAAGAACCAGCGCGCCCATCGCGTAGATCCCCGCATCGCCTGAGCAAATCAGCGCCACGTCGCGCCCCTCGCCCGCCCGCTCAAGCGCATAGCGGCACCGATCCTCCTCTCCGCCGAGCGGAAAATCCGACCGTGCCTTGCCCGCAGCCAGCGGCCCGAGCAGATCGATATAAAGCCCGTAGCCTACCAGTTCCTCGGCCTCGACGATTAGCTTGGACGCCTCGGGCGTGCGCCAGCCCGACTGCCCCGGACCGATCCCGACCACCGAAAGCCGCCCCCGCGGCCGCCCACGCAGCTCCACCAACGGCTCCGGAGCCAGCGCCACAGCGCAGGTCGCATTCGCCGTCTTGCGCTTGACCACATGGAGCCCAGCCTCCGGGCCGCCCTGCGCCAGCGCGGCTCCTTCGCTCACGCCATGGCACCCCACCTCGGCAAAGACGACGTCCGACGGCATCGCCAGCCGATCCGCCTCGGCCTCCAGCTCCTCCGCCGTGAACAGCCTCAGCGGCACGTCCAACTCGGTCGACAGGGCGATTACCGCAGGCTCATCCGCCTTCAGATCGATCGTCGAGACCGAAGCCAGAGCCGCCGGATCAAGTCCGGCGGAGGCCAGCGTCTCGCGCACCAGCGCCGACAGCTCCTCGGGCGGGCAGTTCCGCGCACAGCCGACGCCCAGCGCCAGCCGCTGCGGCGCAAAGACCAGATGATCCGGCCCCGCCTCTTCAGGCGCCATCGTGCAGCTGATCCGCAGGCCATCGCCGTCGGGCAGGCCGCTCAGCCAATCGGCGGCCTCTGCCGCCTCCCCGCCGATATGTACACCGCCGCCCGAGAGCAGACCAGCCATTGCACCCTTTGCATCGCCCGGATTGACCAGCCGCCATCCCTCCGGCGGCTCGTCCAAAGCCACGCCAAGCGCCACATCGCCCGCCGTCGTCACCGCGGCCTTGCCGCCGAGCGCCTCCGTGATCTGCTGCGCCAACCGGTTCGCCCCGCGATGCCCGCCGAGCAGCGGCACCACGACCGACCCGTCATCGGACACCGACACGACCGGAGGCTCCCGCCGCTTGTCCGACAGCATCGGCGCCACGGCCCGGATCAAGATCCCGCTCGCGCAGACGCCGATCACCGGGACGCCTGCCGCGAAGAGATCCCGCGCATGAACCAGCGCGTCGGCAAAGACCGCATCCGCCTGTCGCACGCGCCCCTCGCGTCCGTGCAACGGCGCATCGAGCGCCTCCGCGACCCGCCGGGCTACCGCCTCACCGGAGGCCGACAAGGCCAGAACGACAGGGGTCACAACCACGGATCATCTCCCTTCACCGCGAGGATCATCGAAAAATACGGCGCCTCCTCCGGCGCTTCCGACAGCGGCATCACCCGCTCCGCCCCCAGCGAGGCGCGCTCCACATAGACTGCGCCTTCCGCCCGCCCGGCTAAGGCGAGCACCCGCCGGATCTTCTCCAGATGCCGTCCGACCTTCATGATCACCGCCGTCTCGCTACTCTCGACGCGCCGCGCCAGCTCCGCCTCGGCCAAGGTCCCCGGCACGACCGTCACCGCCTCGTTGCGCGCCGCCAAAGGCAGCCCCGCGACCGCCGCGCAGGCCGTCATCGAGGTCACCCCCGGGACAACCTCGCAGGCAAACCGCCCCGAGAGCCGCGCATAAAGATACATGAACGAGCCGTAAAAGAACGGATCGCCCTCGCACAGACACACCACATCCGATTCGCCTTCCAGCGCCTCCGCAATCTGCGCCGCCCCGGCATCATAAGCCGCCTGAGCCGGTCCCCGCTCGACGCTCATAGGCACGTCCATCACAATCTCCCGCGCGCCTTCGGGGATCACGCCCGAGGCGATCGACCGGGCGAAACTCTCGGCCCCCGCCAGCGTCGGATAGGCGATCACCGCCGCCCCGGAAATCAGCCGCTGCGCCTTCACCGTCATCAGATCGGGATCCCCAGGCCCCAGCCCGACCCCGTAGAGCGTCCCACTCAAAGGCCCGCCTCCCCGAGAAGAGATGATCCTTCATCTGGCCAGAAATACTCATATCCCACCGCAGCCGCTTGCCTCATCGCTTGACCAGGCTCCACTGCACCACCGGCATCCCGGGCCGCCAGCCGGAAAAGCGCCCGACCGGCTCGGCGCGATGCACCTGCAGCCGAACCAGCTCACCGCCATGCACGCCGTGCAGCCGCACCAGTTCCGCTTCACTCTCTAAGGTCACCGCATTGGCCACAAGCCGCCCGAGTGGCCGAAGGGCCTCCCAGGCCGCATCGAAGACACCGGCGCTCAGGCCCCCGCCAATGAAAATCGCATCGGGCGGATCTAGCCCCTCGAGCACCTCCGGCGCCTTGCCCTCGACCAGATCCAGCTTGGGCGCCCCCAAAGCCAAAGCGTTCGAGGCCGCCATTGCCCGGCGGTCCGCCCGCGGCTCGATCCCGGTCGCGCGGGCATACCGCGCTGCCCGCATCCACTCGATCGCGACCGACCCGCAGCCCGTGCCGATATCCCATAAATGCGCCCCGCGCATCGGCATCAGCTTGGCCAGCGTCGCGGCCCGCACCTCCTGCTTGGTCATCGTCCCGTCATGCACGAACAGCGCATCGGCCAGCCCCGGCACACGCGGCAACAGCGCCGCATCGGGCGCAGCCAGACATTCCACGGCCAAAGTATTAAACGCCGGCACCTCATGATCCCAACTCCGCGCGATCCCGTCGAACCGCGCCTCGTCCTTGCCGCCCATCGCGGCGAGCACTGTCATCGGACTGTCGCCAAACCCCCGCTCCGTCAGGAAAGCCGCGATCTGCCCCGGCGTCTCGGCGCCCGTCGTCAGGATCAGCAGCCTCTGGTCGGGCTGGATAAACGCGATCATCTGCTCGACCGGACGGCCATGCACGGTCAAAGTCTCGACATCTGCAAGGCTCCAGCCCATCCGCGCCGCCGACAGCTGGAAAGCGCTGAGCTGAGGATGATAGACGATCTCTGTTGGAGCGATCGACCGCCCGATCCGCGCGCCCACCGAATACCAAAGCGGATCGCCCGTCGCGAGCACGACCACCCGCCGTCCCCGCATTTCCTTGAGCATCCCGATCAGCGCATCGAACGGATGCGGCCAGGCCACGCGCTCTGCCGTGACTGCCTCGCTCAGCCGGTGATGCCGGTCGCCGCCGACAATGACCTCCGCCCCCTCAAGCACTGCCCGCGTCGCAGGCAAAAGCCCGTCCATCCCGTCCTCGCCGATCCCGACAATATGCAGCCACGGCGCACTCATGGGGCCTCCTCCGGCAGCCCGGCGGCCAAGGCATTCACAGCCGCCGAGGCCATGGCCGATCCACCGCGCCGTCCGCGCAAAGCGACAAAAGCGCAGCCACGCGGGTTGCCCGCCAGCTCCGCCTTGCTTTCGGCCGCGCCGACAAAGCCCACGGGAAAGCCAAGGATCACCGCCGGTTTCGGCCAGCCATCATCAAGCCGCGCCAGCAGGTGAAACAGCGCCGTCGGCGCATTGCCCACCGCCACGACCGCGCCTTCGATGCGGTCCCGCCACAGCTCCACCGCCGCAGCAGACCGCGTCGTGCCCAACACCTCGGCCCGTTCGCGCACCGACGGATCGTTCAGCGTCACGACAACGTCATTGCCCGCCGGAAGCCGCGAGCGGATCACGCCCGCCGCGACCATCTCGCAATCGCAAAGCACTGGAGCGCCAGCGGCCAAGGCCTCATGCCCTGCCTCATAAGCGTCCTCGGAGAAGGCCAGCCGGTCGGCCACCTCGATCATCCCGCAGGCATGGATCACCCGCACCGCCAGCGCATCGAGCCCCGCCGGAAAGCGCTCCAACCGCGCCTCGCGCCGCACGGTGGCAAAGCTTTCCGCATAGATTGCCGCCGGATCGGTCAGGTAGGGACGCATGATCGCACCGGTCCAAATGTTGCGAGGCAGAGGGTCTTCGACCCTTCGGGCCTGAAACGCTCCACAGGAGCGTTTCTAAAACGGCCCTCAGCCTCCGGCGGAGGTATTTTGAGCAAGATGAGGATCATCCTCCCCTCTTGCGGACACTTTCAGGTCCGTGCGGATGGTCCGCCTGAGGGTAGGGTGCGTGATGGTGATGATGGTCCTCATCGCCGTGGTGATGATGGTGATGGTGGTGATCGTCCTGAGCTTCGAGACGGCACATCCCGGTGCAGAAATCATCGCAAAGCGCGCAATCGGCTACGTTGGATCCCGGCGCGCTGGCACCCTGCCCTTCGACATGATGGTGATGGCTTTCCTGAACCGCGCCGACCTCGGCCTCGAAGCCCAGAACAGCCGTGCGGTACTTGCAGGTGACGCAAACCGACGGCGGAACGGCTCCGAAGGCCGGGTGGTGCCGGTCCTCGGCGCGGATATGAACATGGCGGCCGTCTTCCAAAGCCAGCACCTGCTCGCGATAGGCGCAAGCCGCGCAATTGGGGGGAGGGGTGGGACCGTCCTGTTCTAGGATGCGCTCCGCGAAGGTCTCCAGTACCTTGGGATGATCGCCCAGATAGCCTGCCGTCACAAACTCGGTCCCCGGATGGCGCGCCGCGACCTCACGCGTGAAGCCGTAGATCCGGTCGATCAGGATCCCCGAAAAGAGGAAATAGGGGAAAACCACGATCCGCCGATACCCAAGCCGCACCGCATGTTCGAGGCACGGCTCGACCAGCGGGAAGGTCACACCGGAATAGCCCGTCTCGACCCAGCCGAACCCCATCCCTTCGGCCAGCATCCGCGCGATCTTGGCGACATTGCCATTGGCATCGGGATCGCTCGCTCCGCGTCCGATGACCACAAGACAGGTCTCGTGGCGCGGCACCGCCCCGCCGCCCGCATCGGCCTTCGCGACCGCCTCCTCGATCCGGCCCGCGGCGGCGGCGATCATCTTGGGATCGACTCCCAACTCGCGTCCATAGGACACTTCAATCCCGTGTTTGGCCGCATAGGTATTGAGCACCGTCGGGATGTCGTTCTTGGCATGCATCGCGGCAAAGAGCATCCCCGGCACCGCCAGGATCCGCTCGCAGCCTGCCTCGCGCAGCTTGTCGAGCCCATCCCGGATCACCGGATTGGCGAATTCCAGATACCCGTATTCCGTCATCCAGTCCGGCGGCAGATAACCCGGCAGGCTCTCCGCAAGGGTCGCGAATTCATCGACCGCCGACTGGCTCCGCGAGCCATGCCCGCAGATCATCACGCCGGTCTTCATGCGGGTGCATCTTCCTCGGCATCGCCCTCGACGTCCTCATCGGGCGCCTCGGACTTGCGGCCCTTCAGTGCGCCCCAGATCGCCACGCCTATGGCCACACCGATCGCGGCTCCCGCGAGCCAGTGATCGTGTCCGGCCGCTTCGCCGACATGTCCAAGATGAGCAGGCAGTGCAGTCATGTCTTTCTCCGATCTAAGCGTGCCAAAACCGGAGGATGGACGGAATTGCCCACCTCAGACGATGTGCCTGCACCGGTCCCCGATCTGGGTCGACCCGGCAAACACCTCCGTTCCGGCCCCGGCACCGGGGCGTCGTCCGGATCTGCATATCCTGCACCACCACGCGCCGCAATCGCTTCTCCCCTCGGGACGGTGGGCGGGGCGATGCTGCGGCGCAGCCGCCAGCGAGCGTCGTCCGTCCGGCCCGACATCCGCGCACGACATCCCTGCGCCCCTGCGCAATAGGCGCGCACCGGAGGACGCGCTATTTGACGGGACAACGGCAAAGCGGAAAGGATACCCGATGGGACAGCTCGTCGACGGCGAATGGCATGACACTTGGTACGACACCAAATCGACCGGCGGCGCCTTCAAACGCTCCACCGCCAAGTTCCGCAACTGGATCACCCCAGACGGGGCGCCCGGCCCCTCCGGCGAAGGCGGCTTCAAGGCCGAACCGAACCGCTACCACCTCTATGTCAGCTATGCCTGCCCCTGGGCGCACCGCGCACTCGTCTTCCGCGCTCTCAAGGGCCTGACCGAGCTTATCGACGTCTCCGCCGTCCATCCCGACATGCTTGAGGACGGCTGGACCTTCGCAACAGACTATCCCGGCGCAACGGGAGACAGGCTCTACGACCTGCCTTTCGCCCGCGACATCTACCGTAAGGCCGACCCCAGGATTTCAGGCCGCGTCACCGTCCCGATCCTCTGGGACATAGACCGCGAGACCATCGTCTCCAACGAAAGCTCCGAGATCATCCGCATGTTCAACTCGGCCCTCGACGATCTCACCGGCAACACCGATGACTACTGGCCCGACGACCTGCGAGATGCCATAGAGCCGGTCAACAACCGCATCTACGACACCGTCAACAACGGCGTCTACAAATCAGGCTTTGCCACCACACAAGAGGCCTATGACAAGGCCGTCCATCCGCTCTTCGACACGCTGGACTGGCTCGAGGATCGGCTCTCCTCCCGCCGCTACCTGATGGGCGACCGCCTGACCGAAGCCGACTGGCGGCTCTGGACCACGCTCGTTCGCTTCGATCCGGTCTATCACCAACACTTCAAATGCAATCGCCGCCGGATCGTGGACTACCCCAACCTCTGGGCCTTCACGCGAGAGCTCTACCAGATCCCCGGCATCGCCGAGACGGTGAATTTCGATCACATCGTTCGCCACTATCACTACAGCCATGAGACGATTAACCCGAACCGCATCCTCCCGATCAATCCGGTGCTCGACTGGGACGCGCCGCATGGGCGGGACCGAAGTCAGGTCGCGGCGTAATGCTCCACGATGGCCGCCAGATCCTCCGGCGGCGTCTGAGATTCGATGAAAGCGCAGGCATTGGGCATATGGTTAAAGATCGACCCGTCCGAAAAGAAGGTCGTGTTCGTCACAAAGATCACCCGTGCCTCCGGAAGCCGGTAGCTCGCGTAATCGGCAACGGCAAACGCGCTGCCATCCGTCAGGACCAGATCCAGCACGATGGCATCGAACGCACCGTCTCTGATGGCGGCAACAGCCTCCGCCTGAGTGTGGGCGCAGCGCGCCGTGATATCGAGCCGCGTCAGATGTCTGCGCCAGATCTGGCACAGGTCGAAATTACTTTCGACGATCAGGACCTTCATTACTACCTCTGCGCGACACCCCATCCGGTCCCCTAAACCAGGAGGTGTCGGTCTCCCAGCTTCGATTCAAAAAGGTTAATAAAGACCTAATATTTGTAAAGAGAGCTTAACAGAGCCGCAGTTCAAGTCCGCGCTATCAGAAACTTCCCATCCCTTGTGCCGTCCTCCGTTTTGCGTTTGAACCGACCGGACATCCCAGCCCCGCCCCGGAGCCTCCCATGACTACCTGGATCACTATCTGCGATACCTGCAAACGCGACGGCTGGGAGACCCGCGCGCCGGGTCAGACCGATGGTGAACGGCTGGCCGCCCTGATCGAAACCGCGGCACCTGAAGAGATCCGGACGCGGCGCATCTCCTGCCTCATGGGCTGCTCGGAAGGGTGCAACATCGCGATCCAGGCCGAAGGCAAGCTCAGCTATACGCTTGGCCGCTTCGAACCCGCCCCGGACGCAGCCGAAGCCATCGTGGACTATGCCGCCCGCCATGCCCAAAGCGATACCGGCGTCGTGCCCTATCGCGACTGGCCGCAAGGCGTGAAGGGACATTTCGTCACCCGCCACCCGCCGCTGCCGACGGAATGACCGCTCCGCCTCGCGATCACGGCGGTAATCTCGATGCCGCGATCCATCGATATGGCGGGTCCCGGTCTGACTGGCTCGATCTGTCCACCGGCATCAACCCCGTCCCCTATCCCGTCGGCGACATCCCGGCCGATGCATGGACCGCGCTCCCTGACCAGGCCGCGACCGATCGCCTGCTCCGCGCAGCGCGCCACGTCTGGTCCGTCCCAAAGAGCGCCGGGATCATCATCGCCCCGGGCGCCTCCGCCCTGATCGCCCGGATGCCCGATCTCATCGATCTGGCGGGCGCCCATATTCCCGGCCCGACCTACAACGAACATGCCGCCGCGTTCGCGAAGACCGGTCATCACGTGAACGACCCGGACGGATCCGGCGCGTTTGCCGACATCTACGTCCACCCGAACAATCCGGATGGCCGTCTCTGGGAGGCGCAGGATCTGGGCCGCCGCGCCCTTACCATCATCGACGAAAGCTTCTGCGACACCGTTCCCCATCTCAGCCACATCGACCTGACCCGCGAGGACGGCATCGTCCTGCTCAAGAGCTTCGGCAAGTTCTGGGGCCTCGCGGGCCTGCGGCTCGGTTTCGCCATCGGCGCGCCCGAAACGCTCGACCCGGCTATCATCACGGACTCCTCCAAAAAAACGCCTGGCCGAAGCCTGACCGACCTTCTCGGCCCCTGGCCCGTCTCCGGCCCCGCGCTCGAGATCGGGGCCCGCGCGCTCGAAGATCACGACTGGGCCAAGGCCACTCGCACCCGCCTCGCACAGGACGCCGTCCGGCTGGACGCCCTCCTCACCGGCGGGGGCGCCAAAGTTGCCGGAGGCACCACACTCTTCCGCCTTTACGAGGTCGATGATGCAACCACATGGCAGCATCGCCTCGCCGAGCATCACATCTGGTCCCGCATCTTCCCCTATTCGAAAACCTGGCTCCGCCTCGGCCTTCCCGCCTCGGATCGCTGGGACCAGCTCCAGGCCGCCCTAAGATGAGATGGGACGGGGGGCGGGGCGACGCTGCGGCGCAGCCGCCAGCGAGCGCCGAACGTCCGTCCCGATGAGCACGGCCCTCCTCGCCGCCGCTCTTCTCGACGCCGCCTTCGGAGAGCCTCGCTGGCTCTGGAGCCGCGCCCCTCACCCGGCCGTCCTCATGGGCCGCGCCGTAGGCGCGCTCGACACCCGCCTTAATAAAGGCGCAGCCCGCAAGGCCAAAGGCATAGCCGCCCTGATCCTCCTTCTCGCCGCCGCCCTCCTGATCGGGGCCCTTCTCGCGGCTCTGCCCGGCAAACTCGCCGAAATCCTGACCGCCGCGATCCTGCTCGCCCAGCGCAGCCTCTCCGATCACGTAAAGGCGGTCGCACAGGCCCTCCGCCTCTCGACCGCCGAAGGTCGCCGCGCCGTCGCCCGCATCGTGGGCCGCGACACCGCCGGAATGGACGATCCCGCCATCGCCCGCGCGGCTATCGAAAGCGCTGCCGAGAACCTCTCCGACGGCGTCACCGCGCCCGCCTTCTGGTTCCTGATCGGCGGCCTTCCCGGCCTTTTCGCTTACAAAGTCGTCAATACCGCCGACAGCATGATCGGCTACCGCACCCCGCGCCACGAGGCCTTTGGCTGGGCCGCCGCCCGGTTCGACGATGCACTCAACTGGATCCCCGCCCGCCTGACGGCCCTCGCGATCAAGGCGGTCGCCCCGCGCCCGATCCGCTGGTCGGACATCACTGCCGATGCGCGCCTGCACCGCTCGCCCAATGCCGGTTGGCCTGAAGCCGCCATGGCCCATGCGCTGAACATCTCGCTTGCCGGCCCGCGCAGTTACGAAGGGCAGCTCACCGACTTCCCCTTCGTTCACCCCGAAGGCCGCAAATCCATCGGCCCGGCCCAGATCGACAGCGCCGTCACGCTGCTTTGGCGGGCCTGGGGTGCAGGTCTCGCGATCGTCTTTGCGATAACCCTGCTTTGGCCATGACACGTACCGCTCTGCCTCACCTTGCGGCGCCTCCAAACCCCGCTACTCTGCGCGGCATCCCTGACGCGCCAAAAGGCCGCCCCAAGCCGGACCGGACCCCGCAATGAACACGACCCCCAAAGACGTGGCCCGGCGGATCTCCAAAGGTGAAACCTGGCTCCAGCGCCGTGCCATCGGAACCCTCTGGCGCCTGCGCAACACCCTGCCGCCCCCGTCGGGCAGCGGCACCGTGCTCTTCGCCCTTCCGCTGGTCTCCAAGGCCCGCTCCGATGACTGGTCCCGGGTCGAGGCCAATCTCGCCCAGACCCTCGCGAGCTTCCGGAACCAGACCCGCCCCGATTGGCAGGCCGTCATCTGCGGCCAGGACCGCCCCACCCTGCCCGAGGACGACCGCATCACGTTTCTGCCCTTCGACCAGCCCGACGCCTTCTTCGACAAAGGCGCGAAGATGGCAGCCCTCGCCCGCCACGCCCTCACCGAAGGGCCCAAGGAAGGCTACTACTTCCCCTTTGACGCCGACGACATCCTCCACCCCAAGGTGGTGGAACACATCCTCACAGACGACAACGGCGCGGGCTATTTCATCGACAAGGGCTACATGATGCATGCCGAAACCGGCCAGCTCGCCGCCCTCCAACCGCCCGATGCGCGCTTTCCCGAGGCGACCGAATTCCTGCGCTCCTGCGGCTCCTCCACCGCCATCCGCATCGACCGCCGCGCGGGCGCCGATATCGGCGCGCTCATCGCCAAACGCGGCGCCCACCGCAAAGTGCCTCGCAATATGACCCATTTCGGCCTGCACATGACGCCGATCCCCTTTCACGCCGCCCTCTATGTCGTCGGCCACGGAGAGAACATGCGCAAGCGCCGCGGCAAGATGGACGGCAAACTCAAGCATCTGGACATCTCGCCTTTGACCGGCGACGAAGCCGACAGCGTCCGCCGACAGTTCCGGCTCGGAGATCTCGCATGACCCTCCTTGCAACGCTCCGCCAGCGCATCGACGAGATCCGCCAGGCCCGCGCTTGGCAAAAGGCGAATCCGCTCGCCCCGCCCTCCGCCGATCCCAAGGTGATCTATGCGATCCCGCTGGTCTCGCGCCGCCGCTCCGATGACTGGGACGTCGTGGAAAGCAACCTGGCCCGCACGATGGCGGCCCTCGACCGGCAGACGGATCCGAACTGGACCGCCCTGATCTGCGGGCAGGACCGACCCGAAGGCGTCCGCTTCGACGACAAGATCCAGTTTCTGCACTCCGGTGCATCGGACAAGTTCAACGACCGGCCCGAAAAGGCCACTCAGCTCGCGCGCCATGTCCTCGATACCGAAACCGGGGACGGATACCTTTTCCCTCTCGATGCCGATGACCTTCCGCATCCCAAGCTGACCGAGCATATGCGGACCGACAATAACGGCCACGGCTACCTGATCGACAAGGGATATATGTACGATGTCGCCGACAGTCGGCTCGCCGTGCTGCAACCCTCGAACCGGCAGTTTCCGAAGGCCAAGCGGTTTTACAACCATTGCGGCTCATCGGCCGCCTACCGCTACGACAGACGAACCGGGGCGGACTTTACCGGCCTTCTTCTCGAGCGTGAGGTCCACAAAAAAGTCCTGCAACACGCCCGCCGCTACGGCTTCCATCTCAAGCTCGTTCCGTTCCACGCGATGGTCTATGTCGTCAATCACGGGGAAAACCTTCGAAAAAAGCGCGGGAGCCTCGATCGCAAGATGACCCATTTCGATAAAAGCGCGCTGCCGCCCGATATGGCCCGGCAGGTCAGGGAGACGTTTCACCTCGAATGACCGACGCCATCCGCCTTTCCGAACTCTTCAAGCCGAATTCGCCGATCCAACGGCGTATCAAAGGGGCCGTGTTTCGCGCGACCACCCGGCTGGCTCCTCCGTCAAACAGCCCGGAAGTCATCTTCACCATCCCGCTTGTTGGACGCGAAAAGACAGAGACCTGGCCGACCGTGCAGCGCCTTCTGACCCAAACGCTCGACAGCCTGATCCGCCAGACCGACCCCGCATGGACCGCTATGGTCTGCTGCCAGGATCGGCCCGACCTGCCGGACGATCCCCGCATCACGCACCTGCCCTATAAGGGCTCGAGCCGCGGCTCGGATCGCACCAAGAAGATCGCCACCCTCTTTGACGAAATCGGCCACCGCCGAGGCTCTGACGGTTACGTCTTTCATCTCGACGCCGACGACATCCTCCATCCGGAACTGGTCGAATATATCCGAACCGACAATAACGGCCAGGGCTACGTCATCGAGACAGGATACATGTACGAAGAAGCGCTACCGACGGTCGTGCCTCTCGGCCCGGAGCCCCCATTCTGGAAAATCTGCGGATCCTCCAATGCCCTCCGCTTCGACCATCGCGGCAGAAAGACATTCACCGAGGTTATTCGCCGCCGTGGATCCCATACCGAAACGCCCGCGCGCATGGCCGATTACGGCTTCACGCTCGCTCCGATCCCGTTTCCGGCGGCGTTCTATCTCGTGAACCACGGCGCCAGTATCAGCGAGCAAAGAGGCCGCAAGCCCAGTCGCGATCGCATCTTGGAAAGCGAAGCCCTGCCCGATCAGGAGCGCGACAGGATCCTCAAGGACTTCGGTCTCGCGTAAAGGCAAAACGCGCAGAGCGTGGACCGTCCTCGGGCGCCGATCTAACGCTCCCTACGCCACCATCGTCTCCGCCTTTTTCAGATCGACCGACACCAGCTGAGACACCCCCTGCTCGCCCATCGTCACCCCAAAGAGCCGGTCCATCCGCGCCATCGTCACCGCATGGTGCGTGATGATCAAAAACCGCGTATTCGTCCGCCGCGTCATCTCGTCCAGCAGGTCGCAGAACCGCGTCACGTTCGCATCGTCCAGGGGCGCATCCACCTCGTCGAGCACGCAGATCGGCGCTGGATTGGCTAGGAACACCGCAAAGATCAGCGCCAAGGCCGTCAACGTCTGCTCCCCGCCAGAGAGCAGCGAGAGCGTCGACAGCTTCTTGCCCGGCGGCTGGCACATGATCTCAAGCCCGGCCTCCAGAGGATCGTCGCTTTCAACCAGAACCAGCTTGGCCTCACCGCCTCCGAAGAGATGCGTGAACAGCAGCCCGAAGGACCGGTTCACCTCCTCGAAGGCCGTCAGAAGCCGCTCGCGCCCTTCCTTGTTCAGGCTCGAAATCCCGGTTCGCAACGCAGCGATCGCCGCCTCCAGATCCTGCTTCTCGCGTGCCAGCCCGTCATGCTCCTCACGCACCTCGGTCGCATCTTCCTCGGCCCGCAGGTTCACCGCGCCCAGCGCATCGCGCTGCCGTTTGAACTGCGCGACCTTGGCCTCGATCTCCTCGGCCCCGGGCATCTTGTCGGGATCGGCCCCCAGCGCCTCCAGTAGCCGCTCCGGCGTCACCTCCAGCGCCTCCGAGATCCGCTCCCTGGCCGCCTGAACCGCCTCCCCGGCGCTCGCCGCGAGCGCTTCTGCCCGCGCCCGCTCCTCGCGCGCCTCGGATGCCGCGCGTTCCGCTGCCCGCAGTGCATGATCGGCCTCTCGCGCCGCCGTCTCGCCCGCCGTCAAGGCAGTTGCCGCCGCCGTCTTGCGCGCTCCGGCCTCCTCCAGACCGCTCGCGAGCCCCTCGACCTTCCCGGCCAATGCGCCCGGAACGGCAGAGGCCTCGTCCAGCTCCTCTTCGGTGGCCGCCTTGCGCGCCACCAGCTCGGCCATCCGCGCACTCGCCGTCTCCAGCCGCTTGCGCCAGCTGGCCAGCTCGGTCTCGATCGACTGGCGCCGCCGCGCCCGCGCCTCAGCCTCCCGGCGCAGCTCGTCATGGGCCGACCGGCGCGACATCATCGTCATCCGCGCCGCTTCCACGGCCATCTTCACATCCTCAAGCCGCGCCTTCGCCGCCGACAGATCCCCCAGCCCGGCCAGCGCCGTCCGCGCCTCCTTCAGCCGGGCATCCGCCGCCGTCGCCTCGTCCTCGTGCCGCACCACGGCCAGCTTCGCTGCCTCCAGCCGCCCGGCCGCCAGATCCCGGTCCGCCTCGGCCCGGCTTTGCCGCCGCTGCGCCTCGGCCACGGCCCCGTCCGCCGCCTTGCGCGCCGTACGCGCATCGGCATCCGCCTCTGCCGCCGCCGCCAACTCCGCGCCCAAAGCCTCATGCGCGGCCTGCGCCGCCTCGGCCCGGCCCCGCGCTGCCTGCAACTCGGCCCGCAAGGCCGCAAGCCGGTTCATCTGCTCCAGCCGCAACGCCGCTTCCGAGGGCGCATCGGCTGCCGCCGCGCGGAACCCGTCCCAACGCCACAGGTCCCCCTCGCGCGACACCAGCCGTTGTCCCGGGCGCAATGCCTCCTGCAAGCGCGCCCCGTCCCCGGCATCCACGACACCGATCAGCGCAAGCCGCCGATCCAGCACAGACGGAGCCGTCACGAACCCGGCCAAAGCCACCGCGCCCGCCGGCAGATCCGGCACGGCGTCATAGGCGGTAAGCGCCGCCCAGCCCGATCCGTCACCGGCCACCAGCGGCGCCCGCAGATCGTCTGCCAACGCCGCACCCAAAGCCTTCTCGAACCCATCCTCGACGCTCACCCGGTCGATCAGTTGACCGCCATCCCCGGCCTCGCGCGCCACCAGCCGCTCCAAAGCGCCTGCCTCGGCCTCGAGCGCCTTCGCTTCGCCATCGGATGACGACCGCGCGGCCCGCGCCTCCGCCTCGCGCGACTGCACCTCGGCGCGCGCCTGCTCGGCGGCCACCAAAGCCGCATCCGCTGCCTCCGCCGCCGCAACCGCCGCACGGCCCGCTGCTTCTTCCGCATCCGCATCCGCAGCCGCCACCGTCACGGCCTCGCCCGCAGTCGCCACGACCTCCGCCGCCCGCGCCGCCTCCGACCGCGCCCGCGCCTGAACCGCCTCGGTCTCCTCGACCAGCCGCTCCGCTGATTGGTGCCGCGCCGCAAGCCGCGCCGCATCCTCCGTCATCTCCGACAGATCAGCCTCCCGCGCCGCCAGCACCTCGGCCGCCTCGCGCGCCTGGCCCTCCGCCTCGGTCTGCCGGTCCTCGTCGCCCGCACTGTCCGAGGCAAGCTCCGCCGCCTCCCCTTCCAGCCGCGCGATCGTCTCCTCGGCATCGCGGTTCAGCCCGCCTTCCCGCTCGATATCGCGCCCTAGCTGCGCGACCCGCCCCGTCAGCGTCTCGACCGCCGCCGCCGCTCGCTCCGCTTCGGCCTCTAAAGTCGCCCGCTCGACCTCGATCCGCTGAACAAGCGCCGCCGCAATCGCAGCCTCCTCGCGCAGGGCGGGCAGCCCGGCCTCCGCCGCCTCCCGCGCTGTCCCTGCCGACACCGCCTCCCGCTCGGCCGAAGCCGCCGCGACCGACCGCCCTTTCAGCACATCGGCCGCCGCCAGCCGCGCCTGATCCGCCTCGCGCCAGCGCCGATAAAGCAGCAGCCCCTCGGCTTCACGCAACGCCTCCGCGATCTCGCGATACCGCGCCGCCTGCTTGGCCTGCCGCGCGAGCGAGGCCAGCTGAGAGGCCAATTGCTCCAGCACATCATCGACCCGCGACAGGTTCTGCTCGGCCCCCTTCAGCTTCAGCTCCGCCTCGTGCCGCCGCTGATAGAGCCCCGAAATCCCCGCCGCTTCCTCCAGGATCCTCCGCCGCGCCTTGGGCTTGGCATTGATCAGCTCCGAGATCTGCCCCTGCCGCACCAGCGCAGGCGAATGGGCGCCCGTGGAGGCATCGGCGAACAGCATCTGCACGTCCCGCGCCCGCACATCCTTTGCGCCAACCTTATAGGCCGACCCGGCATCCTTGGTGATGCGCCGCACGATCTCGAGCATATCGCCATCATTAAAACCCGCCGGCGCCAGCCGCTCGCTGTTATCGATGACCAGTGAGACCTCCGCAAAGCTGCGCGCGGGCCGCGTCGCGGCGCCCGCAAAGATCACGTCCTCCATCCCGCCGCCCCGCATCGCGGTCGGACGGTTCTCGCCCATCACCCAGCGCAGCGCCTCCAGCAGGTTCGACTTCCCGCATCCGTTCGGCCCCACCACTCCGGTCAGACCATCCGCGATGATAAGATCCGTCGGATCGACGAAACTCTTGAAGCCGTTCAGCTTGAGCCTGGAAAACCGCATGGACTGCCTCGTCTTTTCTTATCTGCAAAGACTGACTCCGGCCCTCCCCTCGAGTCAACGGCCCCGACCCAAATCTGGCCCAAACCCGCATCTTATCCACAAGATATCGCGTTTACCCCTAAAATTACGGGCTTCATCTGGCCAAAAATACTCCCCGCGGAGCGTCCCGCAGCGACCAAAAGCACCAAAGGCGCAGAATCACGCTTGACGGTGCCGCCACCCGAGGCGCACAAAAGTCGTCGCATGGTTCCCCGCGACAGGCGCACACCGCCCCGGGGATCAAATGGGAATGCGGTGCGGGCCGATCCAGTCAGGAGGCCCCATGCCGCAGCCGCCCCCGCGACTGTAAGCGGTGAGCGTGCGCGCCAACGACGCCACTGGGGGCAACCCGGGAAGGCAGGCCGCCCGCCACGACCCGCGAGCCAGGAGACCAGCCATGCACCGGAGCTTAGGCTCCGGGACTGCTACAAACGGACGGGGTGTTCCGTGGGGGTCAGCCGAAACCACCTGTTACGGGTGCGCCGAGGCCCTTCCATGAAAGACCCCCTTCACCGGATCCGAAGGGGACCAGACATGAAGAGACTACTCGCCGCCGCCCTCGCGCTGACCGCAACGCCCGCCCTTGCTCACCATCCGCTTGGCGGCCTGCCGATGGAGACTTTCGCCGATGGCGCTCTCTCGGGTGTCGGCCACCCGGTCCTCGGCTTCGATCACCTCTTCTTCGTCATCGCCATGGGCGTCGCCGCGATCTTCACGGCGAACCGCCTGCTGGCCCCTGCCGCCTATATCGCCACGATGCTTGTCGGTTGCGCCATCGCCTCCTTCGGCGCCGTGATTCCGCTGACCGAAACGCTCGTTGTCATCTCCCTTCTGGCAATCGGCGGCCTCCTCGTCTCGGGCCGCACCATCGGCACCACCGCGATGCTCGCGCTCTTCGCTGCCGCCGGTCTCTTCCACGGCGCAGCCTTCGGCAGCACGATCGCCGGTCAGGAAGGCGGCGCCTCCGCGGCGGTCTTCACTGGCTACCTCCTCGGTCTTGCGATCACCCAATACGCCATCGCCCTCGGTGCGGGCTGGCTCGCGAAAACGCTCCTCGGCGCGCATGACGCCGCCGCCACCAATGCCCGCCTGATCGGCGCGGGCGTCGCCGGTGTCGGCGCCTTCCTCGCCCTCGAAATCCTCGAAGGCCCCATCGTCACCGCCCTCAGCGCAGGCGTCTGACACCCCGCGCCTCGCCGCCCCGGCCTCCGAGCCGGGGCATTCCCCCTTCCGATCCGGAGCGCCCATGCCCTCGAAAATCCCCGCCACCATCGTCACCGGCTTTCTCGGCTCCGGCAAAACCACGCTGATCCGCAACTTGCTCGAGCAGGCCAATGGCCGCCGCATCGCGCTCATCATCAACGAATTCGGCGATCTCGGCGTTGACGGCGATATCCTCAAAGGCTGCGGCGACGCCGCCTGCAAGGACGAGGACATCCTCGAGCTTTCCAACGGCTGCATCTGCTGCACCGTCGCCGAGGATTTCATCCCGACGATGGAAAAGCTCCTCGCCCGGCCTGACGCCCCGGACCATATCGTCATCGAAACCTCCGGCCTTGCCCTGCCGCAGCCGCTGGTGCGCGCCTTCAACTGGCCCGAGATCTCAACCAAGGTTACCGTCGACGGCGTCATCGCCCTGATCGACGGCAAGGCGACGACCGAAGGCCGCTTCGCCCATGATCCCGCCGCCGTCGACGCCCAGCGCCGCTCCGACGAGGAACTCGACCACGACACCCCGCTGTCAGAGCTTTTCGACGACCAGATCGCCTGCGCCGACATGATCGTCGTCAACAAGACCGATCTTCTGACCGAGGCCGAAGCCGAGGCGCTCGCGACCGACCTCACCACCAAATCCCGCCCCTCCGTCCGCGTCGTCCGCTCCGCCCACGGCGAGCTGCCGATCGATCTTCTACTCGGCCAGCACGCCGCAGCCGAAGCGGACACCAAGGCGCGTCACGAGATCCACCACCATCACCACGACGACGACGGGGAGGAGGACCATCACCACCATGACCACGACGATTTCGAAAGCTTCGTCGTCACCCGCCCCGAGATCGCCGACCCTAAAGCCTTCGCCGAGCAGGTCGCGGAGACGATCCGCACCCATGACATCCTGCGCCTCAAAGGCTTCGCCGCCGTGGCAGGCAAACCGATGCGCCTCGCTTTGCAAGCCGTCGGGCCCCGGATCGATACCTATTACGACCGCCCCTTCGACGGCCCGCGCGAAACCCGCCTCGTCGTCATCGGCCAAGCGGGTCTCGACCGCACGGCCATCACCCAAGCGCTGTCGGCCTGACCTCCAGTGAGCTTGACCATGACATCCCAGACCCCGTTGTTCCGGGCTTGACCCGGGACCTCGATTCCCGCGCGCATCCCGAGATAACCGGATCTCAGACCCGCAAACCTCATGACCGAAACAACCGTCACCCGCATCGACCCGCTTCATCCAGACGCGCTCCGCCTCATCGATGGCAGCGAAGCCGAGCAATCCGCGCTCTATCCCCCGCATCTCCGCTATGCCTTCTCGCCGCAGCAACTGATCGATGACGACGTCCGCTTCTATATCGCCTGTCGGGGCGGCGCCGCGCTGGCCTGCGGCGGCTACGGCGCCTATGACAGCTATGCCGAGCTCAAGCGCATCTATGTGGATCCCGCCCACCGAGGCACCGGCCTCGCCGACGCAATCATCGCGGCCTGCGAGGCGGAGGCCGCCGCTGAAGGCCTGCCCCTCATGCGCCTTGAGACCGGTGAAGCCTCCCCCGCCGCGCTCCGCATCTACACTCGCCTCGGCTATGCCCGGCGCGGCCCTTTTGGCGAGTACAAGGAGAACGGCTCCTCCGTCTTCATGGAAAAAGCCCTATGAGCCCTTCACTTCGGCGGATCCGCCGGATCCGGCCGGTTCTCGAACCCGCGGATCGCCTTGCCTTTATGCTCATCGATCGCAAAATCCTCAGACGCCTTGGACGGCTTGTCGAGCCGACCCCGCTCCTTCTCAGGCTTCCTCTCGGCCTCGATACGTGTCGTCTTGTCCATGTCAGATCTCCTTTCGCCGGACGAACCCGCACCGACCCCCTCCCGTTCCCCGACCGGGAGGCCCCGGATCAAGTCCGGGGCACGTCGTGCCAAGGATGACCGTCTGGACCGCTTCAATTCTGACCCGGATTCACGCCGTCGACACTCCTACAGCGAACGCTCCCAACTGGCTCGATATCTTCAGAAACGCCGCTCGCCGGTCGACCAAAGCCGACATACCCGCCCCCCACCGCCCAACGGGCCGTCAATCCGTGGTCGAAACCGCCAAGAACCACACCCGCGGCCCCGGCCAATCCGATCCCTCCCTGCGGGACGCCCGATCCCGCACCGCAGGCCGGACCTCCCGCCACAGCCAGCCTCAACCGTCGAAGCCCGCAGCCCCGCGCGATACCCTTATAACCACCCGCCGTCCTCATCTTGCCCCAAATACCTCCGCCGGAGGCATCGCCGCGCAGCGGCGACCGGAGCGCCCATGCATTTGATCGCCGCCACACCCGGCGCCATCGAGGATGGCACTGACCCCGTCGATCTCGGGCAAACCCCCGCCGATCTCGTCGTCATCTCGGCGGCCGATACGGAACTCGCCGCCCTCTCGGACGCCGGCCAGCACCTCGGGGGCAGCCCCACCCTCCGCCTCGCCAACCTTGCCCATCTGCGGCACCCGATGAGCGTCGATCTGCATCTCGACCAATGCGCCACGCGATCCCGGCTCGTCGTCATCCGGCTGCTCGGCGGGCGTGGTTACTGGCCCTACGGCACCGACCAATATGCCGCCCGCCTGGCCGAGGCGGGCGTCCCCCTCGCCCTTCTGCCAGGCGACGACAAACCGGATACCGAGCTGCGCGCCCTCTCCACCGTCCCAGGCGACGCCTATGATCGCCTCTGGTCCTACCTTGTCGAAGGCGGCCCCGAAAACGCCGCCAATCTCCTGCGTTATGCGAGCCATTTGCTCAACCAAACCGAGGCCCCGCCCGAAGCCAAACCCCTCCTGCGCGCCGGAGCCTACTGGCCCGGCACAGGTCCCACCGATCTGACGGAGATCCGCACACACTGGCACCCCGGCGCCCCCATCGTGCCCATCGTCTTCTACCGCGCCCTCCTGCAGGGCGCCGGTCTCCACCCGATCAACCGCCTGACCAAGACCCTCCTGCAAGAGGGTCAAAACCCCCTGCCCATCTTCGCCGCCTCCCTCAAGGATCCGCTCAGCCAGGCCACCTTGGCCCGGCTCTTCGCCGAGGCGCCACCCGATGCGATTCTCAACACCACCGCCTTCGCCACCGGCACGCCTGATGCGCCTGCAGACACCAATCCGCTCAACACCAACGATGCCCCCGTCTTCCAGGTGGTCCTCTCCAGCGGAACCGAGGATGCGTGGTCGGGCGGCCTTTCCGGCCTCTCCGCGCGCGACATCGCCATGCATGTCGCCCTGCCCGAGGTCGACGGCCGCATCCTGACCCGCGCCATAAGCTTCAAATCCGAGGCCTATCACGACGAGGCCACCCAGGCCCCGATCGCCACCTACCGCGCTCGCGGCGACCGCGTGAGCTTCACTGCCAAACTTGCCGCGAATTGGACCCGCCTCCGCCGAACCGAGCCTGCAGATCGCAAAGTTGCCCTCATCCTCGCCAACTATCCAAACAAGGACGGCCGCCTCGCCAACGGCGTCGGCCTCGACACGCCCGCCGCCACCGCGCTCACCCTCCGTCACCTCACCGCCCAGGGCTACGCCATCGAGAATGCGCCTGCGGACGGCAAGGCCCTCATGGACCAACTCCTTGCAGGTCCCACCAACTGGCTCACCGACCGGGCCGAGCGTGACGGCGGCGAAACCCTCCCCCTCGCCACATACAAACATCACTACGCCCAGCTCCCTCTGACCCTCCGCGAGCAGATCGAGACCCGCTGGGGCCAGCCGGAAAACGACCCGTTCCTGGTGTCACCCGAAACACCCGATGCCTGCTCTGAGAAAGCCCCAGCGCAGAAGACCGGGCACCAGAAGCCGTCATCAGATCATCAAACTCATCCCTTGGGCAAACTCAGCTCCGATATCATCGCCGAGGCGTTCCTGCCCGAAGATAACCCATCCCTCATCTTGCCAAAAATACCTTCGTCGAAGACATCGCCGCACAGCGGCGACCAATCCCCCGCCTTCGCCCTCTCTATCCATCGGTTCGGCAACGCGACAGTCTGCCTGCAGCCCGCGCGCGGCTACAATATCGATCCCGAAGACACCTATCATTCGCCGGACCTCGTCCCGCCGCATAACTACCTCGCCTTCTATATCTGGCTCCGCCATCATTGGGGCGCCCATGCGCTTGTCCATCTGGGCAAGCACGGCAATCTCGAATGGCTGCCCGGCAAGGCGCTGGCCCTCTCCGAAACCTGCTGGCCCGAAGCCATCCTCGGCCCCACGCCCCACATCTATCCTTTCATCGTCAACGACCCCGGTGAGGGCAGCCAGGCCAAGCGCCGCACCTCCGCCGTCATCGTCGATCACCTCACGCCGCCGCTCACCCGCGCGGAAACCTATGGCCCCCTCCGCGATCTGGAGGCCCTCGTCGACGAATATTATGAGGCCGCCTCCCTCGATCCCCGCCGCGCGGACCATCTTCGCACCCAAATCCTTGAGATTTCGCAAACGACCGGCATCGCCGAGGACTCAGGTGCCGGAGACGACCTGACCAAGCTCGACGCCTGGCTCTGCGAGCTGAAAGAGGCCCAGATCCGCGACGGCCTCCACATCTTCGGTCAAAGCGCCGAGGGCCCCCAAGCTCGAGACCTGACTATCGCCCTCGCCCGCCTCCCCCGCGGTGACGGCAAAGACGGAAACGCCTCCCTCCTGCGCGCCCTCGCCGTCGACCTCGATCTGAACTTCGACCCGCTCGACTGCGACATGGCCGCCCCCTGGACCGGCCCCCGGCCGCCAATCCTCGACGCCAACGGCTGGCGCAGTCACGGCGATACGGTCGAGCGCCTCGAGGACCTCTCCATCCGTCTCCTCGAGGGCAAAACTGACGCCCCCGGCCCAGCCTCCAAGGCCGTCCTCGAAACGATCACCCGACACATCCGCCCCACCGTCGCCGCCTGCGGGCCCGCCGAACTCCATGGCCTGACCGAGGCCCTGAACGGCAAGGCGATTCCCCCCGGCCCCTCGGGAGCACCGACCCGGGGCCGCCTCGACACGCTCCCCACAGGCCGCAACTTCTATTCCGTCGACACCCGCGCCGTGCCCACCCCCACCGCCTGGGCGCTGGGATGGAAATCGGCGAACCTGCTGATCGAAAGACACCTTCAAGACCACGGCGACTGGCCCCGCGCGCTCCTCCTGACCGCCTGGGGCACCGCCAATATGCGCACCGGAGGCGACGATATCGCCCAAGCCCTCGCGCTGATGGGCGTCAAACCCACATGGGACAGCGCCAACCGCCGCGTCACCGGCTTCGAGGTCCTGCCCCAGGGCGTCCTCGGCCGCCCCCGCGTCGATGTCACGCTGCGCATCTCCGGCTTCTTCCGCGATGCCTTTCCGGGTCTCGTGGCCCTCGTGGACTCAGCCGCCAAGGCCATTATGGCCCTCGATGAGCCGGATCACCTCAACCATGCCGCCGCCCGCGCCCGCAGCGAAGGCGCTACCCCCCGCGTCTTCGGCTCCAAACCCGGCGCCTACGGGGCGGGTCTGCAAGCGCTGATCGACGAACGCCTCTGGACCGAGCAAAAGGACCTCGCCGACGCCTATCTCGACTGGAGCGGCTACGCCTACGAGGCGGGCCAAGAAGGCAAAAGAGACCGGACAGGCTTCGAAACGCGCCTCTCTCAGGCCGAGGCCATTGTCCAGAACCAGGACAACCGCGAACACGACATCCTCGATTCAGACGACTACTACCAATTCGAAGGGGGGGCCGCTGCGGCCATCACGCATCTCCAAGGCCAGTCTCGCCCCATCTACCACAACGACCATTCCCGCCCCGAACGTCCGGTCATCCGCACACTGGACGAGGAAATCGCCCGCGTCCTGCGCTCTCGCGTCATAAACCCCAAATGGATCGAAGGCGCCCGTCGCCACGGCTACAAAGGCGCGTTCGAAATCGCCGCAACCGTCGATTACCTCTTCGCCTTCGCCGCTACGACCGGCGCCGTAAAGAATCACCACTTCGACCTCGTCGAAGCGGCCTTCCTCGAAGACGAGGACACACGGCAATTTATTCAGGAGGAAAACCCGTCAGCGCTGACCGAAATCGCGGAGCGTCTGCACGAGGCCATCGAGCGCGGGCTCTGGATCCCGAAATCCAACTCCGCCCGCGCCCGGATAGATCAGATCAGGACGTCTTAAAACCCGGTCGCAAGCACCGCGACACCGAGGTAAGATAAAAGCATCATCACGCTGAAAATTCGCATCGTTCTACCCATTCGATTGTTCGACGTTTCAGGGCAGCAACGCATCGAACCACTTCAATAGTTCCGCCATTAGCCAATTATATTAACGGATCATAAATCTATTTCGGACGGCGCCCGATCTTGCCCCGGCCCTGTGGCCTGCAAGAAACACCGCGATAACAGGCCGTTTTTCTCTTTCGTTGAGCGGAAGATCGCAGAGCTATCGGATAACGTGTGCCCCGCTATCGCTTGTCTCTCTGACCTTACGTCAACAGCTTTGCATCCGGACCTGACCCGGATCCAAACCTCATTGAGACGGAGAAATAGTGTGAAACACCTAGCGACCCTTTGTTCAGCCGGTATTTTTCTCGCAGCCTGTGCGCCCCTCGAAGTGACCACTCCCGCAGTCGAGGCGATTCCCTTCAACCAGAACGCCGCCGTCGGAATAGACGTCTACGGCACCGATCGCGCCCGCGGCGCAACCGTGCCGCCGTTTCGCGGGCAATCGGTCATCAACGTCCGCGCCGTCGATCGCGCCAACCGCATGGCAGAGCTGACCGGCGCCACCTGCACCCTGCGCACAGATACCTATTCGGCGACCGTCACCACGCCGGGCCGCGTGGTCGTGCCGAACTACGGCGCGCAATCCCCGGTCATCACGGCCACCTGTTCCGACGGCACCCGTCAGGCATCGACAACCACCAGCGTCACCAATGTCTCCGCCGAAGAGCGGGCCAGCGCCACGACCTTCGAGACGACACCGGCCCTTGGCGTGCTGGTAGGAACCATCGTCAGCCCCTCGACTGACACCTACGCCTACGACGATATCCGCGTCACCTTCCGCTGATCCCAAGGCCCTCCGGCTTGCGCTTGCACGCAATCTCCGCCACCCCCGGCGGGGACCGCAATCCGGGGGCCTCCATGAGCAAAGACATCCTCTTCCAGCCGCTCGATCTTCCGAACGGCACCCGCCTGCCCAACCGCCTCGCCAAAGCGGCAATGGAGGAGAACCTCGCCGATCCCGGCCAGATCCCCGGTTCACGCCTCGAGCGTCTTTACGAACGCTGGGCGCAAGGCGGCGCGGGTCTGCTCATCACCGGCAACGTCATGATCGACCCCTCCGCCCTGACCGGCCCCGGAGGCGTCGTCCTTGAGGCAGACAGCGACATCGCGCCCTTCGCCAAATGGGCCGAGGCCGCCCGGTCGAACGGCGCGCAGGTCTGGATGCAGATCAACCATCCGGGCCGCCAGGTCTATGCCGACATGCGCGAAGAGGCGGTCTCCCCCTCCGACGTCGCCGTTGCCATCCCCGGTTTCTCTGCCCTCTTCGGCAAGCCCCGCGCGCTGACGGCGGACGAGATCCCGGCCCTCGTCACCCGCTTCGCCGACGCCGCCGCCAAAGCCGAAGAAGCAGGCTTCACCGGCGTCCAGATCCACGCCGCCCACGGCTATCTCATCTCGCAATTCCTTTCTCCGCTGACCAATACCCGCACCGACGACTGGGGCGGCCCGCTCGAAAACCGCGCACGCTTCCTCTTCGACGTGATCGCCGCCGTCCGCGCCCGCGTCGCGCCCGACTTCTGCGTCACCTTCAAACTGAACTCCGCCGATTTCCAAAAGGGCGGCTTTGGCATCGACGACGCCAAATGGGTGGTCCAGCAGGTCAACACTATGCAGATCGACCTCGTCGAGCTATCGGGCGGCAATTACGAGACCCCCGCGATGCAGGGCATCTCCGACGATGCCAGCAGCACTCTGCGCCGCGAGGCCTATTTCATCGATTTCGCCCGCGACATCGCCTCGGTCGCGCAGATGCCGATCATGGTCACCGGAGGCATCACCCGCCGCGCCACCGCAATCGAAGCGCTGATGAAGGACGAGGCAGGCTTCGGCGTCTCGGTCCTCGGCCTTGCCCGCGCGCTGGCCTTCAACCCGGACCTGCCGAATGACTGGAAGGCGAACCGCAATCTCGACGTCACAATCCCTCAGATCGACTGGAAAATCCGCACCCTCTCAAGCCTTGCCACGATGGCGACCGCCAAGGCCCAGATCGAACGCATGGCAAAGGGCCGTCCGCCCAAACCGGGCCTGTCCCCCATCCTCGCCTTGCTAGATGAACGCCGGAACGCCTTTACCCGAACCCGCCGTTACCGCCGCTGGCGGCAGACGTCCCGCTAGGCCGCAGGCAACCCGTGTCTTTCGCGCCCCGATGCGGTTAACTCGCTCCATGACCCGTCTGACGCATCCGCATCCCGGCCCGATCCCGGACCCGCGCCCGTGATCGCCCATGTCGCGCTGCTCCTCGTCCTGCAACTGACCGGAGAGGCCGTTGTCCGCGCCACCGGCCTGCCCGTCCCCGGTCCGGTCCTCGGCATGGCGCTCTTTCTCGCGCTCCTTATCGCCCGGCCCCGCACCGCGAAGCAGGTCCAGCCGACCACCAGCGGCCTGCTCAGCCACCTGTCGCTCCTCTTCGTGCCCGCAGGCGTCGGGATCATCGGCCATCTCGACCGCCTCGCGGGTCAAGGCCTCGCCCTTTCCGCAGCGCTCTTCGGCAGCACCGTCCTGGCCATCGCGGTCGGGGCGCTCACCTTCAGCCTTCTGGCCAAAGACCGATGATCGAGATTTGGTCCTACCTCGCCGAAGGCCCGCTCCTCTGGCTGACCGCGACACTCATCGCCTATCTTGCGGGTGACTGGATGTTCCGCGCCTCGGGCCGCAAACCGTGGATGAACCCGGTCCTGCTCGCCGTCCTGCTGCTGGCCGGGCTGCTGACGGTCACCGGAACGAATTACGAGACCTATTTCGAAGGCGCGCAGTTTGTCCACTTCATGCTCGGCCCCGCCACAATCGCTCTGGCCGTCCCGCTCTACGGTAACCTGCACCACGTCAAACGCCTTGCCCTGCCGATCCTGGCGGCCCTCGTCGCGGGCTCGCTCACCGCGATGCTCAGCGCCGTCGGCATCGGCTGGGCCCTCGGCCTGCGCGCCGAAACGCTGCTGTCGCTCGCGCCCAAATCCACGACCGCTCCGGTCGCGCTTGGCATCTCCGAACAGATAGGCGGCTCCCCGACCCTCACCGCTGTCCTCGTGATCCTCACCGGTATTATCGGAGCCATCACAGTCACGCCGCTGCTCAACGCCATGAAGATCACCGACTGGCGCGCCCGCGGCTTTGCCACCGGCGTCGCCGCCCACGGCATCGGCACCGCCCGCGCCTTTCAGGTCAACGAAACCGCCGGCGCCTTTGCCGGGATCGGCATGGGCCTGAACGCCCTTCTGACCGCCCTGATCGCCCCCTATGTCGCGCGGTTGTTCCTCTGACGACAGGGTTGCGGCACGGCAACAGGCCCGCAGAAACTTAAGTAAAAGCAAATGAGTAAAGCCCCACGCCTAAAACCCGCCCTCTCGATCCGGTAACCGGGCCGGGCTCCGGAATTTCACGGAGCCAACGGAAGGATAACTCACTTGAAACTCTCCTATTTAGCGGCCGCCGCCGTGCTGGTGCTGGCCGGCTGCGAAGGTGCTGAAATCACCCAACCCCCAATCACCGTCACGCCCAAGAACCCGTCCGCCGCCGTCGGCCTCGACGTCTATGGCCGCGCCCGCGCGCAGGGCAGTCCGGTCCCGCGGTTCCGCGGCCAGGAAAGCGTTCAGGTCCGCACCCGTGCGCAACTCGAAGATGGCAGCAACGGAGAGCTGACCGGGGTGCCCTGCACCCTCGATTCTGGCGTTTACACCGCCTCTTTCACGACGCCCGCCAATATCATTGTTCCCGACTATGGCCCGGATTCACCCGCGCTCTTCGTGCGCTGCGTCCATGGTGAGAAGTCGAACTCTGTGACCATGCAGCCCGTCAATCTGACGGCTCAGGCCCGTTCGGCCAGTGCTGCCGGTGCAGGTCTTGTCGGAGCCATCGTGATCGGCGCCGTCAACGAGGCGCGCCGGAACAACGAAACCGACGATTTCGGCTACAATCCGATCACCGTCCGCCTGCGCTGACGTCTAGCAGGACAGCCGCGCGCGCTGTATTGCCTGATCTCCGGTCAGGCTGCCGGGCACCACGTCGCACCCGGTGGCCTGACCGATCGCCTGAGCCGCCTTTGACAGGATCGTCGCCGGACGGGCAAACTCCACATTCGTGCGAACTGAAGAGGCAGCGTCGCCCTTCCGGCGCACCTCGAACGTGCTGCCATCGACCTCCACCACGACCGGATCGATCCCACCGAATCCGACCGGGGCCGTGTTGCACCCGGCAAGGCCAAGCCCAAGAAGAACGAAAACCGGAAGGGGACGCGCCATGACACTCTCTCCACAAAAGTGGCCCAGCTATTGCGGAAAGGGGTTAACGATCGCTTAACCTCCAAGACTGGATCCTAAAGCGCCCGCGCGCTTTGGTAACTGCGATACCTGTGTGAAATCCACCGACCAAATACCGACGCAATACCGACCGGATACCGAAACCCCGATTTCCGGCAAATGGCGCCGTTAACCTTCGATTCGCCAACCGGTCCCAGGGCCGCTCAAGATCCCTTCCCCCGTTCCGCTACAGCCCCTATCCTGCCCCTCTCAGGACAGGAGCTTTCCATGACCGAAGACGCCGACCGCCACGCCGCCAAGATGGCCAAGAAAAAGGCCGCCCGCGATAAGATCATGGCCACCAAAACCGATGAGAAAGGCCTGATCATCGTCCATACCGGCAAGGGCAAAGGCAAGTCCTCCGCCGCCTTCGGGATGATCTTCCGCTGCATCGCGCATGGCATGCCCTGCGCTGTCGTGCAGTTCATCAAAGGCGGCATGTCCACCGGGGAACGCGATCTGATTCTCTCCAAGTTCTCAGAAGCTTGCCAGTTTCACACTATGGGCGAAGGCTTCACCTGGGAAACCCAGGACAAGACCCGCGATACCGAAATGGCGCAGGCCGCCTGGGCCAAGGCGAAAGAGCTGATCGCCGACGACACCAACCGCATGGTCCTACTGGATGAGGTCAATATCGCCCTGCGCTACGGCTATCTCGACATCGCAGAGGTGGTCGCCTTCCTGAAGGACGAAAAGCCCCCGATGACGCATGTCGTTCTAACCGGCCGCAATGCCCATGAGGACTTGATCGAGGCCGCCGATCTCGTCACCGAGATGGAGCTGGTCAAACATCCGTTCCGATCCGGCATCAAGGCGCAGATCGGCGTGGAGTTCTAGGCGCCGTCCTCGGGCGGCAGCGCGAAGGCGGGGTCGTCCAAAATCCCTGATGTTTCAATCAGTTCGATGGCCCTGTCCCGCGGCCCCGCGCCCCAAAGGGACAGCACCGCGCCTTCCCCGAAAGGTACGGTCATGCGGATCATCCCGATCTCGCCCGTGCCGACCTGATCATTGTCCTCGACCACCGGCGCTCCGCCGATCTCAAGCGGTGCCGGAGCTTCCCGTTCGACCGCCACGAAATTCGACGGGCGGTCCACCACTTCGGGAGGCGGCGCCGTCCCGATCATGTGCAACTCGACCTTGTCCCTGGGATCGCGGCGCACCATCACGAAAAACGTCGCATCCCCAGAGCGATAGACCGCTCCCGATCGATGCTCCCCGCTGCGCAAGGCCATCATGATCCTCTTTTCCTGATCGGCCAAAGCTGCCGTGCGGTCCACATCCTCCGGCG
This sequence comes from Aestuariibius insulae, assembly GCF_040783535.2. Taxonomy (NCBI): domain Bacteria; kingdom Pseudomonadati; phylum Pseudomonadota; class Alphaproteobacteria; order Rhodobacterales; family Paracoccaceae; genus Aestuariibius; species Aestuariibius insulae. The sequence goes on from NZ_JBFONW020000005.1 coordinate 182,064, forward strand.
CCGCGTCCAGCCACCCCTCCTTCGGAACGGTTGTTCCATCCATGGCAAAATCGGTCGCGGCAAAGGGCTCGGCGATCGCAACACGCGTCCATCCCTCGACCTCGGGCAGCGGCGCGAGCATCTGATCCTCGGCCTTCGGCTCGAAGATACCAAGAACGCGCGACATAAGGCTGGGTCGTTCAACCCGTTCGCCGCTTTCGTCGACAACCCCCGCAACAGTCTGCGCGCGCTGCATTAAGTCAGTGTTCTGCTGCGCCCAGATAAGACCGAACACTACGGCGCCGATAATCGCGAAAAAAATCAGATGTCGCATCAGAAAGAGCCCCTCGTTTGGCGCTCACCTACCCCGAGAGACCGGCAAAAGTTTGGCAAGACGAGAAAATCGATTAACGAAACCGGCAAATTCATTAACCTTTACCCGCCGCCCGAACGTCACTCAGACTTTGACCCGTCGAAAGCGCCTCGGGATCGACCTTAAGCTCAATGATCCGCAAGCCAGAGCAATCTGCAACTTCCTGATAAATCGCGGGAAAATCATCTGTCCGCTCCACAACCCAGCCTTGCCCGCCATAAGCCCGCGCCAAGGCGGCAAAGTCTGGATTGGCCAGTTCGGTCCCGCTGACGCGCCCCGGATAGGTCTTTTCCTGATGCATCCGGATCGTCCCGTACCGCCCGTTATTCACAACGATAACAGTGACATCCACCCCATACTGCGCCGCGGTCGAAGTCTCGTTCAGCGTCATCTGAAAGCACCCATCCCCCGCAAAACAGACAACCGGCCTGCCGCGATGTTCAAGCGCCGCCGCGATAGCCGCCGGAAAGCCATAGCCCATCGACCCACTTGTCGGAGCAAGCTGCGTTCCAAACCGTTTGTAGACAAAGTACCGGTGAAGCCACGCTGCATAGTTTCCCGCCCCGTTGGTGAGGATCGCCTCTTCCGGCAGCGTATCGGACAGCCAGTTAACAATCCGTTCCAGCTTCACAGCACCCGGCGTTTCCTGCGGCGTGATCCAACGCTCGTAGTCGCTCCGCGCCTCGGCGCACCACGCCTCCCACCGCCGCGTCACGGCACAGTCCCTCAAAGCCGCCAGCACCGGCGGTGCGGGCGCGGATATTGCCATCTCCGCCGCATAGACCCGCCCGACCTCCCCTGCATCTGCATGGACATGCAGAATCGCCGGACCCGCTTCCAAAGGATCTGGCCGCTCGTACCCGCCGGTCTCGATATCGCCCAACCGCGATCCCAGAACCAGCAGCAGGTCGGCCTGTCGCATCCGCTCTCCAAGGCGCGGGTTGACCCCGACATTCAGATCGCCCGCATAGCACGGATGCCGGTTGTCGAGGTAATCCTGCCGCCGAAATCCGACCGCCACGGGGATCTGCCAAGCCTCTGAGAAAGCAGCAAGATCCTCAGCAGCCTGAACGGACCAGAGCGGTCCTCCGGCTACGATCATCGGGCGCTCGGCCTCGGCAAGCCGGGCGGTGATGCCCTCAGCAGCCCCCCGGTAGTCAGGCGGTATATCGACGGGCGGCACCGGGCGATCGGTGGTCTCAACAACTCCGCTCAGAACGTCCTCCTGCAGCGCAAGGACAACCGGCCCGGGTCGCCCGCTCGTCGCGATACGCCAGGCGCGGGCGATATACTCCGGAAGCCGCTCGGTCTCGTCCACCTCGGCCACCCATTTCGCCAGAGGCGCGAACATCGCGCGGTAGTCGACCTCCTGAAACGCCTCCCGGTCCCGGTGCCCCCGCGCGATCTGACCGACGAACAGGACCATCGGCGTCGAATCCTGCCGCGCCACGTGGATACCCGCCGACGCGTTGCACGCCCCCGGACCCCTTGTGACAAAGGCCACACCGGGCGCGCCCGTCAGCTTGCCATGAGCCTCGGCCATCATCGCCGCCCCGCCTTCATGACGGCAGACGACAGTCTCGATCCCGCTGCCGTAGAGCCCGTCCAAAGCGGCCAGAAAGCTCTCTCCCGGCACGCAAAAGACGCGGCGGACCCCGAACGCCTTCAGGTGATCGACAAGGATCTGCCCGCCATGACGCTCACTCATCAAGCGCCACCGAAACCTCGATCAGATTGCCGTCTGGATCCCGCACATAAAGCGACAGGATCGGCCCCGTGGCGCCCGTCCGGCGAACGGGCCCCTCCTCGATCGCGACACCCGCCGCATCGAAGGCTGCCCGCCACTCCTCCAGCGAAACCTCTGTCAGGAAACACAAATCCGCGCTGCCGGGCAGGGCAGCCATCGCTTTCGGCTCAAACTCATGGCCCGCCGCATGAAGGTTGATCTTCTGCGCGCCAAAGACCAGCGCCACCCGCGTCGATCCATCGGCGGGATAGAAGGTCTCGGCCCGCATCCCCAGAACGCCCTCGTAAAAGGCGACGGTCCGGTCGATATCGCCGACGGTCAGAACCAGATGATCAAGACGTGACAGCTCCGGCACAGCATCTCTCCTTCAGATGAGACCCAGATCCGCCATCGCATCCTTGATCCCGAGCCGGCTGCCCTGCTCCAGCGGCACAAGCGGCTTGCGAACCTCGTCGCTGCAGCGCCCCATCAGCGACAGCGCATATTTCGCGCCACAGAGCCCCGGCTCGGCAAAGAGCGTTGTATGCAGCGGCATCAACCGATCCTGAAGATCCAGCGCCGCCTTGTAATCGCCGTTCAACGTCGCTGCATGAAACTCCGCGCACAGCTTCGGCGCGACATTCGCCGTCACCGAAATACAGCCAACGCCGCCATGGGCGTTGAACCCGAGGGCAGAGGCATCCTCCCCGCTCAGCTGCACGAAATCCGTCCCGCAGGTGGCCCGCTGCTTGGAAACACGGGTGATGTCCCCCGTCGCGTCCTTCACGCCGATGATATTCGGCAGCCGCGCCAGGGCGCCCATCGTGGCGGGCGTCATGTCGATGACCGAACGCGGCGGGATATTGTAGATGATGATCGGCACCCCGATCTCGGCCACCGCTTCGAAATGGGCGATCAGCCCGCGCTGCGTCGGGCGATTGTAATAGGGCGTCACGACCAGGGCGGCAGCGGCACCGGCGCTCTTGGCCGCCTCGACCAGACGCACCGCCTCGTCTGTATTGTTCGACCCGGCGCCTGCAATCACCGGTACGCGACCTGCAGCCGCCTCGATCACGGCGGCAACAACCTTATCGTGCTCCTGATGGCTCAGCGTCGGGCTCTCTCCGGTGGTGCCGACGGGCACCAGACCGGTGCTTCCGGCGGCAATCTGCCACTCGACCAGCTCTCCAAGCGTTTTGAGGTCGAGCGCGCCGTCCTTGAACGGAGTGACGAGGGCGGGCATCGATCCTGAAAACATTGGGCTTTCCTTTAGAGAAACTGCTAGAGTGGCCAAATCGGCGCGAACCTAGGCCGGATCCGAACCTTTGCCAAGTTTGTGAGTTGTCTGACGGACAGCCTCGGATACCATCGCGGCAACCGAAACGGGATATCGACACGATGCTCAGATTCGCCATCGCCTGCGCAGCGGGCCTTTCCATCACATTTCCGTCCTTCGCACAGGACGGCCAGACTGGGGAAACAGAAGAGACGGTCGTCGAACAGACGCCCGCCGACTTCATCAACCTCGCGTTGCGCGAGATGGCATCAGGTGACTGGACGACGGCCCGAACCGTCGCTTCTGGCGCAGGTCCCGAAGGCGCGACCTTTGTCACATGGCGGCTCCTTCGCGACGGCGGCGGCCGCTTCCAGGATTACGCCAGCTTTATCCGCGCCAACCCAGGCTGGCCTCAGATGGACCGGATCCGCGCGGAAGGCGAAAAGAAGATGCCGCGCAGCATCGCGGCGCAGGACGTGCTGGATTTTATCGGAGAGACCGAACCCCAGACCGGGATCGGCGTTCTGAGGCTGGCCGATGCCTATCGTGCAACGGACCGCCCAAGCGAGGCAGAAGCGCTCCTGATCAAAGCCTGGCAGACCATGCCGCTGACCGATGCGGTCTATGACAGGATGCTGCGCGAGAACGGTGCGATCCTTGCGCCCCATCACGAAACCCGCGTCGACAACATGCTCTGGCGTGGCCGGATCACCGATGCCCAGCGTCTGATTTCTCGGCTGGACGAAGATTGGCAGGCACTTGCCAAGGCCCGCATCGCGCTGCGCCGCAACTCCGGTAATCTCGACGCTTTGATTGAGGATGTCCCAGAGGAGCTCGCCGATCATCCTGGCCTTGCCTACGAACGCTTTCGCTGGCGCATGGCCAAGGGCCTCACCGACGACGCGATTGAGCTTTTGGCCGCCCATTCGACCAGCGCGGAAAAGCTCGGCCAGCCGCAGGCGTGGTCCAACCAGCGCAGGCAAATCGCGCGTGCTGCGATGCGATCAGGCGAAGACGATCTGGCTTATATTCTAGCCTCTAACCACTTCACCGAAAGCGGCATCGCCTTCACCGATCTGGAATGGTTGTCCGGCTACCTCGCTTTGCGCAAAATGGATGATCCGATCACGGCCTACCGGCACTTCTCCAATCTTGATCGCACCGCTAGAACGCCGATCTCCATCGGACGCGCAGGCTACTGGCAAGGCCGCGCCCTTGACGAGATCGGGGCGGTCAACGCTGCCCAGATCGCCTACCGCCGCGCCGGTCAATACCAGACCGCGTTCTACGGCTTGCTTGCTGCCCAGAGGGCGAACCTGCCCGCCGATCAAGCGCTTGCCGGAACCGAGCGGTTCGGCGATTGGCGCGCGGCAGATTGGGCCCAGACCGATGTTGCCAAGGTTGCCATGTGGTTGGAAGAGGCCGGTCGCCGCTCCATGGCTGAGGTGTTCTTCCTGCGCCTCTCCGATGATCTGGACCGGACCGGTCTGGGCCAGCTTGGTCATCTCCTGACCGAACGCGGAGCCTCCCATATTGCTGTTCGCGTCGGCAAACGCGCCGCCGAACGCGGCATTGTCCTGCCGGAGATCTACTTTCCGCTTCACCCCCTTGCTGAAGAAGATATGAACGTTCCGCAATCGCTCGCGCTCGCTATCGCGCGCCGTGAAAGCGAATTCGATCCTGTGGTTTCTTCGCCCGTTGGCGCACAGGGCCTCATGCAGCTTATGCCCGCTACTGCGCGTGAGGTTTCGGGCTGGTTGGGGGAGCCTTATCTCAAGGCCAAACTGACAACCGATCCTCCCTATAATGCCCGGCTCGGGATCGCCTATCTCGAATGGCTGAAAGGCCGGATGGGCAATACGCCTGCAATGATTGCCGCAGGGTACAATGCCGGACCCGGCCGTCCCTTGCGCTGGACGGATACGTTCGGCGACCCCCGGCTTGACGACGTGGATGCCGTCGACTGGATCGAACACATTCCTTTCCGCGAAACCCGCAACTACGTCATGCGCGTGACCGAAAGCATGCCGGTCTACGAGGCGCGACTGACAGGCCGGGTAAACCCGGTCGATTTCGAGCAACTCATCAAGGGGATCAAACCGATTACCCGCCCGACTGCGCGGCCATCCGCGCGGGATGTCGATGTGCTCGTGGCAGAGCAGGATCGCGGGCTCGAGACGTTCCGGCCCCAGGCACGGCCGACGGTGCAGGGCTCCGTCTCCACTCAGGGACCCACTCCCGCATTCGAGATCCGGCCTAACTCACCCGAGGACGCTCCCGCCACAGAGTAAAAAGGCCCGCTCCTACAACAATCATCGCGCCGATCGCGACATTCGGCGCGATGACCTCGTTGAAAACGCTCACTCCAATGACAGCCCCAAAGACCAGCTGAAAATAGGCAAAGGGCTGCACCGCGCTCGCCTCGGCCACCTCATAGCAGCGGATCAGCAGCCAGTGCCCGGTCACGCCGGTCACACAAAGCGCGGCCATCCAGCCCCAATCGGGCAGCGTCATCGGCTCCCATGCCCAAACGCCCACCAGCGTCATCGCAACCGCCCCGGTCGTCCCCGTCCAGAAAAAGCTGGTTGCCGTTGTGTCCTGGCGCGCCGCATAACGCGTCAGCAAACCGTAAAGCGCAAACATCAGCGCAGAGATAAGCGGAATGATCGCCTCGACCGCAAATACCCCCGCCCCGGGCTGCAGTATGACCAGCACGCCGACAAAGCCCACGCCGATCGCCACCCACCGCCGCCAGCCGACCCGCTCCCCCAGGACCGGCCCGGAAAGGGCCGCGACCAAAAGGGGATAGCAGATAAAGATCGCATGGCTCTCCACCAGCCCCAGAATGGTAAAGGCGAGTACCATCACGCAGATCTCAGCAGCCAGCAGAATGCCCCGAAACGCCTGCAGGACTGGCTGACGGGTCCGCGCCGCCTCCCGGATCGATCCTTCCCGCCGTGCCGCGATCGCCATAACGAAAGAGGCAAAGAACCAGTACCGGATCATCACGATCATCAGTACGTTATACTCGCCCGCCAGATGCCGCGAAATCCCGTCCTGAACCGCAAAGACAAAGGTCGTCAGCACCATCAAGGCGATGCCAAACCGCGTGCCGCTCATCCCAGTCGCCCGATGCTCATATGCCGCTTGCGCCCGTAACCCGGCACACGGCTGACCTCGAACCCTGCATCCTCCAGCGCCCGCCGCACATGCCCGGCGGCGGTATAGGTCGCAAAGGTTCCGCCCTTGGCCGTATGCCGCCCGACCTCCGCCATCAGATCCGGCTCCCACAGCTCCGGGTTCTTCGCCGGTGAAAACCCGTCGAGGAACCAGGCATCCGCGTGCCCGCCCCAGTGGGGCAAAGTCGTCCGCGCGTCCCCTCCGATAATCTCCAGCACCAGCCCCAGCGCCACTTCGCGCGCTCCGGCCCCGAGCGGTTCCGCCAATAGCTGTCCTACCAACGCTTCAAGTTCCGGAAACCGCCCCAGGGCTCGGCGCATGTCCTCGGGGCTCGGCAGCGCCAGCTCGAACGACGTAAAGCTAAGCGGCTGCTTCGGCCCCGCCTCCCAAAGGCGCCACAGCGCCAGAAAACTCAGCCCCGTTCCGAATCCCAGCTCCGCCACGCGAAGCGGGCCATCTAGCCTCTCCTCGATCCGGTTGCCATGCAGGAACACATGCTCGCTCTCGGCAAGCCCGTCCTGCAGCGAATAATACGGATCGTCAAAGCGCACCGAGAGAGGCGTGCCGTCCGTCCACGCGATCTGGCCTGTCATGGCGGGATATCCTAAGCGGGTCTCAACGCGACAATGACGAGGCCGCCCCGCGATGACAATTGCCGATCTCACCGTGCGCGGCGCGGGTATCTTCGGCCTCTCGGTCGCCTATGCCTGCCTGCGCCGAGGCGCACTCGTGACGGTCGTCGACCCGAACGGCATCGCCTCCGGCGCCAGCGGCGGGATCGTCGGCGCGCTCGCACCGCACGTGCCTGAAAACTGGAATCCCAAGAAGGCGTTTCAGCTCGAGAGCCTTCTGATGGCAGAAGAGTATTGGGCCGACGTCACGGATCGAACCGGACTTGAGACCGGCTACCTGCGATCAGGCCGCCTCCGGCCCATCCCGGATGATGACGCGCTCGCCCTCGCCCGCCGCCGTGCACAAACCGCTCGCGACCTTTGGCAGGACAATGCCACATGGGAGATCACCTCCGATCCCGGCCCCTTCGCCCCCGTTAGCCCGACCAGCCTCTGGATCCGCGACACGCTCTCCGCCCACCTGCATCCGCGCCGGGCAACGCAGGCGCTGGCCAAAGCGGTCGAGACCTTTGGTGGATTGATCCAAACCCACGCGCCTGAGGCCCCCATCGAAGTCTGGGCCACTGGCGCATCAGGCCTCACCGATTTGTCACACCAACTGAACCGCACCGTCGGCACGCCGATCAAGGGCCAAGCCGCCCTCCTCGATCACGACGCGGCAGGCGCGCCGCAGCTTTTCGCGGACACGCTCCACATCATCCCGCATACCGATGGCACAACCGCCATCGGCTCCACCACAGAGCGGGAATTCGACGACCTCTCCACCAACGCCCAGCTCGACGCGCTCATTGACCGCGCCAAGGCGGCCGTCCCGGCCCTCGCCGCAGCCCCGGTGATCGCCCGCTGGGCCGGCCTACGCCCGCGCGCCCGCAGCCGCGCCCCTATGCTCGGCCCCCATCCCGCCCGCGAGGGCACCTATATCGCAAACGGAGGCTTCAAGATCGGCTTTGGCATGGCCCCCTTGATCGGAGAGGTCATGGCCGATCTTATCCTCGACGGCCATGACCGCATCCCCGCCGGGTTTCGCGTCACCGACAACCTCTAGTGTCAGGGCTCTAGCGCCCACTTCTCCACCAGTACCACTCGCCCTGCCGGTCCACGATCGCCATTAGGCGTCGACGCTCCTCCGCAGAGGATGTCCGCCGCCGCTTCTCTTCGAAGGGAAGATGGCGGTCCTGCCGAAGGGCCGAACGGAACGTCTCATTCAGTAATCCCAACATGTCAGCTCTCCTTTTGTGACTGACATCAGAGATACCTTTCCCCTATAATCAAACCCAGTCAGCAATATCTCAACCTTGTAAGTTGGACTTACACCAATGGACTGGAAGACCATCCCCTCCCTCGCTTCCCTGCGCGCGTTCGATGGAGCTGCGCGGACCGGATCGCTGTCCGAGGCGGCCAGATCGCTCAACGTAACCCATGCCGCCATCTCGCAGCATCTGCGCGCTTTAGAGGCTGAGTTTGGCGTTCCGCTTCTGGACCGGACAGGAAAGGGCGTGATTCCGACAGCCGCAGGACAGATCCTCGGGTCAGCGCTCGCCGACGGTTTCGATCGCATCGCCGCCGGGATCGAGGCTCTGCGCGGGGAGATCGCAGGCCGCCCCCTGACTGTCGCCACGACCCCGACCTTCGCCGAAAACTGGCTGATGCCCCGGCTCGGCAGCTTCTGGGCCGCTCATCCCGAGGTCGAGATCGCGCTCAAACCGGCCAACCGGCTCGCCGATATCGCGGGCGGCGAGGCCGACCTGGCGATCCGCTATGGGTCTGGCGCCTGGCCCGGCTTGCAGGCGGAGAAACTGGCTCCTGCGACCTTCGTCGTCGTGGCCAGCCCAACCTTCACAAAGATCAATACGCTGCCTGCCTGCTGCTGGTACTTCGTCGAACGCGGCTTCGAGCATCGCAAATGGGCGATCAGCCACGGCCTCGTCACCGAAGGCACGCGGATCGAGCATCTCGACAGTAACGCGCTCGTTCTCTCAGCCGTCCGGGCCGGGCACGGCCTGACCGCCCAGACCCGCGCCAATGTCGATGCCGACCTGGCCTCGGGCGCGCTCGTGGCGTTGGGAGAGTTCGAAGACGAGGGCGCGGGCTATTTCCTCGTGACCCGTGCCGGCGAGCCTTCTCCGGCTCTCAAGGCTTTTACCAGCTGGCTCAAGACCGACATCTAACACCGGCGCACCGCGAAGGCCGGGCGGGCGGGTGTCGTCGCAGCGCAGCAAGACGCAGTCGCCCCCTCCGGCCCCTCGACAGCGGCCACCGAACTGCCTATCTCCCCCCGATGGCCAAGAAGGACGATAACAAGAACTACAAGGTGATCGCCGAAAACCGGCGGGCCCGCTACGATTACGCGATCGAGGATGACCTTGAATGCGGCATCATGCTGATGGGCTCCGAAGTGAAGGCGCTGCGCACCGGCCAGTCGAACATCGCCGACAGCTATGCCGCCGTCGAGGACGGCGAACTCTGGCTCGTCAACGCCTATATCGCCCCTTACGCGCAGGCCGGCACATGGGGCCATGACGAGGAACGCCGCCGCCGCAAGCTTCTCGTCTCCAGAAAAGAGCTCTCGAAGCTTTGGAATTCGACCCAGCGGCAAGGCATGACGCTCGTGCCTCTTGTGATGTATTTCAACGATCGCGGTCTGGTAAAGGTCAAGATCGGCGTCGCCAAAGGCAAGAAGACCCAGGACAAGCGCGATACCTCGGCCAAGCGCGACTGGCAGCGCCAGAAGGCTCGCCTGCTCAAGCAGGGTTGACGCTTCCCCGCTTGCCAGAGCCGCAACTGCCCATTACCACCGGCAGCATCCACGAACCAAAGGCTTGCCATGTCCGCCGATGATCCCGCCACCCTTGTCTCAACCGCCTGGCTTGCAGATCACCTGAAGGATCCCGACCTCAGGATCCTCGATGCCAGCTGGCACATGCCGGATAGCGGTCGCGACGCCAAGGCGGAATACGAGGCGGCCCATATCCCCGGCGCCCGCTTTTTCGATATCGACGAGATCAGCGATCACCGCTCGGACCTGCCGCATATGGTGCCGCCGGTGGACAAGTTCATGTCCCGCATGCGCGCCATGGGCGTCGGCGATGGCCATCAGATCGTGATTTATGACAGCACCGGGATCTTCTCGGCGCCGCGGGTCTGGTGGCTCTTCAAGCTGATGGGCAAAAAGGACGTCGCCGTGCTCGATGGCGGCCTTCCCAAATGGCAAGACGAGGGTCGCCCGCTCGAAGATCTGCCCCCCGTTATCCGCGACCGCCACATGACCGTCAGCCGCCAGAACCTGCTGGTCCGGGACGTCACGCAAGTCGCGCGCGCCTCCAAGCTCGGCGATCACGAGATAATCGACGCCCGCGCCCCGGCCCGCTTTGATGGAACGGCAGACGAGCCGCGCCCCGGTATGCGCTCCGGCCATATCCCTGGATCCAAGAACCTCTTCTACAAGACCCTCCTGAACGAGGACGGCACGTTGCGCGGCCCCGACGCCCTTCGGAAAGCCTTCGAGGCGGCGAATGTCGATCTAGGCAAACCGGCCATCACCACCTGCGGATCGGGTATCACCGCCGCCATCCTGTCGCTCGCTTTGGCGCGGATCGGGAAGGAGGATCACGCCCTCTACGACGGGTCCTGGACCGAATGGGGCGCCTTCCCCGATCTTCCGATCGCCACCGGCTCAGCCTGATGTTCCACGGCCTTCCCGCCGGTCAGGAGGACCCGATCATCGCCCTGATGCTGGCCTTTCGGGGCGACACCCGCCCGGGCAAGGTCGATCTGGGCGTCGGTATCTACCGCGACTCCGAGGGCGCCACCCCGGTGATGTCAGCGGTCCGCAAGGCCGAACAGCACCTCGCAGAGACGCAAGAGACCAAGGCCTATACCGCCCTCACCGGCGATCCGGCCTTCGCCGACGCCCTGCGCAAGCTGACCCTTGGCGACGCCGCGAGCGCGGACCGCATCGCCTTTGCCGGAACCCCCGGCGGGTCGGGCGCGCTACGTCAGGCCTACGAATTGATCGCCCGAACCGCACCGGACGCCACCGTTTGGCTGCCCGATCCTTCCTGGCCCAATCATATGGCCGTACTGGATTACCTCCAGCGGCCCACCCGCACCTACCGCTACGCCGCGCCGGAAGGAGAGCTCGACCGCGACGCGTTCTTCGAGGATCTGGCGAGCATCCCGCGCGGCGATGTCGTCCTGCTCCACGGCTGCTGCCACAACCCGACCGGCATCGATCCGGCGCCCGAGGACTGGACCCGGATCGCCGAGATCCTGTCCCAAACTGGCGCTGTCCCTCTCATCGATCTGGCCTATCAAGGCTTCGGCACCGGCCTGACCGAGGATGCCGCCGGCCTTCGCCATCTGGCCAAAACCCTGCCCGAGATGCTGCTCTGCATCAGCTGCTCGAAGACGTTTGGCCTCTATCGCGACCGCGCCGGGCTGCTGCTCGCGCTCGCCGCGAATGATGCCGACCGCACCACACTGCAAAGCCAGCTCACCTTGCTCAATCGCAACGCCTTCTCCTTCCCGCCCGACCATGCCGGGCGTCTGGTCAGCACCGTGCTGGCCGACCCGGTTCTCAAGGCCGAGTGGGAAGCCGAACTGACCGCCATGCGCACCCGCATTCGCACCCTGCGCGACACATTCACGGCAGAGCTTCGGCGCCTCACCAATTCGGACCGCTTCGACCGGATCGCGTCGCAGAATGGCATGTTCTCTCGCCTGCCTCTCGAGCCAGAGGCGATCCGCGCCCTGCGCGAGGATCACGGTATCTACCTGATCGGGGATGGCCGGATGAATGTCTCGGGCCTGACGGACGAGACCATCCCCCGCGTCGCCCGCGCCATCGCCGAGACAACCGTTTGAGCCAAAGAAAAACCCGGGCGCCGCAAAACGCCCGGGTCGGTCTTCCTTATCGCGCGGGGCTTAGCCCTTGGCGAATTCCGGATAGGCTTCCATCCCCAGCTCCGAGCTGTCGAGACCGGTGACCTCGTGCTCCTCGCTGACGCGGATCCCCATCGTGACCTTCAGGATGAACCAGATGATCCCGCTGGTGACTATCACGAAGGCGGCCACGATCAGGATCGACAAAAGCTGCCCCATGAAAGTCGCGCCATCAGGGTTGGTCTCACTCTGAGCGTTTGTCAGCAGAACCGCCATCGTGCCCCAGATCCCCGCGAAGAGGTGCACCGGAATGGCGCCCACCACATCATCGATCTTCAGCTTGTCCAGAAGCGGAACCGTCAGCACCACGATCACGCCGCCGACGGCACCGATCAGCGTAGCCGCGCCCAGCGACGGCGTCAGAGGCTCAGCCGTGATCGAGACCAGACCGGCCAGCGCACCGTTCAGCACCATCGTCAGATCGACCTTGCCATACATCAGCTGCGTCAGAATTAGCGCTGCAACCGCGCCGCCTGCTGCCGCCGTGTTGGTGTTGGCGAAGATCCGGCTGACGTCAGCCACGTCTCCGACCGTGCCCATGGCCAGCTGCGAGCCGCCATTGAAGCCGAACCAGCCAAGCCACAGGATGAACGTGCCCAGCGTCGCCAACGGCAGATTCGAGCCAAGGAACGGCACGACACGCCCGTCCTTTGCGTATTTCCCGATGCGCGGTCCAAGGATAATGGCGCCCATCAGAGCAGCCCAGCCGCCAACCGAGTGCACGACCGTCGAGCCCGCGAAGTCGAGGAACCCATACTGGCTGTCGAGGAAACCGCCACCCCACTTCCAGGAGGCCTGGATCGGGTAGATGAACGCGGTCAGAACGACGACGAAGATCAGGAACGGCCACAGCTTGATGCGCTCGGCCAACGTGCCCGAGACGATCGACGCCGTCGTGGCGCAGAACATTAGCTGAAAGAAGAAGTCCGATCCGGTCGAGGCATAGCCGTAATCGTCGGCCGCTTCGGCCGCGATGCCCACGGCTTCCAGCTTGGCGGTGGAGAACAGGATGCCAAGATAGCCGCCCGTCTCGTCCGATCCGATGGACCAGCTTCCCAGCGGGTACATCAGGTTATAGCCGACGAGATAGTAGGCGATCGCCGCCAGCGAAAAGAGCGAGATGTTCTTGGTCAGCTGCATCGTCACGTTCTTGGACCGGACAAGTCCGGCCTCGAGCATGGCGAAACCGGCCGCCATCCAGAACACGAGGAAACCGCCGATCAAAAAGAGCAGCGAGTTGAAGATGAAGACGCTGTCGGTCGAGGCGTTCACGCCAGCGGCGGGACCGTCATCCTGCGCCAGCCCGAGGCTGGGAAGCGCGATCAGCGCAACCGCCGGGGCGAGTGTCTTTAGATATGTCATTGAATGTGTTTCCCTCATCCCACAGCGCGCTAGAGCGCGTCCTCGTTGGTTTCCCCGGTCCGCACCCTGACGGCGCTTTCCACGTCCAGGACAAAGATCTTTCCGTCGCCGATCTTCTCGGTCTTGGCGGTCGATGCGATCGTCGCCACAACCTGATCGGCCATCGCCGCGGCAACGACGATTTCCAGCTTCACCTTCGGCACGAAATTCACGGCATATTCGGCGCCGCGATAGATCTCGGTGTGACCCGACTGCGCTCCAAAGCCCTTGATTTCCGTTACCATCATGCCTTTCACCCCGATTCCGGTCAGCGCTTCGCGGACCTCCTCGAGCTTGAACGGCTTGATCGTCGCAATGATGAGTTTCACGATCTTCCCCTTGCAGTTACGCGCGGTGGCCGGTCATCCCGGCGGCCCGCTCGTGTTGCACAAGGCGCAGCGAGCGCGGCTGCGGCAAGAGACGGAGCGGCTTAGGCGACGCCGCTCAAGCGCTCATATGCACAATTTTTGCACAAATGATCTCAAGCGCTTATTAATTAGGCGTGGAATAAATTCGCAACGCGGCACCGGATGCTCTCTACTTTTGCGGCGCGAGTGACTATCTTGGGCGGCAAAACAAATCCCGGCACAGGGTAAGGGCAGAGCATGAGTCGAAACGGCAAGTCACGGGCGCCTCTCGTTGCGGACAAACGGACCCAGCGGTCTGCGAAGACAGCCGCCAAGCCTAAGTCGCGGCGCAAAAGCGCCTCTCGCCGAAAGCCCGCGCGCCAGCGCAACGGCCTCTTTGCCAAGATCCTCGGTGCATTCGGCGATCTTCTGCGGTTCGTTCTGCGGATTATCTGGGGTCTGACCTGGCGCGGCGGCGTCATCGTCAGCCTGCTCATCGCGATGGCCGTCGGCTATTACGCCACCACCCTCCCCGAAGCGACCGCTCTGGTCGATGGCCGGGCTCGCGGCTCGGTGACGTTGCTCGACCGCGAAGGCGACGTCTTCGCCTGGCGCGGCGACCAGTTCGGCGGCATCGTTACCGCAGAAAGCGTCTCTCCCCATCTCAAGCACGCCGTCGTCGCCACAGAGGACAAGCGCTTCTACCTGCATCCGGGCATCGATCCGCGCGGCATCGCCTCGGCGATCAAGATCAATCTGCGCGCCGGGCGCGGCCCCCTTTCGGGCAATGGCGGCTCGACCATTACCCAGCAGACGGCAAAGCTGCTCTGCCTCGGCGACCCCTACGACCCCGATGCCTGGGAAAGCGAAGCCGCCTACGAGGCCGACTGCCGCCGCACCACGCTCTGGCGCAAGGCCAAGGAAGCCGTCTACGCGATGGCGATGGAGGTGCGCTACACCAAGAACGAGGTCCTGACGATCTACCTTAACCGCGCCTATCTCGGCGCGGGCACCCGAGGGTTTGAAGCTGCGGCCCAGCGCTATTTCGGCAAATCCGCGTCCGAGGTTGGCGCCGCCGAGGCCGCGATGCTCGCCGGTCTTCTCAAGGCGCCGACGACCTATGCGCCGACCAACAACCTCGAACGCTCCCGCGACCGGGCCAGCATCGTCATCGGTCTGATGAACGACCAGGGCTATCTGTCCAACGATCAGGCCCAGATCGCGCGAACCAACCCTGCCACCCTCTCCAAAGCCGCCGAGCGGCGGGCAGGCGGCTACTTCGCCGATTGGGTCATGGAAAGCGGCCCCGAATTCTTCACCCGCGACACGACCGAGGATGTCATTATCCAGACCACCCTCGATCAGGCCATGCAAAAGGCAGCCGAGGACGCGATGAAGCGTATCTTTGAGGAAAAGCTCAAACCCGGCTCCGAAGCGCAGGCCGCCATCGTCGTGATGAGCGCGGACGGCGCCGTGCGCGCAATGGTTGGCGGACGCGACACGACGGTCGCAGGGGCCTTTAATCGCGCGACGATGGCCAACCGCCAGCCCGGATCGGCGTTCAAGCCCTTCATCTACGCGGCCGCGCTCGATCTGGGGCTGTCCCCCGATGATATCCTCGACGATTCGCCCCTGACGCTGAATATCCCCGGCTCCGGTCCGTGGACCCCGCAGAACTACGACCGCAAGTTCCGCGGCCCTGTCACGCTGACCCATGCCCTGCGCGACAGCCTCAACATCCCCGCCGTGCGCCTGTCCGAAAAGGTCGGCCGCGAGACGACCCGCACCGTCGCCAGCATGTTCGGCATCGAAAGCGATTTGGCGCTCGGTCCCGCCCTAGCCCTTGGCGCCTCGGAATCGACCCTTCTCGAGATGACGGGCGCCTATGCCGGCATCCTTAACGGCGGCTCGTCCGTGACGCCCTATGGTCTGATCCAGCTTCGCCTTCAGGGTGAAAGCGAACCGCTGATGGACAACAGCTCCGGCGGGATCGGGGAGCGTGTGATCCAGCGCGACGCGGCAGAACAACTTGTCTGGATGATGCACAAGGTCGTCGAGGAAGGCACCGGCCAGCGCGCGCGCCTGCCCGGCCGCGAGGCTGCGGGCAAAACCGGCACGACCCAGGCCGCCCGGGATGCGTGGTTCATCGGCTTCACAGCGGACTACGTTGCCGGTGTCTGGATGGGATACGACAACAATACCCCACTCACCGGCGTCACAGGTGGGGGTCTTCCGGCCGATATCTGGCGCGAGGCGATGATCGGCGTGCACCAGGACCTGCCGCCGACGCCGCTTCCGATGCAGGGCCCGGCCGCGCCAGCCTATACGGCTCCGGCGCAAACCCAGTCGCAGGGCAGCTCGACCTATGTCGGTGCCGAAAGCGACGGATTTGGCGGCACTCGCAGGCAACCCAGCCGCACCGCCGAAGAAGAGGTGGAGCGTGTCCTGATCGATATGCTCGAGGATCTGATCCGAGGGAATTGACCGTCTCGATCAACCGTCCGGTGCATCGCCCTCTGGCGGTTCGATCGCAAAGGCAGGTTTTGCCCCGGCCTCTTCGTCTTCCTCGTCCGGCACCGCCGCCGGACAGGCCTCGTATTTGAACGCGTACCCGTCCCACATCATAACGATGCCGCCATCGGCTGCCCGCATTACGATGGCCCGTGCCTGCCAGTCGGACCCTTCGCCCGTGCAAACCATGTCGTAGATCTTGGCATCCATATCGACGATGGAAACCGGCCGCTCCATCCGGCACGAATTGTCGACCCCGGTGAAGACCCCGCCTTCGATCTTCAGCGCTCCGCCTTCGACCCCGATCGCAGTGCAGTCGGCCTCCGCGCTCTGCCTATAGACACCATCGAACGGCCCTGCCGCTACGGCATGAGCGAAAGTCACCCCAAAAGCCGTGAAAGCTCCGCTTTTGAGTATGTTCATCCTGTTCTCTACCCTATGGTCTCGAAAAATTTGTATAATCAGACGGTCCGCTGGGGAAGCCGCGACAGTAAAGCATGTTTATTCATCACGCATTTTACAGACTCAAGAAACGTAAACACTTCTCGGATATCTCGGGCGCTGCCGCATCTATCTTCGCTTGGGCGAATGGATTAGCTAGCGGCGCATCGAAAGATACAGGGACGGGCATGAACAAACAGGTTAGTCAGCCTGGCAAGGCCGAACTCAGGGATGCCTTGCGCGAAAGCCGCAAGCTCTATTGGGCCGTGGGGATCTTCAGCTTCTTCGCGAATCTGCTGATGCTGACCGGCCCGATCTACATGCTCAATGTCTATGATCGTGTCCTCGGATCCCGCTCGATCGAAACACTGATCGCCCTGACTGTCCTCGTCGCGTTCCTCTACGGCATGATGGGTATCATGGATTACGTGCGCGGCCGCGTCATGGCCCGCGCCGGGGCCCGCTTCCAGTCCCGCCTCGACCAACGGGTCTTTTCGGCGACGATGCAGCATGCCTCGCTCGGCGTGCCCGAGGGGCGCAACACCGGCCAGCGCGATCTCGAAGCGGTGCAGCGGCTCATGACCTCCCCTGTCCTGATGGCGTTCTTCGACATCCCCTGGACCCCGATCTTTCTCCTTGGGATTTTTGTCTTTCACCCGCTTCTGGGCCTTCTGGCCGTTGTAGGCGGGGTCCTCCTGATCATCATCACGCTGGTGAACCAGACCACCACGAAAAAGCCTGTGCTCGAGGCAAATGTCGCTGTGCACCAGACCGAAAATCTCGGCCAGCAGTTCCGCGACGAGGCCGAGATGGTCAGCTCCATGGGCATGACTGAAGCCGCCTATCGCCGCTGGCGCATTGCCCGCGACAAAAGCCTCAGCTCCACAATCGATTCGGTCGATGTCTCGGGCACCTTCACCGCGCTGACCAAATCCTTCCGCATGTTCCTGCAATCGGCGATGCTGGGTCTTGGCGCCTATCTCGTGCTGACAACGCAAGGCGCCTTTTCGGCAGGGGCGATGATCGCCGCGTCGATCATGATGGGTCGCGCATTGGCTCCGGTAGAGCTGGCGATCGGCCAATGGGCCGTCGTCCAGCGCGCCACGAAGGGATGGGAAAGCCTCGCCGATCTGCTCGGCGGCATCCCCCATACCAAGCCGAAGACGGCGCTCCCGAAACCCAAGGCGCTTCTTGAGGTTCAGCAACTCACCGTCATTCCCCCGGGTGAAAAGCAGGCCTCGCTCCGCATGCTGTCCTTCGTGGTCCAGCCGGGCACTGCCATCGGCGTCATCGGAACCTCGGGCGCGGGCAAATCCACGCTGGCCCGCGCGCTCACCGGCGTCTGGAAGCCCGCAGGCGGCAAGATCCGCCTCGATGGCGCCTCGCTCGACCAGTACGACCCCGAAAATCTTGGCCGCCATATCGGCTACCTGCCCCAGCGGCTTCAACTCTTTGATGGCACGATCGCCGAAAACATCGCGCGCCTGTCGCTCGAACCCGATGACGAGATGGTCGTACAAGCCGCCAAACGCGCCGCCGCGCACGAGATGATCCTCAAGCTCCCCGAAGGCTACGATACCCGCGTCAGCACGACCTCCGGGCGGCTGTCGGGCGGTCAGATCCAGCGGATCGGTCTGGCCCGGGCCATGTATGGCGACCCTGTCATCCTCGTTCTGGACGAGCCGAATTCGAACCTCGACAATGAGGGATCGCAGGCGTTGAACGCCGCGATCAAAGCAACCAAGGCCTCGGGCCGCAGTGTGCTCATCATGGCCCATCGCCCGGCCGCCATTCAGGAATGCGAAATGCTCCTCGTCATCGAAGGCGGCGCGCGCAAGGCCTTCGGCCCGAAAGAAGAGGTGCTGCGCGAAATGGTTGCCAATCATAAAGACATCGCCGCCGCCGGCGTCCGCAAAGGAGGCGTCACATGAGCCCGCAACCCGACAAAACCTGGTCCGCCTCTCGCCCGCTGACCATCGGCTTCATCGCTCTGATTATCCTCGTCGGCGGCTTCGGCACATGGTCCGTCATGGCGCAGATCTCGGGCGCGATCATCGCGACCGGCCAGATCGAGGTTGACCAGAACCGCCAGGTGATTCAGCACCCTGATGGCGGCGTCGTCCAAGCGATCACCGTCGATGAAGGCGACCGCGTGGAAGAGGGGGATCTCTTGATCCAGCTCGATCCGACGCTTCTTCAATCCGAACTCTCAATCGTCGAAAACCAACTGTTCGAGATTATGGCCCGCCGCGGCCGCCTCCAGGCAGAGCGCGACGATGCGGAGGAAATCGAATTCGACCCACTCCTCGCCGAAGGCGGCGATCAGGCGCGCGAATTGATGGAAGGGCAGGAACGTCTCTTCGAGGCCCGCCGTGCGTCCACCCAGAAGGAAACTCAGCAGCTTGGCAAGCGCCGCGACCAGATCGCCGACCAGATTGTAGGGATCGAAGCACAGCAGATCGCCCTGACCTCGCAGCTTGGCTATATCGAAAAAGAGCTGACCGATCAGCAAAGTCTCCTCGACCGAGGCTTGGCTCAGGCCAGCCGTGTTCTATCGCTGCAACGCGAACAGGCGAGCCTGTCAGGCCGCGCGGGCGAGCTGGCCGCTTCCAAGGCACAGGCCGAGGGCCGCGTGACTGAAATCGATATCGAGATCCTCAAACTCGGCACCGCCCGCCGGGAAGAGGCGATCACGACCCTGCGCGATCTGCAATATTCCGAGCTTGAGTTGCTCGAACGTCGCCGCTCGCTCCGCGAACAGCTTTCCCGCCTCGATATCCGCTCCCCCGTGGCGGGGATTGTCTACGGCCTGCAGGTCTTCGCCCGCCGGTCGGTGATCCGTCCCGCCGATCCGCTGCTTTACGTCATCCCGCAAGACCGGCCGCTGGTCATCGCGGCCCAGATCGAACCCAATCACATCGATCAGGTCTTCGTCGGTCAGGACGTCGTGCTGCGCTTTTCCGCCTTCGATCAACGCCGCAGCCCGGAACTCAACGGCCAGGTCGTGCTCGTCTCTGCCGATGCCTTCGAAGATGACCGCTCTCAGCTGACCTATTACAGGGCCGAGATTGTCCTGGCCGAAGGCGAGATCGCCAAACTGCCCTCCGACATGACCCTGATCCCCGGCATGCCCGTCGAAAGCTTCATCCGCACCGATGATCGCTCGCCAATGGCCTATCTCGTCAAACCATTGAGTGACTATTTCGCCAAGGCCTTCCGCGAGAGCTGAAACCGGTCTAGCGTCGCTCCGAACCAACGGAGGCTCCCCATGACCGGACAGATTGAAACCCGCCTTGCCCAGCTCGGCGTCACTCTCAGCGACGCACCCGCCCCGGCGGCCAACTACGTCCCTTTCGTTCAAAGCGGCGATCTCGTCTATGTTTCCGGCCAAATCAGCCAGACGGCCGAAGGCCTGATCACGGGCAAATTGGGCAATGACGTCAATCTCGAAGGCGGCGCAAACGCGGCCAAGGCCTGCGCCGTGGCGCTCCTTTCGCAGGTCAAGGCGGCTTGCGACGGCGATCTCGACCGCCTCGTCCGCGTCGTCAAACTAACAGGGTTCGTCAACTCGACCCCCGATTTCACCGATCAGCCCAAGGTTATCAACGGCGCGTCCGACTTCCTTGTCGACGCGCTGGGTGATGCGGGCCGCCATGCCCGCGCTGCCGTCTCCGCCGCCTCGCTTCCCCTTGGCGTCGCGGTCGAGATCGAAGGGATCTTCCAGATCAAATGATCCCCCTCCCCGAGGCGTTCACCTCCGGTCCGCTCGCGCACCGCGCCTTGCACCATCACGCAGCGGGCCGGATCGAAAACTCCACCAGCGCCGTTCAGGCCGCCATAGCAAACGGCATCGGTGTCGAAATTGACGTCCAGCTCTCATCGGATTGGAAGGCAATGGTCTTCCATGACTACACGCTCGCCCGCCTGACCGATGCGTCGGGAGCCGTCCGCGCCCATCCAAGCGACACACTCAGACAGATCCCCCTGACCGGCTCGACCGACACAATCCCGACCCTGCCTGACATTCTCGAGCTCATCGCAGGCCAGATCCCCGTTCTCATCGAGCTCAAGGACCAGGACGGCACCCTCGGCTCCAATATCGGCCGCCTCGAACAGGCTGTCGCCCACGCATTGCAAGGCTATGACGGCCCGACCGCTGTGATGTCCTTCAATCCCCATTCCGTCCGGGCCCTTAAGGATCTCGCGCCCGAGATCCCCCGCGGCCTCACGACTTGCGCGTTCCCCGAAGCCGACTGGCCGCATATCCCCGCCTCGATCCGCGACCGCCTGGCTGAAATCCCCGATTACGACACGACCGGCGCCAGTTTCATCAGCCACCAGCATACCGATCTGACCAGCCCCCACGTCACCCGCCTCAAGGACAAGGGCGCTAAGATCCTCTGCTGGACCATTCGCTCGCCCAAGGAAGAAGCCGAGGCTCGACAGATCGCCCATACCTTCACCTTCGAAGGCTACGATCCGACACCTTGACCGATGCGCCCCCGGCCCCAAGTGCAAACGCTCAAGGGGCATCCATGACCAGCGACCAGATCGAGATCAGCGTCCTCTCCGACCTCTCCCAGATCGCGCCCGGCGACTGGGATGCCTGCGCCTGCCCCGAAGCAGCCACAGGCCGCCCGCTCGATCCGTTTACCACCCACCGCTTCCTGCGCGCGCTGGAGGTCAGCGGCTCGGTCGGCCCGGGCACCGGCTGGCAACCGCGCTATCTCGCCGCCAAATCGGACGAGACCTTCGCCGTCGCCCCGCTCTATGCCAAGGGCCACAGCCAGGGCGAATACATCTTCGACCACAACTGGGCCCACGCCTATGAAAGCTATGGCGGCCGCTACTACCCCAAGCTTCAGCTCGCCGTCCCCTTCACCCCCGCCACCGGCCGCCGTTTCCTGACCAAGCCGGGGCACGAGACCACCGGTATGGCCGCCCTCACCCAAGGCGCCGTTCAGCTCGCCTCGGAAAACGAGCTTTCCTCGCTCCACATCACCTTCTGTACCGACACCGAGGCCGATCAGGGCGAGCGCATCGGTCTGCTGAAACGCACGACCCAGCAGTTCCACTGGCTGAACGATGGCTACGACAGCTTCGATGCCTTCCTCGCCAGCCTCTCCTCGCGCAAGCGCAAGAACATCCGCAAGGAACGCGCCACGGCGAACGCCTTCGGCGGTCAAATCCACATGCTGACTGGGGACCAGATCGAACCCCATCACTGGGACGCCTTCTGGCATTTCTACCAGGACACCGGCGCGCGCAAATGGGGCACACCCTACCTGACCCGCGCCTTCTTTGACGAAGCGCAGCAGCACCTGCGGGACGACATGCTATTGGTCCTCGCCGAACGGGACGGACGCTACATCGCGGGCGCTCTGAACTTCATCGGGCGTGATACGCTCTATGGCCGCTACTGGGGCTGCACCGAGGATCACGCATGCCTGCATTTCGAATTGTGCTATTATCGTGCCATCGACTATGCGATCGAACACGGGCTGTCCCGCGTCGAGGCAGGCGCCCAAGGCGCACATAAACTCGCCCGGGGCTATCTGCCGGTGCAGACCCACTCGCTCCACTGGTTCCGCGAGGACGGCTTCACCGACGCCGTCGCCCGCTACCTGCAGGCCGAACGCGCCGCCACCGAAGAGGAAATCGAGGTTCTGACCGCCTACGGCCCGTTCCGCAAAACCCATCAGGAGGAGCAGCAATGACCGACAAACTCAGCCCCGAGGCCCGCGCCGAGGCCCTGAAAGCCCTCGCCCAAACCGGCTGGGAAGAGGTGCAGGATCGCGACGCGATACAGAAAACTTTTACATTCGGGAACTTCGTGCAAGCCTTTGGGTTCATGACCCAATCGGCCATCTGGGCCGAGAAACTCAACCACCATCCCGAATGGTCGAATGTCTACAAGACGGTCGAGGTCACATTGACCACCCATGACGCAGATGGCCTCAGCGAGCTGGACGTAAGGCTCGCCAAGAAAATGGACGCACTCGCGCAGTAACCCCTTGGAACAGCTTCTCAATACCGAAATCTGGCAAGGCCAGACAATCGGCGACATCCTCACCCTCGATTTCCTGACCGAGATCTTCGGCAACCTGCTCGCCGCCATCGCGATCCTGATCGCGGGCTTCTGGATCGCGGGCGCCATCTCCCGCCGGATCAAGCGGCTCTCGGACCGGCACCAGCGCTTCGACAAGACGCTCTTCGCCTTCCTGTCGAATATCGCGCGCTACGCGATCCTCGCTTTCACCTTCATCTTCGTGCTCAACACATTCGGAGTGCAAACGACCTCGATGGTCGCCCTCGTCGGTGCGGCGGGCCTCGCCATTGGTCTGGCCCTGCAAGGCACGCTTTCGAACGTGGCGGCAGGCGTGATGCTGATCCTCTTCCGCCCCGTGAAGATCGGCGATTTTGTCGAGGTCAACGGAAAGATGGGGACGGTGCAAAGCCTGACACTCAACTATCTGGAGCTGGCCAATATCGGCAACGTTCAGATCATGATCCCCAATTCCGAGGTCTGGGCGAACACGATCACCAACTATTCGACCTATCCCACCCGCCGCGCCGAATGGACCTTCGGCGTCGGCTACGGCGTTAACCTCGCCAAAGCGCAGCAGGTGATCCTCGACACGATCATGGCTGACGACCGCTCGCACAACGATCCTGAACCCTTCATCCAGGTCAACGAGCTTGGCGCGAGTTCGGTCGATTTCCTCGTCCGCGTCTGGTGCGATGCCGGCGTCTACTTCCAGTATCAAGCCGACATGAAGCGCGCCGTGAAAGAGGCGCTGGACGAGGCGGGCATCAACATCCCGTTCCCGACCCGCACGATCCTTCACGAGGGCAATATGCTCACCGCCGACAAGATCGAACTGGTCGAGGACTGATCTTAGATCTGATCCAGCAGCGCCTCGCCGCCAGACACATCGCATTCGCCGGGGCTCTCCTCGGCGTTCAGCACTTTGATTACGCCATCATCAGCATAAAGAGCATAACGCTGTGAGCGCTTGATCAGACCGGCGGGCGGTGCATCGAACGCCATGCCCATCCCTTCGGCAAACTGCGAAGACGCATCCGACAGCATGTGGATCCCGGCCCGCGTTGCACCCGTCTCCTCGCCCCAGGCGCGCATGACGAACGGGTCGTTGACGGCAACGCAGATGACGTCGTCCACACCCTTTTCCTTCAGCCGGTCAAAGACCCGCATAAAGCTTGGCAGATGCGCGGAATGGCAGGTCGGCGTATAGGCGCCCGGCACCGCGAACAGCGCGACCTTCTTGCCTTTGGTCAGGGACGACACGGAGACAGTTTCGGGCCCGTCCTCTCCGATCCGGATCAGGTCGGCATCGGGCAGCGTATCTCCAACGGACAATGGCATGGGCGGCATCCTTCTTGACTGGTTGGCGTTCAGGTGAGGCCGGTATAGGTTGCGTATCAGCGGCGCGCCAGCCGCTTCACTCCTTCGGAGGCTTGGGCATGCGCCACATCGTTATCATCGGCGCCGGACAGGCCGGAGCAGCCCTCGCTGCTCGCCTGCGCGCTCTGGGCTTCGATGGCGCCATCACTCTCATCGGTCAGGAGGTCGCCCCGCCCTACCAGCGCCCGCCCCTCTCCAAAGCCTACCTGCTTGGAGAGATGGAGGAACAACGCCTCTACCTGCGTCCAGCGGGCTGGTACACCGACAACGATATCACGCTCCGCACCGACACGACCGCTGTCGCCGTCGATCCCGTCACCCGCACCGTCACGCTCGAAACGAAAGAGGTGCTCACCTATGATCACCTCGCCCTCACCACCGGTGCCCGCCCGATCGCTTTGCCTGAAAGCATCGCGGGCAATCTTTGGGGCGTTCTGACCATCCGCACCCTCGGCTGCGCTGACGGCATGGCCCCCTATCTCGAGAAGGGCGGCAAGACCCTCGTTGTCGGGGGCGGCTATATCGGCCTCGAAGCCGCTGCCGTCGCCGCAAAGAAGGGCCTCGACGTCACGTTGGTCGAACAGGCCCCCCGCATCCTGCAACGCGTCGCCGCACCCGAGACCTCGGACTACTTTCGCGACCTGCACCAAAGCCACGGCGTCACGATCAAGGAAAACTGCGGCCTGACATCTCTCAGCGGCGACCAATACGCCGCCCACGCCGTGCTCTCGGACGGCACCGATCTCGACATCGACAGCTGCATCGTCGGCATCGGCATCCAGCCCAATACCGAACTTGCCGAAAGCGCCAGCCTCGACATCGACCACGGCATCGCCACCGACGAGATGGGCCGCACCTCCGACCCTTACATCTGGGCGGCAGGTGACTGCGCGTCTCTGGAGGTCCGGGGGCAGCGCATGCGCATCGAAAGCGTCCAGAACGCCATCGACCAGGCCGAGGCGGTCGCCGCCAACATGCTTGGCGCAGACACGCCTTATCAGCCCAAACCGTGGTTCTGGTCCGACCAATACGACATCAAGCTCCAGATCGCGGGCCTCAATACCGGCTACGACGAGGTTCTCGTCCGCCAAGGCGACAAGCCCGGTGCCGTCTCCCACTGGTATTTCGGCAAGGGTCAGCTCCTCGCCGTCGATGCCATGAACGATCCGCGCGCCTACATGATCGGCAAGCGCTTGATCGAGGCGGGCCGCACCCCCGACCGCGCCGCCCTCACCGACGGGACCGAGCTGAAGACCCTCCTCGCCGCGTGAGAATTGTCGCTGGACGTCACAAGGGCCTGCGCCTGACCCCCGTCGGCAAAGGCGATCCCGCCGCCCATCTGCGCCCGACCACCGACCGGATCCGCGAAAGCCTCTTCAACATCCTGCATACGCGCGGCCTCCCGGGGCCCGAAACCCGCGTCCTCGACCTCTTCGCGGGCACCGGCGCGCTCGGCCTCGAAGCCCTCTCGCGTGGCGCCGCCCATGTCACCTTCGTCGAGAAGAACCGCCCGGCCCAGCGCCTGATCGAGGCCAACATCGCCAAAGCAGGCCGCGCGGAGGACACCCGTCTCCTCAAAACCGACGCCACCCGCCTGCCGATGGCCGACCATAGCTTCGACCTCGTCTTCCTCGACCCACCCTACGGCACGGATCTCGGCGGCAAGGCCCTCGCCGCCGCCCCCTGGATCGCCGAAGGCGCCCTCATCGTCTGGGAGGACGACCGCGCCCACCCCGCCCCCGAGGGCTTCATCCCAGCGGACGAACGCCGCTTCGGCAGCACATGGATCACATTTCTCGAAAAACCCGCCGCCCCGCGCTAATCTTAAGCCCATGACCGACGCGACCTACATCCCCGAGCGAGCCGAGTCCCTCCCGCTCCCTAAACCGCAGCCCTTCGCGGCCCCGGTCCTGATCTCGGATACGGCCTCTCCGCTGGCCGGTGCAACCGTCCTCACCTGCCTTTGGCGTCACCTCGACAGACAAAGGGGAGAGGACTAACCCCTCCCCCTTCATCTTGTCATAAATATGCAATGGCGCCGCCTGAGTCGCCGTCGCTACGACGGGTCGGCGCGCCCGGCCTCCACGGCCTCCATCGCGCTTTGAACCAGGGCCGCACCGTCCAGACCGCGCGCCGTCACCTCCTCGATCCAGCGCGAGCGCACCCGATCCCCGATCTCGCGCAGCCGCGCGGTCTCGTCCTCGTTCAACTCCGCGATCTCGTTGCCCGCCGCCGCCATCGCATCGCGCCCTTCCGTGTCACCGGTGTCATGCGCGCGTCCCGCCATCGCGCTTGTCTCAAGCCCGGAATTAGCGTCGATCACCGCGCGCAGATCCTCGGGCAGGCCCTCATAGGCATCCCGATTCATCGCCCAGATGAAATAAAGGTTATAGAAGGCCCGGTCTCCGGCCACATCCGTATGGCTGTCCGTCAGCTCGTCCAATTTCAGCGACGGCGACATCTCCCACGTGATTACGCCGCCATCCAGAACGCCCTTCGACAGCGCTTCGGGAAAGGCCGGAACCGGCATGCCAATCGGCTCCGCGCCAACCTCTTCGAGCAGCATTGTCGCCGGACGCGATGGCCCGCGCAGGCGCAACCCGCTGAAATCCTCGACCGTGCCCAGACCCGCCCCGCGCTTGTGAACGATCCCCGGTCCATGCATATGGGCGGCGATCAGATGCACATCGGCAAAATCGTCCATCAGATGCTCCTGGGTAAAAATCCAGGCCGCCCGGCTCGCCTCTTCACCGCTTTTCGTCGTCATGAAGGGCAGCTCGAGCGCCTCGGCCTCGGGGAACCGCCCCGGCTGATAGCCCGGGATCACCCAGCCGCCGTCAATCGCTCCGTCTCGGATCAGATCGTACTGGCTCGGAGCCTTCCCGCCCAGCTGCATGAAGGGATAAAGCTCGACCTCAATGCGCCCGCCCGACTGCTCTTCGATGGCATCCGCCCAGGGCTGCATGAAATAGGTCGGGTTCGCCGACAGCGGCGAGACGAAATGCTGAAAGCGCAGCGTCACTTCGGGTTCGGCCATGGCCGCACCGACTAGACCGATCAACGCAAGCACAGAGGATTTCAGGGGAAATTTCATGGGTCAGCCTCCCTTTCTTCTTGGTAAGGCGCATATAAAGGTAAGCATATCTGACCTAATTGCAAGTCAGTCGCATGAGCAAAGCCCATCAGCTCCAGGTCGGATGAAAAGTCCCCGCCGGAGATAGCGTGAAGATCTCCGCCCCCTGCGCCGTGACCCCGACCGAATGCTCGAACTGAGCCGACAGCGACTTGTCCCGCGTCACCGCCGTCCAGTCATCGGCCAGAACCTTGGTTTCAGGTCGGCCAAGATTCACCATCGGCTCGATGGTAAAGAACATCCCCTCTTCCAGCAGCGCCCCAGTTCCCGCGCGCCCGTAATGCAGCACATTGGGCGGTGCATGGAACACCCGGCCCAGCCCGTGGCCGCAGAAATCCCGCACAACCGACATACGCTGGCGCTCCACATAGCTTTGGATCGCATAGCCGATATCGCCGAAGGTATTACCGGGCTTCACCGCCTCGATCCCTAGCATTAGAGCGTCATGCGTGACCTGAACCAGCCGCTCCGCCTTGCGGCTGATCGACCCGGCGACATACATCCGCGACGTGTCGCCATACCAGCCATCGACAATCACCGTAACGTCGATGTTCAGAATATCGCCGTCCTTCAGGACCTTTCCGCCCGGGATCCCGTGGCAGACCACGTGGTTCACGCTGATGCAGCTCGCATGTTGATAGCCCTTGTAGCCGATCGTGGCAGAGGTCGCCCCCGCCTCTTCGACCCGGCTTGTGATGAACTCATCCAGCACAGCCGTCGTCTGACCGGGCTCCACCAAAGGCGCCACGGCATCGAGGATCTCCGCCGCGAGCCGCCCGGCCTTGTGCATTCCGGCAAAGTCCACCGGCTCGTAGATGCGTATCCCGTCCTTCGTAAGGCGGGTCTTGCGCTCGTCCAAGGTCCACTCCTTGTCTGGCTCGTTATCCACAAATAGGCCCTTTTTCGCCGATCTTCTAGGTTTGCGGCGTCGCAGCAACCGGCAATTTCGCCGCAAGCGTCACACTCTCGCGATCAATAGCTGTGCCGTAACACAGCATTTCAACCCCCGCATGCTGCGCCGCGTCATAGGCCGCCGCATAGCCCGGATCAAGATCGGCAGCCATTTTCAGCCGCCCGCAGTCCGTCCGCTGCACCAAATAGAGCATCACGGCCCGGCGCCCGGCCTCCACCATCTTGGACAGCTCCACGAGATGCTTCGCCCCCCGTGTCGTCACGCTATCGGGAAACTCCGCCCAGTCATCTTCCCGCCGCAGATGGACGTTCTTCACCTCGACATAGGCATCCGGCAGCCCCGGCTCGGTCAGCAGGAAATCCACCCGGCTCCGCTCGCCGTATTTAACCTCCGCCCGCACGCCGCCATAGGCGGCCAGCTCCGGCACAGCCCGCGCCCGCAGGGCCTCGCCGACCACACGGTTGGGCACGCCGGTATCGATCCCCGACCAGTGCCCGCCCTCCAACTCGACCAGCCGCCAGCCATAGTTCAGCTTCTTTTTGGGATCGTCGTTCGGCTCCAGCCAGATCCGCAGTCCGGGATCCTTGAGCCCCATCATCGAGCCGGGATTGGGGCAATGGGCCTTCACGATCTCGCCGCTCTCAAGCTCCGCATCCGACAGGAACCGGTTGTAGCGCCGGATCAGCCGCGCCGGGATCAAAGGGGTGTCAAATCTCATGCCCCCTCCTATACCCATCTCAAGACAGGAGAAAACCGATGCCCAATCCCACAGCCGCCATGCTCGTCATCGGGGACGAGATCCTCTCGGGCCGCACCCGCGATGCCAACATGCACCACCTCGCCGGGCGGCTGACGACCCACGGCATCGACCTGAGAGAAGTCCGCGTCGTCTCGGACGACGAAACGGCGATCATCCTCGCCGTCCGCGATTTGTCGGACAAGTTCGATCACGTCTTCACCTCCGGCGGGATCGGCCCGACCCATGACGACATCACCGCCGACTGCGTAGCCCGCGCAATGAATACACCGATCGACGTGCGGGACGACGCTCGCGCAATCCTGCAGGCCCATTACGACCGCGCCGGAACCGACCTGAACGAGGCCCGCCTCAGGATGGCCCGCATCCCCGGCGGCGCGACGCTGATCGACAACCCGATCTCCGCCGCCCCCGGCTTCATGCTGGAGAATATCTACGTCATGGCAGGCGTCCCCGCGATTTTCGAAGCGATGCTCGCCTCGATCCTGCCCACCCTCACGGGCGGCGCACCGCTCCTGTCGCAGACGCTCCGGATCCAGCGCGGCGAAGGCGATATCGCCGGCCCGCTCAAGACACTCTCCGAGCAATACAAGGACCTCGCCTTCGGCTCCTACCCCTACCAAAAGGACGGGGCCTACGGCGCCAACATCGTGATCCGGGGCACCGACAAGGCCCGCCTCGACGCTGCCATGGTGGAGCTAAACCAGCTGTTCCCCGAATGACAGGTCCCACGATCACCGATATCTACGAGGTCATCGACACGACATGGCAACCGGCCTCCAAGACGCGCCACGGCCCCTGGATGATCCGCGAGGGCCGCGGTGCCGGAGGCCGTGTCTCCTCCGCCACCGCCGAGGCGCCCGTCATCGACGCCGACATCCCAATTGCCGAAGAGGCGATGCGCGCCTTCGGTCAGACCCCACTCTTCATGATCCGCGACGGCGAGACAGCCCTCGATCAGGCGCTCGAGGCACGCGGCTACCGGATCAAGGATGCTGTCCACGCCTATGCCGCGCCCATCGGCACGCTCGCCGCCGACCCGCCGCCTGTTACTTGTTTCGAGGTCTGGCCACCCCTCGAAATCATGAAGGAAGTCTGGGATGCGGGCGGCATCGGGCCCGAGCGCCGCGCCGTTATGGCCCGCGTCCCGGATCCCAAGACAACGATCCTCGGCCGAACGGAAGACCAGCCCGCAGGCGCCGCCTTCGTCGCCATTGCCGGGCCCTTTGCCATGACGCATGCCGTCGAAACGCTCGCCCGCCACCGCCGCCGCGGCCTCGCTGTCCACATGATGCAGGCCGCCGCCCGTTGGGCCGCGCGCCACGGCGCGACCCACATGACGCTCATCACAACCCAGGACAACATAGCCGCAAACGCGCTCTATCGCAGTCTGGGCATGACCGTGATCGGCGGCTACCATTACCGCATCCATCCGGAGGCCCCATGACCGACAGCCCCACCGCCCTCGATCTGCCGCAAGTCGATCCGCTCCCTGAGGCGACGCAAAAATACTTCGATATCTGCGAGGACAAGCTCGGCATGGTGCCCAATGTGCTGCGCGCTTACGCCTTCGACATCGCCAAGCTCGACGCCTTCACCGCGATGTACAATGACCTGATGCTGGGCGACAGCGCACTGACCAAGCTCGAGCGCGAGATGATCGCCGTCGCCGTCTCCTCCATCAACAAATGCTTTTATTGTCTGACCGCCCATGGCGCCGCCGTCCGGCAACTCTCGGGCGATCCCCAGCTAGGCGAGCATCTCGTGATGAACTGGCGCACCGCGCCGCTCAATGATCGCCAGCGAGCCATGCTGAGCTTCGCCGAGAAGATGACCCTCGAGAGCCACCGCATCGACGAACACGACCGCCAGGCCCTTCGCGATCACGGCTTCACAGACCGCGACATCTTCGACATCGCATCGGTCGCGGGCTTTTTCAACATGACCAACCGCGTCGCCTCCGCCACCGATATGCGCCCCAACGACGCCTATCACGCTCAGGCCAGATGACGACGCGCGCGGCCGCGGCCCTCATCGCGGCCCTCACTCAACCCGCCTTTGGCCAAACGGTCGATCTTCCCTCGAACGCGGCCCTGACCCTGAACGATGTCACCGCGTCAGGCAGCTATGCCTTGCCCATCGGCCCCTGGTCGGATGGAGAGATCCCGACCGACCGCCGCGACGGCACGGTCACGCGCCAGATCTGGCGTATTCCAGGGACGGGCCTGACGACCGAACAGATCGCAGCGCCTCTCCGCATTCAGCTGCGCGAGGACGGTTGGGAGATCCCTCTCGATTGTGAAACGGATGCCTGCGGCGGCTTCGATTTCCGCTTCGGGACAGAGGTTCTACCCGCTCCGCAGATGCTCGTCGATTTGGGGGATTTTCGGGTTCTGAGCGCCCGCAAGGAGGATGCAGCGCTCAGCCTCTTCATCAGCCGAACCGGTGGGGCGGGATATATCCAGCTCATTCAGCTTGGCGGTACGGCTCCCACACCCGAAGCGCCTCGCGCTGCTCCGGTCCGTTCGGTCTCAAGGTCCGGCCCCGGCGGGGAGGCCGCTGCGAACCAGCCCCGCGCTCTTCAGGCGACAACCGGAGACATACAGACGGACCTCGATACAATCGGGCGCGCGATCCTCGCCGATCTCGACTTCGCCACCGGGTCCGCGGCGCTTAGCGAGGGTCCTTACGCAGCGCTCGAGGCTTTGGCCGCCTATCTTTCAGATTATCCCAGCCGCCGCATCGCTCTGGTCGGTCATACCGATGCCGAAGGATCGCTCGAGGCCAATGTCGCGCTTTCCCGCCGCCGCGCGCAGGCCGTCCGCACCCGTCTTATAGAAAGATATGATATCGCAGCCGAACGGCTTGAAGCTGACGGAATAGGCTATCTGTCACCGATCGCGAGCAATCTGAGTGAAATCGGTCGTACAGCCAATCGCCGCGTCGAAGCGATCCTGATTTCCACCGAATAAGCCAATAAGCCAGACCACCCCATCCATATCCTTTAGGCAGTCCCAGCACGATAGCAGCCAAGGCTACGCGCCCAACTCCTTAGCTATCTCTTGCAGCAAAGCCCGCCGGCTTCCGGTCTGGCTCTAGAGGATACCACTCGCAATGACACCAACTCCATCCACTCGATAGACCAAGCTTATTCAGCCGTCTGTACCTGTCCGTTTCTCTTCGATCGGAGAACTATAGCCCTCCTTCGGTAGAGCCGGAGTCTCTCGAAGAATCGCCTCCATCTCGATCGGGGGGTCCTTCAGGACCGCCCCAGGAACCGGTGCGATCAAAAGCGTTGGTCCGCTTTCCAAGGTCACCGGAACCAGGCGGCATAGACGTGTTCCGATTGTCAGGGCATTCTCGTCGCTGACATTGCGCAGCCAGACGCAGATCTCGCTTTCGTTCAGGCGCGCGATCACGTCACCCGGACGTATGTTTTCAAGAACTGCGCTTTCCACCTGGTCAATGCAGCGCTCAGCTGCCGGAGTACCGTGTCGCATTCCGATCCGCCGCAGATGAGCGCGATCAAGGCACAATACGACCCCTCGATCCGGTGATCCGGTCGAGAAAGGGTCACTTAGCCGCTGAAGTCGGTCATGCGCCTGCAACGCCGACCATAGCGATCGTGTCGAGAGTGACGGCCAGGATTGCGCCAAAAGAAGGATTGCCATCACAAGTGGCGCGCAAAGCATCGTCACAAGAAAGATCTGACTGGCAAGTCCAGAGGTTCCAAGCGCTCCGGCGCTTCCCAAGCCGACGATGGCGGCGATGCGGCCGAGACAGCCCAGAAGGGTTGTCGCGACAAACCAGCTCGTGATCCGCTCCATACGCATGTCCTCTCATACTCATCCGGGAATATAGACCCCGAACCTCAACGAGAGGTTAACGACTTACCAGACGTCCGGACCCTTGTCGGAAAAGGCGTGGATCAGGAAATCAATGAAAGCGCGTACTTTGGGCTGCGTAAACCGTCCCGGGGGATAGACCGCATAGATCCCCTGCGTTTCCCCCGGAAGTTCGGGAATAGCTTCCTGGACAAGGCCCTGCTCCAGCGCATCCGCGTAAAGAAACGACGGAAGATAGGCGATGCCCAGCCCCGAAATCGCGGCGTTCAGCAGCGACTGCCCGTCATTGACCGTCAGCCATCCCGCCGTGCGCACCTGCCGCTTTTCCCCGGACGGCGCCGTCAGCTTCCAAACCGCGCCATTCGACTGATTCGAATAATGCAGAAGCTTGTGATCGTTCAGATCATCAATCTTTTCGGGGCGACCATACCGCTCGAAATAGTCGGGCGAGGCGATCATCCGCTTGCTCGTCTCGGTCAGCTTGCGCGCGCGCAGCGTGGAATCCTCAAGCTCTCCGATCCGGATCGCCATGTCGAACCCTTCCGAGATCAGCTCCACGTAGCGGTTGTTCAGCACCATATTAACCGTGATGTCGGGAAATTCCGTCAGAAACGACCCCAGAACCGGGCTCAGGTGGTTGACCCCGAAATCGGTCGCGACCGAAATCCGCAAAAGCCCCGACGGCGCCGATTGCATCGACGTAACCAGCGCATCCGCCTCGCCCGCATCGTTCAGAACCCGGCGCGCGCGGTCGTAATAGGCCAGACCGATCTCGGTGGGGCTGACGCGGCGCGTCGTGCGGTTCAGCAGGCGCGCACCCAAACGCGCCTCCAGCGACGACACATGTTTGGAGACGGCGGATTTGGAGATCCCCATCTTCTTCGCGGCATCCGTGAACCCGCCCTGATCTACGACCGTGGCAAACGCTTCCATCTCGGTCAGGCGATCCATCCCGCTCTCCTTCGCACCTTCATTCATCGCGGGGTATCGCTTTGAAATCGGGCAGGATTGAGAACAACCCGGGACAAGAAAGCGGTTTCAAACACAGATCGTTGCCGAAACCGAAACGCCCTAAAGAGCTGCGGCGAGCCGCGTTCCCTGGTCGATCGCGCGTTTTGCATCAAGTTCTGCTGCCACATCGGCCCCTCCGATGACGTGAACCGACCGCCCAGCCGCTTCCAGAGCATCGGCAAGGCTTCGCTCAGGAATTTGTCCCGCGCAGAATACAATTGTGTCAGCGGCGATGACCTGCGGTCTTTCGCGCGCCTCCCCGAACGAGACATGCAGCCCCGCATCGTCGATTTTCTCATAGGTGACCCCCCCGATCATCTCTACATTCTTCATCTTCAGACCAGCGCGATGGATCCACCCCGTCGTCTTGCCAAGCCTGCGCCCCAGCTTCTCGGATTTGCGCTGCAACAACGTGACCTGACGCGCCGCGGGATCGGGCTGCGGCCCTTCCGGCCTCAAACCCCCGCGCACCGCCTCAGGATCGCCCACACCCCACTCCTCGAGCCATGCGCCGAGATCTTCGGTCGGACTGTCCTCGGTGACAAGGGCATCTGCCACATCAAAGCCGATTCCCCCCGCTCCGACGATCGCGACACGTTCGCCTGCCTCCCGGCCGCGCAAGATCTCTATATAACTGGCAACATTGGGATGATCCTGACCCTCGATCTGCGGATCGCGCGGCAGAACGCCGGTCGCGATGATCACCTCATCAAAGCCGTCCAGATCCTCCGCCCGGGCCTCCTGCCCCAGCTTCAGCGCAACGCCTGCCTCGGCGACCCGCGCCCGATACCAGTCGACGAGCCCCCAGAACTCCTCCTTGCCAGGCACCTGCTTGGCGAGGTTCAGCTGCCCGCCGATCTCCTCCGCCCTGTCAAAGAGCGTCACCCGATGCCCGCGCTCGGCCGCCGTGATCGCCGCCGACAGACCCGCAGGCCCGGCACCCACAACCGCCACGGATTTGACCGTGTCTGCCGGTTCGATCACCAGCTCGGTCTCATGACAAGCACGCGGATTGACCAGGCAGGACGAGATCTTGCCAGAGAATGTATGATCCAAACAGGCCTGATTGCAGGCGATGCAGGGCGCGATCTGCTCCGCCTTACCCGCCGCCGCCTTGGCCACGAAATCCGCATCCGCCAAAAATGGTCGCGCCATCGACACCATGTCGGCGCAGCCATCGGCCAGAACGGCCTCGGCCACATCGGGCATGTTGATCCGGTTCGACGTGATGATCGGGATCTGCACTTCACCCATCAGCTTTTTCGTCACCCAGGTAAAGGCCCGGCGCGGCACGCTGGTCGCAATCGTCGGGATCCGCGCCTCGTGCCAGCCGATCCCGGTATTCAGGATGGTCGCGCCCGCGCCCTCGATCGCGCGGGCCAGCTGCACGACCTCTTCCCAGGTCGATCCATCGGGGATCAGATCGATCATGCTAAGCCGGTAGATCACGATGAAATCGGGCCCCACCGCCTCGCGCACGCGCCGCACGACCTCGACCGGTAGCCGCATCCGGTTCTCGTAAGTTCCGCCCCAGCGATCCTCGCGCTTGTTGGTATGCGTCACCAGAAACTGGTTCAGGAAATACCCTTCGGATCCCATTACCTCGACCCCGTCATAGCCCGCTTCGCGCGCCCGCGCGGCAGCGGTGACGATATCGGAGATCTGCTTTTCGATCCCCGCCTCGTCCAACTCCTTGGGCGGGAAAGGGGAGATCGGCGACTTGATCGCCGAGGGCGCGACGCAATCGGGCGAATAGGCATACCGCCCCGCATGCAGGATCTGCATCGCGATCTTGCCGCCCTCGCCATGGACCCGGTCCGTCACGATCCGGTGGTTCGCGATATCCTCGTCCGAATAGAGCCCCGCCGCGCCGGGAAATACACCGCCTTCCGCATTCGGAGCCATCCCGCCCGTCACCATCAGAGCCACGCCGCCGCGCGCCCGCTCCGCATAGAAGGTCGCGACCCGATTCCAGTCTTTGGTCTCTTCCAGCCCGGTATGCATCGATCCCATCAGGACCCGGTTCTTGAGCGTCGTGAATCCCAGATCCAGCGGAGCCAGCAGGTGCGGATAATCGGTCATGGCAATCTCTCCCTTGTCCCGGCCACCCTGCGGCACCCCTTCCCGAACGTCATCCGCAACGCAACGTCAGCGCGCGGGCAGATCGGGATCCTCCTCGCAGCGCATAAGCGGCACCGGCCTCATGCTGTCGACCCGTAGAACTGTGCCCGGAGCTTCGAACGCCCCTTCAATGCAAGCGCATCCGTAACCGTAATACCCATCTCCGGGCTCACCATTCGAAGAGACCCATTCGAGGTCAAAGGCAAAGGCAGCTTCGGGCAGGTTGTAGAACCCCGGCGGCGCCTCCAGCCCGCCTTGCGTCGACAATACCCACATTCCATCCCGGTCGACCAACCACTGGTTCGCCGGCGTCGGATTCTCGTACCAGCCGCACCGCGTCTCCGCCCCGGCAGAGACCGCGCAGAAACACAGGGCGAGCGCCACGCCTCTCATTCGCTCTCCAGACAATGGCGCCGGAACGCGCCCTTGAGCAGATCCAGTTCGGCGCGCAAAAGCGCGATCTCGGCCCTCAAATCGCCGTTCAGCTCAGCGCCTGCAAGGATCTCGAAATGCCCCAGCGTCTCTCCCGATCCGTTCGACACTACATAGCTCTGGACCCCGTCCGACAGGCTCTCGGGCGGGACGGGCACGCGCAGCCGCCAGATGCCCTTGCCCTCTTCGGTAACGTCGACAGCCTCGATCGCATCGCCCCGGCAGGTCACCGTGACCTCGGGCGCTTTGGAGGCCATCAACCGCGCCTCCCAGATCCCGGCTGTCAGTCCGACCGGCACCAACTTCGTCATCCTTGTCGTCCTTCTACAGCTCGGCGCGCGGATAGCGCGACAGCGTCAGATCGCGCAGGACGATCTGGTTCAATGCGGGTTGCTCGAAAATCACGTCGAGCCATGCCCGGTCCACACGCTTTTCATTGATCTCGCTATAACCCAGATCGAACTCTACCACCGCCCCATCCCGCTCGACCGGCAGACCTTCGGTCAGCTGATCGCTGTTCGGCCCATGCTGGACGTTGAACCTCGCATAAACGGACAGGGGCCGCTCTGTCTCCACCGCCGCTTCCAGCCGGATCAGATGCCGCTTGCCAAGCCCCTCGACAGCCTCGGGAGGCAGTTCGATCACAATGCTCAGGAAGCTGCCGTCGAACCCGAGGATCTCCATCCGAAGACCATAGGGCGCAAGGTCATCCTCCCCCGAATTGCGGATCTGCCGCACGGCGATCTCGGACCGGTCGCAATCGTGGAACAACGTCAGTTCCGGGCCGATTTCCTGACGCCGCGGGATCTGCGCAGCGCCCCTTTCCCTGAAGAGGATCCGCCACAGCTCGGGCCGCCAGTTCCAATCCGTCCCTGGCTCGGTGCGCATGACCGTCGATCCGATCCGGGGAAGCGCTAGCCGGTCATCGGCCACCTGTATTGTCCGGTCGAGCGCCTCGCGCAGCTCGCGTGCCCGGTCGCTCCGTTTGCGCAGCTTGATCAGCGACGACGACGCAGCCCGCTCCGAAATCCGCCGCCAGCGGTCCAGAACGCGTCCGTGCCAGGCCGCCTCGGCCAGCTGCGCGCTGCGTTTTAAAGGAGTCGTCCAGTCGTCTCTCGCCATGACCGCTCCGGAATACGTCGCTCTTCTCTTAGAGCCTGCCCGGGTCTGACATCAATGTGTTAACGAACCGCTGAGCGGCACCCGGCGGATTTCCGTCGCCCGATAAGGCAGCCGGCGATCAGTCAGCCTCTTCGATGATCTGGGGAAGAACAAGCCGTCCTTCCGGCACATCCGCCCCGCGCACCATGAAATGAGGAGTCTGCCCCCACCGACTCGCGATCCGGCTGGCATCGACAGGCCTGAATCCGAAGCGGGGATAATAGTCCTTATGCCCCAGCACAAAGAACAGATCCTCGCCATCCGCCTCCAGCTCGGCCAATGCGGCCCGCGTCAGACCGGTCCCGATCCCCTGCCCCTGCCGCTCCGGCACCACGGCAAGCGGCGTCAGCATCACGGCCGCCCGTTCCGCCCCGTCCCCTGAAACCAACCCGATCCGGTTGAAGACAACATGCCCGGCAAGCACGCCGTCCTCCTCCGCAACCCACTCCCCCAGAATGCACCCGGCGGCCCGAAGACCATCGAGAAAGGTCGGCACGTCCTCCGGCGCAAAGGCCACCTCGACCAGATCGCGCGTCGCCGAAGCCTCCTCCGGCCTCATCCGCCGAAAACCAAGATCTGTCATGCCAAAGCCTCTCCCATCTACACCAGCATACCGGCCTCCCCGCCCCCGACAAAAGACGCCGGACTGCCCCAAGGGTAAATCCCAAGCGAACGAATGGCTCTGCTCAAAAAAGGAAGTGGTGCCGCTGAAGGGACTCGAACCCCCGACCCCATCATTACGAATGACGTGCTCTACCAGCTGAGCTACAGCGGCCACGGCGCGCGGTTTAGCACCGGGTTTTGCGCGGCGATAGCGGAAAATGCGCCGTGACGCGCCGTTTTCAAAGCGTCAGGCGCTTTTGCGTTCGTCCGGCTCGACGTCGATCACTTCGGCCTCTTCCGGCTCGGCCTGCTGATCAACCATCTCGCCCGTATCGGGTTCTTCGGATAGGGTCACTTCTGGCTCGGTCGGCGCGGGCTCCTCGGCGGGCGGGATAATCGGCACGGCATCGGCCATCGGCGGCATCTCTTCTTCGGGCGCGGCCAGTGGCGCGGGCTTGCCAACGATCAGCGGCAGCATCTCGGTCGAGGCGGGCATGGCGATCTCGCCCGCGGGCGGCTCTTTCCAGGTAAGCGTATCGAAGCTGCCGCAATTCGCGCAGATCGGATCCCAATGCCCGTGGATCTGCGAGCAATTCTCGCACACCCATTGCGGGCCGCGCGGCGCAGTCAGCGCCTTGGTCAGCCAGCCGCGCACGATCGCATCGTCGGCCCCTTCGCCGCGCTCGACCGCCGCCATGATCGCCAGGTTCCGGGCGGTCGGATGCTCGGTCGGCAGATCGCCCAGAGCGCGGCGCGCTTCGGGGAATTGCTCGGCCGCGATATGTAGCTCAGCCATCAGCATCTTCGTCTCGGGATCGTCGATATTGTGCCGGATCAGCGTCTGGAACCGCTTGATCCGCTCTTCGGGCGTCTCGTTCGGCTCGATCTCGGCAAAGGCGGTGGCCAGTTCGGGATGCGGCTGGCTCTCCCACGCGCCCTTGATGACCCGGGCGGCGTATTTCGACTTGCCCTGATCGATGTAGCTCCGCGCGGCCATCAGGGCGGCGGGCACCAGATCGGGCGAGAGGCGATTGGCCTCGATCGCGGCCTCGCGCGCCTCGATCGTCGCGCCTTCGGCCATGACGTCGCGCGCTTGGCTGATGGCGAGAACCGCATCGCGGCGCCGGTGCACGTCGCGGGGAAGCGCCCCCGATTTTAGCTTCGCGCCCAGCGTCTTGCGCGCGCCTTGCCAGTCGGCGCGATCGGCTTGCAGCTTGAGAAGCGTATCCTGCACCTCGACATGCTTCGGCTTCAGCGCAAAGGCCTTCTCGGCCAGCTTCAGCGCCGTATCGGTGTCCCCGTCCGCCAGCTTCTGCTTCATGATCCCGCGAATGCCGACAAAGCGCGTGCGCGGGTTTTCCAGCAGCTTGCGATAGGTCTCCTCGGCCTTCTTGCGGTTGCCTGTCATCTCGGCGGCCTGCGCGGCCAGCAAATTGGTCATCTCGGGCCGCTTGAGATAGCGATCCGCTTTCTCGGCCTTTTGCAGCGCCGTCTGCCCCTCGCCCGAGGCCAGAGCCATCAATCCTTCGGACAGCGCCTCAAGGCCCTTGCGCTCTCGGCTGCGATTGAAGTAGCGCGTCATCGCCGTCTCGTCCCCATTCAGGAACCGGACGAAGGCGATAGCAAAGCTCACCGTCTTGATGAAAAGCCAGATGGCGAGGCAAAGCAAAGCCGCCGCGATCAGCGCCTCAAGAGGGCCAAGCGTCAGCTCCAGCCCGCCGAACGTGATGATCGCGCTGCCATCCAGCCCCATCACCTGTTCGACCCCGTAGGCCAAGGCGATGACGACAACGACAAAAAGGAGAACCTTCAGAAGGGAAATCAGCATATCAGGTCCTCAATTTTCTGCGCCGGGCAAAGACATCGAGGCAGCAGCCTCTATCGCCGTCGCTCTGGCGCGCAATCCTTCGCCCCAGTCGGACATCGCGGCCTGCGCAGCCTCTGGCAAAGTGTTCAGCTCCGCAACCGCCGTGTTCAGATCGCCCTCGTCAAGCGCCGCGCCGACCCGGCTGAGCACCGCATCGGCATCGGTCCCCTCGCGCGGCTCCACCGACCGGACGTTGAGGCGCGACTGCAGGAAGGCTCCGACGCCGACGCCGCCACTCTCGGACCGATCCTCGGTAAGGGCCGCCCGGGCCGCCTCGGGAAAGCTCTCAACCAGCGCAGCCAAGGTCGGAACACCCGAGGCAGCATAAGGCTCAAGTGCCGCGACAACGCCCTCATCCGCCGCGCCCTTAACGGTTTCAAGAGCGTCCGCATAAGGCTCACCGGTGGCAATCGCCGTCCGGATCTGCGTGGCCGCCGCCTCGATCTGCGCCGTCCGGGCAGCTTCGACCGCGCCCGCTTCCTCTGCGGCGATCCGGTCCGACAGCTCGACGATGCGCGCATCGCGGTCGGAAAGCTCGCCCGACAGGGCCGCAATTTCGCCGCGCACGCCGTCAAGCTCGCGCTCGAACGACGCGACTGCACCCGCGCTCGCGCCGCTTCCCTCACCGGTCGGCTGCCGTTCCAGCGCAGTCAGCCGTTCATCCAACGCGGTGATGCTTTCGGAAAAGTCCTCTGAGGCATCGTCCGGTCCACCGGACAAATCCGCGCGCAACGCCTCCAGATCCTCTGCCGTGACAGCCGATCCGACGGGCGCCGATTGAACCGCCGCCAGATCGGCCTCAAGCTGGGCAATCCTCTCCGACTGCGCCTCAAGCTGCGGCGTCAGGTCCGGCGCATCCGCACCCTGCCCCTCGGACATCGGGACATAGGCCGCCACAAATCCGAGCCCCGCCGCAATCGCACCGCCCAGAAGCAAAGGCAGGAAGCCGCCAGACTTCTTGCTCTCGGTCGCGGCTCCAGCGGCCACGGGCGCCGTTGTCTCCAACTCTTCGGCTTCGACCGGCTCAGGTTCGTCGTCCACAATCTCAGAGCGGGCCGCATCCTCGTGGCCTTCCTCGACGAGCTGAGGATCGACCAGCGTCGGCGTATAATCCGGCACCTCCGCACCATCTTCGGGCACGCCATCCTCGACATCGCGCGGCACCTCGCCATCCGCCTCGGGAGGCGTCTCCTGCTCGCCGGAGCTGTCGTCCTTCAACTGCGGATCAACCATTACCGGGGCGCTATCGGGCACCTCAGCGCCACCTTCGGGCACGCCGGGATCGACATCGGTCGGCGGAGCGTTGTCCTCGTCCGAGGCAGGTGTCTTCGATTTCGCCACGTCGCCATCCCCATCAAAACCGCCCGGCATCCCGGGGCCATACTTTACTTAGCTCGCGGTCAGGCCTGTCTCAAGCGCCGCGCAGCTCCGAAAGCGCCTTGAGAAGAGAGGCCGCGTTCGGTCGTTCTGCAACCACAATCCTTGCCGCCCCGATGGGTTCCGCCGCACGCGCCACCTCCGCGCTCATCGCGGCGATCATTACAGGGGCCCCGAACGGCCCTGCCCGCACCAGCCGCTCCGCCGCGCGCGGAGAGAAAAGCGGCACCGTAACCGCGCGGGATCCGCTAAGCACCGACCGCCCCGCATCGCTCAGCGGCAGATCTTGCTGCCGGTAAACGACCGTCTCTCCAGTCTCGAGCCCCAACGCCGTCAGCCGCCCCGCAATCTCCCCGCGCGAAACCTCTCCTCTCAGATGCAGCAGCGGCCCCTCCGGACGCAGCTCCGCAATCATCGCGATCAGAGCCTCCGCATCCCCATCCGCCGACCGCACCGTGCAGCCCGCAGCCTCGGCCACCTGCGCCGTCCG
The DNA here is from genome assembly GCF_040783535.2 of Aestuariibius insulae. Lineage (NCBI taxonomy): Bacteria > Pseudomonadati > Pseudomonadota > Alphaproteobacteria > Rhodobacterales > Paracoccaceae > Aestuariibius > Aestuariibius insulae. The sequence continues at coordinate 224,007 of NZ_JBFONW020000005.1, forward strand.
TCGTCCCACGCAGAAGGCAGGCAACCCGTCCGGAACATCGCCCAGCCGCCCAGCGCCATGCTGCGACGTCAGGATTGCGCCGCGCCAGCGGTCCCACTTCACCTCCGCCGGCACCGGGTCGATCCGCACCATCGGCGCGATCACCACCTCCGCCGTCATCCGCGCGTGGATCCGCTCCGCAAACCGAAGGGCCGAAGCCTCCGGGCGTGTCAGCAGCACGATCATCGGGTCCGGCACGCGATCTTCCATTGTGACTTGGCAAGGCCAGTGTTACGCCCCCCGCCACCCTTGGCAAGCGACACCGACATGGCTCCTCCGATCCACATCCTCGGCCTCGAAAGCAGCTGCGACGACACCGCCGCCGCCGTCGTCCGTGTCGAGGACCGGGGCGCCACGATCCTGTCGAATATCGTCTTCGGCCAGACCGATCTGCATGCAGAGTTCGGCGGCGTCGTCCCCGAAATCGCGGCCCGCGCCCATGCCGAAAAGCTCGATCATTGCGTCGAGGAGGCGCTCGAGACCGCAGACGTCTCCCTCAAACACCTCAATGCCGTCGCCGTCACCGCCGGCCCCGGCCTGATCGGAGGGGTCCTCTCAGGTGTCATGACCGCCAAGGCGCTCGCCGCGACGACCGGCCTGCCGCTCATCGGGGTCAACCATCTGGCCGGTCACGCGCTGACACCCCGCCTGACCGACGGCATCGCGTTCCCTTACCTGATGCTGCTCGTCTCCGGCGGCCATTGCCAGCTTCTGATCGCCCACACCCATGACCGGTTCGAGCGGCTCGGCGGCACGATCGACGATGCCCCGGGCGAGGCCTTCGACAAGACCGCCCGCATCCTCGGCCTGCCGCAGCCGGGAGGTCCCAGCGTCGAGAAGACGGCTCGCGACGGCAACGCCTCCCGGCTCCGCCTCCCCCGTCCCCTTCTGGACCGCCCGGGCTGCGATATGTCGTTCTCGGGCCTCAAGACGGCCGTCCTGCGCCAGCGCGACGCCCTGATCGCGGAACAGGGCGGCCTGCGCCGCTCGGATCGCGCCGATATTTGCGCCGCCTTTCAGGAGGCGGTCCGCGACATCCTCACCGAAAAGACCCGCCGCGCCCTCGATCTCTATCTCCCGCAGGAAAATCCGGCGCTCGCCGTCGCGGGCGGCGTCGCCGCAAACGGCCCTCTCCGCGCAGCGCTCGAGGCGCTTGCCGCAGAGCACGAGACCGCCTTCATCGCCCCGCCCCAGGCGCTTTGCACGGACAATGCGGCAATGATCGCCTTTGCCGGGGCCGAACGCTTCAGGCACGGCCAGACCGATGATCTGACTCTCGCCGCGCGCCCGCGCTGGCCGCTCGATGACCGCGCGCCCGCCATGATCGGATCGGGCAAGAAGGGCGCCAAGGCATGAAGGATCTCGTGATCCTCGGCGCCTCCGGCTTAATCGGGTCAGAGTTTGTCGCGCGGACCACGGATCCTGTCATCGCGGTGCATCGCAGCCCGATGCGCTCCGCGCCTGCGACAGCGGAACTGGTGCCGACAAAGGATCTTTTTACCCTCGACTGGGTCGGAGCAGTACCGAAAACCGCAACGATCCTTCACTGCGCGGGCCTTTCAAACCCGCGGCTCGACGATCGAAACGCCGCCCTGGTCGAAGCGCAGGGTAATATCCGCATGATCGAAGAGCTTCAGTATCTCGGCTGGACCGGCCATCTCGTCCTTCTGTCCTCTGCAGCGGTCTACGGGAATCCCGGTCCGACACCGATCACAGAAACCGCGCGAACCCAGCCTGTCTCCTCCTACGGGAAGGCAAAGCTGGGGCTCGAACGGTCGATTCACGCCCATCTGGGGCCCCGCCTGACGATCCTCAGGCTGTCCTCAGTCTATGGATCCGACATGGCGCAGGAGGGTCAGGGGGTCATCAAGATCCTCAAGGACGCCATAAGATCAGAGGCCTCCTTCAACCTTTACGGAAACGGCCTGACCGCGCGCGATTACCTTCATGTCTCCGATGTCTGCGCGGCGCTTCTATCGGCCAGCCGAACCTGTCCCGGCGGCGTTCTTAATATTGGGACGGGACGTGCGACGACGACAAAGGCGCTTCTCGACCTGACCCGCAGGATCACCGGAAGACCGCTTCGCATCCGGGCGCACCCCGCCGCTGCCGAAGCGGGCTCCACGGTGCTGGATCCCTCCAAAGCACGAGGCATCCTGACCTGGCAGCCAAAGATCACCCTCGAGGATGGCCTGCGCCGTTACTTCAAAAGCTAGACTGCCGTGCCGTCCATTCGCCGCCAGACCGTCCCGTCGGAATAGACCGGCGCGGGACCGCCGGACAGATCCGAGGCGAAGGCCATGGCTCCGGATCCCGCATCCACCGCGCCAGGCAGATCCGCGGTCAGTCCAGGCACAAGACGCAGGATGTCCGCGATCTCGACCGTGCCCGACGCGATATCAGGGATCGTCGCCTGCGCCGTGCCCGCATCGATCCGCATAGCCTCTGCCCATGTCGAGCCGTCCGCGCTGACCTTCACGCTGAAATCATCGGTTCCGGCGCAGCCCATCTCAGCGCGTCCGCCATATCCGGTCTGGAAGAGCAGGCTTCCGGTATCGCCCGCACTGGCCTTGTTCAGTTTCAGCTGGTGATCGCTGCCCGCATGGGTCAGCAACGTACCCGGCCCCGCGACCGCCAGCGTATTGTTTGCATCTGCGCTTGTCCCGATGCCCGCCCAGACGAGGTTCTGCAGCCGGTCCGGGACCGCGCCGCTCACCGGCGCCCAGGCGGATCCGTCAAAGATCACCATCTGGCCCCGTTCGGCGACCACGGCGCGCCATCCGGCTTGCGGTTCAAAGAACTGCCAGACCCCGTTCTCGCGCAACGTGATCTCACCATCATGACCGGCCCAGGCCCCGGTTGCGCCCGCGCCCACGATATGCCGCTCCCCTTCGGGAGCCGCAGCTGGCCCGTCCGTCCGGTCATCCGACGTCACCGTCAGCTGCACCAGCAGATCCAGAAGCCGGACTGCCTCGTTATGCGTGACATGCTTTTGCGCCTGCGACGGCAGGATATAGGGCAGGGCGAGGATGGGCGATTGATCGGTCATCGGGCGTCTCCGTTGCGGATGTCGCGACCTCTTTGCCCGCCGTATCTGAACGCTTCGTCACACAACCGGCCGTTGCGTCCCTCTTGCGATCCGCCGTCACCCGCCGCAAGAGGCGGCCATGGCCCGTCAGATCGCTCCCGGCAAACGTCTCTTCGACATCGCGCTCGCATCGCTGCTGGCGATTATGCTCGCGCCCGTCATCATCTCGATCGCCATCGCGCTTCTCACCTCCCAGGGGCGCCCTGTCCTCTTCCGCTCCGAACGGATGAAGACACCGACCGAAGGCTTCGATCTGTGGAAGTTCCGCACCATGCGCCCCGCCCCCGACGATGGCACCGGTGTCTCGGGCGGCGACAAATCGGGCCGCATCACCCCGCTCGGCCACATCCTGCGCCGCACCCGCGCCGACGAGTTGCCGCAGCTCTACAATATCCTGCGCGGCGATCTGAGCATCGTTGGCCCGCGTCCGCCCCTGCGCGCCTATGTCGAACGCTTCCCGGACCTCTATGCCCGCGTCCTGCAATCGCGACCCGGAGTAACGGGTCTCGCCACCCTTGTTTTTGCGCAACACGAGGCGCGCCTGCTCGCCGCCGCCCGCACCCCCGAGGAAACAGACGCCATCTATGTCCGCCGCTGCATACCCAGAAAAGCCCGCCTGGACCTTATCTATGCCCAGCGCCAGTCCCTGCTGCTAGATCTGCGCATCATCTGGCGCACCCTACGCATCGTGCTGGCCCGCTAGACCCCGCCCCGATGCCCAAAACCGCAACTGGATTAAGCAGACAACCGCCTAAGATCTTGAATAAATTGACCCTTCGCCCTTGCCATTTTTTCGCCACCGTTTCATCAACGGAAGAGAAATCTCCGGATAGTCCCACCAAGAGGAGCCGGTTCTTGATATTCACGACGTCCGATCCCGCTCGGATAACGGCGAGCCGCTGATGATCCTGACGACCCTCAACAGGCTCTCGCGCCGCCAACGCCAGACCTTCCTCTTCATCGTCGATCTGCTCGTCGTGCCTGTCGCGCTCTGGTGCAGCCTCGCAGCGCAGGGGCAAAGCCGCGCGCCGGTCTCGGACCTGATCTCGGGCTTTCAGGGCACGCTTGGTGCCGCCGTCGTCGCGGCCGTGATCTCTCTCGCGCTCGGCATCCCGCGCATCCGCCTCAAAAGCTTCGACATCACCGCCCTGACCCGCACGGCCATCTTCGCGGCCTGCGTCGCCATCAGCCTCGCCGTTCTCGGCCCGCTGTTCGGCTACAGCTACAGCACCGGCTTTTACGCCATCTTCGGGATGAGCTTCTTCCTGCTCTCCTCCGCCCTGCGCCTGACGATGCTCCAGATCGTCATGGTCGCCTACCGCAAGGCCAGCACCCGCAGCCGCGTCCTGATCTACGGTGCCGGATCCACCGGGATCCAGCTCGCCTCGGCCCTGCGCCATGACCCGCTTGTCGAACCGGTCGGCTTCATAGACGACAACCCCGCGCTCCAAGGCCTGTCTGTCGCCGGCCTGCCCGTGGTCGCCCCGACGCGCGCCGCCCGCATGGTCGAACGCAAGGGGATCACGCTCGCCTGCCTCGCCATGCCGTCGCTTTCCCAGCCGCGCCTCAGCCAGATCGCGCGCCGCCTGTCCGATCTCGGCCTCGACGTTCAGGCCCTTCCGTCCTTTGCCCAGCTGATCGGCGCCGAAGCACTCGCCGACAAGCTGGCACCGGTGCGCCCGGACAGCTTTGTCGGGCGCGAGACCTTCGACTGCGCGCCCGATCTGGGCTGCGACGTCTACCGGGGCCGCGCCGTCCTGATCTCAGGCGCCGGAGGCTCCATCGGCTCCGAGCTTTGCCGACAGATCCTCGCCTGCCGCCCGACCCGCCTCGTGCTCTTCGAGCTGTCCGAGCTGGCCCTCTACTCGATCGAGCGGGAGCTCAACGACCTGATCGAACCCGGTGCCGCGACCGAGATCATCCCGGTTCTGGGCTCCGTCACCGACGAGCGCCTCGTGGGCGACACGCTCGACCGCCACGATATCGACGTCGTCCTGCACGCCGCCGCCTACAAACACGTCCCCCTGGTCGAGGCGAACCCGATCCCCGGGATCTCCAACAACGTCTTCGGCACGGCCACGCTGGCCCGCGCCGCCCGCCATCACCGCTGCGAACGCTTCGTGCTTGTCTCCTCCGACAAGGCCGTGCGCCCGACCTCCGTCATGGGTGCGACCAAGCGGCTGGCCGAGATGATCGTGCAGGATCTCGCGGCTCGCCCCGGCCAGACGATCTTCGCCATGGTCCGCTTCGGCAATGTCCTCGGCTCCTCGGGATCCGTGATCCCGCTCTTTCAGGACCAGATCGCGCGTGGCGGCCCGCTGACTGTCACGCACGAAGATGTCACCCGCTATTTCATGACCGTCCGCGAAGCCGCGCGCCTCGTGCTACTCTCCGGCTCCTTCGCCCGCGGCGGAGAGGTCTTCGTGCTCGACATGGGAACGCCCGTTCCAATCAAAGATCTGGCGCGTCAGGTCATCGAAAGCTCCGGCTACACGGTGCGCGACGCGGACAACCCCCAAGGCGATATCGAGATTGCGATCACTGGTCTGCGCCCGGGCGAAAAGCTCCATGAAGAGCTTCTGATGGGCGAAGGTCACATCACCACCTCCAACGAAAAGATCTTTGCGGCGCTCGAGGATCATCCGTCCGAAATCGAAGTGGCCGGCGCGCTCAGGGCGCTGCGCAACGCTGTCGAGATGGGCGATGAGACGGCCGCCCGCGCCTCCATCGCCCGCTGGGTCGAAGGATACGGCACAGAAGACATGTCCGAAGTCTCCAAGACCAACTAAGCGTCCCGTCCCAAGGCACGGCTGTGGCGAAGGAGGCACAGCTGAAAAAACCATGTCTTCACCTCTTTATTTGAACAACGTTCATATTTATCTCAGAGATCGCGGTGGTAATATCGTGATCTTGCAGACCTTCTGCAGATTATAACTGCCAAACCGCATTATGACGGCGTTTATCCAACGCTTTAAACGACTTAAGGGAAGGACACTTTATGACTGAAGTCATTACTCGCATAGACGAAGACGATCGGTTCAACTGGGAAGAAATCACCTCCATTTTCGGAGAAGACGGCCTCATTCAAAGCCGTGATATTCTGTTCGACGATGGCACGACACGCAGTGAAGGCTACGAGAATGGCATTCTCGCCGAAAGCTATGGCAATGATCCCAGCGACGTCAGAAACTGGGCCGAAATCTGGTCGGTCTTCGATGATACCGGCACGCTCGAGCAGCGCCAGACCCTCTTTGACGACGGCTCGTTCCGCTACGACATCTTTCGTGATGGAACCCAGGCACGCAGCTTCGTCGAAGATCGGCGCGACAGCAAGGAATGGCGGACCCAGGACACTTATTACGACAGAGACGGCAATATCGAAGACAGACTAACCATCTATGACAATGGGAGTGTCCTTGATCAGGATTTCAGGGACGGCATCCTGCGCTCTAGCACATTCGAAGACGTCCGGGACCGCAAACCGTGGGAGTTCATCGGCAGTGACTATGACGACGCCGGAAAACTCGCCTACCGCGTCACGGTCTATGACGATGGTCGCGAGATGGAGGCCTACTTCGACGCAGGCGTGATCCGCGAGTCGCGGATGATCAGCGGCAATAGCGACACGCCCTGGCGCGAGATTCAGACCCTCTATGATCAGGCAGGCCAGATCGAATACCGGTCCAAGGATTTCTTCGACGGGCGGCTTTTGGAAGAGTCTTTTGAAGCCGGTGTGATCCGCCAGTCGTTCCAGATCGATCTTGACGATGTAAAAGCATGGGACACGATCGAAATGGCCCACGACCCCGCCGGACGTCTCGATTTGAAGCGCGTCACCTACGATGACGGGCGTCTCCTGCAAGAGGATTATGATAGGGGTGTCCTGCGCGGCAGCCGTCTTGAGGATCTCGAGGATACACGGGCCTGGACCGCCATCGAAACCCGCTACAACGCGACCGGCCAGATCACATCCCGCTTCACTGTCTTTGACGATGGACGCGAGGTCGAACAGACGTTCGAGCCGGGGGGAAGCCTCGCCCGGGTCGATCTTGAGCGAGACCTGGACAACACCGAAACATGGCGCGTTATCGAAACGAAGTATAACGACGCCGGTCAGCTCGATGCCCGCTTCACACTCTTCGACAACGGTGTCGAACGGGAAGAAAATTTCGACGCGGGCATCCTCGAACGCGTTTTCGAAGTCGATGCCCGTAACCGCGAAGACTGGGAACGGATCGAGACGACCTACAACGAAAGCGGTCGTCTCGATTACCGCATCACCGAATACGATGACGGCCGTCTGTTCTTGCAGGACTACGACCAGGGCGTGCTGCGCGCCACCGAGCGTGTCGATCGCGGCGAGACGCAAGTCTGGGACCGGATCGAAACCACCCACGATGAAGCCGGCCGCATCGCATCCCGCCTTACGGAATTCGACGACGGCCGCTTCCGCGAGGAGATCTTCGACTTCGGCACCCGCCGCCTGACAATTGAGGAGGACCGCTCCGATGTCGAGGATTGGGCCGAAATCCAGACCTTCTACGACGACCGAGGCGTCATAGATCTGCGGATCACGACCTACGACGACGGCCGCACCGAAGAAGAGGACTTCAATCCACCCGACACCGCCGTCGAGCCACTCGTCATGGCCGACCAGTTCGACTTCCTCGGCTAATCTCGGTCGGCACAAAGGAAGGCCGTCCTCTGGCGGCCTTCCCTCTCACCCGATTACTCGAAAAGCGTCGCCCCTCGCTTCACGGCGCCCGCACCGCCGTCACTCCCAAGCCGCGGACCCAGAGCTTAGGTCTGCCGCAGACAAAGGTACTCCAGACCAAGAACCTGTCCGCGGGGTTGAACCGAACTCTCGCCCAGATGCCCGGCAGACTTGGAGACAGAACTGCGACACCGGGGCGTCCTACAGGCCCTCGCAATCCGCCAAAAAGCGCGCCGCTCGCTCTTGAAGTCGAACGCAACGCATATCAGCCGATGTCAGGCCGCTTTCGCAGATCATCAAACGCCCGCAACTCTCCGATCAGTGCCTCCATCTGCTCGATCGGGATCATATTGGGCCCGTCCGATGGCGCATTATCGGGATCCTCATGTGTTTCGATAAAAAGCCCCGACACACCGACCGCAACCGCCGCCCGCGCCAGCACCGGAGCGAACTCCCGTTGCCCGCCACTTGTCAGACCCTGCCCGCCGGGCTGCTGCACCGAATGCGTCGCGTCGAACACCACCGGCCAGCCTGTTTGCGCCATTACCGGCAACCCGCGAAAATCGCTCACCTGCGCATTATACCCAAACGAGGTCCCCCGCTCGCAGAGCAGGATCGTCCGGTTTCCGGTGCTGGCAACTTTCGCGGCCACATTCTCCATATCCCAGGGCGCCAGGAACTGGCCCTTCTTGACGTTGATCGCGCGCCCGGTCTCTCCGGCGGCGACAAGCAGATCCGTCTGGCGGCTGAGAAAGGCGGGGATCTGCAGCACATCGACCGCTTCGGCCGCCACCGCGCAATGATCGGGCAAATGCACGTCGGTCAGGACCGGGCAGCCGAATTCAGACCGGATCTTGGAAAGGATCCCAAGCCCCTCCTCGATCCCAAGTCCCCGCTCCGTCTTGATCGATGACCGGTTCGCCTTGTCATAGCTTGCCTTGAACACGAACCGGGTGCCGGTCGGCGCGCAAGCCTCTGCGATCCGGCCCGCCATCATTCGCGCATGATCAAGGCTTTCCAGCTGGCAAGGGCCTGAAATCAGGAAAAACGGCTCCGTCCCGCCAACCGCGATACCGGACACATCGATGACATTGCCGAACATCAGACCACTCCCGCCTTGAGCAGATCGTGCATGTGCAGCACGCCCACGATTGCGCCATCCTTCACGACCATCACAACGCTGATCGGACGGTCACGACTGTTCATCAGCCCCAGCGCCTCGGCTGCCAGCATATCCGGTCCGACAACCGCCGGATCGCGCGTCGCCACATCGCCCGCGCGCTTGTCCATCAGGCCCGCCATGTTGCGCCGCAGATCCCCATCGGTGATCACCCCGACCAGCCGCCCATCCTCCAGCACGCCCGTGATGCCGAACCCTTTCGACGTCATCTCGAGCACCGCCTCTTCCATCGAGGCGTCCGCATTCACCACCGGTGTATCGTCGTGCATCAACTGGCCGACCTTCGCCAGCCGCGCGCCCAGCTTCCCGCCAGGATGCAGCGTCCGGAACTGATCGGCGGCAAAGCCCTTCTGTTCCATCAGCGCGACGGCCAGCGCGTCGCCCAGCGCCATCGTGAGCGTGGTGGACGTGGTCGGCGCCATGCCGATCGCGCAGGCCTCCTGCACCTCGGGCAGCATCAGGCGATAGTCCGCCGCCGCCATGACCGTACTCCCCGCTTTCGAGGAGATGGCGATCATCGGGATCGAAAACCGCGCCGCATGGGCCACGATATCTCCCAGCTCCGGCGTCTCCCCGCTGTTGGAGATCAGAAGGCAAATATCCCCGGTCGAGATCATGCCAAGATCGCCATGGCTCGCCTCGGCCGCATGCACAAAGACTGCCGGCGTTCCGGTCGAGGCCAGCGTGGCCGCAATCTTGCGCCCCACATGCCCCGACTTCCCGATCCCCGATACAATGACCCGGCCAGGTGCCGCCAGGATCGCCTGAACCGCCGCCTCGAAATCGGCAGGCAGCTGATCGGCCAAGGCCTGCAGGGCGGCCGCTTCGGTCGTCAGAACCCGTCTTGCGCTGTTCTTTGGATCGCTCATTCCCTTCATCTGCGCCGACCGGCCCGCCTGTGCAAGAGGGGTTGAACCGTCCCCGGCATTCATCCGATACCCGGCGGGCAACAGAAAGATGGGACACGGTATGCGCATCGCGATGATCGGAACGGGGTATGTGGGGCTTGTTTCGGGTGTCTGTCTGGCCGATTTCGGGCACGAGGTCGTCTGCGTCGACAAGAATGCCGACAAGGTCGCGCGGCTCAAGAAAGGGGAGGTCCCCATCTTCGAACCCGGGCTCGATCGTCTGATGGCCCAGAATACCGAGGCCGGTCGCCTTGCTTTCACCGAAAGCCTGACCGAAGCGATGGAAGGCGCGCAGGCGATCTTTATCGCGGTGGGCACGCCCTCGCGGCGCGGCGACGGTCATGCGGACCTGTCCTATGTCTATGCCGCTGCCAAGGAGATCGCCGAGAACGCCAGCGACTACGTTGTCATCGTGACCAAGTCGACGGTTCCCATCGGCACCAATCGCGAGGTCAAACGCGTCGTGGCTGAGGCCAATCCGGACCTTGATTTCGACGTCGCCTCGAACCCGGAATTCCTGCGGGAGGGCGCGGCGATCGACGATTTCATGCGCCCCGACCGCGTCGTGGTCGGCGTCGAAAGCGACCGCGCTGCCGATATCATGTCCGAAATCTACCGCCCGCTTTACCTGCGCGATTTCCCGATCGTGACCACCGACCTGGAAAGCGCCGAGATGATCAAATACGCAGCCAATGCGTTTCTGGCGACCAAGATCACCTTCATCAACGAGGTCGCCGCCCTGTGCGAACGGACCGGAGCCAACGTGAAGGAAGTCGCCCGCGGCATCGGGCTCGACAACCGGATCGGCAACAAATTCCTCCATGCCGGGCCGGGCTATGGCGGCTCCTGCTTTCCCAAAGATACCAACGCGCTGGCGCGGATCGGGCAGGACCATTCCATGCCGATGCGCATCGTCGAGACGGTTATCGACCTGAACGAGCGCATCAAGACCCGCATGATCGACAAGATCATCGATCTGGCCGGCGGATCCGTTTCGGGCAAAACCATCGCCATTCTCGGCGTGACGTTCAAACCCAATACCGATGACATGCGCGACGCCCCGTCGCTCACTATCGTTCCGGCCCTGGTGGGGCGCGGCGCCAAGGTACGGGTCGTCGACCCGCAAGGACGTCACGAAGGCGAGGCACTTTTGCCCGCCGTCGACTGGCATGAGGATGCCTATGCCGCCGCCGATGGCGCCGAGATCCTCGTCATGCTGACCGAATGGAACGAGTTCCGCGCCCTCGATCTGCCGCGCATCGCAGGGTCCATGACCAATCCCCGCATGGCCGATCTGCGCAACGTCTACCCGGCCGCCGACGTGCTGGGCGCGGGGTTCGAGGCCTATATCGGCGTTGGCACCAAAGACCATCTGCCCGAAGAGGCATGACAGCAGAATTGCCATCCATTGCCGTCCTTGGCGCAGGCGCTTTCGGCACCGCGCTCGCTCTGGCCTATGACCGGGCGGGTCATGCAACGACGCTTTGGTCATATCGCGCCGATCACGCCGATATCCTCGACAAGACGCGGCAGAACCCGCGCCTGCCCAGCATCGATCTGCCGACATCGCTTCAGGTTACCTCCAGGCTCCCGCCTCATGCCGATCTGATCCTCCTCGCTTGTCCGACTCAATCCCTGTCGACGCTACTCACGGCGCATGAACAAACCCTGAACGGCACCCCCCTGATCGCCTGCTGCAAAGGCATCGACCTGACCACCGGCGATGGTCCCACGGCCCTCATCGCCCGCCATTGCCCCGCGTCCATCGCCGCGATCCTCACCGGCCCCAGCTTCGCCGCAGAGGTTGCGCGCGGCCTGCCCACCGGCCTCACACTCGCCTGCGCTGCGCCCTCCGCACAGCAGCTCCAGACCGATCTCTCCACGCCCACCCTGCGCCTCTACCGGACCCCCGACACGACCGGAGCCGAACTGGGCGGCGCCCTCAAGAACGTCATCGCCATCGCCTGCGGGGCCGCCATCGGCGCGGGCTACGGCGAAAGCGCCCGCGCCTCGATCCTTACCCGAGGCTTCGCCGAGATGACCCGCCTTGCCACGACCCTCGGCGCCGATCCCGCCACGCTCACGGGTCTCTCCGGCCTCGGCGACCTCACCCTCACCGCCATGTCGGAGCAGTCCCGCAACACCCGCTTCGGCCTTGCGCTGGGCCGTGGAGAGCCCTTCCCCCCAAACGTCACCGTCGAAGGCAAGGCGACCGCCATCGCCGCCCGGACCCTCGCGGACAAGCACAGCCTCGACCTGCCCGTCCTGAGAACAACCGCCGCCCTTGCGAGCGGCCAGCTCACGCCCACACAAATGGCCGACCAGCTTCTCGCCCGTCCGCTCAAGGAGGAATGATGCACTACTGGCTCTTCAAATCCGAACCCTCCACCTGGTCCTGGGACGACCAGACCGCCAAAGGCGACGCCGGAGAGGAATGGGACGGCGTGCGCAACTACCAGGCCCGCAATGTCATGCGCGAGATGAAAAAAGGGGACCTCGGCTTCTTCTATCACTCCCAGAAGGACCGCGAGATCGTCGGCATCGTCGAGGTCATCGCCGAAGCTCATCCCGACAGCACCACCGACGACGAAAGGTGGGAATGCGTGGACATCAAGGCGGTCAAACCGCTTGAGACCCCCGTCACCCTGAGCGCGATCAAAGCCCGCGAGGACCTCTCGGACATGCCCCTCGTCACACAATCCCGCCTCTCGGTCCAACCCGTGCTGCGCGAATACTGGGACAAGATCTGCCGGATGGGCGGGGTTGATCCGGAGGAGCTTTAGGGCTGGTGCGATGGGAGGACTAACAGCGTGAAGGTCCGCTCGGAGCCCAGATTGCCGGATGCTGCGTGGTGTATGAATGTTCGCTATTGCTGGCCTGCCAAAAAACCTTCAACAACCAATCGGATTTTGAACGGAGTTTTTGGCAGGCGAGAATAAACACATTTCCAGTCGTCCTCAAAATGAGAATTTCTGGCTGTGTTTATCTTGGGCTAATTTAAATTATCATCCCAAAAAGTTGACTTATTTGGGTAACGCTTCATCAGCGAATTGAGCAAGGAATTCTTCGCTCGGAGGAATAGGTTTGATCACGTCGATCAGCACGCCGCTCGGGTCGCGCGTTATGAAATGCCTTTGACCGAAAGGTTCGTCACGAAGCGCAAGTAATATGGGTAAATTCTCGGCTTTAAGCTTCTCGTATATCGCATCCACGTCCTCCACTTCGAAGTTCAACAACACTCCTGACGCACGGCCTCGCGCTACTTCGGGGATCGTCTCATGATTTCCTTGGAGGATCGCCAGATTGACGGTCTTGTCATCATTCGATTGCAGATGCGCATACCAATCGCTGTCGAAAAGTGAGCGGAAACCGAAATGCGTCTGGTAGAATATGCTGATCTCGGCAACATCCTCGACCATGAAAACGGGGTAATATTGGGTCAGCTTCATCGCTTGCGCTCCGTCGTTAAAACATACACTATGTATGTAGATGGTGGAATAACATGCAGGCTGTATGTATGCAAGAGAAACGTTCAAATTCAAACCGTAGTAAGGAAACGTGCAGTGCGTTGATCGCAGCCGCTCGCAGCCTTTTCGTCGAGAAGGGTTATGCAGCCACGGGAACCCCCGAAGTCGTAGATCAAGCTGGGGTGACGCGTGGCGCGCTTTATCATCACTTTAGGGACAAACAGGCCCTGTTTCAGGCTGTAGCAGAGACCGAAGCCGCCAAGATCGCTAGAGAGATCGAAGCTCATTCGGCCTATGCGACAAGCCCAGTTGAGGCGCTGATGCATGGCGCAAATGCCTACTTTGAAGCTATGCGTAAGCCGGGGCGTGTGCGGTTGTTATTGCTTGAAGGTCCAGCCGTTCTCGGCTCCGACGAAATGCGCCGAATAGATATTCAAACTGGTGGTCAGGAGTTGCGTCAAGGAATTAAAGATGCGCTTGGGGAGACTGCTTCAACGGTCAAGATTGATATCTACGCGGATTTGGTGTCGGCAATGTTTGATCGGGCCGCACTGGCCTGTGACGCGGGAGCAGACATCAAGGCTTATGAGAACGCGATTACCTCGCTCCTTACAATCCTTGTCCAGAGAAAGTCCGAGCCTCTTTTATAGCATCGCTATGTGCTCAAACGGCTCTTTCACGATCACTAAAAAACACCATGTGATGAACGGTTCGCCTAACCGGACTTTGGCGCACTTACAGCGAAGGTCGGAAAGGTCCCGCTGACCGGCCAAACCGTCGCAGAGACCAATGTCTGGTTCGGGCTGGCTCCGGTCATCCGCTACACCGGGAATCAATGACGGCTCCGGGCTGAAGGCGGTCGTTGGTTGCAAAGGTACCCACGGCAGCTAAGGCCGCCTAGCTGACATCCTTCAACTCTTTTCACCAACATACCCTGCTAAGATCCCTCACCGCCGACCTCTTCCGCCGCCTCAGCCATCCGCGCCAACCCGTCCCCCATGAACGGCGCGAAATCGGCCTCCATGAACTGCACCAGCACGGGCCGGGTAAAGACCGCCTTCGGCGCCATTCGGTAGGTCCAGGTCACCCGCGTCGTGCCGTCTCCCTGATCGGCGTAGTCAAAGATCCCTTCGGCATGATCGATCACATACCGGGCCGAGGTTGTGGCACCCCAGATCTGATAGCGGAACCGCGTCTCGCTCCGCTCCAGGATCTGCTCCGCCGCGGAATGCCCTCCGGCCAGGTTGACCCGGCGCCGATCGCCCGCTTCGGTCCAGTTGCCTTCCAGCAGCGTCACGCCTTCGACCGCCGGGATCTGTCCCCGAGGCTGGAGGAAATCTAGAATCGGGTTCTCCGCATGCCACGCAAGAAATGCGTCCAGCGGCATCGGCACAACCTGAGAGGTCACGTGTTCGATATGCCCGTCCTCGTGAAGCTCGGGCGGCGCGCCGGTATAGTCCGGCGCCCCGGTCGGCCGGACGACAACCGCCGCGATACCGATCCCGATGATGACCAAAAGCAGGAGTGCGCTCCGCATCAAACGTCCGATCTTCATGCGTTCTCCTCCGGCACCATCGCTCCACCCTAGGAACCGGATCCGCAGTCAGCAACAGGCCAGAGCGCACTCGCGGTCAAACTCCGATTCGGACTCAGTTTCAGGCCGTTGCGCGGTCAAAACAGCGGTCGCATCGTTAAGGCAGGGTCATGCCACGAATCCACCGACCAAATACCGACGCAATACCGACCGGATACCGAAAGCGCGATATGACGCATTTTCCGATGTTAACACTCACTGCCGGTCCCCGGCCGCTGTTAACCATTGGGCGCCTCTTCCTCGGCTCTTGTCCCGAAATCTCCAACGAAAAAGGCCCGGCAGATGCCGAGCCTCGCCCTCGTTTTCAGGTCGTTCAAGCGTCAGTTATAGACGCTCTCCTTGTTGAAATGCTTGACCAGAAGATAGTAGACAACCGCCCGGTATTTGTGCCGGTTGTCATGTCCATAGGTCCGCATCACGGACTGGATCCCGCCCATCAGGCTGTCGTCATCCTTCAGGCCCAGTTTCTTGATCAGGAATTTTTCTTTAACGGTTTCAAGCTCTTCCGTGCTGCTCGACGACACGGTCGAACTGTCGCGGTTATAGATCGACGGCCCGCACCCGATGGTGACTTTCGTCAGCAGATCCATGTCCGGATTGTGGTCGCACTTCTCTTTCAGGTCCGCTGCATACTTCTCGATCAGCTCGTCACGTTTGCTCATATCGGTCTCCCACCTGTTGGTTTGGGGACGTTGCCCCCGTCATTGTCCGCACCTCGCGGAACTGTGAAAATCCTAAAGCGGATTAATCCTCGCCGTCAAAGAAAAGCGCCTAACGGCACAATTCCCACCCCCGGTTCTGCAAATGGAAGTGATCCCGATGCAAGGCATTGTAATCCGGGCTCAACACGACACGGAACCAGTCGCAAGCGCTGTCCCTAACCCCTTGTAATTCCTCGCCCCAATCGTCGATCAGGCTCAACCGCCGCCCATCCGCGAACCTCAGGGCGACGATATCCACCGCCTCCGCCGTCGCATGCGTCGACATCCGCCCCGCGCTACCCCGAGACGTCCGCATCGCCCTGCAACTATAGCTCCCGATATGATCGATCCCGATCACATCCTCGAGCCCGTGCTCCGCCCACATCGCCAGTCTGAGCGCTGTTTCGCAGGTCGTATTCAGAGGGCGGTTGAGGCTTGGTCCAACAGAGGTCAGACGGACTTGAGCCGAGATCCCGCAGGCTGAATTGGAGGCCTCCAGATCGGGCAAGATCTCGAACCGGGACCTGCTGGTTTCAAGCGCAGCGTAACACCGTTCAGGCATCCGGACGGCCCTAGAAAGCTTGAGAGGAGTCAGGATGTTAGGCGATGCCGACACATCAAGCGGTTCCATCGGATTCCAGGCGCGGGGCAGCGGCGTATCAGGGTCCGTCAGCAATCGCTCGATAAGTATGCTAACCGCCGCGACAATCACGAGCGCGACGACGATGCGCCGAAACATCTTCATCCGCCCGGTCCGTCAGTAGCGGTAGTGCTCCGACTTGAACGGCCCTTCCGGCTTTACCCCGATATAGGCCGCCTGCTCAGGGTCGAGTGGCGTCAGCTTCACGCCGATCCGGTCCAGATGCAGACGCGCGACCTTCTCGTCGAGATGCTTGGGCAGGATGTAGACGTCGTTGTCGTAGTCGTCGCCTTTCGTCCACAGCTCGATCTGTGCAAGCACCTGATTTGTAAAGCTCGCCGACATCACAAAGGACGGATGCCCGGTCGCATTTCCGAGGTTCAGCAGACGCCCCTCGGAGAGCAGAATGATCCGGTTGCCCGACGGCATCTCGATCATATCGACTTGATCCTTGATGCTCGTCCATTTGTGGTTCTTGAGGTTGGCGACCTGAATTTCGTTGTCGAAATGGCCGATGTTTCCGACGATCGCCATGTCCTTCATCTCGCGTATATGCTCGATGCGGATGACGTCCTTGTTGCCGGTCGTGGTGATGAAAATGTCAGCCGTTTCAACAGCATCCTCAAGCAGTACGACCTCGAACCCGTCCATTGCGGCCTGAAGCGCGCAGATCGGATCGACCTCGGTGACTTTCACACGCGCCCCCGCACCGGCCAGCGACGCGGCAGAGCCCTTGCCGACATCGCCATAGCCGCAAACGACCGCGACCTTGCCAGCCATCATCGTATCGGTCGCCCGGCGGATCCCGTCGACAAGGCTTTCCTTGCAGCCATATTTGTTGTCGAACTTCGACTTGGTCACGCTGTCATTCACATTGATTGCCGGGAAAGGAAGCTGCCCTTTCTTCTTGAGATCATAAAGGCGATGCACACCCGTCGTCGTCTCTTCAGAGACACCCTTGATGGCAGCGCGCGTCTTGGTGAACCAGCCGGGGCTTTCCTGCATGCGCTTCTTGATCTGCGCAAAGATCGCCTCTTCTTCCTCGGATTTGGGGATCTCTATCAGGTCGGTTTCGCCTTCTTCGACGCGCGCGCCGAGCAGAACGTAAAGCGTCGCATCGCCGCCATCGTCGAGGATCAGGTTCGCCCCTTCCGGGAACATGAAGGACCGGTCGAGATAATCCCAATGCTCCACCAGGCTCTGGCCCTTGATCGCAAAGACCGGCGTCCCCCCCTCAGCGATCGCGGCAGCAGCATGGTCCTGCGTTGAATAGATGTTGCACGAGGCCCAGCGGACATCGGCACCCAGATGGGTCAGCGTCTCAATCAGAACGGCGGTCTGGATCGTCATGTGCAGCGATCCGACAATCCGCGCACCGGTCAGCGGTTTGCTTTCCCCGTACTCTTCACGCAGCGCCATCAGACCCGGCATCTCCGTCTCGGCAATGTCGAGCTCCTTGCGCCCATAGGCCGCCAGTTCGATATCCTTGACGATGTAGTCTTTGGCCATCTGCCGCTCTCCTGATGCGAGTGTTGCGCCTCCGTTACCATCAGCCCAAGATGCTCACAACACCACGTGCGGTCGCATCGGTGTGAGCCGTCCGCACGTCGTCGGCAGGACCCAAACCGACGGAGAGCCTGATGCCCCTCTTTTCGAAGCCTGACCTCGAAGCGGCCGCGCAGCTTGTCTACACGCAGATGCCGCCGACGCCGCAATATGTCTGGCCACTGCTAAGCGAAGCGGCAGGTTGCGAGGTTTGGGTCAAGCACGAGAACCACACACCGACCGGCGCTTTCAAAGTGCGCGGCGGCATCACCTTTATCGACTGGGTCAAACGCACGCAGCCGGACGCTCGGGGGGTTTGCACGGCAACCCGAGGCAATCACGGTCAAAGCCAGGCAAGGGCCGCTACAGCGGCGGACCTGACCGCCAAGGTGTTCGTGCCGAAAGGAAACTCGGTTGAGAAGAATGCCGCCATGGCGGCATTCGGCGCGGAGGTGATCGAGTTCGGCGACGATTTCGATGCAGCGCGGGAAGAGGCGTTTCGCGTTGCCGAAGCAGAAGGGCTGGTCGTGGTGCCACCGTTTCATCCCGAACTTGTCCGAGGGGTCGCAACATACGCATTGGAGCTCTTTACCGCAGCACCAGACCTCGACACCGTCTATGTGCCGATCGGATGCGGGTCCGGAATCTGCGGAACGATCATCGCCCGGGATGCGCTCGGCCTTAAGACCCACGTTGTCGGAGTGGTGTCTGACCGGGCTCAGACCGCGAAACTTTCCGTCGAGGCCGGTCGCCTGATCGAGACGGAGCATGCCGCCACCTTTGCCGATGGCATGGCAGTGCGGGTTCCGGTCCCGAAAGCACTCGAGATCTACGCACAAGGCGCGGAGCGGATCATCACTGTGACCGATGACGACGTTGCAGAGGCCATCCGTCTTTACTACCGCCTCACCCACAACCTTGCCGAAGGCGCCGGAGCCGCTCCGTTGGCTGCTCTTATGTCCGAAAGAGACCGGATGGCAGGCAGGAAGGTTGGTGTGATCCTATGCGGCGGCAATATCGATACGGACTGGTTCCAGCAGGTTCTCGCGGGGACGACACCCGCGCCTCGCTAGCGGCGTTCGCCTTGTCTACGCATAGTTAACCATTGGACTCTAGAAAGGTGATGCGCATGTCGAACTGGCCCGAGCTTTCGTATGAGCGTTTCGAATCGACGGGCACCGCGCTGCATATGTGGCTGCAAATCGCTGGCAAGCTGAGGATCCGTTTGGATCCGTGGCTCAACCACTCTTGGCATGCGACCTTCTATGTCACTGGCCGTGGCCTGACATCGTCTCTGATTCATACCGATGCCAAGGCGTTCGAGGTCGTATTCGATCTGATCGACCACAATTGTACGATCTATTGCACCGACGGTCGCAAGCAGACGCTCCCGCTTGAGACGATGTCGGTCGCCGACTTCCATGCCCAATTCATCGCCGCCCTTGACGCACTAGGCGCTCCGACGGACCTCCACCACGCGCCCAACGAAGTCCCCAATCCCATCCCCTTTCGAAACCAGACCGAACCGCTCACCTATGATCCCGATGCCGCCCGCGACTATTTCCATGCGCTCGTTGCGATCACCGGCGTCTTTCAGACTTTTCGGACAGGTTTTCTGGGCAAATCAACGCCCTCCCATCTTTTCTGGGGCAGCTTCGATCTGGCGGTGACGCGATTTTCAGGTCGCCGCGCTCCGGCTCACCCGGGTGGTTTTCCCGCTCTGCCGGACGACATCACCCAAGAGGCCTACTCGCACGAGGTCTCGTCAGCAGGCTTCTGGCCCGGCGGCAATGGTGCTGATGAAGCGATGTTTTACGCCTACGCTTACCCATCACCCGATGGTTTCGGCTCGGCATCTGTCGAACCGGAGGAAGCGGTCTTTGATCAGGATCTGGGAGAATTCCTCTTGCCTTACTCCGCCGTGCAAAAAGCCTCCTCTCCCCGAAAGGTGCTCCTTTCTTTTTTGCAGTCGACCTATTCCGCCGCTGCCGATTTGGGAAACTGGGATCGCGAGAGCCTTGATTGCGCGATTGGAACGGCAGGACAGCCAAGGGATATCCGCTGACGCGTTAAAGATGTTTTATCCGGCGCCCACTTCGACCTAAGATCGAGATCCAAAACGTCATTTAGGAGTTTGCCATGCGTACTCTGTTTGTCTCTTGCTTTATCGCCTGTCTACCTGGCCTGTCCTTTGCCCAAGACTGGACGCTTTCCTCCGATGCATCGAGCGTCGGCTTCGTATCCATCAAGAACGGGGATACGGCCGAGTCGCACATGTTCAGCGGCCTGACCGGAGCTGTAAGCGATGCTGGTGCAGTCGAAGTCTCGATCCCTTTGGCCAATGTCGAAACCTTCATCGACATTCGCAACGAACGGATGCGAGATATCCTCTTCAAGGTTGCCGACTTTCCAGCCGCGACGGTCTCGACAGAGATCGTGCTAGATGACTTTGCGGATCTTGCCGTGGGAACACGCCGCGCCACCGATGTAGAGATCACTGTGGCCGCAAATGACAGCGATGCAAGCTATGATGCTGCGCTCTACGTGACCCGGATCAGCGATACAGCGGTCGCGGTCAGCACCGCGCGCCCGGTGATCGCGGATATCCGCGATTTCAACTACGACGACGGTATCGAGCAATTGCGCGAAATCGCAGGCCTCGACGCGATTTCTCCGGCGGTTCCGGTGACCTTTGATCTGGTCTTCGAACAATAAACTGGCGCTGGACAACTACGCACGCTCGCCCATAGTCCGCCCTCGACGATATCGACGAGGGCACAATGGCAAAGCCGCAGCGGGCATGGCAACGAATGCTTTCGGGCAGACGGCTCGATCTGCTCGACCCGACGCCTGTCGACATCGAGGTCGAGGATATCGCTCACGGCCTCGCATTCGTAGCGCGCTGGAACGGTCAGACGATGGGGGACTATCCCTATTCGGTGGCCGAGCACTCCTTGCTGGTAGAGACGCTTTATCGGCGCCTCTACCGCTCTGCTCCGGCCAAGTGGCAGCTTGCCGCCCTTCTGCATGATGCCCCGGAATATGTCATCGGGGACATGATCTCGCCGGTGAAGGCCGCAGTCGGTCCTGCCTACGAGGATTTGGACGAACGATTGTCGGCCGCGATTCATATCCGATTCGGTTTGCCTGCAAAGATCCCTCAACAGATCAAGCGCGGGATCAAGAAAGCGGATCGGATCTCCGCTTGGCTTGAAGCGACGCAGATCGCCGGGTTTGAAGAAACAGAGGCAACTCGCTTTTTTGGCCGACCCGATCCTGATGTTGTCGCTGGGCTGGACATCATTCTACGCTCGCCCGCCGAGGTGCGGAGCGATTTCACGGCACGACACGCTGATTTGTTAAAGGCTTGCTAAGACAATGACTGACCTCGAAGTCCGCCCAATGAAAGAGAGCGATATCCCCACCCTTCTCGAGTTCTTCAATGCGATCGTCGCAGAAGGAGGAACAACCGCCCATGAAGATCCGTTCTCCACCGCCGACTTTCACGATCATTATTTCACGCAACCAGCCTTTGCCTTTGTCGTTCTTACAGGCAGCACTCCAGTTGGTTTCCAGGCTGTCTTCGAGAGGGAGCCGGGTCTCTACTCCATCGGGAGCTTCACCGATCAGCGAAGCCGCGTGAAAGGCGCAGGAGCCGCTTTGTTTGAAGCAACCAAAGCTGCTTGCACCGCTGCGGGGGGCCATACGATTATCGCTAAGATCCGGGCCGATAATGTGCCCGGCCTAGCCTATTATTCGAAGATGGGTTTTGTAGACACGGATCGGATCAAAGGCGTCCCGCTCAACGACGGGACACCGATGGACCGTATCGTCAAAAGCTTGCCGCTTCAGTCATAGCGAAGCTCCGTCGCCTTGCCGCGGAACACGATATAGGCAAGCGCCGTATAAAGCAGGATCGCAGGCAACACGAAGCAGGTTCCAATCAGGATGATGAAGAGACTTTCCGGTGCAGAAGCCGCCTCGTAGATCGTCATCTTCTCGGGCACCACATAGGGGTAGAAACTGTAAGCCAGCCCGCCAAATGCAAGCACAAAAAGCGCGATCGTACCCGAGAATGGAAGCCATGCACCCTTGTCGCCTTCAGCAGGAAGACGACGTAGTCCATACCATAATCCGGCAATCAATAAGACTGAGATGATCGGAAGCGGCGAAAGGACGAAGACTTCAGGCCACGAAAGCCACTTGTCCCAGATCCGAGCAGATGTCAGCGGAGACGCCAAAGAAATCGCTCCGATCCCTAGGATAATCCCCCAAATCCCGCCCTTGGCCCATTCGACGGACTTCCTCTGAAGCTTGTCTTCCGTCTTTCCGATCAGCCAAGTCGCACCAATGAAACTATAGCCAACGGTCAGGAAAACCGATGTCAGCAGCGCAAACGCGATGGTTGCCCAGGTGAACTGCAGACCCATGATGTACATGCCAAGCATGAACCCTTGCGATACGCTCGTCATCGCAGAGCCCGCAAAGAACGCCCAGTTCCAACGCTCCTTATGGCTGGTGGGTGCTTTCACCCTGAACTCGAATGCGACACCGCGCAGGATAAGCCCCGTCAGCATGATCGCGACTGGAAGGTAAAGTGCGGTCAGGATCGTCCCATGCGCGATCGGAAAGGCCACCAGAAGCAAACCGACTGCCAGAACCAGCCATGTTTCGTTGGCATCCCAAAAGGGACCAATCGACGCGATCATGCGATCCTTCTCATCGGGTGTAGCCAGCGGAAAGAGAAGTCCAACACCAAGATCGAAGCCGTCTAGGACGACATAGATCAGGATCGACAGCCCCATGAGGGCGGCAAAGACAAACGGAAGCCAGACCGCCGGATCTCCAAACATGCCCATTACCTTACTCCGCCGCCACGATGGCTTCTGCTTTTTGGGACTGCGGCACCCGAGCCTCGATCGACTTTCCATCAGACGCTCGCTTGGCGAGGAAGAAAATCACTGAGATATAGGCCACAAGCAGCACCGCATAGATTGCGAGATAGCCGATGAGCGTCGACAGAACCATAGCTGCCGGAACATCCGCGACTGCCATTTCGGTTGTCATCACACCTTGAACAAGCCATGGCTGCCGGCCGATTTCAGTCGTGTACCAGCCCGCGAGCGTGGCAAGCCACCCCGAGAAGCTCATCGCGACGAGCCCATAAAGCGCAAATTTGGGTATCCCTTCGACACCCGCACGCTTCCGAACGCCGTCGACGGTCCGCTTGCGCAGCATCATGATCGATACGCTCCAGCTCATCAGCAGCATCAGGACGCCCGTTCCGATCATTACCCGGAAGCTCCAGAACACTGGTGCTACCCGAGGGTGCAGGACCTCGCCATCTTCAGTGACAAAATCGTTCAGACCCGGGACTTCGCCATCCGCCTTATGCGTCAGGATGATCGAGGCGAGGTTTGGAATGCCAACCTCCATCCGGTTCTCGCGCGCCTCTTCATCAGGGATCGCGAACAACAGAAGCGGCACATTGGTATCGGTCTCCCAGTTTCCTTCCATCGCGGCAACCTTGGCCGGCTGATGCTCTAGCGTGTTCAGGCCATGAAGGTCACCCACAAGGATCTGGACAGGGATCAGCAGCGCGGCGGCATAAACGCTTGTCTTCATCGCCGCACGCACGCCCGAGGTTCGCCCACCGATCAACCAACGGAAGGCCGAGATACCCGCGATCAGGAAGCTGACGGTCAGGAAGCTGGCAATCAGCATATGGAAGAAGCGGTAGGGCATGGAGGGATTAAAGATAATCTCCATCCAGTCGGTCGCATGCGCTACGCCATCGCGCATCTCAAAGCCCTGCGGCGTATGCATCCAGGAGTTTAACACGATGATCCAGAACGCCGACATCGTCGTGCCGAAGGCGACAAGAAAGGTCGCACCCGTGTGGAGCCATCCAGGAACACGAGAGAAGCCGAAAAGCATAATGCCAAGGAAGACCGCCTCGAGGAAGAAAGCAGTCATAATCTCATAGGCCAGAAGGGGGCCGGCGATGTTCCCTACGATCTCCATGAAACCCGGCCAATTCGTTCCGAATTGGAACGACATAGTAATGCCGGAGACCACTCCCAATGCGAAGGAAAGGGCGAAAATCTTGACCCAGAATCCATAGGCATCCATCCACTTCTGATCGCCGGTGGTCTGGAACCGGACCTTGAAGAACAGGAGAACCCATCCCAGCGCGATCGTGATCGTCGGGAAGAGGATATGAAACGAGATATTCGCCGCAAACTGGATGCGGGACAGGAGAAGCGTTTCCATAATGACTCCGAAACTTAACTGGTTGAGCCTTATATGGCGCGAAAAAGGGCATCGTCACGGGGGTGCGACCAGATCTCACGGAATAGCCTAAACGAAAGAATACTACTGCGCTGTCCTCGTGATCAGCATCGTGTCAAATCTATCCAACACTGGTACTTTTTACTCAATTTGCGCATGAATAGCAGATGCTTCCCAAACCCCACGACCTTGTTCTAACACCTACATCTATCCGGTTCAGGGGTCGGCATTTTCCCCGAACCATCGGGAGATCTGGTCTGTCTCAGGAGAAGCGGGAAGGTGACAGCGCGACACCTGTTGGAACTCACCAGATTGTCGGCTGTCTATATCGACCGGATCGCATTTCGCGGCCGAACGACTGGGCCGTTCCGATCCGTCCTAGGGATGCCTGGTCCGATGACCCGGATGATCCTGACTACAATCTGATGGTCGAGGCGCCGCATGGCTTCAGCCATGAAGCTCTCAAACGCGCAGATCCACTCTACGATCTGATCCTGCTGACGGATTGGAATTGGCCGTTTGCGAAAAAAGGTAGAGGATCGGCAATCTTTCTACATCGCTGGCGAAGACTTGGCTTCCCGACGGAAGGTTGCATCGCGTTCCGTCCGGATCATCTCCAGTGGATTGCAGCGCGGATCACACCATCCACGAGACTGGTCGTGCCCTAGTTCGTTACGCGCTCTCCGAAGATGGCAGATCCTACGCGGATATGTGTGGCCCCTTGAGCGATAGCCGTTTCGAAGTCCGCGCTCATTCCCATGGAAAGACCGTCAAGGCCGTTCTCTCGTGCAAGCTTTGCCAGAAGTGCGAAGTGGAGCGCTGGCTCCTCATCCACCGGAGGAATGCACATCAGGCCGACGATAGGCAGATCCAAAGCACGGCAATCCTTGACGAACGTGCTGGTCTCACGAGGGGTGATACCAGCTTTTTGCTGCTCCTCGCCGGTATTTACCTGAACAAAGATGTCCGGGCTTGCTCCGCGCTCTTGCGCGAGACGGCCCAGTGTTGCGGCAAGCTTAGGACGGTCCAGAGTCTCGATGACGTCGAAGAGCTCAACGGCCTGACGTGCCTTGTTGGTCTGCAGCGGTCCGATAAGGTGTAGCGCTACGTTGTCGAACTGGTCTCGAAAAGACGGCCATTTGCCTGCCGCTTCCTGAACCTGGTTCTCCCCAAAGATCCGGTGACCTTGGCCAAGAACGTCCTCAACCCGGGCATCAGGCTGTTTCTTGGATACCGCGACAAGCGTAACAGACCCGACCTCCCGGTCACAGCGATCTTCAGTAGTGCGAATACGATCCGTAATATCGCTCAGGCTCATGATACCTCCTCAAACGAAAAGAGCGGGCCGAAGCCCGCTCTTAACGTTAATCAAACCCGTGGGTCGATTAGAAGCTCATCGACAGACCGAGCGAGTAAGCGTCAAGCTCAGCATCTTCCAAGTCACCATCGTCGTCGATAAGGGCATCATCGATGATCGAACGGCTATAACCAAACTGGGCTTCAAGACCGCCACCAAGGTCATAATTTGCGATGAAACCGATACCGGAAGTGTCCAGGAAAACATCGTTCTGGCTCAGTACCCAATCGTCATACTCACCGTAGTTCACAGCAAGCGTCAGCGCGTCAAGCGTGTAGCCGACTGCGAGGCCAAAGTGAGTTGGGTCAAAGTCGCCGAGGCCGTCGTCTACGTCCGCCGCCGAATAGTTCAAGATGACGTTGAAATCACCGAAGTTGAAGTCACCGGACAGACCGTAGATCGAAACACCGTCGTCAGCATCATCAACGCCTGAAAGGCTATCAACCGTCTGGTAACCGAAGCCAACAGTGTGTTCATCACCGAAAAGCGGGAACGTGTAGTCGACGCCTAGACCAAAGATCGGATCGCCAGCATCGTCAGCATCGTTCAATTCCAGCGAGGCTGCAAAGTTGAAGTTCGACAGCGCATAGTCGTAACGAGCAATCTGGCCATCGTAGAATTCACCGTCGAGACCGTTGTTACCATTGTAACCCAAGTGCTCGTTGGTGTCGATGATGTCAGCACCAATGATGGCTTCTTTCAATGCTTTGTCGTAAGCACCATCGGTGTCACCCATCGTCAGAGTGCCGAAAGCGCCAGAGACGAAAATTGACTCGCCGCCCTGAGTATTTCCGGCGAATGCATCATTGTCATTCGATTCATCGAGATCAATGTCAGCACCAAAAGTCAGACCGCTGTCAGTGGAACCCGACAAGGTAAACTTTACGTCGATGTCAGTGTGGAACTGCGTGGGGATGTCGTCAGCGCCTTCAATATTCGTGTCGCCACCGAAGATACCCATCTCGGCGCTACCGGAGAGGCTAACCTCAGCAGCAGCGAAGCCGGCGGTCGCGAAGAGCGCGGTCGTCGCAAGCAGGATGTTTTTCATAATTTCCCTCATTTCTTTTTAGCGGCCCAGCTCGGCTATCCGCCATTCGTTGGGTCGACGCCTATTTCGCTCCAACCCTCGTCCAGTTCAATGAAGACCGATGTTCCAGCTCTACTTCGCCCTTCGATGATGCGCGGCTGCCACACTCTTGCCGCAGAGGGCAGCTTGCAAAACGCTTGTCGCCCAGAAAACGGCTCTGTAGGTAGGGGTTCAATGCCCGTGGGCACAGGAAACAAGGGACCGTTTGATAGAATGTCGGGCATCGGGAAAAGACGAGTTGTCAGAATTTTGAGCGCGATCTCGCTCGTCGCTCTTGTCGCGGCATGCGGTCAAAGCCGCACGGCGGCGGACCGAGTCGGCCAAAGAGAGGCTGCAAGCCGGCAGGCGCAGAATATTCCCGGGCCAGATCCCAACCGGGAGAGCGTTTTCGACTTGTTCGAACCAGCGGATCCGGACGAGCAGTTTGCCGTCAATAAATACCTGTGGTCGGCATCTCTAGATGTGCTGAGCTTTCTGCCTGTGCAGTCTGTCGACCCCTTCACCGGGGTAATCGTGACAGGGTTTGGACGCCCTCCCGGCGGCGGGCGGCCTTATCGCGCGACGATCTATATCACCGATCCCGCCTTGGATGCCCGATCTCTCAATGTAGCCCTCCAAAGCCAATCTGGACCTGTCAGCGCCGAAACCCAGCGCGCTGTCGAGGATGCCATCCTTGCGCGAGCGCGGCAGTTGCGGATCAACGACTCGCGACTTTGAGTATCCTCGTCCCTTTTCGCGATCGAATTCCGCCCGACCTTCTCCGCCCGGAGCCATCATGACCCGCTACACCCCGTCCGATCTGGAACCCAAATGGCAAGCCAAATGGGACGAAGACAAAACGTTCCAAGCGACGATGGAGGGCGGCAAGCCTAAATATTATGTGCTCGAAATGTTCCCCTACCCATCGGGGCGCATTCATATTGGCCACGTCCGCAACTACACGATGGGCGATGTGATCGCTCGCTATAAGAAAGCCACCGGTCACAACGTCCTGCACCCGATGGGATTCGACGCCTTCGGGATGCCGGCCGAGAACGCGGCGATGGCGTCCAGCGGTCATCCCAAGACCTGGACCTACGACAATATCGACACGATGGTCGCCCAGATGAAGCCGCTCGGCTTCGGCATCGACTGGAGCCGCATGTTTGCAACATGCGATCCCGAATACTACGGCCAGCAGCAGGCTCTGTTTCTGGATATGCTGGAGGCCGGACTGGTGACGCGCCGCGAGGCCGAGGTGAACTGGGATCCGGTCGATATGACCGTTTTGGCCAACGAGCAAGTGATCGACGGCAAGGGCTGGCGATCCGGAGCTGACGTCGAGCGGCGCGCGCTGACCCAGTGGTTCTTCAAGATCTCGGATTATGCCGACGAGCTTTTAGAGGCCATCGAAGGGTTGGACAGCTGGCCCGCCAAGGTCAAACTGATGCAATCGAACTGGATCGGCAGGTCGCGCGGTTTGCAGTTCGGCTTCGACATGATCAGTCCACCCGAAGGGTTTGACGCGGTCGAGGTTTATACGACCCGGCCGGATACCCTGATGGGGGCGTCCTTCGTCGGGATCTCTCCTGATCACCCGCTGGCCAAGCATTTCGAAGCGATCAATCCGGCGGTCGAGGCGTTCTGCGCCGAATGCCGCAAAGGCGGAACAACAGCCGAGGCGGTCGAGACGGCAGAGAAGCTCGGCCTCGATACCGGCCTGCGCGTGCGTCATCCTTTGAACCCTGACTGGCATCTGCCTGTCTGGATCGCAAATTTCATTTTGATGGACTATGGAACTGGTGCCATCTTTGGCTGCCCGGCCCACGACCAACGCGATCTCGATTTTGCACGGAAATACGATCTGCCGGTGATCTCCACTTACGTTCCGACCGACGGAGATATTGTGCTCCCCGAGGATGGTGGAGAGGCCTACGTCCCGCCGAAATCCGACCTTGTGACATATATTAAACCAGTCGCAGGCCAAGACAATCAGACCGGCGAAGATGGTATCGACGCGGCCATCTCCTTTTGCGAACAAAAAGGTGTGGGTGAGGGCGTCACCAAGTTCCGCCTGCGGGACTGGGGTCTTTCCCGTCAGCGGTACTGGGGCTGTCCGATTCCGGTCGTGCATTGTGACGCCTGCGGGGTGGTTCCTGAGAAGAAGGAGAATCTGCCGGTTGTCCTGCCTGACGACGTCAGCTTCGATATTCCAGGCAACCCTCTCGACCGGCATCCCACGTGGCGCAACGTTGAATGCCCGTCCTGTGGTGAGCCTGCGAAACGTGAGACCGATACAATGGACACATTCGTCGATTCGTCCTGGTATTTCGCGCGCTTCACGGCCCCCGATGCCAAGACGCCGACGGATATGAAGGCGGCCAGCTACTGGATGAATGTCGATCAATATATCGGCGGCATCGAGCATGCGATCCTGCATCTGCTCTATTCGCGTTTCTTCGCGCGCGGCATGATCAAGACCGGCCATCTGCCCGACAAGGCGGCAGAGCCCTTCAATGCACTGTTCACGCAAGGGATGGTTACGCACGAGATCTATCAGACGCGCGACCATAATGGGCGCCCGCTCTTTCATCTGCCCGAGGATGTGACAGACGGCAAATTGGCGGACGGCACCGAGGTCGAGGTCATCCCCTCCGCCAAGATGTCAAAATCCAAAAAGAACGTGGTGGATCCGGCCGATATCATCGCCCAATACGGCGCCGATACTGCGCGATGGTTCGTCCTCTCCGACAGCCCGCCCGAACGCGATGTGGAATGGACGGCTAGCGGCGCAGAGGCGGCGTTCAAACATCTGGGCCGCGTCTGGTCCCTGTGCGACCGGATCGGGCAGATGGACCCGGACGCGTCGGGAAGCGGCGACAATGATCTGAGGCGCGCCATGCACAAGGCGATCTTCGAGGTCACGCAGGGCATCGAAAGCTTCGGCTTCAACGCCGCCATCGCAAAGCTCTACGCTTTCACTGCCGTCCTCTCGAAATCCAAAGCCGGACAGGCCGCCCAGCAAGAGGCTATCCTGACGCTGGCGCAGCTCATGGCGCCGATGACCCCGCACCTGGCCGAAGATATCTGGGCGATGCAGGGCGGCGAAGGCCTGATCGCGGATGCCGACTGGCCCACCGCCGACGAGGCATTGCTGGTCGAGGAGGACATCACCCTGCCGATCCAGATTAACGGTAAACGCCGCTCGGAGCTGACCGTCGCCAAGGACCTGCCCAAAGCCGAGATTGAGGCGCTCGTGCTCGATGATGCGGCGGTGAAACGCGCATTGGAGGGGGGTGAGCCGAAGAAGCTGATCGTCGTGCCTGGACGGATCGTGAATGTGGTGGTTTGACCGAAAGCTCCCCTTCTCCTTCGCTCTAGTCGGATTTCTTGCCGCTTGCGGCTTTACGCCTGTACTTGCGCCCGGTGGATCTGCGCTCGACTTGCAAGGCCGGATCGCGACCGAAGAGCCAGACACTCGGATTGAGTATGCTCTTAACCGTCGACTTGAAGAGCGGCTCGGCCGACCTGCTGCGGCCGATCTTAAGCTGCGGACCACTCTTTCCATCGATGAAGATCCGTCTGCCTTCACCTCCGACCGAGAGATCACGCGCTACACCCTCGAAGGTGAGCTGAAATATCGTGTGGAAGATACTGCGGGTCAACTGATCACAAGCGGATCGGTGGAGACCTTCGTCGGCTATTCCGCGACAGGAAGCACGGTCGCGACCCTTGCTGCGGAACGGGACGCCGAGGACCGCCTTGCAACGGCCCTCGCTGACCTGCTCGTCGCGCGCCTGACTATAGCACTGCAATGAAGCTCTCGGCCCGCGATGCCCGTGCCTTCATCAAAGAGCCAAGCCATTCCAGGGCGGGCATCCTGATCTACGGTCAAGATCCAATGCGTGTGGCAACGATGCGCAAAGATCTTGTGACCGCGCTTAGCGGTCCGGATGCTGCTGACGAGATGCGTCTAACCCGCATACCCGGCGCTGACCTGCGGAAGGATCCGGCGCTTTTGCTAGATGCCTTGAAATCACAAAGCTTCTTTCCCGGCCCACGTGTCGCAATTGTCGAGGATGCAACAGAGCAAGCCGCAAAAGCGATCACGGCCGCTCTTGAGGATTGGCAGGCAGGAGACGCCCAACTCATCGTGACGGCAGGTCAACTCACCGCTAAGAGCGGCCTCCGAAAACTGTTCGAGAGCCACTCAAATGCGTTTGCCCTCGCCCTCTATGACGATCCGCCGTCCCGAGACGATATCGAACGTGCGATCACAGAGGCTGGCCTATCCCCCCCGGTATCCGATGCCATGGCGGCACTCGTCGATCTTGCCCGCGCGATGGAGCCTGGAGACTTTCGTCAGCTTATCGAAAAGCTTGGCCTTTACATGCTTCACACTGCCGAACCGATGCGGGTGGAAGATATCGACGCCTGCGCTCCACTATCGATGGAGGCGGCGCTGGACGATATCCTGAATCTCGTCTCCGAAGGATCGGTGACCGAGATCGGTCCGCTTATGACCCGGCTTGAGGCACAGGGCGTGCTGCCCGTGACGCTATGCATCGGTGCGACACGGCATTTCAGGCAATTGCACACCGCAGCCTCCGATCCTGCGGGCGTGGGTCAAGGAATGGGACGCCTGCGCCCTCCGGTCTTCGGACCGCGCCGGGACCGCATGAGCCGTCAAGCCATGGCATGGGGTCGCGCTCGACTGGAACGCGCCCTTCAGATCCTTATTGAAACAGATCTCGCGCTGCGCTCCTCCAGCAAAGCGCCGACCAACGCTGTCATGGAACGCGCCTTGATCCGCATTGCAATGATCGCCGCCCGGACCTGATTTCTAGGAATGCTTAAGGTGTCCTGAACCAGCACGTTTCTGCCCACATCCCGTTTGAGCGAAGCGCAAAGTCGCGCATTATCTGAGCGGCGAAGTACGTTTGCCTGGGTAGTTTACTGCTTGATCCACGATCCGTCGCAGCGAAAATCGGCGCATTTTTTCCGTCAGGAGAGGCATTATCCTTCAGCCGATCGAATACTTACGCCATGCCAGAGAGGCCAGCCTTGCAACACCTGCTGTCCGACGCGACACTCTTGGAAAAGGCAGGCGAAGGATCGAACTCCATGCACATGACACGAAGATCGGCACTTCTCAGCGCTGCGGCGGTGGCATTATCGGGCTGCGCACCGGTTGGCGGATCACAGGTCGCTTCCACTTCTGAAGATCCAGCTCTCCGTCCCGCGCCAAATCCCGCATATGACGCTTGGATCGCAGCCTTCCGCAGCCGCGCGATCGAACGGGGGATTGCTCCAGCCACGCTTGATGCCGCGTTCCGTGGGGCGGGGTATCTCCCGGGCGTAGTGGAGCGGGACCGAAATCAAACCGAGTTCCGCCGGTCCTTCGAAGACTACCTCGCCATTGTCGCGTCCGAAGAAAAGGTCGCCCAAGGCAGACGTGCGTTTCAAAGACAACAATCTCTACTCGCGCAAATTGAGGCTCGCTATGGCGTAGCGGCTGACGTCGTTGCCGCGATCTGGGGGGTAGAAAGCAACTACGGCGTTCGGCGCGGATCGATTCCGGTTATCTCAGCGACATCTACACTCGCCTTCGATGGGCGACGGGGCAGGTTCTTTGAACAGCAGCTAATGGCTGCTCTCAGGATCCTGCAAAATGGAGATATCGACGCGGCTCGAATGACCGGCAGTTGGGCCGGCGCTATGGGACATACGCAGTTCATCCCGACAACCTTTGAAACCTACGGCGTGGATTTCGAAGGAGATGGCCGACGGGATATCTGGTCGGATGATCCGACCGATGGACTGGCATCAGCGGCCGCTTATCTTTCACGATCCGGTTGGCAAAGAGGACGACCAGCTGCAATCGAAGTTCGTCTGCCACAGGGATTTGCACCCAGCTTGACCGGTCGAAATACGCGGCGCAGCACGGATGCATGGATCGGATCGGGCGTCAAAACCGCTACCGGTACGACTTTGCCTGACCATGGAAGCGCATCGATCCTGATCCCCTCCGGTCCTGCTGGCCCGGCGTTCCTTGTGTACCGGAATTTCAGCGTCCTGCTAAGGTACAACAACTCGGAAAACTACGCCCTTGGTGTGAGCTACCTATCCCAGCGGATTAGAGGTGGATCTGGCCTTATCGCCGAGTTTCCACCTGACCGGTTCGGTCTGACGATCGATATGCGGCGCGACCTTCAGCGTCGTCTGACCGCTGCTGGGTACGATACTGGAGGAACCGACGGTGTAATCGGTCCAAAGAGTGAGGCAGCTATTCGCGCATATCAGCAGGCTGCTGGTCTTCCTGTAAATGGACAACCATCCGCCAGCCTACTGCGCCGTCTGTCGTCCTGAGGCGGACGAAACGAACTTGTATAGCTTAGACGCCTATGTATCGAATCGGGCTTATCGGTAATGATCTGAGCCTTGCGACCTCAAAGGGGCAATTGCCGGAATATCGGATAAAGAGCGACGGAATAGGCTCTGAAGAGAGTCCTTTCTACCGGAAGTGAGCACCAACCTGACCGCCTGCGACCTTAGCGAAAATCACAAACCTGAGAGCGCCAGATCGCCTAATTGACCCAACTCTACCTCTCTTGCGATAGTCTGATGTGGGGTAGCGTAAACGGTTCTTAGGTTTCCAACGGGGTGCGGTTTGTCCGCGCCCCGTTTGCTTTTGGCGATTGCCTCTTTCAGAGCTGGCGACAGATCGCTATGACCCCTGCGATCACATCAGGGATTTCTCATGGGTTACAAGATCGCCGTTGTTGGCGCGACCGGGAATGTTGGTCGCGAAATGCTTAATATTCTGTCCGAACGGGCCTTTCCTGTCGACGAGATCGCAGCGCTCGCATCGCGCCGGTCTCTCGGCAGCGAGGTTAGCTTTGGCGATACAACGCTGAAAACCCAAGATCTTGCGACTTTTGATTTTGCGGGATGGGATATTGCTCTTTTTGCGGTTGGATCCGATGCAACCAAGGATCAGGCCCCGCGGGCGGCCAAGGCCGGCTGCGTCGTCATCGATAACTCATCGCTGTACCGCTATGATCCGGACGTTCCCCTGATCGTACCCGAAATAAACGCTGACGCTATCGAGGGCTATTCCAAGAAGAACATCATCGCCAATCCGAACTGTTCGACAGCGCAAATGGTTGTCGCACTCAAACCGCTCCACGATCGCACCCGTATCAAGCGCGTGGTCGTATCGACCTATCAGTCTGTCTCGGGCGCGGGAAAGGACGGTATTGACGAGCTTTGGGACCAAACGAAGTCGATCTACAACCCGACCGATGACAAACCGGCGACGACATTTACCAAACAGATCGCTTTCAATGTTATCCCGCACATAGGGGGTTTCATGGAGGATGGGTCAACCCAAGAAGAATGGAAGATGGTGGCCGAGACGAAGAAGATCGTAGATCCCTCCATCAAAGTCACGGCAACGTGCGTACGTGTTCCCGTTTTTGTGGGTCATTCGGAAGCAATCAATATCGAATTCGAGGACTTTCTCGATGAGGAAGAGGCGCGCGATATTCTACGCGAAGCACCTGGCGTGATGGTCATAGACAAGCGCGAAGACGGCGGCTACGTGAGCCCAACCGAATGCGTAGGTGATTTTGCGACCTTTATCAGCCGCATTCGTCAGGATTCGACTATCGATAACGGCCTGAACCTTTGGTGCGTTTCGGACAATCTGCGGAAGGGTGCCGCCTTGAACGCAGTACAGATTGCCGAACTTCTGGGGAGCCGCTTTCTTAAGAAAGGCTAGAGACGGACTTGCCCGCTACAGCAATCCATCATCCGATGGATCAAAACCGATATCTATAGGAATGGTATCAAGCACCGCATCATCAGAAGCCTCCAATATCTCCTCAACATCGCTATCAGCATGCTGAAGCTCAAGTTCGAGGACCGCATTTTCATCCGGCTCATCGGTCCATGAGGCAAGAAAAACAAAATCTTCCTCCTCGTCTTCGATGACCGTCGGGGTGACTTCAACGCCTGGTGCGCCAGCAAGATCGATTTCGAATTCACCTGATCCAGGCCTGACCGCAAGCGTTGCCTCACTCAGAAAGAGGTCCAAAGCCTCAGCATTTTCGAACGATGGAAGAGGATCGCCTGCGATCGAAAAGATACCGTCTGCTTCAACATCCTCGTCCTGAAATGTTACGGCAAGGATCGTGGCGATGCCGTCCTCCCATGACAGGTTGAACATCTCCATATCCTTGGGCAGCAGCCCGTTGTTTGGACCATTCGCCGTATAGACCATGAGACAGGGTGCGGCGGTGACCTGCGCCTGCTGCGACTGGCCTTCGACATATCTTAAGGAGAAATTGCCCGCGGCATCTCGTGGTTCGATCATGAGCGTTGCATTCGTGAGCTCGCGGACGGCCCCACCTGTATTCGAGGTGAGCTCAAGACCATTCAAGGTAAATTTCGGCATGACGTTTCTTATCCCTGTTGCGGGTCACGCCGACCGTATGGCAGTAAATTCTGAAGCCTGTGTTAATCGGGCTCCGAAATCTAGATGTCGTAAAACCCATCTTCAGGCCTGTACGCTTCAAGATCGCCTTCGCCGATATTTACCCACAGGCCGTGCAAGGTAAGCCGGTCTTCCTCGACCGCTGTCTTCACGAAGGGGAACGTCATCAGGTTCTCCAAAGAGATAATCACTGCCTCCTTCTCGAGCGCCCCGACCCGAAGCTCCGGATCCTCGATCAACTTCACCCGCTCGTAGCCAGGTCTTAGGATATCCATCCAGCGACCAACAAAGCTGGTTTCGCTTTCCAGTTCCGGGGCGGCGCCTGAGCACATCGCGTCACAGCCTGCAACGCCGCCACAACTGGAATGGCCTAGCACGATGAGATGCGCGACTTTCAGCGTCGTGACAGCATATTCTACCGCCGCAGATGTCCCATGATAGTCACCGTTCGGCTTATAGGGCGGAACGAGGTTTGCGATGTTGCGATGGATAAAGAATTCGCCCTGATCCGCCCCAAAGATCGATGTGACATGAACCCGGCTGTCGCAGCAGGAAATGACCATCGCACGGGGATGCTGACCCGCCTCTGCCAAGTGGCGATACCAAGACGCGTTCTCTTTGAAAGTCGTGGCTTTCCAGCCCTCGTAGCGTTGAACAAGGTATCCGGGAAGAGGTTTGGCGTGATCCATGGATGACATCTCTGCTCGCTTTGAGTTCGCTCGATATGGGGCATTTGACTGAAAGACGAAAGAGATTTCGAGGTCGGATAAACCGAATCGGAACCTCAGCAGGTCAGGAACTCTTATCAATACAAGCGAAGAAGGTA
Source organism: Aestuariibius insulae (assembly GCF_040783535.2). NCBI lineage: Bacteria > Pseudomonadati > Pseudomonadota > Alphaproteobacteria > Rhodobacterales > Paracoccaceae > Aestuariibius > Aestuariibius insulae. Next base: position 259,920 of record NZ_JBFONW020000005.1, read on the forward strand.
TCCCATGACCGAAGTGATCCGCCTGCAACCAGCGGACCGGATCGATGTCGATCTGGACCGCTTGGGTTCTCTTATGGAAGAGCTAGGGCGTGATGCGGGTGCCGAGACGATGGAACGCACTATCCGGGATCTGCGTGCGGATCTTTACGCCCTCCATCAAGCCCATGAAGAGCGTGAACTGGATTTAGTCGAAACACTCTCCCTTGCCATTTCAAACGCGGCATGTCGCATCGGGCTCGCCAGTCTGGCGAGTGCAGCCTGCGCGGTTGTTAGCGCCTGCAGGTCCGAAGATGGAGTTGCCATTGGTGCAACCGTGGCCCGCCTCGGACGTATTTCGCAGAGATCATTGAATGCCCTTGAGGACCCCGAACATCTCGAAGGCGCATAAGCGGTCCTTTAAGGTGCGGTTCTGACTTGCAGCGAAAGTTCCGGCCTCTACCCTGAGACGTAGCCCGTCAAAGGATCCCTACCGTATGCCACTTAGTTTTGAACCGCCAAATGAAGCTGTCATACCGCTTCATCCAGTGACACCTGCCACCCTTGCGGATGTCCTTGCTCATCTTGGAGATAGCGCGACGAACTGGGCGGAAGCTCACGATTACAAAGGATCCTTCGGGGCGGCCTTGGCAATTCCGGGGTCGGGCGGGGCAATTACAGTAGCTCTTGCTGGCCTAGGTGATGAGACGGAGCAGCGAAGACAAAGGTTTGCGATGGCTGCAGTCGCAGATGCGCTCCCTGCGGGTCTTTATTCGCTGGCCGATGGTCTGTCAGGCAAGGCGCTGGACGAAGCGGCCTTGGGCTGGCTTCTCGCGTCCTACCGGTTCGATCGATATGCCGGAAAACGCCCGCCGCAAGCTCGCCTCGTAGCTCCAGACGACGTTGACGCCGCCCGTATCGAAGCGATTGCAAACGGCGAGGCTCTCACGCGGGATCTCATTAACACTCCAGCCTCCGATATGGGCCCCGATGACCTTGAACAGGCTATACGTGATCTTGCCAACAAGCACGGAGCGGATATCTCGGTCATTGTAGGCGATGATTTGCTGGAGAATGATTTTCCGATGATCCACGCCGTCGGCCGTGCTGCCGATCAGGCCCCTCGCCTCATTGATATGCGCTGGGGATCCGAAGGCCCGTCTCTTACGCTTGTGGGCAAAGGCGTGTGCTTTGACACAGGCGGTCTGAATATCAAACCCGGACGGTCCATGGGCTTGATGAAGAAGGACATGGGAGGCGCCGCAACGGTTCTGGGGCTCGCATCCACAATAATGTCGCTGAGCATGAAACTCCGCCTCCGCGTGCTGATCCCGGCCGTTGAGAACTCCATCTCCGATGACGCGATGCGGCCAGGCGATATCCTGACCTCGCGCAAAGGACTGACGGTCGAGATCAACAACACCGATGCCGAAGGTCGGCTCGTCCTTGCTGATGCTTTGGCCTATGCTTCCGAGGAAGAGCCGGATCTGCTTATCTCGATGGCCACCCTCACCGGCGCTGCTCGCGTGGCGGTCGGTCCGGATCTTGCGCCGTTCTATACAGATCACGATCCCGATGCAGAAGTGCTGGCCAGCTCTGCCCTAAAGGTCCGAGATCCGGTTTGGCGCATGCCATTCCATGACCCTTATGAAGCTCTGATCGAACCGGGTATCGCAGATCTCGATAACGCTCCCGCGGGTGGCTTTGCAGGCTCGATCACCGCTGCCTTATTTCTCCGTCGCTTCACCGATCATCCCCGCTACATGCATTTCGACATCTATGGCTGGCAGCCCTCATCCGCACCTGCACGGCCGAAAGGAGGTGTTGGCCAAGGGGCCCGCGCCTTGTTCGATGCGCTGCCGGATCTTCTCCCGTGACCGATCCGCGCCAACGACAGCTTGGGGACGGGCCGACCCGGCGCGCGACGCAGTTGACCGATCTTTGCCGTTCGCATGGCGGACCGCGCGACCGCCAGCTGCAGCGAGGGGAGTCCGTCACCGAGCACGACAACAGAGGCGATTGGACCGAGGTCACAGCTTTGCGGGACGGATATACCGGCTTCATTCGTAGCAGTGACCTTGCCGATCTGAACGCTCCAACCCACAGAGTGTCGGTCCGCGCCACCCATGCCTATCCCGAACCAGATATGAAGACCGCTGAACTTGGCCATTTCGGCTTTGGCACACACCTCAGGGTATTGGACGAACGGCCCAAATTCTTTGAAACTGACGTCGGCTTCGTTCCCAAGCCCCATCTTCGCCCGCTCGATCGGCCGTTTCAGGACCCAGTTACTGTCGCCCAGACTTTCTTTGGCACGCCTTATCTTTGGGGCGGCAATTCCGCCTTCGGTCTTGATTGTTCGGCACTTGTGCAAATGGCGTGCCTTGCATGCGATATCCCATGCCCCGGCGACAGTGATCAGCAGGAGGCTGAACTCGGCAGCCCAGTAGACGATCTGCGGCGCGGCGATCTCGTGTTCTGGGAGGGTCACGTCGGTTGGATGGTAGACGACCGTACCCTGATCCATGCCAATGCACATCATATGGCAACTGCCTATGAGCCATTGGGGTCTGCAATCAAAAGGATCGAAACGCAGGGGGACGGGTCCGTTACGGCGAGAAAGCGTCTCTAGAGCTATTCCACGACCCGAATGAGCTTGCGCTCGAGAACGCGCAGAACGGCCCGCAGATCATTTCCGCGTTTGAGGATCTGTCCTTCCGGTCCGATCACAGCATACTGCCCCTGCCGATTTCGAAGCTTCGGCCGTTTTTCAATGCGGTAAAGCGGATGCTCGGCAGTTCGCCTAAAAACAGCGAAGACCGCGAGATCTTTCAGATGTGAAATACCGTAGTCACGCCATTCGCCTGCCGCCACCATGCGCCCGTAAAGAGACAGGATCAGGCTTAACTCCGTGCGATGAAACGCTACGGTAGAGGGCCGTCCGGGGAACGGCGTCACGCTCGACATGTCCATGAGAGGCAGAGTTGCCGTAAACGTCGCTCAGATCAAGACATGCTATGTGGCAGAGATGGCGATAGGGCAGGATCCTACCCGCAAAAAATGCGGGTGACTTGACCGTCTTCCGAAATCTCGAAGTTGATACGGCTCGTCAGGGGAGGCCAATTTACTACCGTTCCCGGCCGAATGACCCGAACTGGCGCCAGGATCAGCGTCGTCTCAAGACGGTCTTCGTTCTGGCCGACAAGGCCGCGATAGGGTTCTGCAGCGCAGGCAGAGAGATCCTCGGGCGCGGACATGCGAGAGGTCGGTCCATTCGTTGGACCGCATCCAGCTACGGCGACAACAGCGATCAGCCACAGGTGACGGATTGGATCACCCCTGTGTCATTTACCCGGAAATTGACCCGGTCCGGCCGATACTCCTGCGTTACAATATCACCGGGCCGGATGACGCGGTCGTTCAGATCCGCCGGAAAGGTCGCGGATGCGATATTCTGGCCAACGAGAGTTTGATAATCTTCAGCACCGCAGGTATCGGGCGTGAGCTTATCCAGACCTTCGACATCTCCGGTCACCGAAGGCGCGGGCTCGCAAGCCGCCAGCGCCAAAAGGAAAATTGGGATCAGATGTTTCATGCTGGCATAAGTGGACCAGAGGCCCGGGCGGTCAAGCCCCTTGCGCAGCGATCGGCAATCCCCCACCTTTCGGCCTAAATCAGGGAGGGATCCGAGATGCGTACAACAGCCGCTGTCGCGCTCGAGGCGGGCAAGCCGCTCGAGGTCATGGACGTGACTTTGGAGGGTCCGAAGGCCGGAGAAGTACTGGTCGAGATAAAAGCGACCGGGATCTGTCACACGGACGAGTTCACTCTCTCCGGAGCCGATCCTGAAGGGCTCTTCCCCGCAATCCTAGGCCATGAGGGCGCAGGTATTGTCCAAGAGGTTGGGCCGGGTGTGACTTCGCTCAAACCAGGGGATCATGTGATCCCGCTCTATACTCCGGAATGTCGCGAATGCGACTATTGCCTGAACCCCAAGACCAACCTTTGCCAGGCGATCCGGTCCACTCAAGGTCAGGGCCTCATGCCCGACGGCACATCGCGTTTTGCCATGACCAATGGCACGCCAATCCGGCATTACATGGGGTGTTCGACCTTTTCCAATCATACGGTCTTGCCAGAAATCGCTTTGGCAAAGGTTCGGTCTGATGCGCCATTCGACAAGATCTGCTACATCGGGTGCGGCGTCACCACCGGTATCGGCGCCGTCATAAATACCGGGAAGGTCGAGATCGGATCGACCGCTATTGTCTTCGGTCTTGGCGGGATCGGGCTGAATGTCATACAGGGTCTGCGGCTTGCCGGGGCGGACCGGATCGTGGGCGTCGACCTGAACGACACCAAGGTGGAGATGGCGACCCGGTTTGGAATGACCGACTTCATCAATCCGAACGAGGTCGACGGTCCCCTCGCCCCTTATCTTGTCGACTTCACCGGGGGTGGTGCCGACTATACGTTTGACGCAACTGGAAATGTCGAGGTCATGCGCACGGCGCTCGAATGCGCACACAAAGGTTGGGGTGAAAGCATCATCATCGGCGTCGCTCCCGCTGGGGCCGAGATTGCGACACGTCCTTTCCAGCTTGTCACGGGACGCGTTTGGCGCGGGACGGCCTTTGGCGGCGCCAGAGGTCGGACAGATGTGCCGCAGATTGTCGATTGGTATATGGATGGCAAGATCGAAATAGATCCGATGATCACCCACACGATGCCGCTTTCGGACATCAACAAGGGGTTCGACCTTATGCATGAAGGCAAATCCATCCGATCGGTTGTTCTCTATTGAGAATTCGTCCCGTCAAGCCTGAGGATGCAGGTTCAATCTGGAACATGCTCGAGCCTGTCTTTCGGGCGGGTGATACTTATGCCATCGATCCGACTATCTCGCGGCAGGACGCTTTGGCCTATTGGCAAAGTCCGGATCACAGCGTCTTCCTCGCCGAGGATGAGGCGCCGCTCGGCACTTACTATCTAAAAGCCAATCAAGGCGGCGGAGGAGCCCATATTTGCAACGCCGCCTTCGTGACAGCGGCCGCAGCTCGAGGCAAAGGCATCGCGAGAGCGATGCTGAACCATGCAATGGAAACCGCGAAAAGGCAGGGTTTCAGGGCGATGCAATTCAACTTCGTCGTGGCCAGCAATGACCGGGCCGTCGATCTTTGGCTTCGCGCTGGCTTTGATGTCGTAGGGCGCCTGCCCAAAGCCTTTCAGCTTCCCGATGGCCGGTTCGTGGATGCACTCGTCATGATGCGCGACCTGTAAGATCGAAGCCGCCCCATTCGGGACGCCAGTCGTTGTGGTCACCTCACGGAGAGAAGGCTATAGAAGCCGAGACAAATAATCTCGCCAGAAAGTCCCCATATGCCCGCCGACCGTCCTCTCCTCGCCGTTTTGATCGATGCAGATAACACGTCGCCAAAATATGCCGGAGCAATATTCGAGGAGATTGCGTCTCTTGGTGAAGCTTCGGTCCGCCGATGCTATGGGGATTTCTCGTCGCAGCAGATGTCGGGGTGGAACAAGGTTCAGGCCGACCATGGACTGGTTCCACTGCACTCTCCGGCAAATACGGTCGGCAAGAATGCGTCCGACATCTCGCTTGTCATAGATGCGATGGATCTTCTGCATTCCGGACGTTTTAATGGCTTCGTGCTTGTCTCGTCAGATAGCGACTTCACCCGATTGGCCAGCCGGGTCCGTGAACAGGGTCTAGATGTCTATGGGATAGGACAGCAGAAGACGCCGGAGGCATTCCGCAAGGCCTGCAAACGCTTTATCTTTCTGGAGAACCTGGCTGGGACGTCGCCCCGATCCGAAAGTCCAAAAACCGAGCGGCGCAAAACAAAGGCTGCGAACGAGGCGCGCGATTTGGTTACGCGCGCCATGGATTTGATCGGTCAAGACGATGAATGGTACGCTCTTGGTCCGCTTGGTCAGTACATTACGGCCGCTAGTCCCGATTTCGATACCCGCACATACGGACACAAAAAGCTCAGCGATCTTATCAAGGACATCAAGACGTTCGAGACAAAGCGGGGAGACGACAATCAGCTTCTGGTAAGACGCATCGACTAGGCGCCGTATCGAGCCATGAATGTCTCGACAGCCTCCTTGACCACGTAGGTGATGCGGTCCTTCGTGACCCGCCCCACGCCGAAGATCATCGAGGGAAAGATGTCCGCCTTGCACATCTCCGCAAACTGATCGGCAGCCAGCGCACAGTCCTCGATCGCGAGTGTGCCGTCCTCGATCTTTGCCTCGAGATATTCAATCATCACCGCCCGGACCTTCATTGGTCCGTTTTCGTAGAATTGCTGTCCCAGTTCAGGAAATCGGTCGCTTTCGGCGACGCAGATCCGGAACACGTTCAGCCCGAAATCTGAGGTGATGAGAGTCATCATCTCGACGCCCATCTCATGAAGCACATGTCTGACGTCGCGGTCCGGACTAAAGGCGTGATCGTGGTCTTCGGCCATCCGCGTGCATTCAAGACGTGCGATTTCGAGGAATAGCAGCTTCTTGTCCGGGAAGTAGCTGTAGAGGGTCGCCTTGGAGACACCCGCCGTCTTCGCGATGTCGTCAACGCTTGCCCCCTCGAAACCGTCTGAGAGAAAAACCGTACGCGCGCCCTCGAGCACCTGGTCCATCTTTCGACCCTTACGGGCAGGTGGATCAACTAAAGTCATCGGATGTATATAGACGAAGCGGTTCATTTCACGCAAGACAAGGCCGCTTCTCCCTGTCTTGCCTCGCGCAACGTCAATTGCCGATTGATCACTCGTCGCCTTTATCAAGCATCATCTCAGCGAGTTCTGCGTCGGTTTTCGTACCGCATTCCGAAGGACTAAGACCCACGGCAAGTTCGATTTGCTTGCAGCCCGCAGCGGGACTCGTTTGGGTCGAAACACTCTCGACAGTAAACGGCGCTGCCGAAACGAGAGATGGAACAACAAACAACAGGCCGGCGGCTACTACGTGAAAACGGTGCATGATGTTCTCCTTTGAAGGTAAAAACTGAACAGTTCAGTTCATATCTCGACACTACATCATCGTGATTTGCTGTCCAGCCAAAAGTGAACGGAACGGTTCAATACCGCATTTTTTTTGCGGTCATCTAGGATCCCGATCAATCGGTCCCTGGATCAAGAAGCTGATTGCGAGCAATCCAAGCTCTCTACCTCTTCCATTGCAGTTATCCCTGAGCCTTCGGGATACTGTTCTCTATCCAGAGACCCTTTTCCCTTGGACTTGCAATGCCTTGCAGCTATCGGATCTGTAATGCTTCAGGTCTTCCTCAAAACCCTCCCCTTCTTTGCATTGATCGCCCTCGGCTACGGAGCCGCGCGGACCCGTTTCTTCACTGCGGAAGCGACAGCCTACTTAACAAAGTTCGTTTTCTACTTCGCGCTATCCGCGATGCTGTTCCGATTTTCCGCCAATCTCAGCCTGTCTGACATTCTCGATTGGACCTTTGTGTCTGCCTATCTGCTGGGAACGACGGCCATCTATCTTGTCGCCACGATCGTTGCGCTGGTCCGAAAGCGCGGTCTGCGGGAGGCGGCTGTCGAAGCACAATGCGCCGTGATTGGAAATGTCGGCTTTCTTGGCATACCGATGCTTGCTCTCCTGCTTGGCGATCAGGCGATCGGGCCTGTCATGTTGGTTCTTGCCGTCGATCTGATCGTTTTCGGAAGCCTTATCGTCATCCTTGTCGGTGGCGGGCAGGAAAAGCAGGCGAATGTCTTCGCGTCGGCGCTGCTTGGGCTGATAAGAAACCCCATGATCGTCTCGATTTCGCTCGGCCTTGCCTGGTCGGCTCTCGATATTCCCATACCGGCACCGATGAACGAGTTCCTAACGCTTCTCGGGGCTGCCGCAACGCCCGGCGCCCTTTTTGCGATCGGTGCATCCCTCGCCTCCAAGTCAGCAGAGCGGATCAGCGTCGCGGGCTGGCTTACTTTCTGCAAGCTGGTTTTGCATCCCGGTGCCGTTGCGATCTGCGCTTTGATCCTGTTTCCCGTCTCGCAAAGCGCCGCCGCCATTATGATCGCCGCGGCGGCCCTTCCTGTGGCAGGAAATGTCTACATTCTGGCTCAGCACTACCAAGTTGCCCCGGCCCGCGTCTCCGCTGCGATCCTTGTTTCTACGGTTCTGAGTGTTGCCAGCCTACCTGTCGTGATTGCATGGGTGACAACGCTGGGGCCCTAGGCTAGCGATGACCCTGAGTATCTGCGCAAAAGCAACACCGGAACGCCCTTTGGAATGATCTACGTCGATGCAGATGCGTGCCCGGTCAAGGCCGAGGTCGAGCGGGTCGGAACGCGGCATCAGCTGCGGATGGCCATCGTATCGAATGGTGGTCTGCGTCCGTCCCAAAATCCCCTCGTCGATACGATTGTCGTGCCTGATGGACCAGATATCGCAGATATTTGGATCGCCGATCGGGCCGGCCCTGGCGACGTGGTTGTGACAACTGATGTGCCTTTGGCCGCCCGCTGCATCGAAGCAGGAGCACGGGTTCTCCGCCCGAACGGAGAGACGTTCTCGCCTGCGAATATCGGCCAGCAACTGGCGTCCCGGGATCTGATGGCGGATCTGCGCGCTGCCGATCCGTTCCGAACGGGCGGAGGACGCCCCTTCAGCAAGGCGGATCGGTCACGCTTTCTGGACGCGTTGGAGCGCGAGGTCCGAGCCGCCGGAAAGGAAAGCACATGAGCGTTCAGGCCGTTGTTTTCGATATCGGGAACGTCCTTATCGATTGGAAGCCAGAGCGGTTCTATGACCGTGTCATCGGAGAAGACCGTCGCAGGGCCATGTTTGCGGCCGTCGATCTGCACGAGATGAACGACCGCGTCGATCGAGGCGCAAACTGGAAGGACGAAGTGGAGGCTGTGGCCGTGGCCCATCCGGACTGGTCTGATGAGATCCGGATGTGGCATGATCGCTGGATCGAGATCGCCAGCCCTGCAATCGATCACTCCGTCCGCCTTTTGCGGGCCTTGCGGCGGGCCAATGTTCCCGTCTTCGCGCTCTCCAATTTCGGGATCCAGACATTCGAGTTGGCAGAGAAGGAGTATCCCTTTCTGGCCGAGTTCGACCGCCGCTACATCTCGGGCCAGATGGGACAGGTCAAACCGGAGCCCGCAATCTACGAGGCGGTCGAAGCGGATATAGAATTCGAACCTGAAGGCCTTCTTTTTGCTGATGATCGGCAGGACAACATCAACGCAGCCGCATCGCGTGGATGGCAGACGCATCTATTTACCACATCCGAAAAATGGGCCTCCCGACTTGTAAAGGACGGGCTTCTGACAGCAGACCAAGCGCTTTGACCGTCCCCCAAATCAGCTTTGAGGACGGGGACCATATCCTCAGCTGGAAAGGCGTTATGGATGCACTTGCCGAAGGGCACAAACGCCCCGAAGCTGAGATTGGCGACACCTTTCTTTATCAGGGGAACCGGACGCTTCTATCCCGATCAGCCTGGATAAAGGGGCTGGGACTGGCGGTGAAGACCGCTACGATTTTCCCGGACAACACGGGCCAAGACCTGCCCGCGATCAACGGCGCGCTGAGCCTTTTTTCCGATGAGACCGGGGAGATCGAGGCTCTGATCGACTTTCATCTGGTAACGAAATGGAAGACCGCAGGAGACAGCCTGCTTGCCACCTCCAAGCTGGCTCACCCGGATAGTCGTTCGATCCTCATTATCGGCGCCGGGACGGTGGCCGCATCCCTTATCGACGGATACCGCGAGCTGTTTCCCGCAGCGCAAATCGTTCTGTGGAATAGGACGAAGGATAGCGCCGATACCCTCGCCGCCCAAAGCCCGGGTGTAAGCGTTGCCGCAGACTTACCAGATGCGGTTCGACGCGCCGATATTGTCTCCTGCGCAACGATGAGCACCGATCCTGTGCTGCATGGAGAATGGCTTCAGCCCGGCCAGCATATCGATCTGATCGGCGCCTATCGGCCGGATATGAGGGAGGCCGACGATGCCGCCCTTCGCAAAGGACGTATCTTCGTCGATAGTCGTCAGACGACGCTGGATCATATCGGAGAGCTGAAAATCCCCTTGGCGAGCGGAGTGATTTCACCCCAGGACATTCAGGCCGACTACTACGATTTTGGCGCCTTCACACGTGAGTCCGACGAAGAGATTACCATCTTCAAGAATGGTGGGGGCGCGCATCTCGATCTGATGGTGAGCCGTTACATCTTTGACCAATGGTGCGCATCTTGAGGAGACATTAGAAATGGTTGGTTTGATCCTCCTCGTCCTTTTGCTCGCCCTGATCGCCCTGCCCTATGTGCTGGAATGGCGGAAGAGCCCTCCTGATCGCACCGAAGCCCCGGGTGAATTCGTCCAACTATCCCAAGGCACGACCCATTATCGCTGGCTTGGCCCGATCCGCGGGCCGGTTGTGGTCGCGATCCACGGGCTCACGACACCGTCTCCGATCTGGGAATCCATGGCGAAGGCTTTAGGGGATATCGGCTATCGAACCCTCGTCTATGATCTTTACGGAAGGGGCTATTCTGATGCTCCATCCGGGCCTCAGGACGCAGCTTTTTTTCAACGTCAGTTGGACGATCTGGTCACGCATCTCAAGCTCGATGATGATCTGACGATCATGGGCTATTCGATGGGGGCGATCGTCGCGACGGTCTGGGCGGCCGAGAACCAGGACCGGGTGCGCCAGGTCGTCCTGTTGGCCTCAGCCGGGCACGGGATGACCGAGATCGGCTATTCCGGTTGGATCCGCGACACGCCCGTGGCGGGGGATTGGCTGCACTACCTGACCGCCGGACATATGGCGCGCGGGGCCTTCGATGGCGGGCGAAGCGAAGTTCCCGATCTGGAGCAGATCCAGGACGCTCAATATAGCCGCAAGGGCTTTCTTGGTGCGGTCCTGTCCAGTCGGCGACATATCTTCGACACCGATCTCACAACGCCGCTTGCGGTTCTAAACCGGCGCGAGATCCCCGTTTTCGCCATTTGGGGCCAGGAGGATCATATCGTGCCGGACAGCGCTCTGGGCGACCTTGCGGCGCTCAATCACGATGTTCACCAGGAGGTGATCGCGGATGCGGGGCACGGGTTGCCCTACACTCACGGGCGCGAGGTTGCGGCGACCCTCAGGGAGATGATGCGGAAGATCCGCAAGGAGTGAGGCGTCAGGCCATGCAAGGCTTGGCCAGCGGTTTTTCCCGGATGGGCAGGTGCACGATGGCCGAGAATGCGCCGACCGCGACGCCGACCCACCAGACGATCTCGTAGGTGCCGAACTGATCGTAAAGGCGCCCGCCGAGCCAGACGCCCATGAAACTGCCAAGCTGGTGGCTGAGAAACACGATCCCGTAAAGTGTGCCCATGTAGCGCAGCCCGTAGATATGCGCGACGAGGCCCGAGGTGAGCGGGACCGTGGCCAGCCAGAGACTTCCCATCGCCACAGAGAAGAGAAGGACGGTTCCAGGCGTGATCGGGAAAAGGAAGAAAAGCGCGCCGACGATCGTGCGCGCGGTGTAAATTCCGGCCAGAAGGTACTTCTTGGTGTAGCGCTTTCCGGCCCATCCGGCGAGGAGCGTACCGCCGATATTCGCAAGTCCGATCAACGAGATAGCGACGGCACCAAGGGCGGAGGTCGTCGTGATGCCGATGGAATGAAGGACGCCTCCGGGCATGATCGGCCCGCACATTTCGGTCACGAGGGCGGGAAAGTGTGCTGTGATGAAGGCCAGTTGGTAGCCGCAGGAGAAAAAGCCGAGGAAAATCAAGGCGTAGGACGGGTCGCGGAAAGCCTTTCCGAGGATCTCGCTCATGCTTTCCTCAAGCTCGGCCTTCGAGGCGGGCTCGGGCGCGCGCATCATGGGGAGGCACGCCAGGGTTGCGAGAATGACGCCTGAGAAGACGACGAAGACCATCTGCCAGCTCATCATCGACAGCAGCCATTCGGCGAGCGGCGCGCCGAAAACCTGCCCGGCGGAGCCTGCGGCGGTCGCGACGGCCAGTGCCATCGAGCGGTTGTCGTCCGAAGCGGCGCGGCCGACGACGGCGAGGATGACGCCGAAGCCGGTGCCTGCGATGCCGAAGCCGACCAGAACCTCGTACATCTGATGCTCGAGAGGCGTGGTCGCGCCAGACGACAGCAACAGGCCCGCGGCGTAGATGAAGGCGCCCATGACGATCGCTTTGCGGTCGCCGATCTTCTCGGCGATCGCGCCGAAGATGGGCTGGCCGATGCCCCATGCGAGATTCTGGATCGCAATGGCAAGGCTGAATTCCGTGCGGAGCCAGCCGAATTCGTCGGCGATGGGGATCTGGAACACGCCAAAGCTTGCCCGGATAGCGAAGCTGACCATGATGATGATGCAGCCCGCGACGAGGACAGGCGTGATGAGCGGTGTGCGTTGGTCCATGTCGTGATTGGACCGCTGCGTCACCTTGCAGTCAAATGAGTTAATTTTGTCTGACGCATCAGAACGCTTGATGTGTTGCGCCCGCATTGTGCTGGAGAGGCGATTGTGTATTCGAAAGACGAGGCAACAGGACGGCTGACGTGACGAGTGTCATCGATCTTTACAGGCAAAAAGTTAAGGATGGGTTTCTGGAGGCCGATCCGGCGCAGGAAGCCGTTTTGACCGAGTTCGAGCGGATCCGGGAAGGACTGGCCGAGACCCCTTCGAAGGGCTGGTTTCGCAAGGCGGCCGAACCTCCGAAAGGCCTGTATTTGTGGGGCGGCGTCGGGCGCGGGAAGTCGATGCTGATGGATCTTTTTGCCGCCGCGCTCGACGTGGATTGCCGACGGGTGCATTTCCACGCTTTCATGCAGGAGGTCCAGGACGGGCTGGCCGCCGCGCGCAAGGCCGGGAAGGACGACGCCATCGGGCCGGTGGCGGACCGGATCATCGCAGAGGTTCGATGCCTGGCCTTCGATGAGATGCAGATCACCGATATCGCCGATGCGATGATCGTCGGACGCCTGTTCCAGAAGCTTTTCGATGGCGGCGTTGTTGTGGTGACGACCTCGAACCGGGTGCCGGAGGACCTTTATAAAGATGGGCTGAACCGCGATCTGTTCCTGCCTTTTATTGCTCTTTTGGAAGAGCGGATGGTTGTGCATGAACTGGTCTCGCCCAAGGATTACCGACAGGGCCGGCTGGCCGGAGAGCAGGTCTATTTCAGCCCGGTCGACACGGATGCCAGAGAGGCGATTGCATCGATCTGGGAGGATCTGTCAGGCGGCGCTTCGGAGGAACTGACGCTTCGGGTGAAGGGGCGCGAGGTGGTGTTGCCCCGGTTTTCGAGCGGTGTTGCGCGGGCGAAGTTTTATGATTTGTGCGGGCGGGCGCTGGGCCCGGCGGACTATCTTGCGGTGGCCGAGGCGGTGAGAGTGTTAATCCTCGAGGATATCCCGACGCTTGGGCGGTCGAATTTCAACGAGGCGAAGCGCTTCGTGACGCTGATCGATGCGCTTTACGAGGCGAAGGTGCGGCTGATTTGCTCGGCTGCGGCGGTGCCCGAGATGCTCTATGTCGAGGGCGAAGGATCGTTCGAATTTGCGAGGACCGCCAGCAGGTTACAGGAAATGCAGGGAGAAGGTTGGGGCGGCTGACTTCTGTCGGTCAGCCTGCCCCCTGAGGTCGCAAGATGGTCCAGCGCGAGGGATGCGCGGACAAGAGGCACCCTGCGGAGCCAGGATGTGCGCAGCCATCGGACTCTTATAGCCTTCGCCGCATAATACGACGATGCCCGGCCCTTGCCTGGATACGACATTTTGTGGATAGGGTGGTGCGATCCGCCCTTTCTTGCCTGTGTCGCAAGATATAGCTGACCTGTGGCAATTTAGTCAAAGCAAAAACGAATCGGTGATTCGACTTTTTTTGGGGGGTCCGATTTGGGGCTTCGGTATCCGGTCGGTATTACGTCGGTATTTGGTCGGTGGAAATGACACGGCACCCCGCGCATCCCGGGATTAACGCAACGCCCGATGCGCAACAGCGTGAACAATCATCGGCCCGAGGGGCGGATTGATTTTTCCGGGCCTATCCGTTCTCGGAGAGGATCTGGCCCGCGAGATAGAGCGAGCCACACATCAGGATGCGGGCATGGGGGGTGGTTGCTGCGATCTTGGTGACGGCGTCCTGGACGCATGTTGCGGGTGTTGCGTGTAGTGTTGCGGCTGTTGCGGCGGCGGCGGTGTCCTCGGCCGAAAGGGTCGCGGTCTCGCCCGGGATGTCGACGGTCAGGACCTCGGGGGCAAAAGGCGCGAAGGGCGCAAAGAAGCCGCGGGCGTCCTTGGTCTTGAGCAGGCCTGCGATCAGGTAGAGCGGTTTGGGCGGCATCTTGGCGAGCGCTTTGGCGAGTGCCTGTCCTGCCGCAGGGTTATGGCCGCCGTCGAGCCAGAGCTCGGCTTGCGGTGCGGTCTGGGTCAGTGGCCCCTTGCGCAGGCGTTGGAGGCGAGCGGGCCAGCGGGCAGAGGTCATGGCGGCCTCGTAAGCGCGCTCTCCGGCTTTGAGGTGGCGAAGGGCCATCAGCGCGGTGCCCGCATTGGTGATCTGATGCGCGCCGGGAAGAGACGGAAGCGGCAGGTCGAGCAGGCCGGTCTCGTCCCGAAAGATGAGGCGTCCGCGTTCGACACTGGCATGCCAGTGCTGGCCGTGGACGAGAAGGGGCGTTCCCGTGCGAGCCGCCTTGTCCTCGATCACATCAAGGGCGGCCTCGGTCTGCGGGGCGATGACGGCGGGGATATTTTGTTTGAGGATGCCGGCCTTTTCGCCCGCGATCTCTTCGATCGTGTCGCCGAGGAAGTGCTGATGATCGAGTGCGACCGGCGTGATGATCGAAAGGCGCGGTGTTAGAACGTTCGTTGCGTCGAGCCGTCCGCCAAGGCCGACCTCCAGTAGGGTATAGTCGGCTTGGGTGCGCGAGAAGGCAAGGAGCGCGGCGCAGGTCGTGATCTCGAAATAAGTGATCGGCTCGCCGCCATTCGCCTCGTAGCATTCATCGAGAAGAGCGGTCAGCGCGGGCTCGGAGATGAGTGTTCCGGCCAGCCGGATGCGTTCATGAAAGCGCACCAGATGCGGGGAGGTATAGGCGTGGACGCCGTGCCCCGCGCCTTCGAGCCCTGCGCGGATCATGGCGAGGGTCGAGCCCTTGCCGTTGGTGCCTGCGATATGGATGACCTGCGGGAGGCTCTCTTGCGGATTTCCGAGGGCCTCCAGGAGGCGCCACATCCGGTCCAGCGTCAGGTCAATGATCTTAGGGTGCAGCGCCATCATCCGGTCGAGGATGGCGTCGGAGCCGGTCGCTTCGGGCGGGCTCACGGCTTGGCCGGTTCAGGATCCTCGCCGTTGATCGCGGCGTCGGCGGCTTCGGCCGGGGTGGGCGCGGCGTCGGGACCTTCGGCCGGGGCGGGCAGATCGCCCTTGATCGCGGGCGGCAGGTCCAGAAGCATCCGAACGATGGTGATCAGCTCGTCCCGCATGTCGGTCCGGGGGGTCACCCGGTCGAGCATGCCGTGGTCGAGCAGGTATTCGGCGCGCTGGAACCCCTCGGGGAGCTTTTCGCGGATGGTCTGTTCGATGACGCGGGGACCGGCGAAGCAGATGAGGGCATTCGGCTCGGCGATGTGGATGTCGCCTAGCATCGCGTAAGAGGCCGTGACGCCGCCGGTCGTCGGGTGGGTCAGCACGACGATATAGGGCAAGTTTGCCTCTTTAAGCATCTGCACCGCGACGGTCGTGCGCGGCATCTGCATGAGCGACAGGATCCCCTCCTGCATGCGGGCGCCGCCTGCGGCGGAAAAGAGGATCAGCGGGCGCTTCATCTCCACCGCGCGTTCGGCGGCGGCGACGATCGCATTGCCGACATACATGCCCATGGAGCCTGCCATGAAGGAGAAATCCTGGCAGGCGGCGACGACAGGCGTGCGGCCCATCTCGCCTTCGCCGACGAGCATCGCCTCATCCTCGCCCGTTGTGCGGCGGGCATCCTTGAGGCGGTCGATATAGCGCTTCTGGTCGCGAAAATGCAGCGGATCGGTGATCGGTTCGGGGACCTCAACCTCGGTATAAATCCCGCCGTCGAAGAGCGACGCGAAGCGGTCGCGGGGCGAGATATACATGTGGTGCTGGCAGTTGGTGCAGACGTTCAGATTGTCGCTGAGTTCGCGGTGAAACAGCATCGTTCCGCATTCATCGCACTTGGTCCACAGGTTCTCAGGGACTTCCCGGCGGGAGAAGATCGAGTTGATCCGGGGACGGACGTAGTTGGTGATCCAGTTCATGGCGCGACCCTTCGTTGCAGGAAGGCAGATATTCCCCCGCGCGCCGCTTTGCAATCAAACGCGCAAAGCGATCCGGGCGGTTAGCCAGACACAGAGCAGCGACAGAAGGCTGGGCCAGAGCGGCGGGATGAATGGGCCGTCGACCGGGATGACATATAGCGCCAGCCCGTCGAGCAGGCCTTCATTGCCGAGGATCAGGATGCCCATCGTGTTGTTGACCAGGTGGATCGCGATGGCGGGTCCCAGCGTGCCGGTACGGGCGGTCAGATCGCCAAGCATCAGGCCGAGGACGAAGGTGATCGCGATATAGATCAGCGCGCCTTGGGGATCGTCGGTGTTCCAGCCGTGGAGCAGTCCGAAGAGGAAGGAGGGTACGCCGAGCCAGACAATGGGGCTGCGCGCGGTCGCGGCGAGCTGGCTTTGCAGGTAGCCGCGAAAGAGAAGCTCTTCTGCGCTGACCTGGATGAAGATCGCGATGAGGGCCGGGGCCAGCAGAAGCACCCACGTTCCGAACGGAAGGTTCGGGATCGCGGGCGCTTCTCCTCCGCCCGGGACGACGAGAAAGACCGCGTAGAGGATGGCCATCCCCTTGAGGGTCTTGATGAAATCCTGAAGCGCCTGACTCGGATGACCGACGAGGGTGAGCAGGCCCCGGTTGTGGATGAACCGCAGGACCAGCGTGAGCGCCGCGATCATAAGGATGAAGCTGGCAAGCGCGATCAGAGTGCCGAGCGGAGAATTGAAGTCTCCCGCGCCTGCCGGGAGAAGCGACAGGATCGGAATCAGAAGGAGCGGGCCGATCAGGAGGCTGCCTGCGAGAACCCCGACGCAGCCCAGGAGAAGGCGGCCCAGGCCGCTGGACGGTCGGGCGGGATCGGTGAGCTTTTCCTGCGGAGCATAGGACATGAGCAGGACGGTAGGGCCGGGGTGGCGGAAGGGCAATGAGAGCTGTTTTCCTTGTGCCTGGTCCGGCGCGGCTTTATCCCGTCGGGCAACACGGGAGGGACCCTCGCATGCTCAAGGGAAAAATGGACAAGTCGAAGCTGCCGAGCCGGCATGTGACCGAGGGGCCCCAGCGGGCGCCGCACCGGTCGTATTTCTACGCGATGGGATTGAGCGAGGAGGAAATTGCCCAGCCTTTCGTAGGAGTTGCGACCTGCTGGAACGAGGCGGCCCCGTGCAACATCTCGCTGAACCGGCAGGCGCAGGCGGTCAAGCTGGGCGTCAAACATGCGAACGGCACGCCTCGGGAATTTACCACGATTACCGTGACCGACGGGATCGCCATGGGGCATGAGGGGATGCGCTCTTCCTTGGCATCGCGCGAGGCCATTGCGGATACGGTCGAGCTGACGATGCGGGGGCATTGCTATGACGCCATCGTCGGGCTGGCCGGATGCGATAAGTCCCTGCCGGGGATGATGATGGCGATGGTGCGGCTGAACGTGCCGTCGGTCTTCATCTATGGCGGGTCGATCCTTCCGGGCCGGCTCGACGGGAAGGATGTGACGGTTCAGGACGTCTTTGAGGCGGTCGGGCAGCATCAGGCGGGCAACTATTCAGACGAGCAGCTTGCCGTTCTGGAGCGGGTTGCCTGCCCCTCCGCTGGGGCGTGTGGCGGGCAATTTACCGCAAATACAATGGCTTGCGTGAGCGAGGCGATCGGCTTGGCCTTGCCGAATTCCAGCGGGGCGCCTGCGCCATACGAGAGCCGGGACCAGTATTCCGTCGCCTCGGGCGAGGCGGTTATGAAACTGCTCGAGAAAGGCATCCGGGCGCGGGATGTGGTGACGCGCAAATCGCTCGAGAATGCCGCGCGGGTCGTCGCCTGCACCGGTGGCAGCACCAATGCGGGGCTGCATCTGCCCGCAATCGCGCATGAGGCGGGGATCGATTTCGATTTGTTCGATGTCTGCGATATCTTCCGTGATACCCCTTATTTCGTTGATCTCAAGCCCGGCGGGCAGTTCGTGGCGAAGGACCTTTACGAGGCGGGCGGCGTACCGGTCGTGCTGAAGGAGCTGCGCAAGGCGGGGCTGATGCACGAGGATTGCATGACCGCGACGGGCCGGTCGATGGGCGAGGAGCTGGACCTGATCACACGCGAGGCGGATGGGCGGGTGATCTATCCCGTGGACGCCCCGCTGACGCCGACAGGCGGGGTTGTCGGGCTGAAAGGCAATCTTGCGCCGGAGGGAGCCATCGTGAAGGTGGCCGGAATTCCGACGCAGGAACAAAGCTTTACGGGGCCTGCCCGGATCTTTGAATGCGAGGAAGATGCGTTCGAGGCGGTCAAGAAGCGGGAGTATGAGGAAGGCGAGGTCATCGTCATCCGCAATGAGGGACCCGCCGGTGGCCCGGGGATGCGGGAGATGCTGGCAACGACGGCGGCGCTTTCCGGTCAGGGGATGGGCAAGAAGGTCGCTCTGATCACCGATGGCCGGTTTTCCGGCGCGACGCGGGGGTTCTGCGTCGGTCACGTGGGACCCGAAGCCGCGCATTGCGGGCCGATTGCCCTTTTGAAACAAGGGGATGTCATCACGATCGATGCCGTAAAGGGCGAGCTGTCCGTCGATGTGAGCGACGAGGAGATGGCCCAGCGCAAGGAGGCGTGGAGCGGTCCGCGCGAGACGATCTATGCGTCGGGAGCGCTTTGGAAATATGCGCAACTGGTGGGATCAACGCGGCTCGGCGCAGTGACGCATCCGGGGGCGGAGGCTGAGAAACACGTCTACGCCGATATCTGACGAGCTGACCGTCTGACGTGGGTTAACGGCGCGATGTCGGCCAAATCGGCCTGTCGGTATCCGGTCGGTATTGCGTCGGTATCCGGTCGGTGGATTTGAGAGAGCGGCGTTGATGAACGCGCCGGGCGGGTTCTTGTCCTCTGGCCGTACTTACGGGCGCCGCGAGGACGCGATGCCTTTGGAGGCCCGAAGACCCTGCGCGGCGAACGACCCTCGCCGCGCGCGCCCCGCGTCAGATCATCAGCCAGAGCATCACGACTGCCATGGCGATCATCATCAGGTTCTCCGTGAGGCTGACGAAGCCGAGCGGGACGTTGGAGTTGCCTCCGACGCAGGCGCATTTCAGCTCTCGTCGGTCGACATAGACGGCCTTGAAGACGCTCACGGCTCCGACGGTCGCGATAAAGAGGGCTGCGGGGGCGGAGATCCATGTCAGGATCATTCCGGTCATCAGGATGCCCGCTGTGGTTTCGACGAATGGATAGATGTAGGCATAGGGTACCCATCGGCGGGCGAGCAGATCGTAGTTGAGGAACATCGTCGTGAAGCCTTCGATGTCGCGCAGCTTCTGCATGCCCAAAAGGATCATGGAGACGGAGATGAACCAGCCGAGCGTCTGCCAGGTGATCGCGCCGAAAAACCCGATGGACAGGGCCACGGCTGTCAGCGCCGCGACGGCGAAGAGGTAGAAAACCGGTCGGTAGGTGGTGGCTTTGGGATCCCACCCGGTCAACCTCTCCCGCAGGTCCGTATATCCGCCGACGCGGCCCCCGTCGATCCAGGCTTGCGGGGTCGTCTGGACGTTGTGCGCCGACTTGAAGGCATCGACCTCGGCGCGGGTCCGGAAGAGGCGGTCGTCGATATCGTAGCCCTGACGCTCGAGGAGCCAGCGCGCCTTCTGCCCGGAGGGGCAGAGGTGATCCGGCAGCGCCATCCGGTAGAGCACTGCTGTCTTTCCGGTCGCTGCCTCAGCCGGGCTGCTATCCACGTCGGCGACATCGCGGGTATCTTTGGGCATCGGTGTCTCCTTTCCGTTCGGCGGTATGGGAAGATGAGGGCGACCGGATCGCGTGGTACGCCTGTATTTCTAGAAAGGGTATACGAATAACGCCCGCTTTCCAGCAGTTTGGAGAGGGCCTTTCGCTATCTTTTGGGTGCAGTAGCTTAATGGGGCAATAGCAGGTGCTATCCGGAGCAACCGGCCTCGATTTCGGGGAGAATTGGCGGGGGGGACGCTCTCGATCGGAACGGCTCGATTGGGGGGGGCTGGAGGCCCGATAGTTCAGTTGCCGAGACCGGAGAGAGGCAGCGTCCGCTCACAATCCTGCAGCAAATTTAGGATAATCTGGTCGGAGTGAGAGGACTCGAACCTCCGACCCCTGCCTCCCGAAGGCAGTGCTCTACCAGGCTGAGCTACACTCCGACCGTGAGCGGGGCCTACTCTATTGGCGGCCGCTTATGCAAGTCTGCTTCTTCGTCGGCCTCCCGCCTGAGACGGGCGCGGATGATCGGGCCGATGCGCAGGGTGGTGCCGGTTTCAATGCGGGAGCGGGTGCGCAAAACGGGCGTGGTGCTGCTGTCCGAGGCGCGGCTTTCGCGGAAGACGATGTAGCACCCGCTCAGGATAATGATACCTGCGCCAAGGATCACGTTCTGGCCCGGGACCTCGTCGAAGAAGAGAAGACCGTAGAGCGTCGCCCAGAGGATCTGGGAATACTGCATAGGCGCGACGATTACCGCCTCGCCGGTCTTGTAGGCATGCAGGATGAAGCGGGTCGCGATCCAGGCAAGCACGGCGATTATGGCCAGAAGACCGAAATCCTGCGCAGGCATGGGCTGGTATACGAAGCCAAGGCAGGCGCCGAGCAGGATGACATTCGTGACCATCGGATAGAGCATCAGGACAGCGAGACGCTCCTCCCGCCCGATCTTGCGCACGATGATCGCCGCGAGCGAGCCGCAGAGGGAGGCGGCCAGTGCCGCTGCGTGGCCAAGCGTGAGGGTCGTGGTCGCCGGGTTGAGGACGATGAGAACGCCGCTGAGCCCCACCAGAACGGCGAGCCAACGCCGCAGCCGGACCTGTTCGCCGAGAATCGGGATCGACAGGATCGTGATGAAGAGCGGGGAGGCGAAGAGGATCGTATAGACCTGCGCCAGCGGCAGGACGGAGAAGGCGTAGAACGCACAGAGCGCCGTGATCACAGTGGCCACGGTGCGCACGGCCATCCACCAGGGATGGCGCGGCAAAAGCGTGCCGGGCGTGGCGTCGCGCATCAGCATCAGCGTGGCCAGCGGGAAGCTGAGCAGGACGCTGAAGAAGACGATCTGGATCGGAGAATAGCTCGCCCCGAGGATCTTTACGACGACGTCATGCGTGGCGAAGACACCGAAGGCCACCAGCGCGAAAAGAGCCGCTTTTACGTTCTGGTTGGGCATTCGGCCTCTCCGCTTTGCGCTTGGGTCAGGCCTCGTTCAGGAGGGTGAGGATGGCGTCGCCCATCTGGGCGGTCGAAAGCGGCTTTGCCTCACCGTCTGCCATCAGATCGCCGGTGCGGGCGCCGTTCGCGAGGGCCTGTTCGACGGCCCGCTCGAGCATCGCGGCCTCCTCGCCCCGGTCGAAGGAATAGCGCAGCGCCATGGCGAAGCTGAGGATGCAAGCGATGGGATTGGCCTTGCCCTGCCCCGCAATGTCGGGTGCGGAGCCGTGGACCGGTTCATAAAGGGCCTTGGGCCGACCGTTTTCCATCGGGTTGCCGAGCGAGGCGGAGGGCAGCATGCCGAGCGAGCCGGTCAGCATGGCGGCAGCATCGGAGAGGAGGTCGCCGAAGAGGTTGTCGGTGACGATCACGTCGAACTGCTTGGGCCAGCGGACGATCTGCATGGCGCCCGCATCGGCGTACATGTGGCTAAGCTCGACATCGTTATATTCGTTGTCGTGAACCCACTGCACCTCTTCGCGCCAAAGGATGCCGGATTCCATAACATTGGCTTTCTCCATGGAGCAGACGCGGTTGTCCCGCTTGCGCGCCAGCTCGAAGGCGGAGCGTGCGACGCGCCGGATCTCGGCGGTGGTGTAGCGCTGGGTGTTAATACCGACACGGCCACCGGCATTGTCATCCTGAATGCCGCGCGGTTCGCCGAAATAGATGCCGGAGGTCAGCTCTCGGACGATCATCAGGTCGAGGCCCGAGACGACGTCGCGCTTGAGGCTCGAGAAATCGGCGAGCGCATCGAAGCATTGGGCGGGGCGCAGGTTGGCGTAGAGGTCCATTTCTTTGCGCAGGCGCAGCAGGCCGCGTTCGGGCTTCACGGAGAAGTCGAGTTCGTCATATTGCGGGCCGCCAACGGCTCCGAGCAGAACGGCATCGACCTGTTGGGCCTTGGCCATCGTCTCGTCCGTGAGGGGGGTGCCGTGGGCATCGTAGGAGGCGCCGCCGACGAGGCCTTCGCTGACATCGAAGGTGAGGTTCCGCTTTGTGCCGAACCAGTCGATGACCTTGCGGACCTCGGTCATGACCTCGGGGCCGATCCCGTCGCCGGGCAGGATGAGAAGGGACATGTCGGCCATGGGTCAAGCTCCTGAAAATGTACGCTCCGGTGGCCTAGCGGCGGGTCCGCAGAGGGTCAAGGCAGCTTCAGATCGACCCAGACGATGCGGTGCGGTCCTGCCGCTTGACCGTCTTCGCCAAAGAGGTCCGGCGGGAGTGGATCGGGCCAGAAGATCCCGGCATTCTCGACGGTGAGAGAGCGGTCCGGAAGGATGTAATCGACCCTGAGATTTCCCGGATCGCCGTCGGGCCAGTCCGCGGTGTCGAGCGCGGGATCGCCCCGGTGATCGAGGTCGGCGGCAGCTTTGCCTCCGTCGCTGCGCGGCTCGGGGTCCTGTAGGGACGGGTGAGCGAGGAGATCGTGGATCGCCTTTTTGCGGCCCTGTCCGTCGACGGGATCGAGGTTGACGACGCCTGAGAGGATCACGGGATGGGCCGGTTTTTCAGGGAGTTTTCCGTTCAGAAAGAGCTGCCAAAGGCGGATTTCGTCTGCGTTTCGCAACCCGTTGCGATCCTCTGGGCCGTCGAAGACCGGCGGAGAGGCGTGAAAGACGAGCAACTCGATGGTCCGGGGTCCGGCATCGATGGGGATGATCCAGTGCGCGGTGGTGGAGACGCGCTGCACGTTAAGGATATCTTCGGAAAAGAACGGTTGGTTGCCGGTTTGGGGCAGCCGGGCATCCGGCAGGTCTTTCCAGAGGATGGTGCTCAGATCGCGGATCTGATCGCTGAGGATTGGCTTGCGCGACAGGATCGCCATGCCGCCATCGCCGGAAAAGAGCCCGTAGCCTTGCGCGTCGCGGGGCCGTCCGGTGCGGCCGTCCCCGTCGATATCGAAGGGTGTCGAGAGGCCGGTATTGGGGCGGGCGGTGAAACGGTGGGGATAGGGCGCGATGGTCTCGGCGAGTTGGGCGTTAAGCTCGGTTAAGGCGGCGTGGCCGTGATCGTAGTCGATATTGGCAAGGATAAGGATGTCGGGATCGACATGGGAAATCTGCGCCATCGCGGCGATCAGGCTTTCGTCTTTTCTGCCAAGAAGGTCGCGAAGCAGGAGGCCCGGCCCATCGCGGCTGAAGGGACCTGCGAAGACGGCAATGCGGAGTGTTTCGGCGGCGATCGCGCCGGGAGAAAGGACTGCCAGAACGAGAAGAAGGTACGCCGTTAGGCTAGAAATCCATCCCGTTCGGCGCGGGCATAGGCCTTGCGGCGCTTGCCTTCGATGATCATGCCGACCTTCGCCAGGGCGATGCCGCGCATCAGCAGACTTGCAGGTAAGAAGGCCCATGCCGTCATCGTCCAGATCAGGGTCTGGTTGTCGGAGAGGACGGAGTAGTCGAGGAAGGATGCCGCCGCTTTGACAACCGCTGGCATCACGAATGGCAGCAGGAACCCTAAGATAAGGTTAATGCGGGCATCCCTGTAGAGGCGGGTGACGACGTCGTCCCCGGCGGAAGGGTCGAACATCGGCAGGTTGACCCAGACGTTGAACGGACGCGCGCGGCTGGGCCAGCGGTGGATCAGCATCAGCCAGACGAAGATCGCGATGGACAGCAGCGAAATGACGTAAGCGATGCCTGCGGCGGTGCGGATCCGTTCGATCAGATCGGCGTCCATGTTGGACGGCATGGCCAGCACGACGAGGCGGACGGGCGAATAGGGGAAGTCGACGGCCTGGGCGACGAGGCGGCCGAGGATCTCGACAAAGCGGCGCAGGATCGCGCCATCGGAGGGCACCTGGATGATCGCCGTCAGCAGAAGGACGGTGATGAAGATCGACAGGAAGCGGATGCGGTTGAAGGGCGGCGCATCGCGGAATTCAACAAGGCTGGGCGCATCGGAGCCGTATTCGACAAGGGTCAGGACGGCAGCGAAGAGCGCGATCAGAGCGGCGATCTGGGCAGTGTCGGCAGTCGTGCCTTCGAGTACCAGCGACGGCATGAGGATCAGGGCGACGACGCACATCGCGCGCAGGACAGCTCCGGCCAGCCTCGAGATCACGATGCAATTCCTCCCCGTTCGCGGACTCCGTTTGGGAGCCCAAATTCAGGACTATCGCCACCACCGATCCCCAAAACGGTCAGCCTCATCGCTATCTCATTTCTCCCCGGGTCTCTTGTGGCAGACAAGGTCATAGCGACGTTGGCCCGAGAAGTGAGACTATTTTGCGGCGATACTGGCGCGACTTTGCAACCATTGCAGTATATCCAAGCAGACCGCGCACAACCAGATCGAGATGTAGTCCCGTAGTGGATCAAATGAGCTATATCTTGATTTTTCTCTGTTGCGCATTTTGACGCAACGTCCTGGAAAACCGCGTCATCGTTTCCACTGGTCCGGGCGGGGTCCACCCGGAATTACGTGACAAACCTGCCAAAACAACCCCCGGCTGCATCAAACCCAGGGGCGGGATTGGGCGGCGTCCGATTCGAATCGATCGATGGAGGAGACGTTCTCCATCGTCAGTCCGATATCGTCGAGGCCGTTCAGAAGGCAGTGCTTCTTGAAGGCGTCGACCTCGAAGGACATCGTCTCTCCTTCGGAGGTCGTGATGGTCTGGCCCTCAAGGTCCACAGTGATGCGGGCGTTCGCGCCTTTCTCGGCTTCGGTCATCAACAGGTCCACCTGTTCTTGCGGGAGCGCGATGGGCAGGATGCCGTTCTTGAAGCAATTGTTGTAGAAGATATCGGCGAAGCTGGGCGCGATCACGCAGCGGATGCCGAAATCCTTGATCGCCCAGGGGGCATGTTCGCGGGAGGAGCCGCAGCCGAAATTGTCGCCGCCGATCAGGATCTCGGCCTCGCGGTAGGCGTCCTTGTTGAGCACGAAATTCTCGTTCTCGGAGCCGTCGTCGTTATAGCGCATCTCGTCGAAGAGGTTCACGCCGAGGCCGGAGCGTTTGATCGTCTTGAGGAACTGCTTGGGGATGATCATATCGGTGTCGACGTTGATCAGGGGCAGCGGCGCGGCGATGCCGGTGAGGGTGGTGAACTTGTCCATTCGGGTCTCTCCTTTCACGGAGGAAGTTAACTGTCTTGGCGAAAGGGTGAAGATCAGGTTCGCGGATCTTCATCCTCGTAAGCAAAAATTCACGTTCGGTATCCGGTCGGTATTGCGTCGGTATCAGGTCGGTGGAATCGGCGTGCCCTGTGCGGAATTGCGACGCCACCGGACCGGATGCTGGTGACTACATCACTTCCCGCACATCGGTCAGATGCCCCGTGATCGCGGCGGCGGCGGCCATTTGCGGGCTCATCAGATGCGTGCGCCCGCCCTTGCCCTGCCGACCCTCGAAGTTGCGGTTGGACGTGGCGGCGCAGCGCTCTCCCGGTGAGAGCTGGTCGGGGTTCATCGCAAGGCACATCGAACAGCCCGCGAGACGCCATTCGAACCCGGCCTCTTTGAAGATGTCGGCGAGCCCCTCTTCCTCGGCCTGGGCGCGGACGAGACCAGAGCCGGGGACGACCATGGCGCGCAGGCCGTCCTTGATCTTTTTGCCCTTCAGGATGGATGCGGCGGCGCGCAGATCCTCGATCCGGCCGTTGGTGCAGGAGCCGATGAAGACGGTGTCGATGGCGATCTCGCTGAGCGGCGTGCCGGGCTTGAGGCCCATATAGTCGAGCGAGCGGGAGGCGGCGGTGACTTTGCCGCCTTCGAAATCCTCGGGCGCCGGGACCTTGGCGGTGATCGGCAGGACATCCTCGGGCGAGGTGCCCCATGTGACGACCGGCGCGATCTCTTCGCCTTTGAGCGTGACGATCATGTCCCACTCTGCATCATCGTCGGAATAGAGCGTCTTCCACCAATTGAGCGCGGCCTCCCATTGCGCGCCTTTCGGCGCATGAGGGCGGCCTTTGACATACTCAAACGTCTTCTCGTCCGGCGCGATGAGGCCTGCACGCGCGCCGCCTTCGATGGCCATGTTGCAGACGGTCATGCGACCTTCCATGGAGAGCTCGCGGATGGCTTGGCCGCAATATTCGATGACATAGCCGGTGCCGCCCGCCGTTCCCGTCGCGCCGATCACCGAGAGGGTGATGTCCTTGGCCGTCACGCCGGGGCGGAGGCTCCCCGTAATTTCGACCTTCATGTTCTTGGACTTCTTCTGGATCAGCGTTTGCGTGGCCAGCACGTGTTCGACTTCGGAGGTGCCGATGCCGTGGGCGAGCGCGCCGAAGGCGCCGTGGGTCGCGGTGTGGCTGTCGCCGCAGACGACGGTCATGCCGGGCAGCGTCCAGCCCTGTTCGGGGCCGACGATATGGACGATGCCCTGCCGGATGTCCGAGACGGGGTAGTAGTGGATCCCGAACTCTTTGGCGTTCTTGTCGAGGGCCTGGACCTGAATGGCGCTGTCCTCGGTCATGTTCTTGGGATCTTCGCGGCCCGGGGTGGTCGGCACGTTATGATCGGGCACGGCGATGGTCTTGTCCGGGGCGCGCACGGTGCGGCCGGCCATGCGCAGGCCTTCGAAGGCCTGGGGGGACGTGACCTCGTGAACCAGATGGCGGTCAATATAGAGCAGGCAGGTGCCATCCTCGGCCTCGTGGGCGAGATGGGCATCCCAGATTTTATCGTAAAGCGTCTTGGGGGACATGATGGTCCTCTCCCTTGGAAGTGAAATGCAGCGGTGACAGTCGGAAGGCGCGTTTAGCCGCGCGCGCGGACGGTCCGGAGCGGGCCGTGAAAGCGCTCGATCAGGCGGGCGCGGTCGCCGATGTCGAAAAGACGGATCATGGGGCGGGACGATACGCTGTCCGGGCCTATCTCGCAAGGTGTGGGTGACGTTGTTGGGCCTGAATGGCAGGAGGATGCGGGATGTTGAAACGGTTGGTTCTGGGCGTGGCCGCCCTGATCGGAGGGTCTGGTGCTGTGGCGCAGGGATATAACGGGCTGGAAGTGCCGCCCTACGAGGTGGTCCGGCAGGACGGCGCGGTGGAGCTGCGGGACTATCAGCCGCACCTTCTGGCCGAGGTGACGGTGGAGGGCGCCCGGCGGTCTGCGCTGAACACGGGCTTTCGGGTGCTGGCCGGGTATATCTTCGGCGGCAACAGCGCGTCGGACAAGATCGCGATGACGGCACCCGTGGCCCAATCGGAGAAGATCGAGATGACCGCGCCGGTCGGGCAGAGCGGATCGGACGGGCGTTGGACGGTGACGTTCATGATGCCGTCGCGGTTCACGGTAGACACTTTGCCCACGCCCGAGAACGAGGCGGTGGTCTTTCGAGAGGCGCCCGCGAGTCGTCAGGCGGTGCTGACCTTCTCCGGGCGGGCGACGCAGGCGCAGCTGGACCGGCGGGAAGCTGAGCTGACCGGATGGATCGAGGCGGCTGGGCTAAAGCGGACGGGGCCGGTTGCGCATTATTACTACGATGATCCCTTTACCCTGCCGGGTCAGCGTCGCAACGAAGTCGCGATCCCGGTGGCAAAAGAGTAACTCTTTCGTGCCATCCTTGTGCGGATCAAGGTCGCAAGGCAAAGTGTGATCCATGCAGCATGACGGCATCAATGGCAGACAGGGGCCGGGGACGGATCCCGAAGCCGATCCCGGGTCCGAGACCGGGATCGATTCCGGCGTCGAGATCCCAGCGGTCGAGGCTGAGGATCTGCTTGAGATCGGCCAGTCCGTCCTGTCGCGCGGCGAGGTTTTTCTTCAGACGCTGATGCGGCCTTGGAATGCGTATCAGGTCGCCATCATCTTTGGAGTGTTCCTAATCGCCATAGGTCTGCGGTGGTATTTCGGCCCGCGGATGCATGCCTGGATGCGCACCAAGACCGGCTGGCCGCGCTGGCGGCTGAAGGCGCTGGTCGTCGTTCACAAGCGGCTGCGGATGATCTTTTTCGTGGTGCTGATCTGGGTCGCCTATTTCGTGATGCGCGAGATCACGTGGCCCTCTCGATCCTATCTCATAGGGATCATCGCCAATCTGGCGACGGCCTGGCTGGTCGTGGCCTTGGGCACGCGGCTGATCGGAAACATGCTGGTCCGGCAAGTGGTCCGCTATGGCGCCTGGGCCTGGATCACGCTGAGCATCCTGCGGCTGACGGACGAGGCGATTGCGATCCTCGACGGGATCGCAGTGGAGCTGGGCGAGATGCGGATCTCGCTTTGGCTGGTGATCCGGGCCATCGCACTGCTGGGACTGCTGATCTATCTGGCGCGGTTCCTGACACGCACCACGTCGGACCGCGTCAGCCGGAACGAGGATCTGAGCCCGTCGATGCGGGTTCTCGTCGTCAAGCTGCTGCAGGTCGTATTTTACGGGGTCGCGATCTTTGTCGGCCTGCGCGCGGTCGGAGTGGATCTGACGGGTCTTGCGGTTCTGTCGGGTGCCATCGGTATCGGTCTGGGCTTCGGTCTGCAAAAGGTCGTCTCGAACCTTGTATCGGGCGTGATCCTGTTGTTGGACCGGTCGATCAAGCCGGGGGACGTCATTTCTCTGGGAGAGACGTTCGGCTGGATCAACTCGCTCGGCGCGCGCTACGTGTCGATTACGACGCGGGACGGGAAGGAATATCTGATCCCGAACGAGGATCTGATCACCAATCAGGTGGTCAACTGGTCCCATTCGAACGAATTTGTGCGGCTCGATATCTATTTCGGCACGGCCTATGGCGACGATCCGCACGAGGTGCGGCGGATTGCCATCGAGGCTGCGAAGAACGTGACCCGCGTGCTCGATTTCAGGCCGCCGGTTTGCCATATCGTGGGCTTCGGCGACAGTTCGGTCGACTATATCCTGCGGTTCTGGATCAAGGATCCGACCGGCGGTCTGACCAATATCCGCGGCAACGTCTATCTGGCGCTGTGGGATGCGTTCAACGAAAACGGCGTGTCGTTCCCCTTCCCGCAGCGGGAGGTCAAGCTGCTGGAAGGCTCGCAGTTGCAGACCAGCAAGGCGGAATTCGGCAAGGCGGCGGAATAGGTCGCGCCCCGCCGATCTGCGCACATCTTGTCACAGGAGAGCCTGCGCCCTGCCCTTGTCATTGAAATGACATGCCCCCGTTGTTACCCTTAGGCCACGCCCGGCGCCGGGGCACGTATGCGGCGCGTTTCAAGGAGGACAATGGTCTGTCTCTTTCTTCAACGGCGGGGAGCCCCGCCTCAGCGGCGCAGGCCGCTTCGATGGGCGCCGGTGGCGCGTCCGGTCCGATGACCCAGAGCAGCATGAGCGAACAGCTTCTCGCGGCCATCCTTTCATCCCTCGAGAGCGACAAGGCAGAGGACGTGGTGCAGATCGATCTGCGCGGTAAATCCGAAATGGGCGATTACATGGTGATCTGCTCGGGTCGGTCGACACGTCAGGTCGCGGCGATCTCGGAAAAGCTGACCGACCTGCTCAAGGCCGAATTCGGGGTGATCTCGAAGGTCGAGGGCAAGGATACCGGTGACTGGGTGCTGATCGATACAGGGGACGTGATCGTTCACGTCTTCCGGCCCGAAGTGCGCGAGTTCTACCAGCTCGAAAAGATGTGGCAACCGGCGGGAGCCGCGTCGGCCAAAGGGTAGATGCGCGTTCAGATCAGCGCCGTGGGCCGGCTTCGCAAGGGGCCGGAACTGGCGCTGCTGGAGGACTACCGGACGCGGTTCGACCGCACGGGCCGAGCCTTGGGGCTTGGCCCTTTGTCATTGAGCGAGGTCGAAGATCGCAAGGGCGGCGGGATGGCCGCCGAGGCGATCCTGCTGGAGCGGAGCCTGCCTGCGGGGTCGGTTCTGTGTGTGCTGGACGAGCGGGGGGCCGTGATGGGCTCGCCCGAATTCGCGAGACGGTTGGCGCGGTGGCGCGATGACGGGCGCGGTGACGCGGCCTTTGTCATCGGCGGCGCGGACGGTGTCGCGCCCGAGCTGCGGGAGCGCGCCGATCTGGTCCTGTCCTTCGGGGCGATGGTCTGGCCGCATATGCTGGCGCGGGTGATGCTGACCGAGCAGCTTTATCGCGCCGCCTCGATCCTGGCAGGCGCGCCCTATCATCGGGTGTAAGAGCGCCGGGCGCGCGCCGGGCCGGGGGCGGCGCTTCGACCGATGAACGACGCGCTTTATGGTCGCCAAGCTCGTCCTTACTGTCCCGCGGGACGTGCGGCGTTGCAAAAGCGCCGGCCCATGGGGCCGGTCCGGCGCTCGCCCGGCGCGGCGTTGCCGCTTGATCCGGGCGGACCGTGTCATCGGCTATAACCCAGTCGGCCACCTCTCGGGCGGCGTCCCGGCCTTGCGCCGGGACCTCTGGTCCAAACCGCCGGTTTCGGAGGGCGGCGCGGTGCTTTACACAGACAGCATTCACAGCAGAGAGCCGCGCCATGTCCCGACCCAAACCCGTTGTCTTGTGTATCCTCGATGGCTGGGGCCTGCGCGAAGATCGGGAGGGCAATGCGCCTGCCCTGGCCGACACGCCGGTGTTTGACCGGATCCACGCCACCTGCCCGAGTGCTCGGCTGATCACGCATGGTCCCGATGTGGGCCTGCCGTCCGGGCAGATGGGCAATTCGGAGGTCGGGCACACGAATATCGGCGCGGGCCGGGTCGTGGCGATGGATCTAGGGCAGATCGATCTGGCGATCGAGGATGGCTCCTATTTCGAGACTGAGGCGATCTGCGATTTCATCGGGAAGCTCAAGGAAAGCGGCGGGCGAGCGCATCTGATGGGGGTCGTTTCGGATGGAGGGGTGCATGGGCATCTCAACCATCTGCTCGCCACGGCGCGATGGTTTGTCGATGAGGGGCTCGAGGTTGTCGTCCATGCGATCACAGATGGGCGCGATGTCGGGCCGAAGACGGCGGAGGGGTTCGTCGCGGGGCTGCTGGAGAACCTGCCGGATAGTGCATCGATCGGGACCGTGATCGGGCGGTATTATGCGATGGATCGCGACAACCGGTGGAGCCGGGTGCGGACGGCCTATGATGCGATGGTTCTTGGCAAAGGAGAGCAGGCCAAGACGGCTTTGGAGGCGGTGAGTGCCGCCTACGCAGATGACAAGACGGACGAGTTTATCCCGGCCACGGTGATTACGGACTATGCCGGGATGGCGGCGGAGGATGGGCTGTTCTGCCTAAACTTCCGTGCGGATCGGGCGCGGGAGATCCTGGCGGCGATCGGCGATCCGGAGTTTGACGGCTGGGACCGGGGCGACCGGCCCGAACTGGCGGCGCGGCTGGGGATGGTGGATTATTCCGAGGCGCATAACGGCTATATGGCGACGGCCTTTCCCAAGCAGGAGATCGTGAACACTCTGGGCGCTTGGGTGGCCAAGGCGGGGTTGCGGCAGTTTCGCGTGGCGGAGACGGAGAAGTATCCGCATGTGACGTTCTTTCTGAACGGCGGGCAGGAAGATCCGGAGGAGGGTGAGGATCGCAAGATGCCCTCTTCGCCCGATGTGGCGACCTATGACGAGCAGCCCGAGATGTCGGCGGAGGCGGTCACGGATGCCTTCGTGGGCGCGATCGAGGCGGGCTATGACCTGATCGTCTGCAATTACGCCAATCCCGATATGGTCGGTCATACCGGCGATCTGGAGGCGGCGATCAAGGCCTGCGAGGCTGTCGATGCCGGGCTGGGGCGGGTCATGGAGGCGCTTGAGGCGGCGGGCGGGGCGATGCTGCTGACCGCCGATCACGGCAATTGCGAGACGATGATCGATCCCGATACCGGCGGGCCGCATACGGCGCATACGCTGAACCTTGTCCCCGTGGCGCTGGTCGGCGGGCCCGAGGGCGCGGGGCTGAAGGATGGGCGGCTCGCGGATCTGGCGCCGACGCTTCTGGCGCTGATGGAGCTGGATCCACCCGAGGAGATGACGGGGGAGAGCTTGCTGACGTGATCCGTCTGGCCGCCTTGATCTGGGTTCTCGCGACGGGGGCGCCCGCGCAGGATTTGCGCGAGGCTTCGGCGACATTGATCGGGATCTCGGAGCGGCTGGAGGCGGCGGAGGGCTCTCGCGACAAGATCCGGGCGCTGACCGAGGTGGTGCAGGCCTATGAGGCGGGGCTGGCCTCTTTGCGGGACGAGATGCGGCCTTTGGCAGAGCGGCAAGCGGTTCTGGAGCAGGTGATCGCGGCGCAGCAGGCGGAGATCGCCGATCTGCTGGGCGTGCTGCAGACCATCGGAGCGGAGGCGCCGCCTGCCCTGATGGCGCATCCGTCCGGTCTTTTGGGTTCGGCGCGGGCCGGGATGATCCTGTCGCATATGAGCGACGGTTTGCAGGCACGGGCCGATGCTCTCTCTGCCACGCTGGCAGAGATCGAGGCCCTGCGCGCCGAGCGGGAGGCGGCGCTGGGCGTGCTGCAGACGGGGCTGGAGAACATGACGGAGGCGCGCGGGCAGATCGCGCGCGCTTTGGCCGACCGGGAGCCGCTTCCCAAGCGGTTCGAGGAGGATGCGATCGATACGGCCTTGCTGCTGGCCGGCGCCGAGACGCTGGAGGCTCTGGCCGATGGGCTGGCCCAGACGGGGCGGCGGCAGGCGCCGGAAGGATCTGCGGATGGCGGTGCGGGCGGGCATCCGCTTCCGGTGACCGGAGAGATCAGTCAGCGGTTCGATGCGGACCAGACGCGGCCCGGCTGGATGGTTCAGACCGCGCCTGCCGCCTTGGTGCGGATGCCCGCGACGGCGACGATTCTTTATGCCGGGCCGCTTCTGGATTATGGAAACGTGGTGATTCTCGAACCCGAAGCCGGGCTGATGGTGATCCTTGCAGGGCTCGCCAAGATCGAGGGCGAGGTCGGGGATATCGTGGCCGAAGGCTATCCGATCGGTGAAATGGGCGGTCAGATTGACGCGATTCTGGCACATGACAGCACAGTGAATGGCATTGCTCCGACAGAAACGCTTTATATAGAGGTCCGAGATCAAGATGGGCCGCGAGACCCCGCGACATGGTTCGCGAAGGATGAGGAATGAGTGGAATGAAAAAAGTTCTGATGGTGGCGGCTGCCGGCACGATTGCAGGCGCTGCCCTCACAAGCCAGCTGGCGGGGCCGCTGCTGGCACAGGACAGCTCTGACAGTGTGTACGAGCAACTGGATCTGTTCGGCGACATCTTCGAGCGAATCCGCGCCCAATATGTGGAAGAGGTGGACGAAGGCGATCTGATCGAGGCCGCCATCGACGGGATGCTCACCTCGCTGGATCCGCATTCCAGTTACTTGTCGCCGGAGGATGCCAATGCGATGCGGGTTCAGACGCGCGGCGAGTTCGGCGGTCTGGGCATCGAGGTCACGCAGGAGGAGGGCTTTGTGAAAGTCGTCTCTCCGATTGATGGAACGCCTGCGGATGCGGCGGGTGTTCTTGCTGGAGATTTCATCACGGCTGTCGACGGGGAAAGCGTGCTGGGTCTGACGCTGGACGATGCGGTCAAGTTGATGCGGGGGCCTAAGGGGTCCGAGATCGTCATCACAATCGTGCGCGAAGGCGAGCAGGAGCCGTTCGATCTGTCGCTGACCCGCGATACGATCCCGCTGATCGCCGCCCGCGCCCGGACCGAGGGCGAGACGGTGGTGCTGCGCGTGACGACGTTCAACGAACAGACCTATCCCAACATGAAGGACGGTCTGGAAGAGCAGATCGAGGATGCGGGCGGGATCGACAATATCAACGGGATCGTGCTGGACCTGCGCAACAATCCGGGCGGTTTGCTCAATCAGGCGATCAAGGTGTCGGACGCGTTTCTGGAAGAAGGCGAAATCGTCTCGACCCGTGGGCGCGGATCGCGCGATAGCGACCGGGCCAATGCGACGGCGGGCGATCTGGCCGAAGGCAAGCCCATCGTGGTGCTGATCAATGGCGGATCCGCCTCGGCATCCGAGATCGTGGCGGGCGCGCTTCAGGATCACGAGCGGGCCATCGTCATCGGCACCAAGAGCTTTGGCAAGGGATCGGTGCAAACCGTCATGGCCCTGCGCGGCGAAGGCGCGATGCGGCTGACGACGGCGCGGTATTACACGCCATCCGGGCGGTCGATCCAGGCGCTGGGCATTTCGCCGGATATCATCGTGGAGCAGCCCCGGCCCGCCCCTCCGACCGAAGAGGAAGAAGCCGAAGACGAGGCCGAAGAGGACAACCGCCGCAATTTGGGCGGCGAGGCGGATCTGCGCGGATCGCTCGACAATGACAGCCTGACGGACGAGCAGGTGGACCAGATCCTCGAAGACCGGGCGCGGGCCGAAGATGCCGCTGCCCTGCGCGAGGAGGATTACCAGCTGGCCTACGCGATCGATATCCTCAAGGGGCTGAGCGCCCTGCGGTCGGAGTGATGCCGGGGGGCGGGGTCGACGGCCTTCCCTATCGGGATTGCGTCGGCGTCGCGGTTGTCAACCGCGACGGCAAGGTCTTTGTCGGGCAAAGGCGCGACAACTCTGCCGATGCCTGGCAGATGCCGCAAGGCGGGATCGACGAGGGCGAAAGCCCGCAATTGGCCGCCTTGCGCGAGCTGGAAGAAGAGACCGGGATCTCCTCCGATCTCGTCGTCCTGAGCGCCGAGATCGACGATTGGGTCCATTACGATCTGCCCGAGGAGCTTGTCCCGACCCTATGGGGCGGCAAGTATCGCGGGCAGCGGCAGAAATGGCTGCTGCTTGAGTTTCGCGGCGAGGATCACCACGTCAATATCGAGACGAAGGAGCCGGAATTCTCGACCTGGAAATGGGCAGATCCGGAGGATCTGGTGGATATGATCGTGCCGTTCAAGCGCGAGGTCTACGCGACGGTTCTGGAAACCTTCGGCGAGCGGATCGAACAGATTGCCAAAACAGGAGAGAGCCGATGAGACTTCGATCCATGATGGCCGCGGGCTGCGCGATGATCGCAGGAGAGGCGGCGGCGCTGAGTTGCATGCAGGTCACGCTTGAGGATGCCTATGAGCAGGCGGCCGCAAGCGAGGAGACCTATCACGTGGTCGAAGGCACCTTTGCCTTTGACAGCAAGAAGGCCCCGTCTTTCGCAGAAACGGGGCAGGCGCCGGAAGGGGCGGAGCTGCCGGCCCGCTTCGAGGGGATGGCGCTGAATACGGATGGGTTCACGACCGAGGTCGAGACTGAGGTCACGCTGGCCATCACTTGCGCCGGTCCCTGGTGCGGCGGGATCGAGCCGGATGTGCCGCTGATCGCGTTCCTGAGGGTCGATGACGACAGGCTGGTTCTGGACGCGACGCCGTGCGGCGGATCTGCCTTCGGGCAACCGGATGAAGCTATGCGACAAACGCTGTTGGACTGTGTAGACGGAGGATGTTCCTAGGCAGATCCGGCGGAGTTCCATGACCAAGACAAAACTCGACACGCAGGCCATCGGGCTGGATGCCGGTCTGGGCCTTATCCGCTGGCTGACGGGCCGCGAGGACATGCATTACGGGCTGTGGGACGGGATCGACGTTTGCGCAGCCAATCTGGGACCGGCGCAGGCGGCCTATACCGAGCGACTTTTTTCGCTGCTGCCCAAGGGGCCTTTGCGGATCCTCGATATCGGCGGCGGCGCCGGAGAGACGGCGGGAAAGCTGATCGCTTTGGGCCATCGGGTCGAGATCGTGGTGCCCTCGCCTCTTTTGGCGGAGCGGTGCCGGACAAATGCGCCGGGGGCGGTGGTTCACGAGGCGAAGTTTGAGGAGGCCAATGTTGAAGGCCCCTTCGATCTGTGCCTTTTTTCCGAAAGTTTTCAGTATATTCCGCTGGATCAGGGGCTGAGTAAATGTCTGACGCTGCTGGGACCGGAGGGGCGGATCATCGTCTCGGATTGCTTTCGCAACGAGGGGTACACGGTCGACAAGACGCGCGCAAAGGTGGGCGGCGGGCATCGGATCGGGGCGTTTCGCGAGACACTGGAGGGGCTGCCGCTGAAGGTCGTCCATGAGAGCGACATCACCGAGGCGGTCGCCCCGTCGGTGGAGATCGAGCAGGCTTTGTTCAACGTGGTCGGCGGCGCGGTCGAGCGGATCGACAGGGAGCTGTCCGAGGTCAAACCGGCGCAGCGCTGGCTGCTGAACCGCGCTTTGCGGCTGGTGATGTCAGAGCGTAAGCGCGAGAGGCTGCGGGTCCGCCTGATGGAGCAGACCCGGTCGGCCGAGGCCTTTTGCGAACATAACCGCTATCTGATGATGCGACTGGAGCGGGCCTGACGCCTAGCGCAGCCGCTCAAGCAGCCTGAGCGAGGCATAGCCGTCGGGCACGAGCCCGTTCGCGCGCTGATAGCTGCGGATCGCGTCGATTGTGTTCGGGCCGATCCGGCCGTCGACACCCTGGGTCGAGAACCCGGCGCGGGTCAGCCGCCGCTGCAGCTCTTCTCGTTCGGCAAAGCGAAGCGCGCGGTCGCCGCGCGGCCAGCTGGCCTGGATCGGCGCCTTGCCCGCGATGCGGTCGCTGAGATGGCCGACGCCGATCACATAGGCGTCGGCGGTGTTGTAGCGCTCGATCACCTCAAAATTCTTGAAGATCATGAAGGCCGCGCCTTGCGCTCCGGCCGGGAGCAGGATCGAGGCGCTTCCGTGGTCTGGCACGGGCTGGCCGTTCATGGCGACGACGCCATCGGCCGCCCATTGGGCAGGACTGCGGGTGATCTTGCGGCTGGCCTGAGTGTAGTCGAAGCCGTCGGGGACGCGCACCTCGACGCCCCAGGGCTGGCCCTGAACCCAGCCGAAATTCTTGAGATAGGCGGCGGTGGAGGCGAGCGCGTCGGTCGGATCGTCCGACCAGATGTCGCGCCGTCCGTCGCTGCGGAAATCGACGGCGTAGGACAGGTAGGAGGTCGGGATGAACTGCGTGTGGCCCATGGCGCCCGCCCAGCTGCCGGTCATGTTCTGCGGGGTGGTGTCGCCGTTCTGCAGAATCTCGAGCGCTGCGACGAGCTGGCTTTCAAAGAACGATCCTCGACGTCCGTCGAAGGCAAGCGTGGCCAGTGCGCCAATGATCGGGGTGTCGCCGCGCACTTCGCCATAGGCACTTTCGAGGCCCCAGACGGCGACGACGACCTCTTTTTCGACTCCGTAACGGGCTTCGATCTCGTCTAGGATGGCAGCGTGTTCGCGCAAGGCGGCCTTGCCATTGCTGACGCGGCTGTCGGAGACCGCACTGTCGAGATAGTCCCACAGCGTTTTGGTGAACTCCGATTGGTTGCGGTCGCGGCGGATGACGTCGGCATTGTAACGGATATCCGAGAAGGCATTGCTAAGCGTTGCGTCGGTGATGCCCTGCGCCTGGGCGCGGGTCCGGAAGTCGCGGATCCAGCGGTTGAACGCCTCGTTCGATGTGGCCTGGGCGAGGGTCACGGGCGCCTCCTGCGATGGGCTGACGTCGGCGGGGCGGGATTGCGGCCTGAGCGAACTGGCTAGCACGACCACCGCGGGCCGCGCCTCGGGCCTGGGCGACTGCGCGACAGGGGTCGCGACGGCGGCCCCGGCCCCCGAGATCAGGGCGAGTGGGAGGGTGGCGCGGCGGATCGCGCGGCGAAGCTGCTCTGTGTTCCTCATGAGCGTCAGACTACCTGAAATGATGAATCCCGGGAAGATCTTCTTCGCGTCATAAGGCCGCTTTTTGGGCGATTTTCTGCCCGGGGCGGGGAACATCTAGGGGGTGAGCCGTATTGCACCCCCCAAGGAGGCCACGCTCATGAGTAGACCGCAGAAATATGACCACATCGATTTCACCCCGCCGCAGGAGGTTGCGGATCAGGGCGAGAAGGGGCTCGAGCTGCGCGATAAGTTCGACCGGGGCGGGACGGATGTCGGTGTCGCGCGTGCGCGCGATCTGAAGAACCGGGAACGGCTGAGCTCCGACACGATCGAGCGGATGGTGAGCTATTTCGCGCGCCACGAGGTCGACAAGGATGCGGACGGGTTCGGCGATGATGACGATCCGTCGGCGGGGTACATCGCCTGGCTTTTATGGGGCGGCGATCCCGGAAAGGACTGGGCCGAGGATGTGAAATCCAAGATGGACGAGGCGGACGACTAGCGCCGCGTTCGTTTGACCTTGCGCGCCGTTTTGTCCTTGCGGCGCTTGGACGAGGCGATCTTGCGGCGCGGCGGTTTGCCTCGTGACGGGCCAGAGCCTTTGGGCAGCTTGGCATCGTCCAGCTCGAGCAGCTCCAGCATCAGCCCGCCGGTAACTGGGACCGCTTCGGAGAGGCGCACCAGCGCTTTCTGGCCCAGCGCGATGACGCGGCCGGTATCGGCGCCCATGAGGGTTTGGCTTTC
This sequence comes from Aestuariibius insulae, assembly GCF_040783535.2. Classification (NCBI taxonomy): domain Bacteria; kingdom Pseudomonadati; phylum Pseudomonadota; class Alphaproteobacteria; order Rhodobacterales; family Paracoccaceae; genus Aestuariibius; species Aestuariibius insulae. The sequence continues at coordinate 298,664 of NZ_JBFONW020000005.1, forward strand.
GGCGTCATGGTGGAAGTATTCGCGGCCAATCTCGCGGATGGGAACAAGACCGTCGGCGCCGGTTTCGTCCAGCTTTACGAAGATACCGAAGCGGGCGATCCCGCTGATCCGGCCTGTCATCTCGGCTCCGACGCGGTCGGCGAGATAGCTGGCGAGATAGCGGTCGGTCGTGTCGCGCTCGGCCATCATGGAGCGCCGCTCGGTGTCCGAGATCTGCTGCGCGGTCTGGTCGAGCTGGTCGATATCCTCGGGCGTGAGACCATCCTCGCCCCAGCCATGCGCCGAGATCAGTGCGCGATGGACGATCAGGTCGGCATAGCGCCGGATCGGCGAGGTGAAATGCGCGTAGGATTGCAGGGCGAGGCCGAAATGGCCGAAATTCTCGGGGCTGTAATAGGCCTGCGTCATCGAACGGAGTGTCGAGAGATTGATGAGCTCCGCATGCTGGGAGCCCGCGGCCTGATCGAGCAAGCGGTTGAGATGCGCGGTCTTGAGCACCTGCCCTTTGGCGAGCTGGAAGCCCGAGGCCTGGGCCGTCTCGCGTAGCGCGTCGAGCTTTTCGGGACTGGGTTCTTCGTGGACGCGAAACAGCAGCGGGCTGCGCTTTTTGACGAGTGTCTTGGCGGCAGCGACATTGGCGAGGACCATGAACTCCTCGATCATGCGGTGCGCGTCGAGGCGATCCTTGAAGTTGACGGAGGCGACCTCTCCCTCGTCGGTCAGGACAATCTGGCGTTCGGGCAGGTCAAGCTCGAGCGGCTGGCGGGACGCGCGGGCTTTCTTGAGGGTGGCGTAGGCGGCGTAGAGCGGTTTGAGGACCGGATCCAGAAGCGGCCCGGTTCGGTCGTTCGGGGTGCCGTCGATGGCGGCCTGCACTTCTTCGTAGTGGAGCGAGGCGGGGGATTTCATCAGGCCGCGGGTGAATGTCGAGGCGATGAGCGTGCCTTGCGCATCGACGGTCATGCGCACGGCGATACAGGCGCGGGGAACGCCTTCATGCAGCGAGCAGAGATCGCCGGATAGGCGATCGGGCAGCATGGGCACGACGCGGTCGGGGAAGTAGGTGGAGTTGCCGCGCTTGCGCGCCTCGCGGTCAAGCGCGGTGCTGGGGCGGACGTAGTGGGCGACATCGGCGATGGCGACCCAAATGAGGTGGCCACCCTCGTTCTTGGGGTCGTCGTCGGGCTGGGCGAAGCAGGCATCGTCGTGGTCGCGGGCGTCGGACGGGTCGATGGTGATGAGCGGCAGATCGCGGAGATCCTCGCGGCCCTCCAGGCCAGCAGGCTCCATGGCGTCGGCCTCGGCGATCACCGCGTCGGGGAAATGGTCCGGGATGCCGTGCTGGTGGATCGCGATAAGCGAGACCGCCTTGGGCGCAGAAGGATCGCCCAGCCGGTCGGTGATGCGCGCTTTGGGCAGACCCATGCGGCCCTTGGGGCCCGATTGCTCGGCTTCGACCAGTTCGCCATCCTTCGCGCCATGGGTGGCGCCGGGGGGAACAGTCCATTGCTTGTCGGCGCCCTTGTCGATGGGGACGATGCGGCCGCCCTCGTCGCCTTTGCGAAAGATGCCGAGGATGCGCTGGGGGTTGGTGCCGATGCGGCGAATGAGGCGCGCCTCATAGGCGGGATCTTCGCCGCGCAGCTCGGTCAGGCGGGCAAGGATACGGTCGCCTGCGCCCAGCGCAGGATCGGAGCGGCGGGGAATGAGGAGGACGCGCGGCTCGGGGCCTTCTCCCTCCCATTCGAGGGGGCGGGCTATCAGATCGCCTTCGGTGTCGGGGCCGGTGACTTGCAGGACGGATACGGGCGGGAGCTTGTCGGGATCGCGGAAGCTGCGGCGGCGCTTTTCCAGATGACCCTCATCTTCGAGCGTGCGCAGGATCTTCTTGAGATCGATGCGGGCGGCGCCCTTGATCCCGAAGGCTTTGGCGATGTCGCGCTTGGAGGTTTGGGTGGGGTTGTCCGAGATCCACTGGAGGATCTGATCGCGCGTCGGGATCTGTGTCATGCGCTTGCCCTAACATGCGGTGCCGGACGGGTCATCGTGAAATAGATTGGTCTGGATCGGCTCAGGCGAAGTAATCGCGCAGAATGCGGGTATAGACCGCCTTGAGCTGCTCGATCTGCTCGACGCGGACGCGTTCGTCGACCGCATGCATGCGGTGGCCGACGAGGCCGAATTCCACGACCGGGCAGTGATCCTTGACGAAACGCGCATCCGATGTGCCGCCGGAGGTCGAAAGGACCGGGCGGCGGCCTGTTTCGGCCTCGACGGCCTTTGCGACCAGATCGGTGAGGGGGCCGGGGGGCGTCAGGAAGCTTTCGCCGGAGATCTTGATCTCGATGTCGAGGGACACGCCGCTTTCATCGGTGACGGCTTCGCCCTCTTCCATCAGCCATTCGGTGAGGGAGGCGCCGCTGTGCAGATCGTTGAAGCGGATATTGAGCGTCGCGCGGGCTTCGGCGGGGATCACGTTGGTTGCCGGATTGCCGGTATCGACGGTGACGATGGCAAGCGTGCTGGCGTCGAAATGGTCGCTGCCTGTGTCGAGCTCTTCGCTGGCGAGGCGGTCGAGCAGGCGGACAAGCGCGGGGAGCGGGTTGAGCGCACGGTGCGGGTAGGCGGCGTGGCCTTGCTGTCCTTTGGCTTTGATATGGGCCGTGAGAGAGCCGCGGCGTCCGATCTTCATCATCTCGCCCATCTCGTCGGGGCAGGTCGGCTCTCCGACGAGGCAGGAGATCATGGCCTCACCTTGCTGGGCCATCCAGTCGAGGATCGCGGTGGTGCCGTCGGTGGCCGGGCCTTCCTCGTCGCCGGTGATGGTCAGGATGATGGCTCCGCCGGGCGGAGTTTCCGTGACAAGGTCAATCGCGGCGGCGGCGAAGGCGGCAACGCCCGATTTCATGTCGGTTGCGCCGCGTCCATAAAGCCATCCGTCGCGGATCTCGGCGCCGAAAGGATCGGCGGTCCAGGCGGCAGCATCGCCGATGGGAACCACGTCGGTATGGCCGTTGAAGCCGAAGGTTCGGGTGGCGCCTTTTGCGCCCCAACGGGCAAAAAGATTAGGCGTGCCGTTGCGATCGATGCGGGTGCAGGTGAAGCCTGCCTCGGTGAGGCGGGCCTCGAGCAATTGCAGCGCGCCGCCCTCCTCGGGCGTGACGGAGGCGCAGCGGACAAGATCGGCGGTAAGCGCGACGGGGTCAGTCATGGAAGGGGGTCATCTGCGCGACGATGACGGCGTTTTCGGCCAAGGCGCGATCCATCAGGGCAAGCTCCTCGTCGGGGATGTCGTGGCCTTCGGCGAGACGTTCCTCTCGCGTGCCGTAGCCGGAGACGTCGAGGGGGGCCATGTCGGCCTGTTTGAGGATCGCGACGGTTTCGCGGACGGCTTCCGCCTCGTCGATACCGGTGGCGTAGCACATCAGGGCGGCGCCGGTCGTGCCCTTGGGCAGACCGTCACCGTCCTTGCGGCCGACCTCCACCAGAAGGGTGAAGACCTTTTGCTTGCTACCGTCTTTCATGCCCGTTTCCTAGCCCGTGGCGGGAGCGGACGGAAGGGTCAGCTTTTGATCTTGCGATAGCCGAAGATCAGGAGGCAGGCGCCGATGATGCCGACGAAAAGCTGCGGGATCCAGCTGTTGGCAGCATAGATGCCGATGAGGCTGAGGATCAGGTTCAGGGTGAATGCACCGAGGATCCCGAGGCCGATATTGAGAATGAGGCCCGTGTCGGCCTTCATGATCATACTGGCGATCCATCCGGCGAGGCCGCCGACGATGATAGATGCGATAAGGCCAAGTCCCATTAGGTTTGTCTCCGTGTTAACCTTCTGTGGGGTAACACGGAAGCGTGAAGGGGGTTCCCGCCGAGCGGCGTTGGTCGGGTCCTGGCCGGGGCGTGTCGACTTTGTCTTGCGGGCGGAGTTTGGGGCTGATGGGTCTGGATTTGCATATTTTTGGCCCGATGAAAGGGATCCGCCCGGGCTGCAGGAGGAGCGTTAAGGTTAACGCGGTTTAGGGTTAATGGATGTGGGTAGAGGGTCTGGTGAAAGGCTTTCATTGCGAGATCGTGTGGGGGGTTGCTTGGACCCGGCGGCGGGCGGGCCAGAAGACCGGGCGTGTCTTTGGTTTGAAAGCGGCGGACTTGAGTATTTTTGACGAGATGAAGAGGAGCGAGACTCGATGAAGAGACCGCGCATTAAGGTTAATCGGTGACAAGGTTAATCCGACGGGATCAGGGGAAATGGTGGGCCGGGAGACCAACTAGGGCGGGTCGTAAGGTAACGGCTACCGCGGCAAAGTAGTGCACGGTGCCTTGCTTTTGGAGGACATCACCGGGGCGGTTCGGCCGGTGGTGATGCCGGAGCCTGTCAGTCTCTTAAAAGCTCGTTGATCGAGGTCTTCGAGCGGGTTCTTTCGTCCACGCGTTTGACGATAACCGCGCAGTAAAGATGCACGCCGTTCTTCGACGGCATCGAGCCTGCGACGACGACGGATCCCGCGGGGACTTCGCCATAGCTGACGGTGCCGGTGTCGCGGTCGACGATCTTGGTCGACTGGCCAATGAAGACGCCCATCCCCAGAACGGAGCCTTCGCGGACGATGCAGCCTTCGACAACCTCGGAGCGGGCGCCGATGAAGCAGTTATCCTCGATGATCGTGGGGCCCGCCTGCATGGGTTCGAGCACGCCGCCGATACCGACGCCGCCCGACAGATGCACGTTCTTGCCAATCTGAGCGCAGGAGCCGACGGTGGCCCATGTGTCAACCATCGTGCCCTCGTCCACATAGGCCCCGAGATTGACGAAAGACGGCATCAAAACGACGCCGGGCGCGATATAGGCGGATTTGCGGACGACGCAATTGGGCACGGCGCGGAAGCCCGCGGCGCGCCAGGTATTGTCGCCCCAGCCTGCAAACTTGCTGTCGACCTTGTCCCACCAGCCACCATTTTGGGGACCGCCGGGCTGATGCTCTATATCCTTAATGCGAAAGCCCAGGAGGACGGCTTTTTTGGCCCATTGGTTTACATGCCAGTCGCCGCCCTGCTTTTCAGCGACGCGGAGCTTGCCGCTATCGAGGGCGTTTAGAGTATCCTCGATCGCGTCGCGGGTTTCGCCCGTCGTGGCGGGGGTGATATCGGCGCGTGCCTCCCAGGCAGCCTCGATTGCGGTTTCCAGATCGGCATTTGACATCGGGGGCTCTCTTTCGCGGGTGGCCATGGGGTTGGGCGAGCTATAGTGAGGGTCTCGCGCCAGCGCAACGAAGCCGCTTTGAAGGACCTCAGATGAAAGACGACCGCCGCCACCCTTTGCGCCATAGCGAGGAAGATCGGGAGGCCTCCACGCAGGTTCCGCAGACGCCGCAGACGCTTTCTCCGACCTATCAGCTGGCCTTTACGGATGAGGATTTCCTGTGCCGGCCTGAGTTGCGGCCAGTGCGGTTGCAGCTTGAACTGCTGAAACCGGAGCTTTTGCTCGATGCGGCGGGCATCCAGTCGACGGTGGTGCTGTTCGGCGGGGCTCGGATCCCGGAGCCTGCGCGGAAGGGCGAGGCGCGGACCGAAACGCTGGCCGAGTTAAGCGCGCATTATGCCGAGGCGCGGCGGTTCGCACAGCTCGTGACCGAAGCGTCGATGAAAACCGGCGGAACGGAGAATGTGATCGTCACGGGCGGCGGTCCCGGCGTTATGGAGGCGGGCAATCGCGGGGCCATGGATGCGGGCGGGCGGTCTGTCGGGCTTGGGATTGTGCTGCCGCATGAGCAGGCGCCGAACGGGTATGTGACGCCGGAGCTGAGTTTCAATTTCCACTACTTTGCGATCCGCAAGATGCATTTCCTGATGCGCGCGGCGGCCGTTTGCGTCTTTCCGGGCGGGTTCGGCACGCTGGACGAACTTTTCGAATGTCTCACGCTGATCCAGACCGGGCGGATGCAGCGGGTGCCGGTCCTGCTGTTCGGACGCGCGTTCTGGGAGCGGATCGTCAATTGGGAGGCGCTGTGCGAGGCGGGCACGATTGCGGTGGCCGATCTCGATCTTTTCAAGTTTGTCGAGACGGCCGAAGATGCGCTTGAGGCGATGGAGAACTGGGAAGGCGCGGGCGAAAAGCGCGAGACGATCCCGGACCGCTAGTCCCTCAGGCTGTCATATCCTCTTTCTGCAATTGTCGCCTGAGTGCGGCCTGCTGCATTTGCTTGCGGCGCCGGATATCGCGGCCGATGGCCTGGCGCATGATATCGGCGACGCTGGTATCGTCTTCCCAAGCGGCGAGGCGCAGGGCCTCTTCCATGGGGGCGGAAATCTGGAACTGAACGGTGAGTGTCTGCATGACGTCACCCTGTCGCGATTCGTCTTGAAACGAAGTTAACGGCGCTCAGAGCCCCGTCTCTGCCGCGATCTCGGCACGGGATTTACGCGCCCGTTCGGTCGCGGATTTGAGCTGCCCGCAGGCGGCCATGATATCCTCGCCGCGCGGCGTGCGGATCGGGGCGGCATAGCCTGCCTTGTAGACGATATCGGCAAAGGCCTGGATCCGGCTCCAGGAAGAGCGCTTGTAAGGTGCACCGGGCCATTCGTTGAATGGAATCAGATTGATCTTGGCCGGAATGCCCTTGATCAGCTTAATCAGACGGCGCGCATCCTCGTCACTGTCGTTGATTCCGTCGAGCATGACATATTCGAAGGTGATCCGCTCGGAATTGCTGGCCTTGGGATAGGCGTGCAGGGCATCGAGAAGATCGGCAATCGGCCAGCGCTTGTTGATCGGGACCAGCTTGTCGCGCACCTCGTCGGTGGTGGCGTGAAAGCTGACGGCCAGCATGCAGCCGATCTCATCCGCGGTGCGGGCGATCTCGGGCACAACGCCCGAGGTCGACAGCGTGATACGGCGGCGCGACAGGGAGATCCCTTCAGGGTCCATCGCGATCTTCATCGCATCGCGTACCGCCTCGAAATTATAGAGCGGCTCGCCCATGCCCATCAGGACTATATTCGACAACAGCCGCGTCTCGTCCTTAGGGGCGCCGGGTTCGGGCCATTCGCCCAGATCGTCCCGGGCGACCATGACTTGGCCGATGATCTCTCCGGCGGTCAGGTTGCGGACCAGCTTTTGCGTGCCGGTATGGCAGAACGAACAGGTCAGCGTGCAGCCGACCTGCGAGGAAATGCAAAGCGTGCCGCGCCCCTCCTCGGGGATGTAGACGACCTCAACCTCGTGACCGCCCGCGATGCGGACAAGGTATTTGCGGGTGCCGTCGGCACTGACGTCCCGCTTGGTCACTTCGGGGACGGCGATGACGAACCGCTCGGCCAGCATGGCGCGATAGGGCTTGGCGAGGTTGGTCATCGCGTCAAAGTCACGCGCGCCCTTGGCGTAAATCCACTGCCAGATTTGCCCCGCGCGCATGCGGGCCTGCTTTTCGGGTGTCCCCGCCTCGATCAAAGTCTCGCGCAGGGCGTTCCGTGTCAGACCCACAAGGTTCTGAGGCCCCTCCGGCAGCTTGCGGGGGATCGTCAGAACATCTTGGGTGATCGGCGCATCGGCCATGGCGCTCTCCATCGGGAATCGCGCTTATATAAGGACAATAGGGCAAAGTCCCAACCGTCTTTGCCTGTCAAATATCCCGGGGGTCCGGGGGCTGGCCCCCGGTCCTGTCCGGTCAGCCGGTGCAGCGGGCGGTCGCGTCGTCCACGGCGGCCGTAAATCCAAGAAGGGAAAACGTGTCCTGGGTCTGCGTGCCGCGTCCGGACCGGGCGGTCAGCACCGCCTGCGATCCGCGCTTGAGCGCGGCGATGATCTGCGCATCCTCTTCCGGCGTTGTCGGCCAGGCCCATTCGCCTTCGGTAAAGAGCTCGAACTCCGTCCCGCCGATATCGAGCGTCACAGTCGAGCCGCCCGCGAAAGGATAGCCGCCGGTAAAGGCCAGCTGCCCGGTCACGTTCTGGGCCGGCCGGTTAAACACCATCAGCAGGATATCGCCGCGGCGCACCTCGACGACGTTTCCGTCGCGCGTATTCACCGTTTCCTTCGGCGCCGAGACCGCCCAGCATTCGCGCGGCTCGTTATCCTCGAACACGCTCCAGTCGGTATTGGCCGACACCCGGTTTTCGGATTCGGCGGTGTCCTGCGCGGCCAGCGATCCGGCCACCATCGTCATCGTTAACCCCGTCAGGATCGTTGCGATCTTCATCTGTCAGTCTCCATGCTGCCCTTGTGCCGGGTGGTGCCGCGCGCCTTGTTGGCTGTCTTTTGCACAGGCGGACCCCCTTTCGTTCTGATCAGGTGGGTCCTACCAAGAAAATACAGGATACGAAAAGACCCGTCGGTGCAGAATGATGAGCAAAAACGGGCGAGAGGCAAGGGAGAGCCGATGACACAGCCGGAGCGACTGATCGAAATCTGGCGCGGAGACCGCGTCGAGAGTGTGCATCTGGGCCATATCGCCATCTGCCGGCCCGACGGATCCCTTGTCGAAAGCTGGGGCGATCCGGAAGCGACGATCTATCCCCGATCAAGCTGTAAGATGCTGCAGGCCGTTCCTCTCTTGGAGGAAGGCGTCTCCGGTCTGACCACCGAACGGCTCGCGCTGGCCTGCGCCTCCCATCAGGGGGCGGCAATCCATACCGAGCGGGTCGCGCACTGGCTCTCCGATCTGGGGCTGAGCGAGGAGGCGCTGCTATGCGGTCCGCAAGATCCCGCCGACCGCGCGGCGCGGACCGCACTGATCCGCAGCTCGGGGATGCCGGGTCAGATCCACAACAACTGCTCTGGCAAACATGCGGGCTTTCTCGCCCTCGGTCAGGCCATGGGCGCGGGCCCGGACTATATCGATCCGGACCATCCGGTACAGCGGCGCATTCTGGAGGCTTTCGAGGAGACAACCGGAGAGACCAGCCCCGGCTTTGCCATCGACGGGTGCTCCGCGCCGAACTTTGCGACCACGGTCCGCGGTCTTGCGCGCGCGATGGCGGTTTTTGCAAGTGCCAACGCGCATAGCGGCGCGAGGGCCAAGGCGCAGGCGCGCCTGGTCGAGGCGATGATCGCCCATCCAGACCTCGTCGCCGGGGAAGGTCGCGCCTGCACCGCCCTGATGCGGGCGATGCGGGGTGTCGCGGTCAAGACCGGCGCCGAAGGCGTCTTTACCGCTATCCTGCCGAAGCAAAAGCTGGGCATCGCGCTGAAGATCACAGACGGGGCCACCCGCGCGGCGGAAGCGGCAATCACCGCCATGCTGATCCGTCTCGGGGTTCTGGATCAGGCGGACCCGGCAGCTTTGCTCTATCTCGATGCGCCGATCCGCAATCGACGGGATCTCGTCACCGGGTATATCCGCGCAGCCAAGCCGCTGCACTGATCACCCGGGGGCAAAGTCCGACGCCGCATAGCCCTGCAAAAACAGAAGGGCGGTCAGATCACCGTGATGGATGCGCAGATCGCAGGCCTGCGCCACGGAAGGCTTTGCATGAACGGCCACGCCCATCCCGGCCAGATCCAGCATGCCCAGATCGTTGGCCCCATCGCCGATCGCCATGGCATCACCCGGTGTGATCCCATGCCGCTCGGTCAGCTCCAGCAGGGCAGAGACCTTCGCGTCCCGTCCCAGAATCGGAGGAACAACCTCTCCGGTCAGCCGCCCGCTATTTTCGGCGAGCGTATTTGCGCGCGCCTCATCGAACCCGAGACTGGCCGCGACAGAAGAGGCGAAAGCGGTGAATCCGCCGGAGACCAGCGCAGAATAAGCGCCGTTCGCCTTCATCGTCGCAACCAGCGTGCGCCCGCCGGCCCGCTCGGTGATGCGGCTCTCCAGAACCTGCCCGATCACATCGGCCTGAAGATCCTTCAGGAGGGCAACCCGGTCGCGGAGCGCCTCCTCGAAGTTCAGCTCACCGTTCATGGCCCGCGCTGTGATCTCAGCCACCTGCGCGCCGACGCCCGCTTCATCGGCCAGCTCGTCGATGCATTCCTGCTCGATCATCGTCGAATCCATATCGGCCAGCAAAAGCCGCTTGCGGCGACCGGCCTCGGGGACTTGATTGAGGTCGATCCCCAGAAGATCCAGCTCGGCCCGCACGTGGCCCAGATTATCCGGGGTCGCAGGCATGCCGAATTCCGCCGCCTGCGCGTCCGACAGCCAGACGACCTCTCCTCCGCCCCAGGCATTGCGCAGGTTTTCAACCAGCGGTCGCTCCAGCCCACCGGGCGCAGCGATCAAATTGATGATGGGCATCGGGCACCTCTCCTCTTTCCCGCAAGAAGCCGGTCAGAGGCAGGATGTGCAAGGCGTCTCTTCATCTTGTCATAAATATGCAAATCCAACGACCGCCATCCACCTGGACCGGTCGGGACCATGAAATACCGATCCGATAAAACCGAAAAAGCCAGCCCATGACGGGTTGCCGGATAGGCCTTGAGCCGCTACCTCCGTCAGCGGGACACCCTTCCCCAACGAAGGGCGCATATCTGTAAGGATACCATTCAGATGACGACTCAACCGACCGCGCGGCCGGAAAACCCGCGCTTTTCCTCCGGCCCCTGCGCCAAACCCCCGACATTCACGCTGGACAGCCTGTCCGATGCGCCCCTCGGACGCTCGCACCGCGCCAGCATCGGCAAATCCAAGCTGAAGGCGGCGATCGAAACGACGCGAGAGATCCTTGGCGTGCCCGCCGAGTACCGCATCGGCATCGTGCCGGCCTCCGATACCGGCGCCTACGAGATGGCGATGTGGACGATGCTGGGCGCGCGACCAGTCGAGATGCTGGCCTGGGAAAGCTTCGGCTCGGGCTGGGTGACGGATGCGGTCAAGCAGCTCAAGCTCGATTGCAAAACGACCGTGGCTGAATATGGCGAGATCGTCGATCTGGCAGCAGTCGACTGGGACAAGGACGTCTGCTTCACCTGGAACGGGACGACGTCGGGTGTAAAGGTCCCGTCGGGCGACGTGATCTCGGCGGACCGCGCGGGCTTGACGCTCTGCGATGCGACCTCGGCGGCCTTCGCGCAGGATCTGCCTTGGGACAAGCTCGATGTGACGACGTTCTCTTGGCAGAAGGTCATGGGTGGAGAAGCGGCACACGGCATGCTGATCCTGAGCCCGCGCGCCGTTGAACGGCTTGAAAGTTACACCCCGCCTTGGCCGCTGCCCAAGATCTTCCGCCTGACGAAGGGCGGCAAACTGATCGAGGGGATCTTCGAAGGCGCGACGATCAACACGCCGTCGATGCTCTGCGTCGAAGATTACCTGCAGGCGCTGGCCTGGGCGAAATCCATCGGCGGCCTGCCTGCGCTAAAAGCGCGTGCGGATGCGAATGCGCAGGCGGTCTGGGACTTCTGCGAGAGCCGCGATTGGATCGCCAATCTCGCCTCCGATCCCGCGACCCGGTCGAACACCTCGGTTTGCCTGAAGTTCACCGATCCAAGGATCGCCGACGGCGCCGCTTTTGCCAAGGCCGTTGCCAAACGGCTCGAGGCCGAAGGCGTGGCATTGGATATCGGCGGATATCGCGATGCTCCTCCGGGTCTCAGGATCTGGTGCGGCGCGACTGTCGAAACCTCAGATATCGAGGCGCTTTTGCCTTGGATCGAATGGGCCTTCGACGCCGAGATCTCAGCGCAAGCCCAAGCCGCCTAACCCTTTTCCACGGTCTCAGCAGGAGGCAAAATCTTCTAGAAGATTTTGTCTTTCAGGATTTTCTAGAAAATCCTGCCTCCTGCGGGACCGTCTTTCCATGAGGATGACATCATGTCCCCCAAAGTACTCGTCTCCGACAAGCTTAGCGAAACCGCCGTCCAAATCTTCCGCGATCGCGGCGTCGACGTGGATTTCATGCCCGAACTGGGCAAGGACAAGGAGAAACTCGCCGAGATTATCGGCGACTATGACGGCCTCGCCATCCGTTCGGCCACCAAGGCGACCGCGAAGCTGATCGAGAAGGCCAAGAACCTCAAGGTGATCGGACGTGCCGGGATCGGGGTCGACAATGTCGACCGCGAAGCGGCCTCGAAGGCCGGAATCATTGTGATGAATACGCCTTTCGGCAACATGATCACCACGGCTGAACACGCGATCTCGATGATGATGGCCGTGGCCCGGCAGATCCCCGAAGCCAATGCGTCGACCCATGCGGGCAAATGGGAGAAGTCGCGCTTTATGGGCGTGGAGCTGACCGGCAAGACGCTGGGCGTCATAGGTGCAGGCAATATCGGCTCGATTGTCTGCGATCGCGCGAAGGGTCTGAAGATGAAGGTCATCGCCTATGACCCGTTCCTCGGCCAGGAAAAGGCCGATAAGATGGGCGTCGAAAAGGTCGAGCTTGACGAGCTGCTGGGGCGCTCCGACTTCATCACGCTGCATGTGCCGCTGACCGATCAGACCAGAAACGTCCTGAGCCGCGAGAATATCGCCAAGCTCAAGCCCGGCGTTCGGATCGTGAACTGCGCGCGCGGTGGGCTGGTCGATGAGGAGGCGCTAGCCGAAGCGCTCAAATCCGGCCATGTTGCTGGTGCCGCCTTTGATGTCTTCGCTGTCGAGCCGGCAACCGAGTCACCGCTTTTTAACTTGCCGAATGTCGTCGTCACCCCGCATTTGGGAGCAGCCACCACAGAGGCGCAGGAAAATGTCGCCCTTCAGGTGGCCGAGCAGATGTCGGATTATCTGCTGACGGGGGCTGTGACCAATGCGCTGAACATGCCGTCCGTGACCGCCGAGGAAGCCAAGATCATGGGGCCGTGGCTGAAGTTGGCCGAGCATCTGGGCAACTTCACCGGCCAGATGACCGACGAGCCCATAGAGGCGGTGAATATCCTTTATGATGGAGAGGTCTCGGCCATGAACCTCGAGGCGCTGACCTCGGCTGTTATCGCCGGGATCATGAAGCGGGTGAATCCGGACGTGAACATGGTCTCGGCCCCGGTCATCGCCAAGGAGCGCGGTATCGCGATCTCGACCACCACGCAGGATCAGTCCGGTGCTTTCGAGGGCTATATCAAGGTCACGGTCGTCACCGGGCAGCGCGAGCGCAGCGTCGGTGGGACCGTCTTTTCGGACGGCAAGCCGCGGTTCATCCAGATCAAGGGCATCAATATCGATGCCGAGATCGGGCGGCATATGCTTTATACCACCAACAATGATGAGCCCGGGATCATCGGCGCTTTGGGTCACACGATGGGCGAGAACGGGGTGAATATCGCGAACTTCACGCTGGGCCGGTCGGATCGGGGCGGCGAGGCGATCGCGCTTCTTTATGTCGATGATCCGGTGCCCGCCCCCGTCATGGAAAAGCTGGGTGCGACGGAGCTATTCCGGCAGATCAAACCGCTCTCCTTCGACGTCGTCTGACGGCGCAACCCAAGAAAACCCTCGCCGGTGGCACGCTTCGCGTTAGCTACCGGCGGGTGCAGGATCGACCGAGGCAGCCATGACCCAACCCATCTATGCCATCGGCGATATCCACGGCTTTTCCGAGCAGCTCGACCGTGCGCTGGCGCTGATCGAGGACGATGGGGGACCCGAGGCGGAGGTTGTCTTTCTGGGCGACTACACGGATCGGGGGCCGGACAGCAAAGGGGTGCTGGAGCGGTTGATCGCGGGCCAAACCGAGGGGCGGAACTGGCGGTTCGTCATGGGCAATCATGACCGGATGTTCCTGCGTTTTGTCACCCAAGGCATTCAGCATGATGACCGTATCAAATCGGGGCTGAGCTGGATGAACCCGAGGCTTGGAGGGACCACCACGCTGCGCTCTTATGGCGTTGGAGGGCCGGATTTTCCGACCTTTCGGTCACCGCAGGGCAAGGATGTCGAGACGTTCATGTCCTGGTGGACCGATCGGGGCCAGTTGTCCGATCAGGAGGTGATCCTCGCCGCCCGCGAGGCTGTGCCTGAGGCTCATCTGAATTTTCTCTCTACGCTTCCGCTTTGGCACGAGGCAGGCGATCTGCTTTTTGTCCATGCGGGCCTCCGTCCCGGCGTTCCGCTGGACGAGCAGGAGGAAGACGATCTTCTCTGGATCCGCGACGGTTGGCTGGAGGATGACCGGGATCACGGCAGGCTTGTCGTTCACGGTCACACGGCGCTGGATGCGCCCGAGCATTACGGCAATCGGGTCAATCTCGATGCCGGGGCGGGCTATGGCAATCGGCTCGTCCCGGCCGTGTTCGAGGACGGGTCGGTCTTTACGCTCTGGCCCGATGGACGGCGTTCGTTGGGGCCAGCATAGCAGACCTTGATGCCTCGTAACCGGCGCGGGCTACGCTGCCCTCACCGCCCAGCACAAACCTACTCCCGCCGGATCACTCCGGTTACTGCCGCGGCGGCAAGCGCTGTCACGATCCAGCCCGCTCCCTTGGCGAACCATCGCAGCCACCAGCCGATCCGGCCCAGAGGCGAGCGAGAGGTGGACGGGGCCCAGGCGTCCTCTTGTCCGAAGGCGACCAGCGGGATCACCAGATCTGCGGCATAGGCGAAGGCGCTGAAGCTTTCCCAGTCCTGTCCGGCCTCACCGGGTTGCGACCAGACGAGCGCGGGGCCTTCGGGATGCGCTTCGGTCGCCTCGATCCAGGCGGCGGAGGTCAGGATCGGGGCCGAATTGGGCGTCATGTCGCCCGCTCTCCATGTCGCGTCGAAAAAGAGGCCGAGGGCAAGGATCAGCAGCACGGCGAAGAGCACCGAACGGCTGGGCCGGTATCCGTAGGCGACCGTCAGATCGAGCGCTGCGTCCGAGATTACGGAAGCGAGGTAACGCGGCGTGATCCCTTTCTCGCGGCGCAGTTGCTGGCGGTCTTCGGCACGCAGGAGACGCTCCTTGCGCAGCAGGACGGTTCTCGCATCGTCGCGGTGACCTAGGGAAGTGAGGACTTGAGCCAACTGCTCGTAGGGTTGGGCGACGAAGGGCAGATCGTCGGGGCGACGTTCGAGCCAGTCGAGACGCGCTTTCAGCGACAGGTCGGCCCGGCGGGAGAAGTCGGTATAGCGGAAACCATCAAGGCGGATGGGATAGTTGGCGCCCGGTCCGGTCGGTTCGTCCTTGAGACGGCGGACGTCGGCCCCGGCCAGATTGACGACGCCGCCGGAGCCGATCTGGTTGTCCTGAAAGTAGAGGATCCCGCCGATCTGGGCGCGCGCGAGGCTGAGCGCGATGGTGCGGCCATGCTCTTCGGTCGGGGCGAAGACCCCGGTATCGATGACGTTTGGCGATAGAGAGATCGCGGTGTTCGAAACGAAGCAATCATGCTCGATCCGGGCGGAGGAGAGGAACAGCGTGCCTTCGGCGGTAAGCGAGGTCAGACCTTCGGAGTAGGGGTAATTGCCCAGAAAGACCGACCCGTCGACGCGCAGGGAGGGGGCGAAGATGGCATCCTGCTCGCCCGGACGCAGGGTGACGTCGCAACACTGCATGTCACCCGCGATCCGGGCGCCTGCGAGGCTGATCTCTCCGAAAACCTCGGTGCCCGATCTCAGGTAAAGCGAGCCTGAGAAGTTGGCATTGTCCGCTGCCAGTGCCTTGAGCGAACAGGCGGACAGGTGAAGGCCGCGCAGGCGCGTGTTGATCAGCGTGATCGCCTCGGTCAGGTGGCAATGGCTGAGCGTCAGATCGCGCGCGATGTCGCATCCTTGCAGATCGAGCGGTCCGGTGATCCAGGCGCCGCGCAGACGCAGACCTTTGTCGTGCAGGGCCTCGTCCTCCAGCAGGAGGTAACGGATGAGATCGGCGCGGACGGTGTTTTCAGGCGTTGCCTCACTGGGGCGATCGCCGCTGCCGACCGTCGCGCGTTCGGGCAGTTCGGCTACCGCGACGAGCCGCTCTTCTGCCGGGCTGAGGGGGTTGAAGTCATTTAGCGCTACCATGGGTGTGACCGTGGCACGGCTTTTGCGATACGGGCAAGGCGCAAGGGCCGTTTCCCCAGTCAGCGGAACGGGTTAGAGGGAGGGATGGCACAGAGTTTCAGCACCCTGGCGGATCTTTACGGGCACGGCTTCGATACGGTGATCGACGTGCGCTCTCCGTCGGAATTTGCGGAGGATCACGTTCCGGGGGCAATCAGCCTGCCGGTTCTGAGCGATGACGAGCGGGCGCGTGTCGGGACGATCTATGTGCAGGAAAGTGCCTTTCTGGCGCGCAAGATCGGGGCGGCTTTGGTGGCGCGCAATGCGGCAGCCCATATCGAGACGCGTCTGATGGAGAAGGGCGGCGGGTGGCGGCCCTTGGTCTATTGCTGGCGCGGGGGGCAGAGGTCGGGGTCCTTCGGCTCGATCTTGGCGCAGATCGGCTGGCGGACCGATACGATTGAAGGCGGGTATCAACGTTACCGGCGGCTGGTGAGCGAACGGCTTTACGACAGGCCGCTTGGGCTGCGCGTCGTGCTGCTCGACGGCAATACGGGCACGGCCAAGACGGATCTACTGCAGCGGCTGGGTGCGCGCGGGGTGCAGGTGGTCGATCTGGAGGGGCTGGCGCATCATCGCGGCTCGCTTTTGGGTGCGATGGCAGGCGGACAGCCCAGCCAGAAGGCGTTCGAGAGCGCCTTGGCACTGGCCTTGTCAACCGTTTCGTCTGACAGGCCGCTGGTTCTGGAAGCGGAGTCGAGCAAGATCGGGGATCTGATCGTGCCGCCACAGCTTTGGGCGCTGATGAAGAAGGCGCCCCGGATCACCGTGGAAGCTCCACTGGAGGCGCGGGCGGCCTATCTGACCGAGGCCTATGCCGACATGATCGAGGATCCGGAAGAGCTGAAAGAGCGAATTTTGCCGCTTCGAACCTATCAGGGCAAAGCGATCGTCAAGCGCTGGATGGGGTGGATCGATGAGGGCGCGTTCCGGAGATTCGCCTCGGAGCTGATGTATCAGCATTACGATCCGGCTTACGCGAAATCGCGCGCGCAACGGGGCGGGGGATCTTTGGGGGTGGTGACAGCCGCGACGCTCGACATGGCCGGGCGGGAGGCGGCGGCGGACCAGATCGCCGCCTTGCTGGACTAGCGGACTGTCAGGTGCGGCGCACCCTCGATGCACTGCCCGACGATCGCGGCATCGAACCCGGCGGAGTGAAGGTTTGCGAGGGTCTTGTCGGCGGTCTTGGCTGGACAGGCTGCAAGCAGGCCGCCTGCCGTTTGTGGATCGAAGAGAAGCGCGGTTCGGGGATCGTCCGGGACCGTGATCCGGGAGGCGGCATCGGCACGATTGGTCGGCATGAGCACCGACTGGACGCCTTGACCGGCGAGCGCCTGCGCTCCGTCGTAGACGGGGATGGCTGCAAGCTCGATTTCGGCGGCTAGCCCGGACGCCTCGCAGATGTTGAGGCAATGACCGGCGAGGCCAAAGCCCGTCACATCGGTCATCGCATGAGCCTTTCTTAGGAGCGCTGCGGCCTGCCCTTGTGATTGGGCCATGGCGTCAAGGAGCGCCGCGATATCGGTGCCTTTAGCGGCGAGCTGCATTTCGGCGGCCAACAGGACGCCGCTGCCGATGGGCTTGGTCAGAATGAGCGCGTCGCCGGGTTTCGCCCCTGCAAGCGTGATGGGCGGGCCGTCGAGCAGGCCTGTGATGGTGAAGCCGATGGTCAGCTCGGATCCCAGCGTCGTGTGGCCACCGACGATCTCGGCACCTTCGGCCGCAAAGACCTCTCCGGCGGCCTCCATGATTTCGGACAGCCATGCTTTTTGCAGCTTGTCCGTCATGCGCGGCAGGATGAGCGTTGCGAGCGCGGCTTGCGGGGCAGCGCCCATCGCCCAGATATCGCCGAGCGCGTGAATGGCGGCGATGCGGGCCATCCGGTGCGGGTCCTCTGTGACTGCGCGCAAATGATCGGTCGTGATGACCTGACGCGTCCAGCCCATGGTCAGAAGCGCCGCGTCGTCGCCGGGGAGCCGCGTGATATCGCTTCGGTCGGGACCGGGTGTGCCTGACAAGGCGGAGGTCAGTGCGCCCTGCCCCACCTTGGCACCGCAGCCCCCGCAGAGCGGAGCATCCGGAATCGCATCCGTGGCGGCGCGTTTGGGCGGGTCGATGCGCATCGGCTCGAGATCGATGAACTTGGCCATGAAGTCGCGGTCGATCTTGTCTTTAAGACGCCAGAGCGCTTTGCCGGACGGCGCAAGGCCGGATCGCTCGGCGAGTGCGGATTTCTCGCCGAGGGAGATGAGTTTGAGGTAGTCGGATTGTGGCTTGTAGGGCGTGAGGGTGCCTTCGCTGAGGCGGGCGACAAGGTTATCGAAGAGGATGGGCGCTTCGCGGACGGCGAAGACACCGGCCTTAGGACGCGGGGCGTGGCTGAGATGGGCGCAGTCGCCGACGGCGAAGATGCCGTCATGCGCCGTTTCGAGATACCGGTTCACGGTGAGATAGCCGTCGGTGAGGTTGAGGCCCGTCTCGGCAAGCCAGCCGTACGGGCGCGCCCCGGCGGCGCCGGTGGTGAAGGTCGAGGGGATCTGCTGACCGTTTGTCAGCCGGACGGCAGTGTCGGTGATCTCCTCCACCTCCGTGTCTTCGATCAGCGCGATATCGCGGGCCTCCAGGTATGACAGCAGCTTTGACCGCGCGCGGGAACCGGTTCCGGAAAGCGCTTGGCCTGCATCGATGACCGTCGCCTGCACGTCGCGGCCTCTTTCCCGAAGCGCGTGATGCATGGCCATCGCCAGCTCCACACCGGCAACGCCGCCGCCGATCACGGCGAAACCGGCCGGGTTGCCGCCGTCGCGATACACCTCCCAGGCAGAGGCGAAGCGTCCCAAAGGCTTGGCGGGGATACCGTGTTCAGCAAAGCCGGGAAGGTCCGGCATGTCGGAGGTGATGCCGATATCGACGGACAAGACATCGAAGGGCAGCACCCTGTCCTTTACCGTGACAGTGCGGGCGTCGGGGTCTATTGCGCTGGCCTTGCCGAGGATCAACCGCGCCCCGGCGAAGCGGGCGAGGCGGACAAGGTCGATATCAAGCTCGTCGCGGGTGTAATGCCCCGCGACAAAGCCCGGGAGCATGCCGGTATAGGGTGCGGTCGGGCCCGGATTGATGAGCGTGACACGCGCCCCGGGAAGCGGGTTCATCCCCCATTTGCGCAGCACCAGCGCGTGGGTGTGGCCGCCACCGATTAGGATTAGTTCGCGGGACAGAGGCGTGGTCGCTATCATATGGCCCGGTCTAACGGGTTGATCGCCCGGCGGAAACTCACGTTGCGATCAGGGGGCGAGCCATTGACCTGTCCAGTCTTGCTTGCGTGTGAAGGCGGCCCGGCGATGGTCGTCGCCGAGGTGGACCGCGTCGATGGAGATGAGGCTGCACCGCAGGATCGCGAATTGCGCCGGGTCCGGGTCCTTGACGTAGGCGAGGCTTGTCTCGATCTGCGTGCCGGGGGACGGGGTGCTGCCGTAGCTGAGGCGGGCCTCGGGAGGCAAGTTCGACCAGATACCGGCTGCCTCTGCGTCCTGAAGGATCGCGACATCGGCCTGCAGGCGGATCTGAAGACGAGGCTTCGGCTCCCAGATATGGAGCGCGGCGCGGGGGGTGGCAGTCAGGCTTTTGATCTTGTCCGAGGAAATATCGGTATAGACGTCCAGCTCTGCCGCCTGACGGTCGGCGCGGCGCAGAACGACAGTGCGCGCCTCGAGCCAGCCGCTGGGAGAGACGGTTGCGAAGGTCGGTTGGCGCGCTGGAGCGCGGCGGTCGGCGACGCCGCGCGACAGGCGCGACCAGATTTGATCCAGCGTCCCCTCCAGCGTTTCAAACCAGTCACTCATAGCCCGTCATCTCCAGATAGCCGCGCCCGGTATGGCTGCCTTCGATGTGGACGGGACCTTCCCAATAGGGAACGCTCGTCTCCATCCAGGCCTGCGGGTTCATCGCGGTAACCGTCACGTCGACGCCCCTGTCGGGCAGGCGGACCTGCCACTGCGTCGGAACGTCCCTGCCACCGACATCTGTGATGGTGAGCGGTTCCGCTGCGAAGGCTCCGTTCGGGTAGGGCGTGGCGCTTCCATCCGGTTCGATCCATGTGGCGGAGGTATAGGACGTGTCCTCGCCTTCGTGCAGCAGGAAGCCCATCATCCTTTCGCCCGTATCGAAAGAGAGCGAGAACCAGTCCCAACCGGTCTGATCCCCTCCAAGCGGCTGGGACGACCATTCGCGGTCGAGCCATGCGGAGCCGGTGACGGCAACCTCGCCTTCAGGGAGGGTCAGCGTGCCTGCGACCTCGAAGAACGGCTGTGAGTAATAGTAGCTCGCCTGCCCTTCGGAGGATTTGACGGAGAAGCCGCGATCGCCCTGAAAGACGAGGGGGCCGGTGGCGGTGAGATCTACTTCATAGGCGAAATCAGCGCCTGCTGCGGTCATGCGCAAGGTGTCGAAATCGGGGCCTGAAAGGCTCCAGTCGTCGATCCAGGCGTCGAACGGGTCGGCGGTGACGCCCGCCTGACCGACGCCGCCACGTCCGAGGCGTTCGGCAACGAAGTGATCGGTGGGCGTCGTGATCGCGGCATGGCCCATCCAGAGCTGGGGGGTCTCCCATCCGGTGCCGTCCTCCGGAGCGAGAGCAGATCGAAAGAGCGTCCATTGCAGCCCGTATTCCACGCCATCAGCGCCGTCGAGATTGGCGGTGATGTACCACCATTCGATGCGGTAATCGGGATGCGCGCCGTGATCAGCAGGGAAGTCGAATGTCGGGTTCGGCTGAGGGACGGAGAAGCCGTCTACTTCGGTTCCGAGGCCTGCGAACCCCTGACCGGTGGCGGGAGCCGCCAGGCAGATCGCGACGGCCAGAGCCTTAACGTTCATTGGAAAACACCTTGAGAAGATGGGCGGCGGGGGTGCGGGCCAGCTTTCGGGCAGGCCAGAGCGCGGCGAGGGCGGCGGCGAGGCAGGCCAGCAGGGTGAGGCGGAGATAGAGAAGCGGGAAGAGGTACATTGGGAGTTTCCACCCGAATGCCTCCACGTTCACGATGGCCAGCAGTGCCCAGGCGAGGACAATGCCGAGCGGGATGGCGACGAGCGTCGTCAGTGCGGCAAGAAGGAGCGCGCGGATCAGTTCGTACCGGCCCAGAGCGCGGCGGGTGAGGCCTTGCGCCCAGACGGGGGCGAGCTGCGGCAGACGCATACCGGCCAGGGTCAGAAGGCTCATCAGGATGGCAAAGCCCGCGACGGCGAGCGTCAGGATGTTGAGGGCAGTCGTGACAGAGAAAGTGCGTTCGAAGACGTCGAGGGAGATGGCCTTGATCCCCGCCTGATCGATGATGGCGCTGGCATCGAGCCCAAAATCATAGATCAGCGTCTCTTGCAGCGCCTCGGGGTCGGAGGTTCTGAGACCGAACCGGGTCGCCTCTGCCTCGGGGAAGAGATCGCGGAAGGTCTCTTCGCTCAGGATCGCCTGACCGGTGGGGTTGCCGTAGTCGCCGTAGATGCCGGTGATGGGGAAGGTCGCCTCGCCGATGGTTAACGGATCGCCAACGGAAAGCTCGCGCTTGCGGGCCGTCTGTTCGTTGAGGAGGATCCCAGTTCCGGCATGGACGGCTTCCCACGGGGTCGCGGTGCTGGACAGGAAGGTCCAGTTGTCCCGGTAGGTCGCATGATCGCGCGCGCCGAAAACGGTGCCGGGCAGACCCGCGAGATCGGTCTCAGCGGAGAGGATTGGAAGGACGGCATCGGCATGCTCTGTCGCGAACTCCTCGAGCAGACGGCCCCCTTCGGCGGTTTCGGTGCTGACATAGATCTCGGAGGCGAGGCGCTGGTCGAGAAAGCCGATGAAGGTGAGCCGGAAGCTGGAGACCATCGTCGAGACGCCGATATTGGCGGCCATCGCCAGAAGCAGAGCCATCAGGGCGAGCGAGAGGCCCGGGAGCTGCTGTCGCGTATCCGCCCAGAACCACTGCGCTGTGACGCTTTTGGCAATCCGCTCGCCCACCGACAGGAGCAGATCGAGGATCACCGGCAGCGCCAGCGCCCCGCCAATAAGCAGCGCTCCGAGAAGGGAGAATCCCGCGATCAGGCCCGAGCCGAAGGCGGCGATCCCGGCGGCGGCGAGCAGAAGCGCGACCGATACAATGGCCTGGATCCGAAGCCGGGCGGAGGAGACCATCGCCCAAGCGCGCCCCTGCCCCGCTGCCAGGATCGGTAGGCGGGCCAGTTTCGACATCGCGCCGATAGAGGCCAAAGCCGTGCCGCCTAGCGCGATCACTAGGCCAGAGACGAACCAGCCGCCGCGAAACGTTAACGTGCCCGCGATATCCGCGCCGTAAAGGCCGCGCAACGTGGCGGCGACATCCGGAAGAAGCGCCGCCGCGATGAGGTATCCCAACGCCATGCCGATCGTTCCGGCGACGAGTGCGAACAGGATCAACTCTGCCGCAAGTAGCCCGATGAGGTTTCGCAAAGGTAAACCTGTCGCGCGCAGCGTGCGGAACATCTGGCGCCGTTGCTCGAAAGCCAGCCCGATGGCGCCGTTGACGATGAAAATGCCGACCGCAAAGGACAGAAGGCCAAAGGCGGTGAGATTGAGGTGAAAGCTGTCTGTGAGCTGCGCCATGTCGGTATCGTTCTGCGGCGCCGTCAGCACCAGATCCGGCGCGATCTGCTCGAGCGGCGGACGGCCCAGAGGTTGCGCGGGGATCACGACGAGGCGGGTGATCTCTCCTTCGGCATTCAGCAGGGACTGAGCGATGCCGATATCGGTGATGGCCAGATCCGGTGCGACGCCGTCCGTCGGCAGGAAGGTCAGATCCGGGGTCTCGCCGATGCGGGCGATGGTATCTGGCGTGGCAAAGAGCTGTCCGGCTCCGGTCAGGAAGTCTCCGATCTCTCCGTTCGTCAGCGCGATGGTGCCGACGCCCGGCGGGGCGGTCAGAGGATCGATCCCGGCAATCCTGAGATCGACTGCGCCGATCTGCGCCCGGCCTTCGAGCACGGGACTGACAAGCCAGCCCGCGCGGCGCAGGTCGATATAGGTCTGCTGGGGGATCGGGCTGCCGTCCGCGCGGCGCAGCTGGGCATAGCGCGCCTCTCCCAGCGTCTGCGCGGCGGCATCGTAGCTAGCCCGGGCCTCGGCATTGATGGCCTGCACGCCCGACCAGAGCGCCGTCGCAAGCGCCAGCCCTGCGAGCAGGGTGAAAAGCTGCAGCGGATTGCGCGTCCAATGCGACAGGAGCGCCTGAAGCCCCGCGCGCATCATGAGGCGATGCGTCCTTTGGCAAGATGGATCTGGCGATCCATCCGCGCGGCGACATGGCCCGAATGGGTGACGATCAGAAGCGCCGAGCGGGTCTCGCGCACCAGCGTCAACATAGCATCGAGCACCGCATCGGCAGTCGCCTCGTCAAGGTTACCCGTGGGCTCGTCCGCGAGGATCAGGGGGGGCTTGGCCGCAAGCGTCCGGCCGATGGCGACGCGCTGCTGTTGGCCGCCGGAGAGCTGCTCGGGGTATTTCGAAAGCTGGCTCGATAGGCCAAGGCGCCCGGCGAGGGTCGCGTTCCAATCCGGGTCCGAGCGTCCGGCGAGCCGCGCCTGAAACGAGATATTGTCCGCGACGCGCAGGCTGGGGATCAGGTTGAACTGCTGGAAGACAACGCCGACTTGATCGCGGCGCAGGCGGGCGCGGCCTGCATCATCGAGCGTCGTCACCTCGGTCCCATCGAGCCGGATCGACCCGCTATCGGGATGATCGAGCCCGCCGATCAGATGCAGAAGCGTCGACTTGCCGCTGCCGGATTCGCCCGTGAGCGCAAGGGTTTCGCCCGCATCGAGGCTAAGGGACACGCCGCGCAGGACTTCGATCCGCTCTTCAGCAGCGCCGAAGGTCTTCGTCACGTTCTCGACGTCTAGCAGCATTCTGTGATCCGGATTGCATCTTCAACGCCGCTACCTAGGGCCGCTTGGGCAAGAAACCCACCTAAAGGACCGGAACCCGTAGGCTGAATGCCTTGTTGTGCGACTATGACACGCATCCTCCTGAGCCTGAGCCTGAACCTGATCATTTGGTCGACCGCCGCCCTTGCCGAAGAGGTGGGCAAAGTTGGCGTTGACTGGGTCGGAAATGACATCGTGATCGAAGCGATCGCCGATCCCGAGGTGCCCGGTGTGGTCTGCCACATCGCCTATTTCGATCGGAGTGTGCTGGACCGTTTGAGCCAGGGCAACTGGTTTGAGGACCCGTCGAACGCCTCTATTGCATGTCGCCAAACCGGGCCGATCGATCCTGCCAATCTGGAAGATATCGACCGCAGCGAAGGCGGCGAGGAGGTCTTTCGCGAGCGTCGGTCGATCATCCTCAAATCCCTTCGGATCAAGCGGATCTATGACGAGAGCAACCGGACACTGGTGTATCTGGCGCATGCGCGCGAGTTGACGGAAGGCTCGGCCAAGATGTCGATCTCGACCGTGCCGATCTGGCAGCCCGGCAGCTGATACGACCCAGCGTCATGACCCGCCCGCTGTTGCGGATCCTCCCACCCCGGGATTGACTGAGCTTGGGCGGCAACGAGGAGAATGTGCCATGACCGATATCTTCATTCTGGGCGGGGCGCGAACGGCGATTGGAAGCTTCGGCGGGGGCCTTGCCGCGGTGCCGCCTTCGACCCTCGGCGCGACGGCGGCTAAGGCTGCGATGGAGCGGTCGGGGGTCTCTCCGGACCGGATAGGGCAGGTGGCCTTTGGGCATGTGATCAATACCGAACCACGCGATATGTATGTCAGCCGGATCGCGGCCATGGATGCTGGGATCCCGGAGACGGTGCCTGCGATGAACGTGAACCGGCTGTGCGGGTCAGGGCTTCAGGCGATCGTGTCGATGGTGCAGGCGCTTCAGCTGGCCGATGCCGATGTGGCACTGGCCGGCGGAGCGGAATGCATGAGCCGGTCGCCCTACATCCTGCCCGCCGCGCGATGGGGTCAGAAGATGGGCGATGTGGGTGCGCAGGATATGATGCTGGGCGCGCTCAACTGTCCGTTCGGAACCGGTCATATGGGCGTGACGGCCGAGAATGTCGCGTCAGAGCATGGGGTTAGCCGCGAGGATCAGGATGCTTTCGCGCTGGAAAGCCAGACGCGCGCAGCGGCGGCAATGGCCGACGGGCGGTTCGCCGAACAGATCGTTCCGGTTGAGATTGCAGGACGGCGTGGGACGACGGTTTTCGATACGGACGAGCATCCCAAGGAGACGTCAGCCGAGAAGCTCGCGGGGCTGAGGCCTGTGTTCCAGAAGGATGGAAGCGTCACTGCGGGCAACGCATCGGGCATCAACGACGGGGCTGCGGCGGTAGTTCTGGCACGGGAGGATGCGCTGGAGGGTGCCACGCCGAGGGCGCGCATTCTGGGCTATGCGCATGCGGGCGTGCGGCCCGAGGTGATGGGCGTGGGACCCATTCCGGCGGTGCAGAATTTGCTCGAACGGACAGGGCTGTCGGTAGGTGATTTTGATGTGATTGAATCGAACGAAGCCTTCGCATCTCAAGCGCTTGCGGTGAGCCGGGCACTAGAGTTCGACCCCGAGAAGGTGAACCCCAACGGCGGGGCGATTGCGCTCGGTCATCCGGTGGGCGCGACGGGCGCGATCATCACCGTGAAGGCCCTTTACGAGCTGGAGCGGACCCAAGGCTCCAAGGCGCTGATGACGATGTGTATTGGCGGCGGTCAGGGGATCGCGCTGGCGATCGAGCGGGTCTAGGCGGCGGCTTGGTAGGGCCTTGAGAAGACGGGTTTTTCCGGGGACGACGCGGGATCATAGCGATAGCCCATCGCCTCGAAGCTGGCCAGATCTTCGGGCCTGGTAAGGCGGTTCTGAATGACGTGACGGGCAAGGGCGCCGCGTGCGCGTTTGGCGAAGAAGCTGATGGTTTTTGCCGTGCCGTCCCTGTCTTCGAGGAAGGTCGGGGTGATGACCCGGAGCTTGAGCGATTTGGGTGCGACGGCTCCGAAATATTCCTGACTGGCGCAGTTGAGGAGGATATCAGTGCCCTGCTCTTTTGCCTGTGACTTCAGTGCCTTGGAGATGTCGTCGCCCCAATAGTCATAAAGAGATGTGCCGCGGCGGGTCTTGAGGCGCGAGCCCATCTCGAGGCGGTAGGGCTGGATGCCGTCGCGGGGTTTCAGAAGGCCGTAGAGGCCGGAGAGAATGCGCAAGCGGCGGTCTGCTTCGGCCCAGTCGGCGTCGGAGAAATCCTTGGCCCAGAGACCCTGATAGGTGTCGCCGTTGAAGGCCAAAGCGGCGGGGCGCAGGTCGTCCGGATCGGGATCGGCCGAGAAGGCGCGGAAGCGGTCGCGGTTCAGACGCGCGAGGTCGTCGCTGACTTTCATCAGGGATTTCAGATCTTTGAGCGTCAACTGCCGGGCGGTCTTGGCCAGCCGAAGCGCGTCTTCGGCAAAGTCGGGGGTGGTCATCGGACCTTGAGACGTCTCCCAATCGAGCGACTTTGCGGGTGAGAGAACGATCAGCATATCCGGCCCCTTTCGACGGTTTCAAAGGAGGTAGGACGATGGGCCGGCCGCCGCAAGCGAAGCGTCGCCGCAGGTCTTCAGGGAATGCTTAAGACCCGATTGGCGGACCAGCTTTATTCTCTGCGACTCATTGATAAATTTCGCGTTCTTGCCGGAATTGGCGTTTCGGTATCCGGTCGGTATTGCGTCGGTATCTGGTCGGTGGAATTGGATGCGCTGGCGTCATTAATGCAGCGTGCGGGTCCCTCGCGCGCAACAGGCGGCAACAAGATGCGTCGTGAGGGCGGATTGTTTTGCTTTTGGCACCAATGCCTATTTTGGCCGAGGAGACGTGGGCCCTACCCCGCAGAGCGGGTCCTTGTGACGATCGGACGTCACTCGGTCATCGTCATGCGGGGTAGAGCGAGCGGCCCTACGTCTTCCGGTCCGGAATGCGGGCGATGACCTTGATCTCGAAGTCAAAGCCCGAGAGCCATGTGACGCCGAGCGCCGTCCAGTTCGGATAAGGCGCTTTGGGGAAGAAGTCGTTTTTTACACCCATGATCGTTTCGAACTGTTTTTCCGGATCGGTGTGGAACGTGGTCACGTCAACGATATCCCCCAAGGTGCAGCCAGCGGCATCAAGGGTCGAAACCAGATTGGAGAAAGCCTGCCGGACCTGGTTTTCGAAGTCGGGATCGGGGCTGCCATCGGCGCGACTTCCGACCTGACCCGAAACGAAGAGGAGATCATCGGACCGGATCGCAGCGGAATAGCCATGCAGTTCGTACAGGGCGTGACGGTCGGCCGGAAAGACCGGTTCTGGTTTGCTCATGTTGAGTTCCTTTGGATTTGGCCACATGACCCTTCACAGGATCAGGATCAGCTGACATACGGTTCGTATGTGGGTATTTCATATACGACCCGTATGTCAACACGGTTCGATCGGGATCAGGTACTGGAGCGAGAGATGGCTACCGCGAGCCGCGCCAAAGGAATGGAAGAAACACGGGCCAAACTGATCGCAGCGGCGCGCCGGGCGTTCGCGGCCGAGGGCTATGCGGCCGCGTCGATGGATGCCCTTACGGCAGCAGCGGGGGTGACGCGGGGGGCGCTTTACCACAACTTCGGTGACAAAAAGGGGCTCA
Source organism: Aestuariibius insulae (assembly GCF_040783535.2). Lineage (NCBI taxonomy): Bacteria > Pseudomonadati > Pseudomonadota > Alphaproteobacteria > Rhodobacterales > Paracoccaceae > Aestuariibius > Aestuariibius insulae. The sequence continues at coordinate 326,202 of NZ_JBFONW020000005.1, forward strand.
TGGCCGCCGTTGTCGCACAGGTCGATGGCGAGATGGCGATGAAGGCCCAGCAGGTTGGCGCGACGGTCGATGATCCTTGGGGGTCGTTCCTTGCGGAAGGTCTGGCCTATATCGAACTGGCGCTGGATCCGGAGATACAGCGGATCGTCCTGCTGGACGGACCTGCCGTTCTTGGCGATCCCTCGCAATGGCCCAGCCAGAGCGCCTGTCTTGAGGAGACCCGCCGGGTCGTCAGCGATCTGATGGAGACGGGCGTTTTAAAACCGATCGATGTCGAGGCGACTGCGCGGTTGCTGAGCGGTGCGGCCCTGAATGCAGCCTTGTGGGTCGCCGCCAGCGAAGAGCCGGAGGAAACGCTGCCGAAGGCGGTTGAGGCTTTCACCTCGCTTGCATCGGGATTTCTCAAGACCTGAGAATTCGGGATCTTGGCGGGGGGCATATCGCGATCTGAAAAAGATCGGCTCGCGCGAGCCCGTTGAAGAGGGGCAGGCTTCCAGAAGGCGAGAAAAAGGCCGCCCCGGGGGTCCCGCGGCGGCCTTGCTGTTTTCGGGGGTCCGGCGCTTATTGGATGCGCTGGCCGTTGGCCAAGACGTGGCCTTCCTCGTTGATTTCGATGGTGGAGGTCATGCTGTCCTCGCCGGTCGGCGTGGTGAACATGCCCATCATCATGCGGGGGCCCATCAGCTGCTCTTCGGGGACGATGCCCATCTGCACGAGGTTGTCCATCAGGGTGTTGATCCCGGACAGATCGAAGGTGACCTCACCTGTCGGCTGCGGCATGCCGCCGAACTGGGGGGCGGGGTTTTCGTTGTCGAAGGTAAAGGCACCCTCGCCCGTCACCTCGGCGCCTGCGGCGGAGATGCGCAGACCGTTGAGCGTCAGTGCCTCAAGCTCTCCGGGAGGGCCCGCGAGGTTTTCCATCGCTTCGGGATCGACCAGATCGGTCGTCATGCGCGCCTGACCGGTGAGATCCATGAGGACGGTGATCGGATCGCGGGGCAGGACCTCGCCCGGATCGAAGATCTGCCAGATCATGTCGCTCATCGTCAGGTTCTCGAAGTTGAGCAGAAGACCGATATCCCTTGCATCTTCGGTTGCGATAACCGGCGCGGTCATGCCGAAGGCGTATTGCTCCATTCCGACCTCGATCGGGAAGGGGACCGCGTCGCCAGCTGCATTGACCTGCAGGTTCGAGACGTTTCCGGAATAGGCGAATGCGCCGTCGACGATATTGACATCGGTCTGGCCGCCATCGGAGCTCATCGTGCCGTTGAATGCCTGACCGTCGACGAGAACGTCGACGACGTAGTTGGCCTGACCGGTCGTGTAGCCGCCCGTGGCCGAGACACCTTCCTGGTAGATCTGGGCCGGGTCTGACAGGTCGACGCCGTCCGGAAGGACCGAGTTGGAGGTGATCGCGACGCCGTCGATTGTGCCGTTGGCGCGGATGAACTCGCCCTCGACCTCGGGGCTGGGCATGTCGAAGTTGAACGCCATCGCATCTGCGGACAGGTCATAGGCGACAGACTGGCCGCTTTCTTCGGTCACGTTCGAGCTGCCTTCGATCCCGGTCAGCTCGATCATCGCGTCCATGTCGGGGATCTCTCCGCTGCCCTCGATCGAGACAAGCTCGATCGCGTAGCGGTCGCCGGTATAGTCGAAGACCAAGTCTTCTGGTGATCCGCTGGCGACGACATCCATGCCGTCCAGAACGATTGCTAGTCCAACGGTGAAGGGCTCACCATCGTTGCTCTCTCCGGTGACAGTGAAGGGCATGCTCGCGGGGTAGACAACCTCGACCGTGCCGTCGCCCTGTTCGGTGAAGGTGACGCTGTCGATCTCGATCGTGGTGACCATGCCGGTCTCGTCTTCGATCCGCATCGCGAGATCGGAGACGGTGAGCGTGTCGCCCGATGTCTCTTCGGAGCCGATCGTGATCGCGTCCTCACCGTAGATATCGAGCGCTTGCTGAACGCGGTCCCATACCTGAGATGCGGTCACGTCGGCATAGGCTGTCTCTGCGGCCAAGAGGGCCAGCACGGCGGTACTGGCGCGCGCAAAAGACCTGGATGTCATCGTATAATCCTTTCGTCTGGAAATATCCGGTTGCCCCCTGGACGGGAGCGATGTCTGATTTCTTATTCATAGCATCTGGGATGTTTCCGTATCAGGAGCAAGAGGGGAAGTGAAATGGTGGAAAACCTGAAGACCGGGCTGGAGGGCAAGGCGGTTCTGATCACGGGCGCGAGCCGCGGGATCGGTGCGGCGGCGGCGCGGGCTTTTGCGGAGGCGGGCGCGCGGGTGGCCTTGCTGGCGCGCAGCAGGTCCGAGATCGGGGAGATTGCCGGTGAAATCGGCGAGGCGGCCATTGCGATCCCCTGCGATGTCAGCCGCTACTGGGAAGTCGAGGCGGCGGTGGCGCAGACAGTGGAGACCTTCGGATCGCTTGACGTGCTGATCGGCAATGCGGGCGTGATCGAGCCGATCGCTCATCTGGCCGAGGCCGATCCGGAGGAGTGGGGGCGGGTGATCGACATCAACCTCAAGGGCGTCTTTCACGGGATGCGCGCGGCGATGCCGGTGATGCTGGGTCAGGGCGGCGGGACGATCCTGACGGTATCCTCTGGCGCGGCGCATGGGCCGGTCGAGGCGTGGTCGCATTACTGCGCGTCCAAGGCGGGGGCGGCGATGCTGACCCGCTGCGCCGACAAGGAGGGCCGGGACGGTGGGGTCCGGGCGATGGGCCTGTCGCCGGGGACGGTCGCGACCGAGATGCAGCGCGAGATCAAGGCGAGCGGGATCAACCCGGTGAGCCAGCTCGACTGGTCGGATCACATCCCGGCGGAGTGGCCGGCCAAGGCGCTGGTCTGGATGTGTTCGGCCGATGCGGACGGGTATGTGGGCGAGGAGATCTCGCTCAGGGACGAAGGGGTCCGGGCGCGGATCGGTCTGGTGTGATCCGTGTCGAGCGCGAGGGGGCGCTGGTCCGGATCGTGCTGGATCGACCGGACAAGGCGAATGCGCTGACCAGCGACATGCTGCGCGAGGTTGCGGAAGCGGTGCGAGGGGCCAGAGACGCGCGGGCGCTGATCCTCACAGGCGAGGGGCGGGTCTTTTCCGCCGGGGCGGATCTGGACGAGGTGAAGACCGGGCTTGCGACGGATCCGGCCTGGGAAGAGGCCTCGGGCGCCATTGCTGCATTTGGCGGGCTGAGCGTGGCGGCGGTGAATGGGACGCTCGCAGGCGGAGCGTTTGGGATGGCGGTGGCCTGCGATATCCGGATCGCGGTGCCCGGCGCGCGGTTTTTCTATCCGGTGATGCGGATGGGCGTTTTGCCGCAGCCGTCGGATCCCGGGCGGCTGGTGCGGTTGGTCGGACCGGCGCGGGCGGCGCTGATTTTGATGGCAGCGCAGAAAATTGAGGCCGAGGAGGCACTGCGGTTCGGGTTGATCGACCGGATCGAGGAGGATGTCGTGGAGGCCGCGCGCGGGCTATGCGCGGCGGCCTTGGCGGCGGAGCCTGAGCGGATCGCCGCGATCGGGCGGATGATCCGGAACGCCTAGAGCAAAGCGACCACGAGAAGGGCCAGCGTGCTGGGCAGGATCGTCAGGAGCGCGCAAGTCAGCTCGCAAGCGAGGCAAACGGCGCCGTTATCGGAGGGGAATAGAGGTCTCATGTCCCTCTAACTGACTGTTAAAGCTGAAATTAAGGTTAATGCTGGAGTGGTATCAGCGTTTTCTTTGCGGGCCGACGGATTTCGAATGAAAGGTCGGCGGGCGCTTGGCGATCCAGGTGGCGAATTTGGCCAGCCGGGGATGGGCGCGCAGCTTTTCGGGGGTGTCGTAGTCGCGGGCAAGCTCGGCTTCGGTCAGGGTCTTGTGGATCTCCACATGGCAGATGTGGTGCATGCGCACGACGGGGCCGCCCTTGCCTCCTTTCAGTTTGGGGATCAGGTGGTGGAGCGAGGAGCGCGCCTCGGGCGGGATCGGGCGGAGGCAAAGAGGGCAGATCGGATCGTCGGTCATGACAGGCAGAGCTACGGCGCGGCAGGCAGGAGGCAAGAGGTGAGGCAGATCGAGGCGCTTGTGATCGGAGCGGGACCGGCGGGGCTTGCGGCCGCGGACGTGCTGTCGGGCGCTGGCCACCCTGTGGTGATCTGCGACCGGATGCCGTCGCCTGCGCGCAAGTTCCTGATGGCGGGCAAGTCAGGGCTGAACCTGACTTGGGACGGCACGGTCGAGAACCATGTGGCGGCCAGCGGTGAGGCGTTGCGCCCGATGCTGGAGGCGTTCGGGGCCGAGGATGTCGTGCGCTGGGCCGAGGGGCTGGGGCAGCCGATGTTCACCGGGTCGACGGGACGGGTGTTCCCGGTGGCGATGAAAGCCTCGCCGCTGTTGCGCGCCTGGCTGGCGCGGCTCGAGGCGCGGGGCGTGACGCTGGAGCGGCGATGGAGGTGGACAGGGTTCGAGGGCGCGGCGTCGGTGTTCGAGACGCCGGGCGGCGCGGTTCAGGTGGAGGCAAAGGTCACGGTGCTGGCGATGGGCGGGGCGAGCTGGGCGCGGCTGGGATCCGACGGCGCCTGGGCGCAGGCCTTGCGCAATGTCGCGCCGTTTCAGCCCGCGAATATGGGGTTCCGCGTGGATTGGTCGCCGCATATGGCGCGGGTCTTTGGCCAGCCGGTGAAAGGCGTGGCCTGGCGCGCAGAGGATCAGGTGTCGCGCGGAGAGGTGATCGTGTCGAAGACCGGCCTCGAAGGCGGCGGGATTTATGCGTTGAGCCGCGCCTTGCGGGATGGTGCGGCGCTGCATGTGGATCTCAAACCCGATTGGCCGGAGGGAGAGGTCGCGCGGCGGCTGGTGCGGCGCGGCAAGGAGACCTGGTCTGCGGTGCTGCGCAAAGGGCTGCGGCTGGATCCGGTGAAGGCGGCCTTGATGCGGGAATTCGGCGGGCCGCCCGAAGGGTGGAGCGCGGCACTGGTGAAGGATCTGCCGGTGCGGTTGGCGGGGCCTGCGCCGCTAGACGAGGCGATCTCGGTCGCGGGCGGCCTGCGGTTCGAGGTGCTGGACGACCGGCTGATGCTGACGGCGCGTCCGGGTGTCTTTTGCGCAGGCGAGATGCTGGACTGGGAGGCGCCGACGGGAGGCTATCTGCTGACCGGCTGTCTGGCGACGGGCCGCTGGGCCGGGACGGGCGCGGCGGAGTGGCTTAAGGCGCGGTCTGGGACGTCTTGAAGGCCGGGCGAGCGCGGCAGCGGTCGTTATAGGCGGCCAAGACCGGATCGTCCCAGTCGAACCGCGCCATTTTTGCCCAGCCGAGGCAGTGACTTGCGACGATATCGGCGATGGTGAAGGTCTCCCCGCAAAGATAGGGGCCGTCTCCGACGCGCTCGGACAAGCGCGCGAGGCTGGTCGGCCATTCGGCGCGCAGGCTGTCCTTGATCTGGGGCACACGCAGATCCTCCGGCAGGGCGAAGGTGTGACGGGCGGCGGTCCAGAGGAGGCTTTCGACCTCGTCGAGGACGAAGAGCATATGGGCGTCCTGCTGTGCCCGCTCGGTCGTGCCGGGCGGATGGGTCAGAGCGCCATGCCGGTCGGCGAGGAAGCTGAGGATGGCGGTGGAGTCGGTGAGGGTCGTCTCGTCCACCTGAAGGACGGGGATCTTGCCGGACGGGGTCAGGGCCTGGATCTCCTTGGCGCGGGGGCCGCAGGGGATATGGTCGAACGGCTGATCCAGCTCGTTCAGGCACCAGATGACGCGCATCGCCCTGCTCTTGGCGGTGCCGTAGAGGGTGTAGGTCATCGCTTTGGCTCCTGTCCGGTTCGGCGCGAGCCTGCGCGACAGCATCGGGATCCGCAAGGGACAGCGCGGGAACCTTAGCCGATGATCGGCCACACCATCGGCAGGGCGCGGGCGCGGATGCCGGGGTCGATCAGCATCTTGTAGTGCTTCATCGGGTGCTGGAAGGCGTAGCCGCCCGAGAGGTTCAGCCGCTGGGCCTGATGCAGATGCCGGAAGCGCCCGGGCGGCAGGTCCGTCACCCAGTCGCGGCTGTCGCAAACGGTCAGGCATTTGCCCTCGTTCGGGACGGGCACCGCGCTGCGCAGGGGCCGGGGCGCGGCGAAGGCGACGGCGGGGATGTTCCAGCTCATCGATAGGATCTGGGCGGATGCGCCGCCGAGCGAATGGCCGATGATGAAGTCGGGTTGCTGGCCGTCGAATTTGTCGTAGATCGATTTGGCATGGGCCAGAAATCCCTGATGCCAGATTGCCCCGCTTGCCCCCGGCGCGGTTCCCGGGATCTGCACCCGAAGCTGGCGGTGAAAGAGCCGCATCATCCGCAGATTGTACTTGAGGTAATCGGCAACGGAGTTGCTGCCCGGGATCAGCAGGACATTGTCGTCCGTCAGGTAGGCCTGCACGTCGTCCCTGTCATGCGTGACCTTGATCCGCCCTCGCGTCGCTGCCGCATGTTCGGGATCGTAGGAGGCCGCGGCAAGTTCGGCCGCGGTCTTCAGCGTCATCTTCCTCATGGGTCCACCCTCTCACTCGTTACATGGGTCAGTCTACGCAGGGCGCGGGCGCGCGCCAGTCGGGTATCCCCTACCCGCACGGCGCAGGGCCGGTGGCGCGCGCGCCACAATCGGCAGGAGGCCGCCGGAGGTCGGGCTTTCCATTGCTCGGACAATCCGTCTAGGTAGGGTTGACTGTTTGCTGGAGCCGAGACCGCGATGCCCCATTTTTCCCGCCTGCCCGGTCTGACCGCAACGGCGCTCGCGCTTGTCCTCGGAGCTCCGGCCATGGCGCAGGAGCAGGTTCCGACCTACACGCTTTACGGCACGCCGGGCCTGATCGAGATGCCGACGGCGCAAAGCGCACCGGACGGAGAGATCGGCCTGACCTATGGCGCGGTGCTGGACCAGCGGCGCACGACCTTCACATTCCAGGTGACGCCGCGCATCTCGGGCAGCTTCCGCTATTCGCGGATCGACGAGTTCTTCGGCCCCGGGGAAGACGAAACCTATGACCGCAGCTTCGATCTGAGGGTTCGGGTTCTGGACGAGAGCCGCTATCTGCCTGCCGTCGCGGTGGGGTTGCAGGATTTTCTGGGCACCGGCCTGCTTAGCGGCGAATACGTGGTCGCGACCAAGACCTTCGGCGGCCGCGTGGCCGTCACCGGCGGTCTGGGCTGGGGGCGTCTGGGCTCGCAGGGCGGGTTCGAGAACCCGCTGGGCGCGATCGACGAGCGGTTCGAAGTGCGGCCCGAGATCGATTTCGGCGAAGGCGGGACGGTCAACGATGATGTGCTTTTTCGCGGGGATGCCGCGCCGTTTGGCGGGGTGTCGGTCAAGCTAACTGATACGCTGACCTTCAAGGCTGAGTATTCCAGCGATGCCTATGCCCGCGAGGATGCGCTGGGCACGTTCGAGCCGTCCTCTCCGGTCAATTTCGGGTTGACCTACCGGCCCCGCAAGGAATTCGAGCTGGGCGTGTCGTACCTTTACGGTGAAGAGCTGGGGATCAGCGGAACGCTTATCCTCGACCCCAAAAGCCGCGAGACCGTGGGCGGGCAGGATATTGCGCCGCTTCCGGTTCTGGTGCGCACGCAGGATGTGCTGGCCTCCGAAAGCTGGGAAGATCCCTCGACCGCCGCCGGACGCGAGACGATCACAGGCGAGATCGGTCAGGCCATGAAGGGCGAGGGCATGACGCTGGTCTCGCTGGTCTTCGGCGACCGGCAGGTGCGCGTGCGCTATGTCAACGACGATTTCCGGTCCTATCCGCAAGGCATGGGCCGCATCGCGCGGATCCTGACCCACGGTTTGCCGCCGGAATACGAGCTCTTCATCCTCGAGCCGGTCGAGAAAGGCCTGCCCGTCTCCTCGGTGCAGATCCGGCGCAGCGATATGGAGCGGCTGGAGAACCGGCCTGGTGCAACGCAGCTCTCCTACGACCGGTCGGTGATCGGGCCCGCTGCTGCCGCGCCTGCTCTGGCGCCGCGCGAGGTCTACGAGATCCCACGCTTTTCCTGGAATATCGCGCCCGATCTTGATCTGAGCGCGTTCGATGCCTCCGAGCCCTTGCGCGCGGGACTCGGTGTCGAGCTGTCCTCCTCCTATGCGATCCGGCCGAACCTGATCGTATCTGGCGCGATCCGCCAATCGCTGGGCGGCAATCTGGAAGAGGGCGATCCTATCCGCGCTTCGGGGCTGGAGCCGGTGCGGACCAATGTCGGTTTCTACAACGAAGTCGACACGGTCACGCTGAAGGATCTGACGCTGGCCTACTATTTCAAGCCGGGCCAGGAGGTCTTTGGCCGCGTAACGGCAGGCTATTTGGAACGGATGTTTGGCGGTGTCTCCTCGGAACTGCTCTGGTCGCCGGTCAACAGCCGCCTTGCCTTGGGCCTCGAGGTGAACGCGGTGCAGCAGCGCGAATTCGAGCAGGGCCTCGGCTTTCAGGATTACGATGTCGTGACAGGCCATGTGAGCGCCTATTACGACTTCGACAATGGCTTCATGGGACAGGTCGATATGGGCCGCTATCTGGCTGGGGATACCGGGGCGACGGTCTCGCTCGACCGGGAATTCGACAACGGGTTCCGGGTCGGGGGCTACTTCACGCTGACCGATGCGACCGAAGAGGATTTCGGTGAAGGCTCCTTCGACAAGGGGATCCGGATCTCGATCCCGGTCGACTGGTTCCTTGGCACACCTTCCCGGCGCACGGTGTCGACGAACCTGAGCTCGCTGACCCGCGATGGCGGTCAGAGGGTGCGCGTGGGCGGGCGGCTATACGATACGGTCAAAGGCGGGCAGAACCCCGACCTGTCAGAGGATTGGGGGCGGTTTTGGCGCTAGGATTTGCACGCTCTGTCGCGGCCGGTCTGGCCGCGCTGACCCTGTCGGGATGCAGCACGAACGACCGCCCGCTCTTCGTCGATGTCGGAACGACGCTGTTTCAGGGGCTGACAGGTCAAAATCAGGCCGTCGATCTGCGTGCTGGTCTGACGCGCGAGGCCCTGAAGCCTGTCGAAGGCACGGCGATTGTCGTCTATATCGAAGAGCGGGGCGTCTCGGCCCTGATGGGAGAGCTGATCGCGACGCCGAATGGGCGGACTTTCGTGACCAGCGACGGGATCAGCCTAACCTTCGAGACGGGCTTCCTGAAATCCACGCGCGGTCTGGGCGGCGATCTGATGGGCGCCGAGACGCTGGCCGTACGGCAAGCGCTGGGCACGACGGGACAGGCGGTGCGGGTGCATGACTATCTGACAGGCGAGGACGGGATCGAGCAGCGGCGCTTTACTTGCACGCTAAGCACGCCGGTGCGCGAGCCCATCGTGATCTACGAGATCCAGTACCAGACAGCGCGGATCACCGAGAGCTGTTCGGACGAGCGCGACAGTTTTACCAATGATTACTGGATCGATGCCCAGGGCGTTGTGCGCAAGTCGCGCCAATGGCTCAGCCCATCGGTCGGCTATCTCGAGATCGAGCGGATCTGAGCGGGCAAAATCTTCTAGAAGATTTTGGTCTTCAGAATTTTCTAGAAAATTCTGCCCCCTTGGCCAGCGGTCGCGTAGGGCGGCCCGCCCGGTCTCTTATGTGTTTACGCAGCGTTAGGGAATCTGGTTAGGTGTCAGGACGTCCGGAACAGGGCGGCATGAGTTTGATACGTCAAACGCTAGGGAGGACTACCATGAGAACGTTATTTGCCGGGGCGCTTGCCCTGACGGCGCTTGCAGGTATGGCGCAGGCGGAGGGCCACGAGGTTTCGGCCTGTCTGATCACCAAGACCGACACGAACCCCTTTTTCGTCAAGATGCGCGAAGGCGCGCTGGCCAAGGCCGAAGAGCTTGGCGTGGCGCTTAGCACCTATGCGGGCAAGGTCGATGGAGATCACGAGACGCAGGTCGCGGCCATCGAGACTTGTATCGCCAACGGCGCCAAGGGGATCCTGCTGACGGCCTCGGACACCTCATCGATCGTGCCCGCCGTGCAGCAGGCGCGGGATGCGGGGCTGCTGGTGATTGCGCTCGATACGCCGCTCAGCCCGATCGATGCGGCGGATATGACATTTGCGACCGACAACTTTCTTGCCGGAGAGCTGATCGGGCAATGGGCGGCAGCTGCCCTTGGCGACGAGGCGGAGAATGCCAAGATCGCGATGCTCGATCTGGCGGTCAGCCAGCCGACCGTGGGCGTTCTGCGCGATCAAGGCTTCCTGCAGGGCTTTGGCATCGAGTTGGGCGATCCCGACCGGTGGGGCGACGAGGACGATCCACGGATCGTCGGCAATGACGTCACGCAAGGCAACGAAGAAGGCGGACGCCGCGCCATGGAGAACCTGCTCGCGCAGGATCCCGAGATCAACGTCGTCTACACGATCAACGAGCCTGCCGCGGCGGGCGCCTATGAGGCGCTGCGCGCCATCGGGCGAGAGAACGACGTTCTGATCGTCTCGGTCGACGGTGGGTGCCCTGGTGTGCAGAACATCAAAGACGGGGTGATCGGGGCCACGTCGCAGCAATATCCGCTGCTAATGGCCTCCAAAGGGATCGAGGCGATTGCCGCTTGGGCCGCAGACGGCACCAAGCCCGAGGCAACCGACGGCAAGGACTTCTTTGACACCGGCGTGGCGCTTGTCACCGATCAGCCGGTGGATGGGGTCGAGAGCATCGATACCGACGAAGGCATGGAGCTGTGCTGGGGCTAGGTCCGGCGATGGCGGGTTAAGCCCCGTTCTACGGTGGGACCGGTTAAGGCCGGTCCCGCGGTCTGGGAGGGAGAGACGATATGTCGGGGACGGATGATTACGAGGGCGCGGCGTCGGGCGCGTCCAGCGACGTCGCCGCCTTCGACGAGGACGACAAGGGGCTGATCGGCAAGTTCCACCACGCGCTGCATACGACGCCTGCGCTGGTGCCGCTGATCGTTCTGGTCGCGGCGATCATCGTCTTCGGTCTGCTTCTGGGCAGCCGGTTCTTCTCTCCTTTCGCGCTGACGCTGATCCTGCAACAGGTGCAGATCGTGGGGATCGTGGCGGCGGCGCAAAGCCTTGTGATCCTGACCGCCGGAATCGATCTGAGCGTGGGGGCCATCGCGGTCATCAGTTCGGTCGTGATGGGGCAGTTCACGTTCCGCTACGGGCTGCCGCCAAGCGTCGCTGTCGCCTGCGGGCTAATGGCGGGAACGGCCATCGGATATCTCAACGGCTGGCTTGTCGCAGTAATGAAGCTGCCGCCGTTTATCGTGACTTTGGGCATGTGGCAGATCGTCTTGGCGGCGAACTTCCTTTATTCCGCGAACGAGACAATCCGCAGTCAGGAGATCGCCGCCGAAGCGCCGCTGCTGCAGCTTCTGGGCGCGAAGTTCAGCGTCGGCGGGGCGGTCTTTACCTTCGGCGTGGTCTTTCTGGTGCTGCTGGTGCTGGTCTTGGCCTACGTCCTTAAACACACGGCCTGGGGGCGTCATGTCTATGCCGTCGGCGACGATCCCGAGGCGGCGGAGCTGTCGGGCGTGAACGTCAAGGCTACGCTGATCTCCGTCTATGCTCTGGCCGGGCTGATCTGCGCCTTCGCCGGATGGGCGTTGATCGGGCGGATCGGGTCGGTCTCTCCCACATCGGGGCAGCTTTTGAACATCGAGAGCATCACGGCGGTGGTGATCGGGGGGATTTCGCTTTTCGGCGGGCGCGGATCGATCTTGGGGACGTTCTTCGGGGCGCTGATCGTGGGTGTCTTCACACTAGGGCTGCGCCTTCTGGGAGCGGATGCGCAGTGGACGTTCCTTCTGATCGGGGTGCTGATCATCGCGGCGGTCGCGGTCGATCAATGGATCAGGAAGGTGGCGGCATGACCCCGGTTCTGGAGGGCAAGGGCCTTGTGAAGCGCTACGGGCGCGTGACAGCGCTGGATCATTGCGATTTCGAGCTGATGCCGGGAGAGATCCTGGCGGTGATCGGAGACAATGGCGCGGGCAAGTCGACGCTGATCAAGGCGGTGTCGGGCGCGGTGACGCCCGATGCAGGAACGGTCAGGCTGGAGGGGGAAGAGATCCGGTTCACCTCTCCAATCGACGCGCGCGAGGCGGGGATCGAGACGGTCTATCAGACGCTTGCCATGTCGCCTGCTTTGTCGATTGCCGACAACATGTTCATGGGGCGCGAGCTGCGCAAGCCGGGATTTCGCGGCAAGTGGCTGCGGCAGCTTGACCGCAAGAAGATGGAGGAGATGGCCCGCCAAAAATTGAGCGATCTGGGTCTGATGACGATCCAGAACATCAATCAGGCGGTCGAGACGCTGTCAGGCGGGCAACGGCAGGGCGTGGCTGTCGCCCGGGCGGCGGCCTTCGGATCAAAGGTGATTATCCTCGACGAGCCGACGGCGGCGCTTGGCGTCAAGGAAAGCCGCCGGGTGCTGGAGCTGATCCAGGACGTGAAGTCGCGCGGCATCCCGATCATCCTGATCTCGCATAATATGCCGCATGTCTTCGAGGTCGCTGACCGGATCCATGTGCACCGGTTGGGCAAGCGCCTGACCGTGATCGATCCGAAGGATTACACGATGTCGGATGCGGTCGCTTTCATGACCGGCGCCAAGGAACCGCCGGTCGCAGCCTAGCCCAATGCCTTAACGGGGAGAGCGCTTCGCCAGGATGCGTTGCAGCGTACGGCGGTGCATGTTGAGACGCCGCGCGGTTTCCGAGACGTTGCGGTCGCACAGCTCGTAGACCCGTTGGATATGCTCCCAGCGCACGCGGTCGGCGCTCATCGGGTTTTCCGGCGGCGGCGGAAGTTCTCCCTGCGGAGCGAGCAGCGCGTTGACCACATCATTGGCATCGGCGGGTTTCGAGAGGTAGTCGGTTGCGCCCATCTTGACAGCGGCCACGGCGGTCGTGATCGCGCCATAGCCCGTCAAAACGACGATCCGGCTATCCGGGCGGCGTTCGCGCAGGGTCTCGACCACGTCGAGACCATTGCCGTCGGTCAGGCGCAGGTCGATCACGGCATAGGCCGGAGGACGCGCGGTCGAAATGGCCCGGCCCGCCGCGACGCTTTCAGCGGTTTCGACATCGAAGCCGCGCTTTTCCATCGCCTTCGCAAGGCGTCTCACAAAGGGCTCGTCGTCATCCACCAGCAGGAGCGACTTGTCTTCACCGATCTCTGCAAGCTCGGGCATGGGGCCATCCTCATCAAAACTTTCGTTCAGACAAAGGAATTTAGGGCCCGATCCGGGTTCGTCCAATGGGTGCGACTAGATATGGCAGGCGATCTGGTCGGCCATCGCCTCGGGTCCGACATCGTTGCGGAAGAAGTCGATGAAGCCGGTTTCATCCACCAGATAGCTGAACGTCATGTGGTTCATGAGGTAGTAATCTGGCTCGTCATCGGCGCGGCTGTAGACCACGCGGTAGGCCTTGGCCGCCGCATCGACCTGATCGATAGAGCCGGTGAGACCGATCATATCGTCGTGGAAGTTGTCGGTGAAATCGGCGACGACTTCGGGTGTGTCCCGTTCGGGATCGATGGTGATGAAGACGGGGCGGACGGCCTCGCCTCGCTCTTCCAGGATCTCGACGGCTTGAGCGTTGCGCATCGTGTCGATAGGGCAGACATCGGGACAGGCGGTGTAGCCGAAATAGATCAGGGTCGGGCCGTCGATGACGTCGGCCTCTGTCACCGTCTGACCGGTCTCGTCGACCAGCGTGAAAGGCCCGCCGATATCGCCGCCCGCGATCTGTCCGCCGCTGCAGCCATCGGGGGCGCGGGTCAGGCTGAAGACGACCGTTCCGGCCACGAAGGTCGTCGCGACACCGGCGGCGAGGATTGCGAAGGTCTTGGTCTGCACGGGGCGGGCGCTCCTTGCTGTCGCATTGCGGGAGATCGGTGCTACCTTTAGGGACAAGGTCGCCGATCTGAGTTGTCCGGTAGATAGGAAGTTTGTGCAATGACGTCTACGCTCGACCTCGCGCACGGGCGGGTGCCCGCGAACTGGATCCGTCTGCACACGCTCGTTATTCTGCGCTGGTTCGCCATTGTGGGACAAAGCGCCGCAATCATCGTGGCCTGGCGGTTCTACGATCTGCAGATCCCGTTGGGCTGGTGCGTTCTGGCCGTCGGCATCGCGATCATCGGCAACCTCATCGCGATCTTCGTCTATCCCGAGAACAAGCGCCTGAACGGCAGCGAAGCGGTGATGATGCTGCTTTTCGACATCGCGCAGCTGACGCTGCTGCTGTTCCTGACCGGCGGTCTGCATAATCCGTTTGCCGTCCTGATGCTGGCGCCTGTGACGATTGCGGCGACATTCCTGCGGCTGAGGCAGACGGTTTTGCTGGGGCTGGTCGCCATCGGCCTGCTGACGCTGGTCGCGGGGATCAATGTGCCGATCCGGACCGCGTCGGGCGAGGCGCTGGAGATTCCGACGCTGTTCATCTTCGGCTTCTGGCTGGCGCTGGTGATCGGGGTGGTGTTCCTCGGGGTTTATGCGCACCGGATCATTTCTGAGATGCGCAATATGTCGGACGCGCTGACCGCGACGCAGCTGGCGCTGGCGCGCGAGCAGAAGCTGACCGACCTGGGCGGCGTGATCGCGGCGGCGGCGCACGAGCTGGGCACGCCTTTAGCGACGATCAAGCTGGTGAGCTCGGAGCTGATCGAGGAGCTCAAAGAGAGCGACGATCTGCGCGAGGATGCCGAATTGATCCGCGAGCAAGCGGACCGCTGCCGGGACATTCTGCGGTCGATGGGACGGGCCGGAAAGGACGATCTGCACATGCGCCGAGCCCCGCTCGAGACGGTGCTGAAGGAAGCGGCGGAGCCTCACATGGATCGCGGCAAGACGGTGCGGATCACGTCACGTTCGGAAAATGGCGGCTTGCGGCACCCTACGGTCGAACGGCGGCCCGAGATCATTCACGGGCTGAGAAACCTGATCCAGAACGCGGTCGATTTCGCGGACAAGGCGGTGGAGGTCGATATCCGCTGGACCGCGGGGACGATTGCCCTTCGCATTGCCGATGACGGACGGGGCTTTCCGCCCCATGTGATCGGACGGATCGGGGACCCCTATGTCGGGCGCAAGCGGGGACTGGCCCGTCCGGGCTATGAGGGGATGGGGCTGGGGCTGTTCATTGCCAAGACGCTACTCGAGCGATCGGGCGCAACGCTGGTCTTCGCCAATGGCGGTGCGGGCGGGCCCGGCGGGATGCGGGGCGCCATCGTCGAGGTCACGTGGCCTCGCCACATGATCGAAAGTTCCGATACCGAGGGCGACGGCGTGCTCGGCGAGAACCGCCTGATTATCGCGTGACGCATCTTTGGCGGATGCATTAACCACCCCTTAACCTTCCAAAGCGACTTTCGGTTGAGTCGGCGAAAAATTGCCGAGATGATCGAGGACGAACGGATGGCAGCTCTTACGCCCTTTGCCATAGCGATAGCCGTATGCACCGCGCTTCTATCCGCGGCGCTTATCCTTCTGGGATTGAAACTTCTGAGCCGCCGGGACCACGCCCGGCTGGCGCAGTTTCAGGCGCCGCCTGCTGAACGGGTGATCTTTCTCTTCAACGAGATGACATTGGTTGATGCCACGCCGCCGGCCAAAACATTGCTGGGATCCTCGGACCGGGACTGCCCCGATCTGGACCGCTTCGTGCATCTGGCGAGCCCCCGGTTCCCCGAGCTTGGCGCGCGCCTCAAGGAGCTTGGCCCGGCGCAGCGGATCGAAATGGACTGCGCGGAGGCGGGCCCGTGCGGAGGCTTGATCGCGGAACGGTCTGGCACGCTCACGCGGATCGAAATCCTGCAGAATGACGGCGAGCAGACGCTGCGCTCGTTCAAGGATGCGGCCACCGCGCGGGAGATCGAGACGCTGCGGGCCATTGCCGAAGATGCGCCGCAGCTGATCTGGCGGCAGGACCGGACAGGATCCATTCGCTGGACGAACGCCGCCTATCTCGCCCTTGCCGATCAGATCGCGGATGTGTCCGGCGCCTGGCCGCCCCCGGTTCTTTTTGACCAGCTTGCCCCGGTCAGTTCAGGCAAGACGCCAGCCCAGCGGCGCGTTTCCCTGAGGATAGAGCCGGAGGGAGAGCCGCTCTGGTTCGATGTCGTGGCGCTTGATCGGGGGGAAGAGACACTCTTTATCGCCGAAGATGCCGGTCCGCTGGTCAAAGCCGAGACGGCCCAGCGGAATTTCGTCCAGACGCTGGCCAAGACCTTTGCCAATCTTCCCACCGGTCTCGCGATATTTGACAAGGACCGAAATCTCGTTCTTTTCAATCCGGCGCTGCACGATCTGACCGGGCTGCCGATCGACTTTCTGACCGCCCATCCCAGCCTGCGCTCTTTCCTGGATCGGCTGCGAGATGCGCGGATGCTGCCTGAACCCAAGAATTACGGCACCTGGCGTGATGCTTTCACCTCGATGGAAAGCGCTGCCGTCTCGGGCACCTATGGCGAGGTCTGGACATTGCCTAACGGACAGACCTACCGCGTCACCGGCCGGCCCCATCCCGATGGCGCCGTCGCCTTCCTGATCGAGGATATCAGCGCCGAGATCTCGCTGACCCGGCGGTTCCGGTCGCAGATCGATCTGGGGCAAGCGGTCATCGATGCGCAAAGCGAGGCGCTTTGCGTTTTCTCGGTCACCGGGCGGTTGACGCTGTCGAATGCCGCCTTCACGAAGCTGTTCGGCATTGACGAGGAATACCTGACGGAGCCGACCGTGATCGACGTGACCCGGACGATGCAGGAGCTGGCCCTGCCGACCCCGGCCTGGGGCGATCTACGCGACTTCATCGACATCCATTCCGACCGCAGTGAATGGAGCGCGCCGATCCAGATGCTGGACGGCCGGTCGATGGAGCTGACCTGCACACCGCTGGGCGGAGGCGATACGCTGTGCAGCTTTGCCCGCCGTCTCTCTCCGGTGCTGGAGACGTCGGAGACGCCTGCTCTCGCCGCTCCGGACGAACCGCTCGAAGTGGCACCCGACGTTCCAGCCGAGGCGCGCGCAAACGCCTGATTGGATCTTGCGGGCCGGACTGTCGGGCTTATGCTGACCCCATGTCTTGGTGTTCGGCCCCTCTCTATCTACCCGATGATGCGGCGACAGACGATCTGGCCCGCTCTGTCGCGCCGCATCTCGCGGCGGGCGATACACTTTGCCTCGAGGGGCCGCTTGGGGCGGGAAAGACGCATTTTGCCCGCGGGGTGATCCGCGCGCGACTTGGGACCGACGAGGATATCCCCTCGCCGACCTTCACGCTGGTCCAGACCTATGGAGAGACCCCGCCCCGGATCTGGCATTGCGATCTTTACCGGCTGTCGGACACGTCCGAGCTTTATGAGCTGGGGCTGGACGAGGCGATGGAGGACGAGATCTGCCTGATCGAATGGCCCGACCGGCTGGGCAAGGCGCGTCCGGCCGATGCGCTGACGCTCGATCTGGCCCCTGAGGCGGACGGACGGCGCGCGATCTTCAAAGCGCCCGGCGGAACCTGGAAGGAGCGGCTGGCCGATGCCCTTGGATAACGATGCCCGCCGCGCGGCCTTTCTGGAAGAGGCCGGCTGGGCCGGGGCCCGACTGAGCCACCTTGCGGGCGATGCGTCCGGGCGGTTCTACTCGCGCGTGGCGCAAGGTTCGGGCGAGACGCGGATCCTGATGGATGTGGCAGGCGTGCCTCCGCAATCGACGACCAGCTTCATCGCGGTGGCGGATTATCTTCGGGAGAACGGCCTGTTCCCGCCCGAGATCTACCGGTTGGATCTGGACGCCGGGCTGCTGCTGATCGAGGATTTCGGCGATGACCTTTTTGCGCGCCGGATTGCCGCGCGTCCGGAGGATGAGACCGAGCTTTACGATCTGGCGATCGATGTTCTGGAGCATCTGCAAGGCTGCTCGCGCATGCCGGGTCTCGCCTGCTTTGATCCTGCCGAGGCGGCGTCGATCTGTGATGTCGCCTTCGACTGGGCCTCCGAGCAGCGCGATCCTGCGCTGAAGGCAAATGCTCTGGCCGCGCTCGAGCGGCTATTGGCGGAGTATGCTCCTGGGGCGACCGCGACGGCCCTGCGGGATTTTCATGTCGAGAACCTTGTCTACCGCGACGGGCGGGAGGGTCTTGCCCGGATCGGGCTGCTTGATTTTCAGGATGCCGTGATTGCCCATCCCCTTTACGATTTTGTGTCGCTGATCACCGATATTCGCCGCGATATCGGCAAGGAGACCCTTACCCATGCCTGTCGCCGAATGGCCAAGACGATGCGGCAGGATGAACAAGACTTCTTCGCCACGATTTCCGTCCTGTCGTTGCAGCGCAATCTTCGCATTCTCGGTGTCTTTAACCGCCTCGCGAAACGGGACGGACGCGATGCCTATCTGCGGTTCGTCTCGCGTGTGCAGGCGCGGCTGCAGGATGCTTTGGGTCACCCGGCGCTGGCCGAGATCCGGCCGCTGATCCATCGCGCCCTCCCTCAACTGGACGGATATTCCGGATGACGCGCCCCACCTCTGCCATGCTTTTTGCCGCCGGGTTCGGCACCCGGATGGGCGCGCTGACGCAGGTGCAGCCCAAGCCGATGATCGAGGTGGCGGGCCTGCCGCTGATCGACCACGCACTGGGCCCGATCCGCACGGCTGGGATCGCCAATATCGTCGCCAATCTGCATTACCGGCCCGAGCGGCTGAGACCTTACCTGGAAGAGCGCGGCGTCGTGACGATCACCGAGGCGCCCGATATCCTTGAGACGGGTGGCGGGCTGCGAAATGCGCTGCCCGAGCTGGGCCCGGATCCGGTGCTGACGATGAATTCCGATGCCGTCTGGCACGGGCCGAACCCGGTCGAGGCGCTTTGCGCCGCCTGGGATCCGGGACGGATGGATGCGCTGCTTTTGCTGGTGCCGCAAGCGCGCGCGCATGGGCACCGGGGCGCTGGCAGCTTTGCGCTTGATGCAGACGGGCGGATCTCTGAGCACCCCGATCTGATCTATACCGGCGTGCAGATCATCCGCACGGACGGTCTGGCTGCGATCGAGGCGTCCGCCTTTTCGATCTGGGAGATCTGGCGCCCGATGATCGCGGCAGGGCGCATGTTTGGTCATGTCTATGACGGCCATTGGTGCGATGTCGGCCATCCGGACGGGATCGCGGTTGCCGAGGCGATGCTGGCCTTGTCGTGACGGTCCCCGGTTCCGCCGCTCGGCTTTTTGCGCTGCCGCCGGGGGTGGATTTTCCGGCCGAGCTTGTTGCCGGGCTAAGGCAGAGATGGCCAGAGCCGCTGGATCTGGCGCGGGCAGAGCTGTTCGTGAACACGCGGCGGATGCAGCGGCGCATCCGCGAGGTTTTTGACGCGGGGCCAGCGGCGCTCTTGCCGCAGATCCGGCTGGTGACGGATCTCGGCTCTGATCCCGCGCTGGTCCCGGACGCGCCGCCGGTCAGCGGGATGCGGCGGCGGCTCGAGGTGGCGCAGCTGATCGCACGGCTGATCGAGGCGGAGCCGGATCTGGCGGGACGGCACAAGATCTTTGATCTCGCGGACAGCCTTGTCGCCTTGATCGACGAGATGCAGGGCGAGGGCGTGGAGCCGGAGGCGATCCGGCGCCTTGATGTGCCCGATGTCTCGGATCACTGGATCCGGGCGCTCAAATTCGTGGAGATCGCCGAGAGCTATCTGGCGCAAAGCCGCGAGACGCCCGATCCCGAGGCGCGGCTGAGGCGCGCGACCGAGATCCTCATCGCGCGCTGGCACAAGGCCCCGCCGGAACATCCGGTGCTGATCGCAGGCTCGACCGGATCGCGCGGGACAACGGCGCTTCTGATGGAGGCGGTGGCACGTCTGCCGCAAGGGGCGGTGATCCTGCCGGGCTTCGACTTTGATCTGCCGGAGCCGGTCTGGGCGACGCTCGAGGCGGCGCTCTCCTCGGAAGATCATCCGCAATACCGGTTCCGCAAGCTGATGGCGGCGCTGGATCTGGCGCCGGGGCAGGTGCTGCGCTGGACGGAGACCGCCGCGCCTTCGCCGCAGCGAAACGCGCTGGTATCGCTGTCGCTGCGCCCTGCGCCGGTCACGGATCAATGGATGCGGGACGGGGTCCAGCTGGGCGATCTGCAGGAGGCGGCGTCGGGGATGACCTTGCTCGAGGCGCCAAGCCCCCGGATCGAGGCGGCGGCGATTGCGCTACGCCTGAGGGAGGCAGCGGATCAAGGCGTCCGGGCCGCGCTGATCACACCGGACAGGACGCTGGCGCGACAGGTGACGGCGGCGCTCGACCGGTGGCGGTTGACGCCCGATGACAGCGCGGGGCTGCCGCTTCACCTTAGCCCGCCGGGTCGGTTCCTGCGGCATGTGCTGGCGCTGGGACAGCCTGTGCAGTTCGACGCCTTGCTCGTCTGTCTGAAACATCCGCTGGCCCATAGCAGCGAAGCGGGGCGCGGCGATCACCTGCGCTGGGTGCGCGAGCTTGAGCTTCATGTGCGCAGCGAGGCTCTGGCCTTTCCGGAGGCAGGCAAGCTGCGCGACTGGGCAGAGACAAAGCCGGACGCCACCGAACGGCTGAACTGGGTGAGCTGGATCTGTGATCTGGTCGAAAGCGCGCCGGGGCGGGGCGACAGGGCCCTTGCGACCCATGTCGCGGATCATCTGTCGCTGGCCGAGCGGATGGCGCACGGGCCGGGCGCGGAAGGATCCGGCGCATTGTGGCTCGAGGCGGCGGGCGAGACGGCGAAGGCGGTCTGTGACCAACTGCGCGACGAAGCAGAGCATGGCGGCGCCATGAGCCATTTGGATTACGATGCGCTGTTCGGCTCGATCCTGTCGCGCGAGGATGTGCGGCGCAGTGAGGGCGCGCATCCCTTCATCCGCATTTGGGGCACGCTGGAGGCAAGGGTTCAGGGGGCCGATCTGGTCATCCTCGGCGGGCTCAACGATGGCAGCTGGCCCGAGCGTCCGGCGCCCGATCCCTGGCTCAACCGCGCCTTGCGGCAGGAGGCAGGGCTGCTTTTGCCCGAACGGCGGATCGGTCTCTCTGCGCATGATTATCAGCAGGGGGCCGGGGCGCCGGAGGTCTGGCTGACCCGTTCCGTGCGGCTGGACGATGCGGATGCGGTGCCGTCGCGCTGGCTGAACCGGCTGATGAACCTGATGGAAGGCCTGCCGGATCAGGGCGGTCCCGGCGCGCTGGCCGCGATGCGCGAGCGGGGGGCGGACTATTTGGACTGGGCCAAGGCGCTCGACCCAGTGGAGCCGGTACCGCGCGCGCGCCGTCCCTCTCCCCGCCCGCCGGTGGAGGCGCGGCCGAAACAGCTTTCCGTCACGCGGATCCAGACTCTCATCCGGGACCCCTATGCAATCTATGCCAGCCGGATCCTCGGGGTCTCTCCCCTCGGGCCGCTTCATGCCAGCCCCGATGCGCTGCTGCGCGGGACGGTGATCCACCGGGTTCTGGAGCGCTTTGTCGCGGGCTGGCCTTATGAGGAGGCCGACGCCGAGGCCGCGCTGATGCGGATCGCCGATGAGACCCTCGCGGCCGAGGCCCCCTGGCCCGCGACGCGCGCGATGTGGCGGGCGCGTCTGGCGCGGATCGCGGGATGGATCGTCCGCACCGAGGCGGAGCGTCAGGCTGCCGGGACACCGCACCGGCTTGAGGGAAAAGGCCGGATCGCGCTGCCCGGTCTGGATTTCACTTTGACCGCCCGAGCCGACCGGATCGACCGGCTGGGCGACGGGCGCGTCGCGATCTACGATTACAAGACAGGCACACCGCCGACCGCAAGGCAGCAGAAGGCCTTTGACAAGCAGCTATTGCTCGAGACGGCGATGGTTGAGCGCGGGGCGTTCGAGGATGTCCCGCCGGGCAGTTCGGTCGCTTTCGCGCGGTATATCGGGCTGGCGACGCCGCCCGCGACCGTCGATGCGCCTTTGGACGAGGTGCCGCCCGCTGACGTCTGGGACGGCCTGGTCGCGTTGATGACCCGCTGGGCTGACGAAGCCCAAGGCTACACCGCGCGCCGGGCCATGGAGATGACCGACTATGGCGGCGAGTTCGATCACCTGTCGCGGTTCGGTGAGTGGGACCTGTCGGACCTCTCGGTGCCGGAGCGGGTCGGATGAGCGTTGTCCCGCCCCTCGACGAAGCGACCGAACGCCAGATCCGCGCCGCCGATCCGCGCGCCTCGACCTGGCTGGCGGCCAATGCGGGATCGGGCAAGACGCGGGTTCTGACCGACCGCGTCGCGCGCCTGCTGCTCGACGGGGTAGAGCCGCAGCGGATCCTGTGCCTGACCTATACCAAGGCTGCCGCCAGCGAGATGCAGAACCGTCTTTTCCGCCGTCTGGGCGAGTGGGCGATGCTGCCGCGCCCTGCGCTTGAGGCGAGCCTGCGCCAGCTGGGCGTCACGACCCGGATCGATGCAGACCGGATCGCCGAGGCGCGGCGGCTGTTCGCGCGCGCGATCGAGACGCCGGGCGGCCTGAAGATCCAGACGATCCATTCGTTTTGCGCGGCCCTGCTGCGGCGCTTCCCGCTCGAGGCGGGGGTGAGCCCGGGCTTTGTCGAGATGGACGAGCGGAGCGCGCGGCAACTACGCCTGACCGTCCTCGAACGGCTGGCGGAGGACGCGCCGGAGGTGGTCGGCGCGCTGATGATGCAGGTGACGGGCGGAGATATCGACGATCTGATGCAGCAGATCGTGTCGAAGGCAGAGCTGTTCGAGGATGGCGATGTCGATGCGGCCTTGAGGGGCGCGCTGGGTCTGAGCGGGACGGCCACCTTGCAGGATCTGATCGACGAGGTGGTCGGTGCGGAGGATCTGGCGGAGCTGGGCGCGCTGCGCGATCTCTGCCGGTCCGGGAAATCGACCGATCAAAAGGCGGCGGACAAGCTGGATCCACTTATCGGGAAGACGCGCCTCGAGGCGGCGGACCTCGCGGTGCTGGAGGAGGTTTTCCTGACCGGTGCCAGCGCGAAGGCGCCCTTCTCGGCCAAGATCGGCACGTTCCCGACCAAGGATCTACGGGAGACCGCTCCGGATCTGATGGGCTGGCTCAACCCGCTGATGGAGCGGGTCGAGGCGGGGCGCGAGGCGCGTCTGGCGTTGATGGCCTTTGACCGCAGCCGGGCGCTTCATCGGTTTGCGCGGGATTTCCTGCCGACCTTCGCTGCCGCCAAGGAGCGGCGCGGATGGCTCGACTTCGATGATCTGATCCGCAAGGCGCGGCAGCTTCTGACGGCGCGGGATGTCGCGCAATGGGTGCTCTTCCGGCTCGATGGCGGGATCGACCATATCCTCGTCGACGAGGCGCAGGATACGAGCCCCGCACAATGGGACGTGATCCGCAGCCTCGCGCAGGAATTCACGGCAGGCGAAGGCGCGCGGGTCGATGCGGAGCGGACGATCTTCGTGGTCGGCGATCTGAAGCAATCGATCTACTCGTTTCAGGGGGCCGATCCGGGGGCCTTCGACCGGATGCGCGCCCATTTCGAAGGCGGTCTGAACGATGCGGGAAGGCGGCTCAAGATCAGCTCGCTCGATCATTCCTTCCGCTCTGCCGTGCCGATCCTGCGGCTGGTCGATGAGGTCTTTCGCGGTACGCCTGGGCTGGGCACGGACGTTCTGCACAAAGCATTCAAGGCCGATCTGCCGGGCCGCGTCGATCTGTGGCCGCCGGTGCCTGTCTCCGAGAAAGACGACAAGCCCGACTGGACCGATCCCATCGACTATATCCCGCCCGGCGATCCCAAGGTGCAGCTGGCGCGCACGGTTGCCGCTGAGATCGAGCGGATGATCGCACATGAAACTTTGCCCGAGATGCGGAACGACGAGGTCGTGCGCCGCCCGGTGACGGCAGGCGATATCCTTATCCTCGTGCGCGGGCGGACCGGCGCGCTGTTTTCCGAGCTGATCCAAAGCTGCAAGGCGCGCGGGATCGACGTGGCGGGCGCGGACCGGCTCCGGGTGATCGAGGATCTGGCGGTCAAGGATATCCTTGCGGTGCTGGCGTTTCTGGCCCTGCCCGAGGATGACTATGCCCTGGCCTGCGCGCTGAAATCGCCGCTCTTCGGGTGGAGCGAGGGGCAGCTTTACGATCTCGCGCAGCCTCGACCTGCCGGATCGCCGCTTTGGGCCGCGCTGCGGGCGGCACGGGCCGACCACCCCGAAACGATGGCCATTCTAGACGATCTAAGGAACGAGGCCGACTTTCGCCGCCCCTATGATCTGATCGACCGGCTTCTGACGCGCCATGGCGGTCGCGCGCGGCTTCTGTCGCGGCTTGGGCGCGAGGCGGAGGATGCGATCGACGCGCTGCTCTCGCTCGCGCTGACTTACGAGGCGATGGATGTGCCCAGCCTGACGGGTTTTCTGGGCTGGCTCGACGGGGACGAGATCGAGATCAAGCGCGAGATGGGCGCGCAGGCCGGCAAGCTGCGGGTGATGACGGTGCATGGCGCCAAGGGCCTTGAGGCACCGATTGTGATCCTGCCCGATATGGCGGTGCGAAAGGCGCCCAGCGATCCGGTGCTGTTCGATGCGGACGGCACAGCGCTTTGGGGTATCCGGAAAGCGGACCGGCCTGCCGCGATGAATAGCCTTTCCGATGCGGCGAAAGCCAAGCAGGAGGAAGAGCGCAACCGCCTGCTTTACGTAGCGATGACCCGGGCGGAAAGCTGGCTGATCTGCTGCGCGGCAGGCGAGGTCGAGGCGAAGGATCCCAGCTGGTACGCGCGCCTTGCCGCCGCGATGCCCGCCGCCGGAGCCGTCGAGGCCGCGATGCCCACGGGCGAAGGCCTTCGCCTGAGCCATGCCGACTGGATGGCGGGTCCGCTGGAGCCGCAACCGGCAGCGCGTGCTGAAGGGACTCGCCTTCCGGGCTTCGCAACATGCCCCGCCCCGACCGCGCCGGTGGCGGAGCTCACGCTTTCGCCGTCGGATCTGGGCGGCGCCAAGGCCCTGCCGGGCGCGTTGGGAGAGACCGAGGAAGAGGCGCTGGCCCACGGCAAGCGGGTTCACACTTTGCTTGAAATCCTGCCGGATCTGGATCGCGGCGTATGGCAGAACGCGGCGCGAAACCATCTGACAGGCAAGGGCACGATGGCTGAGATCGACAGGGCCCTGGCAGAGGCTGTGTCGGTTCTCGCGACCCCCACGCTGACCTACATCTTTGCACCCGGTGCGCTGGCCGAGGTGTCCGTCACGGCCCCTCTGGCGGCGCTTGGCGGGCGGCGGATCCATGGCGCCATCGACCGACTGATTGTCGAGGAGACCCGGATCCTCGCCGTGGATTTCAAGACGAACCGCACCGTTCCGGACCGGCCCGAGGCGGTCCCGGACGGTCTGTTGCGCCAGATGGGCGCCTATGCCGCCGCGCTGTCCCTGATCTTTCCCGAGAGACGGATCGAGACCGCAATCCTCTGGACCGCGACAGGCGCATTGATGCCTCTTGCGCACGATCTTGTGTCTGAAGCGCTCAGAACCGCCACACCTGCTTGACCCCACCCGGCCGCGTTCCTACCTTCCGCATCCGAACCCAGTCCTTTGAGGAGAGCCGATATGGCCACCCACGCCGTCACCGATGCAACCTTCGACGCCGAAGTGCGCCAGTCCGACGTTCCCGTCGTCGTCGATTTCTGGGCCGAATGGTGCGGCCCCTGCAAGCAGATCGGCCCCGCTCTGGAGGAGCTGTCCGCCGAGATGGACGGCAAGGTGAAAATCGTGAAGGTCAATGTCGACGAGAACCCGAACTCCCCCGCCCAGCTTGGCGTGCGCGGCATCCCGGCGCTCTTCATGTTCAAGGGCGGCGATGTCGTCTCGAACATGACCGGCGCCAAGCCCAAGGCGCAGCTGCAAAGCTGGATCGAAGAGTCAATCTGAAGCACAAGCTGATTTCTGCAAAAGGCGCTCCTTCCGGGGCGCCTTCTTCATTTCCGCCGTAAGGTGGCCCATATGGAACCGGAAGACGGCAAGGAGGCCTCATGGCGGATAGTGATTTTCCCGGCTGGCATGGCACCACGATCATCGGGGTGCGCAAGGGGGATGAGGTCGTCGTCGCAGGCGACGGACAGGTCAGCCTTGGCCAGACGGTCATCAAGGGGACCGCGCGCAAGGTCCGCAGGCTGTCGCCCGGCGGGCATGACGTCGTGGCCGGCTTTGCAGGCTCGACGGCGGATGCATTTGCCCTGCTCGAGCGGCTGGAGGCCAAGCTGGAGGCGCATCCCGGGCAGCTTCAACGCGCCTCGGTCGAGTTGGCCAAGGACTGGCGCACGGACAAGTACCTGCAAAAACTCGAGGCGATGCTGATCGTCACCGACGGCGATGCGCTGCTGGTCATCACCGGGGCGGGCGATGTTCTGGAGCCCGAGCATGGCATTGCCGCCATCGGATCGGGCGGCAACTTTGCCCTCGCCGCCGCGCGCGGGCTGATCGAAGGGGATCGCTCGGCCGAGGAGGTTGCTCGTCAGGCCATGGCGATCGCCGCCGATATCTGCGTCTACACCAACGGCAACCTGACCGTTGAGAGCATCGCAAAGAGCGGCTCATGATCGAAAAGGACGACCTGCGCGCCGCCGTCGCCGCAGGAGCCATCACCGAGGCGCAGGCCGCCCGAATCCTGACGCTTTCGGCCGAGCGCAAGGGACATCTGAGCGCCGCGCGCCCCGACGAGGAGCCTTTCGAGCTGTTCAAAGGGTTCAACGAGATCTTTATCGTTGTCGGCCTCGTGATCCTCGCCGCAGGCTGGGCGGGCGTGTCCACCGCCGCCGCGCTGACCGGGTTCAACAACGTCTTCGGCCTGATCGTCGCGCGCAGCCTTGTCGCCGCCGGGATCATCTGGGCGCTGTCGGAATATTTCATCCGCCGCCGCCGGATGGTGGCCCCGGCGATCACGCTGACGATCTTCTGGGCGCTCAATACGACGCTGGGCTTTTCGGCCTCCTATGCCGAGCCATTCATGGTCGCGCAGCAGGACTGGTCGAGCACGATCATTCCGCTGGCGCTCGCCTCGGGGGCGCTGCTGCTTTATTGGGTGCGGTTCCGCGTGCCCTTCGCGCTTGCTTTGGTCGCGATCGGGATCTTCATCCTGATCACTGTGTCATTGGCCGTGCAGGCGGGCGATCCGGGAGAGATTTCGGATCTTTTCCTCCTTTCCTCCGAAGGGCCCTTCGCGCTGGCGACGCTGCTCTTCGGGGTCGGTGTTTTCGCGGTCGCCATGTGGTTCGACATGTCCGACCCGCACCGCGTCACCCGGCGGGCCTCGAACGGGTTCTGGCTGCATGTGGTGGCGGCGCCCGCCATCGTGAACACCGTCGCGCTGACGCTCATCACCAGCGAGGCGCCGGGCGCACGGCTCGCTCTGGTGGTCTTCCTTGGAGCGCTCGCTCTCGTGGCCATCGTGATCGACCGCCGCTCCTTCCTGATCGCAGCGGTCGGCTATGTCGTGGCCCTCAGCGCCCAGCTCGAGGAAGGCATGGGCATCGCCACGCTCATCCTGCTGCTCGGGGTGGTGCTGGTCTTGCTGGGAGCCTTCTGGGAGAGGATCCGAGGTGTCCTGATGGGAATGCTGCCGTTCCTGCCAAGGGCAAAGCTGCCGCCGGTGGGGTGAAATGTGAATGATCTAAATAGACTTCAGGTTGCATAAAAATACCAACATCTTTTACTTCGCAAGCAATGACTGGTGCTAACTACAACCGCCGGTCAATTGTTCTTTTGATACTTTAAAAATTTGGCTACTTCATGGCATAGGAATTGCCAACCGATCTTAAAACAAGCCGGATACAGACTAATAGAGTGTAACGACAACCTCAGCATTCTTTGCAAGCTCGATGACTTCCTCGTTTGAAACGGCTTCACCAGAAGTATGCATCTTCCACTGTATATTTCCGTTTTTTGGGTACTGCCTAGAAGCAAGGCGATCCATATTAACTTTTAGAATTTCAGCCTTCCGGATAGCTGACTCTTTGTCCGAAGCCACAACGAAAACCGTAACAATTTTATATGCATAAGCCATCATTCCAATTCGATAGATCGATAATGTCTGCTCTTCATACTCTGTTTCATCAAGTTGAGGGATACCGACGATGATTACAGGCTTTCCAATGCGTAAATTCATCGCCGTCTGATAGTTTGAAGATCCCCATAAAATATTCTGCGAGATCTTCAGTACTGCCTCAAGATCCGCAAGAAAGCTAGCGGCTGCGAGTGACGTTGTCACAGCCAAACTTTTGAATTTTGGCGTCATAATATGTTCGATCCCAAATTTCTAAAGGCGATCTAAGGAGAAGCAAGTCGCTCCATTACTACCCAAATTTTTCCTACATAATAGCCAATCGTAAGACGCCGAGCCCTGACCGGTATGGAAGCTAAGCTAACCTTTTCGATGGTTGCTAATAATCCTGTCGCCAAGGTCCGGAAAGTCTCTCAAGCCCCCTCACCCCCCGTTGCGTTTTCCGCCCACATCCCTATCTCTGGCGCACCCAGTCAGACGAAGGCCCTCATGACAGACCTCACCCCCCGCGAGATCGTTTCGGAACTCGACCGCTTTATCATCGGGCAGGCGGATGCCAAACGCGCGGTGGCCGTGGCGCTGCGCAATCGCTGGCGGCGCAAGCAGCTGCCCGACGATCTGCGTGAGGAGGTCTATCCCAAGAACATCCTGATGATCGGTCCCACCGGCGTCGGCAAGACCGAGATCTCTCGGCGTCTGGCCAAGCTGGCGCGCGCGCCTTTCATCAAGGTCGAGGCGACCAAGTTCACCGAGGTTGGTTATGTCGGACGCGACGTCGAACAGATCGTCCGCGATCTGGTCGATACCGCGATCCTTCAAACCCGCGAGCATATGCGCGAGGACGTCAAGGCTAAGGCCCACAAGGCCGCCGAAGAGCGCGTGATCGAGGCCATCGCAGGCGATCAGGCGCGGGACGGGACGCGCGAGATGTTCCGCAAGAAGCTCAAGGCGGGCGAGCTTGATGATACGATGATCGAGCTTGAGGTCGCTGATACCTCGAACCCGATGCAGGGGCTCGAGTTGCCCGGTCAACCCGGCCAGATGGGGATGATGAATATCGGCGACATCTTCGGCAAGGCGTTCCAACGGACGGTCAAGAAGCGCCTGACCGTCGCGGCGAGCTATGAGCTGCTGATCTCGGAAGAGGCGGACAAGCTGCTCGATGACGAGACGGTGAACCGCGCGGCGCTCGAGGCGGTGGAGCAGAACGGGATCGTCTTTCTCGACGAGATCGACAAGGTCGCCGTCCGATCCGAGACGCGGGGCGGTGATGTCAGCCGCGAAGGCGTGCAGCGGGATCTGCTGCCGCTGATCGAAGGCACGACCGTTTCGACCAAGCACGGGCCGGTCAAGACGGACCATATCCTCTTTATCGCGTCGGGGGCGTTCCACATCGCCAAGCCGTCGGACCTGCTGCCCGAGCTTCAGGGCCGCCTGCCGATCCGGGTCGAGCTGCGCGCGCTGACGGAAGCCGATTTCGTCCGCATCCTGACCGAGACGGACAATGCGCTGACCCGTCAATACACCGCCCTGATGGGCACCGAGGAGGTGACAGTCAACTTCACCGATGACGGGATCGCCGCCTTGGCCCGCATCGCCGCCGAGGTGAACGAAGCGGTCGAGAATATCGGCGCGCGTCGGCTTTATACCGTGCTCGAGCGGGTGTTCGAGGATCTGTCCTTCAGCGCACCCGACCGGTCCGGCGATGCGGTCGCGGTGGATGCCGATTTTGTCGAGGCGCATCTTGGCGAGCTGTCCCGCTCCACCGATCTAAGCCGCTACGTGCTCTGACCTTATCTCGACAGGTGAGGACGGGGCGGATAGTCAGGGATCGACTTTCCCCGTCCCGGATCTGACCCATGTTCCGCGTCCTGTCCTTGCTGTGTCTCATCGGCCTGATCGGCTGCGCGCCGCGGGCGACGCTGACCTCCTTTGCCGGGCCCACACCGGGGGCCGAGCGGCAGGTCTTTATCGGCACGACGCGACCACTGGTATCGGCGATACAGGCGGCAGAGGATCGCGCGGCGAGCCTCTCCTTCGCATCCGTGACCCTGTCGATCCCGCCCGAGCGGCGGTTGGGCGAGATCCCCGTCAACCCGCGCGAGCCCGATCCAATGCGGGACATCGTCGTCACCCAAAGCCAGCGGTTCGCTGAGGCGCCCGAATTCCGGGCCGGACTGTCGCAGGCTTTAGCCGCCTATCCGGAAGGACGGCGCGAGGCGGTCATCTACGTGCACGGCTTCAACAATACCTATGACGAGGGGGTGATCCGGATCGCGCAGCTGGCCCATGACCTGCAGATCGACGGGGTCGCGGTCCACTATGCCTGGCCCAGTCAGGGGTGGGTTCTGGGATATGGGCATGACCGGGAAAGCGCGCTGTTCGCCCGTGACGGGCTGCAAGCGCTGATAGAGGAGGTCCACGCGGCGGGAGCCGACCGGATCGTGCTGGTCGCGCATTCGATGGGCGCTTTGATCTCGGTCGAGGTGATGCGCCAGATGGACATCGCCCGTCCGGGCCGGTCGCGGCATATGCTGTCCGGGGTTCTTTTGATCTCGGCCGATATCGACCCGGATGTCTTTGTCTCGCAGCTTGCGCGGATCGACCCCGTGCCCGAGCCATTCGTGCTGTTCGTCTCGCAGCGGGACCGCGCGCTGCGGCTGTCGGCCCGGTTGAATGGATCGCCACGCCGGATCGGCAATCTGGGCGATATCGAACCGCTCGCCGATCTGCCGATCACGGTCGTTGACCTCTCCGCCGAGGCGGGGTCGACGGATCATTTCGCGGCAGGCAATTCGGCGGTTCTGCTTGGCCTTTTCTCGCGGATCCGGGACATTAACGATGCCTTCTCGGGCGACCGGGCGGGGCGGGCCGGGCTTTTTCCCGGAACGGTGCTGACCATCCGCAACGCGACCGAGATCGTGCTGTCTCCGGGGGGCGCGCTGTCCAACTGAGGACGTCCGGTTGATCTTGTGCAATTGATCCCGAACAAAGAGGCAGGACCTGCGTTGGACTGGTAACGGACCACGCATCACGCCTGTTGAAGGAGATCCAGAATGACCGAGGACAAACCCGCCGGGGCCGGGCGCGCGATTGAAGCGGCCGCCCGCCGCATGGCCGACCGGACCGCTCCGCCTGCCGCGACGCAGGACGCATCTGCGCCGAAGGCGAAGGCCAGCCCGCGTCCCGAAGCGTCCAAGCCGAAGATGCCCCCTGCTGGGGTAACGCTCAAACCTGCCGCTGCTTCAAACGCAGAGGTGGCGCCCGCGAAACCCAAGGCCAAGGGGAGTCCGCAAAAACCCAAGGCACCGGCGACGAAGACCAAAGCAAGTCAGAAGCCCGCACCGGCCAAATCAGCACCTGCTATCAAGCCAACCCCCGCTCTGACGCCAAAAGACATCGCAAGCGCGGCGGCCGCACCAAAGGCCAAAGCGAAAGCTCCCGCGCAAAAGCCTGCCGCTAAGACACCCGCAAAAGCCGTCGCGAAGGCGCCTGAAGCGGTGGCCAAGGCGATCAAGACGCAAGCTCCCGCACCGGCCTCGAAACGCGCGACGCCCGCCGCCGAGAAGATGATCGCCGCCACGACTAAGACCCAGAAGGCAGCCAACGCCGCCGCCAGCAAGACGCGGGCTTCCGCAAAACCGGGCAAGACGCCCAAGGGATAACGCCGCCTCTGTCCTTTCGTCCGGCGACAGGGCAGAGAGCGGGACATGGCCCGGCTCTCTTTTCTTGCGCGCAACGCCCCGTTCCTAGGGGCAGGCGCGCTTTTGACTTTCGGGTCGAGCTTTGGGCAGACCTTCTTCATCTCCATCTTTGCCGAAGAGATCCAGGACGGCTTCGGCCTGTCCCATGGCGGCTGGGGCTTGCTTTATACGGCGGCGACGACCCTTTCGGCCATCGCTGTCGTCTGGGCAGGCGGGCTGACCGACCGGTTCCGCGTTCGCGCCCTGGGCCTTTGGGTCATCCCGCTTCTGGCGGGCGCCTGCCTTCTGATGGCCGTGGCACCGGGCCTCTGGACGCTGGGCGCCGCGATTTTTCTGCTGCGCTTTGCCGGACAGGGTATGATGAGCCATATCGGGCGCGTCGCCATCGCCCGGTGGTTCATTGCCACTCGCGGAAAGGCTCTTTCGGTGGCGAACCTCGGCTTCTCCTTCGGCGAAGCGGTGCTCCCGATCCTCTTTGTCGCTCTTCTGGCCCGGTATGACTGGCGGCTCCTCTGGGCGGCCTGCGCGTTGGCGGTGCTGCTGCTTCTGCCGGTGCTCCTGCGCCTTTTGCGGCTGGAACGGGTGCCCCAACACGCCGCGGAGGAGGAGAGCAGCAGCGGGCTCGGGGCGCGCCACTGGACCCGCCCCGAGGTCCTGCGTCACCGTCTGTTCTGGCTGATTATCCCGGCGCTTCTAGGGCCTCCGGCCTTCGGGACAGCCTTCTTCTTCCAGCAGGTCCACTATGCCGAGATCAAGGGCTGGAGCCATCTCGACCTCGTCGCCCTCTTTCCGCTTTATACGGCGGTTGCGACCGGCTCGATGCTGGTGTCCGGCGTGCTGATCGACCGGATCGGGGCGCTCCGCCTCATGCCGATCATGCAGGTTCCCTTCATCGCGGCGTTTCTGCTTTTCGCGCTGGTCGAGACACCGGCCTCAGCGGCCTTTGCCATCGCGATTTTCGGGCTGTCGACCGGCGCGATGGCAACCGTTCCGGCTTCCTTCTGGGCCGAGGCCTATGGCACACGGCATCTTGGCGCGATCAAGGCGATGTCGGTGGCGATCATGGTCTTCGGGTCGGCCATCGGGCCGGGCCTGACCGGTGTGCTGATCGATGCGGGCCTCGGCCTAGAAACGCAGATGATCGGGATGTCGGTCTTCTTCGCGGTAGCGGGGATCCTGTCCGCCCTCGGCATCGCTGGGGCGCGCCGCTCTAGCGGGCCCTGACCCGCTGCAGATGCCGCTCGCGGTAGCGGCCCTTATCCGCCTCACTGGTGACATGCGCGCAGCGATGGCAGGCCACCCCCTCCTCGTAATCGGGGTGCTGCGTATCGCCGGTCTCGAGCGGTTTGCGGCACCCATAACATAGCAAATGCCCCGTCGGCTCGAGCCCGTGACCCACCGCGACCCGTTGGTCGAAGACGAAGCAGCCGCCGTGCCAGAGGCTCTCCTCCTCGGGGACCGTTTCGAGGTATTTGAGGATCCCGCCATCGAGATGGACGACATCCTCCACCCCCTGCCTGATCAGGTAGCTCGTGGATTTCTCGCAGCGAATGCCTCCCGTGCAGAACATCGCGACCCGCTTGCCGGCGAAGCGATCCGCATTCTCGGCCCACCAGTCCGGAAAGTCGCCGAAGGCCTCGGTCTGCGGATCGACCGCGCCGTCAAAGCTGCCGATGGCCACCTCATAGGCGTTGCGCGTATCGATCACGACTGTACCGGGATCGCGGATCACATCATTCCACTCCTCCGCCGCGACATGCCGCCCGACGCTGGCGCGCGGGTCGACATCGGGCTGTCCCATCGTCACGATCTCGCGCTTGAGCCGCACCTTCAGCCGCCCGAAGGGCATCGCTTCGGTCTGACTTTCCTTCCAGCTGAGCGGCGTGTCCCCGGCAATCCCGGCCAGGACCGTCTTTGCCGCATCGATAGCCTCGCGTGTCCCTGCAATCGTGCCGTTCAGTCCTTCGGGCGCGACCAGAAGCGTGCCGCGCAGCCCCAGCGGCTCGAACGCGGCGGCGACACGCGCCCGCACGGCGGCGGGGTCGGTAACAGGCAGAAAAGCATAAAGGGCGGCCACGATGATCATCGGCGCGTCTCCTAGCGCCAAACGCGGCCCGGCGCAAAGCCCGGTTGACAGATGAGCGCGCCGGACCCACACCTCCAGGGGGTCAAAGAGGATGCGGGATGACCGACGCGCTGATCGTCATCGATATTCAAAACGATTTCTGCCCCGGCGGCGCGCTTGCTGTTCCCGATGGAGATCAGGTCATCGGCCGTGTCAACGCCATGATGTCCGAGAGCGGATCGGTCATCCTGACGCAGGACTGGCACCCCGAGGAGCATCTGTCCTTCGCCTCCAATCATCCCGGCGCCGCGGCCTATGACATGACCGAAATGCCCTATGGCCCGCAGGTTCTCTGGCCCGATCACTGCATCATCGGCACACCGGGCGCTGAGTTTCATCCTGATCTCAGAACCGACCGTGCCGATCTGATCATCCGCAAGGGTTTCCAAGCGCAGATCGACAGCTATTCGGCCTTTCTGGAGAACGATCACAAGACGCCGACAGGTCTGCATGGATATCTGCAGACGCGCGGTCTGAAAAAGCTCACCATCGTCGGGCTCGCCTTTGATTTCTGCGTTCTCTATTCCGCGCTCGATGCCGTGACGCTTGGCTATGAGGTGACGGTGATCGAAGGGGCCTGCCGGTCGATCGATCTGGACGGATCGCGGGAAGCGGCGCTCACCGGATTGCGCAAATCCGGCGTGACGCTGGCCTGACCCGGTCGATGAGTGACGACCTTTCGCGCCGCCTTGCCGAACTGACCGCAGCACTGGACCGCCCGGCTCTGACCGAAGACGGTCAGCCGGATCTCGATCTTGCGCTTCAGATCGCGCAAGTCCGTGAGGATCTTGGGAACGATCACCCGGCGCTGGCAGCCCTCCTCACCCGGCTCGAAACACGTCTTGCGCAAGACAATGCCGCCCGCGATGTCCAGACGCAGATGGCCCAGCACGCTCGCGATCACTATGCGGATCGTCTGGTCGGGATGCGGCCAAGGCTTGCAAAGGCGGTCGAGGACCTCTTTGCCCGCAAATCACGCACCGAACGCTGGTACGCCCGCCGAGCCTTTGATCGGCTGATGCAGTCCCGGGACCCGCTCTTTCCCGAGGAATGCCCCGAGGCGGCCCGCAAGGGCGCGCTCGATCTTATCCGGCACGACCCGCCCGCCATCGATGTGGTGCTGCCCACGCGGAACCGGGCCAAGCCGCTCATGCGGGCGATCACCTCGGCGCTGCTGCAATCGCTGGCGCCCCGGAAGGTCCTTGTGATCGACGATGGCAGCACCGACGCCACGTCGGAGATGATTGCCGCCCGGTTCGCGCCCTACCTCGCCTCCGGCCAGCTCGAGGTCGTCAAGACCATACCCCAGGGCGCTGCTGCCGCGCGCAACGAGGGGCTGAGGCGGGCCGAGGGCGATCTTGTCGCCTATCTCGACAGCGATAACCTCTGGGCACCTGATTGCCTGCTCTATCTCTCCGCCGCCCTGGCCCGGCAGCCGGAGCGGGACAGCGCCTATGGTGCGATCTGCCGGCATAATCTCGACGATCACTGGAGCGATATTCTCTACTGCCCCTTCGACCGGTCCGCGCTGGAGCAGGAAAACTTCATCGATCTAAACGTGTTTGTGCATCGCAGGTCCAACCCAGCAACCGGGATCGGCTTCGATACCGGCCTGACGCGTTTGATCGACTGGGATTTTATCCTGACCGCGACACGGGATAGGGCACCAATCGCGGTTCCGGTGATTGGCGGGCATCACGTCGTCAGTACGGCGGCGCTCGGCAACATCACCCGGACTGAACCGCTGGAGCCGAATCTCGCGCAGATCCGGCGCAAATTGGACGGCTAACCCTTGGAGCCACCCGTCTTGGAGCGGGGCGGATGGCAGCTTTTGAGATGCTGGGTCAGTTCCGCCAGATCTTCCGCCTTCGCACGGACGCTGCGGCGTAATTCATCGGCCTGATCCCGCAAGGCGCGGTTCTCCTGACACAGATGCTCGACATCGTCCGTCTCCGGAATGTCATCCGTCATGACCGCTCCGTTCCTTGTGATCGAGAAGCTCCACCGCCGAGGCACCCACTTCGGGATGCTTCTGCACATATCGCAGCGTGTCGACCGATGGTCCCGGATTGCGCCCTTCGAAATGACCGCTGCTGGCGTAGTGCAGCGCGGGATCAAGCCCTGCCGCTGCAACATCCGGATAGGTTTTCAGATACCAGTCGGCGTCAAAGAACCGAGACATCCGCACCCGCGCGGCCTCGGCCTGGGCCTCCGCCGGACCGCGACGGATCAGGCTGCGCCATCCCCGCCGACGTTGCAGATGCTGGATCTGGTGTTCGCGCAAGGCAAGCCGCGCGACAGCAAGGCTGCCGCCATGCATCCCCTCGACCTCGTCGCCCTCGATCGCATGAAGGCGTTTGGCCAGCAGACCCAGCTCGCGGTCCCGGCGCTCGATCTCGCGCTCCTGCGCGCTCAGGCGCCGGCGAAGATCGTCTTCGCCCACATCGGTCATGTCGTTTTCCCCTGACATGCGCTTATCCTAGTTAATATCGTTCTGCGGCTCAAACAGTTTGGTGTCGCGGGCCTGTTTCGCTCAATTTATCAAAGCCTAAGGTCGCTCTGCGCAATATCGAAGGCCGCCTTCATGTCAAAGAAAACGCCGTCCGGGCGCATCCCCGCAGTCAAACGCTGCACACCAAGGCCGGTCAGGGCGTCATGGGCCACGGCCAGGATCACGGCGTCATAGTCCGCACCGTCCCCGGGAACCTCGGGCAGAAGCACGTGCCCGGTGATATCCGCCGCTTCCTGTTGCGAAACCGCCGGATCATGGATGTCACAGGACATACCGTAGCTCTCGAGCGAGGCGATCAGATCCACCACCTTAGTATTGCGCAGATCCGCGCAGTTTTCCTTGAAGGTCAGCCCCAAAACAAGAACCCGAGCACCGCCGATCCGCAGACCCTTGCGGATCATCGCCTTGACCAGCCGCGTCACCGCATGGCGCGCCATTCCGTCGTTAATCTCACGCGAGAGGCGGATGATGTCTGGGATATGCCCCGCTGCCATCGATTTATGGACAAGATAGTAGGGGTCCACCCCGATGCAGTGCCCGCCCACCAGACCCGGCGAGAGCCGATTGAAGTTCCACTTCGTCGCCGCTGCATCAAGCACTTCGGTCGTGTCGATCTCCAGATGCGAGAACAGCACCGACAGCTCGTTGATCAGCGCGATATTCACGTCCCTCTGGGTGTTCTCGATGATCTTAGCGGCTTCGGCGACCTTGATACTCGACGCCTTGTGCGTGCCCGCCTCGATCACGCTGGCATAGAGCGCATCGACAAAATCGGCGGCCTCGGGTGTGGACCCGGACGTGACCTTGACGATCTTGGTCAAAGGGCGGGTGCGATCGCCCGGATTGATCCGCTCGGGGCTGTATCCGGCAAAGAACCCCTTGTTCAGCCGCAGGCCCGACCGCGCTTCGACGAGCGGGATGCAATCATCCTCGGTCGCCCCGGGATAGACCGTGGATTCAAAGATCACGACATCCCCGTCCGAGATCAGACCGCCGACCATGTCCGACGCTTCCCTCAGGTGATGCAGATCCGGCTGACGATGAATGTCGATCGGGGTCGGGACCGCGATCACATAGACATTGCAGGATGCCAGATCGGCCGCATCGGCGGTGAAGGACAGCCGCTCTGCCGCGCGTAAGGCTTTGGGCTCGATCTCGCCTGTAGCGTCCGTTCCGTCTTCAAGCGCCCGAATGCGCTCCGGATCTACATCGTAGCCGACCGTGTCGTACCGGGCGCCGAAGGCCACGGCGAGCGGTAGCCCGACATAGCCAAGGCCAATCACCGCGATGCGGCATCGTTCAAGAGGGGGGAAAGGCAAAGCGGAAGGACTTTCGAAAGGAGAGGTCTTTCGACGGCTTATCGCAAGTCAGGCCGAAAGAGGAAAGCCGTTCCGCCAGCCTGACCGGTTCTCCACCGGGTTGAATGAAACTTTAGATGACTTGTTGGGAAAGCCCTTCGAAGCGCCACATTTCCGTACCGCCGTCTCCGCATCGCGCTCCAATATACTGCTGCGCCAACACAGCGATATGGGAGGCTCAGATGGCGCGTTTTTCTTTTGTCGGTACAATCGGAGGTCTTGGCCTCCAGACCCCTGCGGCGATCGCAACCCTGTTTGAACGGTCGGATGGCCAGCTTGGGGTGGAGGATTTCGGCGCAGGCCTGTCGACAACCGTCGATGTCAGCGCGCTGGGCTTGTCGGTCCAGACCGGTCTTCCGATCAGCCATGGCAACGATGTGACGGGGTTCACTCTGGACGGAGAGAACAAGAACGTTCTGACGACCGTTCTGGACGCTGCCGCTGGTCTTGCAGCAGGTGAGGGCGACACCTCGGAGATGTCATCGTTGCATGTGCAGCTCAACGGATCCCCGAGTTTCGTCAACGCGGCCGAGATGGTCGCCGCCAATGTCGGCGGAACCACATTCGTCTACATCGCAGGCTCCGCCGGTCAGGGCGTGTCGGTCTTTGAAAAGCAGGGCAACACGCTGATCTCCCGGGGGCACCAGGATGATGAAGGCGACGCCTATGCCAGCGGCATCACAGCAATGGCCACGGTCGAGACGGGAGCGGGGACGTTCCTCTATGTCGGCTCGGGAACCGAACATGGCCTGTCAGGCTACCGCATCGGCACCGATGGCCGCCTCACCCATGTGGAGGACCTCGGTGCCGGGAACCAGCTTCCCGTCGGAGCAATCACCGCCATCGAACCAATCAGCATCGCCGGGGATCACTTCCTGATCGCGGCGTCTTCGATCACCTCCAGCCTGACGGTCCTGCGGATCGAGGACAACGGAGAGATGACATCGGTCGATCACGTTATGGACACGCTTGAGACGCGGTTCGGAACGGTCACTGCCCTCGACGCGATCGAGGTGGATGGCCGCGTTTATGTCGTTGCCGGCGGCGGGGATGACGGACTGTCGCTTTTCACGATGCTGCCCGACGGGCACCTTGTCCATCTCGACACGATTGCCGACGACGCGCTTTCGTCGCTGAACAACGTCTCCGCGGTCGAGATCGTCGAAACCGCGGACGGTCTGCAGATCTTCGCCGCCTCCGCCGCCGAGGCCGGGGTTTCGCAGTTTTCCGTGGATCTGTCCGCGCAGGGACGCACCATTACCGGCGAGGCGGCACGAACGAGCAGCACCGCCTCCGACGATATCCTCCAGCTCGATGACGGTGGCGGCTTCGTGACCCTTCGCGGCGGCAACGACGTCGTGCTGGACGGTGCGGGCCTCGACACGATTCTCGGGCAAGGGGGGCGCGACACCTTCGTCTTTACCAAAGACGGCCAGGACGATGTGATCCGTGATTTCCGCCTGAACGAGGACCGGCTCGACCTGTCGATGATCGCACCCTTCTATACCATCGATCAGATCAATTTCCTGCCCCATGACGGCGGTGTCATCCTCGATTTCGGCGGCGAGCGCCTCGTGATCGAAACCGCGAATGGCCGGTCGCTCGAGCGGTCGGATTTCGCCCCTCACCATTTCGTGGGGCTCACCCGCTTTGACGTCGCACCCGAGGAAGAGCGGTCGCCGATGCCCGATCCGATCGCGCCTCCCCCCCCGCGAGAGGATCCCGTGACCACCCCCTACGAGGATCCGACCCCTGAACCGGAGGAGACCCCCGCCCCTCCGCCCAGCAGGGAGTTTGAAGGCGATGGAGCCGATAACCGGTTCGGCGGCACCAGCGCGAACGAATCCTTCAACGGACGCGGTGGCGACGATCTCTTCATCGGTGGCGGCGGCGCCGACCGCTTCGATGGCGGACGCGGTATCGATACGGTCAGCTATGCGGGCACGCGAGAAAGCGTGACCATCGACCTTAGCGACCCGTCCAATAACGGAGGCGCGGCGCGTAACGACAGCTTTACCTCGATCGAGCGGATCATCGGATCGGAGACTCGTGATTTTATCTACGGCACCCCGGAGGACGACGTTCTCGATGGCGGCGGCGGCAACGACTGGATCCAAGGCGGTCGCGGCGACGACCACATCATCGGCGGCGACGGCAACGACGAGATTATGGCCGAAGCAGGTGACGATCTGATCGAAGGCGGCCGAGGCGACGATACGCTCTCGGCCAGCGATGGGAACGACATCGTTTATGGCGGCGAGGGTCGGGATAATATGGGCGGCGGCGAAGGCAACGACCGGATCTACGGCGGCGACGGCAACGATACGATCGGCGCGGGTCCAGGCGACGACTGGCTCGACGCGGGCGACGGCAACGACATCACCTCCGGCGGCCCCGGTCAGGACACTGTGATCGGCGGGGCGGGCAACGATACGATGGCCGGCAGCTTTGGAACGGACCATATCGAAGGGGGCGACGGCGACGACATGCTGGGCGGCGGCTACGGCTTTGACGTCATGTATGGCGGCAACGGCAACGATTCGATCGGATCTGGCTATCATGCCGACACCGTCTACGGTGAGGCTGGCAACGACTTCCTCAGCGGCGAGGACGGCGACGACTATCTCGACGGCGGATCTGGGGATGATCGGATCAATTCCGGGAAAGGCAACGACACCCTTGTCGGCGGGACCGGCCGGGACACCTTCATCTTCCACCCGTGGGAAGGGCGTCAGGTCGACACGATCCGCGACTTCGAACCCGGGATCGATACGATCTCGATGATCGCGCCCGGCCGCTCGGTTTATGAAAAATATGGCGGCCTTACCATTCGCTCTGCCACGGTGGAAGGAACGTCCGGAACCGAGATTGTGAGCGGCGAGACGACGATCCGTTTGCGGGACATCAAGCCAAGCGAGATCGAGATCGACGACTTCAGCTTCTGACAACGCAGCTCACATATTGACGATATCGCGGTAGCTGTGGCGCAGGAAGATAAGCCCGAGGACCAGACAGGTGAAACTGATCCCGAAGACATAGAGGATCGAGACATAGTCGCCCGAATAGGTCGCATAG
Source organism: Aestuariibius insulae (assembly GCF_040783535.2). Lineage (NCBI taxonomy): Bacteria > Pseudomonadati > Pseudomonadota > Alphaproteobacteria > Rhodobacterales > Paracoccaceae > Aestuariibius > Aestuariibius insulae. The sequence goes on from NZ_JBFONW020000005.1 coordinate 366,974, forward strand.
ATCCCCTGCCGGACCGCGCCGATCGCGTGGATTAGCGGATTGAACCATAGATAGTCGCGGAACGGCTGCGGGACGGTGTCGAACAGAAAGAAGATGCAAGAGATGATGAAAAGCGGCCGGTTAAGGATACCCCAGCTCCGCTCCCACATCGGTGACATCGCAAAAAGATAACAATTCAGTGTTCCGACGCCGAGCCCCAGCATCAGCGCCATTCCCAGACCTGTGGCAATCGCCGAGTAATTCAGGATCGCCGTCAGATCGAACCAGACGATGATACTCGTCAGGACGATCACGAAAACGGCAAGCTGGGTCAGCGCGGTCAGTAGGAAACGCGCGATCAGCGCATCCATGAAGGTCACGCCGGGATAGAACAGCAGCGGTTTCGAGAACCGGATCGCACCCGCGATCTTGCCGCTCATTTCCATATACATCAAGTAGGGCAGCATTCCCGACGCATAGAAAAGCGGGAAGCTGTCGCCCATCGGCGGCGCCCGGAACGCCAGCGAAAAGATGAACGTCATCAACATGATGCCGCCGACCGGCTCGAGGATGGCCCACAGATATCCCAGCGCCGACCGCCCATAAGTCGTCGACATTTCGCGTAGCATCAGCGCAATAATCGTGCGCCCGGACTTGACAGGCCAGGACGAACGCGGGACGGCTCGGGAGCGGGGCATACTCGTCATCGGGGGCGGTTGGTCTTTCCGTTCAGCCTTTGATAGATGGTGAAATTATCGTCTAACAGGCGCAAACAGCATAAGCGATGGGCCCGAAGTTGAAAGAGCAGAGATCACAGCCGCAGAACGAGCAGGGCCCCGACGATCAGCCGGACCGCATCGCGCCGCGCATCGCCGCCGTCGAGGATGGCAAACCCCTCAAGCCCCTCAAATCACTTGAGGAACCGGCGCTCAAGGCGATCCCGCCCGCGCCCGCCGCCGAGCCGGGACAGAAGCTGGCCGCCCGCGCAACGATGAAGCGGCGGCATTACGGGGCGATCCTGTCGTTCCTCCTTATCGTCCTGCTGCCCATCGGCGGCGCGGCCTATTACCTCTACGAGATCGCGAAAGAGCAATATGCCTCGACCGTCGGCTTTGCCGTACAGACAGAGGACATGCCGTCCGCCGTCGAGCTTCTGGGCGGCATCACAGAGCTAGGGGGCAGTTCCTCCTCTTCGGACACCGATATCCTCTACGAGTTCATCCAAAGCCAGGAGATGGTGCGGCTGATTGACGAGCAGCTGGATCTCAGCTCGCGATATGTGGCGGAGGAGGACCCCGTCTTCAGCATGTCGCCGGATGCCAAGATCGAAGAGATGACCGACTATTGGCAGCGTATGGTCAAGGTCTTCTACGACGGCTCAAGCGGCCTGATCGAAATTCGCGTCCACGCCTTCTCTCCCGAGGATGCGACCGCCATCGCGAACGCGATCTTCGACGAGAGCAATCGGATGATCAACGAGATGTCGGCGATCGCGCGCGACGACGCCACACGCTACGCCGCCGAAGAGCTGGAACGCGCCAGCCAGCGCCTCAAAGAGGCCCGTCAGGTCTTCACGCAGTTCCAGACCCGCACGCGGATCGTGGATCCCCAGGCGGATGTTGTCGGGCAGATGACCGTGATGAACACGCTTCAGACCCAGCTTGTCTCGACCCAGATCGAGCTGGATCTTCTGCTGGCCACGACCAACAGCTCCGACCCTCGGATCCAAAGCCTGGAGCGCCGGATCGACGCGATCAGCGATCGGATCGAGGCCGAGAAGCGAAGCCTCGTGGAATCCGACAACGAACTCGACAACGCCTATTCCGAGCTTCTGGGCGAATACGAGGCGCTAGCCGTCGACAAGGAGTTTGCGCAGGCCACCTGGCTGTCGGCCTCCGCCTCCTATGACGCCGCGCAGGCCGAAGCGGTCCGGACCTCCCGCTATCTTGCCAACTATATCGGGCCGACCCTCGCGGAGACATCGCAATATCCGCGGCGAACCCTGATCCTGCTGCTCATCAGCGGCGCGCTCTTCATGAGCTGGGCAATCCTGACCCTCGTCTTCTATTCCCTGCGCGACAGAAAGTAACGGAAGCCGCGCCGATATGGTCCGTCTCGAGAACCTGACCAAGACCTATATCCTGAACGGCAGGCACAAGGTCGTCGCCGACAACATCAACGCGGTCTTTCCGTCCCGAACGGTCGTCGGTCTTCTGGGTCGGAACGGTGCGGGCAAATCCTCCCTGCTGCGCATGATCGCGGGCACGATGCGCCCCGATAGCGGGCGCGTCACGACGACCGGCCAGATCTCCTGGCCCGTCGGCTTTGCCGGCAGCTTTCACGGAGAGCTGACAGGCGCGCAGAACGTCCGGTTCATCGCGCGCGTCTACGGCGTCGACACCGACGATCTGGTCGAGGCGGTGCGCGACTTTGCCGAGCTGGGCCAGCACTTCCACCTACCGGTCCGCAGCTATTCCTCGGGGATGAAGGCTCGACTGGCTTTCGGGGTCTCCATGGGCATCGATTTCGACACCTATCTCGTGGACGAGATCACCGCCGTCGGCGATGCCTCATTCCGGGAGAAAAGCGAGCGTGTGTTCTTTGACCGGATGGAGAATAGCGGCGCCATCGTCGTCTCGCACGGTCTGGGCCAGATCGAGCGGTTGTGCCAGCATGCCGCCGTCATCGAAGACGGCAAGCTGACTTATTTCACGGACGTCAAAGCGGGTATCAAGTATCACCAGCAAGTGATGAAACAGGCCGTCAAGCAGATCAACTGATCACAGGATAAAGTCGCCCGCGGACAGATCTGCGGCCGCGACATCCTCCAGGAAGATCCGGTGACCATTTGCGTCCACCGCCGCTCCATCGACCCCTCCGATCGTCACATCCGAGATCGTCAGATCGCCAAAGCTGTTCACGGGGCCGATCTCGATATCGTCGATCCCGGTCCGGAAGTCGGTGATCGTGTCGAACTCTCCGCCTCGAAGGCTGTTGAACACGAACACATCCGCGCCTGTTCCGCCCGACATCGTATCGTTGCCGGCATCGCCGCTAATCCGGTCGAACCCGCTTTCACCGCCGAGAATGTCGTTCCCGTCCCCACCATTGAGGATATCGCTCCCGACATTTCCGTAGATCTCGTCGTTCTGGCGGCCACCGTTCAGGGTATCGGCGCCCGCGCCCCCATTGATGATGTCAGCCCCATCGCCGCCATTGACGGTATCGGCGCCATCGCCCGCCCAAATGCGGTCGTTTCCGTTGTTCCCGTTGATAGTATCAAGGCCGGATCCACCATAAAGCTTATCCGCCCCTTCACCGCCGGACATGGTGTCGTTGCCGCGTCCGCCTTCCACGATATCGGCGCTGTTGCCGCCATGGAGGATGTCGTCATTCTCGCCGCCGAAGATGCGGTCCTGACCGGCATTCCCCTTAATGTCGTCCTTTCCGAAGCCGCCATAGATCCGGTCATCATCATCGCCGCCCCAGATCCGGTCATCCCCGGCACCGCCCCAGATGCGGTCGGCACCTTCATCTCCATAAACCTCATCGTTCCCCTGAAGGGCGTCGATGAAATCATTGCCTTCCAGTCCTCTGACCCGGTCCTCCTCCCAGGTGCCGATCAGACGATCGTCGCCATTGGTGGCACCAGGTAGGAACCCTCCGTTCAGGACTTCTTCGAGCGTATAGATCCCGTCGCGCAACTCGAACCGCTCGACGTTCCGATACGTATCCCGTCCAGCGGCCGAGATAACGGTCAGGGTGTCGCCGCCCATGCTGACCGCCAGATCGTCAAGCCGCGCGTCGATCACCGCTGTATCAAAGCCGCCGCGACCATCGATAGCGTCATTCCCGCCACCGCCCACGATCCGGTTGTTCGCGCTGTTGCCGATGATGTCGTCATCTCCGCCACCGGCGCGCACTTCCTCGATCACCGTATCAAGCGAGAGGATCATGTTGCCGACACGGCCATTCACGTCAGAGATAGCTCCAGGGCGCATATCGATCCGCTGATCGAAGTTCACGGTCTGCAAAGCCAATCGATCATACCCGCCGGTATCGTGGATCGTGAACATGAATTCCTGACCGCCCCAAACGTCTCGGTCCCGCGATTCTCCGTCGAAAACGGTCGAGAAGATCTCGCCCAGATATCCCCCGACATTCGAATCCGCGCCCCAGATCGTCGCCCCGGAATAGGCCGAGGAGTCCCCGTAGAGGTTCTTGGCCGCTTCGATATCGGCGATCATCAACGTGATCGGCAGAGCGTCGGTCGCGTCGATGAACGTGTTTTCGCGCACCCCGAAATAGGACATGACCGTTAGCTGGTGACTGTCGTTCAGGAAAGTCGCGTCATTCGGATAGCTGGCCGTGCCGTTGTATTCACCCGCATGTCCGAGGCCCAGCGCATGGCCGATCTCGTGAATATAAGTCAGGAAAGAATAGCTGCCGACGGTCGTGCCGTAGGTGTCGATCCAATTAGTGCTAACATTGACAGTCGAAGTAAAGATCTCGCCTGTCGAGGGGTTAAAGCTGCTTGGCCCCGCGAAAGCGCCCGATTGATTGTCGTCAAAGGTGATGTCAGCACTGCCGGACGTTTCCTGGAAATCGACGTCGATCAGATCTTCCCACGCATCGAGAGCCCAGCGCGCAAGCTGTTGGCCCTCCTCGGTCAAAGCAGTCAGGTTGACGGTGATGACACCGTCCGAGCCAGGCTCAAAAGCGATCCGTGTCGGAATGCCCCAACCAAAGTCAGAAAGCTGAACCCCGGCCTGTTCCGGCGTGAAGACATCCGTCGCGATCTGGATACCATATTGACCATCGTCGGAGGTCGAATAACCATCAATGGCCACATAGAACGTGCCGTCCCGAGTTGCCGTATACTCAATCTGTGAAAACCGGTTATCGCCACCGACATCATCGTTAAAGGCGACCCGATTGCCATCGCTGTCGTAAAGAGCAAGCGTTGAATCAGATAAACCGTTAATAGAACCCCCGCGACCGTAGCCCTGAAAGACGTAGGTCTCGCCTTCCTCGAGCTCGACCTCATACCAATCGCTATCGCTGCCCGAACTCAGCTCGCCATAGATGATGTCCCCGACATCCGCGTCATAGGATGTCGATCTGTCCCCAGCCGCGTCACGATCCGGTCTTTCGTTTACAATCGCCATGATATTCCGTCCCGTCTGTCCCCTGCGATCCGGCACGATCCTGCAGGCAGGACGACTCACCGGGTCGCAATTTCATCTTCGTCGTTATCGTTTTCGGCCTGATGCAGTAGAGGCATGGCCGAAATCTGGCAACATCAGGGCAAGCCCCGATGACGCCGTGTAAAATTCGGCTCGTCTCGATTGTTCCTCCCCTGCAGACACACTAAGACGGGCGCGTCGGGTCCGTATGGCACGCGGCGTTGAAACCTTTCGGAACGCGAAATGTCGCCTGTTATCCGTATCGTCCTGGCCATCTACCGCCCGGATCGACACTACCTGAGCGAGCAACTGGCATCGATCGCCGCGCAGGACCTGCCCGAGGATGCGGACCTTCGTCTTTATCTCGTTATTGCCGACACCACTTCCGCCGATCTCGCGGCAGAGCTGGCCGGTGATCTGCCCCATACGCTGATCGAACCGGCGGGCCCGCTCGATGCGGTGCGCGCTTTCGAGGCGGGCCTCGAAGCGGCTTTGTCGGAGGCAGGGCCGGACGCGCTCTATGCCCTTTGCGATCAGGACGATATCTGGCACCCGGACCGGCTCCGCGCCGGGATCGACGCTCTTGCGCAAGGCGGCGCGGATCTGGCCCATGCGGATGCTCGCCTGATTGACGAAACCGGAGAGCCCCTGCACGCCTCGATGTTCCAGATCGAAAAACGGCATCCGAAACCCGGGCTGCGCGGGCTTCTCTATCGCAATACGATCACCGGTATGACAGCGCTGATGACCGGCCGTCTCGTGGCGGCAGCCCTGCCGTTTCCCGCCCAGACCGGCGTTCACTTCTACCATGACTTGTGGCTTGGCCTCGTCGCCGAAGCCATGGGCGGTATCGCCCGGATCGACCGACCGCTGGTCGATTATCGGCAACACGGCGGCAACGCGATCGGGGCGGTGGACCGCGAAACCGGATCGGCGCGTCCCCGCCTACCCAGACCCGATATGACGTGGATGCGACAAAAGGCGTCGGGCTACGCGCTCGCGCGCTACCTCGCAAACGACCTCGCCTACCGTGCGCAGCAGACCGGACGCCCCGATCCGGCCAAGCTCAGAAGCCTGCGCCCGTTCCTGGGACGGCGCAGCGGCATGCTGCCCTTTCTGGCGGACGCGGCATGGATGGCCGTCACCGGTCATATCGACCGCGCGAAGATCGCGCTGACCTATGCCGTGACCGGGCTTGGCCGGCGCATCTGGACCTGGCGGATGGCGCTGGGGCCGGGGCTCGACGATGCGTTCGACCGCTTCGACACCCGCCTCTTCAGCCTCTCGCCTGGGCTTTCCCCGCCGCGGCTCGAAGGCCCGGACAAGGCGCCGGGCAAGCTGCCGGAGGTGAACCGAAAGGTGGCCTCCTGGACCCCTGACTTCAGTGAGACGCAGCCCTCGGTAACGATCCTCCTGCCCTCGCTCAATCCGTCCGAGATCTTTGCGGGCATCGCCACCGCGGTCGATCTGGGACTCGGCCTTGCCCGGGAGGGTCTGCGCGTCCGCTTTGTGGCCACGGATCTGCCCATCGCGGTGCAAGGCGCCTCGCGCAGCTTCGTTCTGGGTCGGCTCAAGCCAGAGGCGATGGAGGATGCAGACCTGCCGGGCCGCATCACGCTTCATTGCGGCAAAAGCGCGGATCGCCTTCCGGCGCACAAGGACGATATCTTCGTGGCCACCGCCTGGTGGACCGCCCATGTCGCGAAGGATCTCCAGACCCGGTTCGGCTACGCCAAGACGCCGATCCGCTATCTCATTCAGGACTATGAGCCGGGCTTTTATCCCTGGGGCGCCGATCACGCTGACGCGACGGCCAGCTACGGCTTCGATATCGCGCCGATCTTCAACACGACCCTGCTCAGGGACTATTGCGCGGGTCAGGGCGTCGATTGCGCAACCCCCGAAGCGCCCTCCTTTCATCCCTCCATCGACATCGAACACTACGCCAAGGGTCAGCGCGCGCCCTTCAAAGGCGACCGCCCAATCCGGCTCGCGGTCTATGGCCGCCCCGAAGTCGCCCGCAACATGTTCGAGACCACGCTCGAGACGCTGAACCTCTTTCTCAAGCAAACCGGCCTGACCCCGCAAGAGATCGAGCTGGTCAGCATGGGCCTGCGCCACGATACGATACGGCTGGAAAACGGCCACCAGCTGAAAAGCCTCGGAAAGCTGCCGTTCGAGCGTTATCCCTCCTACCTGCTGACGGTCGATCTGGCCCTGTCCCTGATGCTGTCCCCCCATCCCAGCCACCCGCCGCTCGAAATGGCGGCCTCGGGTGTGCGCGTCGTCACCAACAGCTTCGACGTCAAGGATCTCAGCGCACTCAGCCCGGCGATCTATTCGGCGGCCCCCTTCGCCCCCGCGCTCGCGGCAAAGCTGGGCGAGGCGTTGACTGATCTTCGCACGGGCACGCCTGTCTCGCCCGAAGACCGCCGGATCGATCTGCGCAAGTTGGGCCGTCCGCTGGACGAAGTGATCCCGGAAATCGCAGCGGGCATAAGCCGTCCGCAAGTGGATGGGCCGTCAGAACCCGCCCGAAGCGACAAGAAGATCCTCCTTCATATCGGCGCCCCGAAATGCGGGTCGACCTATCTACAGAACGTCCTTCTGCAGAACAGGGATGCGCTCGCCAAGGCGGGGATCTGCTATCCCCACAACGACCCGATCCATCCCGGCAATGCTGCCGATATCGGCTCCGTTTCTGAGGCACAGCTTCAGGAAATGACGCAGGGCCAGCTGGCCATCCTCTCTCACGAGGCGCTGTTCTCGAACCTGGGGGCGGCCGATCCGTTTATCGATCTGGTGCAAGAGAAAGGTATCCCGGTCGATATTCTGGTCTTCATCCGGCCTTTGTCAGAAATTGTTTTCGCGGACTATTCCCAATACCTGAAGGAAAATTTCGACCGCTGGCTCAAGACGCGGAACCCGTTCGGTGGCCAGAGCTTTCAGGCCTTCGTCAAGCAACGGCGCGCAGTCATCCGCCCGACCAAGTTTGTCGACAAATGGCAATCACGGTTCCCCGATCGGCCCATCACCCCGCGACTGCGCGGCGACATCCGTGAGACGCTCGAGGCTCTGTTGCCGCCTGTCCCACTGGATTGGACGGTGCCGCCGGAAAAGACCAATCCGTCCCTCAGAATGATCGACTGCGAACGCATCTGCGAGGCGATGCGCGATCCGGCGAACTCGGATGAGGATATCGTCGCGCTATTCAAAGAGGCGCATCGCGCCGTCTTCGAACCCGACCCGGGCAAAACGCCCGAGCGTCTGGCAATCATCGACAAGGCAATGCGCGCTGAAAGCGACCGCTTTTACGACCGCTTCGGCATCCGGATCTAAAACCTCAGATCCGACCCAGAGCGGCCGCTAGCCTCAATGCCTGCGTGCTCAGCCGCGTCTGCCGATAAAGCCCAAGCCGATCCACGAGCCGCGACCGCACGGAAAGCGGCCCGGCCCGCATCCGGTCGAACTCCTCCATCAGCGCGCGATTCTCCTCCGTCAGCAGATCCTCCACGGATCGCAGCCACGCCATGTTCGTATCGGTCCACTGCTTGTAGCGGCCGGTCAGGATCATCCCCACCCGCATCAGCCGCGCCCGCGCGCCCTTGTTCGCGCCGACCTCGTTGCCCCCGTGCTGCCGGTACAGCAGCCCCGGCTCGGTATCATGATGCAAGGCCGCCCCGGCGCCCGAGAGCAGCAGATAGACCCACCAGTCATGCATGACGACCTCGCCGGTCCTCTGCGCGGCTTGCCGCAGCAGCCGGGCCGCCGCCGGGTTCACGAGGATCGTATTGCCCGCCACCACGTTCTGCACCAGTGCGTTACGAAACCCAAGCGGGCGAGGGCGCGCATCCGACACTTCCCTTGGCGTCAGGTCAGCCTCCGCGATCCGCGTTACGCTGCAATACAGCGCCGGTCCCGCCTCACCCTTCAGCGCGGCCACGCCACGCTCGATCTTGTCCGGAAACCACACGTCGTCCTGATCGGCAAAGGCGATCCAGCCGGGCGCTTCCGGCAAATCCCGCACCAGCGCCAGAAAGTTCTGTGCCGCTCCGCGCCCCGGCCCCGGCTGCCAGGCGATCCGGCCAGGATGTTCCGCCGACAGCACATCCAGCAGATCGCGCGTGCCATCGACCGATCCATCATCGCTGACCTGAAGCGACCAGTTCTCATGCGTCTGCGCGAACAGGCTATCCACCTGCGCGGGCAGCCAATCCCGCCCGTTATAGCTCGCCATCAGCACGGTGACATGGGGCGCGCCGCTCACGCTTCGGCCAAGGCCTTTAGGTAACGGCCATAGGCGTTCTTCTCGTACCGCTCCGCCAGATCCGCCAGCTGCGCGCGGTCGATCCAACCCTTTTGAAAGGCGATCTCCTCGGGGCAGCCGGTCTGAAGCCCCTGACGGCTTTCCAGCGTGCGCACGAAATTACCCGCATCCAGCAGGCTGCCATGCGTCCCGGTATCGAGCCACGCATACCCCCGCCCCATCAGCTTGGTCGTCAGCGCTCCATCGGCCATATAATCGGTCAGCAGCGACGTGATCTCCAGCTCGCCCCGCGCCGAGGGCGTGATCGCCTTCGCCCGCTCAGGCGCCGTCCCGTCCAGAAAATAAAGCCCCGTCACCGCATAGCTCGACGGCGGCACCTGCGGTTTTTCTACGATATCGCGCGCGACACCCTCTGCATCGAAATCGAGCACCCCGTACCGCTCCGGATCGGCGACGCGATAGCCAAAGACCGTCCCGCCGCTCTCCTGTGCATCGGCCTCGGCCAGCATTTCCTGCATGCGGTGCCCGAAAAAGATGTTGTCCCCCAGCACCATCGCCGAAGATCCACCGCCCAGAAACTCTTCGGTCAACAGATAGGCCTGCGCCAGACCGTCCGGGCTGGGCTGAGTGATAAAGCTCAGCGACAGCCCCCACTGGCTGCCATCGCCCATCAGCCGCCGGAACTGGTCCTGATCTTCAGGCGTCGTGATAATCGCGATCTCGCGCATCCCCGCCAGCATCAGAACCGACAGCGGATAATAGATCATCGGCTTGTCGTAGATCGGAAGCAGCTGCTTCGACAGCCCCAGCGTCACCGGATAAAGCCGCGTGCCCGACCCTCCGGCCAGAACGATCCCCTTCCGGCTCATGCCGCCACCTTTAGATCCGCCAACACCGCCCTTAGATCCTCGCGCCAGTCCGGCCGCGCGATCCCAAAGACCCGCTCGGTCGCGCTGCAGTCCAGCCGGGAATTCAGCGGGCGCGCGGCTGGCGTTGGATAACCCGACGTCGGGATCTCCTCGACCGCCACATCCATGCCCGCCGCGTCAAAGATCTCTCGCGCGAACCCGGCCCAGCTCACATCCGGAACCCCCGCGAAATGATAGGTCCCGCTCTTGTCCGGCGCGTCGACCAGCTGCCGCGCCACCTCCAGACAGGCCGCCGCGATCGACGCCGCCGAGGTCGGCCCGCCCACTTGATCGGCCACGATCCGCAGGCTGTCCCGCTCGGCCCCAAGCCGCAGCATGCTTTTGACGAAATTCGACCCGGTCGCAGAGAACACCCAGGACGTCCGCAGAACCGCATGGGTCCCGCCAGCCTCTCGTACCGCGTTCTCCCCGGCCAGCTTGGTCCGCCCGTAAGCGCCCAAGGGATCCACACGATCTTCCGGCCTCCACGGCCGCTCGCCGCTCCCGTCAAAGACATAATCCGTCGACAGATGCACCAAGGGGATCCCACGTTTGGCCGCTACCTCGGCCAAAGCCTCCACCGCCACGCAATTGATCTGCCGCGCCTCAGCCTCGTGCTCTTCGGCGGCATCCACCGCCGTCCAGGCCGCCGCGTTGATCCAGACATCCGCCGGCGCGCGTTCAGCGGTCGCCCAGACCTCTGCCGTCTGCGCAAAATCCACCTGATCGCGGCCCAGCGCCTCGACGTCCAGCGCGCGCAATTCGGTGGCAACCTGCCCGGACCGTCCGAAACACAGGACCTTCACGAGGCCAGCGCCCCCAAACGCGTGCCGACCCCGTCGCGCGCCTGCAGGGCGCGCCACCACGTCTCGTTCTCCAGATACCAGCGCACCGTCCGCTCCAATCCGTCCTCCAGCGTCACGGACGGTGTCCACCCCAGATCCGCCCGGATCTTCGAAGCATCGATGGCATAGCGCGCATCATGCCCGGGCCGGTCGGTCACGAACTCGATCAGCTGCGCATGCGAAGCGCCCCCGGGCCGCAGCCGGTCGAGGATCCCGCAGATCGTCCGCACCTGATCGATGTTGCGCGCCTCCGCATTGCCGCCGATCGCATAGCTGCTGCCGGGCGCGGCCTTGTCCACAACGGTCAAAAGCGCCTCCGCGTGATCCTCCACATAAAGCCAGTCGCGCACGTTCTCGCCCGCGCCGTAAACTGGGATCGGCTTGCCCGCCAAAGCGTTCAGGATCACCACGGGGATCAGCTTTTCTGGAAAATGATACGGCCCGTAATTGTTCGAGCAATTCGTCGTCAGAACCGGCAGGCCGTAAGTCTCGCCCCAGGCGCGCACCAGATGATCCGATGCCGCCTTTGACGCCGAATAAGGCGAGTTCGGCGCATAGGCCGTCGTCTCGTCAAAGGCCCCCTCCGGCCCCAACGACCCGAAAACCTCATCGGTCGAGATATGATGAAACCGAAAGCCCCCTGGCCGCCCGCGCCCGGTCCAATAGGCGCGCGCTGCCTCCAGCAGGGTAAACGTCCCCCCAATATTCGTATCGATGAACGGCGAGGGATCATCGATTGAACGGTCCACATGGCTTTCGGCGGCCAGGTTCATCACCGCCTCTGGCTGGTGCCGTGCAAATATCGCATCCATCGCCGCCCGGTCCCGAATATCAGCCTTCTCGAAACCGTAAAGCGGGCTGTCCTTGACCGTCGCAAGATTCTCCAGACAGGCCGCATAGGTCAGCGCATCGACCACGACGACGCGCTTGCCCCGACTGACCGCCAGCCGCACCACCGCCGAGCCGATGAACCCGGCCCCGCCTGTGACAAGCAGCGTCATGCGAACACCTCCGCATCCGCCAGCAGCGGCGCCGCCGCATCCTTCTCGGACAGGATCGGCGCCCCGCTCAGACCCCAGTCGATTCCGATCTCCGGATCGTCATAGCGGATCGCCCGATCCGCATCGGGCGCGTAGTAATCAGTGCATTTATAGACAATCTCGGTTTCGTCCTCCCGCGTGACGAAGCCATGCGCGAACCCCGCCGGGACCAGAAGCTGCCGCCCGTTCTCGAAGCTCAGCTCTGCCCCGACCCAGCGCCCGAACGTGGGCGAGCCGCGCCGGATATCGACCGCCACATCGAACAGCCGCCCGCGCCCGCAACGCACCAGCTTGGCCTGTGCATGGGGCTCCACCTGATAATGCAGCCCCCGCACCGTGCCCGCGCGCGCCGACATCGAATGGTTGTCCTGCACAAAGTCCAGCTCGATCCCGTGCTCGGCCATCACCCGCGCATTCCAGCTTTCCGAAAAGAACCCGCGCGCATCCCCGAACCGCTTGGGTTCAAGCACCAGAACGCCCTCCAGAGCGGTTGTCTCGACTTGCATATGGTCTTGCGATCCCTGCTCTTTTGGCTCTCTTACCAAAGCCGGGGCGCACGGGCCAGCCGCATTGACCCTGCGGAAACCGCCAGCCGGGCGCGCCTTTGCATTGTTGCTCCGCCAACCGGATGCTACCGATCCGGGTACATCAACCGACCAAGAGGCCCGATCCCGTGAGCGACGAGATTGAGCGGATTGCCCGCTCGCGGTACTTCGACGCCGAATGGTATGCCGACCGTTATCCAGACGTCGCCGTCAGCGGGCTCGACCCCGCGCATCACTACCTGCGCTTCGGAGCTTATCTCAGACGCTGGCCGCATCCCGATCTCGACCCCGTCGCCTACCGGATCTGTCATCCGGGGATGAAGCCCAAAAATCCTGTCCTCCATGCCGAGGCGATCTATGGCCCGCTCGAGCGCCAAATCGTCTATGATCCGAACTACGTCCTCTCCGCCGCCGGAGCCATCATGGCGGCTGGAGAGTTGGGCCGCGCCCGCGCCTTCGCCCGCGATCACCTGCCGGGCCGGATGGCAGACCGGGTCGATATTTTCGACGCCGTAGAGGCCGCGCAGACAGGCGAGGAGGCGCGCTGGCTCAAGATCATCAACCGCTACGTCACCCGCGAGGGCGCGGCGCCGATCACCCTTGAGCATGGCGGCCAGCCGCTCTTTCATCGCCTCTCGACCGACCCGGTGCCGCCGGTGACGGATGGTCCGCTTGTCAGCGTCCTCATGGCCGTCTGGAACGGCGGCGACCTGCTCGAACGCTCCATCCGCTCCATCCTGAACCAGAGCCACCGCAATCTTGAGCTGCTGATCTGCGACGATTGCAGCACCGACGACAGCTGGCCCACGCTCCAGCGCCTCGCGTCAGAAGATCCCCGCATCCGCCTTCTACGCAACGCCGCCAATGTCGGGCCTTATGTGTCCAAGAACCGCGCGGCCCGGGCTGCCAGCGGCGCCTACCTCACAGGCCAGGATTCCGACGACTGGTCGCATCCCGAACGCATCGCGCGTCATCTTCGTCAGCTCACCGCCTCCGATCTGCCGGCCAGCATGATGGGTACCATCCGGCTCGACACCGACGGCACGCCCACCAGGCTCTCGCCGATCGGAGCGAACTCCGCCGACGGCATCGTGACCGGCGGCTTCATCAATCTGATGGTCAGGGCCCGCTTCTTCCACGAGGCCCTCGGCGCATGGGACAGCGTCCGGTTCGCCGCCGACAGCGAAATCGTGCGCCGCATCACGCGCATCACCGGGCAGCCGGTCCCTCGCCTCAACGACCCGCTCACCTTCTTCGCCGACCTGCCGAACTCGCTGACGAACGATCCCGTCTCCGGATACTCGCCCAAATTCGGCATGACCACGCCGCGCCAGCGCTACCGTGACGAGCTCACCCGGTGGCACGACACGAAACGCCCCCGCGATCTTGTCATGTCCTTCCCGCAGGAGGACCGCCCGTTTCCCGCCCCGCCCGAGGCGCTCAATCCGCCAGAGCGTGTCACCGAGGCCCTGACCGGCCACGCGCCGCCGGACCGCCGCCGAACCGCGAAGATAGCGATCCTCACCGACACCGTCTTTCCCGGCGGCAACACATCCTCGACCGTGGACGAAATGCGCTATTTCGCGGCACAGGGCCTGGAGCCGATCCTGATTCACTGCGGCTGCGACTACGACCGCGGTCGCCCGACAACACCGCGTTACGGCGATTTGGCAGGTAAGATCGTCGAACCCTATACCTTCGATCACTTGACCGTGGATCATCTGATCATCCGCAACCCCTCGGTCATCACCCATGGTCATTTTGGCATCGTCGCGCCAAAGATCGAGGCACGGCACGCCTTCTTCGTCATAAACAACTCGTTCCAGCGCCCGCCGGACCAGATCGTCTACGACCGCGAGCACCTGCTGAGCCGGATCGACAGCGTCAACGCCGAGACAAAGGAAATCTGCCCCATCGGCCCCCTGATACGCGCCGAAATCGAAGAGGCCGTGCGCAGCCGCCCCGACGCGCCACCCCTGTCAGACCTCGACTGGACGCCGACCTTCGACGCCGCCACCTACCTGGCCGAGCCAAAGCCCCAGATGACCGCACCTTACCGGATTGGCCGCCACGGACGCGACGCCCATGAGAAATGGCTCGAAGATCCAGAGCAGCTCTTGCAGGCCTATCCCGACCACGAGGATGTCCGCGTCGTCATCCTCGGCGGCGCCTTTCAGCCCTTCCTGATGCTGGGATGCCTCCCCTCGAACTGGGAAGATCATCCCTTCGGATCGATAGACCCCAAGGAGTATCTCTCCGGTCTCGATGCCTTCGTCTACTTCCCCGACACCGACTACAGGGAGGCTTTCGGGCGCACCATTATCGAGGCGATGATCGCGGGCCTGCCCTGCCTTCTGCCCCACCAGTTCGAGGAAACCTTCGGCGATCTGCCCTTCTACCTGCCCCCCTCCGGCGTCCTGCCCGCTTTGCGTGCCCTGGCCGAAGACGACGCCGCCCGCATCGCCCATCTCAAAGAGATCCAGGATCTGGCGCTCCAGCTCTACGGCACCGACGTCATAGCCCGCCGCCTGCCGTCCCTTTTCCCAAGCGCCTCCGAAAAGCCCAACGCAACCCTCAGTAAAACCGCCCGCGCCTATAAAAGCCACATCGAAACCAGCGGCGCGTGACGTTCCACTGTCGGATGTCCGGTGTGCGGACAAATCGGACCTAGCGTGAAACACGCCGCAAGAGAGAGTCATTGATGGACCGTCGCTGCCAGTAGAACTCGGTGCCACTATCTAGTTGTCGTACTTCGAAGCCGATTTTCTCTAGAACTCGCATCAGTTTAGGATTTGGCGCCGAGCAGTTCCTTGCAAGGACAGACCATTCGATTGCAGCAAAATCCCGCTTCAATACCGCTCTTTCAATAGTATTGATCAGCACCGGGAACACCCCTTCACCACCTTGTTCTACAACGGCAATTTCAACAGTAAGCACTTTCCCTGATTTGGAGAACTCAGCGAGAACTTTCGCTTCGCCAACAGAGAATACAATTGGACGCCCAGCGAGAGTGTAGGCGTCCAAATCATCGAGATTCACAATCTCGTCTGGCTTGATGCCATCGATCAAGAGTTCGCGCTTCGACACAATACTTCCTACTATTGGCTTAGGCTATATGAAGCTATGAAGGGTCCAATCTCAATCTACGTTTGGGCTCGGTGCCGTCATCTGACGGTTTTGGTTAGATGACCGGGGCCAGCCCATTTCGGTCATTCGTACTGAGCATCGGCGCCGCGCTGCAGTTTGCCAGACCGGACATTGCTTGATGGCGCGGCATTCTGGCGTTTGGGTGTTTGCATCGCGGGACTTCGCCGCCTTCCGCTGCGGTCGGCGCGACGATCTGGTTTAGCATGGCTATACCTTTGGAACGCTTGAGCTGAAGCGCTGTCAGCTACAGGAACGCCAACCCCGCTGCCGCGACGATCATCAGGGCGAGCACGACGTTGAGCGCACGCTCGGCCTTCGGCGGCAGGCTGGCGCGGCCGAGCGCGACCCCGGCGAAGAGCCACAGGATGTCGACCACGATCATCACGAGGACGACGAGCGCCCATTTCAGCAGACCGTCCGCGAAGGGCGCTTCGGATACCAGGATCACGGGAGCCATGAGCGAGGCGAAGGCGACGTAAGCCTTTGGGTTTGTGATGCCGATGACCGCACCGGCCAGCGCGAAGCCCCCTTTGGGTGCGGTTGCGTCGGCCTCCGACGGGTCTGCGCCCACGGGGGCGGTACCGATCTTCCAGGCGAGGTAGAGGAGGTAGGCGGTCGCCACCACCATCATGACGATGCGCATGGCGGGCATGGCTATCAGAAGCGATACGAGCCCGGCCGCGCTGATCGCCGCCGCTGCGCCGAGCCCGATCTGAAGCCCGCCGTAGAAGCGCAGGCCCCGGCCCAGCCCGTGGGTCTTGCCGACCGCAAGGAGCGCGGCGATCGCCGGGCCGGGCGAGCCGAGCAGGCCGATCGCCGCCAGGGTGAAGGCGCCTGCGGCGACGAGGTCGATGGATGCGGGGTTCATGGGAAGCGGACCTTCGGGACTGGTTCGGTTGGGTGCGGGAAATGGCCGGTCAGCGCAGATCGGCCATCGCCGCTTCGATGGCCGCGAGCGTCCGTTCGATGTCCGTCTTGGTGGTGGTCCAGGAGGCGATCGAGAAGCGCACGCCCGGCCGCCCCTTCCACGTCGTGGGCCCGAACCACGCCTCGCCCGACGCCTGGACCCGCGCGGCGAGGTCGGCCATCCGGTCCTCGCTGTTCGGCGCCGTCGCGACGACCTGGTTCAGCACCACATCGTTCAGCACATCGAACCCCAGCGATCTCAGACCGTCGGCGAGCGTTCGCGCGTGGCCGCAGCACCGGTCGATCAGTTCGGCCACGCCCGCGCGCCCGAGCGAGTGCAGCGCAGCCCAGAGCTCGACCCCGCGTGCCGACCGGGAGAACTCCGGCACCATGTCCTTGGGCGCGGCTATGCTCCCGTCCTTCAGGTAGGGGGCCTGCGTCCGCATGGCCTCGTGCAGCGCGGCCGGGTGGCGGCAGATCGCGACGCCGCAATCGTAGGGCGTGTTGAGCCATTTATGGCCATCCACGACCCAGCTATCCGCCGCGCCGTGCCCATTGAGCAGATGCCGCGTGTTCGGCGACGCGGCCGCCCAGAGGCCGAAGGCACCGTCCACATGAACCCACGCGCCGGCGTCGCGCGCCCGCCCGGCCACCTCTGCCACCGGGTCGCAGGCGCCCGAGTTCACGTTGCCCGCCTGAAGCAGCACGATCGTGCGATCGTCGAGCTCCGGCACGCCAACCGGATCGAGCGCGCCCTGCGGGTTGCAGGGCACGAGCTCCAGCGCGTCCGTGCCCAAGCCCAGAAGGGTGAGCGCCTTCTTGACCGTCACGTGGGTCTCCGCCCCGGCCACGAGGCGCAGGGGCGGCGCGCCCCAGAGCCCCTTCCCGTTCACGTCCCATCCCTGCCGCGCCAGCAAGTGCTGGCGGGCGGCGGCGAGGCAGGTCAGGTTCGCCATGGTCGCGCCGGTGACAAAGCCCACCGACGCGGACGGGGGCAGGTCGAGCAGGTCGAGGAGCCACCGTGCCACGACCCGCTCCAGCGCGACGCCGACGGGGCTGGTGGCCTCATTGAACACCACTTGGTCCCAGGCGGCGGCAAGCGTGCGCGCCGAGGGCGGCAGGCAGCGTGCCCCCCACCACGAGACCGAAGAAGCGCCCGCCCGTGGAGGCCACCGTGGCGGGCGTTCCGAGGCGGTCCAGCAGCGCCACCGTGGCGGCGGGGTCAGAGGGCGCGTCGGGCAGCGCGGCGTCGAACGCGGCGAGGCCATCCAGGGCGGCCGCGTCGGGCGAGACACGCCGGGCATGGGCGCCGTCGAGATAGGCGCGCGCGCAGCCGTGGGCCGCGTCGAGGGCTGCGGTGCTTGCGCGCAGCGGATCGGTGAGGGTGTCTTGCGGAGCCATGAGGGTCGTGCGATCCTGATAGAAGAGAATCTATATAGGTTATCGACTATATGGATGGGCCCGATCCGTCAACGTCCTCTTCGGGCGCGGAGGTCGATGACCTCGTCGCCCCACTCCGCGCGCTGGCCAACCCGCAGCGGCTGACGATCCTCGGCTGGCTTCTCGACCCGCGCGCCCACTTCCCCCGGCAGCGCGACGGCGATCTCGTCGAAGACGGCGTCTGCGTGGGGTTCATCACCCAGAAGATCGGGCTCTCGCAGCCGACCGTGACCACGCACATGCAGGCGCTCGCCCGCGCCGGGCTGGTCACGTCCAAGCAGATCAAGAACTGGGTGTTCTACAAGCCGGATCGGGACGCCATCGAGCAAGTGCTGGGGCGGTTGGGGGACCGGTTGAAGTAGGGTGCACCTTCGCGGGACGTCGCCGCGGAACATATGGCCCGTTCCAACACAATCGTTCTTGCATTTTGGGACGGAACAGATCGCTGGCCTAGATCCATCTGAAACCCCCGAAGCTGCCATTCAGGCTCTGCGCAGCATCGGTCAAGGTGGGCTCAATCCGGACGCTCGTCGAGAGATCTATCGCTTCTTATCTCGGCCAGCTCCTCGCGGAACGCCTCGGCCGGCGTCCTAAGCACAGGCATTTGTGCGACGTGGTATTGAGCTGATCTGCGACGGACTGGACTGCGCCGCGAGAAAGAGGGAGCAAGGCGGTGTCATAGGGCAAGTGGCGTCTCAATCGGCGGTTTGTGTTCTCGACCGTTCCTTTCTGCCAGGGGGATTGCGGATCACAGAACCAGCTCGCGGTTCTTATACCACGATACAGCCCGCGCCGGGCCGTGAACTCGAAGCCGCGGTCGGACGTGATGGACTGGCGGGCCTGTAGGATTAGGGGCGCCATCGCATCAATGAGCCTTTGCATGATGGATCTTGACCGCCGATCGTTGTTTTGGAGGAGAACTGTATATCGGGTCTTGCGTTTAACAATGGTGGCAATGTTTGCAGCGCCGTGTCCTCGCTGAAAGATCATCAGATCCCTTCCCAATGCCCGAAGCTCTTTCGGCCTTCGATCATATACGGCCGGGTCTTCATCGCGATGCTCTCAAGGAAGACAGAACCTTGCGGCTTGCGTGCAAAACGCGGCCGACGCTTCCGTCGGCGCCCTGGAAGATAACGCGCCAACTCGGCTGACTGGCCGTTCTCTGGATAGATGAAGCGATAGATCATCTTGTGGCAAATCCGATCAGGTTGTCCTGGCTCGATCTTCAAGCGGCCCACGATCTGTTCGAGAGACTGGCCCGCCTCCAGCCGATCGATGATCACAACGCGCAGCGCAGGCTTGTGAACCAACTTCTGCTGACGAGCTCGACGGTCAGATGCGAGGCTTTCAGCGGTGAGCGGCCAATATCCATCGGTCGACGGGACTTCCTTATCGTGCCACCAGTTGCGACGAATCTACCGATAGATCGTGGATCTATGGCGACCCATGATCCGCGCGATCTCCGAGATCGAAGCCTTCGCATGAAGGAGATGGTAAAGTGTCCGTCGCTCTTCCAAGCTCAAATGAACAAACGATCGCGTCATGGCTGGACCTCCCAACGCATTGATAACCTTCGTTTGTCGCACTTCGAGATAAAATGCACCGATCTAGAATTGGCAGTGGCGATATTGCCGCGCCCGCCCCAGGCCGGGTAGCCGGTTTATGCGCGGCTATATAGGCGCCGACGTCCGTGTTGGAAGCCAGCCTTAAAGTCAATGCAGTCCTCGCCTGACCGGCAGGCTGGGGAAAGGCCGCAAATGCAGCCATCGCACTAATCACAGCAGCGCGCCGCCGTTTGCGTCCAGGACCGCACCAGTGACGTAGCGGCTGGTGATGGCGGCAAGATACAGCGGAGCGATATGTTCGGGCTTGGCGACGAAGCCCACGGGGAGTACCGCAGCGGTATTTTTTAGCATGGCGTCCTTACCATCGCCGGCCAATGTCGCGAGCCCGGGCGTGTCGACGAGGCCGGGAGAGACTACGTTGACCCGGCAAGGAGCCAGTTCCACGGCGAGTGTGCGTGTCAGGGCTTCGATGGCGGCATTTGTGGCGGTCAGAGCGCCCATGCCAGGCGTAGCGGATCGGCTGGCGGCACCGCTTGTCAGCGTAACAGAGGCGCTTTCGGTGAGATGCGGCAGAGCTGCTGCTAAGGCCGTGACCTGGGCACCAAGTTTATTGGTCATTGTGTCGGCCAGGCCTTGCCAGCCGATCTCCGCCACGGGTCCATCGGTGGAGCCGCCCCCAGCCGTCAGCACGAGGTGGTCGATCGGGTCAACTTTCGCCAAGGCCGCACCTGTGCCTTCTCGGTCGGTCGCGTCCAGAGCGAGGATCGCCGGGGCGGCTTGTAGGCCGGTACGGGCAATCGCCAGACGTTGCATGGATCGGCCTGCTAATGTGACGCGAGCGCCAAGATCAAGAGCTGCCCTGGCGACTGCGAAGCCGATGCCGGAGGAGCCGCCGACGATCAACACGTGTTGGCCTCTGAGGTTAAAGATCATGCAGGAAACAGCGCCTCCGGCGTATAAGGAAGATATCTCACGTGCCGGCCCGTGGCATGTCGCATGGCGTCGGTAATGGCGGCTTGGAGACCGACGCCACCCAGTTCACCCAGACCCTTGGCACCTAACGGGTTCACGTGCGGGTCCTTCTCCTCAAGGAATTCAAAACGCATTTCAGGCATGTCGGCCTGGACGGGCATGTGATATAAACCGAGGTCGGGGTTCGCGGTTCG
Source organism: Aestuariibius insulae (assembly GCF_040783535.2). Taxonomy (NCBI): domain Bacteria; kingdom Pseudomonadati; phylum Pseudomonadota; class Alphaproteobacteria; order Rhodobacterales; family Paracoccaceae; genus Aestuariibius; species Aestuariibius insulae. The sequence goes on from NZ_JBFONW020000005.1 coordinate 387,968, forward strand.
ACCATTCCGCGGATCGCGGATTGTGTGCTCAGTCATCGCCATGCCAATGGCGAAAGCCACGCCCCCGATGAGCTGCGAGCGAGCGGTCGTCGGGTTTATGACCTTCCCCCCGGCATACACGCCAACCATCCGTGTGGGTCGGGCCCAAAGAGTGATGGGGTCGACCTCAACTTCGATAAAGTTGGCGCCAAAGGCGTACATTGAGACACGCGTATATTCGTCGCCCGGCCGACTCTCGGCCATCGCCTCGACCGAGGCGCGACCCGTTCGGCGCACCGCCTCGCCAATCGACCCACCAGTGCCGCTAAGGTCCAACTCGGCGCGTAGGTTTCGCGCCGCCGCCTGCACGGCCGAGCCGACGCTGGCGGTCGACTGCGCAGCGACGGCTGCGGGGGCGAGTGGCAAGTCGGTGTCGCCCAGCAAGACATCGACGCCCGACGGGTCGATGCCCAATGTATCGGCGGCGATTTGGGCGCAGACGGTATACATACCTGTTCCGATATCGTGCGCAGCGCAGGCAACCTGCACACGGCCGTTCGGGAAAGCCCGCACGCGGGCTGCTGAGATGGTGCGGATCATCGGATAGGTTGCCGATGCCATTCCCCAACCTATCAGCTTGCCGTCACGTGTCATGGAACCCGCTTCTGGTGTGTAGTCGGCCCAGCCAAACATCGCTGCGCCGCGGTCGTAGCACTCCATAAGCATGTTGGAGGACCAAGGTAGGCCAGTCTCCGGGTTTACCTCTGCTCGGTTCATCCGGCGCACCTCGACCGGGTCCATTCCAATCTCGGCTGCGTAGTCGTTGAGGAGGCTCTCAAGTACGAACATGCCCGACGCCTCGCCTGGCGCGCGCATCGGCACTGGTGCGGGCACATTACAGGCATGGAGCGCGAGGTTCGCGCGCATGTTCACATTGCCATACATGTGCCGCGGCGCCAGCACACCTGGTTCGAAGGCGACATCCTGGAATACGGGCGTCTCGGACAGCATCTCCATCGTGATCGACTCGATCATGCCGTCCGCTGTGCCACCAAGCGCAGCCTCCGTGTGAGTCCGCGCACGGAAGCCGACGGCCGAGAATTCCAGCGCACGGGTAATGACAAGCCGCACGGGCCGATCAAAACGGCGCGCAGCCGCCACAGCGAGGATCGTGTGCGGGGCGAGCAGACCCTTCCCGCCAAAGCCGACGCCAACGTATTCGGAACGCACGCGCACATCCTCGGCGCGCAACCCGAACGTCTGGGCCAGGCCGTTTCGGATGCCGAGCACCCATTGTGTCGGCTCACGCACATCAAGGCGGTTGTCATCCCAGGCAGCCACAGTGGCGTGCAGTTCAATAGGATTATGATGCATGATGGGTGTGTCGAAAGTGCCTTCGACACGCACGGCACTGGCGGCCATCGCCGCATCCGGGTCGCCACGTGTGTATTGACCTTCAAGCGCACCGAAGATCGTTTCGACCTTGGTATGGGCGGCGCGGTCCTCATAGTCAAACTGCACGGCGTCCTCGGGCTCGTATTCGACACGTATCAGCCCACCCGCCTCCTGCGCCGCCTCGTATGTCTCAGCAAGTACGAGGGCTACATATTCGAGATCATGTTCTATCCGGTCGTCCTGCATTGGCAGGCGCACCTGCTGCCCGCTCGCTCCCATCGGGTCTAGCGGTGTTACGTAAAGCGGCAGCGGGTTGAGGGATACCATGTTCTCGTGCGTCAGAATGCCAACTACAGCAGGCACGGCCTCGGCTGCACTCGTGTCGATGAAAGCGATACGGCCACGCGTGATAGTGGCAGGCACGAGATAGCCTTGCGCCAAACCTTCTGGGTAGTGGTCTGCTGCGTAGCGGGCGGTGCCCGTCACCTTGGCGGGTCCGTCAATGCGGGGGATCGAGAGTCCGATGGCCATGTCTCAGGTCTCCGTAATATCGGTGAGGACGCGGACGATGGCCCGCTCTAGCATGGGAAGCTTGAAGGCGTTCTGGCGGCCTATGACCGCGCCGTCCCGGCTAAGCGCAGCGGCGCGTTGGAACGCTTCCTGCGACGGTGCTTCGTCGATCAGCGCGGATTCGACCTGAGGCAGACGCCAGGGCACGGTGCCCACGCCACCTGCCGCCAGCCGAAGCTCAGCGATGCGGCCGTCCGTAAGCCGTGCCGCGCCACCCACCGACAAAAGCGCGAACGCGTACGAGCGCCGCTCGCGAATCTTGTGATATGCGCTGGCCAGCCTGCCTGCCTTCGGAACATCGACCGACAAGATCAGCTCGCTCTTGCGCAGATCGGTCTCCACCTCGGGCGTATCGCCAGGCGGGCGATGAAAATCCGCGAAAGGGATCGTGCGCATGCCGTCCGGCCCGATCACGCGCACACGCGCGTCGTAAGCCCGGAGTGCTATGGCGAGGTCGGAGGGCATCACCGCAATGCAGCTCTCGCTAGTTCCAAAAATCGCGTTGAGCCGATCGAAACCCCCAATCGCGTCGCAGCCAGAGCCAGGGTTCTTGCGATTGCATCGCGTGCCCGGCACGTAAAAGTACGGGCAGCGGTTTCGCTGAAGGATGTTGCCCGCCGTAGTAGCGGCGTTCCTGATCTGCTGTGTGGCGCCCTCGAGCACAGTCTGAGAGACCATGGGCACATGCTCGAGCACCAAGGGATCGGTGGCGAGCACCGTGTTCGAGGCCAGCGCGCCCAACCTTATCACGTCGCCTTGGTCGCTGATGCGGTCAAGGCCAAGCCCCGCGATGTCAACCAAATGCGAGGGCCGATGGATGCCTGCTTTCATCATGTCGATCTGGTTTGTCCCGCCTGCGATGTACTGGGCTTCGAGATGGGCTGCCATCATCTCTACGGCCATCTCGACAGAGCGGGGGCGAAGCAGTTGATATGGTCTCATGTGTCGCGCTCCCTGACCAGGTCCGCATCACGCACGTCCTCGATGGCGGCGACGATGTTGGGGAAGGCGGCGCAGCGGCAGATATTTCCGGACATAAACTCCTTGATTTCCTCGCGGGTGTCGGCATTGCCAGTCTCGATGCAGGCAACGGCCGACATGATCTGGCCCGGCGTACAGTAACCGCACTGGAATGCGTCGTGGCGCACGAAGGCGGCCTGCATTGAGTGCATCTCGTCAGGGTTACCCAACCCTTCAATAGTGCCGATCTCATCGTCCTGGTGGCGTATGGCCAACGTCAGGCAGGCCAGCCGACGCTCGCCATTGACCGAGATGGTGCACGCCCCACAATGGCCTGCATCGCAACCCTTCTTAGTGCCGGTCAGCTTTAGCCGGTCGCGCAGGACGTCCAAGAGGCTCGCGCGGATGTCAGCGCGCACGTGGCGCTCGGCTCCGTTCACACGCAGCGTAATCTCTACCGCTTCTGGGGTCGGATCGCCAGGCACTGCTTCTTGCGCGGCGGCCTCGCCGAGGCCCATCGCCGCTGCGCTGCCGCCTAACGCAGCGGAACTCTTCAGGAAGCCCCGTCGACTGGGATCGAAAGTCGTATCGTCTGTCATGGCTAATCTCCTTTATCGTCGGTGGGCAGGACGCGCCCGCTGGCCAGAGCTTGGCTGATGAGAAGAGTGTCGGCGTACTGGACAAGGTCGCTAAGACCCCCGTCCGCATCGACCGTCCAGACATGCAGGAAGGGAGCGCGGACCTCTTCCGAAGAGTTCTTAGGAGTGATGACATAGGTGCCAAAGGAGAAGACCGACGCATTGCTCACCTCGATCCGATCGATCTCGACGAAGATGTGGTCGAAGACCTCGAAGTAGAAGGGTGCGAGCTGCTCTTCCACCTGAGCGCGTGTCGTGAGCACCTCGCCCCCGAAGAAGCCTGGCGCATGCCGCCAGTCGAGCTTTTCTGTTAGCATGGTGTAGTCCATGGTTTCGTACCAATGGGCGACGATTTGTGATCGCGCATCTGGACTAGGGGACGTAGGCTCAGACTGAGCGGACGCAGGTACAAATGACATCGTGCCTGCCGTGGCTAGGATAACTTTGGTCCCTAAGACGAAACTGATGCGCGACATAGTCCATGGGCCTCTTTCAGTTAAAACAGACGTATTTTCACAATTGCCTTTCGATGGTCGCGAAATTTCACGATTAGATCACTGCGTTGCATACTTCTGCTGACCGTCAAACAAATGGTTGAAAGCAGTTTTTTGGATTGAATATTCCTCTCTATTTGAAGATTTTTTGCGCCTGAAGGAGTGTCGATGCATTACGCAGAGTTCTATCGAACAAGTGGATATGCACGCTTTGATCGCAAAGAGCGGGGCATTAGGGGCGGCATAATTCACGGAATTCGCGCCGACCAGCGCGGACACGCATTCACCGACCCCGCCATGCGGGACGTGGTCATAGGGCTGACACTTGCGGGTCGCACGGCGGCGCGCTGGAAAGTTGGATCAAAGTGGCGCGAGACCGCCTGCCGCTGCCGCGGCGATATCGGCGTCTCACCGATGGACGAGCCAGTCGAGTTCGACGTGCCGCGGCCGCACAGCCTTCTAATTCTCAGCGTGTCCAGGGATTTCGCCGAAACGGTCGCTCAGGAAAAGAGCCTCGACGTGCTCGACCGGCTGAACACACTTCATCGCGCCTATTTGCAGGACGCCTCTGTCGAAGCAGCAATGCGCAGGTGCTGGGATGCCCTTGCCTATGACGATGCAGTATCTGAGTTGCGTCTGGACGGGTTAGGGCGTCTGCTTATTGCCGCCCTTTTGGAGCAGCTAGAAGCTACTGTCACCCAACGAGAAGCAACAAAGACCTCGGTTTCGCTCGCCCTGCTGGAGGATTACGTACGCAGCCATCTTGGACGTCGGATCTCTGTCGTAGAACTAGCAGCCATCTGCGGTAATTCTCCCACGACCTTCAGGAGGCGACTGCACAAAGAACATGGACTCACGCCTTACGCCATAGTTCAGGACATCCGCATCCAAGTCGCGACCGAACGCCTTCGTGCGGGGCGGGATAGCCTTAGCCAGATTGCCCTTGATCTCGGTTTTGCAGATCAGGCACATTTTTCCCGAGCATATAAGGCTCGTACTGGCGTGAATCCCACCTCACTTCGCCCGAAGCGGACGTTTTCACGCGGGTAGAGCGTCGGTTTAGGTTCTCAGTGCGTCTTTCGCTTTTCAGCATCGGGCTTGCCTTTGGTGCGGCTGAATTTGGCGATCTAGATTGGCGGACCATCACCCAGAATGTATCTTGGCCCTGCTGGGTCCGTTGATCATTCGCCCTGGCGCATGGGGTGGGAGGGCCAGGCTCTGTCAGGCAGCCTCTTTCGCGTCGCTGAACAGGTTCGGGACGAAGGCGATCTCATTTGCGACACGGCGCTCGCATCC
>NZ_JBFONW020000006.1:0-305786 GCF_040783535.2 Aestuariibius insulae
TCTATACGTTCGACGAGAACGGCAAGGTCGCCAGCCTGCAAAACATCGCCCCCGAAGTCCGCTTCAAACTGGCATGGCTTGGCACACTCAGCAGCGTGCTGATGTTCGTGGGCAATTTCTTCCCGCCGGCCGCGATTGCAGGGGCGGCCACAAAATTCGCGTACGACGCGGCCAATAACCAGGTCTCTTTCCAAAACGCACTCACTGTAGCCGCGCAGGTGGCGGGCGCCTACACCACTGGCGGACAGGGTCCGCAATGGCTCGCTCCTGCCCTGACCGCTACCTCCGCGGCCCTGTCCGACAACTGGGACCAGTTCGCCGTCAACTTGATCCTTACCGCAGCCGGAGTTCAGGCGGCCCAGCAAGGGGTTGGGCAGACGGTCAATCTCGCCAAAATCGCGAATGGCGTGGAAGCTGCGATCGTTGTCTATGACGGGATCGAAAGCGGATCGGTGTTCGAGATTGCAGAAGGCGTGTTCCTTCTGGGGGCTAGCTTTGCTGACAATGGCGATGTCAAATTCCTGCTGGGCGGCGCCGATCTCGCCCGAGTTGGACAAGCCGTCGAGGATGGCGATCTCAGCACGATCCTGACCGCCACGGCTGGCTTCCTGATAAGACAAGGTATCTTCACCCAAGGCGAGCAGCGGATTGACGGAACACCCCAGAACACGCCGGAGCCGATCAACTATGTCGTCGGAGGACTGACACTCGCGGGCGCAGTCGTCAAATTGGTGGATAACGCCGATGACGGTCTGGTCACCGACGAAATCCTGTCCTTCATCTCCAGCCTCAATAGCGGGGTGACCAACTTAACCGGACAGGACCAGCTGGAGCTGCTCGGCGGCCGCTTGACCGCGCTGTTCGGAGGCGATCGTCCCATTCGTGGCCTGATCCCGGATATGAACGGTCTGACCGAACGGGGCTACGACCGCGAAGTCCGCATTCTCTATGACGCCGAGGGCGAGCCTGTGGCCTTCCTTGGACTGGATGGAACTGAAATCGGAAGCATCGAGAAAGCTGTCGATGGATCCCATAATTTCTATCTGTTTGACGCAAACGGAGACGAATTCTTTGTCTTCAATCACAACAGGCAAACAGACGAGATCAGCGAATATCGTGTGTTAACGGCGAAAGATCATGCCAACGGGGTAGAGGTCGCCGGGCCTATTGATTGGTTTAAAGGGCTATTTGGGGGCGGGAACGAAAAGACCCCGCAGTCCTTTAACGGCTTGCAGACCGTCGACTCCATCGATGGCCTGGAGCAACATCCATTCGAACGCTCTTTGTTTTATCTCCCAGAGAAAAGCACTGAACCAACTGCTTTGCAGCTGGATGGTGGCTCTTACGCACTGGCCGGTGTTACGGATCCTGGAGGATTTGAACGACAGTTCTATACCTTCCCCAGCTTCAAAGAATTTGATTCCGTAGACTGGCATGCTCAGGAAGGGGACATCGTCGAGGAAGGACAGCTCCTCTATACACTGCAAAGTACTGAAGTCGACAATGAACTTAGAGAGGCGCAAGACAGCCTTGAAGCAGCAGAAGACAGGCTGGCACCTGTCTTGAACGAAGGACGCCGCCAGGCTCTTTCGGAGAAGGGCGATATTCTTAAAGATTTGGGGGAAATAGACACAAGCATTAGAAATATTGCGATCGAAATACGGAGACTCGATACCGATATCAGAAGTGCAGATGGCTCTCTCGACACTTTTCAGGGGCGTATCGATGCAAAGAATGCTCAAATTGCTGCAGCTGCCGCCAGCGTTGCTAGAAACCAAGCATCTATCGACCAGATCGACGGAACAGATGTTGAAGAACAAGGGGGTGTTTCAAACGTACACCTTGTTGAACTTCGGGATCAGCTTGGCACGGCGAAGGAAGTCCTTGCTGAATTTCAGGGAGATTTAGCAGAGATTATGGGCGAACGGGACCGGGTTTCGATTGCGCGCAATGGACTTGTATCTAATCGCGATTTATTGGTGGAGCAAAAAGATACACTCTATGAGCCTCAGATAGAAGTTCTGAATCAGAGGCTTGAGCAAATTTCAGTGCTTGAGAATCTCACACCAGAAGAGGCTTTAAGGCGCGTACAAGAAGATGATACGAATAGTCTTACACCTGCGGTAGCGGATGCTGCGAATGCCGTTCTTGCAGCCAAGGGAACGCTTTCGGGTGCGCAACAAAAGAAAGACGATCTTGAGATTAGATCGCCTATCGACGGCAAATTTTCGCAAGTTCTCCCAGATGGCCTGAGGTTCAATCTCTTGGACGGAACGGTGAAATTGGTGAACGACACCAGCACCGGCTTGGGCCAGGTTCCATCTGATCCCGAAAGAAATCGGCCGACTCAAGGGGCTGATGGCACGACACCCTCCGTGACACCGCTTGAATCCGCTCCGGCCGTCATTTCGCTGTATGGGCTCGCAGAAGCTCAAGCCGACAAATATACGCCAGGCGAAAAAGTGACTTTTCAGACAGAGGATGGGCGTTTAGGGACTGTCGAAGTCGTAGAAGTGACACGTCAATCTACGAATGGATATCGCGTCGTCCTTGAGAATCCGATGTTTCTTGATGGCACCGGATTGACAATGGCTGAATCGGCTCCGATCCGAGTATTCGACTCTGACGCATCGCGTTTGCATAGGAGTACTCATTTGATTAATCCCATAGACAATGTCGCGTTCGCACCGCCTTCGGCTTTGATTGTCAATCCGCAGGAACTGCCGCAAGTAGAGCAGGACTTCTTCATCAAAGTACCAGTCCTAGGTGTGGACGACAGAGGCGAAGAAGTCGTTATCGCACACGTAGAGGTAACCGGACGAACACAGACGGACGGACGAGTGGTCCGGTTGATGAATGGAACCACAGCAAAGATGACCAGGGCAGATTCCGATGTCAGCGTACCGGTCGAGGTCAATATCTCCGATCTAACGCTGACCGCGACGGGGTCTAGTACAGCCGAATCGCCACGTGAGAAAAGTGGAGTTGAATTTCAGGTATCAGTGCCCTTTATCGACAATAACGGTACCGTCTCTCGAGGTCGATCAACTACAATTGGTGGCGACGGTTCACTCAACGGAAATGGATCCTCCGATAAGATAATTCCCGGAGTAAATATCGGCGGCGGCTTTAACGTTGGGTTGAACGGTAACACTGGCTGGACAAAGAACGTGACCGAGCTCCCGTCTTCTCAGCAATTGAAGTTCCCCGTTCATATTGTTCCGAGTGGATACTTGCCAAGGGAAACCTATCCCGATCATGAAACCTTGGAGACTGTCTACATCCATGTCCCAAGCGCAGTAGCTGGAGAAGTTCCTCGGTAGCCAAAGGACCGGGAAACATACCAAATATTAGCCTAGTCCCGGAGGTATGTCCCAAGCGCAAGGGCGCGGCTGCAAGTAAATGAACGCTTGGAGTTGCGGCCTTTATGATGAGGCGTCTCTACCGCGCTCGAAAACTTGATATTGTTGGAAGCAATCTGCGCTCATACAAAAATCGATCGTCTTGCCGCGTCTAGTCACCGACCGGTCCGTTAACCGGGATCCGTCCTCGAGAATCACCGACCAAATACCGACGCGATACCGACCGGATACCGAAGGGCAAAATCGGGACATCTCGGCGCGTTAACCCGGCCGGGGAATTTCACGGTCGGACGAACTTGGCCCCGCTCACCGACCGGGTGCTCTGGCTTCCCGCAGGCTGCGCGGTATCCACGAAAACCCCTGTCTCGCAGGCCACTCCGTTCCCGTTCGCATCGTTGCGCGCATGATAGCCCGGAGCGCCCTTCACAGCCGGCGCGAGCCCCAGATGTTGCGTCATCCGGCAGCCGGACATCGACATCAGGTGCGCGATCGTTACCTGCATCGGAAAGGGGCTCGTCCGGATATAGATCGAGAGCGAGATGCTCAGCACCACCAGCGGCAGAAGCAGGATCCGCGTCAGAATAAAGTGCAAAGACAAGACCTTGGCGCGCTCACGGTCCGCACGCCTCTGCCGCCGCGTAGGCCGCGGTTTGGGAGTTTCGGTCGCTGTCATGATCCCGCTCTAGCGATCAAATACGGCACATCCATGACCTCAGATATGCTTACCGATCTCCCAGCCGGTCCCATCCAAAAGCCGCTCACCCGCCTCCACCGGAAGATCCTCCAGCGCCGATCCCATGCTGTCATTCCAGCGGTTCAGATATCCAAATAGCGCAATAACTGCCATGATTTCAATGACATCCGCGTCGGACCAATGCGCCGTCAGCCGCGCCCCGATCTCGTCCGTGACAGCATTCGGCACCTCGCTCGCCGCCCGGGCAAAGACCAGCGCCGCGACCTCCGCCTCGCTGAACACACCCGAGTTTTCCGGATCCGACACCGCCGCCAGACGCTCCTCGGACGCCCCGAACCGCTCGGAGGCGAGGATCATATGCGCCCGGCAATACATGCAGCCCGAGGCAAAGGACGAGGCGTACCCGATCAGCCGCTTGAACTCCGCCGTCACACCCTCGCTTGGCTTCATCACCGCAACGTTCAGCGCCGTATAAGCCTCGGCGATCTCGGGACGCCATGCCATAGTCCGGATGGAATTTGGAACGACCCCAAGCGGACCTTTGAAAAACTGAACCTTTTCAGCAAGATCCGGGTCGAGCTCCGCATCGCTTAGCGGGGAAACTAGCGCCATGATGTTGTCCTTCTGCCCTATCAGGTGGCAGGCAGGCTAGCAGTCTCCCCGCAGGCTGGCGAGATCAGAAGTCGAAGAGCTCTGACAGAAAACTCTCTTTTTTTCGGCGCTTACGGTGCCCCCCATCGTGTGGCCGATCGTCATAATAGTGGTCATCATCCGAGAATGATGCCGAAGGCGGCGGAGGAGGAGGCGGAGCCGCAGCCGCGGACCGCTCCACGATCTTGTCAAGCTCCCCCCGATCCAACCAGACGCCGCGGCATTGCGGGCAATAGTCAATCTCGACCCCCGCTCGGTCGGTCATCACAAGCTGGGTTCCATCGATCGGGCATTGCATAGGCAGATCTCCTTAAGGGCGGCTCTCCTCCATATATGGATCTACAGATCGCCACCGCAACGGCTCAGCAACCGCTTGCTTAGCCTTTCGTTAACCAACTTCAGCGACGGTCGCTCCGGGGTGATCGGAGAGAGTGATGCGGGTCTGGTTTGCGATTTGTCTGGCCATCTGGGGCGGCACCCTCGATGCCGGTCCGTGGCCGCGCGGAAAGGGCAAGGCCTTTGTCTCTGTCTCGAGCACGTTCTCCCTGACCGGCGATCTGCTCAAGCCGATCCAGTACGAGCCATCGCTCTATGCCGAATACGGTGTGACCGAGCGATTAACTTTCGGGCTTGATGTCTTCGTTGCGGGCGATTTCGATCAGCCGACCGCATTTGTCTTTGGGCGACTTCCGATCCTCGAGAGACGGATTGAGGATCCGGTGGCCGTCACGCTTGGCGTCGGCTTCGAGGAAACCCCTCGCGGGCAAAAGCAGCTCATCCGCGCCGGTCTTGCCTGGGGCCGAGGCTTTGAAAGAGGCTGGCTCGCCGTCGACAGCTTTGCCACGATCGGTCTTGATGGCGGTGATCTGGATCTCAAGCTGGATGCGACCTGGGGCCGTAATTTTGGTAAACGGTGGACAACCGCCCTGCAGCTTCAGACCGGTCAAACTGGCAGGAGGGAGGATCCCTTCGCGAAACTGGCTCCATCGATCATCCTGTCGATCCACGACAAGGCGCGGGTCGAGCTTGGCATCGTGCATCACCTGACCGACGAGGATGTTACAACAGCCGTCAAACTGGGGAGCTGGCTGGAATTCTGATCGAGCTACCAGCCCTCGGTTCCCGGCCCGCCCTTAACGATACCGCGCAGGTTCGAAGTGACCCACCCCCCGTAAAAGCTGCCGGGCTGCGGCGTGACCTTGTCATCTCCAACCCAGACAGCGTCGATGGCATGCGCATAAATCGCCACGTGATCCTTAAGCGCCTCGAAGGCCGCTGTCGGATTGGGGTAGGTCCACGCCGCGCTCTTTACCGTTCGCCCGGCAAAGACGAGGTCGAAATACTTGGCATGCCCTTTCCACTCGCAAAAGCTGCGATGCAAAGAGGGATGCAACGCATCTGGGGCCATCTCTGCAAGTGGGATGTAGTAGGTCGGCGCATGATGGGTTTCGAGGATGCGAAGACCCTTATGGGTCGCGAAAAGCACCTGCCCGGCCACCTCTCCCCGCAGCAGATGCGGCACGGGTTCGAGCGCTGGTGGACGAGGATAATCGCGTACGTTTTCCAGGGGCAGTGTCATAAGAGGCAGGTAGCTCGCACCTGGGCGTCGCCAACCACGACTAGAGCGATGCAATCTGCGATCATCCCGCACAATCCGGTGAAGCCGAATCGGCGGAGGACAGCACGGCACGTGGCAGCGATCTGTGTTAAATCGGCCCGAATTCGCGTTAAGATATCGTTCTGCGCCACGTCATTTGGACCGTATCACGGCTTGATCCGGGCATGTGCAGGCAAGAATGCAGCCCACAAAAGGGTGCGACTGACATCCGCCGCATATCAATAAGTTCCAATGGTTTGCGTGCCGAACCTTGATGTCTACCGCGGATCGGAGCGACCATCTCAACCGATCAGCGCACCCCTCCGATCACAGCACATCTGGTAAATCGCTCTTTAACCATTCGTTCAGACTTCGCCCCTACCGCTTGGAGCTGTCACAGGTCTAGGGACAGACCTTTTTCGCTTACATTCGGGATCGGGCCCGTGCTGAGGAAGTTCGAATGTTTGTTCGTGAAATCGGTCTCGACCGGACGGATACCCCCGTCGGGTCCGTTCAGGAGACTATTGCAGTTATAGGTTTGGGCTATGTCGGCCTTCCTCTCGCGGTCCGTCTTGCCGAAAAGTTCGGCCGGGTCATCGGCTTCGATATCAACCAAGGGCGGATCCAAGGCCTTCGCGATGGCATCGACACCACCGGCGAGGTAGAGCCCTCGCGGCTTGGCGACAGCCGTCTTGCGATCACGCACAATGTCGAGGAGATCGCCGACGCCACCTGTTTCATCGTGACGGTTCCGACCCCGATCGATACGCAGAAAAGGCCCGATCTTGGCCCGTTGAGATCGGCATGCCAGGCCCTTGGGCCGTTGTTGAAGCAAGGCGACCTCGTTGTCTTTGAATCGACCGTTTATCCCGGCGTGACCGAGGATATCTGCGGACCGATCCTCTCCGACTTCTCCGGCCTGACGGCGGGCAGCGATTTCAGTCTCGGCTATAGCCCCGAACGGATCAACCCGGGCGACAAAGCCAACACCGTCGAGACCATTGTAAAGAACGTCTCCGCAGACAGCGATGCGGCGCTCGACCGGGTCGCCGCGATCTACGAACATGTGACCGATGCAGGCATTTGCCGGTGCTCGTCCATCCGCGTGGCCGAAGGCGCGAAGGTTCTAGAAAACACCCAGCGCGACGTGAATATCGCTTTGATGAACGAGCTTGCGCTGATCTGCCAGGCCGTCGGGATCGAAACCTCCGAGGTGATCGAAGCCGCTTCCTCCAAGTGGAATTTCGTGCCGTTCACACCCGGTCTCGTCGGCGGGCACTGCATCGGCGTCGATCCCTATTATCTCGCCGCGCTCAGCGAACAGCATGGGTTGCATCCCGAAGTGATCCTTGCCGGACGCCGCCTGAATGACGGGATGGTCCGCCACGTGGCCAGCGCCGCCGTCAAGATGCTGGTTCAGAAGGGAGATGCCTTGCGGACGGCGCGCATTGGCCTTTTTGGAGTGACGTTCAAGGAAAACGTTCCCGACATTCGGAATTCAAAAGCGATTGAGCTGATCGGCGAACTGGAGACCTTTGGCCTTTCCCCGATGATCCATGACGCGATCTGCCCTCACGATGCTCTTTTCGCCGAAGGCATCACAGCTTCGCCGCTCAGCAAGATGTGGGATCTTGATCTGGCGATCGTGGCATCCCCGCATGACGCGTATCTCTCCGATGGTGCCTTTTTCGAACGGTTGAACCCGGGCGGGATCCTGATGGACATCCGGGGAGCCTACCGCAAACGCGACCGACCTGCTGGCCTGAACTATTGGGCGCTGTGAGCGCGCGATATGTTCTCCATCACCCCCATCGGATCCTGCCGGATCGCAACGCCGCTTCGGCTAGCGCGAAGCCATCACGGCTTCGCCCTTAACCGGACGCGAAGCCTCGGGTTCACGCATTCATCGGCCGAAGCCGTACAGGCGGTGCGGGTTCTGCAAGAAGAGCTGACGATCCCGGAGCCTCTCTGGCCCCTGGTGGCCCGAGACGTGGACCGCACTACGACGCTTGCGACCCCGCATGAACCGGCCGATCTCTATATCGTCGAGATTTCTTCGGCAAAGAAGATCAAGCTGGATGGCATCTGCCTGCAGCACAACTATTTCGGGCATGTTTTTAAGGATATGCTCACCTCTCCTGCGGGCGGCCGAGGCTTCTGGGATCGCGCCGCATCCGGCAATCAAGCTCTGATCGATGAGGGCCTCGCAGGCTGGAACCGGCCGGAGGAGGTTGCGCTCTTGCGGCAGGCCAGGCTTTCAAGGACCACCCCAGAAGAGCTCGAGGCGGATATTCGTATCCTGACCGGCAAACTTCCACAGGTTCTCTTCGTCACCCATGTCAACGCAGTAAAACCCGACGGCCAGCCTATCACCTCTCGCGCAAGCTTCATCGATGAGGTCGAAAGAGCGGTCAAAGCGGCCGGAGAAGAGGTCTTCAATCCAACGCGTTGGATGAACGAAATGGGGCAGACCGCGGCGATCGAGGATTACAGCGACGGGCTCGCCCATTTCACCGAGGCGTTCAGCCTGCGCGTCGCCGACGCCTGGATGGACCGGGTCATAGCCCCCGCAATCGACCGGACGGTTCTTGCGGAAAAGACAGCCGTGACCTGTCTGGTCCCCCATGTGACGGCACGCATCGAAGGTGGACATCTGCAAGGTCTTGGTCCTCGCCTTGCCGCTCTCGCGGATGCGCTGCCGGACGATGCCGCCCTCTCCGCTTTGCAATGCGATCTCGCTCTGGCTGAGCGGAAGGCCGACGATGCTCTCGACGTCTTGGCGAAGCGGATCGAGCGCAATCCGTCCGATATCCGGGCGCGACTGGATCATGCGGACCTTGCGCTGACCCTCGACAGATTTGACGCCGCGTTGGAAAGCGAGACGGAGCTCGCGCTGACGGAAAGCGGACGGCCGGGCCCCGATTTGATCCAGATTGGACGCCGGGCGCTCAAGGCAGGGGAACGTCCGGAGCTGGCCGCCAACTTCTTCCGGCTTGCCTTCCAGACCGTTCCGAAGATGGCAGCAACCGCGCTGGCACGGCTGGCGCTGGAGCATGACGTCGCTCTCTTTCGGATGACAAGCGACCACGACGGTCGCGCCATCTGCGCTGATGTTTCCCCGGACCTCGCTTGGTCGCTCCTGAAGACCCCCGGATCGGGCCTTCAGGCCGAGGATCTTCTCTTCAGAGCGGATGAGCTCAGTATAGAAGTGCTTGCGGACCTCATCGACTGGCTGACACGGCGCGGCAAGCCTGAGATTGCGGTTCTCTTCATCAAGGCTTGGACTGATGCTCATGGTCATCGACCGCTTGAAGCCAAGCCGCTTCAAACGGCCCTCGACAGCTGGCTCGACCGGACCATGCAAGCAGACGACCCTGTCGCCCGCCTTGCGGGTCTTGCCGACCTGACAGACGCGCATCCGCGCCACCGAGAGGCGCGGATCGCCTTTCGTGACGCGCGTCGGGATCTGGTCACACAGATCCGCGCCCTTGCCGCAGAGAATGATCTCAAGGCGCTCGATACGCTCGAGGACCGCTTGGTCGGTGTCATCGAACCGGTCGCAGATCTCCCTCTCTTCCAGGCGCGGCTCCGCTACGCCGCTGGAGAGTACCGGATCGCAATGCGCAAGGGGCTGGAGGCCGCGATCCTCAAGCCGGACAATCTGTCGATCTGGGCGCTCCTGATGCGCGCCGCGCACGCAGCAGGCGACCGCCCTGCCCTCTTGCGATTTGCAGCGAGGGTACGAGATTTGTCGGACGATGCCACGATCCGTCTGCAACAAGAGGCTGAGGGTCATCTTGTTCAGACAGCATCGCCCCGCGCGACGCCCAGCCATCTCGCGGAGGTCTGATCGATGCTCCGTTTCTCCGATTTTGCCCAAAGCGAACCGGCTCTTTCCGAGCCGCCCGAAGAGGTCGTCTGCAAGATCCAGAATCTCGCCAACGGGATCCACGACCCCAGCGAGGCTCGCCTCGCGCTGGACCAGCTCATGCCGGACCTGCGCCGCTACCGCCCGGATCCACGGCTCTTCCTACCCGCCGCCATGCTCGTCGAAAAACAGCGGCAAACCGACGGAATGCTGGAGTTCTGGTCCGATCTTACTGCTCTGTTCCCGGGCGAGATGCTGCCATTGCGGATGACCATGCGCTGGCATCGGCGCGCCAAGCAGGTCGAGACAGGGATCGCAGCTCTCGAGGCGCTCTGCCCCGACGCCCGAACCGATCTGGTTCAGACCGAGATCATGATGCTTGGCTTGTCCGAGCTTCGGGCGCATGAAGCCCTCGATGCCCTAATGGCCGATGCGATGATCGCATTCCCCGACGTCCGGCCAATCCGCATGCGCTACATTCAGTGTCTCGTTCAGCAATCGCGATATCTGGACGCGGACAAGGTAGCCTCTCAAATCATCGGTCGGGACAGGATGGGCGCATCCTCCCAGGCGCTTCTAACACGCGTCGCCCATCGCGCGAGCATCATGCGCCGCTACGGGCTGGACCGCGAAGCGGATGTCATCGGAGAGCTTGCCCGCCGGATGGCACTCAGACCGCGGCGTCCGCTGGATCGATCCGAGATTGGCCAGATCGCTTTCTTCACAGGACAGTTGGGAACAGGCGGTGCAGAACGGCAGATGAGCCGTCTGGCCTCGACCCTTCAAAACCACGCCGAAACCGGAGCACCTGCATCCGGCATGAAGGTAAAGCCTCCACTGGTCTGCGTCCGGCATGCAACGCCCGGTCGTGGCGACTTTTTTCTACCCGTTCTGAAAGACGCCGGGGTTCAGACCAGTGTTCTGAGCGATCTTCCCGCCGAGCCCATGCCCGAGCTGCCAGACGGCCTTTCAGATCTTCTCGAGATCCTGCCTGAAGATCTGCTGGTCAACACCGCGAAACTGATCCCCTGGTTCGAGCAAAACAAGGTCGACGTCGCTTACATCTGGCAGGACGGCGGGGTGCTCGCCGCCGGACTAGCAGCATTGATTGCCGGAGTGCCCCGGATCGTCACCTCCTTTCGCGGACTGCCGCCAAATCTACGGCCCGCCCTTTCCCGCGCTGAGATGAAACCGCTCTATGCGGCTCTGGCTGAGATGCCGCATGTCACTTTCTCGTCGAACAGCCGCAAGACCGCAGAGGCCTATGAAGACTGGCTAGAATTGGCTCGCGGCGCAATCAAGGTGATCCCGAATGCTATCCCCCCCGTCTTGCCGGAGGGATCGCCTGACGATCACGCTTGGTGGAACCGAACGCTCGCGCGGTCTCCGGCCTGCGACAAGACCGTCCTCGGCGTCTTTAGGTTTGACACCAACAAGCGTCCGCTGTTCTGGATCGATTGTGCCGCCGCCCATGCACGGCGCGATCCAGCGACCCGGTTCGTCCTTGTCGGCAGCGGACACGACCACCCCGCCTGTGCCGAGCGTATTCGCGAGCTTGAGCTCGAAGACCGTATCTTCCTGGCCGGACTGCGCGAAAATGTCGGCTTCTTCATGCATCGCGCGGATTTGGTGATGCATCTGGCCCGCATGGAAGGTCTTCCCAACGTTCTGATCGAAGCGCAGCTCGCCGGGGTTCCCGTCCTTGCAACGCCAGCTGGCGGGACATCCGAAGTCGTTGTGGATGGACGAACCGGCTGGATACTCGAGGATGCAGAAGATCCGGCGCAGACCGATGTCTGCTTCGCCCTCGAGCGGATGCTTTCCAATCCGGCAGAGCTGGAGCGGATGGGACAAGAGGCGGCTGGACATGCAGAGCCGCGGTTCCTTATCGACAAGATAATCGACCGTACCGTCGATCTCTTTCTCGAGACAAGGATCTGACCTCATGCGCACTGTCTTCATCACCGGAACTGCCGGTTTCATCGGCTACCACCTCGCGGATCTCCTGCTGGCAGAAGGCTTCCGGGTCGCGGGCTATGACGGCATGACGGATTACTACGATGTCTCGCTCAAGCAGCGGCGCCATCAAATGCTGCTGCAAAACCCAAACTTCACCGCGACCGAGGCGTTGCTCGAGAACGAGGTCGCGCTCAAGACGGCCCTCGATACCGCCAAGCCCGATGTTATCGTGCATCTCGCGGCGCAAGCGGGTGTTCGCTATAGCCTGGAAAACCCGCGCGCCTATGTCGATGCCAACCTGATCGGCACCTTCAACATCATGGAGGAGGCCCGGCATCGCGGCGTCGATCATCTGCTGATGGCCTCGACGTCTTCCGTCTACGGCGGCAACGAGGAAATGCCGTTCATGGAAACGCAGCAGACCGATCATCCACTCACGCTTTATGCCGCGACTAAAAAGGCAAACGAGGCGATGTCGCATGCCAATGCGCATCTGTGGAAGATTCCGACCACGATGTTCCGCTTTTTCACGGTCTACGGACCATGGGGACGGCCCGATCTGTCGCTTTACAAATTCGTTCGGGCCGCGCTCGAGGGCGAGCCTATCGACGTCTACAACCACGGACAGATGTCACGCGACTTCACCTATGTGACGGACCTCGTTCGCGGAATCCGCCTTCTGATAGATACGCCTCCGGTCGAGCCTGCCTCCCGCAAGGACATCGCCGAAGGCGATACGCTTAGCCCGGTGGCCCCCTGGCGCGTGGTGAATATCGGGAACGGGCAGCAAGTCCCGTTGATGGAATTCATCTCCGAAACAGAAGCGGCCCTCGGTTTCGAAATTCAGAAGAACTTCATGGATATGCAAAAAGGAGACGTTCCGGGCACCTGGGCTTCGTCCGATCTTCTGCATGAACTGACAGGCTTCCGTCCACAGACACCTGTTTCAGAGGGAGTTCGCAGGTTTGTCACCTGGTACAGGGATTACTATAGTGTCTAGCGCCCTGCCCCTGCTCGAGCCGACCTATGCCTCGCGGACCGACCGGATCGCCGCGCTCATGCGGCGCGAACGTCAAAGTCGCTTCGCGGCCTCGGCTCTGGGATATTTCTGGAGCTATCTGACACCTCTGACTTGGATCGCGCTTGTCGTAATCGTCTTCCGTCTTCTCGAACGCGCGACACCTCTTTATGTCCCTGCCGAGATTTTCGTGGCGACGGGCATCCTGCCCTATCTCATCTTTCGCTACACAATCACATCGATGAGCCGCTCTCTCGTGAGTGGCCGCTACATGCTGTATTTTCAACCCGTTAGCAGCTCCGAGCTGCTCCTCGCCTCGGCTCTGCTTGAACTCATCAACATGTTCGTGACGGCAATCGTCATCTTCGGACTGATCACCCTGCTCTTCGACGCGCCGCTCCCGGCCGATCCCTTCGGCGTTCTAATAGCGCTCGGTCTGGCTTGGGCACTCGGCGCGGGGTTTGGCCGCCTTGCCGCCGTTCTGGTTCTTGTCAGCGACAGTTTCGCAAGAGCCATCCCGATCATCCTGCGGCCTCTCTTCTGGCTTTCAGGGATTTTCTACACCGCCAGCGAACTTCCCGGCGCCGTACAGAGCCTTCTTTGGTACAGCCCGACCTTCCACATCGTCGAGCTTCTTCGCGAAAGCTATTTCCGCGACTACTCATCGCCTGTCTCTAGCCTGTGGTACCCCGTTTTCATCGCGCTTCTCCTCGCCCTTGCCTCGGTGCCACTCGAACGCCGGATCACAGCGCGCCGGGCGTCGAGGTACCGGTTATGATCAGACTTCACGACGTCACATTGCATCCTGCCAGACGCGACGCCCCGATCTTGCGCAACGCCAACGCTATTTTCCATCCGCGCGAGAAAGTCGGGATCCTGGCCCCAGTCGGTTCGGGCAAATCTTCCATCGCCCGCCTGATTTGCGGCGCTGAGCGTCCAGATAGCGGCTCGATTGAGAGGGCGGGACGCGTCTCCTGGCCGATCGGTCTTGCCGGTCCGTTTCACGCCGAGCTCGGCATTATCGAAAATCTCGGCCTGATCGCGGATCTTCTCGGCGAGGATCGAGATGGTTTGATCGCCTTCTGCCTTTCGTTCTGCGATTTCGGCCAAGCCATCGAAGGCCGGATGAAGGATCTCACGCCCGCCCAGCGCGCCTGTCTGGCCTATGCCTGCTCGCTCGCCGTCGTTTGCGATATCTATGTCGCGGACGAAACGCTGACGGTCGGCGACGCTGATCTAAGGGCAAAATGCGATGCGCTTCTCGAACGTCGCCTGCGCAGATCGGGCCTGATCTTTCTGTCCCGCAACCCCAGCCAGCTCAGCCAGCGCTGCACAAGATTTTACGTTCTGCTTGGCGGTAAGCTGATCTCCTGCCGTACGCCAGAGATCGGTCAGGAGGCGCTTCGCCTCGCCGCTGCGACAGAGCGAGAGGAAAAGGAGATGCTGCATGCCGGATGATCTGCGTGTCCATACACCCGACCCCAAGGAAGAGAGCGAGCGCATTCGCAAATGGCGCGAGGAAAGAGCCCGCGTCGCCGAGGAGGAAAAGCAGGAAAGAATCCGAAAGGCGGCGGAGGACAAAGCCCGCCGCGCGGAAGAGGAGGCAGTCGCCCGGCGGCATGAGGCCGAGGCGCTTCTTCCAACCGAGGATGATCTGGTCGTGTTCGGCGCGTCGCTGAAACGCAAGCGCAGGCAGCGCAAGGCACGCCTGCTTTTGGAACTGGCTGTGTTCGTTCTTCTGCCCGCAGCGCTCTGCTTCATCTACCTATCCCAATACGCCACTCCGCTTTACGAGGCGCGCTCCGTCATCGCGATCTCCCGAACCGGCCCGTCATCCGAGAACGGGGCAGGAGGATTGCTCAGCTCGATGTCATCGAATGCCGCTTCTGCAGAGATTTTCATGGCGCACGAATATGTTCAGTCGCAGGACCTGATGGACACGCTCGAGACAGAAATGGGTCTTGTGACCGAACTGAGCGGCGACCGGGTCGATCCCCTCAGACGCCTGCGCGATGTTCCCATGCTACAGCTCGGCAAGCAGGATCAATTCAGCCGCTTCGTTGACGCTTCGATCAATATCCAATCGGGACTGATGACCCTTTACGTTCGGCTCCCGAACCCCGTGCAATCGACTGAGGTCTCCGAGAAGATCCTCGAGCGCACCGCGGACAGGATGAACGCGCTGGCGGGTGATCTCTTCGGCGAACGGCTAGGTCTCGCGACACGGTCGGTCGAGGCCGCCCGCGCAGATCTGAGAATGGCGCAGGAAACTCTGACCGGATTACAGATCGACAGCGGTGAAACCGATCCCCGCCAGACAGTCGAAGTCATCTACGCGCGCATCCGTGATCTCGAATCCGAAAGTCAGAACCTGCGGGCCGATATTACCCGGGCAGAGATCGAAGGGCGCGGAAACAGCTACACCACCCAGAAGATCACCGATATGGAGGCTCGCCTCCGCGATCAGATCGCCGCGCAGCGCGATCTCCTTGAACACGGATCGGATGGCCAAAGCATGGCCTTGAATACGCGGCTCATGCAATACGAGCTGGCGACGCTCGATGTGCGCGTTGCCGAACAGGCGCTTGCATCAGCGCTCCAATCCCTGTCAGAGGCCCGCGATGCCGCAGCGCTTGATCTGAGCCTGTTTCAGGTTGTGGTGCCGCCCCGGACCTCCGGAACGGCCAGCCATCCGAATGCCGCGATGTCGGCACTCGTGGTTCTTCTAATTGCTCTGGGACTCTTTGCGGCGATCAAGTTCATCCTGCCGTCACGCCCGTAATCCAAGAGTTACAGCGTCACCTTCAAATCACCCGCAGAGGTGCGAAAGAGATCGCCAGCAGAAAGGCCTCCGGCCAGCGCCGCCGTCTGATCTTCGAAAACAGGCAGCGACTTCAGTTCGACCCGGCCTGACTTGCGGACGGTCAGCGCGTTGGACCGCTGGCTCGAAGATGTGCCCGAGCCGACTTGGAACACCACCGGATCGGCCTCCGCCGTGCGATACTCCGAGAACATCCCAACTGCTGTCGATCCTTCGTCGGCAACCGTGTGGCCTCGCCCCGTCGCAAGCGTGTAGCGAGCGCCCAGCGTATTTTGATATCCGAACCCGGCGAAGTAATCCGCGCTATCATTGGCCTCTACCGCCCGCCCGGCCACGATACCGTAATTGGCAAGATTGGCCGTCACGCATTCGTAGCCGATCGCCGCCGTATAGTTTCCATCGGCATAGCACTTGTATCCCCAGCAAATCGCTCCATTCACCCCGGGGCCATCTGCGGGAGTGGACGAGGTCCAGCTGTCGCGCGAGACCAGAGTATCAAAGGTACAGAGGGCGGTCATATCTCCCGGCGCAAGCGGACCGGCGCCTCGGCTGTAGAAGATCTGCGGGGCAGTTTCCGTCACACCGGCATCCGCGATCCGGTGATATCCTGACATCCACAGGCTTTCGCCAAGGAAATGGGTGAAATCGCCCGATCCGGTTTCTGAGAACTCCGTCTTCAGACCGTTCGACGGGACAAAAATGTTCGAATTGTCCACGTGACTGCACAGATACTGAAGCGCCCCTCGCCACTCGTAACGATCATGCAGATCGGACGGACCCATATGGTAAACCGGCGTGTGATCGGCGCACCAGGCCTCGGCTCTGAGCTGCGCGTTAAAAAGGCTGAGATTGTCGCGATGGGTGACGAAGTCATCTTCGAAGTTCGCCTCTCCCTGCGCCATGATGATCTCGTCGACCTGCGTGATACCGGCTTGCTGAAGCACGGCAGACGCAAGAGCGGCCTCGATCTTCGTCTTGATCGCAGCAAACCGCTCGGACGCGGCGCCATTGCTGACCCAGTCCTGAATGGGCCGACCGCCCTGCGCGTCGTAGATGATAAAAACCGGCCGTCCGGTGTCATCCGCGATACGGTGCGCGCGCCCAAGGGCGTAGTTGTTGTTGCCTTGGTTGCCATGCGGGTTAGAGCGGATCCAAGGCTCGGCGGTCCGGTCCGAGCTGCCCCAGTCGTTCGTGACGCCGTCCCAGCACCGCACCAGAGAGGACGCAGGGTTTGGGCCATCCGCATTGGCGCCTGCAGCATTGGACTGGCCAGTCACCGCAATCACGTAGGGCCCATTTACATGGAGCAGTTTAACAGCACCCGCCGTCACGAGATGCGGTATGCTCGACGTGCTGTCGACCCGGTATGCAGCGCGCTCCTTGAGCGTTTTCAGCACCGTGCCATCAGGCCAACTCTGGCTGTCTGCCTTCAGGCCGGACACATCCTCGAAATCCGGGATACCGGTAGAGCCTCCGCCGATACTGCCGGTCAGATCTGCCAGCGTTCCGACATCGGTTCCGCCGGAATTCACGTTGTTCGTGCCGGATGTGGCCGTCATGAACCGCGTCAGCGCAAGCGCGTCGATCGCGGCGTTCTGAAGATCCTGTTCGGATGCCATCAGTTACTCTCCAAATGTCTGAGGATCTGCGTATAGGTGAGGATCGGCTCCCGAACCGGTGGCGGGGCGAACCCGCCGCGCGGTGCAAAATAGAGCCAGGACAAAGCTGCCCCGATCATCACCAACCTGCCACGATATCGGTGGCGCTCGTACCTGTCGCCCAGACCCGGCGCGCACGCACCGGATGCCAGCCGACCTGCATGGCGCGCAATGTAACGACGCGGCCGCCGGCCAGCGTCAGACGAACGTCGCCCGCGCCTCCGACATAGATGGCCCGAGACGTGACGGTCAGATCGGCGCCGTCATCCGGCGTAATATCAAGAGCATCGACAATCGGGGCCGAAAGCCCGACGGCATGGGAGGCAAACGGATCGTTCATGGCAAACGGCCTTTCCTGAAACATGGCGCAACTGCGCGATGTCAGGCGTCCTAAGCCGCCTGTCTAAAGAGAGCCTGACGGGACCGCGCGGTGACCCGGGCCACGCAACAGAGATCAAAGCCCGCCGACCGCCTTCAACTCGCTCACGATCCCGTCGATTCCCTCGCCATTACGCAAAGCCGCAAATACCACCGGACGTCCCGATCTCATCCGGTCCGCATCCTTTGCCATCACCTCGAGCGAAGCACCGACATGGGGCGCCAGATCCGTCTTGTTGACCACCAGAAGATCTGACCGCGTGATCGCCGGCCCTCCCTTGCGCGGGATGTCCTCTCCGGCGGCCACATCGATCACATAGATCGTCACATCTGCCAGCTCCGGCGAGAAGGTCGCGCTCAGATTATCGCCGCCGCTTTCGATGAACACGATCTCAAGATCCGGGATCGCCTCGGTCAATTCCGCAATCGCCGCGAGATTGATGGATGCATCCTCGCGGATCGCGGTATGAGGACATCCTCCCGTCTGGACGCCCCGGATCCGGTCAGATCGCAGCACCTGCATCCGGACGAGCGCCTCTGCATCCTCGGTCGTATAGATATCATTCGTGACGACCGCGATCGAATGGCTGCCCCCGAAGGCCTGCGCCAGCTTGCCCGTCAGCGTCGTCTTCCCGGCCCCGACAGGTCCGCCGATCCCGACGCGCAGAGGCCCGTTCATCGCCCCCATCTCAGGACCGGAACAAGCGCACAGGCAATTCCGCCTGCCGCATCGCCGCTATATCCGCACTGAACGTCGCCATCCCGATCTCCTCTATATCCGATCTCGCCGCCTCCTCCGCGATTTCACAGCACACCGCGCCAAGCGCATGGATCATCGCCTGCGCTCGCGACTGCCCAAGGGGAAGAAGCCGCTGGCCCGCATGGACCAAAGCCGTGACCGTTGCCTGCAGATAAAGCGCCGCGACCGGCTCGACCGGTAACCCTCTCACGCGCACAGCCTCCCCAAGAACGACTGGATAGGCCGTGGCCGCTGTCTCGAGAGCAAAGCTGTCCCGCAGCAAAAGCTGCAAAGCCGCCCCCGTTTCCGTCAGCTCCCGCCGCCGTCCCGCCGATCCGGCAAGCGCCAGCGCCAGATCGTCGACCTCCTCGCCTCGCGCGGCGGATGCCATGAGGATGGCATCGGTCCGGCCAGAGCCAAACCGCAGCATCCCATCGATCCAATCCTCGAGGCCGGAGACATCCAGCCCGTCCGATACCGCCGCCTCGAGCCCCTGACTGAACGAAAAGCCCCCCGTCGGAGAGGAAGGCGAGAGCCATTGCGCCACCATCAAAAGGTCAGTCCCGGTCAGCGATATCAATGCGAATGACCCGCCACACGTCCATGGCCGTAGGCGCCGCCCTCAGGTGTGAACGCAGCCGAGAACGGGCGAAGTTTGGCACCAAGCCGGGCCAGCATATCGCGCATCACAGCCTCGTCCTGCACGATCAGCGCATCGCTTCCGATCTCGCAGGGCGCATGCCGGTTCCCAATATGCCAGGCAAGTCTCGGCAAATCGCCGCGCACCTCCAGAACCGCTTCTTCTGAGGCAACGACGGCCACAAAGCGACCATCCTCCAAGATAAAGGCATCACCATGATCCACCGACATGGCTTTGGGCAAGTCGACGAGGAAATCCCATCCCTCGACGGTCACAAGCCGTTTGCGCCGGAGCAGCCGCGCCGCATAGTCGAGCTGGACCGATCCCGCGACCTCCGCGCTGGATGGCTCGACGCTCCGGGCGACCGGGAGCTCTATCCCCACATCTGTCAAAACAGAAAATACCGCTGCGCCATCGGAAGCTCGGTCGCGGGCTCGCAGGTCAGGAGCTCTCCATCGGCGCGAACCTCGTAGGTCTCCGGATGCACCTCGATCTGAGGCAAAGCGGTGTTCAGTTTCAAATCAGCTTTCCCGATCCCCCGCGTGCCTTCAACGGCGACAGTCTCCTTGGCCAGCCCCAACGCCTGCCCGACCCCCGAGGCCGCCGCACTAACGAACGTCACCGCAGACCGCTCTACCGCGCGCCCATAGGCCCCGAACATCGGCCGACTATAGACCGGCTGCGGCGTCGGGATCGAGGCATTGGGATCGCCCATCTGCGCCGCCGCAATCGTCCCGCCGATCAACACCATCTCGGGCTTCACACCGAAGAACGCGGGATCCCACAGCACCAGATCGGCGCGCTTGCCTTCCTCGACAGACCCGATCTCACGACTCATGCCATGGGCAATCGCGGGATTAATCGTATATTTCGCGATATAGCGGCGCACTCGCATATTGTCGTTGTCGCCCGTCTCTTCGGGCAAGGCGCCCCGCTGCACCTTCATCTTGTGGGCTGTCTGCCAGGTCCGGATCAGAACCTCTCCGACGCGCCCCATCGCCTGACTGTCGCTCGCGATGATCGAAAACGCGCCCATATCATGCAGGATATCCTCGGCGGCAATCGTCTCCTGACGGATCCGGCTTTCGGCAAAGGCGACATCCTCGGGCACCCGCTTATCAAGGTGATGGCACACCATTAGCATGTCGAGATGCTCATCGACCGTATTGACCGTGAAAGGCCGCGTCGGGTTGGTCGAGGATGGAAGGACATGCGCCTCGCCACAGATCTTGATGATATCCGGCGCATGGCCGCCCCCGGCCCCTTCGGTATGGAAAGCATGGATGGTCCGGCCCTTCATGGCCTCGACCGTTGTCTCCACGAACCCGCTTTCGTTCAGCGTATCGGTATGGATCATCACCTGAACGTCCATGTCGTCCGCAACCGACAGGCAGCAATCGATGGCCGCCGGAGTTGTCCCCCAGTCCTCGTGCAGCTTCAGCGCGCAGGCCCCAGCCTCGACCATTTCAATCAAAGCGTCAGGCCGAGAGGCATTGCCCTTCCCCGAGATCGCTAGGTTCATCGGAAACGCATCGAAAGCCTGAAGCATCCGCCCGATATGCCAGGATCCAGGCGTACAGGTCGTCGCCAGAGTGCCATGGGCAGGCCCCGTCCCGCCGCCCAGCATCGTTGTCACCCCCGAATGGAGCGCATCCTCTATCTGCTGCGGGCAGATAAAGTGGATATGGCTGTCAAAGCCCCCCGCGGTCAGGATCTTGCCCTCGCCAGCAATCGCCTCGGTGCCGGGACCGACGACGATATCCACCCCCGGCTGGGTATCTGGATTGCCCGCCTTGCCGATCTTGGCGATCCGCCCGTCCCTCAGACCGACATCCGCCTTGTAGATCCCCGACCAGTCGACAATCAGCGCATTGGTGATCACCGTATCGACAGCCCCTTCGGCCCGCGTGACCTGAGACTGTCCCATCCCGTCCCGGATGACCTTGCCGCCGCCGAACTTCACCTCCTCGCCATAGGTGGTAAAATCCTTCTCGACCTCGATAATCAGCTCCGTATCGGCCAGCCGGACCCGGTCTCCCGTCGTCGGCCCGAACATGCCCGTATAATCAGCTCGGGAGATCCGTGTCGCCATCAGACGCCCCTTTCCGCGCTACCGTGACCCAAGCTTCGGCCCCCGCTTTGCCAGCTACGTGAATTCGCCCCGGTCTTTCGCCCCAAAGGCGCGATTGCGGCATCCATCACCTGATCGGGCCGCTTTCCCATCATCAACGCTTTAGAGGCCGCAACCGTCGCCTCAGTGAAAGCGGGCAGCTTTTCGTCCACCATCCGCCGCTGCTCCTGCGGCGTGACCGACCAGAACCCGGCCATGCCCATTATCCGCATAGCCATCACTGACTGGGTCTCGGCCATCAGTTTCCAGACCTGGAACGAGCTATTCACCATCTCGGCCGGTGTCGGATACATCTTGGAACGTCTGACCATCTCAAAGATCTCCCATGACCTGCGAATTGAACCCGAAGATCCTGCGATCTCCGGCCACATCGATCAGCCGCACCTCGCGGCGCTGCCCCGGCTCGAACCGCACCGCCGTTCCCGCCGCGATATCCAGCCGCTTGCCCCGCGCCGCCTCCCGGTCAAAGTCCAAAGCGGCATTCGCCTCGGCAAAGTGATAGTGCGAGCCGACCTGGATCGGACGATCCCCGGTATTGGCAACCTCCAGCGTCACAGCCTCGCGGCCCGCATTCAGTTCCAGATCGCCGTCGGCCACCATGATCTCTCCGGGCACCATCAGACGAGCGCCATGATCCGCGCCGGACCGCCCGTTCCGCCACGATGCTTGGGCGCGCCCACGACCAGCGTTGCTCCAGCCGCCGGTAGCCCCTCGAGCCCCGCGATACACTCGATCCCGTAACGCCCCGCCGGGAGCCAGGCGTAATGCGTCGCAAAGTCGGCGCTTGGCCCATGATCCAGCGACAGAGTGTCCACCGCCATCGCAACAGCAGTGGTTTCCAGCAGCATCGCGGTCGCATCGGGATGAAAACCGGGGAAATGCATCACACCCTCAGCGTCGACATTGCGAAACCCCTCGCCCGAGGCCTTGGGCGCCCAGCCCGACAGCATCGCAACGCAAGCCCGATCCGGGATATCGCCGTTTGCCGCGATCCAGGCGTCGAGATCCTCCGGCGTCACCTGCGCATCGGGATCAGCATCCGCTTTCTCGCGGATATCGACGACGCATAGCGGAACAACCAGATCCTCGACAGGAAGCTCGTCCACCGACGCCCCATCCGCCGAAAAATGCAGCGGCGCATCGATATGCGTGCCGGTATGCTCGTTCACTGTCAGCACATACAGATTGAACCCGGAATCTGCGAAATCGAACGTCTTTTCTGACGAAAGGCCCGGCTCCCCGAAATAGGTCGGGAAGCTGCCATCATAGGTGTGGGTCAGATCCCGGACCGACCCATGACCTGCCGCCAGCGCCGGAGGCGCAGTTCCGACGGCCGCAACAGCAGCCCCCGCCGCTGCCCCGCGAAACAAGTCCCGTCGACTGACCATCCGGTCCTTCACGCTTTCCATTACGCAGGCATGACACATGAGACGTCTCCTTCACTTCAATGCGGCAGGGTCAGGTAAACGGCCACGCCGCCCGACAACCCGATGATGGTGATCCAGTAGGCAATCGACGGCACATGCCAGTGCCGGTCGCGAAGTCCCTGCCCGTCGGCGGCTTTGCAGATCTCCTCGGGCAGGCCCAACATTTCCCGCTCCATCTGCATAAGGAACAACACGGTCCGGTTAATATCCCGCTGGATAAAGAAAAAACGAAGCGCCCCGCCAAGATTGAAGACGACAGGCAGCATGTAGATCGCATCAAGCTCTGTCGTGCCCAGCATGAAGGTCATAGCGACCTGGCTGCTATAGACCGTGATCCAGCCGAAATAGGCGAATGTCGCGAGGATCGAATGGCGGATCCATTGTTCCCGCTCGGCCTGAAGGGTCGTCACGCGCGACGAGAACAGCCGGTATTGCTCGAGGACGAACCGAAAGGTCCGCTGTTCCTCGCTCCAGGGTTCGATCATCGCATCAAGCGTCATCGGATTGGCCTGTGCACGGTGACAAGCTTCGTGCCATCAGGAAAGGTCGCCTCGACCTGCACTTCGTCGATCATCTCAGGGATCCCCGGCATGCATTGATCCGCGCGGATCACCTCCGCACCGGCCTCCATCATATCGGCGACCGACCGGCCGTCCCGCGCGCCCTCGACCACGAAATCGGTGATCAGCGCGATCGCTTCGGGATGGTTCAGCTTCACGCCCCGCTCCAATCGTTTACGCGCCACTTCGGCTGCCAAGGCCACAAGCAGCTTGTCCTTCTCGCGCGGCGTCAATTGCATCGGATCACAACCCCCAGACCTTTGGCATCGCAGTGTCGGTCAACCTCTCCAGATACGGCAGAAGGGCCCGGCGCAGTTCGAACCCATCCTCCGCTATCACACGCGCGAACAGAACCCCTTCCGAAACAAGGCTCGCCGCCCCCCCTTTGGGAGCGGGATGGCGCGAATGCCGCTCCGCCTCGGGGGAGACTATCAAAACCTGAGCAACCGCTCCTCCGCCACTCGCAAGGACAGGACGGGACAGCTGGCCAATCGCGGCATCAAGGCGGACCGCATCGGCAAAGACCAGCCGGCCACCCCGCCGGACGCGCCATTGGTCGCGAAATCTCAGGTTGGTCAGTCGCTCGCCCATCGCCCGGCGCCCGAAAACAAGGGCTTCGACAGCAATCAGCGTCGCATCCGCCGCAAGATCGGCGTCGAACCGTCGGTCGAGCGCCGCGCTGTCATAGAGAAGTGTTTCCTGGGGAAGCCAGAACAGCGATGCAGCGACATCGAGCCGAAGACGTGTTGCGATCTGTCCCACCTCGCCAGGCTGCGCGCGGTAGGCTCGCTCAGCCGCTTGGGTGGCGTACCGCAACTGCGCCCCTGGCCCGACCTCCAACTCGGTCACGAACCGGTCGCCGCCGGTGACCCCACCGGTCGTGTTCAAGGCAACCAGATCGACCGGTCCAGTGGTTCGGGGAAAGAGAGCTTTCAGCGATCCTTGCTGGCGCAGTTTCTCCAGACCCGCCGTTCCCACCCGGGCGCGAAGAAGTCCTGCCGCGCGAGGCTGAACATCGATCTTGGGATCTGGCAGTTGTGCGTCGAGCAAGGCGCGGGGGGTCTTTCCTGATGCAAGTACGCTCAGGCTAGTCGCTCGAGGCGGTCGCGGCTATCCCGCGTAGCCCTCGGCATGATCCAGGGACGCGAGATAGCCACCGCTTAAGGCACCTGCCCAAAATATGGGCAGGCAAGGCTTGTTTGGCAGCGCCAGATTACGACGGGCGGTCGATCCGAGCGATCACATTGACCGTTCCGCGTACAGGTTGCGCCCAATTAATCTGGATCTGGTCGTCATTCGATCCCGCGGATTCCACCACATGGTGGCCCGGGTAGACCACCTGCCCGCTGCCGTTTCTTAGCGGGCCATCGGACACCACGGCCTCGACCGTGCGGGCCTGCCCGCCAAACGGCAGGAACGGCGCGCAGTCCACGGTCCAGGTCGACGCGGCCGACCCTTCCTCATGCTTAAGGCTAACGGGATTGTAGATCGGCTCTTTGACTGCGTTGAAGGTGTTTCCAGAGAAGACGACATTGACCATTCGCCCGTAATCGAGATCGGCATAGGTCGTATCGACCCGCTCGATGCGGTCGACATTTCCATTCAGCGCCCGGAACACGTTGCCGATCACGCTCAGCCCCTGAATGTAATGCCCCGGCCCATGCGGCTTGATCACGATCCAGTTGAACCAGTCCGCCGCACCGATGGCGGTGAACACATTGCCTGAAATCGTCATGCCACCGAACGAGAACTGGTTGTTAAACTCAGGCCGCGACTCGTGCTCGTTCGTCCACTCGATGAAGTTGTTGTCGATATAGTTTCCGGTGATGAAGCTCATCGTGTTGGGTGTGGTAAACACGATCCCGCCAAGGCGCGGAGCATCCGTTTCGCTGTCTCCGTGAAACCAGTGATTGCCGATGATCGAGTTTCCGGTCCCCGACAGAACGCAGAAATGCCGGAACAGAACCGTGCGGCAATCGCGGATCTTCACGTCATTGGCATTCGCATTCAGCGCGATCGTCGTCCGATCCTGCGCCCGCAGCGGCTGCTCGTTCGACAGGAACTGACACTGATCGATCAAAAGCCCCTGACAGGCGGTATTGATAGAGGTGATCCCCCGATCCTTCGGGCGGGTGATAAAGCAATCGGTGATCATCGAGGCAAGGCCGGTTCGGGCCAGCATGATGGCACTGGCCTCACCCGAGCACTGGAACTCGATCCCCTTCATCTGAAAGACGCTGAGCTGATTGAACCCGCTGAAATCCAGAAGATACTTGAACCGCCGGAACGTATAGACCTGCGTGCCTTCCGCATCGAAAAGAGGCTGGCTCAGCGTCACGCTTTGCTGGCCGATATTCACATCCTGCACATAGACTTCCCGCCCGACGCCGGAGCCTTCGACAAGCGATCCGATGGGGATATTCGCGACGTTCTGCACATTGGTCAGCTGCCGCTCATTGGAAGGGGTATAGGTGCCTTGCGAGCTGACAACGATCGTATCCCAAGCAGGGCCGGGGACCGGAAAGAACTGACCGTTCCGGATCACCCGGCGGGTCGCGAATGTGTCGCGCGTGGCAACAGCCGCCTGCATGTCCATGGGCCGCGTCAGCCCGATCCGGCGCCCGTCCAGATCCAGAGATTCATGGTCGTTGAAATGCAACAGCGCCTGAAACGCCTTGCGGAACGCCTCTTCCTCGTCGCCGAACGCATCGACATAGCTCGAGAAATCGTAGTTCTTGGCCAGAACGAACCGATCCTCGGCATCCATCGTCAGACGACCCTCGAACCGGACCGTATTCGACATCGTCAGGTTCCGCCCGATCCGGTACACACCCGCCGGCACAAGGACATCCCGCCCCTCTGCCGCACTGTCGGCCGCGATGAAAGCATCGGTGTCATCCGTCGTGCCATCGCCCTTCGCGCCATAGTCCCGCACGTCGACGGTCGAGATCAGCGAGCCCAGAAATGCACCCGACGCATCCTCAACCGTGATGTCATCGATCCGAACCACACCGCCATTTGGCCCTTCGATATTCAGCCCGATATGCCCGTAGGCGACATTGTCGTCCCAGACCATATCGACGCCGCCGCGCTCACCGATGCCGATGATCGCCCGAACCTCGAAGACCTCTCCGTAAGCGGTCAGCTGAACCTCGGGCCCGGCCTCGGGAACGCTACCGACGCGCGATCCGTTGGACCGCGCCGCGTAGCCCGCGATCCGCACGATCGGCAATGCGCCCGCCACACATTTCACCCGCGCCGTCACCTGCAGATAGCAACCCGGCAGAATCGGCGTCTCGCCCATAAACCGAAGCTTGGTCACGCTGTCGGTCTTTATGATCTCCAGACAGCCGCCGAAGTCCTGATCGGACGGCACGAACGCGCCCGACCCCGATCCGGCATAGGTGTCCGATCCCGGCGTGCCGTCGCCGCTCGACCACTGATCCAGCCCTGCCGCAAACGGCGGCGGCGTCAGCACCAGTCCGTCGGTAATCGCCTTGTTCATGAAGATCCCCTTTCCCATTCGGCCCCGACATCAAGGGCGCTCTTGCGAAAGAGGGATTAGAAGCGAAATCTCAACGAGCTCTGAGACCACCGTCACGGTGGCCCCGGCCCCGCAACGGGGCGCGAGCTAGGCGCCGAGCCCCGGCATGGGAAGAAGCTGGACCCCGTTAATCTGCCAGCCCTCCTCGGTCTCGATCATCTGATAGTCCAGCATATGCAACTTTCCGTCCGCATCGCGCACCATCACCTGCTGCCAAAGCCGCCCGGCCACCTCGCGCAGGTCCAGATACCGCACCTCTGCGTTGTTCCAGACCATCGGATAGCCCTGCTCGACCATCGTTCCAAAGGTTTCGGGCGTGCCGAACATGCCTTTGATCATGGGCGAGGCGTATTCGAACGCCGCCTCGGGATCGCGCGCCTGAAAGGCCTCCATCTGGTTCTGGATCGTCCGCTCTATCGCGGCGCTGTCTCCAGTATTCTGGGCAAATCCATAGCTCGCCCAGACCAGTCCCAACGCCAGTATACACCATCTGAACATGACCGATTTCTCCTCATCACCATGTCACTGATACGCAACATAGCGGAAATCGGTTTCATTTCTCCAAACGGCCTTCCAGAGCATCTCCAATCAGCCGCGCCGTATCCTCGATCCCGTAAAGCGCGATGAACCCGCCAAACCGCGGTCCCTGACTGGCACCCAGCAGCACCTCGTAAAGCGCCGTGAACCAGGCCCGAAGCGGCTCGAACCCGTGGTCCTTGCCGACGGCGAACACCATCGATTGCAGCTCTTCGGGATCGGCGCTGCCGTACCAGCCCTCCAGCCGCGTCTTGAGATCCTCCAGCGCCGCCCGCTCAGTGTCAGAGGGCGCGCGGTAAACCTTCTCGGGCTTCACGAAGTCGTTGTAATACCGCACAGCAAAACCAGCCGCCTGATCCAGATCCGGATGGCTTTCAGGCGAGGTGTCGGGCGCATAGCGCTGAATAAAGCCCCAAAGCTGCGCCTTCTCCTCGGCCGCAGACACGCTGGCGAGGTTCAAAAGCATCGCGAACGGCACCACCATGTTCGAGGCAGGCACGTTATGCCCGTGGATATGAAAGACCGGATTGCTCAGCCGCTGATCCGGCTCCTGCCCGCCATAGGCGCCAAGCTGCTGGTGATACTCGTCCACCGCCTTCGGGATCACATCGAAATGCAGCCGCTTCGCCGTCTTGGGCTTCTGATACATGAAATATTGCAGGCTCTCGGGCGAGGCATAGGCCAGCCAGTCCTCCATCGAGAGGCCATTACCCTTCGATTTGGAAATCTTCTGCCCATGCTCGTCATTGAACAACTCGTAATTCAGCGTCTCGGGCGGCCGCTCCCCCAGCGCGCGGCAGATCTTGGTCGATTGCTGCACGCTGGTAATCAGATCCTTTCCGGACATTTCGTAATCGACGCCCAAAGCGGCCCAGCGCATGGCCCAATCGGGCTTCCACTGCATCTTCACATGCCCGCCGGTCACCGGCACCTCGATCCGCTCTCCATCCGGCTCCTCATAGACGATCGTGCCCTTCTCCACATTCCGCTCCAACGTCGGCACCTGCAGGACATGCCCCGTCTTCGGAGAGATCGGGAGGAAACACGAATAGGTCGCCTGCCGTTCGGGCCCCAGTGTCGGCAGCATGATCTCCTGAATCTTGTCGAACCGCTCCAGCGCCCGCAGCAGCATCTCGTCAAAGACCCCGCGCGTGTAATAGTCCGTCGCGCTCACGAACTCGTATTCGAACCCATAGCTATCAAGGAAATCCATCAGCATCGCGTTGTTGTGCTGGGCAAATCCGTCATGCGTGCCAAAGGGATCGCGCACACGCGTTAGCGGCAGGTTCAGATCCTTTGCCATCTCCTTCTGCATCGGCACGTTGGTCGGCACCTTCCGCAATCCGTCCATATCGTCGGAAAAGCAGATCAGGCGCGTCGGGATATCGCTCAGGATCTCAAAAGCGCGCCGCACCATCGTCGTGCGCGCAACCTCCCCGAACGTGCCGATATGCGGAAGCCCCGACGGCCCGTATCCCGTCTGGAACAGAACATGCCCCTTCTCGGGCGCCCCGCGCTCATACCGTTTGAGCACTCTGCGTGCCTCTTCAAAGGGCCAGGCCTTGGATCGCATCGCAGCGTCGCGCAAATCGGTCATCGCTTCTTTCCCTTCGCCCGACCGCCGGGCGTGCGCGTGCCTATTGCGGGGCCGCAAGCAGGTCAATAAATGACTATCCTAAATGAAGGCAAAGGACGCCCAGTGAACCAACCCACCCCAATGACCGCTCAGGACGCGCTTGCCGCCATGATGGTGGCCGTTTCGGCTTCGGACGAGCATATGCGCACGTCCGAGCTTCTCAAGATCACCAATATCGTCGAAACACTTCCGGTCTTCGCGGGCTACGACCCCGACAAGCTGACGCTTGTCTCCCAGACGGTCTTCGATCTTTTTGAACAGGAAGACGGGCTCGATGCGCTTTTCGGCCTCATCCGCTCCGCGCTCGAGCCCCGCCTTCACGAAACCGCCTACGCTCTGGCCTGCGACGTGGCCGCCTCTGACGGCATCATCGCCCAGTCCGAGGCCCGTCTGCTGGAAGAGATGCGTTACGAACTCGACCTCGACCGCCTCCATGCCGCTGCCATCGAACGGGGCGCGCGCGCCCGGCACATGACGCTCTGACGCAAAAGGGCGGCCCGTTCAGGACCGCCCATTGCTTACCTTAGTCCAACCCGGATCAGTTGTTGGTCTCGCCCTCTTCGACTTCGGGCTCTTCGACCTCAACCTCTGCTTCGGCCTCTTCCTCGGGTGTGTTCACATCGACCGTCGGCACCGTCACTTCGACCTCGGTCGTTCCGGTTTCGATGGATCCCACATCGGCATCGAATTCGGGCGCCTGGCCCCCTTCGACCTCGACATCCACATCCGGCAGCTCGGCCTCTTGGGTCTGATCGACATCGATCAACGTCACGCCCAGCCAGATTGCGATACCGACAATGATAACACCCACAATCGCGAGAACGGGTTTCATTCTTTTATCTCCTTGTCCCAATAGGACATTCTGCTTCGATCATCAGGTCGACTCCCGAAAGACAAATTGGTTCCACAGCAATATGCCGAAGATTATTGGAACTTTGACCTCTCGCGGACCATTCCCAATGCAGACACAGCAAAAACACCAAAGGAGACCTCCAATGGAATTCATTCTTGGTCTGATCCACCTCGCGCTCGTTATCTACGCGGTCTACAATATCGTGACCTCGGGCGCATCGACAGGTGCTAAGGTATTGTGGGCACTGTTTGTTTTGATCTTCCCGGTCGTCGGCTTTATCGTCTGGCTGATCGCGGGACCACGCGGATCAGCTGCCACAGCCTAACGTAAGATCATATCTTAAAAAGGGGCGGCTCCATCGCGAGCCGCCCCTTTTTTTATCCATTATCATGCCAATTCAATCGGCAATCTATTGCCCATAAAGGCGGCCCCACCGCTGTAGCAGCCTCTGTTGCAGCTTTTTCGATCTCGTATTCCAAGCGCGGCCTCCATCGGGGCGCTCC
This sequence comes from Aestuariibius insulae, assembly GCF_040783535.2. NCBI lineage: Bacteria > Pseudomonadati > Pseudomonadota > Alphaproteobacteria > Rhodobacterales > Paracoccaceae > Aestuariibius > Aestuariibius insulae. Next base: position 30,577 of record NZ_JBFONW020000006.1, read on the forward strand.
CGCTGCGCCCGTGTCAGCGTCGCCCGGCGGGCGCTGTCGGCCGAGAAATACGCAAAGGCAAGGTCCGTCCCATCCACCGCATCGGCAAATCCCGCAAGAGCGCTCACAAAGTTCAGCGTGCCGGTCTTGGCCTGCACCTTTACAGGATGATCGCCGATGATGCGCCGGTCCTCGCCCCGCATCGGGATCGTCTTGAGAAGAGGCCGCAAAGGCCCGTTCGGCCCGGAGGCGACGAGGATCTTGATCATCTCCGCCGGAGAGATTGCCGACGCATCGCCCAGTCCCGAATGATCCACGAACCGGGCAGCAACCCCGAACTTGGACGCCGCCCAAAGCGACATGGCCCGGCCTGACGCTTGAAGGCTGGCAGGCACCTGGCCCGAGGCCGCCGTCGCCGTCATGCCCATCGCCTCTGCTGTGATATTGGTCGAATAAAGCAGCATATCGCGAACGATAAGGCGCAATTCCGGCGACCGCCGCTCGGCCAGCACGTCGCCGCGCGGACGCGCCGTCGTTTCGACCACATCGCCCTCGACCGTGATCCCCTCGGCATCGAGCATCCGCAGAAACACATCGCCCGCATAAAGGGCAGGCTTGCGCACGGGAAGCCACCGGCTCCCGCCATTACCCAGCGCCCCGCGCGCCACCGTCCACTGATCGGCATCGCTGCCTTCGCTATAGGTATAAACCGGACTGCGCCGCTCCACGACCTCCATCCTCGAGATCGAGACGGTGGGTTTGTACTGCTCCGTGCGCGCGTCCATCGCCACGTCATAGCTGTCGCCGTTGCGCTTCCACTCGAAATGCACGCGATTGAAATTGAGGTTGATCCCCGACACCGACGGCGAATAGCCGACATAGTCAGGCTGCCCGGGATCGATGCTGGACACGAACGGCAAAGCCCCGGCCCAGACCTTCAGATCGCCCGACACCCGCAGGACACCCTGCTCCTTCAGCCGTGTCGCGAAGCGCGCCAGATGATCCGTATTCATCACCGGATCGCCGCCGCCGACCAGCACGAGATCACCATCGAGCAACCCGTCACTGACCGGAGCGGTCCCCAGAACGGTTGTCCGGAACCGATAATCCGCGCCCAGCTTGTCCAGCGCGTAAACCGCCGTCACAGCTTTCAAGGCACTGGCCGGCGGCAACGGGACATCCGTATCGACCCCCTCGAGCACCACGCCGGTCCGCGCATCGGCCACGGCAAAGGCAACCGCCCCGCTTAGCCCTGCCTCATCGACCATCTTCTGCGAATTGGTGCGGGCCACAGGCCGCCGCGAGGCCGCATCGTCAGGCCGCCTGACCGGCCTCAGCGATGTCAGCGGAGCGTTTGCCCAAGCTGCGCCTGCGATGCCGGACGTGATCCCGCCCAAAAGCGCGCGGCGCGTCACATTTGAAATCAACCGTTTCGTCATCCCAAAAGTCCTCTGCCACAGGCCACGATCCCCAAGCAAGATCCCGGCCCGGTCTATGGGGGCATAACCGGCCAAACTCGCGCAAAGTTCATCACGCGTTTACATCTGATCCCCCCGCGCGGCGCGGATGAGGCGATCCTGAGGCAGTCAGACCGACGGCACCCAATCGCCAGCCGCCCTGATCGCGCTGGACGACACCTCCATCATCGGCAGGTTTTGAAATGCCCAGGCTGGCGCTTCGGTCTGCCCCAACAAACGCGCCCGCTGTCCCTTGAGCCGGGAGGCCCCAAAGACCCGCGCCGCGACCGACATCCGGGCCGAGATCCGCTCTCCGGGCCGGGCAAGCACTCCGACTGGCACCGTCTCCATGATCCACCGCCAGCGCTCCCAGTGATGGAACTGCGCCAGATTGTCCGCGCCCATGAGCCAGACGAACCGGACCCCCGGATAAAGCCGCAATAGCGCCTCCAGCGTCTCAGCCGTATAGCGCGTGCCGGTTCGAACCTCGATATCCGTCACATCCACGCGCGGATGCCTGATCAAAGCGCGCGCCGCTCTCATCCGGTCCTCCACCGGCGCCGGTCCTCGCGCCTTGAGCGGATTACCGGGAGACACCAGCCACCAAACACGGTCCAGCCCGAACCGTTTAAGCGCCTCTCGCGTGATATGTGCATGCCCTTCATGTGGAGGATCGAAAGACCCTCCCAAAAGACCGATGACCTGACCGGCGCGGGCATAGGGAAAACCAGAGCGCATGCGCTTCCATCCCGCGAAAATCTCGTTTTTGCAATGGGGTAGACGGACCCAGACCGTCAGGCAGGCTTGTCCTCAAGCGGCACGACCTCATCCCCCAGGGTGATCCGTCCGTCTGCCAGAACCTCCGCATACCAGCCGCCATGCCCTCGGACCGCCGAATAGCCACCCGTTCCCAGAACCTCTTCCATCCGCGAACATGGATGGCACGGCCCTGTCACCCTCAACTCGGCCTCGCCAACGCGAAGACGCCGCCCCTTCAAAGCGGCGAGGTTCAGCCCTGTCACGCTCAGATTCCGCCGCAGCAACTCTGGCGGCAGACGCTTATGCCCCAGCATCGCGGCGATCACCGGCAGATGTTCTCCTTGCACGAGCGTCACCGCCCTCAGCTCCGACACCCCGTGATCCCCCTCGATCCCGGCCCGCGTCACTCCCGCCTGCTCCAGAACGCGCATCGGGGCCCGCCGCTCCGGACGGACCCCGATCCAGTCAAGCCGCCCGGGCTGCGCAAACCGCGCCATCATCTCGCGCAGGTCGCTCATCCCCGACGGCCTTTCTTCACATCACGCGCCGACGATCATGCCGCCATTGGGATGCAATGTCTGCCCATTGAAGTAATTGCCGTCCGACGAGCACAGAAACAGATAGGACGTGGCAACCTCCCAAGGCTGCCCGGGCCGCCCCATCGGCACGCCGGATCCGAAATCCTCGACCTGCTCGGCAGGCATCGTGCCCGGAATGAACGGCGTCCAGATCGGCCCGGGAGCGACCGTGTTCACCCGAATCCCCTTCTCGATCAGGTTCTCCGCCAGGCTCCGCGAAAACGCCAGCGACGCACCGCGCGTGGTCGAATAGGAGATCAGCGATCCCATCCCCGCAAATGCATTCACCGACGACGTGTTCACGATCGACGCACCCTCGCTTAGATGCGGCAAGGCGGCCTGCGTACAGAAGAAATACCCCATGACATTGCTGTCAAAGGTCCGCCGCAGCGTCTCCTCGTCCAGCTCCGTCAGATCCTCGTCCAGCCATTGCTGCGCGGCATTGTTGATCAGAATATCCAGCTTGCCGAACCGCTCGACCGTCTTGGCGACGATCTCTTCGGCATGGGCCTTCTTGCCGATATCGCCGGGAAGCAGCAGCGCCTCGGACCCTTCGGCCTCAACCAGCCGCTTCGTCTCCTCGGCATCCTTGTACTCCTCAAGATAGGCGATCGCCACCTTCGCGCCTTCCCGCGCGAATAGCACCGACACGGCCCGCCCGATCCCGCTGTCGCCGCCTGTGATCAGCGCGACCTTGCCCTCCAGCTTTCCGACGCCGGGATGGCGCGGCATATAGTCCGGCGCTGGCTCCATCTTGTGCTCGTCGGCGGGCATGGCATCCTGATCCTGAGCGGGGATCTTCACAGCTTCATTCATGGTGTCACTCCTCATTTGCGTCGCCAGCAAACGGATTGCGCCCCCCACACGTTCCAAGGCCGGGCGGCCAAACTGCGCCGGCCCTATGGTCGCCCGCTGCCGGTTACCCTACATCAGGAGGGCGCCCGAGGAGAGAGAGCCCCCATGTCCGACACCGCCCCCTTCCGCCCGTTCGAGACCGCCTTCGACCACGACACCGCCCTTACTCACCTGCAAGAGGCGACGCGCGGCGCCGATGACGGCGAGCTCTTCGTCGAACGCCGCCGGTCCGAGATGCTTTCCTTCGACGATGGCCGCGTGAAAAACGCCAGCTACGACGCCTCCGAAGGGTTCGGCCTCCGCGCCGTCAAAGGCGAAACGGCAGGTTATGCCCATTCCACCACGCTGGACGAACACGCCCTCCAGCGCGCCGTCTCCACCGCGCGTCTGGCCATCGGGGACGGCGGCGGCACCATCGCGGATGCGCCCTCGCCGACCAATCGCAAGCTCTATACCGATGCCGATCCCATCGCCGACGCGACCTTCCCGGCCAAGATCGATACTCTCAAGGAGATTGACGCCTATGCCCGGCAGCTCGACCCCCGCGTCGTGCAATGCTCCGTCGCCCTCGCCGCCTCCCATCAGGAGGTCGCCATCCTGCGCCCCGACGGCACGCTCGCGACTGACATTCGCCCTATGGCCCGCCTCAATGTCTCGGTCATCGCCGAAGAGAACGGCCGCCGCGAAACCGGCACCGCAGGCGGCGGCGGGCGCCACGGCCTGACCCAGCTCATCGATCCGGATCACTGGCAGCCGCTTGTCCGCGAGGCGCTGCGCATCGCGACCGTCAACCTGACCGCTATCCCCGCCCCCGCGGGCGTTATGGATGTCGTCCTTGGCCCCGGCTGGCCCGGCATCCTGCTGCACGAGGCCATCGGTCATGGCCTCGAGGGAGACTTCAACCGCAAGGGCACCTCCGCCTTCGCGGGCTTGATGGGAGAACGCATCGCCTCGCCCGGCATCACCGTCCTCGATGACGGCACACTTCCGGACCGGCGCGGTTCAATCACCATCGACGACGAGGGCACGCCCTCTTCGGCGACGACGCTGATCGAGGACGGGATCCTCGTCGGCTACATGCAGGACCGGCAGAACGGACGTCTCACCGGCGGGGCCTCGACCGGCAATGGCCGCCGGGAAAGCTACGCCCACCCGCCTATGCCGCGCATGACGAACACCTATATGAAAGCGGGGAACACCGATCCCAAGGACCTCCTCGCAGGCCTCAAGGACGGGCTTTATGCCGTCGGCTTTGGCGGCGGTCAGGTCGATATCACCAACGGCAAGTTCGTCTTCTCCTGCACCGAAGCCTACCGCGTCGAAAACGGTAAAGTCGGCGCGCCCGTCAAAGGCGCGACCTTGATCGGAGACGGCGCAACCGCACTCCAGCAAATCCGCGCCAACGGCAACGACTTCTCACTTGATCCGGGCATCGGCAATTGCGGCAAGGCCGGTCAGTGGGTCCCTGTCGGCGTCGGACAGCCCTCGATGCTGATCGGCGGTCTGACCGTCGGCGGCGCGGCCGCCTAGGCGCATCGGCTCGCCATCGATGCGCCTACCCGCTCGCGCACAAACCGCTATTTCCTCCGCGGGGTCGCAGCCAGACTGATCCGAAAACCGCTTTCTGTCCTGCGCATCGGGCATTAGGAGCGGTTATGATTTCCCCAGACCGTTCTGCCAGAAGAGCCTCGACTTATATCCATACTCGGTCACCGCAACGCGGGCGCTTCTTATCTGTTCATCCGTCAGAACGACCGGCAGCTTGCCGCTCTTTTCAGCCTGCGCCTTCAGATCGACAGCGATGTCCATAAAGGCATTGCTGCTCAATCCGCTTACCGGTCCATTCCTGATCTTCAGACCGTTGACCACCGTGTAGGCGGAACTGTTGTTCAGTTCATACCAATGCTCTGCGATAAAGGCCGCGCCTTCCTCGCGCTTGGAAGACGCGATCTTCACGCATGAAACCGACGCATCCAATGCGGCATGGGTTGCCTCGTGAATAGCCGTCTTGGTTCCCTCGATCGTGTTGAACACGTCGGCTGACTTGAATCTGATCTTATCGGACCCGTCGCTATATGTGCCAACCGCTTTAGCCTTTTTGAGCAAATCCGGATCAAAGAAAACCCTGACCCGGCGGGATTGTAGTGCCGTCGCAACAAGACGAAATGCCATTGGCGTCACCTCGACCCCGCGCATCTTGAACCCGATCTTTTGCACATGAGGGCCGGTCAGAAGGGAGGCATATCTCTGATAGAATTCAGCGGATGCCTCGACCGGGTCTGTCTTGGAATTGCTTTGAACCAACACGGCGTTCTCCAAATAAGTCAGAAATATTGCTAATTTGTTAGGGCGCACGGACGGCCAATACAAGTGAACGTCATACTCACCGACCTAACCTGTCCGCAAATTATAGGACAGGAACCCATCCCCCTGCCTCTTTCGGCAACCGTCCGGCGAGACGGGGATCGTCAAAGACCTCCACCTTCCGCGCATAGGCCTCGAACCCGGCCTTGCGGTAAAACCCCATCGCCCCCGGCGAATCGAGCGTGCAGGTATGCAGCCAGACCCGCTTCACCCCGCGCGCGAAGGCCTTGTGCAGCGCCTGTTCAATCAACCAGCGTCCCAGTCCGCGCCCCATCCCGGCGCGGCTCAGGCCAAAGAAGGTCACTTCGCAATCCCCGGCGACGCTGAAATCCAGCTCCAGCATTCCCAGATCCGCGCCGTCCTCTACCGGAACCCAAAGCTCTGTCCCTTCAGCATCCAGCACCGCCCGAAGCGCGTCGTCCGAAAGCGCTAGACGCGATGCCCAAAGCCACTCCTCCCCCAAATCGCGAAAGAGCGTCCGGTAGGCCTGTGCAGACATGCCGTCACGCCGCTCCAGCGTAACGCCGTCCGGTGTCGCGACGGTCCCTGAAGGCGGTTGGCGCCGCTGCAGAAAGGTGACCACCGCAGCCAGCTTGCCGGGCGGCAGATCGTGATATCCATCATCCAGCATATTGGGCTCATCCTTCGGCTTTGGCATCGGCAAGAGGGCTCTTGCGGACCGACTTACAGGCTGGCCCTCGAGGTGCCAACTTGATCGCAAAATGGGAAGTCGGCGCTCAAGCTTGCGAAAATCCACATACGCAATACCGACCGGATACCGACCACATACCGACACGCCGTTTTTGTTCATCTTTGATTAACCAAGCAGGACTAGACCGGTGTCTGCAACAGGCGGAGCACCCACAATGGCCCCGGTCGATCTGTCTCCTGATCACCACCCAAACCCTCCGATCTCGGGAGAGGATGATCTGGCCTGGCTCCGCTTGTTGCGATCGCGGCGCGTTGGAATCTCTACGTTTTTTCGGCTGATGAACGATCACGGCTCGGCCGTGGCTGCTCTGGCCGCGCTTCCCGGCATCGCCCGCGAGGCCGGGATCGACAGTTACGAGGTCTGCCCCGAAGGCGTCGCCCGCGCCGAACTTCGCGCCGCCCGCGCCGCCAAGGCCAAATTCATTCGTTGGGACAGCCCGACCTACCCCGATCTCCTCCGCGAGATCAGCGATCCGCCGCCTTTTCTCTGGGCTATCGGGCGCACCGAACTACTTGCAAAGACAGGGAAAATCGCCCTCGTTGGCGCCCGCAACGCCTCCTCCCTCGGCACCCGGATGACAAGCACTCTTGCCACCGCGCTCGGCGCCGAAAACCGCATCATCGTCTCCGGCCTCGCCCGCGGCATCGACACCTCCGCCCACACCGCCAGCCTCGAGACCGGTACAGTCGCGGTGGTCGCGGGCGGCGTTGATGTCTGCTATCCTGCTGAAAACACGAACCTTTACGATGCGATCTGCCACAAGGGCCTCATCCTGTCCGAGCAGCCCATGGGCCTGCAACCGCAAGCCCGGCACTTCCCCAAACGCAACCGCATCATCTCCGGCCTCTCCGAAGCTGTTGTCGTGATCGAGGCTGCCGCGAAATCCGGCAGCCTCATCACCGCCCGAAGCGCTCTCGATCAAGGCCGCGACGTCCTCGCCGTTCCGGGTCATCCTTTCGACGCCCGCGCCGCCGGTTGCAACATACTGATCCGCGACGGTGCCCGGTTGGTCCGAGGTGTGTCCGATGTCCTTGAAACCGCGTCTCATCAACTCGCTGCAAGCGACAAACTCCCGTTGCCGGACCCGACACCTCCGAAACGAACGCTTCGGCAAACGGCAGATCTGCACAGCCAAATCCTGTCCCGCCTCGGCCCGTCACCAATGGCTGAGGATCAACTCATCCGCGACCTCGCCGGCCCCTCCGAAACGATTACGCCAGCGCTTCTGGATCTCGAATTGGACGGCAAGGTCCAGCGCCATCCGGGCGGTCTTTTATCGAGGAACTAGCGTGGGTCGAACCAGGATCGCGAAGGCAAGGTGTGGCGCCAAACCGTCGGCGGACGCAATCCGGACCGGCGCGCGGCAATCGCCCGCCCCTCATTGACAATCCCCCCTCCGACCCCACATCACTCGCCGCCAGACCGTCTCGCTCCCCGGAAGGATGTCCATGCCCGTCGTCGTCGTCGAGTCGCCCGCTAAGGCCAAGACAATCAACAAATATCTCGGCTCCGACTACACCGTTCTGGCGTCCTATGGTCACGTACGCGATCTGCCGCCCAAGGATGGATCGGTCGACACCGACAACGGATTCGACATGCTGTGGGAGGTGGCGTCGGACAGCAAAAAGCACGTCAAAGCCATCGCCGACGCTCTGGCCGAAGACGGCGAACTGATCCTCGCCACCGACCCCGACCGCGAAGGCGAGGCAATCAGTTGGCACCTTCAGGAGGCGCTGACAAAGCGCAAGTCGATCAAGAAAGACACGCCGGTCAGCCGCGTGGTCTTCAACGCAATCACCAAGTCCGCCGTCACCGAGGCGATGAAAAACCCCCGCCAGGTCGATATGGAGCTGGTCGAGGCCTATCTCGCCCGTCGCGCACTCGATTATCTGGTAGGCTTCAACCTCTCGCCCGTACTTTGGCGCAAACTGCCCGGCGCCAAATCGGCAGGCCGGGTCCAATCCGTCTGCCTGCGCCTCATCGTCGAGCGCGAGATGGAGATCGAGGTGTTCCGCCCGCAGGAATATTGGTCCGTCAAGGCGATCTTTGAAACTCCGCGCGGCCAGACCTTCGAGGCGCGGATGACGGTCCATGGCGGCAAGAAGCTCGACCGCTTCGATCTGGGTGACGAAACCGCTGCCGAACTCGCGGTCACCGCCGCCGCATCCCGCAGCTTTCACATCGCCAGCGTCGAAGCCAAACCCGGCACGCGCAATCCCGCCCCGCCCTTCATGACCTCGACCCTGCAACAGGAAGCCTCCCGCAAGTTCGGCATGGGCGCCAAGCAGGCAATGAGCACCGCGCAGCGGCTCTACGAGGCTGGACACATTACTTATATGCGGACCGACGGCATCGACATGGCGCCCGAGGCCGTCCATGCCGCCCGCGATGCGATCAAGGATAAATACGGCCCCAGCTATGTTCCGGACAGCCCCCGGATGTATAAGAACAAGGCCAAAAACGCGCAGGAAGCCCATGAATGCATCCGGCCCACCGATCTGGCCGCCGATACCGAAAGCCTGCGCATTTCGGAAGCCGACCAGCGCAAGCTCTATGATCTGATCTACAAACGCACCATCGCCAGCCAGATGAGCGCGGCTCGCCTCGAGCGCACCACGGCGGAGATCGAAAGCGAGGACAAGCAGGTCGTCTTCCGCGCCACAGGTCAGCGTATCGCATTCGACGGCTTTCTTAAGATTTACGTCGAAGGCCGCGACGACGCGCCAGAAGAGGATGACCGCATCCTGCCGCAGATCATGCAGGGAGAGGATGCCAAATTCGCGGCAGCGTCGGAGCTTTACGACGATTACCGCAAGACCGGCGCGGACAGCGAAGATGTAATCGACGATGCGCCCGCCGCGTCTGACCTGCAGAAGAACGGCCATGCGATCCTCGCGAGCAAGGCGATCCTAGGCCTTCAGCATCACACCCAGCCGCCCCCGCGCTATACAGAGGCGACGCTGGTCAAGAAGATGGAAGAGCTCGGCATCGGCCGCCCCTCCACCTATGCGTCGATCGTCACAACGATCCAGGATCGCGGCTATGTCATCAAGGACAAGAACCGCCTGATCCCCGAGGATAAGGGCCGCCTTGTTACCGCGTTTCTCTCCAACTATTTCAAGCGCTACGTCGAATACGACTTCACCGCATCGCTCGAGGAAGAGCTCGACGACGTCTCCGCCGGAGAGCGCGATTACAAGGACGTGCTCGACCGCTTCTGGCGTGATTTCTCCGCCGCCATCGCCGAGACGTCCGATCTGCGCATCACCGAGGTGCTGGAAAAGATCAACGAGGTGCTCGAGCCGCATCTCTTCCCGCCGACCCCCGACGGCACCGATCCGCGCCTCTGCCCCAATTGCGGCGAAGGCCGGCTGTCGATGCGCACCGCCCGCTCCGGCGGGGCTTTCATCGGCTGCTCGAACTATCCCAACTGCCGCTACACGCGTCCCTTTGGACCGCCCGATCCCGAGGCAGAGGCGTCTGCCATCCCGCCCGACGGCAAGCTGCTGGGCGAGGATCAGGGCGACGAGATCCGCATTTTCAAGGGCCGTTTCGGCCCCTATGTGCAGCGCGGCGAGGTGACCGAAGAGAACAAGAAACCCCCGCGCCAGTCGATCCCCAAGGAATGGGAGCCTGAAAGCGTCACGCTCGAACAAGGCGTTCGCCTTCTGTCGCTCCCGCGCCTTCTGGGCCCGCATCCCGAAGACGGGGTCGAGGTCTGGGCCAATATCGGCCGTTACGGTCCCTACATTAAACACGCCATAAGCACCTCCGAGCGGGGCGGCACGAACGCCAATCTCGACGAGATTGAGGAGGTCTGGACCGTCGGCATGAACCGCGCCGTGCAGCTTCTGGCCGAAAAGGTCGCGAGCCGCGGCAATCGCGGCAAGGCAGCCACCCCGATCCGCGAGTTGGGCGAACACCCCGAAGCAGGCGGGCCGGTCAATATTTTCGACGGCAAGTACGGCCCTTACGTGAAGTGGGAAAAGATCAACGCCACGATCCCCGACACGATTGAGCCTGCGGATCTGACGCTCGCTCAAGCGGTCGATCTGATCGACGAGCGTGCCGCCAAAACCGGCAAGAAGCGCAAGCCCGCCAAGAAGAAGGCCCCGGCAAAGCGCAAGGCTCCGGCAAAGAAGGCCGCGTCCGGCGACAGTTAGGCGTCACCACCGATTTCGCTTGATCCTACGTCACCCAACCCCGTATCGCTTATGCATTCCAGTGATCCGGGGATCCAATATGCATTTTTACACCCTTATTTCCGCCACGCTTCTGGCTGCCCTCTCGACCACCGCCGCCGTTGCTGACAGCTTGTCCAAGGATGGTGCCTCCTCGCTTATCAGCTCCGTCGGAGCCCGCGATGCAGGCAAATGGGCGTCGGTTCCGACCGATGGCGCTTCAATTTCCCTGCCTGTCCGGGGCACAGATCGCACCGACCGTGCGCTCGCCCTGATTGATGATACCAGCCTGCGCAGCCTGCTGCGCAATGCCAATGCATCGGTCATCGGCGAAGGCGACACCGACTACGTCGTCACTCTCGACGCGACCAATCTGACCCTGCCCGGCGCCGATCCGGATAGCCCTCTGCCCGCCTTGATCCGCGAGGTCGATCTCGCGGCGGACGTGACCCTCGCCGAACCCTGGAGCGGGACCAACGCACCGCAGATCGAGGCTCTGTCACTCACAGAAGCCAAGCTCGACTGGGGCGATCTGCAACTGGATGCGACCGGCTCCGCGACACTGAACGAGGCAGGCCTCGCCACAGGCAGCTTTGCCGTCAACGTCCCCGATTGGGAACGCGCGCTGGCCCTGATCCCGGCGAATTCGCCGATCAGCGCCGCCCGCGTCACGCCCGTTCTCGCCGCCCAGTCGGACGGCCCCGGCCTCAGCTTCGATGTCCGGCTGGACGACAACCGCGTCAGCATCATGGGCATCCCGATCACCACGCTGGCCCCCTTCACGCTCGACTAGGCCGCGTTGACACCAAGGCACCGCCCCGCCAAAACGGGACAACTCCAATCGATGCAGGCCCCGTCCCGATGCAGAAAATCTATTCCTCCGCCACGGACGCCCTCGACGGTCTTCTCACGGACGGAATGTTCATCGCGGCGGGCGGCTTCGGCCTGTGCGGCATCCCTGAGCTGCTGCTTCAGGCGATCAAGGAGGCGGGCACCAAGGATCTGACCTTCGCGTCCAACAATGCGGGAGTGGACGATTTCGGCATCGGGATCCTGCTGCAAACCCGGCAGGTCAAAAAGATGATCTCGTCCTATGTCGGCGAGAATGCCGAATTCATGCGCCAATATCTGTCCGGCGAGCTCGAGCTGGAATTCAACCCGCAAGGCACGCTCGCCGAACGGATGCGCGCAGGGGGCTGCGGCATCCCGGGCTTTTATACCAAGACCGGCGTCGGCACACAGATCGCGGAAGGCAAGGAACACAAGGACTTCGACGGGGAGACCTATATCCTTGAACGAGGCATCTTTGCTGATCTAGCTATCGTCAAGGCATGGAAAGCGGACGAGACAGGCAACCTGATCTTCCGCAAGACCGCCCGCAACTTCAATCCGCCCGCCGCGATGTGCGGCAAGGTCTGTGTCGCCGAGGTCGAGGAAATTGTTCCGACCGGCAGCCTCGATCCCGACCATATCCATCTACCCGGGATCTACGTGCACCGGCTGATCCAAGGCGAACACGAGAAACGGATCGAACAGCGGACTGTGCGAGAGGGGTAAGAGTATGCCAAACGAAGAGTTCCGGAAACGCCGCCACGAAACCGCCGAGCAATTCTACGGCTGGATCCTCGAAGCGAGAAAACTGGTCGACGAACATTTCCCGAGCGAGGGCAAGAGCATCCACAATCAGCTTGTCGTCGAAACCGCCAAGTCGCTTATGACCATGCACAAGATGACCGAGATGCAGCATTCGATCGACGGTCTGCGCAAGGAAATCATGGGCATAGAGGAGAGCTGACCAATGCCGTGGGACCGCAACCAGATGGCCGCCCGCGCAGGGCAGGAATTGCAGGACGGCTGGTATGTCAATCTGGGCATCGGCATCCCGACGCTGGTTTCCAACTACATTCCCGATGGCATCACGGTGACGCTTCAATCCGAGAACGGGATGCTCGGCATGGGTCCCTTCCCGACCGAGGAAGAGATTGACCCCGACCTAATCAATGCGGGCAAGCAGACAATCACCGAACTGCCGCACACCGCCTATTTCGACAGCGCGCAAAGCTTCGGAATGATCCGCGGCGGCAAGATTGCCATGGCCATTCTGGGCGCGATGGAAGTCGCCGAAAACGGAGACCTCGCCAACTGGATGATCCCCGGCAGATTGGTCAAGGGCATGGGCGGCGCGATGGATCTCGTCGCCGGTGTGGGCCGCGTCGTCGTCGTGATGGACCACACCAACAAGCACGGCGAGTCCAAGCTGCTCAAGGAATGCACCCTGCCCTTGACTGGCACCGGCGTCGTCGACCGGATCATCACCAACCTTGGCGTGCTCGACGTGGTCGAGGGCGGGCTCAAGATCGTGGAGACTGCCGATGGCGTGACCGAAGATGAACTGAGGGCCGCCACTCAAGCGACGATCGTGGCTTGATCCGGTGACCGACGATATCGTCAAGGAAGTCGAGGGCTCAAAGGGCCGCTATGTCATGAAGACGCCGGATGGCGAGGCAGAGCTGACGATCTCGATCCTGTCCCCCAAGCTGGTCATCGCCGATCACACGATGGTGCCCCAGGCGCTCGAAGGTCAGGGCCTCGCGCTCAAACTCGTCACCCACCTGATCGAGGATGCCCGCACCGAAGGTTTTCAGATCGTCCCGCTCTGCCCTTATGTGAACGCGCAGCGCCGCAAGCACCCGGATTGGGCCGACGTCTTCCAGACCTGATCCATCGCCTTCATTTCCTGCAAAACGCTTCCATACTGTTGCCTGATTTTCCGCCTAGAGGATCCGCCGTGACCTCCGTCACCCACCGGATCACGTCGTGGTCCATCAAATTTTCCGGCTTCGTCGTCTTCCCCGTCGCCGAATGCCAAGCTGCAAAGGCCGTCTGATGCGCTGGAAAACCGACACCTATACCGGCTGGGGCCGTGTCCACTCCGCGACCGGAGAGCTTGCCCGCCCCGAACGGCTCAGCCATCTGGCAGCCATTGCCGCCAGTGAACCCGCTCCCGCCATCGGGCGCTGTCGCAGCTACGGCGATGCCTGCCTCAACGACGAGGGACGCGCGGTCGATACCAGCCGTCTCGACCGTGTCCTCTCCTTCGATCCCGAAACCGGGTTGATGGAGGCCGAGGCAGGTCTGCGCCTCGGTGAGATCGCACGTCTTTATGCCCCCAAGGGCTGGCTACCCGCGGTCATGCCCGGCACCGGGTTCGCAACCGTCGGCGGGGCAATCGCCATGGACGTGCACGGCAAGAATCACCACCATGCCGGATCCTTCGGGCAGCATGTCACCGAAATCACACTCCTTCAGGGCGATAAGACCGTCACGGTCACCCCCAAGGACGAGGGGCTCTTCAAGGCCACGGTCGGGGGCCTTGGTCAAACGGGCATCATCGCTTCGGCCAAGCTTCAGCTTCAGCGCTGCAAGGGCGATCTGATGATGGTCACCGAACGCCGCGCCACGGACTGGGACGCGTTCATCGATCTGCTCGACAGATCCGAGGCGACCTACACCGTCGGCTGGATCGACGCGACCGCGACCGGTAAGGAACTCGGTCGCGGCATCCTCGAAGAGGGCGAAACCGGCGCAGGCCTCGTTCCAGCGCCCAAACGCTCCAAATCGGTGCCCTTCAACGCCCCGCAGGCGGCCCTCTCGGCCCCCGTGGTGCGAACCTTCAACACGCTCTACTATTCGCGCGTGCCAAAATCCGGCCGGACGACCGTCAAGCCGATCCAAGACTTCTTCTTCCCTCTGGACCGGATCCATGACTGGAACAAACTCTACGGCAAAACGGGATTTCACCAGTTTCAATGCGTCGTCCCGCTCGATCAGGCCCCGGCCCTGCGCGAGATGATGGCCCGCATCGCCAAAAGCGGTCTCGCCTCTCCGCTCGCGGTTCTCAAGCGGATGGGACCCGGGCGCGCCGGATATCTCAGCTTCCCGATGGAAGGCTATACGCTCGCGGTCGACTTCCCCAACCGGGGCCGCGCCGAAGCCCTGATCGCCGAGCTCGAGAAGATGACCAGTGACGCAGGCGGGCGCATCTATTTTGCAAAAGACGCTCTTTCGAGCGGGCTTTATGTCGACGAGATGTATCCCGACCTCCCCCTCTGGCAGGCCGAGGCCGCCAAAGCAGATCCCAATGGCGCGCTCAAAACCGATCTCGTGCGCCGCCTTAAACTGAGAGACGCGTCATGAGCGAAACCTGGATTATCCTTGGTGCGACGTCCTCAATCGCCCGCTGTCTTGCCCGCGATCTCGCGGGTGAAGGCGCATCTCTTATTCTTGCCGGACGCGACCGTGCCGATCTCGATGCGACAGCCGCCGACTGCCTTGCGCGCGGCGCAGGCGCGGCCACACCCATCGAATTCGACGTTCGCGACCCCGCAACCTTCGCCGCGATCCTCGATCTGACAAAGGACGCCCCCGGCCCCCTATGTGCCGCCGTCTTCACCGGCTCGATGCCGGATCAAGAGGATATCGACGCCGATCCATCTCTTATCGATGGTGTCATAACCGACAGTTTTACCGGTCCAGCTCGCTTTTTGCAGCAGCTTGCCCCTCTTCTTGGAGAAAAGGGGAGCGGCACGGTCCTCGGGATCGGATCCGTCGCCGGCGACCGCGGGCGACTTGGCAACTATGTCTATGGATCCGCGAAAGCGGGCTTCGCCACCTATCTCAGCGGTCTGCGCAACAGGCTTGGCCGCTCGGGCGTGCATGTGGTGACGGTCAAACCCGGCCCGGTCGACACCGCCATGACCTGGGGCCTAGATGGGCTCCCCTTCATGACCACCCCCGACAAAGCCGCAGCCCATATGCTCAAGGCGGCCCGCAAAGGCCGGAACGTCGTCTATACGGCCCCGATCTGGCGGATCATCATGATGGTGATCCGGTCCGTCCCCGAACCGATCTTCAAGAAGATGGAGATCTAGGGGCCAGCCCCTTAGCTGCCAGCCGTCGCGAACACGCAGCCATCGCTGGCCAGCTGAGGCGGCGTCAGGCAAAGCCCACGCGCCACGGACCAGGCGGCGATGACCTTCGGCACGTAATTTCGGGTTTCCGTATAGTTCGGAACGCCCCCGGCCCGCTTCACGGCGTTTTCGCCAGAGTTATAGGCCGCAAGGACGAGAATCGGATCGCCTCCGAATTCCTTCATCAGCCAATCCAGATAGGCGACACCGCCTTTGATGTTCTCCTTGGGATCGAGGCTGTTGCTCACCCCGAACCGCTCAGCGGTCGCTGGCATCAACTGCATCAATCCCTGGGCGCCCGCATGACTGGTGGCATCCGCCCGTCCCGCGCTTTCGGTCGCGATCACGGCCAAGACAAAGGCAGGAGAAACTTGCTTGCCCACCGTCTCGGACAGGATCGTGATACCATGCGCCTTTGCGATCGACTGCAAATGCTGCAGGCGCGGAGCACTCAGCGCCTGCCCGCCCGGGCTTGTTCTCAGGTGAGTGACGGCATCCTCTATCCGGAACGGGCCCCCTCCTTCGATTTCAGGAGAAATCGCCTCCCAGAACCAGCGCGCTGCCGATCCTTCCGGCGGTGTCGGCACCGCAGCCGCATCCGTGGAGGCCTTGGGGACACGCGGCTTCGGCGGGACTTGCACCGTAATCCGGCGCGTTGCCGATGCGCTTGGGGGGCCGACACGCTTGAAGGTAAAGTCCGGCTGAAGCCTATGACTATCGGCCGCCACACTCGAAGCGCCTACCCAAAGGACTGCCGCTCCGAAGGCGACGGATCGAAAAATGATTCTGCTCATGGTCCAGACTTCTCCGCCCGGTTCTTGTTATCGAGGAAGGATATCTCAGAAAACGGCGAGTCAGGCTACGAAGACTGGTCGAATTAAGGCAAAACCGCCCAATTCGACGTGTTTTTGCAACGCGACCGAACCCTCGAGCAAGATCTGGCCCGTAAATTCTCCTTCGTATTCAGACGCCTAAGTAAAATTTGAGATTATTCTGGGAAAAAGTATCCCTTCTTCTGAGTCACGCCAAAGTGTAGCCCGAATCCAAAGGGTATAACTCCTCATCCAAGACGGGGATCGGGCCACGAAAGAGGCCGGCCTGAGTTAGAACCGGCAAGGGTAGTAAAACTGAGCGATCATCCTTTGGAGGGACTACAATGCTTAACTTCATCAAAAATTTCCGCAACGACGAAGACGGCGCCGTGACTGTTGACTGGGTCGTGCTGACCGCACTCATCGTCGGCATCGCATTCGTGCTTCTCGCACAGATCCGCGGTGCAACCAACGCACTCGGCACGAGCATCTCGACCGAGATGGGCAAGATCACGGTCGGCAGCTAAGCCGTACCAAGAATTTCGCTGCAGCCCGGTTTTTTGGGCTGCAGCGCTCTACCTCGAAGAGTGTAGACTAGGTCACACAAAAATCAGCGAATAGAACGATTGCCGCCCACTGGGTGACGCAATCCTTTTGTCATTTATGCCCATCAAATGTGATGCGCAGAATGTGCATGCAGATCAGACCAGAACGGTTTCACAGATCCCTTCTATCTGGAGAATGATATGCTTTCTATTCTGAACATGTTCCGCAAAGACGAAGATGGCGCCGTGACCGTTGACTGGGTCGTCCTCACCGCACTCATCGTCGGTATTGCGTTTGTACTGCTGACGCAGATCCAGGGCGCAACCAATGCATTGGGCACTAGCATCTCAACCGAGATGGGCAACATAACCGTTGGTGCCGGCGGCTAGTTAGTTTCGCTCATATAGACAGATTGTTCGCGGTTCGCTGCACAATTTCCAAACAAGACCCATCAAAACCCCAGCCTAAGCAAATTTGCGCCATATTTGGACAGCAAATGAAGGCTGGGGTACAAGCGGATTGCTGCCGCTGAGCAGGAGTGACCAAATGACGACGATGCTAAGCCGTTTCAAGGCCGACGAAGCTGGTGCTGTAACTGTAGACTGGGTCATTTTGACTGCATTGATCGTCGGCATGGCTATTCCGGTCCTAACTCTTGTCGGTGACGCAACGGGAACCAAAAAGAAAGAGATTGCTGACTTTATAAGTAGCGTCACAGTCAGATAACCGGACTTGCGGCTTGGCCCTCGGACAGCATATCTTCCGCTGAAAATCTAGAGGGATACTCTCATGAGAGCCGTTTTTGGACTAGTTTTGCTGCTTGGGCTCGGCTTGGCCGGCTTTGCTGTCTATACAGCTCAAGGATATATAGAGCAGGACGAAGCTCGCTCCGCCCAGCTCGAGGCGCAGTTAGCAAGCATAACTCCGACAGTCGAAGTCGTTGCTGCAGCCACCCCACTCGAATTTGGCGATCAGGTGACTCAAGAGTCCCTTCAGATCATCCGATACCCCGAGACGAACCTTCCAGAGGGTGTGTTCCGGACGGTCGAAGAGGTCTTCAATGAAGGCCCGGGGACGTCTCGCTATGTCTTGCGACCGATGGAAATTAACGAGCCGGTCATGCTTGTCAAAGTCACCGACCCAGGCGTCGTTCCCGGAATATCTCAAGCTCTCAGCCCCGGCATGAATGCTGTAGCGCTGCCTGTGGACGCCTCCCGCGGTGTCTCGGGTTTTTTGCGGCCCGAGAGTAACGTCAACGTCTACTGGACCGGACAGGCCTCCGGCCGGGCGGACGAATTCACACGCCTCATCGAGAGCAACATGCGCGTGATCGCGGTCGATCAGATCACCGATCCGAACTTCTCCGGGAATCGTGTGGCGTCGACTGTCACGGTCGAAGCCACGCCTCAGCAAGTCGCCCGTTTGAGTCAGGCCCTTAATACAGGGCGCATCTCTCTTTCCCTTGTCGGTCGGGGTGATGTCGCTGTCGACGAACAGATCGAGGTGAACACCCGCGAGGTTCTTGGGATCGAAGACGAGGTTGTCGTCCAAGAAGAACAAGAAGAAGTCTGCACCGTTAGAACCCGTCAAGGAACGCAGGTTGTGGAGACTGTCGTGGAATGTAACGACTGACCTTTAATCCCCTCTCACAACACCTTTAAAGGCCGCTTCCCCTCCCGGGCAGCGGCCTTCGTTTTGGCAACTGTTGCGAGATATCCACATCAAGTTTGACCACTACCCCTTTGATTCTTGATTTATTTTTCGCCCCGGCGCACTGTCACTACAGGCAGGCATGAGACCTGCACTTCGGGCGTGATCATAGAGGCAGGTCACATGAAATATGACAAATTCCTAAAAGCGGCCCTTATCGGGCTAACTCTCGCGGCTCCGGTCGTGGGTACTTCGGTTTCGGCCGAAACTCTCCGTGTTATGCGCGGCACTTCCTCAAGCTCACTCAACGTACCGGTCAACCGGGCGGTGGTGGTCGAGAGCGACGTTCCGTTCACGGAGCTCAGCATTGCCAATCCCGGCATTGCAGACATCTCCACGCTCTCCGATCGGACGATCTATGTCCTCGGCAAGGAGCCTGGGCGGACAACCCTCACCCTTCTTGGGGCGGATGGTCGTCTGATCACCAATGTGGAAGTCCACGTCACCGCGGATCTCGCAGAATTCAAAGAACGCCTGTCGCAGATCCTCCCCGGTGAAAAAATCGAGGTTCGCGCCGCGAATGACGGGATCGTCCTGTCGGGAACGGTATCGAGCACGGCCAAGCTGGATCGCGCAGTCGATCTTGCCAACCGCTATGCGCCTGAGCGCGTCTCCAACCTCATGGTTGTCGGCGGCACTCAGCAGGTCATGCTGAAAGTGCGCTTCGCAGAAATGCAGCGCAGTGTCAGTAAGGGTCTAAACGGTGGCGTCATCGTTGGAGATACCGGAGACCCACGGCAGTTCGGTGCTGGTGGACTGGGCGGTCTCGTGGTTCGCAACCCGGACGATCAAGGCATCGGGACCCTCGGAGCCGTATTTGGCCTCACGGACGCCGCGGTAGGTGGCCTTTCGGGTGGCTTCACAGTCGGTGATGTTGCATTCAATGTCTTGTTGGAGGCTCTCGAAAGCAAGGGGATGGTTCGCACACTTGCCGAGCCAAACCTGACAGCGCTCAGCGGACAGGAAGCCAGCTTCCTTGCTGGTGGGGAATATCCTGTTCCTGTCGCTCAAGAGGACGGAGTGATTACCGTCGAATTCAAACCCTTCGGTGTTGAACTTGCCTTCGTCCCGGTTGTTGTGGACGGAGATCGTATCAATCTTGAACTCAAAGCTGCGGTGAGCTCTATCGATACCACACAGAGCTTTTCGTTCGGCGATGGTTTCGAGATCGATGCCTTTCGGAGACGAGAGACCTCAACCACAGTCGAAATGAGGGATGGAGAAAGCTTCGCTATCGCAGGTCTTCTTCAAGATGACTTCCGTGACAGCGTATCTCAGGTTCCGTTCCTTGGTGACATTCCGGTTCTCGGCTCCCTCTTCCGGAGCACAGCTTACGAGAGGGATCAGTCGGAACTGGTCATCATAGTCACGCCGCACTTGGTCACTCCGACCCGCGGCGAGGCCTTGGCCCTTCCGACGGACCGGATGCGGATCCCGACCGAAAGCCAGCTCTTCCTGAACGGACGGGTCGGTGTCGACGCAAGCGAGCTGCCCGCGGGTGCAGCAGGAGAGGTAGCGCAGCAGGACTTTAGCGGGTCCTACGGCTACGTGATGGACTGATAGCAGGAAAGCGAGGGACAATCCCATGAAACACCTTCTCGCAACGGTAGCACTGCTGGCAGTCACAGCCTGTGCTCAAACCGCTGGCACCAATTCCTTTAATCAGGAGGCAGGTGCGGTCGCAGACACCGGAAGTTTCGGCAATGCGACAATGAACAACATGCTCGTCATGTCGGGACAGCGGGACTTCTCAATTGCACTGGCGCGGCGCTTCGCTGCGGAAGTGCCCACGATGGTGAACTTTGCGTTCGACTCGACCGTCCTGGACGCGGAAGCCCGGCGGGTCCTGATGGAGCAGGCGAACTTCATTCGCCAGTTCCCGGAAGTCCGGTTCAAGGTTTACGGCCACACCGATCTGGTTGGCTCTAACGCCTATAACCGCAGACTTGGTCTTCGCCGCGCCCAAACGGTTGTGGCATTCCTGACCAGTCAAGGCATCAGTCGCTCTCGTCTCGAGGCTGTCGTCTCACTTGGCGAAACCCAGCCTTTGGTTGTAACCGAGGGCCGGGAAGAGCGGAACCGCCGCACTGTGACCGAGGTTTCCGGTTTCGTGCAACGGCATCCCGGTGTTCTGAATGGCAAATATGCCCAGGTTATCTTCCGCGAATATGTGGATAGCGCCCAGCGCCCATCCACTGTCGGCGCCGAACTCGGCGATATCACCGACGGCTAGATTGCTGTTAACCTGAACGCGACAATTTGACGGCCTCCGCATCGCGGGGGCCGTCAACGGTTTGGGGGATATCGGCCGGTTGTCGCCGCATTCCGCACAATTGGAGCTTTTTGGTCTAATTCTCGCCAAGTTTCGCTGCGAGTAAGACTCAATGTTACACGTATGCCCGGCGTCGTTCCGGGTTTGGGCTATGGCCGGGGGGCGCCCACGGAACGAGCGGACATCGCGGTCTGCACGTATTCCTCCGCCATAAAGTCCGGGAATGAGGACGTTTATCGATGACGAGCAGCGCTGCCCTGCAATCCGAATCGCAACCGATCGTCGCCTGCACGATCAGTCGGGATGTTCAGCTCTTCGATCTGCTCATCGAAGACATGGAAGCAGAACTGGGCGAGGCCTGGGGCGATCTGACCTTCGATGATGCACTTACCTTTTTCGAACAGCCCGACGCCGACCAGCTCCAGTTCGTCGCGATCGCGGTAAACGATCAGGACGAGGAACATCTCGACTACGTTGGCGAAATCATCACCGGCGCCAAGGAGCGCGGGATCAAGGTTATCGTCATCGCAGATGACATCACGCCTGCCGCGCTTCATCGTCTCCTGCGGATGGGGGGCGACGAATTCATACCCTACCCCCTTCCAGAAGCGGAACTGGCGAAGGCGATCGAGCGGGTGAATCGCCCGGATCCGGTCGCGCCCGTCTCCGCAGATGGCGCCCCTGTGATCAAGGCAACTGGTGACAAGGACGGCAAGGTGCTTGCGGTTCACGGCATGGCAGGCGGCACCGGAGCCACGACAGCCGCGGTCAATCTCGCTTGGGAGCTGGCGACAGTTGCCTCCAAAAAGCCGCCCACCGTTTGCCTGATGGATCTCGATTTTCAGTATGGAAGTGTCGCGACCTATCTCGACCTCCCCCGGAGGGAGGCGATCTTCGAGCTGCTTCAGGATACCGAAGGCATGGACAGCGACTCCTTCGTCCAGGCTCTTCAGCCCTATCAGGATATCCTGCAAGTATTCACCGCCCCGTCCGAGATGCTCCCTTACGACATCGTGGAGCCTGCAGATATCGAGCGGCTGGTCGAAATGGCCCGCACCAATTTCGACTATGTCGTAATCGACATGCCCTCGAGCATCGTCCCCTGGACCGAGATTGTGCTGAACGCCAGCCAGATCTACTTCGCAACGCTCGAACTTGAGATGAGGTCGGCGCAGAACACCCAGCGGCTCAAGCGCCTCATGCAGGCCGAAGAGCTACCGGTCGAAAAATTCCGCTTCCTGCTCAATCGCGCACCGAAATTCACCGATCTGAACGGCAAAAGCCGGATCAAGCGCCTCGCGGAATCGCTGGGGATCGCTATCGAAGTCCAGCTTCCCGATGGCGGCCGCGCGATCGTGGAAGCCAACGATCATGGCGCTCCTCTCGGAGAAAGCGCCGCTAAGAACCCGCTTCGGAAAGAGTTCTCGAAGCTTGCTCAATCTGTTCAC
The DNA here is from genome assembly GCF_040783535.2 of Aestuariibius insulae. Taxonomy (NCBI): domain Bacteria; kingdom Pseudomonadati; phylum Pseudomonadota; class Alphaproteobacteria; order Rhodobacterales; family Paracoccaceae; genus Aestuariibius; species Aestuariibius insulae. The sequence continues at coordinate 53,220 of NZ_JBFONW020000006.1, forward strand.
GAGCTCAACAAAGCCGCTGCAGCAGCCGGTTAAGGGAAAGCAAAATGTTCTCACGTTACAAGAATCAAGACGCCTCCAAATCCGCAAAACCGGCCGCGCCAAGCAACGTCACCAAAATGCCGGCGGCCGAGAAGAAGCCGTTGGTCAAACCTGGCAAGCCCGCATCAGCGGCGCCCATGGACAAAGAGAAGAAGCGCAAGGAACGCCTGGGCGAGATCAAGCTCGAGCTTCACAAGGCGCTTCTCGACAACCTGAACCTGTCCGCTCTGGAAAACGCCTCCGAACAGGAACTGCGCCAGGAAATCATCTCGATTTCCTCCGAAAGCCTCGAAGAGATGGGCGTCGTGCTCAACCGCGAGGATCGCACGATCCTGACGCAGGAGCTGTTCCACGAGGTCAAAGGCCTCGGTCCGCTCGAGACGCTCCTACAGGACGACAGCGTTAACGATATTCTCGTGAACGGCCCGCAGCAGATCTTTGTCGAACGTGACGGCAAGCTGATGCTCAGCGATGTGACGTTTAAGGATGAAAAACACCTTCTGCGGATCATCGACAAGATCGTCTCCGCCGTGGGTCGCCGGGTCGATGAATCCAACCCCTATGTCGACGCCCGTCTGGCAGACGGCTCGCGTTTCAACGCGATGGTGCCGCCAATCGCCGTGGACGGATCGCTCGTCTCCATTCGTAAGTTCAAGAAAGACAAGCTGTCGATCGACGAGCTGGTCAAGTTCGGCGCCTTCACCGAAGAAATGGCCGCTTACCTGCAAGCCGCGGTATCGACCCGCCTTAACATCATCGTTTCGGGCGGTACGGGTTCCGGTAAAACGACATCGCTCAACGCGCTTTCGTCCTTCATCGACGACGCCGAACGCATCCTGACGATCGAGGATACGGCGGAACTTCAGCTCCAGCAAACCCATGTTGGACGGATGGAAAGCCGCCCGGCCAACGTCGAAGGCAAGGGCCGCGTCTCGCAGCGCGACTGTCTTAAAAACGCGCTTCGTATGCGTCCCGACCGTATCATCGTCGGGGAAACGCGGGGCGAGGAAGTCATCGACATGCTTCAGGCCATGAACACCGGCCACGACGGCTCGATGACGACGATCCACGCCAACTCTGCTCGTGACGCTGTCTCCCGTCTTGAAAACATGGTTGCGATGGCCGGTCTCGAGATGCCGATCAAGGCGATCCGCTCGCAGGTCGCATCCGCTGTGAACCTCATCGTGCAGGTCTCGCGTCTTCAGGATGGCTCGCGCCGCATGGTGTCGATCACTGAACTGACCGGCATGGAAGGCGACGTCATTTCGATGCAGGAAGTCTTCCGCTATCAGCGCGTGGGCCTGACGCCCGATAACAAGATCATCGGGCACTTCACGGCAACCGGTGTCCGGTCGAACTTCTCGGACCGCTTCAAGATGTGGGGCTTCGATCTGCCTGCATCGATCTTCGAACCCATGGTCGCGGAGTAAACTGGTATGGAAATCTCAACTCAGCCGATCATTTATGCGCTGATCTTCGTCGCCGTTCTGGTTGTCGTCGAAGGCCTCTATCTGGTGGTTTTCGGCAAATCGATTAGCCTCAACAACCGGGTCAACCGCCGTCTCGACATGCTCGAGAAGGGCGGCAGCCGCGAACAAGTGCTCGAACAACTCCGCAAGGAGATGGGCCAGCACATGTCCTCGGCCAATATCCCGCTCTATTCGATGCTGGCCGAAAAGGCGCGCAAGGGAAACATCGCCTTCACGCCGATGCAGCTCATCATGATCATGGGTCTGCTCAGCGTCGTGGCTTATGTCGGTATGTCTTTCGGCACCAGCGCCGCACCTATCGTTCGTATCTTCCTGGCAGCCGCCTTCGGGATCGGCGGCGTCTTCATCTGGGTCAGCAACAAGGCCAAAAAGCGGATGGGCATGATCGAGGAACAGCTTCCCGATGCCGTCGAACTGATGGTCCGCTCGCTTCGCGTGGGTCACCCCTTCTCCTCCGCCGTCGCCATCGTGGCCAAGGAAGTCCCCGATCCGCTCGGCTCTGAGATGGGCATCATTTCGGACGAAAGCGCCTATGGCCGCGACGTGTCCGAAAGCCTCAAGGATCTGGCAGAGCGCATGGACATGCAGGATCTTCGCTTTCTCGCGGTCGCCGTGACGATCCAGCAGCAGGCCGGTGGTAACCTTGCCGAGATTCTCGACGGCCTCGCCAAGGTGATCCGGTCGCGCTTCAAGCTGTTCCGCAAGGTCAAGGCCATCACGGCCGAAGCGCGCTGGTCCGGCGTCTTCCTGTCGCTCTTTCCGATCGTGGCGCTCATCACGATCAACGTGCTCAAGCCCGATTACTACACGGACGTGAAAGACACCCCCGTCTTCATTCCTGCCTGTCTCGTTGTCGCAGCATTCCTGACCGTGAACATCTTCGTGATGCGCACGCTCACGAACATCAAGGTCTGAGGATCATACGATGGAAGCCTTCACAACTCTCCTGACCGAGCAACTCGGCCCCTTTGGACCGCTGCTGGTCATCGGCATCCTCGGCCTGTTCCTCATCCTGTTGACAGCGCCGGTTCTTCTTAAAAAGCAGAAAGACCCACTCGACCGTCTGCGAGCTGGCAATACCGTCGTCACGAAAGGCGACAAGAAGGCCTCCCTGCGCTTTGGCGGAGGAAAAGGGGATCGTCTTGATCGCTACAAGAACTTCCTTGAGCCCAAGGACGAAGAAGAGCTTTCCGCGATCCGCCTCAAACTTATTCAGGCGGGTTATCGCGGCAAGACCGCCGTCCAGACCTTCTACTTCGCGCAATTCGCGCTCGGTCTGATCTTCCTTGTCATCGGCGTGATCTACGCGATCCTGCAAAGCACCAACGGTGAGCCCAGCACGACGACGATCCTTCTTTCCGTGTTGATCCCCGCCGGCATCGGGTATTTCCTGCCTAAATACTGGATTACGAAGCGCCTTCAGACCCGTCAGGAGCAGATCCAGAACGGCTTTCCCGACAGCCTCGACATGATGCTCGTCTGCGTCGAAGCGGGCCAATCGCTCGACCAGGCCATCATCCGCGTCTCGAAAGAGATCCGCGCGGGCTTCCCGGATCTGGCCGACGAATACGAGATGGTCGCCAACGAAATCAAAGCGGGTAAGGACAAGACCGCCGTTCTGCGCGACATGTCCGAACGCGCAGGCGTGGCCGACGTCGCAAGCTTCGTTACCGTTCTCATCCAGTCGCAGCAGTTCGGTACATCCATCGCCGAAGCGCTCCGCGTCTATGCCGCCGAAATGCGGGATAAGCGCGTTATGCGCGCTGAGGAGAAAGCGAACACCTTGCCGACGAAGATGACCCTTGCCACAATGGTACTGACGGTTCCGCCGCTCCTTATCATCCTCGTTGGTCCATCGGTTTACAGTATTGTCACGCTCCTGTCGGAAAACTCGTTCTGAGACTGCATCCGCAGACGTGATGCGTCCGATTTCAAACGTCGTACTAAAGACGCTCTCCGTCATGGCCATTCTCCTGCTCGCTGCTTGCGAGCAGGAGAATTTCGCTCCGACAGGCGACCGGGTTTTCGCGCCGGGTCTCGCCGGCGAAGCAGATGTCGACGGTCTTACGATCGGCCATCGTCTCATGGCCGCGGGCCAGTACGAGCTTGCCCTGAAATCCTATCAAAGGGCCGCTGCAACTCAAGGGCTGACAGCCGACACCCTCTCGGCGATCGCCTCCGCAAATCTCGAGCTTGGCCGTCTCAATCAGGCAGAGCGCTTGATGCGGCAGGCCGTGTCCATGGACCCGACTTTCGCTGCCGCTTGGAACAACCTCGGTGTGATCCTTATGGAACGCGGGAACGTGACCGAAGCGCGCCAGGTTTTCCGTCGCGCCTTTGCAACGGATAACGGCCAAAGCGAGGAGATCCGGGACAACCTGAAACTCGCTATCGCAAAATCAGAAGATCCGGGTTACAATCCAACCACAGATAATAATACCAAATTGGTGAGGCGGGGCACAGGCGACTACCTGATCCTGCAAACACCATGACAAGGCCCGAGCAGTAAAAGGACGCACAACATGCGCCACTCCATTATCTTTACCTTGTCCCTGACAGGGATCGTTGGTCTGTCCGCATGCGATCGCAGCGGCGAGGCTGAAGTCAACCGCGCCCTCCGCGACATCAACGTCATCGACGAGACCAATCTCAACGACGTCATGCTGAACTCGGCAGACCCGAACGAGGCGGTAGGCTATTTTGCGAAGGCCTTCGCTGCGAACCCCGAGCGGATCGACCTGGCCCGTGGTCTGGGCACGTCGCTTGTCAAGGCTGGCGATCCGGCCCGGGCTGCCATCGCCTGGAAACAGGTGACGACAATGGAAGGCTCCGAGCATGAGGATCACGTCGAACTCGCCGACGCGCTGATCCGCACAGGAGAATGGGATCAGGCCGAAGCGACGCTTGCGTCCATTCCGCCCACCCACGAGACCTTCAAGCGGTACCGCCTCGAGGCGATGGTCGCCGATAGCCGTCAGAAATGGGACAAGGCCGACAGCTTTTACGAGATTGCTGCGGGTCTGACCAACCAGCCCGCAGGCGTCTTGAACAACTGGGGCTATTCCAAGCTGACGCGTGGCGATGCCAAAAGCGCCGAGAGCCTTTTCACACAAGCGCTCCGCAACAAGCCGGATATGTTCACAGCAAAGAACAATCTCGTTCTGTCCCGCGCGGCACAGCGCAAATACGATCTGCCGGTTATCAAGATGACCCAGACCGAACGGGCGCAGTTGCTCCATACGATCGCACTTGCGGCGATCAAGCAGGGAGATGTCGCAACCGGTCGCGGTCTTTTGACCGATGCCATCGAAACGCATCCTCAGCACTTCGAAGCGGCCTCGCGAAGCCTCGCAGCCCTCGAAGCGAACGTTCAGAACTGACCTCGGCCAGATGGCTCTGACTTCTGTCGAAGCTCTCTGGTTCCTTCCGTTTGTCCTTCCGGTCTGTCTCTATATCACTTGGACCGACCTCTCGAGAATGAAGATCCCGAACAAGGCCAATATCGCCTTGTTCGGGATCTTCGTGATCATTGGCCCTCTTGCCCTTCCGACCGAGGCCTATCTCTGGCGGTTCGCTCATGCCGCCATTGTCTTGGCCATCGGCTTCACGGCCAACATGGCCGGAGTCATGGGAGGGGGAGATGCAAAATTTCTGGCCGCCGCAGCGCCCTTCATCGCCTATGACGATCTCGGCATCGTTCTCGTCCTGCTCAGCGTCGCCATGCTTGCGGCAGTGGCAGCCCACCGCCTTGCACGTCATACACCGCTCAAAACCTTGGCGCCTGACTGGAAGAGCTGGGACAAGAACCGAAGGTTCCCCATGGGCTTTCCCTTCGGCTGGTCGCTTTGCCTCTATCTTGCGCTGGGCGTGCTCTACGGCGCGTCGTAAAGCACGTAAAGCTCCGTCCTGCGCAGCTCGCGAAGCGGCTCTTCGCCTTCGCGAGCTGCCTCTATGTTCTCAAGCGTTTTGGTCCGAACGTCCGAATAGATCACGCAAAGGGGAACCAGCAGGTAGTCGGCACTCTCCCAACCGGGAAGTCCGCTGTAATACCAAGGGGACCCCCCCTCCAGTCGCTCGAAATCACCGTAAAGCCAGATCGACGAAAAGAGATCGGCAAAGAAGATACGCGAGGCGCCAAACCCGGCCTCTGTCAAATCCTCTGCGATCTCTTCCATGTAGATCGGGATCCCGTTGTCAACGGTGCAGAACGGCAGCGTCTCGCCCTGAAAGACCGTCGGATCGTCCCGCTCTTCGGGATCGGCGCGAGAGGCCAAAGGCATCCCTTCGGTATCCAAGGCGATCTTCGCATCTGCCCGAAGCGTCCGGACCCGGATCAACTGAAGATCGGCATGTACGTTATCTTCAAGAAACAAAGGCTCGTATTCGTCCGGGTCCTGGTTTGCCATCGTCACCGGCGAGTAGGCCATATTCAAATAGGACGGCAGACCAAAGGCGAGCACGACGGCGATAAGGATATGGCTCGCCTGCCGCATGTCCCACCCAAAGCCGTTGGTCATACCTGGTTCGGGCCGCAGCGCGATCAGCATCACGGCCAGAAGAAGAAGCCATTGTGGGTCATTCCCGAAATTCTGATAGGTCACGTAGATAAAGGCCGGAAGCAGGACCAGCAAAAGCAGCCCTTCGCGCTGCCGCCCCGACTGGCGCAAGAAGATCACGGCAACAACTGCCGCCAGCCAGGCGCCCCGGTATTCCGGATCGGTCACGATGCCCAATAGTGGCAGCCCCGGCTCCGATCGCAGATCCGACTGCGAAACCTCGAGCAAGTCACCGAGATACGCAAACCAATAGTCCGCCCCGAGCCAAAGCGTCAGCCCCGCCGCGATCACAAGACCAGTGCCCAGCGCCGCCGCAAGAGACCTCCAGGCGGAGCGCAGAACCAAGGCCAACAAAACAACCGGCGCAAATGCTGCAAAATAGGTAACCTTTATCATCACAAGACCGGTCATCAGGGCTCCGATCAGCACCCCATCAAACAGATCAGAACGACGACGCGATTCGAAGACGGACAGCATGATCACGAGAAACGAGAGCGCCCAGCACCACCGATTGTAGTGCATGGAAATCGACAGCCCTGTCTCGACCTTGCCGTGGATCACCGCGAGGCACAGGACCGGGATCAAGGCCCCGAACAGAAGTCCATTCACAAAGTTCAAACGGCTGACCGCAACCCACCATGCGATCGGCGTCAGCAAAAGCGCCGCACCAGCTTGTGACCAAAGGATCGACCGGCCTAGCCCCATGCCGCCTTCCACGAAAGAGGCGAATGGCGCAAAGGCCAGACCGCCGATCGGCGTCATGAAATCGAGATGCGGAACCTCTCCGGCAGCCATCCGAAACACGATTTCAGAAACATGCAGCGTATCGCCTTCGTGATGCGTCAGATAAAACGCGCCCTGCCACAGCGCGAATCCGCCGAGAACAAAACCGATCAGCGTGAGAAAAAGGCCGAGTTTCGTGGATTGTGCCCGGTTCATCTTGGGTTTGCCTTATTCATGTTTCTTTTTTGCCGTCTCTATACGGTCTGAGTCGGTGATGCGTTACCTGAGTGGTGTTTTTGTTGTTTGAAAGGCACCTGCGCGGTAGTTTCGCCACAAATCTGGATCCAAAGCTCGAGTGATTTCATGAACGTTCAGGCCCATCCGACCGAAGCGACCGGCGTCACAAAGCCGCCTGCTCCGAAATCGCTGTCCCAAATGCGTCTGCCGCAGGTGATGATGCGGGACATCCTGCTCAAGACGATGTTCCGTATGAACCTCGATCTGGTGACCGATCTCGCCCGTGTCATCTGCCTGCCGATCCCTGTGACGCAGGAGCTCGTCGATCTCGCCCGCGGCCAGAACCTGCTCGAGGCGACCGGTACGCTGAACGCCAATAGCGGCAACGAAATGGGCTATCAGCTCACCGATCTGGGCAAAGCCCGCGCGATGGATGCCCTGGCCCAGTCCGAATATTTTGGCCCGATGCCTGTTCCGCTCGAGGTGTATGCCGAGCAAGTCAAGCGCCAGTCGATCCGCGATATTACCATCAACCGCGACCAGCTGACCGCTGCAATGGGCCACCTTATCATCCCGGACGAGCTGCTCGATCATCTCGGCCCCGCAGTCGGCGCCGGGCGCTCGATCCTGATGTATGGCCCGCCCGGCAACGGTAAATCCTCGATCTCAAACGGCATCCGCGATGCGCTCGGTGACAAGATCTATGTCCCCCGCGCCATTGAATATTCCGGTCAGGTCATCACCGTCTACGACCCGATCGTGCATTCCGCCGCCGAAGAGATGCTCGATGATCCCAACGCGCTGCGCCGCACCTCCGACCGGTTCGACACGCGCTACGTCAAATGCGAGCGTCCGACCGTCATCACCGGCGGTGAGCTGTCGCTCTCCATGCTCGATCTCGTCTATAACCCGACCGCGCGGACCTATCAGGCCCCGCTTCAGCTCAAGGCGACTGGCGGCATCTTCATCGTCGACGACCTTGGCCGCCAGGAAGAACCGCCCCAGGCCCTCGTTAACCGCTGGATTGTCCCGCTCGAGGAAAACAAGGATATCCTCGCTCTGCAATCGGGTGAAAAGTTCGAGGTGCCGTTCGACACGCTCGTGATCTTCTCCACCAACTTCCACCCCAACGAGATCTTCGATAAGGCGGCGCTGCGCCGGATCTTCTTCAAGATCAAGATCGACGGCCCCAATCAAGAAGACTTCCTCAAGATCTTCGCGATGGTCGCCCGCAAGCGGAAGATGCCGCTGGACGAGAAGGCGCTCGTGCACCTGCTCAAGGTGAAATACCCCGAGATCGACAACGTCTACGCCAACTACCAGCCGATCTTCCTCATCGATCAGATGCGTTCGATCTGTGAATTCGAAGGCATCCCCTATCAGATGTCGCCCGAGCTGATCGACCGCGCCTGGGCCAACATGTTCGTCCGCGAGGAACATATCGAACATTGAGCAGTGACCCCGCGCCCGCGACGAGTGGCACGTTCGGCGGGCGCGGGGTGGTTTCTGTCGGCGTGGCAGGCTGCGGACGCATGGGTCTTCCTATGTTGCGAGCTCTTCAAAGGGCCGGGTTTCAAGCGAATGGCTTCGATATCCGCCTCGATGCCCCCGCTGATATCGAAACGAACTCGGCTACCTTCGCCGCTGACTTGACCATCCTTCTGACGGTCGTCCGAGATGACGCGCAGACCGACGCTCTCCTGTTCGACACCCAATGCCTGATCGAGCACGCGCCGAACCTGACGCATCTGATCGTCTGCTCCACCCTTTCGCCGCGCTATATCGCTGACTTGCGCAACCGCCTGCCTGCCCGTGTCCATCTGATCGACGCCCCCATGTCCGGCGCGCAGATCGCAGCGGAGGAGGCGCGCCTTTCCTTCATCATCGGCGGCGACCCGGACCAGATCGATGCGCTGATGCCGCTCTTCATGGCCATGGGCGCGCACCAGCACTATATGGGCCCGCTCGGCGCAGGCATGCAGGCCAAGGTGTTCAACAACCTGCTCGCAGCCGCCTCGACCGCCATGACCCGGCAGGTTTTGGGTTGGGCCGATGCGGCGGGGCTGGACGAGGCGCGCTTTCTGGATCTCGTCAACACTTCGTCCGGCCGCAACTGGCTGACGCTTGGCTTCAACGAGATCGAGTTCGCCCGCGACGGATGGGCCGAGGATAACTCCATCGGGATCCTGACAAAGGATGTCGATGCCGCGCTTGACGCCCTCCCCGATACAGCCGACACCGCACTCGCCGAAGAGATCCGTCGCGTGATACGAACCCTCCATCCCCATCCGTCTGGCCCTAGAACCCCTTAAATCATTAACCTTAACAGCGATTAATCTTAACGCCCCGCCGCGGACCCAGCCTGTCTTTGCCTTTCTAAATATCCCCGCCGGAGGCTGAGGGCCGGGGCCGCTCGACCAGAGCGGCCTCGGCCTGAACGGGCAAAGCCCGATCGGAACCTACCGGCAAGATGCATACACCACCGGACAGATCGTAAAAACCGCCTACATTGGCCCCATGACCGATCTGCCCCCGATCTTCTCCGACTGGTTCGCCTCCAAAGGCTGGTCGATCCATGCCCATCAGCAAGACATGCTGGACGCCGCCGACGCGCCGTCCCTCCTGCTCATCGCCCCAACCGGAGGCGGCAAAACCCTCGCCGGCTTCCTGCCGACCCTCATCGATCTGCATGAGAACCCCGGCGAAGGCCTACACACGCTTTATGTCTCGCCCCTCAAGGCACTCGCCGCCGATATCCGCCGGAACCTGACCACCCCGGTCACAGAGATGGGCCTGCCCATCCGGATCGAGGATCGCACCGGCGACACGTCCTACACCCAAAAACGCCGCCAACGCGCCGATCCCCCCCATATCCTGCTGACAACCCCTGAAAGCCTCGCGCTCCTGACCAGCTACGAGGACGCCCCCCGAATTTTCAAAGGCCTCAAACGCGTCATCGTCGACGAGATCCACGCGCTCGCCGAATCGAAACGCGGCGACCAGCTCATGCTTGCTCTCGCCCGCCTGCAAAGCCTCGAGCCGGGCCTCAAGCGCATCGGTCTCTCCGCCACGGTCGAGGATCCGCAGGCCATCGCCGACCAACTCGCCCATCACCCGGATCCGACCCTGATCGTCAATGCCGATCCCGGCCCTGCCCCCGATATCCAGATGCTCACCACCGAAGAGCTTCCACCCTGGGCGGGCGGTGGCGCAAAATACAGCATTCCATCCGTTCTGAATCAGGTCAAAAAGCACAAAACCACACTCATCTTTCACAACACCCGCGCCCAGGCCGAGATCTTCTTTCACAACCTCTGGCTCGCCAACGAAGACGACCTGCCCATCGGGATCCATCACGGCTCGCTCGCCCGCGAGCAGCGTCAAAAGGTCGAAGCTGCCATGGTCCGGGGCGATCTGCGCGCCATTGTCTGCACCGGCTCGCTCGATCTTGGCATCGACTGGGGCGACGTCGACCTCGTCATCCAGATCGGCGCTCCCAAGAACGTCAAACGCCTCGTCCAGCGCATCGGCCGGGCCAACCACCGCTACAATGCTCCGTCCAAGGCCTTGCTCGTCCCCGCCAACCGCTTCGAGGTAGTCGAATGCGTCGCCGCGCTCGAAGCGGTCAAGGATCACGACCTCGACGGCGATCCCAAAGGCCCCGGCCCCCGCGACGTCCTCTGCCAGCATATCTTGCTCACCGCTTGCGCAGGCCCTTTCGAGGCGGACGCGCTCTACGCCGAGGTCATCACAGTCGGCGCCTACCGCCACCTGACCCGAGACCAGTTCGACGCCTGTCTGGAGTTCTGCGCCACCGGCGGCTACGCACTGCGCGCCTATGACAAATGGAAACGCCTTAAGCAGACGGACGGCCTATGGCATCTGCGCGATCCCCGGGCGGCCCGTAATATCCGCATGAACATGGGAACGATCATGGACACCGATACGCTCAAGGTGCGCCTCAAAAGCCGGGGCGGCGGCAAGCCCCTCGGCGAGGTCGAAGAAGGCTTCGCCGCGACCCTCACCGCGGGCGACACGTTCCTAATCGGCGGCCAGATCGTCCGCTACGAAGGGCTCGACCAGATGACGGTGCAGGTTACGCGCCGCCCATCGGACAAGCCACGTATCGCCACTTTCATGGGCACCAAATTCGCCACATCCACCCAGCTGTCGCACCGCATCCAGCGCATGTTCCAGCAGCCCGACTGGCCCGAATTGCCGCAGCACACCGCCGACTGGCTCGCCCTTCAGCGCGAAGTCTCCAAGCTCCCCGAACCCGACCGCCTCCTGATCGAAAGCTTCCCCTTCGAAGGCCGCGCCCAGACGGTCGTCTACGGTTTCGCAGGCCGCAACGCGATGCAAACGCTCGGCCTTCTCATCACCCAGCGGATGGAAGAGCGGGGGCTCGACCCCCTCGGCTTCGTGACCACCGACTACGCCCTTCTGATCTGGGGGCTGGAGCCGCTCGACGATCCCGAACCGCTTTTCGTAGCCGAGAACCTGCGCGAGGGGCTCGAGACCTGGCTCAAAGGCAATGCCGTGATGAAGCGCACCTTCAAGCAGTCCGCCACCATCGCGGGCCTGATCGAGCGCAACACCCCGCAGGCCCGCAAGACCGGCCGCCAGGCAACCTTCTCCAGCGATATCCTCTACGACACGCTTCAGAAATACGACCCCGACCATCTCCTCCTCGACATCACGCGCGAAGAAGCGACGCGCGGCCTCGTTGACTTCGGCCGGATCGAGGAGATGGCGGCCCGCGTCCAGGGCCGCATCGACCACCTCCATCTCGACCGCGTCACCCCGCTCGCCGCGCCGCTTTTCCTCGAAGCAGGCCGCGTCCCCGTCAAAGGGGCAGGCCAGGAGCGCCTCCTCGAAGAGCATGCCGAACGCCTCATGTCCGCCTCCGGCCTCGACAAGCTCGCGCCCGAACGCGAGCAACCCAAATGGCGGGTCCCCTGGTAATCCCAAAGGGTCCGCGAAACATCCTGTCACTCCTCACATCCAAACAATCCCGCGACGAAATGCACCTGTCGTCGCACTCCCTCTGGACGCAAAAGCTGAGGTCTGGCAAAAGAACATCCCATGAACGGACACATCTTCACCCTCGCAGGCGTCACGCTCACCGCCCTGCCCTCAGGCGCCCTTTGGTGGCCGGAGAAGCGGTTGCTGACCGTTTCCGACCTGCATCTGGGAAAATCCGAACGGATTGCCCGCCGCGGGGGGACCATGCTGCCCCCCTATGAGGTCGACGCAACCCTGCACCGCCTAAGCGAGGATATCGCCCGGACCGATCCGGCCGCCGTCTTGTGTCTTGGCGACAGCTTCGATGACCTAACCGCTGCGGAAAACCTCAGCGAGGCGCATGCCTTGCAGATCACCCGCCTTCAGGCGGGGCGTCAGTGGATCTGGGCCGAAGGCAACCACGATCCCGGTCCCGCGAATTTAGGCGGAACCCATGTTGTCGAGTATCGGGCGGGCCCGCTCACCTTCCGGCACATTGCAACCTCCGAGACCGGGGAAATCTCCGGGCATTATCACCCCAAGGCCGAGATTCGAGGCCAGTCCCGCCCTGCATTCCTCTGCGATATGGACCGGCTCATCATGCCGGCCTACGGCGCCTATACCGGCGGCCTCAGGGCCGATAGCGATACCCTACAACGTCTGATGAAGCCTGCCGCTATCGCGATCCTGACAGGCCACCGGGCGCTCGCGATTCCAATGGTTCGAATGCGCGGCCACGCGGCCTAAAGAACGCCCGCCGCCACCAGATCAGGCCGGTATTTGCGCCCGATCGGAACTTCGCCGCCATCCCGCACATGTAGAACCTCGCGGCTGCCGACCCGTTCGGCGCCCGTGATCGCCCGCCGGGCCACCCAATGGGACCGGTGCGAACAGAACCCCGAGACACCTTCCATCTCGTTCACCGCATCGGAAAACCGCATCCGCACCCGGTGCACCTGCCCGTCATCGCAATGAACCGAAACGAAATGATCCTTGGCGCTGATCCGCAGGATGCGCACATGCTCCGGCAGATCCAGCCGTTGCGCCAGACGCGGCCCTTGCCGAACCGGAGGATCGATCGCGATCCGAAGCATCGTCACGCACAGCGATGATACGAAGACGGCCGTGAACAACGCCCAGTCGGGGAGAGACGACGATCCATCCGACAGTCCAGACGTGCACCAGTTCAACACAGGGAAATAAAGAACCGTGAAAAGGAAGGCCTGGAACAAAACGCCCGCCAGGTTCATCGGACCGGGCGTGATCCGCAGCATCAAAAGCCGCGTCAGAAACCCGAACGGCACCGAAAGCGCGAAGACCAGTGACCAGAACGCCAACCGGTCGACAAGCGACAAAGTAAGGTATGTTCCAAACGGGCCCGACAATCCGACCACGACGCTTGCCGTCAGCCAGGATCCGAAAATCGGAATGGATGTCACATATTTGCGAAACTCCCGAAGAAGGCCTTCGGTCGCTTCGGTTTCAGCTGGCCTCTGGCTATCTGATTTCAGATTCGCTCGACGCACTCTTCAGACCCCCCAGTCTATTCATACAAACCACATTGCAGAAACATGGTTTACGCTTGGACAAATCCAAGCACCTTCATCGCTTTTCTGTTTCACCTTCGTGGAGAAAAGATCGTCGCGACACGTCTTCTCCAAGGCATTTATGTGATGTCCACTCTTGCGCAACCTTGCGCAACCTTGCGCAGAAATGGCCCGAAGCAAAATACTGAACGTACCTTCGGCCTCACATTTTCTTGAAAGATCTTAATGGATTAAGTCAAACCGTTAGACCTTCAGGCTCTGCAAGCCCGTTTGCCCGGCAGCAGGCTGTCACCGTATTGGCCAGAAGACAGGCAATCGTCATCGGCCCAACTCCTCCAGGAACCGGGGTGATCGCGCCGGCCCGTTCTGCGCAGCTCTCGTAATCGACATCGCCGACCAGGCGATCCTCGACCCGGTTGATCCCCACATCGATGACGGTCGCTCCCGGCTTGATCCAGTCTCCCGTTACCATCTTGGGCCGCCCGACCGCGGCGACCACGATATCGGCCCGCCGGACGACCTCCGGCAAATCCTTCGTGCGCGAATGGGCAATCGTGACGGTGCAGCTCTCTCCCAAAAGAAGCTGAGCCATCGGTTTGCCCACGATATTGGACCGACCGATAACGACGGCATCAAGGCCGCTCAGACTGCCGTGATGATCCCGCAGCATCATCAGACAGCCCAGCGGTGTACAGGGCACCATCGCTTTCTGCCCGGTCCCGAGACGCCCGACATTCAGGATATGAAATCCATCGACATCCTTTGCCGGATCGATGGCGTTTATCACCGCCTCCGCATCGATATGAGCGGGCAGCGGGAGCTGAACCAGAATGCCGTGAATCGAAGGATCGGCATTCAGCTCTTCGACGACGGCAAGAAGCTCGCTCTCCGATTTGTCCACCTCCAGCTTGCGCTCCACGCTCTTCATGCCGGCGGCAACAGTCTGCTTGCCCTTGGAGCGGACATAGACTTGGCTCGCCGGATCCTCGCCCACCAGAACAACCGCCAATCCGGGGACGATGCCATGCTCTTCGGACAGCCGTGCAACGTGACCGGCAACCTTCTCCCGAACCGTCGCGGCAAATGCCTTCCCGTCAATCACCGTCGCCGTCATTCGTCGTCCTTCCGTGTCCGTCGCCAAAAGTTAACCGGTTCCTAACGCCAATCTCGCGAAAAGGCACAGCTCGCCGTCTAGTATGCCACTTCTGTTGAGTTATCGAAGAGGGGTGCCGGATTCCACCGACCGGATACCGACGGAATACCGACGCGATACCGATCCTAGAATAATCCCTCGATCTCTCCGCTCTCGTTCAATCCGATCTGCTCTGCGGAGGGGATCCGCGGAAGACCCGGCATCGTCATGATCTCTCCGCAAATCGCGACGACAAACCCCGCTCCAGCACTCAACCGGACCTCCCGGATCGGGACGCCATGCCCTGTCGGCGCGCCTCTCAAACTGGGATCCGTCGAAAAGCTGTACTGCGTTTTTGCCATACAAATCGGCAGGTTACCGTATCCATCCTCTTCCCATTGCCGAAGCTGGTCCCGGATCTTCTTGTCGGCAAGGACTTCGTCAGCCCGATAAATCCGCTTTGCGATCGTATCGATCTTGTCAAAAAGGCTCATCTCGTCAGGATAAAGCGGCGCAAACTGTGCAGCACCGCTATCGGCAAGCTCCGCAACCCGGCTCGCCAGATCCGTGACACCGGCAGATCCTTTTTCCCAATGTTTGCAAAGGATTGCCTCCGATCCTTGCGCTTCTACATAGGCCTTGACGGCGTCGACCTCCGCCTCTGTATCACCAGAGAAATGGTTGATCGCCACGACAACCGGAACCCCGAAGGATTTGACGTTCTCGATATGCCGTCCAAGGTTCGGACACCCAGCCTCCACCGCAGAGACATTCTCCTCACCCAGGTCCTGCTTTGCCACGCCGCCATTCATCTTCATCGCGCGAACGGTGGCAACCAAAACCACAACATCTGGTGCGATACCGGCTTTCCGGCACTTGATGTTCATAAACTTCTCAGCGCCCAGATCCGCGCCGAAACCGGCTTCGGTCACAACATAATCGGCTAGTTTCAGAGCCGTTGTCGTCGCGATCACCGAGTTACAGCCATGCGCGATATTGGCAAATGGTCCGCCATGGACAAAAGCTGGATTGTTTTCAAGCGTTTGCACCAGGTTGGGCTGCATCGCCTGCTGTAGCAGAACGGTCATCGCTCCATCCGCCTTGATATCGCGCGCATAGATCGGCGACCGATCCCGCCGATAGGCCACGATAATATCACCAAGCCGCTTCTGCAGATCCGCCAGATCAGTCGCAAGACACAGGATCGCCATGACCTCGGACGCAACCGTAATATCAAAGCCGGTCTGTCGAGGGAAACCGTTTGCCACACCTCCAAGCGACGTAACAGTATCGCGCAAGGCCCTGTCATTCATGTCCATAACGCGTCGCCACACGACCCGCCGCTCGTCGATTTCCAGGTCGTTGCCCCAATAAATATGATTGTCGATCATGGCACTTAGCAGGTTATGAGCGCTCGTGATCGCATGGAAATCGCCTGTGAAGTGAAGGTTCATTTCTTCCATCGGAACGACTTGCGCGTAGCCTCCGCCAGCCGCGCCCCCCTTCATTCCAAAGCAGGGGCCAAGGGACGCTTCGCGAATACAAATCGCCGCCTTCTTGCCGATCGCATTCAGGCCATCGCCAAGTCCAACGGTTGTCGTGGTCTTACCCTCCCCCGCCGGCGTCGGATTGATAGCGGTGACGAGGATCAGCTTACCATTCGGACGATCCGCAACGCTTTCGATGAAGTCAGCCGAGACCTTGGCCTTGTCATGCCCGAAAGGGACCAAGGCCGCCTCCTCGATACCAAGGCGCTCCCCAATTTCAGCGATGGGCCGCTTCTTGGCGTTCCGGGCGATTTCGATATCGGTGAGGTGGCTCATATGATTGCTTTCAGGTCAGTCGATTTATGGCCATGTTACGCAAACCCACCTGCAGGAAGGCAGCAGGAGCGACCTTTCCAAGTCGTATCGCGGCTTCGATATATTCAAGGCAACGAGGCACGTGCTTTACGGCTTCCAGAGCCTCTGCGCCGGTACATGCAATGTTACGGTGTCTCCGACCGACAGAACGCCCTCCCGCTCCACCCATGCCGTGACACCTCTCCGGCCTTTGGCAGCGGCTTTGAAGGCTGCTCCATAGCCTGGTTGATCCTCGTCGATGACCTTGGCCGGAAGGTGGCAAGGTCGGTTTTCCATATCGACGGTCAAGGTCGCGCCGGATCCGGCCTGAAGCCGTGAGGATGGCGGAATATGAGTAAAATCGGGTATACCTTCGACGACCAGACTTGCGCCGATCCAAGCTGGATCGAAGTCATCCAGACCACTTTCCTTCGCAATTTGGTCGAGCTCCTCTCGGGATACGATAGAGAGCTGCCGAACATTCCGAATTTCGGTTCCCTTGGGATACTGCGTGACAACCCGACTGCAAGACGGCCGGGTCAAACCGCCATGGGCTTCCCCTTCAAGTCCTGAAAAGCGCGCCTCGACTTCTGTCAGCTCTGTCGATCGCAAGGCAGCCTCTCGATCAAGAACACGGCCAAGCCAGGTGAGTTTTCCGATGTAGTCCGTTTTTATAAGAGCGGGCAAAGCATGTCTCCGACGGCCAAGGATACATATCCGACGTGAACGAAAAAAGCCCACCGCACAAGAGCGGTGGGCTTAGATCAATCTCGGTTCTGCAGGAAGCGCCTACGGTGTGGGTTCAGGCTTAAGTGTACCACTGGTATCCTTCGGCTTGCGAGGCTTCGTCTTCGGGATCGCGGTGACCGAGCTGCCGCTCGACGGAGGCGGATCCTCCGCGTCATCCCCAATATTCAGCTTCTCGCCAGCGATCACCTTCTTGATCTCGTCTCCGGTCAGCGTCTCATACTCAAGAAGACCCTGCGCAAGACGCTCGAACTCTTCCGAGCGTTCCTCAATGATCTTGTAGGCGCGATCATATCCATCCTGGATGAAACCGCGGACCTCCTCTTCGATCATCTCTTTCGTCTTCGCCGAAACGGAAAAGCCAGCGGTATTGCCCTGATAGCCCTCATGCGCTTCGGAATAGTCGATGTTGCCGACCTTGTCGGACATGCCCCATCGCATCACCATAGCGCGCGCCAGACTACTTGCTTGTTGGATATCACCGGCAGGACCGCTAGAGACGCTTTCTTCACCATACTTATAAATTTCAGCGGCCTTACCGGCCATAGTCATGGTGATCTTCTCGAGCGCTTCGTCCTTGAACATCTGAAGCTTGTCCATCTCCGGAAGCGAGACGACCATACCTAACGCACCGCCGCGCGGAATAATCGTCGCCTTGTAGACCGGATCAGTCTTGGTCAGCGTCATTCCGACAATCGCGTGCCCAGCCTCATGGTAAGCGGTCTTTTCCTTTTGATCCTGCGTCAGAACCATGGAGCGCCGCTCGGCGCCCATCATCACCTTGTCCTTGGCAGATTCAAAATCGATCATCGTGACAAACCGCCGCCCAACTCGCGCGGCTGCCAAGGCAGCCTCGTTCACGAGGTTGGCCAGATCGGCACCCGAAAAGCCGGGTGTGCCGCGAGCGGTAATGCGCAGATCGACATCGGGACCCAGTGGCACCTTGCGAGCATGCACTGCGAGGATCTTTTCGCGTCCCTTGATGTCCGGATTGGGCACTTGGACCTGACGGTCAAAGCGGCCCGGCCTCAGCAAAGCGGGATCGAGAACGTCCCGGCGGTTCGTGGCCGCGACGATAATGATCCCTTCATTTGCCTCAAATCCGTCCATCTCGACCAGAAGCTGGTTCAGCGTCTGCTCGCGTTCGTCGTTACCGCCGCCATATCCCGCACCACGGGACCGGCCCACGGCGTCAATTTCGTCGATGAAGACAATGCAGGGCGCGTTCTTCTTCGCCTGATCGAACATATCGCGGACGCGCGATGCACCGACACCGACGAACATTTCGACAAAGTCAGAGCCTGAAATGGTGAAGAACGGAACGCCCGCTTCACCCGCAATTGCCCGCGCGAGCAATGTCTTACCGGTCCCGGGAGGACCAACCAGTAGGGCACCTTTTGGGATCTTGCCTCCAAGGCGCGAAAACTTTTGCGGGTTGCGGAGAAATTCGACGATTTCCTCAAGCTCTTCCTTCGCCTCATCAATGCCGGCGACATCATCAAACGTCACGCGCCCGTGCTTTTCGGTCAGCAACTTGGCCCGGCTCTTGCCGAAGCCCATGGCGCCACCACGCCCGCCGCCTTGCATGCGGTTCATGAAGTAAACCCATACGCCGATAAGAAGCAGGAACGGCAGAAGAGACAGGATGAATGTCTGCAGACCAGAGGTCTCTTGGCTCACGACGTTGAGCTCTACCTCGCGCCCTTCAATCAGCTCGGTGACATCCGTCTCGCGGGGTTTGATCGTCTCGTATTCGCGGCTATCGACGCGAAAGCGCACCCTATCGCCATCAAGCGTGATCTCTGCCACATCACCAGCTTCGACTCGCTCGACAAAGTCGGAATAGCTCATCCGGCTGTTCTGAAGCGTTCCTCCACTGCCGCTGAAAACATTGAAAAGCGCCAGCACCAGAAGGAATAGCACGACCCAGAATGCGATATTTCTCGCGTTGCCCAAGGAAAATCTCCTGAAAAAGAACGGCACTGCCTACGACATCGTTGGCACTACATCATTAAGATAGAGAATGCAGCGCTTTCTTCAATGTGAAAGCAGATGCGATGCAAAGTCCGGCTCGCAAATCGCGTCCCATCCGTTGTCAAAGCCTGCAAGGGGAGCCGCAACGAGTTCGTGGTCTTTCCAGATTCCGAGCGTACCTTCCAGAACTTCGCGCGGAACACCGCTTTGCCGCCAATCGCACTGCATCAGACCGTCTCCGCCAAGCGAACCAACGAAATATTGGTCTTCGTTGCGAAGCGATGATGGCTTCAATATCCTCCACCGGCCATCCCAAACGTTCGTCTCTCCATGCTTCAGAGCGACACGCGGACCAGTTGCAGCGGGCTCCCGCGTAACGATAAGGCCGTCCCGCCCTTTGATCGGGGGCAGCAGAAGGCATCCCCCCAGCGTTGTGCTTCTTCCACCTCTCACCGTCTCCACGGCTGCGAGAAGAGCCTCGAGACGCGGACGATAAGTGTTTCGTCCGATCCACCGGATAGCCTCGGACAGGATCCGTCTAGCTGTCTCTCCCCGATCCAAGCTAATGACCGTATCGGGAATAAAAAGCGCCCCTGAACGCAGTTCGATTTCTGCTATTGCCAGATCGAACGCGACTGATCCAAGGGTCTGCCGGGCAAGATGCATGTGTTCCGCTGTTTGGGTTAGGCGGTCCACCGTCAGTCCGAGCTCATCCAGATGGACTAGCATTTCCCGCGCTTTCACCCGATCAAAGCGCTTGTCCTCATTACTGGGATCGTCGGCCCAGGGAATCGACTGAGCTTCAAGCCACGTCCTCAAGTCTTCTCTGCGAGTATTCAAAAGAGGTCGCCCCAGTTTGAGACCACCATTTACAGAGAGCATGTTCATCCCGGCCAGCCCGTCCACGCCCGAGCCCCGTGCGAGCCGCATCAAGACGGTTTCTGCCTGATCGTCTTTCGTATGACCCAGGAGGACAGTCCCAACATTGTTCTGCGACGCCCAGTCCCCAATCAGCTGCTTTCTCGCATCACGTGCCCTCGCCTGCAGATTGCCACGACCATCCCAGGACCAGGCCACAACATCGTGAGGTACTTCCAACCGCGCCGAAGCCTCGGCGGCAAGCGCAATCTCCTGTACCGCCCCAGACCTCAAACCATGGTTAACGGTCACCGTTTTCAAGGCAACCGACCTCTCGCGAGCCCACTTGGCAGTCAGGTATAAGAGCGCAATTGAGTCAGAGCCGCCCGAGACGGCAATGCCCACAGCGCCCGCGCGATCATCGACGAGCCGGCTTAATTCCGCGCCAACACTCTGCTCGAGCGTCACTGACAGTTCAGCGACGCCATTGCTGCTTGAGCCTCGCCAACCTGCGCGTTGCCGGGAAACCGAACTTCGACCTCGGCCAAGGTCGTGCAGGCATCCTGAATCTGACCGATCGCGCCAAGCGAGGTCCCGAGCTTTGCTAAGGCCTCTGGCGCGAACTCGCCGTCTGTGTCGCCTGAAAACGCATCAAGATAGGCACGGGCGGCGTCAGTCATCTGCCCGAGCTCTTCCAAAGAGCGCCCTTTTAGAAGATGCGCCTCCGATGTCAGAGGGCCGCCGGGGTAATTTTCGGCAAAGGTCCCGAACCGTTCGGCCGCCACTTGATATTCCGCGGCATCAAAAGCTTCTTTGGCCAAGTCAAATTCACCACGCTCGCCTGCCGCCAATCCGGTATCAGAGCTGGTGGGTGGCAGCGCCGCAGGAGGAGGCGCCTGCGCGACTTCCCCTCCTAGTGACGGTGTATCGCCAAGAGTGGAGATGTCGCAGTCTGTCTCGAGTTCGCAAAGCCGAAACTCGAGATTGCCGATCCTGTTTGTGCCGTCCCTGACAACCTGTCCTACCCGAAACTCAAGCTGTTCAGTCTGCGCCGTCAGCCGCTGAACCTCGGCTTCCAGTCCCGAAAGTCGCTCGAGCACCGTCGTTCCTCCGGCCGATGCCCCGGCGCCCTGCGTCGTCGATAGCTCCCGATTAAGCTTCTGGATCTCAACATAGACGACAGAAAGTTCCTGACGGATATCCGCGAGGGTCTGCTCCCGGTCCTGAGCCAGAACCGGAAGCGCCCCGAGAACGAAGGTAGAGGCAAGAAGCAGGCGACGCATCATCTTGTTCCTAACTCACGGCGCCGGTTGAGATAATCGTAACCGCACGCCGGTTCTGGGCATAGCAGGATTCGGTGGAACAGATCTCGACCGGGCGCTCCTTGCCATAGCTGATCGTCCTCAGGCGGGATTGCGGGACGCCCTTTGAGACGAGATATTCCCGAACCGCATTTGCGCGGCGGGCTCCAAGGGCAAGGTTGTATTCGCGCGTGCCCTGCTCGTCGGCATGTCCTTCGACGACGGCGAGGTAGTCTGGGTTTGACATGAGCCATCCAGCCTGACCGTCGAGGGTCGCGCGACCCTCGAGTGTGAGTGTCGACGTGTCGACGGCAAAGAGAACCCGATCCCCAATGGTTTGGCTGAAATATTGCGGGCTGGACGGATCCGACGCACCACCCTGACCCGCGCCAAGAGGAACCCCCTCCCCAAACGCTCCGTTTGGATCGCCTCCTGCGCCGTCCTCTCCGAACCGGTCTGCATTGGTACAGGCGGACAAGGCGAGCCCGACCGCAAAAAGTGAAGCAAGGCGAATAGAAGTCATGATCGTTTCCCTGTCTTTGTCTTTTGCTCTTGTTGACCTCTGTCTAGCACGGCTAGCGAAGCTTGAAAATCACGGTTGAAGCGGCCCCCAGGACGGATCGGAAGCTGGACCCGGCGTGGTGATCCGCTTGAGATTGACGCCCGTGATATCGACTGAATAAAGCGCTGGCTCCCCGGTCGCGCCAAGCGTTTCGCGCGTGAACATCAGAACACGACCATTCGGCGACCACGTTGGCCCCTCATCGAGGGGGGAGGCCGTCAGCAGACGTTCCTCGCTCCCATCGGTGCGCATCACGCCGATAAAGAACCGGCCCTCGCTTTGCTTAGTGAAGGCAATGAGGTCTCCGCGCGGGCTCCAGACCGGAGTGCCATAGCGACCATCGCCAAAGCTGATCCGATTAGGCTCCCCGCCATTCGCGTTCATCACATAAAGCTGCTGCGTTCCCGATCGGTCACTCTCGAAAACGATCTGCTGTCCGTCCGGGCTCAGGCTTGGCGCAGTCTCGATAGACGGAGCCGAGGTCAGCCGCGAACTCTGACCGCTGCCAAGATCCGTGCGGTAAATATCCGTGTTTCCGCCGTTGCTCAGCGAATAGATCACCTGCGTCCCATCCCGCGAGAAGCGTGGGCTGAACGCCATTTCTCCGGGAGCGGTCGGAATCTCGCGGCGTCCGACAGAGGCCACGTCGATCATATTGATCCGAGGGAAGCCGCTTTCGTAACTTGTGTAAAGCACCCGGTCGCCATTCGGCGAAAACCGCGGCGCCAGAACGATCGACGCGCTGTCCGTCAGGAACTGCACATTCGCGCCGTCGTAATCCATGATAGCGAGCCGCTTGCGGCGATCGTCCTTTGGCCCCGCTTCGGAGACAAACACGACGCGGCTGTCGAAATAGGGATCTTCACCTGTGATCCGGGCATAGACCTGATCGGCAACCTTATGGGCAATGCGCCGCCAGCCCTCGGTCGTTCCGACCAGCTGCTGGCCCTCACCCAGTTCAGCGCCCGAGAACACATCATAAAGGCGAAACTTTACGATTATCTGATTTCCGTTCACTGCAACTGCCCCGGTCAGAAGACCGGTCGCATTAATCGCCCGCCAATCTGGATACCGGACGGGGGCGCTGAAAGATGAGACCTGGCTGATGAAAGCTTCCGCCGGGATCTGGCGAAAGAGCCCTGTGCCGACAAGATCCTCGGTAATCACGCGACTGATATCTGCCGCAATGGTCGCGGCATCCGCCGTCTCAGCCTCAAATTGAGGGATCGCCAAAGGAAGCGGTGCGATCCTGCCATCTACGATTCTGATGCAAAGCTTTATATCCGGAGGGCAGTTAGACTGCGCTATGGCGGGCGCTCCGCTACCAAGCGTCATTGTCAGAAGCAGCGCAGAGACCAAAGCCCGCATGCCGTTCGTCACAAACCTTGTCATCGATACCATCTCTGCTCAGCCCTTGTTTTGTCTCCGCGCCATTCGCGCTATCGCAAACGCATCTGGTTCGGATCGAACTCTATCTGCACTCTACTCCACTGATCGTACTTTTCGACAGGAAGGTCGTAGCCCCCCTTTTCGCAGCGAAGAATTGCTACCCGTGCGGCTTCGAATGCGGCGCGGGTTGCCGCGTCGTTTGGTCCGTTGGATGAGGCCATCTCGATATTACTGACCTGACCTGATTGGGTCAGATCGAAGGTGACCGCGACGGTAGTTCGTTGAGCATCGGTGCCAATCGGAAGCGACCAGCAGTCGGAAATCGCAACACGGAAGCCCTCCAACTCGCCAGATGTCAAAGGAGCCCCTGATGGAGCGGGAGCTTCCTCACCCCCCAGAATACCGGCCAACGTGTCATTGATCGTATCCGTGGGCGCATCGGGCACCTCGGTCGGCGCTTCGTCGACAGGCTCGCTCTCGCTGACCTCTTGCGCGGCGGGCGGTTGCGGACGGCGAAGCTGAGGGCGCAGCGATGTGGTCGGGGCCAGCGCAACCTCTTCGTCCTGAATGACCGGTGCATCTTCAGGCTCGTCGGCTTCCGTAACAATCGCAGAGGTCTGCTCTTCTTCGGCAGTCGCCTCCTGCTCTTCCGCGGGTGTCTCGGACGTCTCGGATTCGACCACGGCCTCTTGGGTCTGATCGGCGATCTCCACGTCCGGCTCTGGCGGTGCGACATTCTCGGATGAAATGACATCCGAGGGACGCGGACGCGGGCGGGTGGACGTGCCGACAGCCGTGTTCACCGGCGGAGGCGGAGGCGTAGGTGGCGCAGGTTCCGGCACGGGCTCTGGCTCGGGCGCTGGCGGTGCCGGAGCAGGCTGCTCGGGTGTCGGCGCGGGATCAGCGGCTGGCGGAGGCGTAGCCGCAGCCGGAACCGACGGCTCCGGTGGCGCTTCCACGACAGGCGGCTCTTGGGGAGCCTCTTCCAAAGGAATTTCGGGCGCTACAAGTGACGGCGGAAGCTCTGACGGAACGTTTGGCGCTTCGCGAGAATTCAATGCCGCGAATTCTTCGGAGGATACGACATCGACCTCCGCGATATCAAACGGAAGAGGGTCACTCGAAAGCCCCCATCCAAGAACAAGCCAGCCAAGAAAAATGACATGACCTGATAAGGAAACATATGTGCCGGGTGACACGAGACTACCCTACCCGTTCTCTTCAGCCATCGGGGGATCGCCGATATCCGTAACGAGCCCGATATTGGAAAAGCCGCCTGCATTCAAATCCCCCATGACGGTCGCAAGGCTGTCCCAAGACACCGTCCGGTCAGCTCGAACGAAGACACGGTCGCTTTCCCTTTCGGCGGAAATCGCCGTGAGCCGTGCCACAAGATCGGACGCAGCAACCTCCGTCTCCTGAATAAGGATTTGCCCTTCGGCGGTCAGCGTGATGGTCAATGGCTCTTCATTATCTGTCGGCAAAGCGTTAGCCGCCGTCTCGGGCATGTTCACGGGAACACCGACAGTCAGCAACGGCGCCGCCACCATAAAGATGATGAGAAGAACCAGCATCACGTCGACGAAGGGCGTGACGTTGATCTCGGACATCGGCGGGCTGCGGCGCCCACGGCGACCGCGTCTGCGGCCCCCGCTGTCGCCTTTCTGGATCACTCCTGCTCCCATGTCAGCTATCCAACTGCCGGCTGAGGATGGTGGAGAACTCGTCAGCGAAAGCCTCGTATCCGTTGACGATCCGGTCGCTATCGGCTGTTAGCTTGTTGTAGAAGATCACGGCAGGGATAGCCGCGAGAAGACCCAACCCAGTTGCAAGAAGCGCCTCGGCGATACCCGGAGCGACCACGGCGAGGTTGGTATTCTGCTGTTCGGCGATCTCGATAAAGGCGTTCATGATCCCCCAGACCGTACCAAACAGCCCGACGAAGGGTGCGGTTGATCCCACTGTGGCGAGGACGGGAAGCCCTTTCTGAAGTTTCTCGGCCTGCCGCGCAATTGCGACATCCATGGCCCGGTCGATCCGGGCCTGTGCCCCTGCAATCAGGCCACCATCATTTCGGTGCGATCTGCGCCATTCGAGCATTCCGGCGGCGAAGATCCGCTGGGACTGCCCCTTGGGCTCGGGTCCGATCTCTTCGTAAAGCCCGTCGAGCGGCTCTCCGGACCAGAAGGACCGGTCGAACCGAGCGGCCTCGCGCCGGGCGCGCCGGTATTGCAGCCATTTGTCGACGATAACTGCCCAGCACCAGACCGAGGCCATGACCAGCATAATCATCACAACTTTTACCGTGAGTGTCGCACGCGCAAATAGCGCCCACATCGAAAAATCGACTGCTTCCATCTAACTGCTCTCTTGCCGGCGCGACCTCTTTGACGGGCCGCATTAACGTCTGTTTAGCCGAGAGAGCGTATGAAAGCCAATCACAACGCATGTCGAGACTGAAAATTATGGACTACCCGCCATCAACTTCGTGCGAATATCCGCTGGAAACCGGCTTGGCTTGCCCTCGCTTGTCAGCATCGCAATCGTCACGGTAGAGCGGAAAAGCATGGTTTCGCTCCTGAGAACCGTTTGCTCAACCTCGAGCCGAACGCCTGTGATTTTCACAGGTATTGTCCTTACAAGCAGAACGTCATCGTAAAGGGCTGGCGCGAGATAGTCTGCCTCGACCCGGCGCACGACGAAGACAAGATCTTGATCCGATTTCAACGCTGCCTGATCGATGCCAAGCGACCTGACCCACTCGCTTCGGGCGCGCTCAATGAATTTCAGGTAGTTCGCGTAGTAGACGATCCCTGCGAGGTCAGTATCCTCGTAATAGACGCGAAGCTGAAAGTCGTAGCTCATTGCGGACGTGTCATCCGCGCCTGAAGCCGCAAGGCATGGCTCACGTCGTTCGAAGCCGCAGGCATGACGGGATCATAGGCCGCTCGGATCACACTCGCGATCTCCGGCTTGAGGATCACCCGGTCGCTGCCCACCATTCCCAGAGGAGACGTCTCGAGAAACGCCTTGTCGGACCACAGCAAGATGAGCTGGACAGCTTGGTTAAGAGCAAATGTCTCTGCGGATATGCTTGCCAGACTCTCGTCCATGCGGATCAGGACAAAGCAGGCCCGGATCGCGCCCGCTTCACCAAAGCGGAACACACGATATTGGTTCGCATCGGTCCGGTCGAGTTGGGCAAGCAGATCTGAGAAGCCGAGGATCAGCCGGTCAAGGTTGGGGATCTCCCGCAATTCGGACCAATCCTTGCAGAAGAACATCAAAAGGTTCGCACCAAGTTCCGTATCCACCTCATCAACCGGGTGGCTCGCAAGCTGTGCGATCGCCTCAATTGCGCCCTTGAAGATCGTAAGGGTCGCGTCATCAACACCGAAGATAACGGGTGCAATTGGTCGGCCCCATCTCGCGAAGGCGTACCGCCCATCCCCTCGGACGAACAGCGCTTCAACGTCCTCGGCAGACAACGAAGGCGGCTGATCTTGCGAGGGCAGCGCGGATGTCATTCGAACAAATCCTTGTCACGGACAGGCGCATCGAGGCCAAGATGTCTCCATGCGCGTGGCGCCAATCTGCGCCCGCGCGGCGTTCTTTCAATCAGACCTTCCTGTAGCAGGAACGGCTCGATTACATCTTCGATCGAGTCCCGACTTTCACTCATGGCCGCTGATAGGGTTTCAACCCCGACAGGCCCACCTCCGTAGTTCTCGGCAATGATCCGAAGGTACTTTCGGTCCGCACCATCAAGCCCAAGATCGTCCACACTGAGACGGGTTAAAGCGCCATTGGCCAAAGCTTCGCTGACATGTCCATCCCCCTCGACAATCGCGAAATCGACTACTCGCCGCAGCAGTCGGCCTGCGATACGGGGCGTGCCGCGGGCGCGTCTGGCAATCTCTCGCGCACCTCCATCATCGGCAGATACGCCAAGCAGCGTCGCGCCACGCGATACGATGGCGTGAAGCTCATCGACCGAATAGAACTGCAAACGAGTGGGGATCCCAAAACGGTCGCGTAAGGGCGTCGTCAGAAGGCCCATTCGGGTCGTGGCCCCGATCAGCGTGAAAGGCTGAAGCTCAATCCGAACTGTGCGGGCTGCAGGTCCTTCCCCGATCACCAGATCAAGCTCGAAATCCTCTAGCGCAGGATAAAGCACCTCCTCTACAACCGGATTAAGTCGATGGATCTCATCGATGAACAGGACGTCCCGTGCGTCCAAATTAGTCAGAATTGCCGCAAGATCCCCTGCTTTCGCAAGCACAGGTCCGCTCGTCATCCGAAAATTGACACCAAGCTCCCGGGCGATGATCTGAGCCAGCGTGGTTTTGCCCAGCCCAGGCGGTCCATGGAAAAGCGTATGGTCCATCGCTTCGCCCCTCTGCCGGGCGGATGCGATAAAGATGGCAAGATTGGCTCGCGCTTCTGCCTGACCAATGAACTCGTCCAATCGCTGAGGCCGCAACGCTCGGTCGGCATCTCCGGGCAGGCTGTCCGGGCGCATCGTCGGATCTGGGTCGAGACTCATGCAAAGGTCCTAGCTCTTAGGAGCAAGACGGCGCAAGGCGGCGCGGATGAGGTCCGACGTACCGGCATCGGGCTCTTCCACAAGAACCTCCGCGATCGCGCGGGTGGCATCAGCCGGCGTATAGCCGAGATTGCCGAGAGCCGACAACGCTTCTGCCTGTGCCGCTGCATCGGTCTGGGGCGTTGGGGGCGATGCCGCCTCCACGAGCACGTCGGTGCTTGGATGAGGCGCGGCAGGTCCGGTCGCCATGGCCATGACACCCGGCGCCTTATCCTTGAGCTCATTCACCACTCTTTGCGCCGTCTTCGGACCGACACCCTTCGCGACGGCGATCGAAGACCAGTCTCCAAGCGCGATGGCCTGCCCGACCCCTTCGGGTCCGATCGCCCCTAGAATGGCCATCGATGCCTTCGCCCCGATCCCTTGCACTCCCATCAAAAGCCGATGCCATTCCTTCTCGACAAGGCTCGAAAATCCAAAGAGCTGCAGCAGATCTTCGCGAACTAAAAGATCGGTAAAGAGCGACACTGCCTGCCCGGTTTCAGGAAGAGACATGCGAGTACGGTCAGAGACGTAGACGATATAGCCGACACCGCCGACATCGATCAGGACGTGATCGTCAAAGCGGTAATCGAGCCGCCCACTCAGCCGCCCGATCATCCCGCCGCTTTCCTCAAGGCATCGGTCAATTGGCTATGGCTCGCCCGATGATGCGCGTGACAGATCGCGATCGCCAAAGCATCTGCTTCATCATGGGTTTGCGGTGCAGCGGCGGGAAGCTGAAGCCTAATCATGTGGATGACCTGCCGCTTCTCCGCATGTCCAACTCCGACCACAGTCTTCTTGACGGTATTCGGGGCATACTCGCTCACGGGCAGGCCCGCCTTGGCCGGAACAAGCATCGCAACTCCCCGTGCCTGTCCAAGTTTCAACGTTGCGCGGGCGTCTTTGTTGACGAATGTCTCTTCGACCGCAGCCTCGTCCGGCGCGAACTGCTCTATGACGTCGGCCAGACCATCATGGAGACGCAAAAGCCGGTCCGCCAAAGAGCCTTCACCGGACTTGCAAATACCACTTGCGATAAAAACAAGTCGGCTGCCACCCATCGGCTCGACGATCCCCCATCCCATGGTTCGCAAGCCGGGATCGATCCCGATAATCCGCATGCTCAGCCTCGCTCGTTCTCATTTTTACGAGACGCTAGCACGAAAAGTGAACATTCGAAACCATATAGACAGGATGGCATTGGCTCGAATGCTGAATTGCACGTCGCTTCAGGGAGAAGCGTTGTCGTATTCCTGCCATGCAGAACGTGCATATATTCCATGCAAAAAAAGCTGCTATTCAGGCCTGAATATTTTGTCTAGCGCGGCGTTCTGAAGAGAAATATCGAGCCGCTAGGATAATATAATGACAACACTCACGATGGGCCGCGTATTCCGCTCCGTTCGGACCTGGAACGATCGCCGACTTGCTCGTACCGCATTCGCAAAATTTAGCGATCGCGAGCTTTACGATATCGGACTGAGTGTCACCGACCTCGACATGATCGGTCGCCACTAAAGAAAAACCGCGCCTTCTCAGGCGCGGCTTCATCCATCTTATCGTGGAAAAGATCTAAAGATCTTCGTCGACGATGGCGATCGGGGTGTCTTCTGCTGCAGGTGCTCCGGACAGATACCGGTTCATCTGCGATGCAAGCCACCCTGACACCGGATCCGCATCAAGAACGAAAGCCCCCGCCTTTTCAAAGGCGGTTCCTTCAACAAGCTGGCTGACACGCTGATCGTATCCGGCCTGTCCGTGATGAAAGAGAAGGAACGCTTTGATCATGAACAGGAAGATCGCGAGCCAAACAACACCACGCACCGGAAACCGAAGTGACGTCCGGCGCGGACGAGACATAATAAGCCCATCCTTGCCCACGGCGTGAACAACACCCGCACGGGCCATACGCTCGTGCCGACGGTGAAGTCGCTTCACTCGTTTCTCGAATTGGAGATGACTGGCAGTCATATTTACTCTCCAAAATTAAAGGCCCCCACACCCAACTCACGAAATCATATCCCCAAATACGACTTTTGTGTGGCGCGGCGGCGGTTACTAGTTCTTCTAGAAAGCCTCAACTTCTTGTGAGCGTCAAGGTCGACCAGTCTCCGATTGGGTCTTCCGCCTCAAGGACGAACCCGTTTTTTTCGTAGCATTCCAACACTTCAGCCTGCTGTTCTCGCAATAGACCGGACAGGATGAGGCGTCCCCCTTGGCCGATATTTTGAGACATATCCGGAGCAAGTGCAATGAGAGGGCCCTTGAGAATATTGGCAAAAACAAGATCGAACGAGTTATCGCGGGCTTCATCGGACGGCGGGAAACCTGCAGCCTCGGCCGTTTGGACCAACTCGGTCAGACCATTAGCCTTGATATTGGCCTCGGCAACATCCACCGCCACAGGATCGATGTCACTTGCAAGAACACTCTGTTTCCAGAGCTTTGCCGCGGCCATAGCGAGCACAGCAGTGCCGCATCCGACATCAGCGATTCGCTTCGGAACGAAGCCGCTACGACCGAGCCGGTCCAGGGCCAGCAAACATCCCAGCGTTGTACCGTGATGCCCAGTGCCAAACGCCATCGCTGCATCAATCAGCAGACCGATCCGCTCGGGAGGCAGTTTATCTGCGTCATGGCTGCCATAGAGAAAGAAGCGCCCGGCCTCGACCGGCGCGAGATCGCGGCGCACCTTCGCCACCCAGTCAGTCTTGGGCAATTCCGAAACAACGAAGTCCTTGGCCTCATGAAGGGTCGCGAGCAAGGCCAACCCTGCATGATCGGGCGGAGCTGTGAAATATGCTCCTACCTCCCAAAGACCGCTGCCATCCTCAATCTCGAAAACCCCGATGCCCAGCGGTTCGGGATTAAGCGCCTCGAGTGTCTCCCCCAACTTTTCCGCTGCTGCCTGGCTCGGGACCGAGGTGAAGGCCGTAAAGGTTGTCATTGCGACCTACGGCCCAAAGCTTCGCTCACGCTCCTGTCCCGATCGGGCAGGTGACGCCTGTCCCTCCGATCCCGCAATAGCCCGCAGGATTCTTTGCCAGATATTGCTGATGATACCCTTCAGCCATGAAGAACTCGCAAGCCGGCTCGATCTCGGTCGTAATTGTTCCATATCCCGCTTGGGCAAGGCGTGTCTCGAAATCTGCCTTCGTGGCGTCAGCCAGGCGCTTCTGCTCAGGCGTGGTATAGTAGATCCCCGAGCGATACTGGGTGCCCCGATCATTGCCTTGCCGCATGCCCTGCGTGGGGTCGTGCCCTTCCCAGAAGACCTTTAGAAGCGACTCGTAAGAGATCACATCTGGATCGTAGACCACGCGAACGATTTCGTTGTGACCCGTCATGCCCGAACACACTTCTTCGTAGGTCGCGTTCGGCGTGAAGCCTGCGCCGTAGCCCACGATGGTCAGCCAGACGCCTTCCAACGTCCAGAACATGCGCTCAACTCCCCAAAAACATCCCATCCCGAAGACCGCGACTTCCAGTCCTTCGGGAACGTCGAGCGTCAGGGGGCGCCCGTTAACGAAATGAGTGTCAGCCGTCGGGATCGGTTCGGATCGCCCGGAAAGGGCCTTGTCAGCCGAAATCATCTCGGTCTTTTTGCGGGTCAGGGTAAACATCGCAGCGCTCCATCTTTGTTCGCTTAGATATAGGGACCGCCTGCCAGGATTCTACTCGGCTGCCGCCGCAACAGGCCCCCTAAGGATCGTTTCGTGCCCAGGAACGGGATGCCGAGGGATAAGCAGTGACAGACCAAGCGAAATACCAGCCATCGCGGCGGCCGACAGGAACACCAGCCCGGGCGAGGCCAGCCAGAGAAGGCCCAGAAGGACAGGCAAAAAGACCGCGGCAATATGATTGATCGTGAAGGCAACCGCTGCCGTCGGCGCGATGTCAGACGGATCAGCGATCTTCTGAAAGTACGTCTTGATCGCCAGTGCGAGGCTGAAGAACAGGTGGTTGACCACGTAAAGCACAGCGGCCACCGCAGCGCTCCATTCAAGGAAATAGACACCGGCATAGGCAAGAAAGACCGCTGCCAGCCCGGTATATTCAAAGATCAGAGCGCGCCGCTCGCCGAAAACCTGAACCAGTCGCCCAAGAAAGGGCGCGACAAGCATGTTGGCAATCAGCGTCGTCAGAAAGAGAGCCGTGATCTCGTGCACGGCATAGCCGAACCGTTCGACCATCATGAAGCCAGCGAAGACGACAAAGATCTGACGGCGTGCGCCCGACATGAACTGAAGCGAGTAGTAGAGCCAGTACCGTTTGCGCAGCACCATCTGTCGACGCTGCGCGTCTTTCCCTTCGAACTGCGGGTAGGCAAAGAGGCAGAAGAGAGCGACAAGAGCCGTGAACCCACCTGCAATCCAGTAGACAAGACTATAATCGAGGTCGAAGCGCTCCCATGTTCCGATAATCAGGAGGTACGCGATCAACGTCGCGCCCGACCCGGCCGAGATCAGCCAGCCGAGAACCTGTGGCGCGCGATCCTTTTCAATCCATTGCAGCTGGAGCGATTGGTTGACCGTCTCGTAGTAGTGAAAGCCGATTGAGCTGAGAAGCGTGATCGTCAGAATGCCGCCCATCGTCGGAAACTGAGCCGTTAGCGCAGTCGCAACCCCAAGCAGCATGAGTGATACCAGCCCCAAGATCTGCTCTCGCATGAAGAGCAGGATCGCGATGACACCGATTGCAAGGAACCCCGGGATCTCTCGTATGGTGTGAAGCCAGCCGATATCCGCTCCATCGAAATCGGCGACATCGACCACAAAATTATTCAGCAATGCGCTCCAAGTCGAAAAGGCGACCGGCATCGCTGCCGACATCAGAAAAAGCAAGGTAATCGGACGTTGCCAGACCGGCAGTCGGTGCGTTTCTGTGATGTGAACGGTCTTCATGGAGACCGCTCTACCCCTCGGATCGGTCAAAAGATAGGGTCAGAGAAAACCCTGCGGATCGATATCGATGGACATTCGCGTCTCGCCTTTGAGACGAAACTGCCCCGACCATTCAGCCAACGCTTTCTGGATCGGAGCGCCTTTTGCAGCCTTTACGAGAAGCCGGACGCGATGTCGCCCGCGAATGCGCGCGATAGGGGCTGGCGCAGGCCCGAAGACGTCAGCGCCGATAGCGCGCAAAGGGTCGGTTTGCCGGGCCATAGCACGTCCCAGATCGAAGACATCCTGAATATCTGGAGAGGACAGAACGATTCCCGCCATCCGCCCGAAGGGCGGCATCCCTGCAAGACGTCGCTCATCGGCCTCGGCACGCCAGAAGGTCTCTTCCTCGCCGGTCAGGATGGCCTGAATGACCTGATGTTCAGGCTGATAGGTCTGCAGTAAGGCCTCGCCCGGCACTTCGGACCGCCCGGCCCTCCCCGCGACCTGCCGCATGAGTTGAAAGGTGCGCTCAGCTGCCCTCAGGTCGGAGCCCTGAAGTCCGAGATCGGCATCGATCACCCCGACAAGCGTCAGGTTTGGAAAGTTATGCCCCTTTGCAACGAGTTGCGTTCCGATGATGACATCGGCGCCCCCGGCCGCGATCATCTCGATCTGGGCTTTGAGATGCCGCGCGCTTCCGTAAAGGTCCGATGACAGAACCGCGATACGGGCGTCGGGGAACAGGGCTGCGCTTTCCTCAGCCAGACGTTCGACACCAGGCCCGATCGGGGCGAGACGATCCTCTGCCCCGCAGGATGGACAGGTCGTGGGAATGGGCCGACTCTCCCCGCATTGGTGGCAGACCAGCCGCTTGAGAAATCGGTGCTCGACCAACCGCGCATCGCAATGATCACATCCGACCTGCTGGCCGCAGGCACGGCACAGCGTAACCGGCGCATATCCCCTGCGATTGATAAAGAGGAGCGATTGTTCGGACCTCTCGAGCCGTGTGTTCACCGCCGTTCGAAGACTGGGAGAAATCCAGCTTGTCGCAGGCATGTCTTCGACCCGCATATCGATCGCCCGCATCGCAGGCATTGTTGCGGGACCGAAGCGGGAGGTCAGCTCGATCCGGTCGTATTTCCCGCTATCGGCGTTGACCCAGCTTTCCAGCGACGGCGTCGCCGAAGCAAGAATGACGTGAGCTGCATTGATCGACGCCCGTAGCACCGCCATGTCGCGGGCGTTGTAGAGGACCCCGTCCTCCTGCTTGTAGGAGGTGTCGTGTTCCTCATCGACCACAATCAGACCAAGATCGCGATAGGGCAGAAAGAGCGCCGATCGGGCACCGACGATCAGCTGCGCGCCGCCCTGCCCGACCATGCGCCAAAGCCGCCGCCGCTCCGTCATCGTGACACCGGAATGCCATTCAGCGGGCTGCGCGCCGAACCGCGCTTCGACACGGGTCAGGAACTCTGCCGTCAGCGCGATTTCGGGCAGTAGAACAAGGGCTTGCCTATTCTGCGCGAGGCAAGCGGCGACAGCTTCGAGATAAACCTCCGTCTTGCCGGATCCGGTGACGCCTTTAAGGAGGGTCGTGCCGTAGGAGCCGGATCGGACCGCTGAGATAAGTCGCTCTGATCCGGTGGCCTGATCCTTGGTCAGATCCTTCCCGGCCAGATCGGGGTCAAGACGCGGATAGGGCACGTCCCGTGGGGCGGCTTCTTCGATGACAGCACCGCTTTGCAGGAGACCTTTGACCACCGAGGACGTCACATCCGCTGCGTCAGCTAGTTCCTTGAGCGTGAAACCAAGACCGCCGTATTCCTTGAGCGTGTCGAGAACGCGTGTCCTCGCCTCGGTCATCCGGGGCGGAACTCCCTCTCCCAACCGGTAGATCTGCCGCATAGAAGGCGGATCCCCGAGGCCGGGCGCTCGCGTTGCAAGACGCAGCATGGCGGGGAGCGGCGTCAGTGTGTAGTCGGCGGCACGGGTGAGAAAAGTCTGCATTTCCTCGCGCATGGGGGCTGCGTCCAGCACGCGGATCACCGAGCGGATCTTCGAAATATCGTAGTCGCCCCGCCCTTTGCCCCAGACGACACCGATGACCTTGCGGGGACCAAGCGGCACTTCCACGAATGCGCCAAGCTGGCACCCGCCTTCAGGCGACTTGTAGTCAAGCGCACGCCCAAGCGGCTGCGTGGTCAGAACGCTGACAAGATCCCCCTGATGGAAAAAACCGTCCATTCGATGCCTTCGTCGCGGGGCTTTCCGGCCCGGTAGAGCTCAGGTAAACGCTGGGGCGAGGAAATGCCAATTCATCGAATGGAGATCGCTGCCATGAAATTTTTCGTAGATACCGCCGAGATAGACGACATCCGCGATCTCAAGGATCTTGGTATCGTGGATGGTGTGACGACAAACCCCTCCCTCATCATGAAGTCCGGTCGCGACATCAAGGAAGTCACCAAGGAAATCTGCGACCTGGTCGATGGACCGGTTTCGGCCGAAACGGTGGCGACCGATTCCGACGGTATGATCGCAGAAGGTAAAGAATTGGCTAAGATCGCGGACAATATCGCGATCAAGGTGCCGCTGACCTGGGACGGGCTGAAAGCGTGCAACAGCCTGACCGACGACGGTCATATGGTGAACGTAACCCTTTGTTTTTCCGCCAATCAGGCCTTGCTTGCCGCCAAGGCCGGCGCCACTTTCATCTCACCTTTCATCGGACGCCTCGACGATATCAATCTCGACGGGCTCGATCTGATCTCAGACATTCGCGAGATTTACGACAATTACGGGTTCGAGACGCAGATCCTCGCCGCCTCGATCCGGTCGGCCAACCATATGAGCGAATGCGCCAAGATCGGCGCGGATGTGGCAACCGCGCCGCCTGCCGTAATCCGGAAAATGGCCGATCATATCCTTACAGATAAGGGTCTTGATGGGTTCCTGAAGGACTGGGCAAAGACCGGCCAATCGATCCTCTGAGGCGCAAAAGCCGCAACTTTTTCCGCAAAGGCGGCTTTGCTGGACAGGAGAGTCGCCCGTTTCTATCCTGCCTCTCAATTGACTGGGGCAAACCCGGCAGATCGAGAGGCAGGATATGAGCACGACGCATTCCGCGACGCTAGAAACGAGTCTGCGCGAGAGGATCTTGGCCGATCCCGCGCTTTTACTGGACGATCCCGACGTCATGCGGGCTTTGGTCGATACCAAGGCCGATGAGATGGGCGGAAATATCGTTGATTTACGGGGGGTTGCGATGGAGCGGCTCGAGCATCGGCTCGACCGTCTCGAAGAGGCGCACAAGTCGGTCATCGCGGCGGCCTACGACAATTTGGCCGGCACCAATCAGGTGCACCGCGCGATCCTCGGACTGCTGAGCGCCACGACATTTTCGGAGTTTCTCGAGGATCTAGGCGGGGATGTGAAAGAGATCCTCCGCGTCAATGCGATCCGTCTGGTCCTTGAGGAAGATACCCTTCAGGATCCTGATTTTACAGATAAATCCAGTGTTCTACTTCGCTCCGACGCAGGCTTTGTCAAAGGCTATATCGGTCAGGGACGGGATGCGCCGCTTCGGCCTGTGACGCTGAGGAAACTGGCGCCTCGGGCGGGGGGATTGTTCGGGGACGAGGGGCCGCATCAGCGCTCGGAGGCATGTCTGAAGCTGGACTTCGGAGGTGATCGGCGGCCGGGTCTTCTGGCTTTGGCCTCGGAAGACGAGAGCCGATTCATTCCGCAGCAAGGCACTGATCTTCTGGAGTTTTTCGGCGGTGTGGTCGAGCGGTCGGTGCGGCGCTGGATGATCTGAGCGCATGCTGATCTCGCCGGGATTACGCGATGCTTTGGAGAGCTGGCTGGATCATGAGAGATCAATCAAGAGTGCCTCCGCTCATACGGTTTCCGCCTATTGCACTGATCTGACAGGCTTTTTGGAATTCTTAACGCATCATCGCGGCGAAAGGGACGGTTTGGCCGGTATCGTTAACCTTTCGCTTCGCGACATGCGGTCCTGGATGGCCCATGAGCGACAGCGCGGGATCGGCGCTCGGTCGCTGGCGCGCAAGCTGTCGGCGGTCAAAAGCTTTACGCGCTGGCTGGCCGTCCGTGAAGACTTTGATCCTACAGCGATTTTATCGGCCCGCTCCCCGAAAGCGCCACCTCGCCTGCCGCGCCCGCTGACGCCGGACGGCGCGCGGGATATGATCGACACGATTGCGTTGCAGGGGCAGGATGACTGGGTCGCGGCACGCGATGTGGCCGTGGTGACGCTGCTTTACGGATGCGGCTTGCGAATCTCCGAAGCGCTGGGTTTGACGGGGGCCGATGTGCCGTTGCCGCCGGGCTTGCGCATTCTGGGAAAAGGCCAGAAGGAGCGGATCGTCCCGGTTCTGCCCGCCGCCCGAACGGCGGTGGATCGCTATGTCGCGCTTTGCCCGTTCGATCTTGAGCCCACGTTGCCCCTCTTTCGCGGAGCGAGAGGCGGTGCGCTGAATCGCAGGCTTATTCAAAAGGTTATGGCCGATGTGCGCGCCCAGCTTGGCCTGCCCGCGACGGCGACGCCGCATGCGATGCGCCATTCCTTCGCGACGCATCTGCTCTCTGCCGGTGGGGATCTGCGCGCCATTCAGGATCTGCTTGGGCATGCGTCCCTGTCCACAACGCAGATCTATACGGCGGTCGATACGGCGCGGTTGATGGAGGTCTATGAGAAGGCCCATCCCCGGTCCTGACAGATCGCTCTTCTTACACCAGCGTACGGTCCGGTTAACGGCAAATCGGGGGTTCGGTATCCGGTCGGTATTGCGTCGGTATCTGGTCGGTGGAAATTTGGTTAACTGGACAAGATGAACAGGAATGGCTTGCAAACCGAACCGGAAGGGCCGATTTCGACCGGACCCCTAGATCGAGATCTTTTCAACTCATGATATCCTCTTTCATGACCCCCGAACGCAAAGCGCTGGCCGTCCATCTTTTGACCGCAAGCGGCGCGGTCTTCGCGATGTTGGCAATGCTCGCGGCGGTCGACGCGAAATGGGATATCATGTTCCTATGGCTCGTCGTTGCCTTTGCGGTCGACGGAATCGATGGACCGCTGGCCCGGCGCTATGACGTCAAGAAGAACGCGGCAGAGTTCGACGGCGTCCTGCTTGATCTGATCATCGATTACCTGACCTATGTCTTCATCCCGGCCTATGCGCTTTATGCGAGCGGACTAATGGATGGCTGGTCGGGCTGGCTGGCGATCATTATCATCACCTTCACCTCGGCGATGTATTTCGCCGATACGCGGATGAAGATGCGGGACAATTCCTTTTCCGGCTTTCCGGGCTGCTGGAACATGGCTGTGCTGGTGCTTTTCGCGGTCGAGCCGTCTTGGTGGGCCTGCCTGATGATCGTGACGGTTCTGGCCGTGGCGATGTTCCTGCCGATCAAGTTCGTGCATCCGGTGCGGACGGCGCGCTGGCGCGCGGTGACGCTGCCCGCGGCCGGGATCTGGACGGCGCTGGCCGGGGTGGCGGCGTGGAACAACTTCGAAAGCGGCGGAGGCGTCGTGACGGCGCTTGTGGTTCTCTCGATCTATCTGATCCTTGCCGGACCTATGCAGCAGCTGACCGAGCGGTCCTAGGCGAGGCTTAGGCGGATCGGGCCGGTAGCGGTTACAGGATCGACGGTTTGGCCTTTCTGCGTGGCTTTGAGATCGGGCATCGCGGCTGCGATTTCCCTGATCCGCGGCATCAAGGGACGCCAATCCCCGGCCAGCGCGCGGGCGACTTCGGACGGGCAGAAGGTTTTGTCCGCGCCGCGCTGAAGAGCGAAGGCGCGGAGGGTCGCGGCGATGTCGGCATCGGTCATGGGAGGTTAGATCGGGCAACTGAGATGAGCGTCAAGCTGGCCAGCTAAAGATAGCCTGAGCTGGGCCAGCGGCGGCCCGTGGGATGGCGCTGGCCCGCATATGCGAGGCACCTTTTATGGTGCCACTTACATCTTCGCTCTGAGGTCAGCGAGAGATGGCAAAGCGCCAGCCCGCCGAGACGGGCCGCCGCTGGCCCGGCGCCTTCGGCTTGTTTCCGGGCCGATAGAGACAAACCTCTTGCTTTGTACGCGCTGAAAGGTTGAGCCGCGCCCACCCAGGGTCGGGCGCGCCCCTCTTTCCTTGAGCCCTAACCCAGCGCCTCGTTACAGCGACCGCATACACCTTCATGGGCATGCAGGCCGACATCGGGGAGGATCTTCCAGCAGCGTTGGCATTTCTGGCCATGGGCTTTCTCGAAGACCACGCCGACGCCGTCGGCCTCGAGCATGCGGAAGGCCTCGGCGGGGCTGGGATCGGTGGTGATCTGAAGATCGCTGGTGATGCAGATATCCTCGAAGGGGACAGTCTTGAGGATCTCGGCCTGCTCGGCGCTGACATGGACGACCGGGGCCGCCTCGAGAGAGGAGCCGATGGTTTTGTCCTGGCGCTGGATCTCGAGCGCGCCGGTGACGGCGCGGCGGACCGTGCGGATCTCCTGCCATTTGGCGGCGAGCGCGTCGTTGCGCCAGTCCTGCGGCGTGTCGGGCATGTCCTGCAGGTGAACCGAGGCGTCGTCCTCAGGGTGCCGTTCGAGCCAGACTTCCTCCATTGTGAAGACGAGGATCGGGGCGAGCCAGGTGGTCAGGCGCTGGTAGATCTGCTCGAGTACCCAGAGGGAGGCCTGCCTGCGCTCTGTCTCGCCATCGCAGTAGAGCGCGTCCTTGCGGATGTCGAAATAGAAGGCCGAGAGGTCCAGCGTGGCAAAGTCGAAAACCGTGCGGAACACCGTTTGGAAGTCGTAGGCCTTGTAGCCCTCGCGCACCGCCAAATCGATCTCGGCGAGGCGGTGGAGGACCCATTGTTCGAGCTCGGGCAGGTCGGCGGGTTTTTCGGGGGCCGTCTGGGGCAAAGAGCCGAGGAGGAAACGCATTGTGTTGCGCAGGCGCCGGTAGCTGTCGGCCACGCCCTTGAGGATCTCGGGGCCGATGCGGTGGTCGTGGACATAGTCGGTCTGGGCGACCCAGAGACGCAGGATGTCGGCGCCGTATTGCTTGACCACCTCGTCCGGCACGATCGTGTTGCCGAGCGACTTGGACATCTTGTTACCCTTCTGGTCGAGCGTGAAGGCGTGGGTGACAACAGCGCGATAGGGCGCGCGGCCCTTGGTGCCGCAGGCTTGCAGCATGGAGGAGTGGAACCAGCCGCGATGTTGGTCGGTGCCTTCCAGATAGACGTCGGCGATGCCGTCCTCGGTGCCGTCCGCGCGGTCGCGCAGGACGAAGGCGTGGGTGGAACCAGAATCAAACCAGACGTCGAGGATGTCGAAGACCTGATCGTAGTCGTCGGGGTTGTGGTCACCCGCGAGGAACCGCTCCTTGGCGCCGTCGGCGTACCAGGCGTCGGCGCCCTCGGCCTCGAAGGCCTCGGTGATGCGGGCGTTGACGGCGGCGTCGCGCAGCAGGAAGTCCGGATCGGTCGGCTGGGCGCCTTTGCGGGTGAAGCAGGTGAGCGGCACGCCCCAGGCGCGCTGGCGCGAGAGCACCCAGTCGGGGCGGTTCTCGATCATCGAATAAAGGCGGTTGCGGCCGGTCTTGGGGGTCCATGTGACCAGCTCGTCGATGGAGGTGAGCGCCCGTTCGCGGATCGTCTTTCCGTAGGTGTCTTGCCCGTCGCCGACGGGGCGGTCGATGGCGGCGAACCATTGGGGGCGGTTCAGGCGGATAACCGGGGCTTTGGAGCGCCAGCTATGGGCGTCAGAAATCGTGATGCGCTTACGGGCGAGAAGGGCTTCGACTTCGACCAGCTTGTCCATGACGGCCTTGTTTGCGCCGCCGGGTTTGCCGTTCGGCTTGATGATCGCTTCGCCGCCGAAGAGCGGCAGGTCGCTTCGGTAGGTACCGTCGGCCTCGACATTGTAGGTCATCGGTAAGTTGTGCTTCAAACCGATCTGATAATCGTCATCACCATGTGCAGGTGCAGTGTGGACGAAGCCGGTGCCTGCGTCGTCTGTGACGTGATCGCCGGGAAGGAGAAGGACGTCGAAGTCCCATTCGCAACTGTCCGAAGCAGACCGCAAGGGATGAGCGCACGCCAAGTCATCTAACTCATCTGCAGCAACATCGCGCACGCGAGTCCACTGATCGTGCTCCAAACGAGCAGCGGTCATGACTTCAGAGACGAGGTTATCAGCGATTAAGTATTTATCACCCTTAGTCGCCCAGCACTCCTCCGGTGTTTCAGTGACCTCATATAGACCGTAGGCAATATCAGGACCGAAGCAGATGGCACGGTTAGATGGTAGGGTCCAAGGCGTTGTCGTCCAAATGACAACTTGAGTAGATGCAAGAGGTAGATCTCGACGATTCTTCGCCTCTTCTTGCGGACTGTAAGCACTACTTTCAGCGGCCAAGAACGTCTTACGGGCGGCAATCTCTCTATCGAGTTTTTCGGACGTGAGACCGGTTTTCACTATAGGAAACTTTACCCACACCGCATCGACCTGACGGTCATGGTACTCCACTTCTGCCTCGGCGAGCGCGGTCTTCTCGACCGGGGACCACATGACGGGTTTGGAGCCCTGATAGAGCGTGCCGTTCATCAGGAAGGTTTGGAACTCTTCGGCGATGACGCGTTCGGCGTGGTGGTTCATCGTGAGGTACGGATCGTCCCAGTTGCCGGTGATGCCGAGGCGCTGGAATTCCTCGCGCTGGATGTCGACCCATCCGGCGGCGAAGTCGCGACATTCCTGGCGGAACTCGAGCACCGGGACCGCGTCCTTGTCGCGGCCCTTCTGGCGGTATTTCTCCTCGATCTTCCATTCGATCGGCAGGCCGTGGCAGTCCCAGCCGGGCACGTAGCGCGCGTTGTAACCCATCATCTGGCGGGAGCGGACGACCATATCCTTGAGGATCTTGTTGAGCGCGTGACCGATATGTAGATGCCCGTTGGCATAGGGCGGCCCGTCATGGAGAGTAAAGCTCTCGCGGCCCTCTTTCTCGCGCAGGCGGTCGTAGACGCGCAGCCGGTCCCAGCGGGCCAGCCAGTCAGGCTCGCGCTTGGGCAGGCCCGCGCGCATGGGAAAGTCGGTCTGGGGCAGGTTCAGCGTGGATTTGTAGTCGGGCGTGGTCGCGGTCTCGGCGCACATGTCGGGCGTCCTTACGGTAGCGGATCGGGGATCTGGAGGGACGGCGCGACGGATCTCAGCGCCTTGGCCCGGCAGCTCATCGGATCAGAGCGCCGGGGATATAATTCGAATGATGCGGGCGGTGTGATGCATATTGCGCGCGTTATAGAAGGCGGATCGGGACGCGTCCAGTGGCGGCTTGACGGGCTTTGGCGATCGGGCGACATCGGCGCCTGGAAGGACCGGCACGGCAGAGTTCAGGATAGCGATTGCAGGCGCCGGGATCGGCGGGCTGGCGGCGGCGGCCTTGCTGGCGGATCGCGGGCACCGGGTGACGCTGTTCGACCGGTTCGAGGCGCCCGCGCCTGTCGGATCGGGGTTGGTGATCCAACCCGTGGGACAGGCGGTGCTGGACGAGATCGGCGCAGGGGAGGCCGCGCGAGAGGCAGGCAACCGGATCACGCGGATGCTGGGGCACGAGGCGGGCAGCG
Source organism: Aestuariibius insulae (assembly GCF_040783535.2). Lineage (NCBI taxonomy): Bacteria > Pseudomonadati > Pseudomonadota > Alphaproteobacteria > Rhodobacterales > Paracoccaceae > Aestuariibius > Aestuariibius insulae. The sequence goes on from NZ_JBFONW020000006.1 coordinate 95,737, forward strand.
GGCGGCGCGTGCTGGATGTACACTACGATCGCGGCGGCGGGGCGCGGTTCGGGCTTGGGATCCACCGGGCGAGCCTGTTCGATGCGCTGATGGAGGCGGTGCGCGCGCGGGGGATCGAGTTGGTCTCGGGCGCGCGGGTGACGGCAGCCGAGAACGGGCAGCTGACGCTGGCCTCGGGCGAGACGGAGACCTTCGATCTGGTCGTGGATGCGACCGGTGCGGGGTCGGAGCTGTCACCACTACGCTCGCGGCCCCTGCCCTACGGCGCGGTTTGGGGGACGGTCGATTGGGTGCCGGATGTGCTGCCGCAGGCGCAGCTGAGCCAGGTTTACCGCAAAGCCAGCCGGATGATCGGGGTGTTGCCGTGCGGGACGCTGCCCGGAGAGGACGGGCAGAAGGCGGCGATCTTCTGGTCGCTGCCCGCGCATGATCATGAGGCCTGGCGCGAAGGCGGGCTGGGCGCATGGCGGGACGAGGTGGCGGCGCTCTGGCCCGAGGCGATGCCTTTCGTGGAGCAGATTACCGATACCGATCAGATGACGATGGCCCGTTATGGACACGGCACGCTAACGCGCCCCTATGCCGAGCGGCTGGCGATCATCGGCGATGCGGCGCACCGGGCCAGCCCGCAGCTGGGTCAGGGGGCCAATATGGCGCTTCTCGATGCGATGGCGCTGGCATTGGCGCTGGACCGTCACGATATCGGCGATGCGCTGCAGTCCTACGCGATGGCGCGGCGCTGGCATGTGCAGATCTATCAGGCGATGAGCTGGGCATTCACACCGCAATATCAATCCGATAGCCGGTGGCTGCCCCTCTTGCGCAACCGGGCGCTGTTCCCGCTGTCGCAGATCGGGCCGGTGCCGCGCGTTCTCACAGCGCTGGTCTGCGGCACGATGGTGCCGCCCTATGCCAGCCTGATGACACGCAAGGCGTCCGGTCAGGTCTTCTGATCCTGGCTGTCGATCCACTCCCAAACTTTCGAGATGACGACCGACCCTTCGCCCACGGCGGAGGCCACCCGCTTAACCGATCCGGCGCGCACGTCGCCGACCGCAAAGATCCCCGGCTCGGAGGTCTCGTAGCCGGACGGTTTGCCGATCACCTCGCCTGTGCAGACGAAACCCTTGTCGTCGAGCTGGACCATATCGGCGAGCCAGTCCGTGTTGGGCGCCGCGCCCACCATGATGAACGCCGCGCGGGTCTTGAGGCGCCAGTTCTCCCCAGCGGCCCGGTCGCGGATGGTGATCGCCTCGAGCGTGTCGTCCCCTTCGAGGCCGGTCATTTGCGTCTGGTAGTGGATGGTGATCGCCGGATCGGCGTCGAGCCGGGAGAAGAGGTAATCCGACATCGAGGCAGCGAGCGACGGGCCGCGCACCAGCAGGTGCACATGGCTGGCCGAGCGCGAGAGGAACATCGCCGCCTGCCCCGCCGAATTGCCTCCTCCGATAATGACGACCTCGGTGTCCTTGCAATAGCGCGCCTCGATATCGGTGGCGGCGTAATAGATGCCATGGCCCTCGAACTCTTCGAGGCGGTCGATGGGCAGGCGGCGGTATTGCACGCCGGTGGCCACGATGACCGAGCGGGCGCAGGCTTCGGTGCCGTCGCTGAAGGTGGTGCAGAAGGTGCCGTCCTCGCGTTTGTCGATGGCGGTGGCGCGGCGGGGGACGGCGAAGCGGGTGCCGAATTTCATCGCCTGCACCTCGCCGCGCCAGACCAGATCGGCGCCCGAGATGCCGGTGGGAAAGCCCATGTAGTTCTCGATCCGGGAGGACGTGCCCGCCTGCCCGCCGATGGTCAGATCCTCGGCGACCAGCGCGCTGAGCCCTTCGGCCCCGGCATAGACGCCCGCCGCGACACCGGCCGGGCCGCCGCCGACGATGAGGGTGTCGAAGATCGTTCCCTCGTCGATATCGAGCGCGAGCCCCAGCCGAGCGGCCACGCGGGCGGGGGTCGGATCCTCGAGCACCTCGGTTTTGCCGAAGAGAACAGCCGGTTCGGTGTCGCCGATCTTGCATTGGTGGGCGAGCGCCTCGGCCTCGTGTTCGCCTAGCGTCAGCTCGCGGAAGGGGATGCGGTTGCGGCCTGCGAACATGGCGATCTCGCGGATCTCGCGGCTGATCTCTCCGCCGATGAGGGTGAGGGAGGCATCGCCTTCCTCGAGCTGGCGGCGGCGGCGGGCGGAGAAGACGGTGATGATAATATCCGACATCTCGGGGATCTGGGACATCAGATCGAGCATTTCCTGGCGCGGGATGCACAGAAGGCGGCTGGGCTGGACCGCGCGGGCGGACATCATGTTCTTGCCGCCCGACAGGAACGTGACCTCGCCGAAGAACTGGGTCGGGCCAAGCGTGGCATTGCCGTAGCGCTTGTTGGTGCGAGGATTGACGGCCTCGACCTCGCCGTCGAGGAGGTAATGAAACGTGTCGACCGGATCGCCGGCCCGGACGAGATATTCGCCGGGCTCAAGGGTCTGTTCGGTCGCGATCCGGCGCATGGCCGCGACATGGCTGTCGTGAAGGGGCGTGCGCACCATGGTGCTTAGATCGGCTGCGAGCGATTCCATTGCGGGCCTCCTGCGGTCCGGTTTGAGGTAGGGTATAGGACGGCGCTGTCACCCTCACATATCGGCGGCGTCCTTCGATCCGCCGAAAAGGCCGGTCAGGGCGCGCTGGACGAGGCGGGTCACAGAGGGTTTGCGCGCCTCTATGAAGGGTAAGGGGCGGCAGACCTCGATGGCGGCCACGCCGACGCGGGCGGTCAGCGCGCCGTTGATAACCCCTTCGCCGAAGCGGCGCGAGACGCGCGAGAGCACGCCCCCGCCCGCGACCGAGCCGATCAGATCGTCACCGACCGCCACCGCGCCGGTCGCCACCAGATGGGACAGGACCGCCCGGGTCAGCCGCCAGCCGCCCAAGGCGCCGGAGCGGCCGCCATAGATCTCGGCGATACGGCGGATCATGCGGATATTCGAGGTCAACGCGGCGATGACATCGGCAAAGGCGAGCGGCACGACCGCGGTGACGGTCGCGACCTGACGGGCAGCGGCCTCGACCTCGCGCCGGGCTCGCTGGTCGAGAGGCTCAAGCAGGGTCGTTTCGGCGAGGCTCAGAAGCGCGTCGGCGTCGAGCGGGTCGGCCCGCCTTTCGGCAAGCCGCTCACGACCCCATCCCAGATCAGGGCGCGCCGCATAGAGCCGTTCGAGATCGTCGAGGACCACGCGGGCCTGCCCCAGATCGCGACTGGAAAGCGCGGCTCCGGCATCGGACTGGATCCGGTCGAGACGGCCGAGCCGGAAGAGGGCGGCGGCCTCGCGGGTGATGATGGCCAGACAGACAAGCGCCAGGGCGGCTGTCAGGCCTGCGGCAATGGCCCCCAGGATCGGAGAGGACGAGATCAGGGCGGTCAGAGCGGACCAGGCGGTCAGAGACAGGATCAGCGTCAGCAAGGCGCCGAGCAGCCCCCAGAACCAGCGCGTCAGCGGCGAGGGCCGGGCTGCGGCCAAGGCCGCAGCCTTTTGCATACTGGCCTGGCGGGGCACGAGATCGGGCACGGGCGGGGCGGCGGCGGGCGTCGGTTCGGGCTGTCCCGAGGCGCCGTCATCTAGATCGATGAGGACAGGCCCTTTCATAACCGTTGCCTCGAGGCGGCAGAATTTTCATCGAAAATTCTGGCGTCGCAAAATCTTCTAGAAGATTTTGGGGCTTCAGATTTTTCTAGAAAAATCTGTCTCATAGCAGATCCCCGATCAAAAACTCAGCCGCCGTGTCCAAGCGGATATGGGGAGGCCCCTCGCCCGGTTTCAAGCTGAGGGCCGCCGGTGAAAAGGTCATCACCTCATAGCCCGCATCGAGCCATTTGCCGGCCCCCTGCCGCGCGGGGTCCAGCAGATGGGAGGGATCTTCGGGCAGCTCTCCGGGATGCAGCGCCGCGCGTTTGCCCGAGGCCAGCGTGCCGCGCACTACATCGAGCGGTGTGCCTTGGTGGTCGATCCGGTCCTCGGTCGTGGCCCGAAGCGCGGCGATGGCCAGCGCTTTGGTCTTGGCTCCCGCGAAATCCGCGCGATCCTTGGCGTCGCGCAGCAGGGCGGCGGCGATATCGGTCAGCTGCTGATGCTGGGAGTGGTGCAGATGGTCTGCCTTGGTCGCAGCGAAGAGGATCCGCTCGACCCGGCGGCCTGCGAAGATTTGGGAGAGAAACGCGTTCCGGCCCGGGCGGAAGGCCGTCAGGATGTCGGTCATCGCGCGCCGGAGATCCTCGACCGCCGGAGGACCGGCATGGATCGCCCCGAGGATGTCCACGAGCACGACCTGCCGGTCGATGCGGGCGAAATGATCGCGAAAGAACGGGCGCACCACGTTGCGCTTGTAACTGTCGTAGCGGCGCTGGAATTCGCGGGCGAGCGAATTGCGCGGCGCGTTCGGCATGGGCGGCAGCGGCGCGAAAGTTAGGACCGGCGATCCGGCCAGATCACCCGGCAGAAGGAAGCGGCCCGGGGTGCAGTCCGAATAGCCCGCCGCGCGGGCCGCATGCAGATAGGCCGTGTACTGTGCGGCGAGGCGCTGGGCGGCGGGCTCTTCAAGGCGGGCGGTCAGGTCGGTTTCGGCCAGAGCGCGGCGGAAGTCCTCGGCCTCAGGACGGTCTTCGATCCGCTTAAGCGCATCCTCTGACCATGCTGCGAAATCGCGGTCGATGAGTGACAGGTCCAGAAGCCACTCGCCGGGATAATCCACGATATCGAGATGGACGGTGCGCGCGCCCTGGATCGTGCCGAGAAGGCCCGAGGGCTGCATGCGGAGCGACAGGCGCAACTCGCTGACCGCGCGGGTGCCTTCGGGCCAGTAGGGCTGCGCGCCGGTCATCGCGGCCAGATGATCCTCGTAGGCAAAACGCGGGATCGTATCGTCGGGCTGGGGCTGCAGATAGGCGGTGCGGATCGCCCCGGTTGAGGCGGCGCGCAGGCCGGTCATGCGGTCGCGGTCCATCAGATTGGCCACGAGCGAGGTGATAAAAACCGTCTTGCCCGCCCGGCTAAGACCCGTGACGCCCAGACGGATCACCTTGTCCGAAAACGGCGCGGTCACCGCATCGGTCAGCCCGCTTACGCTGCGCGCGATCCCGTCGGCCAGTCGTCCTACCACCATCGCGCGCGTCTTTCCTTGCCCATGAAGCGGGAAGATAGGGGCGGGGTGCGGGATTGGGTAGGGATTGATTTCAGCGCCTTGCAAGACTAGGGGCGCGGGCCATGGGCCGGTATGCGCTGAAGATCGAATATGACGGGGCGCCCTTTGCGGGGTGGCAGCGGCAGGCGGATCAGCCGTCGGTGCAAGGCGCGGTCGAGGCGGCGCTGGCGCGGTTGGAGCCTGGAGAGCACAGGATTGCGGCGGCAGGCCGGACGGATGCAGGCGTTCATGCGCTGGGCCAGGTGGCGCATGCGGATCTGGTCAAGGACTGGGAGCCGTTCCGGCTCTCGGAGGCGCTGAACTGGCATCTCAAGCCGTCGCCCGTCGCCATTCTGGATGCGGTCGAGGTTGCGCCGGACTGGCATGCGCGGTTTTCGGCGGTGGAGCGGCAGTATCTCTTTCGGCTGGTGGCGCGGCGGGCGCCGGTAACGCATCTGGCTGGGGCAGCCTGGCAGGTGCGCCATCCTCTGGATGCGCGGGCGATGGAGGAGGCGGCGCAGGCTTTGGTCGGGCGGCACGACTTCACGACCTTTCGGTCGGTGATGTGTCAGGCCGAAAGCCCGGTGAAGACGCTGGACGAGATCCGGGTAGAGGAGCGCGAGATCAATGGCGGGGCCGAATACCGGTTCCATGTGAGGGCGCGGTCGTTCCTGCACAATCAGGTGCGCAGCATTGTCGGCACGCTCGAACGGGTGGGCGCAGGATCCTGGCCGCCCTCGCGGGTGGCCGAGGCGCTTGCGGCAAAGGACCGGGCGGCTTGTGGTCCGGTTTGCCCGCCACAGGGGCTTTATCTTGCGAATGTGCGTTATCCCGCCGATCCATTCGCCTCCGGCTGACGGGTCTTTCTCAATATGGGATGGGTTTGACCCTCCTTTCCGCTTTCTTTGATTAGACGGGGGGCGTTAAGGTTACTGGTATTGCGGGCCCGAAGACCTGCATCAAAAAAGTATGGGGTAAGCTTTTGCGGCGCAGTGTTTCGGTTCTTCTGACCATGCTTGTTCTGGGCGCCCCGGCTGTGGCGCAGGATGTGTCTTTCGTTGTAGCTGGAGAGGACGAGGACCTGGAAGCCAGTCTGATCGCCGCTTCGCTTCTGAGCTCGCTCGAGGATGTCGAGGATAGCCGGACGCAGGATTACATCGCCGCCGCCCAGGCCGATTACCGCAGGCTCGTGACGGCGCTTTATAACGAAGGGCATTTCGGCGGCGTGGTGCAGATCTCGGTGGATGGGCGCGAGGCGTCGACGATCCCGCCGCTTAATCCTCCGGCGCGGATCTCGTCGATCGTGGTTCGAGTGGATCCGGGGCCGCTTTTCACCTTTGGGCTGGCGCGGATCGGGCCGCGGGTGCGGGGGACCGAGATCCCCGAAGCCTTTGCCACCGGGCAACCGGCCGAGACCAGCGCGATCCGGACGGCGGTCGGCACCAGCATCGACAGCTGGCGCAATGCCGGGCACGCGAAGGCCGAGGTGGCCGATCAGACGATCATCGCGCGGCAGGCCGAGGACCGGCTGGATGTGGAGGTCTCGCTCGCTCCGGGACCGAGGCTGACGTTCGGGCCGCTCACCGTCACAGGCAATGAGCGGGTCCGGACCGAGCGGATCCGGGCGATTGCAGGGCTTCCGACGGGCGAGGTCTTTTCGGAAGAGGAACTGGAGCGGGCGGAAAACCGGCTGCGGCGAACGGGGACCTTTGCCTCTGCCGCGCTGATCGAGAGCGAGACGATCGGGCCGAACAATACGCTGCCCATCACAGCGCAGGTCGCCGAACGTCTGCCGCGCCGGATCGGGGCGGGCGCGGAAGTGTCGACCACCGAAGGGCTGTCGCTGTCGGCGTTCTGGCTGCACCGCAATCTTTTGGGTGGGGCCGAGCGGTTCCGGATCGAAGGCGAGGTCAGCGGGATCGGCAGCGAAGCGAATGACGAAGAGTTCGGCGATATCGAAAATGCGCTCGATTACCGGCTGACGACGACCTTCGACAGGCCCGCCACCTTTGCCTCGGACACGGATCTTTACGCGATTGCCGAGATCGAGCAGCGCAGCGAGCCGGGATTCTTCTCGCGGCAGGTGCGCGCGGAGGTCGGGCTGACCCGCTACGTCACCGACCGGATCACGGTGGAGGCCGGGATCGGGCTGCGCGCCGGTGAGAGCGAAGACGATCTGGGCAAGCGCGATTACGTCTATCTGACCTTCCCGACCTCGGGCGAATGGGACCGGCGGGACGCGCCGCTCAACCCGACCGAGGGCTTCTACATTGCGATCGATGCGATCCCGTTCCTCGCCTTGAGTGACAGCGAAAGCGGAGGGCGGCTCGATCTGGATGCCCGCTATTACTTGCGTCCTCTGGCCAGCGACCGGCTGGTGCTCGCCTTTCGCGGTCAGCTTGGATCGCTTCTGGGGCCTGAGGCGGAGGATGCGCCTGCCGATTTCCTCTATTTCTCGGGCGGCGGCGGCACGGTGCGCGGGCAAGAATATCAATCGCTCGGCGTCGAGGTGGATGGCGATACGACCGGCGGACGGTCCTTTGTCGGGGCCTCGGCCGAGGCGCGCGTGGGGATCACCGATCAGATCGGATTGGTCGCGTTCTATGATTATGGCTTCATCGGGCCGGACAGCTTTTACAGCGACGAAGGCGACAGCCATTCGGGCGCCGGGCTGGGTCTGCGCTACAATACCGGGATCGGGCCGATCCGGCTTGATGTCGGCACGCCGGTCAGCGGAAACGAGGGAGAGGACGCATCGATACAGGTCTATATCGGCATCGGGCAGGCGTTTTGATGCGCCGCGCCGCGCTTGTTCTTCTGTGCTTTCCGGGTCTGGCGGCGGCGCAGGATCAGGAAGATCGCGATGTTGGCCTGATCCAGGGTTTTCTTGAGGACAACCTGTCGGGCGTCAGCCGCACGGTTCGGATCGAAGGGTTCGACGGCGCGCTGAGTTCGGAAGCGACGATCGAGCTTTTGACGATTGCAGATGAACAGGGCGTCTGGCTCAGGGCCGAGGATCTGGTGCTGGACTGGAACCGGTCCGCCTTGTTGCGCGGGCGGCTGGAGGTGACCGAATTAAGCGCGGGCGCAATCGCCCTGCCCCGGCTGCCGGTGGCAGAGGCCACGGCCCCGGCGCCTGAGGCAAGCGGCGCGTTCTCGCTCCCCGAGCTGCCGGTTTCGGTAGAGGTCGAGCGGTTCGGCATCGACCGGATCGAACTTGGCGCGCCTTTCGTGGGCGAAGAGGTGGTCCTCTCGATGGAGGGCTCCGCCAGCCTTGCGGATGGTGAAGGCGAGGCGCAGCTAAGCGCGGATCGGCTGGACGAGCGGACCGGACGGTTCGAGGTCGCGGGCAGCTATTCGAACGAGACGGATGTTCTGGGCCTGAACCTGACCTTTATCGAAGGCGAAGGTGGGATCGTCGCGAGCCGGCTGGGTCTTCCGGGGGCGCCGTCGCTGCGGCTGACGCTGGAGGGGACCGATCCGCTCAGCGATTACACCGCCGAGCTGGCGCTGGCGACGGATGGGCAGGACCGGGTGGCGGGCACGATCACGACGGCGGCAACCGAGGCCGCGGGTCGACGCTTTGCGGTCGATATCGACGGCAACGTCGCGCCTTTGGTTGCGCCGCAATTCGAAGGGTTCTTCGGCGATCAGGTCTCGCTTGTTGCCTCGGGGCAGCAGGGCGCGGATGGCGCGGTGACGCTGGACGAGCTGGCGCTCGAAACCGAGGCGCTGCAACTGAACGGCTCGGCGGCGATCGGCGCGGATGGCTGGCCAGAGCGGTTCGATCTGACCGGCGCTTTGGCTGAGAACGCGGAGCGGGTGCAGCTGCCCGTGGGCGGCGATCCGGTCTTTGTTGACGGGGCCGATCTCGCCGTGCGGTTCGATGCGGCAGAAGTTGACCAATGGACCGCCGAGTTCGAGCTGCGCAATCTGGAGCGGCCCGGTCTGGGGATCGAGACGATCAGCCTGACCGGCGGCGGTGTGATCGTGCAGAATGAGACGTTTACGGCCGCTCTCGACTACGGAGCGGAAGGCCTCGTGCTGGATGATGTCGGCGCGAGCGAGGCGCTGGGCGATGCGGTCACCGGGGAGCTGCGGCTGGAGGCACCGAGCGGCGCGCCGATCCGGGTCGAGACGCTGAGCCTGAGCGGCGCAGGGCTCGACGCGGCGATGAATGCGGTCGTTCAGGGGGCCGAAAGCGGGTTCGCGACGGTCTTTGATCTGACCGCAGAGGTCGACCGGCTGGGGCGGTTCTCCACCCTCGCGGGGCGCGATCTGAGCGGCAGCGCGGAGGTCACGGCGGAGGGAACGGTGGTCCCTCTGGAAGGCCGGTTCGATGTGACGGTGAACGGGCAGACGCAGGATCTGGGCATCGGCATCGCCGAGGTCGACGGTCTGATCGACGAGGCGGGCGAGATCTCGATCGCTGCGGTGCGCGATACCGAGGGCACGCGGCTCGAGCGGTTCCAGATCGAAACACCGGATGCGCGGATCACGGCCTCGGCCGATCTGACGAGCGAGGGCAGCGTGGCGCAGATCGACGCGCGGATCGTGGATCTGGGGGCGATGCGTGAAGGTCTGAGCGGTGCCGCGACGGCGACCGGAGAGGTCCGGCAGGCGTTGGACGGATCGGTGACGGCGGATCTGGACCTGACCGGGCCGGGCGCAGTGACGGCGCGGGTCGATGGAACGATGGCTGCGCCCGAGCAGGCGCGGCGGATCGAGGGGACGGTGGATCTGAGCGCGCGCGATTTGAGCGTCTATGCGCCTTTGGTGGATCCCGCCTTTGCCGGTGCAGTGGACCTGCGGATCGATGGGGCGGTCACGCCGGGCACGTTTGTCTTTGACGTCGATGTCGAGGGGACGACGGACGATCTGGCGGTCGGGATCGAAGGGCTCGACCGGTTGCTGGCCGGGAACGGGCGGATGAATATCGAGGCGCGGCGCGATCAGACGGGGATCGATCTGCCCGAATTCATCGTCGATTACGATCTGCTGACGGCGAACCTGACCGGGCGGGCGGACGAACCTTCGGAAGCGACCGGACCACCGAGCCTGGAGAGCATCGAACGGATCACGCTGGACGGGCAGCTGGAGGCGGCGGATCTGGCGGTGTTTTCCGAGATTGCCGGGCGCCCTTTGGGCGGGTCGGTCGATCTGGCGCTGGATCTGTCGGTGGAGCCGGAGCAGCTTTTGTTCGAGGGCGAGATCGACGGGACGACGACGGATCTGGATGTCGGGGTTCCGGCGGTTGAGGCGATGCTCGACGGGCGCGGCGCGATCGCGCTGCGGGCACAGCGGACCGCGACGGAGATCGTGATCGAAGAGCTGACGGCGGAGTATCCGGATCTGACAGTCGATCTGACCGCGCGCGCGACCGAGCCAGGGGATGCGCGCGTTCCCAGTCTTGAGAGCATCGACAATGCCGATATCGACGGGCGCGTCGCGGTGCGCAATATCGCTGAGATCGGTGCTGCCTTGGGCCGGGAGATGAGCGGATCGGCGGATCTGAACATCGACGCGAGCGTGCGGCCCGAACAGCTGTTCTTTGACGCCGACATTCTGGGGACGACGCGCGATCTGGCGGTCGGGGTCGCTCAGGTCGATCCGCTGATCGGCGGGACGGGCGAGATCGTTATCCGGGCCGAACGGGATGCGGAGGGCATAGATATCGACCGGGCGCTGCTTCAATTTCCGGGCGTGACACTGAATGCCTCTGGCAGCACGGCGGGGAATGGCAATACGGCGCGGTTCGATCTTCGGATCCCGCAGGTTGGGCTGATTGATCCGTCGGTGCAGGGGCCCGCCTCTATCGTTGGAACGGCCAGTCAGCAGCCCGGCGGCAACTGGGTCATCGATGCCGATGCAAGCGCGCCCGGCGGCGTGTCGGCGCAGGCAGATGTCACTGTCGGTCCCGAGGAGGACGGCTACCCCGTCTCCGGCGAGGTCGAGCTGGCGGCGGCGCAACTGGCCGCCTATCGCAACATCGCGAACCTTCCGCTGAGCGGGTCGATCAACGCGACGCTATCGGGACGCGGGGTTGTCGAGACCGGAGCGTTCGACGTGGATCTGACAGGCCGAACGCAGTCTCTGGGCATCGGGCAGGACATCGTAGACAGCCTTTTGAGCGGGACTGGCACGTTGGATCTGTCTGCCGCACGGCGCGCCGATGGAACGCTTGTGCTGGACCGGGTCCGGGCCGACTTTCCCAACATCGACGTCACCGCGACCGGGTCGGTGCAGGGCGGTGTCAGCCGGGCGCAGTTCGATGCACGGCTCGCCGATCTTGGATTGCTGAGCCCGGAGCTGATTGGGCCGCTCACGGCGGACGGCACGGCGACCCTATTGGAAGGCGGCGGGATCGACCTCGATGTCGCGCTAGACGGCCCCGCGGGTGCGGATGCCGATGTCAGAGGCCGGATCGAGAGCGGCGGGCGGCTGAACCTGCGCGCCTCCGGTTCTGTTCCGCTTGCTTTGGCGAACCCCTTTATCGAGCCGCGCAGCCTGGCCGGAACCGCCTCTTTCGATGTGAGCGTTCTGGGCCCGCCCGAGCTGAGTTCGGTCAGCGGGCGGGTGACGACGCAGGATGCGCGTCTGGCCCTGCCGACCTTTCTCGAGGCGCTTGAGGATATCGATGCGACGGTCGATCTGGTAAACGGGCAGGCGCAGATCAATCTGTCTGCCGATCTTCCGGCGGGGGGCGATCTGGCGGTGACCGGTCCTGTGGGGCTGAGCGCGCCGTTTCCGGCAAATCTTGTGATTACGCTTGATGAGGCCGAGCTTGTCGATCCCAACCTCTATCAGACATCCGTGGACGGTCGTGTGACTGTCAGCGGGCCGCTTGCGGGTGGGGCCAGCATTGCCGGTGATCTGGCGCTGGGGCCGACCGAGATACAGGTCCCCTCTTCCGGGCTGGGGGCGCTGGGGGATGTGCCGGATGTGCAGCATGTGAACCTGCCTGCGGATGTGCGGGCCACGCTGGAGCGGGCCAATCTTCTGGGCGGCGAGGACGACGCCGAGGCTGCGGGCGCGAATACCGCGCGGCCCTATCCGCTGAACGTGGTGATCCGCGCGCCGTCGCAGATCTTTGTCCGGGGACGCGGTCTGGACGCAGAGCTGGGAGGGCAGCTACGGGTGACGGGCACGACCGCCAATGTGATCCCGCAGGGTCGGTTCGAGTTGATCCGGGGCCGGCTCGATATCCTTGGGCAGCGGTTCGAGTTGGATGAGGGGGCGATCACCTTGCTGGGCGATTTCGTTCCGAACCTGCGGCTTGTCGCCCAAACGGAGACCGACACTACGACCATCAGCATCGTCGTAGAAGGGCCGGTGGACGATCCGGATGTGAGCTTCAGCTCTTCGCCGGAATTGCCCGAGGAAGAGGTGCTGGCGCAGCTTCTGTTCGGGCGGGATCTGGACAATATCTCACCGCTGCAGGCGGTTCAGCTTGCCTCGGCGGTGGCGACCCTGTCGGGGCGCGGCGGTGGCGGTTTGATCGACAATCTGCGGTCCAGCAATGGGTTGGAGGATCTCGATATCGTGACGACCGATGACGGCAACGCTGCGGTGCGGGCGGGCGCCTATCTGTCCGAGAACGTCTATACCGACGTGACGGTCGGCTCTGGCGGGAATGCCGATGTGTCGCTGAACCTCGACATCACGCCGTCGCTGACGGCGCGCGGGACGCTGGGATCCGACGGCAATTCAAGCGTCGGGATCTTTTTCGAGCGCGATTACTGAAACCGGCTGTCAGTGCCGTTTGGAGGTGTCGAGGATCGGATGATCCTCAAACTCGATGGTCGAGCTGTTCAGCACGGCATGTTCGGGGACGCGGATCTCGTAGCTGAGACCCTTTTCGGCGAAAGAGGCGATCAGTTTGCCCTCGAGCGTGCCTTCGACGCTGGCCTCGATCAGGCTGGTGCCGAACCCGTTGCTGCCCGGATCCGACGCGTCGGGCCCTCCCTCCTCGGTCCAGAAGATGACGACCTGCTTGCCGTCGCCCCTGTCCTGCAACATCCACTCCACCTCGACTTTGCCTGTCTGCGTGGACAGCGCCCCGTATTTCGAGGCGTTGGTGGACATCTCGTGGAAGGTCATCGCGAGCGCGAGCGCGGCCTTTGAGTTCAATTCGAGCGTCGGGCCGGAGATCTTGCAGCGCTCTTTGCCATAGGGTTCGATCAGCTCGTTGCGCAGCATGTGTTCGAGATCGGCAGAGCGCCAATTCTGCACAGAGAGCAGGTTGTTCGTGGCCGAAAGCGCCTGCAGCCTTTCCGACAGGCGGACGAGTGCCTCATCTGCCGGGCGGTCCGAGCGGCGCGCCTGGCGCACCAGCGCCATCACGTTGGCCAGCATGTTCTTCACGCGGTGCTGCAGCTCGTGCATGAGCCGCCGCATTTCGGCGGCCTTCTCGCGATCGTCGGTGATGTCCTGGACGACAACGGAGATGCCCCGGATTTCGTCCCCAATCCGAAGCGGCGTGTAGTCGGCAAGAAAGACGCGATCGACGCCGAGCTGGGCGGCGGTCTGGCCTTCGATGATGTAGCCCAGCTCCGGCTCTCCGGTATCGAGGACCTTCTGCAGCACGCTGACCACCTGATCGGCCACATCCGGCACAACCTCGTGGACGGAGGCGCCGATCATCTCTTCGGCGCTCATCCCGTTGATCTGGGCGATCTGGCCGTTCGCCCGGATATAGCGCAGATCCCGGTCGATCAGGCACATGCCGACAGGGCTTTCGAGGTAGATCTGTTCGATCTCGGCGAGCCGCAATTCGAGATCGCGGCGCAGGCCCTCGATCTTGGCATTCGCATCGGCCTGGCTCGTGATGTCGACGATGACGTAGACGACGCCGCTGATTTCGTCGGCGAGGGTCCGGTAGGGCAGGACACGCAGCAGGAAGCTGCCGGCATCGCCGCGCAGTTCGAGATCCTCTTCGCGCATGGTGTGGTCCTGAAGGACCTCGAGGCCCAGATCGCGCAGCCGGTCGGTATCCGCGCGGGTGCGGAGCTGGTCGATGACGCGGCCGGTATCGGCACTGGTCAGGCCCAGACGCTCGCCCGCCTCGGGCGTGAAGGAGCGGACCATCAGATCCTTGTCGACAAAGATCGTGGCGATCTGGGTGCTTTCCAGAAGGTTCTGGATGTCGTCATTGGCTTCAGCCAGCGCCTCGATCTTGAAGCTGAGCTCGTCGTTGATCGTCGAAAGCTCCTCATTGGCCGATTGGAGCTCCTCGTTCATCGACATCATTTCCTCGTTGGAGCTTTTCAGCTCCTCGTTCGAGGTCTCGAGCTCTTCGATTGTTGAGCGGAGTTTTTGGCGGCTTTCCTTGAGTTCGTCCTCAAGCTCGCTGATGCGGTCCTCGTCGGAGAAAGGCGTGATTTCCACGCCTTCTTCGTCGGACTGGACAAAATCTTCGGACGAGGTTTCCTGAAAGACGATCAGAAGCGCGCCCTGCCCGACCGGTTCGGACGAGATGTCGAGCTTGACGATCCGGCCGTCCGTCTCGAGCTCTACCCCGCGGCGCATGCGGCGGCCAGAGCCGCCCCGGCCGCTCATCACGGCGCGCACAGCGGACCGGATCGGCGTCTTGGCCAGCTCGAGAATCTGCTGGCTGGGACGGCCGAAGCCGAATTCGAGATAGCGGCCCGTTCGCCCGGACGAATAGATCACGTTGCCATTGGTATCGACGACCACGAAAGGCGGCGCATAGCGTTCCATGATCCGCGATTGCAGATCATCCTCGTCGATGCTTTTCTCGCGCGCTTCCTCGGCGCGGCGTTCGCCAGCGGTGATCTGGGACGGCATCCGGATCGGCAGGTTCACGGGCGTCGTCGTGTTGCCCTTGCGTTTGAAGATGCGGTGCCGGCGCGAGATCACATCCATTAGATTGTCGTGACCCGCGAGGTTTTCGGACGGGCCAAGGAAGAGATAGCCGTTCTTGCTGAGCGCGTAGTGGAAGATCGGGATGATCCGCGCCTGCAGGGTCTGGTTGAAATAGATCAGCATGTTGCGGCACGAGATCAGATCGAGCCGCGAGAACGGGCTGTCCTTGATGACCGAATGTTCGGAGACGCGCACCATGTCGCGGATGCGCGGGCCGATCCCGAAGCCCTTTTCGTCGGCGATGAAATACTTGGTCAGAAGCTCTTGCGGCACGTCCACCATGGAGGCCAGCGGATAGACCGCACGGCGGGCCGCCTCGAGCATAGTCGGATCGATATCAGTCGCGAAGATGCTGACCTTGGGTGCGCCGTCATGCCCCTCGAGCGCTTCGGCCAGAAGGATGGCGATGGAATAGGCCTCCTCCCCGCTTGAACAGGCGGGCACCCAGATGCGGATCGTATCCGCCCTGCCCTTCCCCTCAATCAATTTGGGGATCACCTCGGTCTTGAGGACTTCGAAGGCTTCGGCATCTCGAAAGAAGCTGGTGACGTTGATCATCAGATCCCGGAAAAGCAAATCGCCCTCCTGCTGATCGACGGTCAGCCGCTTAATATAATCCTGTGGATCCTCGAGCCCCACCACCTGCATCCGGCGGCGGATCCGGCGGCCCAGTGTCGTGTGCTTGTAGTTCGAGAAGTCGTGCCCGGTGCGGTAGAGAACCGCCTCGGAGACGCGGTTGATGAAGCTCTTGTTGATCGGGGCTTCGTCCCCTTCCCCGGGATGTTCGACATCGAGCGCAAGACGCGGGGCGCCGAAATATCCGACCAGGGTGTCGGGCATCCGTTCGGCCGAAATGATGAGATCGACGAGCCCTGTGCGCACCGCGCTGTTGGGCATGCCGTCGAATTTGGCGAGCGACGGATCCTGAGCGATGGTCAGCCCGCCCGCCTCCTTGACAGCGCGCAGACCGCTCGACCCGTCAGAGCCAGTCCCCGAAAGAACGACGCAGGCCGCATTGGTCGTCTGATCCTCGGCGAGGCTGCGGAAAAAGTGATCGATGGGCGTGCGGCGTCCGCGTTGCTCCTCGAACTCCTCAAGATGCAGGACCCCGTCGAGGATTCGCACCTCCTTGTTCGGCGGCAGGACATAGACCTTGTTAGGTTCGACCGCGACGCCGTCCTCGATCGTCAGAACCTCGATTTCGCCCTGACGTCCCAGCAGCTCGGGCAGGAGGCTGTCATAGTTCGGATCAAGATGCTGAACGAGGATATAGGCCAGACCCTGATCCCGCTTGATCGAATCGACCAGATCGGTAAACGCCTCGAGCCCGCCGGCGGACGCGCCGACACCGACGATGGGACAGGGTGCCTTGGCTCCGCCGAGATTCGGCTTGTCAGGCACCATTTCAGCGGTCGGGCCATTCGGGCCTTGGGCTATCTCTTCATTCATGACTGATCGAAACTCCACACGTGGAGAAATCTAACCGGATTTTTCATTAAGCGACAGTGAACTTTTGCATCCCTGCGTTGTCAAATCGCCGCTTTAACCTGAGACAAATCCGTCACGAAGAGATCTTCCTGGCGGGCGCGTTCCGCCGCGTTGGGCAATCGCAGCAGGTAGGAGGGATGAACGGTAACGAAGACAGGGATGCCATCCTGGCCGCCCTCGATCGCTCCGCGCCGTTTGAGAATGCCCTTGCCGTTGCCGGTCGTCGCCCTGAGTGCGGTTGCCCCCATCGATAGGATCATCTTAGGCCGGATCAGGTTGATCTCCTGCGCGAGCCACCAACGACATTGATCGATCTCTCCGGTCGAAGGGGATTGATGAATGCGCCGCTTGCCCTTGAGGGTGAACTTGAAGTGCTTGACCGCATTGGTGACATAGGTCTGCGAGCGGTCGAGCCCGGCCCTTTCTGCCAGTTCGTCAAACAGCCGCCCGGCGGGACCTATGAAGGGGCGGCCTGCCAGATCCTCCATGTCGCCGGGCTGTTCGCCGACGATCATCAGGTCCGCATCCTGCGGCCCTTCGCCGAAGACGAGCTGAGTGGCATTCGCGTGAAGGGGACACCTCGTGCAGGTGCTGGCTTCGGCTTTGACGCCGTCGAGAGTGTCGGCTGAGAGAAGATCCATATCCTTGACCTTAGGCTGGGCTGCGATCCGTTCGGCCCGCAGAGGCGGCAAGGTCGGCGCGGCGTCTTGCATGGCGCGCGTCTTGGCCTCGGCCTCTGCGATCAGGGAGGGAATGAGTTCGGCCTCGGGAAGGTTCCGCCAGTATTTCTTGGGCATCTCGGCGGTCATCGCCTTGATCTTGAGCCGCGCCGGGTTGAAGATATTGGCGTAATAGGTCCGCCACAGATCCTCGGTCGCGTCCTTGAGGTTGGGGTTGCTGGCGGGCGTCGGATCAAGCGTGATCTGACCATCCTTGTGCTGGATCGACATCGCGGGCGTTGCGATCACCCAGTCCATATCGGCGAAGCGGCGGGCGAAGAAGCCTGAGATCGGCTCGCAGATGTGGTGATCGGGCTCGAACCAGGCGGCGAAGGCGCGGCGATCCGTATCGGAGGCGATTTCCTGAAAGCGGACGAAGGCCTTCATCTTGTGCATGTCGCGCCGAACCGCCTTGGCCAGCTTTTCAAGATGCGCGACTTCGGCGTCGCCGCGATCCTTGAGTAGTCTGGGGGTCGTCTGAAGGCGCAGAAGGACGCGGTAGAGCCTTGAAAAGCGGTCTTTTGCAGAATGATGCGTAACCGTCCGGGCCAGTTCCAGGAACTGCTTGGAGGCGGTGACCTTATGGCGCGCCTCGGACATCGGGCCGGTTTCGGTGATAAGGAATCCGGCGCTGTCGCCTTCGAGATACCAATCGACGCGATCAGGCTTTGTGCGCATCGTCGCAAAGTCGCGGGCGCTGCCGCGCCACGCCTCGAACGTGCCGATCCGGGGCAGCTGGATCTGACGCATCAGATCAGCTGAAGCTGTTCCGGCGGCGGCGCGAACCGGGCGCGCAGGCTCTCCGCATCGAGGCTCTGGCCC
Source organism: Aestuariibius insulae (assembly GCF_040783535.2). Taxonomy (NCBI): domain Bacteria; kingdom Pseudomonadati; phylum Pseudomonadota; class Alphaproteobacteria; order Rhodobacterales; family Paracoccaceae; genus Aestuariibius; species Aestuariibius insulae. The sequence continues at coordinate 113,819 of NZ_JBFONW020000006.1, forward strand.
GGCGTCCAGTCGGAGACGGTAATGAAGGAGCGCGCGTTCTTCATGTTGGCGCCGATCCGGGTCAGATCATCGTAGCGCAGGCTCTTGGTTCGGCGGGCGTTGAGGATCCGGCTAACAGTCTTGGTGCCGAAGCCCGGCACCCTAAGCAGCATATCGCGGCTCGCCCGGTTGGGATCGACAGGGAAAAGATGCCGGTTCTGTAGCGCCCAGGACAGCTTCGGATCGACTGCGAGGTCCAGCATATCCCCTTGTTTTTCGGTAATCTCATCAGCTTCGAAGCCATAGAACCGCATCAGCCAATCCGCCTGATAAAGCCTGTGTTCGCGCATTAAAGGCGGTTTGATCAGCGGCAAGGCGGTCGAGGCGTCGGGGATCGGCGAGAAGGCGGAGTAATAGACCCGCTTGAGCTTGTAAGCGCCGTAAAGGCGGGTGGAGTTTTGCAGGATCGTGGCATCCGAAGCCCCATCAGCGCCAACAATCAACTGCGTCGATTGACCGGCGGGCGCGAACTTCGCCTTACGGCGACCGGTATGGGTTTTCTCTGAATATTCCGCCTTTTTCAGTCGCAGATCGCCCATGGCACGGCGGATCTGATCGGGGTCCTTTTCGGGGGCATAGGCTCTGACGCCCTGATCGGTCGGAAGCTCTACGTTAATTGACAGGCGATCGGCGAAGAGCCCCGCCTCTTCAATGAGTTCGGGGGACGCATCCGGGATCGTTTTGAGATGGATATAGCCGCGGAAAAGATGCTCCTGACGCAGCGATTTGGCGATGCGAACCATCTGCTCCATCGTGTAGTCGGGCGAACGGATGATGCCGGAAGAGAGGAACAGACCTTCGATGTAGTTGCGGCGGTAGAATTCCGTCGTCAGATGCACGACCTCGTCCGGTGTGAAGCGCGCGCGTTCGACGTTGGAGCTGACGCGGTTGATGCAGTAGGCGCAATCATAGATGCAAAAGTTGGTCAGCAGGATTTTCAGAAGGCTGATGCAGCGCCCGTCCGGTGCATAGGCATGGCAGATCCCGGACCCCTCGGTCGAGCCGAGACCTCCCTTGAGCGAATTACGTTTGGATGTACCGGAGGACGCGCAGGAAGCGTCGTATTTGGCGGCATCCGACAGGATCGCCAGTTTGTCTTGGAGCGTGCGCTTGGCCATGGCGTTCACTTTATGTTCACATGCCGTATGGCACAAGGTCGAGGTTGTCGCAGTGGTTTAAGAAAGGAGGAACAAAGTGGGCTTAAAGACGCGCGACGGTCACGTCGGCCGCTTCAAGTGCGTTTCGAACCGATCTGGCGATGGCCAGCGCCTCGGGTCCGTCTCCGTGTACGCAGATTGTATCGATTCGCGCGGGAATGCGATTGCCGCTGGCCGTCAGGATCTTACCGGTCTTGACCATGTCGACCATTCGGCTTGCCGCTTCGGCGGGATCGTGAAGCACGGCACCCGGCAATGATCGGTCGACGAGGGTTAAATCATCGTTATAGGCCCGGTCCGCAAAAATCTCTGCCGCCCATTGGCAGCCGAGATCCGTCAGGACAGGCTCCATCGCCGTGCCGGGAAGAGCGACGATGACAATGTCGGGATCGACCTTGAGCGCGGCCTCGAACAGCGTGCGGGCCAGCGCCTCGTTCTCGCAGGCCATGTTATTGAGGGCGCCGTGGATCTTGAAGTGACGGACTTGCCCGCCTGCTGCGCGGGCCATGCCTTGGGCGGCGCCAAGCTGGTAGGTCATTGCATTTACAAGCTCTTTCGCCGGGATCGGCAGACGGCGGCGTCCGAAACCCTTGAGATCGGCAAAGCCGGGATGGGCGCCGATGCCGACGCCTTTCTGAACCGCGAGCGCCATGGTGAGGGCCATGACATCGGGATCGCCTGCATGGAAGCCACAGGCGATGTTAGCCGAGGTCACGATGTCGAGCAGTGCCGCATCGTTGCCCATGGTCCAGGCGCCGAAGCTTTCGCCCATATCCGCGTTGAGATCGACTTTCATGGCTCCTCCCGCCCGGCTGTAATGCCGCTAATCAGCTGATATGACAGCAGATCCGGAATATCCCGCGGATCGCGCAGACGCGGGCCGATCTGCTTGGGAAGCGTCTTGCGACGCGCCATTTCAGTCCGGTGGAGGGTGAGCGCCTCCTCGCGGGAGACGAAGCGGAAGGTTAGCGGCTTACCCGGCGGCGTCTGAACGAGGCGCGGCATATCGGTAGGGATCACGGCCGCAATGCGGGGATACCCGCCGGTCGTCTGGCAGTCTGGCATCAGGACATAGGCGGTGCCGTCACCGGTGATCTGGATGTCGCCGGGAAGGGTCGCCTCGGAGAGGATATCGAGCTGGCCGTTGGCCTCAAAGCCCTTGGTATCGTGCGATAATCTGAGGGCGCTGCGGGTCGATCTGGGATCAGGCGTGAAGCGCGTGGCCTCGAATCGGACGCGCTCCTCTTTGGCGAAAAGGGCGGTCTGGACCGAGGAGAGGATGCGGATGGGGGCGTTCTGATCCGGACGGTTGGTATTAAGAACAAGGTCGGCGGTCGCGTTGGTTTTAGGGTCGTAGGGAAGGCGGTCTTCGGCTTGCAGGGGCTGGCCGATGCCTGCCTTGAGGTGAATCGAGCGGCTGCCGAGGACAAGATCGGTGCGGAAGCCACCTGCTATGTGGAGGTAACTGTAGATCCCGTCGCGGCCCGGCTGGAGCGTCAGCTCGGTCTCCGGAGGGAGGAAATGCGTGGCGTTCCAGGCCAGATCGGTCCGCATCGGCGCGCCGGAAAGTGCAATAATCGCAGGATGTTGGCCGGTGCGCAGCGTGATCGGTGTTGTTGCAAGCTCGATGGCGGCGGCGTCGGTGTCCTGCCCCAAAAGGAGCGCACCTTCAAGAAGCGCCAGAGGATCGACCGCGCCGCCTCGTGAGACGCCTCCGGCGAGTTGGCTGGGGCGGCCCCTGTCCTGCAGGGTTGCTCCGGGGCCGGCCTTGGTGAGTGTCAGATGCGCGGTCATGGTGCGGGCTCGTGGGTAGCGCCGCCCATGGGATCATCCCGTAGGCTCTTGATTTCATAAGCTGAAACAGAACGCCAGCGGACCTCGTCACCTGCGCTGAGGGGGAATGGACGCTCCGCCTTGGGCTGAAACGGGCGGAAGGCGGTTTGGCCGATATGACGCCAGCCGGTGGGTCCGGGGGCGGTGAAGAGCGTGATCTGGCGAACGGCGCAGACCAGTGCTCCGGCGGGGACCTTGGGGGTCAGGTCGGTCTGGCGGGGGAGGTTCAAATGCCCCGGCAGAGCGCCGAGATAGGGCTGGCCAGGGGCGAAGCCGATGGTCAGAACGCGCAAGGGGGCGGCCAGAATCTCGGTGGTGAGATCCGAGACAGACATATCTAAAAGAGCCGCCATTTCAGGTAGTTGCGGGCTAAGTTCCGGATCGAAAGCGGCGGGGATGTGCCAGAGTTTGCGGGTTTTGGGCAGGCCCTCGGCGTACCAGTCGACGGCTTTGACGCGAGCGCGGAGGGCTTCGAGAAGATCGTCTGGATCGGTGACGGTTGCGTCGCAGCAGACAAGGACGGAAGCGAGGGAGACGGAGGTCTCGGTGACGCCATCGGGGCGGTCCGCCTCAAGGGCCGATCGGAAGGCGATGGCGGCGGAATTTGCTTTAAGATCAAGGCGATCGGCAAAGCTGACCAGCACGCCTTCGAGGCCGAGCGGAGCGATGCGGGGGAAGTCGGTGGCGGGTGTCATCGCCCTCAGAATTGCCGAGCCGGGAGGGAAAGGCCAGTGCGGAGGCCGTCTGGTAGAGGCAACGACCGCAAGAGCCTGCGAATCGGTAGTTAACAAAGGCGATTTGCTGAGATCGGGCGTTCGGTATCGGGTCGGTATTACGTCGGTATCTGGTCGGTGGATTTTCGGCATGGGCCCGGGTTAACGATGCGTCCGCTCTCCGGCGCAACACCGCTCAACAATCCGCGCGGGATGAGCCTGATTGTTGAGGCGAACCGGCTGGCCTTGGGGCGCAGCTTCTGCGATGACGCGGCGGCCAAGGAGACCGGGGCGGGGAATGACCGAGATTTGGGAAGGGATGAAAGCGGCGGTCTGGCTGATCGTCACGCTCGACCCTGAATTGATCGACATCACGCTGCGGTCGCTGCAGGTGACGGTGACGGCGGTGGTGATTGCGAGCGCAATCGCTCTGCCGCTTGGTGCGCTGCTGGCGATCCAGCGGTTTCGGCACCGGCGGGCGACGATTGCGGTTCTGAACGCGCTGATGGGTCTGCCGCCTGTGGTGGTCGGGCTAATTGTTTACCTGATGCTGTCGCGGTCAGGGCCGTTCGGGGTGTTCGGGCTGCTCTTTACGCCGGCGGCGATGATCATCGCGCAAGTCATCATCATCACGCCGCTGATCGCGTCGATTGCGCATCAGGCGATCCGGGATCTGTGGGCTGAATATCACGACCTCATGATCTCGATGAACACGACGAAGGGGCAGCGCATCCGGACGCTGCTTTGGGACGGGCGGCGGGCGCTGATGACCGCCTCGCTTGCCGGGTTCGGACGGGCCATCGGAGAGGTCGGGGCGATCATGATCGTCGGCGGCAATATCGACAATGCGACGCGGGTTCTGACGACGGCGATTGCGCTGGAGACCGGGAAGGGCGATTTCGGGCTGGCTTTGGGGCTGGGGTTCGTCCTGATCGGGCTGGCGATCTTTGTGAACCTGGCGATCCATTGGGTCGGGCGCACGGAAAGCGAGGGGCGATGGTGACATCGATCCTTCCGCTGGAGTTGCGCGGCGCGGTGGTGCGGCGGCGGGGAAAGCGCCTGCTGGGGCCGGTCGATCTAACCGTGGGGTCCGAGGGGTTTACCATCGTCATGGGGCCGAACGGGTCGGGCAAGACAACCCTGATGCGGGCGCTGCACGGGCTGCAGCGGCTGACCGAGGGAGAGGCCGTCTGGGCCGCCGGAATGGAGGCCGTCCGCAAGCGGCAGGCTTATGTGTTCCAGCAGCCGGTGATGATGCGGCGGTCGGTGCGGGATAACCTTGCCTATCCGCTGCTTTTGCACGGGGCGAAGAAGGCTGACGCGCGTGCGGCGGCCGAAGGGTGGGCAGCGCGGATCGATCTGACCGAAGCGCTGGACCGGCCCGCGACGCAGCTGTCGGGCGGGGAGCGGCAGAAGCTGGCCTTGGCGCGGGCACTGATCCGCGAGCCGGAGCTTTTGTTTCTGGACGAGCCTTGCGCCAATCTCGACGGGAGAGCGACGCGGGATATCGAAGCACTCTTGAAGGTTGAGCACGAGCGCGGTACGCGGATCGTGATGGCGACCCACGATATGGGTCAGGCGCGCCGATTGGCGACCGACATCGTGTTCCTTTTAAACGGTAAAATTCACGAAATGGGACCGGCGGAGCCTTTCTTTGCGGGTCCGGCAACGCCCGAAGCCGGGGCGTTCCTGAAAGGGGATATCGTCTGATGAAACTGCCTGTCCTGTCCGCTGTTCTGGCTGCCGGTCTTGCCGTCTGTGCTGCGGCCGAGGAGATGAAGATGGCGGTGACGACCTCGTTCCACAATTCGGGACTGGCCGAGATCCTGCTGCCCGCGATTGAAGAGGAGACTGGGATCACCGTCGAGCTTCTCGTCGTCGGAACGGGTCAGGCGCTGCGGCTTGGCGAGGCGGGTGATGTCGATGCGATCCTCGTCCATTCGCGGGCGGCCGAGGACGCCTTTGTCGAGGCGGGATACGGCACGCATCGGCGGGAGATCATGTATAACGATTTCGTTCTAATCGGGCCGCAAGGCGATCCGGCGGGCGTCGCGAAGAAGGACGGGATCGTCTATGCGATGCAGGCTATCGCGATGGCCAAGGTGCCATTCGTCAGCCGGGGCGACGAAAGCGGCACGCATAAGCGCGAGCTGGATCTGTGGGAGCTGGCCGAGATGGATATCCCGCGCTTCGGCGACTGGTATCGCGCGGTGGGCGCGGGCATGGGCGCGGCGCTGAACACGGCGTCGGCGATGGACGCCTACATTCTATCGGACCGGGCGAGCTGGCTGAACTTTGGCAATAAGGGGAACCTGGCGGTCCTCTTCGACGGCGATGCGATGCTGTTCAACCAATATGCCTATATCCCGGTCAATCCCGCGCGGCATGATCATGTGAAGGCGGATCTGGCTAGGCAGGTCGAGGCCTGGCTTGTCAGCGAGAGTGCGGCGCGGTTGATCGACCTCTATACGATCGAGGGTGAAAAGCTCTTTACTTTCAACGCGCAGGGCAGCTGAGATCAGTGCTGGTGCGGCTCGTCGAGTGAGCCGTGGACGGCGAACTGGTCGAGCGTCGCCTCGGGCGCGTCGATTATGCTGAATGCCTCGCGCACGCCCGCCTCGGTCAGCTCGCGGCCCACGGTCAGGACGGTATTGGGCGCGTGGTCTTCGCAAAGCTCGATCATGTCGTTGATCTCTTGCGTCGCGGTCGGACGGGCGGCGTCCGTATCGGGCGCGCCATAATAGGCGACGAAGTGATGCGCGAGCAGCGCGATCAGGGTCTCGCGTTCATGCGGTTCGATCTGGGCGACGGCGACGAAGGTGACGCGGCCGAAGGTTTCGATGCCGAGCCAGCCGTTGGTGAAGGCCTGCTTGGCCTTGCCCGTCAGGTCTGCCTCGGACCAGTTGGAGAACTCGAAGCCGCCCGGGATGCACCATTCTCCGGTGCGGGCGGGCGAGTGGAAGACGCACTGGTCGCTTTCGTCGAAATGGATCGCGCGGGCGAGTTTCATGGCGTCTCCAGACAAGTCGTGAGCGGGATGAGGTGGGTGGTTTTGGCGTCCTTCAGGAGCATGCCGAAGTCTTCGTCGACGCCGGTAAAGGTGCCGGTGAGGCCGTTTTGGGTGATCTCCTCACCCAGCCCATGGGCGAGCGGGCGCCATTCGGAATGGAGCGGTCTGGTCCCCTCGTCGGTCCAGCGGTTAATCCAGACGAGGGTGTGGCGGACCCAAGCCTCGGTCAGGCGGGCGGGGTCCACGTCCGCGCAGCCTTCGGCATAGAGCGTGGTCTCGTCGGGGGTCGCGGGGCTGTCGTTTTCGGGCCAGAGCGGCAGGTGCAGACCGACGGTGAGCCAGTCCGGGATCTTTTGCAGGGCGCCGGTAGAGGCGGCGATGCGCAAGGCCCCGCACGCGCCGCCGTTAAGGCGGATCCCGCCAGTCCAATCGAGATGGACGGCCACTTCGGGCGGGGCGAGTGCGCCGAGCGCGTTCTGGAACCCGATGCCGCAAAGCGGCAGCATCGCCATCGCCTTGAGCAGCGGGACCTCGGGGGCAAAGACCATGGCCGCGCGCAGATCGGTATCGGTGATGGCGTGGGTGACGAGACCGGCATCGCAGCCGAGTGCGGCCTGTGCGCAGGCGCGCTCGAACGGGTCTGCGCCGGGGACCGCCTCGGCGCTGAAGAGCGGCGGAACGGTCAGCTGGGTCATGCGTGGCCGCCTGCGATGAGTCTGCGGGCGACGGCGCGGAAGCCCTCGGCTTGGGGGCTGTCCGGTTTGGAGACGACGATGGGCGCGCCGCCATCCGCCGCCAGCCGGATGTCGAGATGGAGCGGGATCTCGGCCAGAAGCGGGATGCCCAGCTTTTCCGCCTCAGCCGCGACGCCGCCATGGCCGAAGACATGCTCCTCGTGACCGCATTCGGAACAGATATGAGTCGACATATTCTCGATCATGCCCAGAAGTGGGGTCTGGAGCTGGTTGAACATGTCGATGCCCTTGCGGGCGTCCATCAGTGCGACGTCCTGCGGGGTGGAGACGATGATCGCGCCGTCGACCTCGGCCTTTTGGGCAAGGGTCATCTGGACGTCTCCGGTGCCGGGCGGCAGATCGACGATCAGCACATCGAGCGCGCCCCACTGGACCTGCATCATCATCTGCTGCAGCGCGCCCATCAACATCGGGCCGCGCCAGACGACCGCCTGGTCGTCGTTGGTCATTAGGCCGATCGACATCAGGGTGACGCCGTGATTGCGTAGGGGCAGGATCGTCTTGCCATCGGGCGAGGCCGGGCGGCCCGAGATGCCGAGCATCCGGGGCTGCGAGGGGCCATAGACATCCGCATCGAGCAGACCGACGCGGCGGCCTTCGGCGGCGAGCGCGCAGGCCAAATTGGCGGAGACGGTGGATTTGCCCACGCCGCCCTTGCCCGAGGCGATGGCAAGGATCCGGTCGACGCCAGGGATCTTTTCGGGGCCTTTCGGCTGCGCCGCTTTCTGCGGTTTGAGATCGGGCGGCGGCGGGGTCGAAGCGGTCATGACCGCCGACACGGAGGCGATGCCGTCCAGCGCTTTCACCTTGGCCTCGGCTTCGGCGCGGACGGGTTCGAGTTCCTTGGCGCGGCTGCCGTCGATGTCGAAGACGAAGCGCACGGCCCCGTCATTCACGGTCAGCGCGCGCACCATGCCGGCGGCGACAATGTCCTGACCGGTCGCGGGATCGGTCAGGGTCTTCAGCGTCTCGAGGACGTCGTCACGGGTGGTCACGGATCAGCTCTGCCCTTTGATGGTGCCGGTCACGACATGTTCCAGATCGAGACCGTCCACGGTCAGAACGACCTTCGCCTCGTAGGTTTTCCCGGCGCTGTCCGCGTCGCGCATCGCCCCTTCGATGGCCTGCTGCGAGGTGACGCCCACCTGCTTGAGGAACTTGCGCATGCTCATGTTGAAGTCTTCGTCCATCGGGCTTTTCCTTTTCTTTCGGTCGGTTGAGACCAGATCCGCACTCGCTACCCCGTACCATGGCAGGACATAAGGCCCCGGCGGGGGCGCGCCAGTGTCAGTGATCCTTGCGCTTGCTCAGGTAGTCTTCGGTCGTGCGGACCTTGGGGCGGTCGCCCGCGGCGAAGGGGTTATTGTCGGAGTGATATTGCGCGTTGATCCGGCACTTGTCGCACATCTGGATCATGCGCGCGGCCTCGGGGTTGGAGAACATCGAATGCTTGCCCGCGAGTTTCTCGGTGATGCGCTCGACCGTGGATTTGGAGCCGAAGAGCGTGCCGCATTCGATGCAGGCGAAGGGTTCTTCCTCGTAGAGCACCTTTTGATCGAAGGCCTCGTCGGTGAGGTTAAAGCGCGGCTCGAGCGTGATGGCCGTCTCGGGGCAGATATTGGCGCAGAGGCCGCATTGCAGGCAGGCATCCTCTTGGAACCTGAGCTGCGGCAGGTCGGGATTGTCGCCCAGCGCGCCCGAGGGGCAGAGAGAGACGCAAGAGAGGCAGAGCGTGCAGGCGTCGGTATCCACGAGGACGGCGCCGTAGGGGGCGCCTTCGGGCAGCGGCAGGATTTCGGCGCCGGGGTTGAGGGCCTTGGCCGCCATGCGGGCGACCTGACGGCGCGAGCCCATGGGCAGGACGGGATCGGCTGTGACGGGCGGCTGCGCATCCTTCAGCAGGTCGGTGAGCGCGTCGGGATCGGCAGGGTCGAGCAGGCGGACGGGCTGGCCCGCGATGGCTTCGGCCAGGGGGATCTGGCGGTCCAGCGCGTCGCGTTCGGTGCGGGGGGAGAGCAGCAGATCGACGGAGGCAAAGCCGCTGGCCAGAGCCGCGAGGATCTCGGCATGGCCAAAGCCGGAGAGCGCTTCGACCTCGAGCGGGATGACGTCTGCGGGCAGACCCGCGCCATAGCGGGCGGCAAGCGCGATCATCTCGCGGCCATGGGATGCGTCATGGACCAGAAGGCGCGGCGCCGTGCCGCCTGCCTTGCGGAAGGTGGAGGCGAGCGTCTGGACGCGGCGAAAGATCGTGTCGACGGGCGGCGCGTCGTAGGTAATGGCGCCCGACGGGCAGACGGCGGAGCAGCCGCCGCAGCCCGCGCAGATCATCGGATCGATAGCGACATGTTCCCCGGCGGAGGTGATGGCGCCGGTCGGACAGACGCCGATGCAGTTGGAACAGGCGGGCTTTTCTGCGCGGGAATGGGCGCAGAGCGATTCCTCGAGCCGGACATAGAGCGGCTTTTCGAAGGTGCCGATCATCTGGCCTGCCTCGAAAACGGCCTTGGCGACGGCAGGCTGGCTGCCGGGATCGGCGCGCAGGTAGCCCTCGCGCTTGGCATCGGCGGGGAAAAGCGGGGTGCCGCCGGTCAGATCGAGGATGAGATCGCAGACCGAGACGCCGCCATTCTTAGGCTCGGTGAAAGTCGGCGCACCGCGCCCGCCGGGGATGCGTTGCTGCAGGGCGTCGATGCGGACCTCGAACGCGCCCAGCGCGCCACTTGCGCGTTTGAGCGTGCCGAGAATCACGTCGACCTCGGCGGGCGGGTCGGTGTCGAGGCCATCGGTGAGCAGAGCCGTGACGCTGAGCGTCTGGGCCAGCGTTTCGGCGGCGGGCAGGACAGTCTCGGCGGTCCCGATGATGAGGCAGAGGCCTTCGGAGACGATATCGACAACGCGCGGGTCGGGGATGGCGATCAGCGCCTCGGCGGCGAGCGCGGCCATCTTGGGCGCAGTGGAGGCGGTGTCGTCGGTCCAGCCCGCGCGGTCGCGGATATCGACGAAGCTGGGGATCGGGGCGCCGATTTCGGCGGCGAGCTCCTCGAAGCGGGCGCGTTCCTGCTGGCAGGCGACGATCACGTCTCCGGCGGACAGAGCGTCGGCGGCGGCCGCGATTTCGCGGGTGCAGAGCGCAGTGTGGACGCCCTGGCAGGCAAGACCGGTCGCCTTTTCAATGCGGTCCGGGTCAATGGACTGACTGTCCAGACAAGTGCACAAAAGCAGACGGTTGGACATCGCGGGGCGGCCTTTTCAAGACGGGATTGATGGAGCGCGGCGGCTAGTAAAGCCACGTTTTGTCAAAATGGTAAACAGCACACCAGAAGGACGACGGGTCAAAGCAACACATAACCTGCGGTGGCGCGTCGGTTTGTCTCGCTCCCGTAGAAGTCGCTTATACGATAGTCGTAAAGGAACCGTTAACCTTAGTTAAGGGACTTGTGGTCCGACTTGTGTATAACGCAAGATAGCACCACTTTTATGTCAGGGGACATAGTTTGAAGACGGAACGACACAACGGGCAGACTCTCCCTCTTGGGATTGTACTCCGCCGTATACCGGGTGTGACCCGGTGGGCGGCGTGGAGCTGGCGTGCTGTCTCTGTGCTGCCGGGAGCGGCTGCCGCGGAGTGGAAAGAGCTGCGCCGGGATGGGGATGCGGTCGACTATCATGCCGCGACCGTGCCGTTGGAGCTGTTCCGGTCCGATACCGAGGCTTACCTGCATGGGCTGTCGGCCAAGGTGCCCTGCATCTATGTGGTGATGCGGCAGACGGGGGTTGCGGATCGTCCGCTAGAGATCGTGCTGGCCACCGCGTCGCCTTATGAGGCGCAGGATTACGCGGATAACGGCGACGATCTGGTGGAGAAGGTGCAGATGCCTGGCGGGCTGATTGCGCTGATCCGGGATTTCGTCGAGGCGCACCACGAGGACGAGGTGTTCATCAAGCGGCGCCGAGACAAGCATCGGACCGATGCGGTCGAGGATGGAATCGGGGATCCGAGGATCGCACAGATGACGGATGTCTATCGCTCTCCGGCGGGCAAGAAGGCGCGGGCATGACGGGGCGCACCGATTTCTGGTCGGCCCGCCGCGCGCGGGTCGAGGCCGAGGCGCAGGGGGAGGTTGCCGTTGCCGAGGCCCGGACGGAGGCCGAGCAGCTTGCCGCGCTGGAAGAGAAGACCGACGAGGAAATCCTCGAGACGCTGGAGCTGCCGGATCCCGATACGCTTCAGATGGGCGATGATGTGACGGCGTTCATGTCGAGGATGGTGCCAGACCGGATCCGCCGCCGGGCGCTGCGCCGTCTTTGGCGGACCAATCCGACGCTCGCCAATGTGGACGGGCTGGTCGATTACGGCGGAGACTTCACCGATGCCGCGACCGTGGTGGAAAATCTTCAGACCGCCTATCAGGTGGGCAAGGGGATGCTCGATCATGTGTTGAAAATGGAGGCAAAGGCGCAGAACGAGGCGGTGGATGACGCCGATTTGATGCCCGAAGACCACGAGTCCGACCCTGAGGTTGAAGATAACGTCGGGGAAATGGTGGACGAATCACCCGGAGATTGTGAACGTGGCGTCATTAACGAATTTGCTGACGACGCTTCCGTAACCAGTGCCGACGACGCCGAGGGCCCGAGCCCTCGCCGACGGATGCACTTTGCCTTCGACGAGGATGCGACCGCATGACAGCCGAACCCGCCCGGACGATCGAGGTTGCCGCAGAGGACCGGCTGCGCGCGGATCTCTACAATTATCTGGGGCTGATCCTGTCGGCTCCGGCGGATCGGGTGCTTCTGGATCAGACAGCCGCCTTGTCGGGCGATGACAGCGATCTGGGTCAGGCGATTGGATCGCTTGCTAAGGTTGCGAAGGTCAGCACGCCCCAGGGGGTGGAGCGGGAGTTCAACGCGCTGTTCATCGGATTGGGCCGGGGAGAGCTTTTGCCCTATGGCAGCTATTATCTGACCGGGTTCCTCAACGAAAAGCCGCTGGCGGCCCTGCGCGGCGATATGGCGGCGCGCGGGATCACGCGAGCGCAGAATGTGTTCGAGCCCGAAGACAACATCGCCTCTTTGATGGAGATGATGGGCGGCATGATCGCAGGCCGCTTTGGCACGCCAGCCGCGCTGGGCGATCAGAAGACGTTTTTCAACAAGCATATCGGGCCGTGGGCGGCGCATTTCTTCCAGGATCTGGAAGGGGCGAAGACCTCGGTTCTCTATGCATCGGTAGGACGTGTGGGACGAGTGTTCATGGAAATTGAGGCGGAAGCCTTCAGACTGACGACGGCCTGACGAGGCCGCAACGGCGGATCTGACCGCCTTGAAATGAGAAAGGGACGAGGGATGACAAAAGAGGTTAAAGACCGCGCGAAGAACCGCCGGGATTTTCTGAAGCTGGCGGGCGCTTCTGCTCCGGCGGCTGTGGTCGCGCTGAGCGCATCGGGTGCCGAGGCGGCACCGGAAGAGGCCGTCGATCTGACCTCCGATACGATGCAGGACACCGCGCATACCCGCGCCTATTTCGACAGCGCCCGCTTCTGACACGGCGCTGAGACACATGCGGGGCCGTCGATTGGGGAGACGCGCACCGACCTTAACTCACACCCAGCCAGCCCGGACGGGCAGCAAGGGAGGGATATATGCTACGGAAAAAGACAAACGGCGCACCCAGACACACGAGCCGCACCGGCCTTCTGTCTGATATCAAGGAGGCGACGGTCGATCGCCGCGCCTTCCTGCGCGGATCGGGTCTGGCCATCGGCGGCCTTGCCGCGATCAGCGCCACGGGCGGAACGGTCACACCGGCGACCGCCGCGACGGCCGCTTCGGGCGCGATCGAGACGATTAAGACGGTCTGCACGCACTGTTCGGTGGGCTGCACGGTCCTGGCCGAAGTGCAGGGCGGCGTCTGGACGGGTCAGGAGCCCGGCTGGGACAGCCCCTTCAACCTCGGCGCCCACTGCGCGAAGGGCGCTGCGGTTCGCGAGCACGCCCATGGCGAGCGCCGCCTGAAATACCCGATGAAGAAAGAAGGCGGTGAGTGGAAGCGCATCAGCTGGGAGCAGGCGATCGACGAGATCGGCGACGGCATGATGCAGATCCGCGAAGAAAGCGGGCCTGACAGCGTCTATTGGCTGGGTTCGGCCAAGCACAATAACGAGCAGGCGTATCTGTTCCGTAAGTTCGCCGCCTATTGGGGCACCAACAACGTCGACCACCAGGCGCGGATCTGCCATTCGACCACCGTTGCGGGTGTTGCGAATACATGGGGCTACGGCGCCATGACCAACAGCTACAACGACATCCACAAGTCCAAGGCGATCTTTATCATCGGCGGCAACCCCGCCGAGGCGCATCCCGTTTCGCTTCTGCATGTTCTGAAGGGCAAGGAAGAGAACAACGCGCCGCTGATCGTTTGCGATCCGCGTTTTACGCGCACGGCAGCCCATGCGGATGAATATGTCCGCTTCCGGCCCGGCACCGACGTCGCTTTGGTCTGGGGGATCCTCTGGCACATCTTCGAGAACGGGTGGGAGGATAAGGAATTCATCCGCACCCGTGTCTGGGGCATGGACCAGATCCGCGACGAGGTCGCCAACTGGACGCCCGAGGAAGTCGAACGCGTTACCGGCGCTCCGGGTGAGCAGCTGCGCCGCGTCGCCTTCACGCTGGTCAACAACCGCCCCGGCACCGTGATCTGGTGCATGGGCGGCACCCAGCACACCAACGGCAACAACAATACCCGCGCCTATTGCGTGCTTCAGCTGGCGCTGGGCAATATGGGCGTTGCGGGCGGCGGCACCAACATCTTCCGCGGCCACGACAACGTGCAGGGCGCGACCGACCTTGGCGTTCTGTCGCACACCCTGCCCGGCTATTACGGCCTGAGCGCCGGTGCCTGGGCCCATTGGGCGCGCGTCTGGGACGAGGATCTGGATTGGCTCAAAGGTCAGTTCCAGGCCACAAAAGACGCCGAGGGCAAGGATGCCAGCCTGATGAACCTCACCGGGATCCCGGTGTCGCGTTGGATCGATGGCGTGCTGGAGGATCCGGCGAATACGGACCAGCCTGACAAGGTGCGGGCGATGGTTCTCTGGGGGCATGCGCCGAATTCGCAGACCCGCATGAAGGAAATGAAGACGGCGATGGAACAGCTCGACATGATGGTCGTGATTGATCCCTATCCCACCGTCTCGGCCGTCATGCAGGATCGTACCGATGGCGTCTACCTGCTGCCGGCCTGTACGCAGTTCGAAACGCGCGGCTCTGTCACCGCGTCGAACCGGTCGATCCAGTGGCGCGACAAGGTTGTGGAGCCTCTGTTCGAAAGCCTTCCCGATCACGTCATCATCGCTAAATTCGCCAACAAGTTTGGCTTCGGCGACCGTCTTCTGCGCAATATCGAGATGGAAGATGCCGAGACGCCCAATGTCGAAAGCATCACCCGCGAGTTCAATCGCGGCATGTGGACGGTGGGCTATACCGGCCAGTCGCCCGAGCGCATCAAAAAGCACATGGCCAACCAGCATACGTTCGACAGAACGACGCTGCGCGCCAATGGCGGACCGGCTGATGGCGATTACTACGGGATGCCGTGGCCCTGCTGGGGCACGCCCGAGATGAATCATCCGGGCACGCCCAACCTTTACGACATGTCCAAGCCGGTTTCCGAAGGGGGTCTGACCTTCCGCGCCCGCTTTGGCGTCGAACGGGACGGCGACAATCTGTTGGCCGAAGGCGTTTATTCGGCGAACTCCGAGATCCAGGATGGCTATCCGGAATTCACCTATCAGATGCTGGTGGATCTGGGCTGGGACGGCGATCTGACCGACGAGGAGCGTCAGTCGATTGCCCGTGTCGCTGGGATCGTGACCCAGAATGTCATCGAGAACGAGGTCGGCAATTCCGACGATGGTGACAATCAGGACGGCATCACCTCGCCTTCCGGCAATCAGGCGTCGAACGAGGAGGTGGGCGAGCAGTCCATGTCGCCGTTCCCGTCCGACTTCAACGAGCGGGCGGCGGGCGTCAACTGGAAGACCGACCTGTCGGGCGGGATCCAGCGGGTTGCCATCGCGCACGAATGCGCGCCGTTCGGCAATGCCAAGGCTCGCGCGGTCGTCTGGACCTTCCCCGATCCGGTGCCGATCCACCGCGAGCCGCTTTATACCAACCGGCGCGATCTGGTGGCGGATTATCCGACTTACGAGGACCGAAAGTTCTACCGCCTGCCGACCATGTACGCGTCGATCCAGGAGCGGGACTTCAGCGAAGGCTTTCCGATCATCCTCACCTCCGGCCGTCTGGTCGAATACGAGGGCGGCGGCGACGAGACCCGGTCGAACCCGTGGCTAGCCGAGCTTCAGCAGGACATGTTCGTCGAGATCAATCCGCGTGATGCCAACAATCTGGGTGTGCGCGACGGCGCGCAGGTCTGGGTCGAGGGTCCTGAAAGCGGCAAGGTCAAGGTCATGGCGATGGTCACCGAGCGGGTGGGAGAAGGCGTTGCCTTCATGCCCTTCCACTTCGGCGGCCACATGGAGGGCGTGGATCTGCGGGACAAATATCCCGAAGGCGCCGACCCTTACGTGCTGGGCGAAAGCACCAATACCGCACAGACCTACGGCTACGATTCAGTGACCCAGATGCAGGAGACCAAGGCCACTCTCTGCAAGATCTCGGTCGCGTAAGGAGGAATGGGAAATGGCACGAGCTAAATTTCTCGTCGATGCGGAACGGTGCATCGAATGCAATGCCTGCGTGACCGCGTGCAAGAACGAGCACGAGGTCCCGTGGGGGATCAATCGCCGCAAGGTGGTCACCATCCAGGACGGCAAGCCGGGCGAACGCTCGATCTCGGTGGCCTGCATGCACTGTTCGGACGCGCCCTGCATGGCCGTCTGCCCGGTGGACTGCTTCTACCAGAACGAAGAGGGCGTGGTCCTGCACTCCAAGGATCTGTGCATCGGCTGCGGCTACTGCTTTTACGCCTGCCCGTTCGGTGCGCCGCAATTCCCGCAGGCCGGTAATTTCGGATCGCGCGGCAAGATGGACAAGTGCACCTTCTGCGCGGGCGGCCCGGAGGAAAACCACTCCCAGGCGGAATTCGCCAAATACGGGCGCAACCGGATCGCCGAGGGCAAGTTGCCGATCTGCGCCGAGATGTGCGCGACCAAGGCGCTGCTGGCCGGGGACGGCGACACGGTGTCCAACATCTACCGCGAGCGCGTCGTGGCTCGCGGCTTTGGATCGGGCGCCTGGGGTTGGGGCACGGCCTACGATCAAAAGGGCGGCTGAGCGCTGCCAGGGTTCGGGGCGTCCTTTCGAGGGCGCCCCTTTGGTTTTTTGTCTGACAGCCCAGAGACGGGCCGTCCGTTGATCTTACGACAGCTGTTCGCTTCCCACTTGAGGGGTCCGTCATGGTCCACAGATTGCTCGCTCTTCTTCTTGTTCTCTGCCTTGGTACGGGCGCTGTCGCGCAGGACGGCTTTACCCCGTCCGATCCGGACCGCGCCGCGACCGGAGGGGCGCAGACGCTGGAGGATATTCTCGCCCGGCAAGAGCAGCTTAACGTGGATGACAGTTTTCGCAGCGATCTGACCGGCGATCCGGAGGCGGCTGCGCCGACGACCGGTCAGCTGGGCACACGGGGCGGTGCGTCCGATCCCGATCTGTGGCGCGGTTTGCGCTATGATACGGCCGATGTGACCACGCAGGTGCGCGGGCCTGCGGCGACGACGCTGATCCAGGATGGCGGCATGCGCTGGCTGCAGCTTCGCGACGGGCCCGTGGCGGTCTATGGGGGCTATCTGCTTCTTGCGACGATTGCGCTGTTGGCCTTGTTTTACGTTATTCGGGGCCGGATCCGCATCGATGGGGCCAAGACGGGGCGCACGATCACCCGTTTTCAAGCGGTGGAGCGGTTTGGGCACTGGCTGCTGGCCGGGTCTTTCATTCTACTGGGGATCACGGGGCTGGTGTCGCTGTTCGGGCGCAAGGCGATTGCGGCCTTTCAAAGCGCCGACAATCCGGAAAACTACGAGCGGGCGCGCGAGGTCTATGCGACGCTCGCGCTGGCGTCGAAATGGATCCACAACAATGTCAGCTGGGCTTTCATGATTGCGCTGGTGCTGATCTTCGTGATGTGGGTCTGGCACAACCTGCCGGACCGGACTGACATCAAATGGCTGGCGCAAGGCGGCGGGATCTTCACCAAGCATCACCCGCCCGCCAAGAAGTTCAATGCAGGTCAAAAGCTGATCTTCTGGTCGGTCATCGTTCTGGGCACCTCGATCTCTGCCTCTGGTCTGTCGCTGCTCTTTCCGTTCGAGCTGCCGATGTTTGCGGCGACCTTTGACAAGATCAATGCGCTGGGCGTTCCGGGCTGGTTCGGTTTCGCGCCGCTTGAGACGGCTTTCGCACCGCATGTCGAGATGCAGTATGCGCAGCTTTGGCACGCGATCGTCAGCTTCGTGCTGATGGCGATCATCATCGCGCATATCTATATCGGCTCGGTCGGGATGGAGGGCGCCTATGACGCCATGGGCAGCGGCGAGGTCGAAGAACAATGGGCGCGCGAGCACCACAGCATCTGGGCCGAAAAGGTGCTGACAGAGAAGAGCGCGGCGCCGTCGGGGTCGGCTCAGGCAACGCCTGCGGAATGAGCGGGCGCGGCGGACGGAAACAAGGAGGACTGCCAGGATGAAAGCGATGTTTCTAGCCTTCGTGGCGATGGGGATCCTTGCCGTTGGAGCCGATCTGGCGCTCGACCGGATCGGGTTCTCAAGCTCGGATCGCGGGTCTGGCGCGGATGTTCGGCTGGACGACAGCTGACGCGTTGACCCGCGTTTGGCGGGGCTGCTGGGTATCGAGGGGGGCGGGCCTTGCGCTTGCGTCAGCCCGGTGGGGGTATTTGATGACGGAGTGTCGTCTTGGCCGTTTGGCGGCCAGACATGTCTGGTCCGTCGCGCCTGCTTCGACCGGAAACTTTTGATCTGGGAGAGAGGGTCGGATCCGGATCTGTGTGACCCATAAGTGAGATGGATCTTGGGCCACGATCCCGGGGGATCGCGGCTTGTCTTGAGGACTGCCCCCGGATGTCAGTCCGTTGTCTCGTAGGGCGGCGCGTCGGGCCATTCGACGAAGAGCTCCGATCCCGACATGCTTTTCAGAAACGCGACCAGATCGGTTTTCTCGGTCTCGCTTAAATCAAGCGGGCGCAGCAGGTCGGATTTGGTTCCCCAAACCTCCTCCTCGCTTCCGCCACCGCGATTGTAGAAGTCGACGACCTCCTCAAGCGTGCTCAAGCTGCCGTTATGCATGTAGGGTGCGGTGTAGACGAGATAGCGCAGGGGCGCCGTCCGGTACTTGCCCAGATCGGCCCGATCTTTGGTAACCGCGTAGAGGCCGGGATCGCGCAGCTCCGCAAAGATTTCCGGGTCCTCCACCTTCTTGCTTCTCAGCCGCTCGCGGAGCGCGATTTGCCTCAACGGTTCTTCCTTGAAAGATGGATGGGGAGGCACTCCGAGATTGTGGAACCCCTGATCCGTCGCCAATGGACCGTTGTGCAGGCGATGCATCCGGCCTTGCCTTCGAACAGATCCATTCCGCGAAGCGCCTCTTCGGACATCGCGGCCTCGTCACCGCGCATATAAAGGTCGAATGGGCTATCGTCGGAGATAAGCGACCGCTCGAACTCGGCAATGGCCTGGAAGGCGAGCGGAGCGCTCGGTGGCTCTCCAAAGGCGCGATCAAAGCGGTCGACATAGACCGGGATCTGCCGCAGCCGCTCTTCGGCCAGAAGATGGTTCATGTTTCCGATCAGCGCCGCGCCCATCGCGCCGCCGGCTTGCTTGTCGAGCGCACCTGCCTCGCCCGTCCAGAGCCAGCCTTTGGTCAGATACCCGCTATTGACGATTGTCGGCGAGTTTCGCCAGTGGACGTTTACGGGATATCCGCGCGATAGATCGAGTCCGTCGCCCCGCCCGAAGCTGGGATCGTGGCAAGTCGCGCAGGCTAGGGATCCGTCGCATGACAGACGCGTTTCAAAGAAGAGAAGGCGTCCCAGATTGAGGACGAAGGTGTCGAGTTCTCCTTCGCTGGCTGTTGGAACCGGTGAAGGAGGCCGAGGTTTTGCTGCGCAAATTCGGTGGAACCGGCGATCCCGCGCGAGATCGTTCTAGAAACCGTCTGCCTTGCGGTTGTCATCGCGCACCCCTTCAAGTGCTCATATTGACTTCGTGCTTTGACCCGGTGGGATGAGACGTCGTTGAACGGACCCTGTATCTAGGCCAGTCGCCCGACATCGATGGCGGGTTGCGGCATCTCGATGCCATTGCGGATCAGCACTTCAGCTCCTTCGGGTGGCTCCGGTCGTCCCCAGAGAAAGCCTTGGCCGAGGTTGCATCCAAAGCTTGTGACGATCTGGGCCTGAGCGTCGGTTTCGATCCCCTCCACCACGATCGTCATGCGCAAGCCGGTCGCGATATCAACGATAGCGTCGAAGATGAAACGCGCCTCGTCAGACCTTTCTATTTCGGTGATGAAGCTGCGGTCGATCTTGAGCTCGTCGGCGGGGATCTGGCGCAGATAGGCGAGGCTGGAATAGCCGGTTCCAAAATCGTCCAGCGAGATCTTGACGCCAAGCTCGGACAGCGCGGTCAGAATAGTCTCCACATCTTGCCAGTTGGTCAGCATCACGGTTTCTGTGATCTCGAGGGTCAACAAGGACGGATCCAGATCGAACTCCTCGAGAACCTTGGCCACCAGGCCGACGATCCTGTCACTTGCGAAATGAAGCGGCGAGAGGTTTACGCTTACCGTCAGCTTACGTTTGTAGAGCCTGTTCCATTGGGAGAGCTGCCGGCTCGCCTCTCGCAAGACGAAGAGGTCTAGATCAACGATGTGACCGGTTTCCTCTGCCAGGGGAATGAACTCGCCCGGAGAGATGACGGTGGCCTCGCGGCGCCATCTTATCAACGCCTCAAATCCCGAGACCGCGTGCGTTGCGAGATCGACCTTTGGCTGGAAGACGGGGAAAAACTCACCGTTGAGCAACCCGGCGGGGATTGCCTGGATCATCTCGCGGCGACGGCCTAACTGTTCTTCCAGTTCTGCACTGTAGCAAACGAGTTCCTGCTTGCTGCGATACTTTGCTTCGGCCAAAGCCAGCTCGGCTGCCCGGGCAAGCGCCTCGGACCAGTTATCGGCATCCTTCTGGATCTGGCTGCTTTGCGCGGCGCCGACGGAGAGAACGATGTGCAGGCTTGTTCCCGGAACGTCGACGGCGCGATCAAGACTATCAATAAAATCTGTCTGAATGTCGGCGTCGCAAATATCCGTGTCCTGCGGGATCAGAACACCGAACTCGTCCCCGCCCAGACGAGCCGCGATGCCATTGCGGGCGAGCGCCCAGTCCTCAAGGCGCGAGCCGACGGTCTGCAGGACAATGTCGCCGCCCGCATGTCCATATGCCTCGTTGATTGCGCTGAACCGTTCCACATCGATCAGGAGAAGCAGACAAGTGCGGTCGGACGCCGCGATTTGAGCGAGGACCTCGTGCAGGGCAACGCGATTGGGCAAGTTCGTCAGAACGTCGTTTCGGGTCAGAAATTCTGCCTGATGCTCCGCCTCTTCGCGGCGGCGCCGGGCTTTTACCTCGACACGGAGCAGGAAAAGCAGGCAGGCAACAACCAGATTGACGCCGATAATGGCGAAGGCAAGCCAATTGGAGACGATACCGATAACGGCTGATTGTCTCTCTATCTCAGTCTCCTGCGCGTTGCGGATAAGGTCGATATACCGGACGATCGCGATCCGCGAATCCTCTGATTGAGCACGAAATTCGGTTAGAAGTTGTGGCACTTCGGTATCGTCCGCAATCAGGCTGCGTTGGGCGATTTCGATCGAATCGGTAACCGCGAGATACATTCGTCGCGCCGCTTCCGGCTCCGGCCCCTCGTCCATGCTGCTGGCAAAATTGTCGGCTTGAAAGTAGAGCGCACCTAGTCTATTTTCCAGACTAGACCGCCAGTCGGGATACACATTGCCGAGCGACGCCCCGTAGAACAGTTCGCGTTCGAGGTTATGGATCCCGGTCAGGGCATAAGCCGCATCCTTCACACGAGGCCCTTGGGTGACCGTTTCGCTGACGAGGCTTTGCTCGAACGATTTCTTGATCTGGAAAACGATTGCGGTGCTCGCGATAGCGAAGAGGGCGATCAGGGCAAAGATGAACCACAGCGAAACAAAGAGTGACAGACTGCGGTTCATGAGAGCACGAAACGGTCCGATAGATCGGGGATCAGATGACCCGCCGTCCGGAGATTTGGAAAAAACTGATACCATCTACAGACAAGCCTCGCCATCGATGGCTTAGCCTTAGTCAGAAGAGATGAACGGATGGTGAACTTTAAGAGAACATTTTATTAAAACGCTTAGGAAGCTGGCGATGTCTTAGAGATGTTTGCCGGTTTGCGGATCGAAGAGATGACACTGCTCGGCCGGGATACGGGCCTGGATGGGATCGCCGATCGCGGCGCGAAAATCCTTGTCGGCTTTGACCGAAATAATCGTGCCCCCAGCCTTGGCGGTGACCATCGTCGCGTCCCCGAGAAGCTCCAGCGAATAGACGGGCGCGGAGAGCTCTCCCTGATCGGGGACGATCGAGGCATCCTCGGCGCGAAAGCCAAGCGTGACGGGCCCGTCATAGTCCGAGGGAAGGCCCGCGATCCGGACATTGGCCGCCTCAAAGACACCGCCCGAAAGGGTGCCTTCCATCAGGTTCATTGCAGGGCTGCCGATAAAGCCCGCCACGAAGATATTGGCGGGGGTGTCGTAGATCTCGGTCGGGGTGCCGACCTGCTGGACGATGCCCTTGGACATCACCACAACGCGGTCGGCTAAGGTCATCGCCTCGATCTGGTCGTGGGTGACGTAGATCGTCGTGACCTTCAGCTCGTGGCTGAGATTCTTGATCTGCGCCCGGGTCGAGACCCGTAGTTTGGCGTCGAGGTTCGAGAGCGGCTCGTCCATGAGAAAGACGTTGGGCTCGCGCACGATGGCGCGGGCGAGCGCGACCCGCTGGCGCTGACCGCCCGAGAGCTCTGCCGGTTTGCGGTGGAGAAAGTCGTCAAGCTCCACCATGGCCGAGGCGCGTTTGACGCGGGCATCATGTTCGGCTTCGGGGATCTTCCGGACCTTCAGGGGAAAGCGGATGTTGTCGTAGACGTTCATGTTCGGGTAGAGCGCGTAGCTTTGGAACACCATCGCCACGTCCCGGTCCTTGGGATCGAGATCGTTGATGCGGGTTCCGTCGACGAGGATCTCGCCGTCGGTCACATCCTCGAGGCCCGCGATCATGCGCATCGTCGTGGTCTTGCCGCATCCCGACGGACCGAGCAGGACCAGAAACTCGCGATCCGGAATTGTCAGGTCGAACTTGTCGACGCCGACAAAGGAGCCCCATCTTTTGGTGACGTTCTTGAGCTGGATTTCGGCCACGCGCGGCTCCTTCGGCATTCCTGTCGATCCCGGCAGCCTAGGGGGCCGCGATTACCGCTGGCAAGAGCAAACCCGTACCGGACGCCGCCCGCAAAATCTGTTGCAATCGCATGGCCCCTGTCGCAGCCTTGGCCGATATGCCGGGCATGCCCCTTCGGGCCCGAAACGATCCGGTCAAAGCAATGTCACCAACGGGAGTACTGGTATGTCGAAGATGAACACCCTGATCGGGGCAAGCGCCCTGGCTCTGACGGCCGGGATGGCCTTTGCCGAAGGCCATGGCTGCGGGATTGAAAATGGCCGGATCAGCATCCTGTCCAATGACTTCCCGGCCTTGCGGGCAGTTGTCGAGCGGGCGCAGACCTGCGCGACGGACGGGATCGAGTTCAGCGCCAACCAGACGACAGAGCACAAGGACATCCAGGTTGCCGCGCTATCGGCGAACCCGTCCGAATACACGGCCGCCGTGGTCGCCAACGGATCGATCCTGCCGCTTCTGAATGAAGGGCTGATCCGTCCGCTGGACGATCTGATCGCCGAGCATGGCCAGAGCCTGAGCCCGACCCAGATGATCACCATCGACGGGCAGGTGATGGCCATCGCCTTCATGGCCAATGCGCAGCATCTCTTCGTGCGCACGGATATCCTCGAGCAGGCCGGCGTCGAGATCCCGACGACCTATGAGGAGGTAATCGAAGCCTCCGCCGCGATCGAGGATGCGGGGATCATGGACGATCCCTTTGCCATGAACACGCAGGTGGGTTGGAACCTCGCCGAGGAATTCGTGAACATGTATCTGGGCTATGGCGGGGAGTTCTTCGAGCCGGGCACCGCGAATGTCGCGATCAACAACGAAGCCGGAATTGCCGCGCTCGAGATGCTCAGATCGCTCAACGAATATGCCGATCCCGATTTCCTGACCTTCGATTCCAACGCGACCTCGGCGCTGTGGGAATCGGGCGAGATCGCCATCGCCACCATGTGGGGCTCGCGCGGGGCGACGATCCTCGACGAGGAAGGCTCCACCGATGAGGTCACATCGGCGACGCAGCTTGTCGGAGCGCCCACGGTCGGTGGCGGCGAGCGCCCGGCCTCCACGCTTTGGTGGGACGGCTTTACCATCGCCTCCAACATCTCGGACGAGGATGCCGAGGCGACCTTTATCGCCATGGTGAACGGCATCGATCCGGCAGTGATGGATGGCAATATGGACGCCGCCGTCTGGCTGATCGAAGGCTACCAGCCGGGACCGGCTGCCGAAGGCGTGGCCGCGACTGCGCAATCGAGCACCGCGCCTTATCCGATGCTGCCTTATATGGGCCTTCTGCACACGGCGCTCGGCAATGAGCTGGCCGACTTCATGCAAGGCAGCGAAAGCGCCGAGCAGGCGCTGGCCGATACCGAAGCGGCCTACACCACGGCCGCCCGCGAGCAGGGCTACCTTCAGTAAAAGCTGACCGAAGGGGCGGCGCGTCCGCCCCTTCGACCCTTCCCCAAGGCCCGGCGGACCGTCCATGACCCACGGCACCTTCCTCAAGTTCATCTTTCCGTCGCTGGCCGCGATGCTGCTTTTCATCGCGCTGCCCATCGTGTCGGTTGTGGTCCAGTCGCTCCATGTCGAGCATGAGCAGGTCCTGATCACGACGGAAAACTGCGGCCCCTTCGGCTGCACCCCGTCCACAACCATCGACCAGGAGGCGACGCAGGCCCTGCGCGACGCAGAGCCGCTAGGACGGTTCAACGGGCTGGGCACGTATTTTAACCGCAGCCATCTGGCGACGACCGAGATCGGCATCGCCTGGCGCGCCTCGGATAGCCTCGGCGAGTTCTTCGGGCGGGTCATGAACCTGCCCTTCTATAAGGCGCTGGCCTTCACGCTGGCCTATACGTTCATCGTCACGCCGCTGGTGCTGATCCTGGGTTTGATGATCGCGCTCGCGGTCAATGCGTTGCCGCGGATCGTGAAGGGCCCGACGATCTTCTTCACGCTGCTGCCGATGATCGTGACGCCCCTGATCGGCTCGCTGATCCTTTTCTGGATGATCGATGCGCGCGGCATCCTTGGGGCATCGCTGCAGAACCTGTTTGACGATCCGAACCTGTCGCTCAAGGCCTCGCCGACGCTGACCTGGATCACGCTTTTCGTCTATGGCGTCTGGCACTCGGCGCCCTTCGCCTTCATCGTCTTCTATGCAGGCCTTCAGACCGTGTCCGAGGAAACGCTGGAAGCGGCGATGATCGACGGCGCCTCTCGCTGGCAGCGCGTCCGGCATGTGACGATCCCGCATCTGATGCCGCTTGTCATCTTCATCACGCTGATCCAGCTGATGGACAATTTCCGCGTTTTCGAGCCCATCGTCGGCTTCTCGGCGGAGGCGAACGCGACCTCGCTCTCCTGGATCATCTTCGACGATCTGAGGAACGAGGCCGGCGCGCTTTTCGGCTCGGCTGCAGCGACATCGGTGCTGACGATCATCGGCATCGCGATCCTGTTGACCCCTGTCGTCGTCCGCACCTGGCGCGACTTCAACCGGAAGGCGGTCTGACATGGCCTCAAAGGCGCAGGCCCGTTCGCAGACGCTGGTGGTCTTCTCGACCGCCTTTATTCTCCTCTGGCTGATCGTCGCGGCCTTCCCCTTCCTCTGGACGCTTTGGGGCAGCTTCAAGGTGCAGGGCGACTTCTTCTCCAAGGCCGACTGGACCAACGCCTTGTATGGCACGCGCACGGTTGCCGAGACCGGCGCGGCCTTCACCGGGCAAGCCTATGAAGGCGCCTGGGTGCAGGAAGAGTTCTGGCGCGCGGCGCTGAATACGATCGTGGTCGTGGTCTTCGTCGTGATCATCTCGCTGACCTTCGGGACACTGGGCGGCTACGCGCTGGCGCGGTCGGGCTACAAATACGCCTTCTGGATCCTGATGGCCGCGCTGATCTTCCGCGCCATGCCGCATATCACGCTGGTCTCGGGCTACCTGCTGCCGTTTTTCGAATGGGGTGTCTGGGGGCGGCTCTCGACCTCGATCATCGTGCTGGTCGCGATCAATCAGCCCTTCACGCTTTGGATGCTGCATTCGTTCTTTCTCAACATCCCCAAGGATCTCGATGAAAGCGCGATGGTCGATGGCTGCACCCGGTTCCAGGCCTTCCGCCACGTGATCGTGCCGGTGATGTGGCCGGGCGTGATCACGACGGGGCTCTTCTCGTTCCTGCTGGCCTATAACGATTTCACGGTGACGGCACTGCTGCTGAGCCAGGAGAACCACACGATGGTGCCCAAGATCGCCAGCTTCCTCGGTTCGGTCCAGGTCGAGGGCAACGTGATGTTTGCGGTCGCTTCGGTTGTCTCGGCGACGGCGCCATTGTTCCTGCTGGTGATGTTCTTCCAGCGCCAGATCGTCAGCGGATTGACCGCGGGCGCTGTGAAAGGGTGAGGCGCGCCCGGAACTCTCTCCAGTGGAGAGAGTTCAGCGCCGAACGGGCGGAGCTCCAGACCCACACCCCTTCATCTGGCTAAAAATACTCGATTTCTCCGTCGCAACCGGCGCCAGCATCTGGCCTCTAGCGCCTCGCCGGGGACGGTGGGCGGGGCGATCCGCTCAGCGGGAGCGCCGGTCCCGTCCCTCATCCCGACCACCGCTCCGAGACCTGTCTGTTGACCTGCCGAAGCCACCAAGCCAGCGCTACCGCCGAGACCCCCGCAATGGCGGGGGCTAGCGAACCCCTAAATATTTCAAGGAATTGCGTGTATCGATTGAGGGCCACAAAGACGATCCCGGCATTGAAGAGCCTTCGATGCATGCGCGGAGCCGCACATCATTACCGCAGGAAGCAGTGACGCCATCCATCGAATCAGACCAAGAATGGCAATAACCACCCCCAGAGTCAGACAGAAATCGATGGCAAATCGTGTTAGCGCTTCGCGGACCTTCGGTGAATGACACCGGCCTGCACCTCGTCAAGCACTCCGTTCCGAACCAGACGTCCTGGATCGAAAATAATATACCCTTCAAACTCCCCAGTGGCGTTCAAGAAAAGCTATATTGCTCCCACGGAAGGCGTTGAGAAGCTTGAACGGCACTCAACTTAGCCAGCTCGGTCCAGCCGGATCATCCGTTCCCACGATGTGATAAAGCGTCGCCTCCCCCGTCATCGAGGGAACGGCGCTGTGATCCAACCCGCCAGGCACACTCATCGTGTCGCCGGGGGCGAGTGTCGTCTCGCCGCCCTCCCAGCGGATGCGCCAGTGGCCCTTGACCGGCATCAGGACCGAGGCGCGGTCGTGCGAGTGCATCGTCTCGGAGGCGGAGGAGCGGGTCACCAGATCGACCTCGAAGCCGGGCTTGTCGCGGATGATCCCGGTCTCTCCGATCACCTTCACCGGCGTGTCCTGGGATAAGGCCGCCATGTCGAGATAGCGCCGGACGCCGTAGCCCACGACCTGCATCGGCGTCATCTCGGGATAGTCCTTGAGTGCCTCGTTGGTGAGCACCGGCATCGGCCCGACGCCGTCCGGCAGGCTCTCGCCCTTTTTGCTGTCGTATAGCTTTCCGTTCTCTCCAAGGACCAGGCCGTGGGCTTGGGCATCCTCAATGACCTGCGGCGCCCAGATCACGCCGCCGCCCGCATCATCGCCGCCCAGGATCGCCATGATCATCCCGTAATCGGTGCCGATATTTTCAAACCCCCGGAAGATGCCGGTGGGGATATTGATGATATCGCCTTCCTCCAGCACCACCTCACCCGCATCGCCCCAGCGGCCCCAGAAGAAGCGCCAGCGCCCGCTCAGCACAAAGAACACCTCTGCCGTCCGGTGCGAATGTAGAGAGTTGCGGCAATGGGGCGGCTGCCCCGCTGCGCCGATGTTGAAGCCGTGAGGTTCGGCGATATGGACGTGCTGGTCGGGGCTTTCTGAGACGCCGCCGCCGATGATCGTGAAGTTCTCCTTCCGGTCCGACCCAGGCGTGTGGGCGTCGATGAAGGCGGTCCGGCACGGCACCAGATCGCCATAGCGCACGATGCGGTCGGTCAGGTCAGCGGGGGTCATGTCGTCGTCCTCGTCACGTCGGGAAACCGGGAGCGCCAGATTACCGCAATCGGGGTCACGCGAAAGGTCTCTTGCGATCCGGTGCGAAATACGGTCCTTCACGCTCAATCCATACGAGAAACCCGCAGGCCGCAGATGACCGACACCGAGGCGCCCACCCCATCCAGTCCCGGCTGGCGCCCGACGCTTGTTGAGGACAAGCGTGAGGGCGGCATGGCGCAGCCCGAAGCGGCGGCGCGGGCGATCACGGCCTTCAAGGGTAGGCGCGGGCCGGACGCTCCGGATGTCGAAAGCGTCTGGGCGATCCATGCCGAACGCTCGCAGCGCCCGTTCGCCGAGGCGCTGGCCTCGGGGGACACGGAGGTCCTTCTCGACTTTCTGCGCGACATTCATGCGACGCCGACTTTCACCGGCTACGATTTCTATCGGAATATGAAGCAGATCCTCGATGCCAAGGTGTCCCATCGCCGAAAGCAGGCCACCACCATCCACGCGACCCTGCTGCGAACCGCCGCGGCTGTCGGCGCCCTGCGGCATTACAATCCCGAGCAGACCGAGAACATCCCCTATCTCCACGAGGATCATCTGGCCGAGACCGTTCCGGCCGTCGCGGAGAGGCTTGGCCTGTCCGGTCCGGTTCCGCTGACATCGCCAGGCTCCTGGGGGCTGAGGACGACGCTGGGGCCTCTCACGCTGCGCGAGGCGATTTCGCTCGGCTATGTGCGGGAGATCCGCGATCACCTGGCCGAGATGGAGGCGCTGGCGGGCCGGACCTATGGCCGCATCGTCGAGATCGGTGGCGGTCTGGGACGGGTCGCCTTTCATGGCGCGCGCGATCTGAGGCTTCGCTATGACATCATCGATCTGCCTTTGGTGAGCCTGACGCAGTTTCTCTTTCTCGAAGGAAACGGCATCACGACCGAGCTTTGGCCGCATCAGGCGGCACCCAGATCCCGCTGGCGGTGGCCTTTGGCGAAGGATGCACCGACCGAGGGGGATGAAAAGCGGGGAGACGTTGCGGTGCATGACGCGCTTAGGCCTCTGACCGCAGAGATGTTCCGGCAGGACGGGGAGGAGCCGCCGCTTTTCGTGAACTTCGACAGTTTTGTCGAAATGTCGCGGGCAGCGCAGGACGGGTATTTCCAGCTTATCGCGGAGACCGGGGGCGATCTGCTGTCGGTCAATCACGAGGCCGCCAATCCGATGGGGCAAACGCGCAATCCGCAGAACTGGGATCTGAGCCGGATCACCTCACTTGGCTTGCGCGCGGGACCTCGCCGCGCGTTCTGGGAGCGGGACGGCTATGTCACGCAGTACTTTCTGGCGTCGCGCATCTGATCCGCTGTGCGCTTACGCACCGGGCCGGTGAGGATGTGCGGATTTTTGTTTTCTGCGGAGAGACATATCTCCTGACCTGAAAAGGAGATCATCTTATGACCCAATCCGCTCTTCCCGGCCTGCATCACGTCACCGCCATTTCGGGGCCGCCGCAGGCCAACGTCGATTTCTTCACCAAGGTGCTGGGCCAACGGCTCGTGAAGAAGACCATCAACTTCGATGATCCGGGCACCTATCACCTCTATTACGGCAATCAGACCGCCGATCCCGGCACGATCCTGACCTTCTTTCCTTTCGTCGGCGCCCGTCCCGGGCGGCCGGGGGCGGGAATGGCGAGTGCCTATGCTTATGCGACCTCGGATCTGGATGACTGGGTCCGGGAGCTGTCGGCGCGGGGGGTCGAGATCGAGGGACCGGTCGAGCGCTTTGGCGCGCGAGTCGTAACGTTGCGCGATCCTGACGGGGCGGCGGTCGAGCTGATCGGGGTGCCCGGTGCGGGGACGCCAGCGGAGGGCGGATTCTATTCCGCTACTCTACACGAGGCGGATCTTGAGCCGACGCAGCGGCTCATGACCGATGTTCTGGGCTATGAGGAGGCGGGTCACGAGAGTGGGCCGGAGGGAGAGAGGCTCCGGCTGAAAGCGCCGGGGGATGCGCGGGGTGCCGTGCTCGATCTGGTGCGCAGCCAAAGCCGGGGTGTGTCCGGTGCGGGTACGATCCATCACATCGCTTTCCGGGCCGAGGATGACGACACGCAGCTGGCTTGGCGCGAGAAGCTTCTGAGCCAGGGCTATGACGTGACGCCCGTGATCGACCGGCAGTATTTTAACGCAATCTATTTCCGCGAGCCCGGGGGCGTCCTGTTCGAGATCGCGACCGATCCGCCCGGTTTCACCCGCGATGAAGAGCTTGCGCATCTGGGCGAAGCGCTCAAACTGCCGGAGCAATACGAAGCTATGCGGCCCCGCATCGAGGCCGCGCTACCGGAGATCCGCGTATGATCCTTGCAGGCACGACCGCCGCGCCCCGTTTGGGCGCGGTTCTTCTTCACGGGCGCGGCGGATCAGCGGCCGATATCATGGGGCTGGCCGATGCGGTCGGCACCGATGACATGCGGTTCGCCGCGCCCGAGGCGGATGGCAATTCGTGGTGGCCGACCTCGTTCCTTGCGCCTGCCGACGAGATCGGACCGTGGCTTGCGCGAGGGATCGAGGCCGTGGAGGCTGCGGTTGCGGCGCTTGAGAGCGAGGGGCTGGAGCGTCACCGGATCGCGGTTCTGGGGTTCAGTCAGGGCGCGTGCCTTGCGCTGGAATATGCGGCGCGGCGGGGCGGTCTGCATTCGGTTGCCGCCTTGTCCGGCGGTTTGCTTGGGACCGGAGATGCCCGCACCGGGCCGCGCGAGGCGCTTTACGGGTATGGCGAGAAGCTCTTCAACTATGAGACCGACCTGACGGGCACCGCCGCCTATCTGGGCTGCCATGAAGACGATCCGCATATTCCGAAGGCGCGCGTGTCTCATAGCGCAACGGTGCTGGAGGGACTGGGGGCAGACGTCACGCTGGATCTGCTACCGGGGGCTGGACATGGGATCCTGCCGCGCGAGATTACCGCCGTCCGGGCGCTTTGGGCCGCATGAGAGCCCTACCGCCTGCGGTGGATCTGGCTTAGACGGGCGCCATGTCCGCCAATCCGCCCGATCTGCGCCCTGACCGCGCCAATGCCCGCCTTGAGAGGGACCTCTCCACAGTGCGGCCCAAGGGGCAGCCGACGATCGGGATGGTGTCGCTGGGCTGTCCGAAGGCCTTGGTCGACAGCGAACGCATCCTGACCCGGCTGCGCGCCGAGGGGTATGCGATCTCGCCCGATTATGACGGGGCCGACGCGGTCATCGTGAACACCTGCGGCTTTCTCGACAGTGCAAAGGCGGAGTCGCTCGAGGCGATAGGAGAGGCGTTGACGGAGAACGGGCGGGTTATTGTCACCGGCTGTCTGGGCGCCGAGCCGGACTATATCACCGGCGCGCATCCGTCGGTTCTGGCCGTTACGGGGCCGCATCAATATGAGCAGGTGCTAGACGCGGTGCATGACGCCGTGCCGCCCGATCCCGATCCGTTCGTCGATCTGTTGCCCGCCGCCGGGGTCAGCCTGACGCCGCGCCATTACAGCTATTTGAAGATCTCGGAAGGGTGCAATCACAAGTGCCGGTTCTGCATCATCCCCGATATGCGGGGCCGTCTAGCCTCTCGG
Organism: Aestuariibius insulae; assembly: GCF_040783535.2. Lineage (NCBI taxonomy): Bacteria > Pseudomonadati > Pseudomonadota > Alphaproteobacteria > Rhodobacterales > Paracoccaceae > Aestuariibius > Aestuariibius insulae. The sequence goes on from NZ_JBFONW020000006.1 coordinate 145,460, forward strand.
CCCGCCCATGCGGTGATCCGCGAGGCCGAAAAGCTGGTCGAGAATGGCGTGAAGGAGTTGCTGGTTATCAGCCAGGACACTTCGGCCTATGGGCTGGATCTGAAGCATAAGACCGAGCGAGGCCACCGCGCCCATATCACCGATCTGGCCCGCGATCTGGGATCGCTCGGCGCATGGGTGCGTCTGCATTACGTCTATCCCTACCCCCATGTGCGCGATCTGATCCCGCTGATGGCGGACGGGCTGGTGCTGCCTTACCTCGACATTCCGTTCCAGCACGCGCATCCGGACACACTCAAGCGGATGGCCCGCCCGGCGGCGGCGGCGCGGACGCTGGACGAGATCGCTGCCTGGCGAGAGATCTGTTCCGGGATCACTCTGCGCTCCACCTTCATCGTGGGCTATCCGGGCGAGACCGAGGCGGAGTTTCAGACCCTCCTCGACTGGATGGACGAGGCGCAGCTCGACCGGGTGGGATGCTTTCAGTACGAGAATGTTGAGGGCGCGCGGTCCAACACGCTGCCGAATCATGTCGCCCCTGAGGTCAAACAGGACCGCTGGGAGCGCTTCATGCAGAAGGCGCAGGCGATTTCAGAGGCCAAGCTGGAGGCGAAGGTCGGGCAGACCCTTGAGGTGATCGTCGATCAGGTCGAGGACGATGCCGCGACCTGCCGGACGATGGCCGATGGGCCTGAAATCGATGGCCAGCTTTTCGTCGACGAAGGCCATGCCGATCTGACCCCCGGCGATATCGTGACCGTGGCCGTGGACGAGGCGGGAGAGTACGATTTGTGGGGTCGTCTCGTCTGAGACATTTGTGCCCCTCGACAGCGGCGCGTCTTCCCGAAATAGTAGCGATATTGAATTCTGGTTTTTCCTTTATCGTGCGATTACTGGGAGATATGTATGCTGGCTTCTCTCCGAGGCGTGTTCACTGTCGCAATCTTAGGTTGTGGTCCTGTCTGGGCCGAAGGGCATGGCGGGTCTGAGGACACGCTGAGGGCGCTGACCGATGCGCTTGTCCGTGCCGCGCCGTCTGAAATCACGGTCACGCCTGAGCCCGAAGACGACCGGATCCAGATCCGGGGACCCGACACCGGGCCGCATTTCGTCTTTCCGACGGTTTTACACAATCGCCTCAGTCTTCTGACGCCTCAGCAAAGGGAGATCGAGGTCGCGGATTTTGCGGCTTCGGTTCTGGCCGACCCGTCCGGAAGCGATCTTTTGACCGCATTTTCACCCGATCAGATTTTGCCGACACTTCGCCCCAGCCAGATGATCGAGACGATTACGGCGGGAGATGACAGCCCGCGCGAGTTTCCGGTCGGCCCCTTTCTGCCGGGGCTGAGCGTGTTTTTCATGGTAAACACGCCTCAGGCTGCGCGCTTTATGACGCGCGCCGATCAGAACCGGGTGGGTCTGGACGATGCCGCTTTGATCGAACGGGCGCTTGAAAATCTTGCAAGCGAGGCGGAGCGCGTCGAGATCGTCAATCTCAGACCGCCCTACCGGCTGGTTCTGGATGGCGCGTTTGAAAATGCGCTGTTGTTGCACGAGCCGCTCTGGATCGAGCTGGAGATGCAGTACGGACCGCTTCTGGTTCTGGTATCGGACCGGCATGATGTCGTCTTCAGTCCCGCCGAGAACCGGCGATCCTTTGCACGGATGGTCGAATATCGCGATGATCTTGGCCGGCTCGGGGCGATCGCGATTTCGGGTGATATTCTGCTGCGTCAGGCCGGGATGTGGAGCTATGCCGATCCGGTGAACTGATTGGGACTCGGTTGAAGCATCGGTTGCCGTTTGGTCATTCCACCGGGCGGCGCTGTATTTCCTGGCGATTTCGCCGATGTGATCTTGAGAGGCGCCGAATGCCGTTGGCCCTGCGGCGGGGTCATCTTATCTTAAGGCGTAAGGGGTAGTCTTACCTTGTGTTTTCGCCGGAGAGTTTATGCCGCTTCACGATGTCTATCCCGCCTATCCCCGGCCTGATCGTATTGCAGACGGGATTGTTCATGCACTTGGCATAGTAGGGAGTATCACAGGGGTGATCCTGCTTGTGGCGCTCGGCTGGGCTCATCTGTCCGGCGAAGAGCTGGCGGGGATTGCGATCTATGCGACAGCGATCATCGCGGCGTTCATCGCCTCTGGCCTCTATCACATGACCCCGTGGGAAAACCTGCGCCCGACCTTCCGGCGCTACGATCATGCGACGATTTTCCTTAAGATCGCAGGGACCTATACGCCGTTGGTCGTTCTGATCGGCAGCGTCTTCAGCTATGTCGTCCTCGGGGTGGTCTGGGCGCTCGCCCTTTTTGGAGCGGCGCGCAAGATCTATTTCTGGCGCAACCCCGCGACCGGACATTCCAAGATCTATCTCGCGCTTGGCTGGATGAGCGTCCTGCTGATCTGGGCGATGTTCCAGTCATTGCCGCTGGCCGCCGCGATCCTCGTCGTCGCGGGCGGCTTGATCTACAGCGCCGGGGTCTGGGTCTATGCCAATCCGGATATGCGGTTCTCACAGGCGATCTGGCACAGTTTCGTGCTGGCCGGGTCGGGCTGTTTCTTTGCCGCGATCAGTGTCGGCGCCCTCGCCTGACGAAAGCTTTGATCTTTAGAGCTGCGCTGCGGTCTGCTGCACGATCCGGACCCGGTCGGCATTGGGCGGGTGTGTCCCCAGGAACCGGTCGCCGGGATCGGGGATCCGCGCGAAGAAGGCTGCGCCTCGCAGCGGATCGTAGCCTGCGCGCGCGGCGATCCGCGTGCCTAGCTCGTCGGCCTCAAGTTCGAACTCTTTGGAGAAACTGCGCGCCCCGACCGCCGCGCCGAGCTGCTGCGCGGTGCGGACGGCATTGCCGCTGTCGCCGAGCGAGCTGGCCAGACGCCCGAACACCTCGGCGCCCAAATTCGCCGCCTGCCGCTGGCGGGCCAGATGGCCGCGGATGTGGTGGGCGGCTTCGTGGCTCATGATGAAGGCGATCTCGTCCTGATTGCGTGTGTCGGCGATCAGAGGAAGCGTGAAGACGATGATCGGACGCCCGTTGCGATCGAGGGTCTGAAGGGCATTGGCCGGAATGCCGGGGCGGTCATCGACGACGATCTGGAAGTCGCAGTTCGAGCGGGGCGCCTGCTGGCGGCAGACCGCCTCTGCCACCGGTTCGACCCGGCGGACCACCGCCACGAAATTACGCGCGGCCGTTTGGCTGTCGATCCGGTCCGCCTGCGGCTGGACGACGCGTGTGGACTGGCTGGGCGCCGGTTGAGGCGCCGCGCCACCGGGAGCGGTCGTGGTGACGACGACCGGGCTGCAAGAGGCCAGAAAAAAGAGGCCCACAAGGCCCGCGATCCAGGATGTCTTCATCATGCGCTCCGATGTCTCGAGAAGGGAGTCTAGCACCTTCAGCCGGACAGACCAGCGGTCAGAAGCACGTTGTTGCATCTGTGCTGTGGCCGGATAGGGTTGGGTCCATGTTTACGATCGAACACGATTTCGACGCCACGGTGATCACGCTCGTCGACGAGGGGGGAACCCCTTTGAAGGAGGATGTGGCGATCAACGCCTTTGAGGATTGCGTGACGCTCGAGCAATTCGATACCCGGCGCAACGAGACGGTGACGATCACGCTTTCCATGACGCAGCTTCGGGATCTGTCGGCAGCGCTGGATCTGCCCGAGGGGGTCTACCGGATCGTGCGGCCCAGGGAATGAGCGGTCACCGGATGGGCGCACTTTCCGGGAAATCTTTGCCACGGCCCTGAACATTGCGAGGCTGAGGCTCTACATCTGGGGTCCAGATGTGAGGATCCGATGCCAGACGCCAACCCCGCCGCCCTTGATTTCCTGCTGTCCCGCCGGTCGCGGCCGGCCAAGACGCTGCGCCCGCCGGTTCCGGACCGGGAGGCGCTGGACCCGATCCTGACCGCGGCAGCGCGCACGCCCGATCACGGCAAACTGGAGCCCTGGCGATTCATCGTGCTCGAGAAACCAGCGCTGGTCCGTCTGGCCGGTTTGGTCGAGAGGCGCGGCGCCGCGCTTTCGCGGGATCCGGAGGACATCGCGAAGGCGGCGGCGCAATACGGCAATGCCGATCTGGCGGTGGCCGTCATCGCCTCTCCCAAGCCATCGCCCAAGATCCCGGAAATCGAGCAGATCCTGAGCGCGGGGGCTGTGTGCCTTTCGCTGCTCAACGCCGCGCTTGCCGCGGGCTGGGGGGCGAACTGGCTGTCAGGCTGGCCGTCGCATGATCCGGAATTCGTCCAGCAGGGATTGGGGCTTGCGCCCGGCGAGACGGTTGCGGGCCTGATCCATCTTGGAACCGAGACGACTGCCCCGCCCGAGCGGCCACGTCCCGATCTTGCGGCGATCACCACCTGGATGACCGAATGATTGTAACGGATTTTAGCCGCGCACTGGGGCAGCTTTTCGATCCGAGGTTCCGGCGTGTTCTTTTGCTGGGCCTTGGTCTGACGGTTGCTCTTTTTGTGGCGGTCTTCGCGGCTCTGCTGGGTTTGATCGAATGGCTGACCGGCGAGACCACGACGCTTCCATTTGTCGGAGAGGTCACTTGGGTCGGCGAGTTCCTGTCCTGGGGGTCGGTCGCCTTCATGCTGATCGCGTCGATCTTTCTGATGATCCCTGTCGCCTCGGCGATTACCTCGTTCTTTCTGGGCGATGTCGCCCGCGCGGTGGAGGAGGAGTATTATCCGCATTTGCCCCCTGCTCCGGGCTCGCGTTTTGCCGATGATCTGCGCGACACGGTAAATTTTCTAGGCGTTCTTGTCGCTGTGAACGTGGTGGCTGTTATTCTTTGCCTGATCTTCGCGCCCTTTGCGCCCTTCATCCTGTACGGGACCAATGGATATCTGCTGGGGCGGGAATATTTCACGCTGGTCGCGCGCAGGCGGCATTCGGACGCCGAGGCGCGGACGCTCAGGCGGGTGCATTCCGGACAGATCTGGATTGCCGGGATCCTCATGGCGATCCCGCTAACGATCCCGATCGTCAATCTGTTCATTCCGGTGCTGGGGGCCGCGACGTTCACGCATCTCTATCACCGGGTGGCCGGCGATATGGCCTAGTTCGAGACTTCGGGCGTGGACATCCGGTTGAACCAGTCGAAGTCGCGCACGGTGATCATGCCCGACCAGATGACGCCTGCCACGACCGCCCAGACAAGGAGGGCCCAGATCGTGACGATCCTGGCCTTGCGTCCAAGCTGAGGATCGGACGGCGCGGAGGCATGGGTGCCGGGCACAATCTCTCCGTCATCGCCCTGGGTCCGCAGGTTGAGCGGCAGGACAATGAAGAGGATCATGAACCAGATGACCGCAAAGAGGACGAGGGCAGAGACAGGACCCATGATGTGACCTTGTTGAGCGTTCCCCGCCCTGGCGGCACGGAAACGGGAGGGGGGATGTCAGATTTCTTCAAGCTCGATCAGGCAGCCGTTGAAATCCTTCGGGTGTAGAAAGAGGACCGGTTTGCCGTGGGCGCCGATCTTGGGCTCGCCGGTGCCGAGAATGCGCGCGCCATCGGCCATGAGCTTGTCGCGGGCGGCCGCGATGTCGTCGACCTCGTAGCAGATATGGTGGATCCCGCCGGACGGGTTCTTGTCGAGAAACCCCTGGATCGGGCTGGCCTCCCCGAGGGGATAGAGAAGCTCGATCTTGGTGTTGGGCAGGTCGATGAAGATGACTGTGACGCCGTGATCCGGTTCGTCCTGAGGCGCGCCGACATCGGCGCCCAGCGCGCCGCGGTATTGAGCGGCGGCGGCCTCCAGATCGGGGACGGCGATGGCGACATGGTTGAGGCGACCGATCATGGCGGATCCCTTGGCGAATGGCTGGCCGGGTTTTCGCCCGCCCGTCCGGCGGACGCAAGGGCGGTGCGACGTTAACCCCCGGTTAGGTATGATTCCCTTAGAAAGGTCGCAACTCTGAGGGAGGCTGCTACGATGGACGATCTGAACGACTTCATGATCCACCGACCCCCGACACGGGAGCGACCACTGCTGGGCGTGACTATCCTTGTCGTGGAAGACAGCCGGTTCGCCTGCGAGGCGCTGCGTCTGCTGTCGATCCGAAGCGGGGCGCGGATCCGGCGCGCGGACAGCCTGTCTTCGGCGCAGCGGCATCTCAAGGTCTATCGCCCAACGGTTGCGATCATCGACGAGGGGCTGCCGGACGGCTCCGGCGCCTCGCTGATCGCTAGCCTTCATGCGGAAGCGGCGCGGATCCCGGTGATCCTGGGTTCGAGCGGGGACGAAGCGGCGCGCGCTTCGGCGATTGAGGCGGGCGCTGACGGCTTCATTGCCAAGCCCATCGCGCGCCTTGCGGAATTTCAGCAGGCGATCCTAGAGCATCTGCCGGATGCATTCTGCCCGCCGGGGCCTCGTTTACTGGGCGAGGAGGAGATCATACCCGATCCAATCGCGATGAGTGACGACATGGCCCATGCCGCCAACCTGCTGTCGACACGCTGCGATCCGGAGACAATCGCCTATCTCAGGCAGTTCCTCGACAGCATCGCGCAAAGCGCTCAGGACCGGCCGATGGGCGATGCGCTGGCCGATCTCGCCGCCGCGCGCAGGCAAGGCCTGTCCGAGATGGGTGCCGTAGAGGCGCTGTCGCATGTTGTGCAATCTAAACTGTCGGACTCGAAGGTGATCTGACGGGGGTTAGGCGATCAGCTTGAGGTCGGGACCCAGATCGAGCCCCGGGAAGATCGCGTCTTCGAGCACGGCGCGATCGAGCCCGAACAGCCCGCGCATCGCCCAAGCCGCCCCGGCGCGCACGTCGCGGGTCGGCATGAGATCGCGGCCTGCATAGAGATCGGGCAGGTTCAGCCCCGGCCAGTCGCCGAGGATCTGACCGCCGCGCACGGCGCCTCCAGCAAAGAGCATCGCGCCGCCCGTCCCATGATCGGTTCCGCCCGTGCCGTTCTGCTTGGCGGTGCGGCCGAACTCGGTCAGAGCAAGAACCGCTGTCTTGTCCCAGACGGGACCCAAGCCTGCCTTGAGCGTGAGGATCGTATCGCTGAGCCGGGACAGCGCACGCGGCAGGCTTTTGGCCTGGTTGAAATGCGTGTCCCAGCCATTGAGCGAGAACGCAGCGACCCGCGTGGATCCCCGAAGGCGGTTCGCGGCAAAGCGCGCGACTTTGACATGTCCGCTATTGGGCTTGATCTGCTCCATCATCGGATCGCTCATCATCATCTCGCTAGCGGAGGTTTCGGCCTCGCTGTCGATCTTGAGCTGTTCAGCTATGGCGATCGCATCGCTGGAGGCTGCGTGAAAGAGCGGATCATTCTCGTAAACCAACTCGAGCAGCGTTCTGGCCTGCGGAGACAGGGACAGCTGCGCATCTGGCGACCAGCGCGAGATCGGAGCGTCTCCGGAGGTAACGATCAGGTCCTCGCGCCCGATGGCGAAGGTCGTCTCGCTCTCGACGCCGGGAACGGTCTGGAGCATGCGGTTCAGCCAGCCGTCACGACCGCGCGGGCCGGGGAGCTGATCGGTTCCCGCCTCGAGCATGTCCTGCCCGTCGAAATGACTGCGCTTGTCACGGTAGGGCGTTGAGACCGCGTGCATCGCGCCGAACTCCCCGGCCTGCCAAAGCGGATAGAGCGACATGAGGGCGGGATGCAGCGCGAAAAAGCCGCCCAGATCGCCGCCATCCTCGACCGCATCGCGGGTCAGATCGCCGCGCGTGCGGTAGAAGGCCTGGTCTCCGTAAGGGCGGATCACGTCGATCCCGTCCATGCCGCCGCGCAGGATGATGACAACAAGGCGCGCATCCCACGGGGCAGAGGCCAGCGCCATTGGTGCCAGAAGCGGGCTTGCGGCGGCTGAGCATCCTAAGGCCAGTCCAGAGCTGAGAAAATGGCGACGATCCATGTTTATCTCCTCTGGAAATCGGGGGAAGACAGGACGATCCCGATCCCCTCGGCGGGGGTTTCGGCGGCTCCGGCAGCAAAGACGACCGCCTCGCTGGCCTGCTGGCCAAGGGCGGTCCTGACAAAATCGCGCGGGTCGGGCAGCGCGTCTGTCACCTGGGACGGAGCCTTCATGGACCATCCGATCCGGCCCGCCATACCTTGGGGCGTGATCCAGGACGCTGGATCCTCGGGCCAGCCATCCGGGCCGGAAGGTCCTGCTATCGACTGGCCCATGACCTGCATGGGACCGGCGAAGATCTGATCCACAGGCTTGCGGTCCAGCGCGGTCAGATCCGCGGCCCTTACGCCGAGAGCCCGCAGCGTGCTTTCCATGAAATCGCGCGGCGGCTTGACCTTTTTCAGCTCCGGCGACCAGGCGTCGGGATGCTCCAGAAGCTGGGCGGTCATGACCAGAAGATCACCCTCAGTATCCCGAAACGCGGCGGTCAGGGTCTGGACCAGATCCTCGCTTGGCTCATCCGAGACGAAGTGGCGCGCCATCTTTTCCGATAGGTGGCGGGCGGTGGCCGGATGGCGGGCGAGATCGTCCAAGGCTTCGAACACGTGATCGACCGAGGGGGCGCCGCCTCCGTAGGAGCTGCCCAGAACCGTCTCGGCGCCGGGTTCGACGAAATTCGTGCGGTAGACGAAGCCCTCTTCCTGAGTGAAGGCCATCCCGGTGAGAAGTTCGGCGAGTTGCCGAACGTCGGATTGCCCGTAGGGCCCGTCCACCCCCAGCGTATGCAACTCGAGCAGTTCGCGGGCGAGATTCTCGTTCAGGCCGCCGCCGCGCCGCTTGGCGCGTTGGCTGTTCGGTCCAAAGGACCGGTTCTGATCGAGATAGGACAGCATCATCGGATGGGTCATCGCCGCGCGCAGCATGTCCGAAAATCGACCCGTCACATGCGGGCGGATCGCCTCTTCGGCAAACACCGCGACCAGATGTGCGGACATCGGCCCGCTCGATTTGACGGTGAAATGATCGGCCCAGAAGCGTTCGAGCCGTTCCCTCAACCCGTCCTCCGTCGTTGCCGCCCGCGCCATTCGGCGCATCAGGAAGTCCCGCTGCCTGCGGCGTGCCTGCCGCTGAAGGGCGCGCATCGCCTCGTGAGCGGCCTCTTCCTCGGGCGTGCCCCGGACGCGGTTGCGGGCCTGTGTGGCGCGTTTGTAATCAAGGAGGGACGGATCGACGGTGAGGAAAGTCGGCATCGGGATCGCCTCGCCAATACGGTCGGGACCCGTCAGAAGACGCACCATCTCGTCCGGCGAAGCGGGCGGCGCGATCCGGGGCGACAATCCGGTTCCGAACCGGATCGACGCAAGATGGGATGTGAACGGCATGGCATCCTCTGAAGATGTCAGACCTTGAGTATAAGGGCTCGGGGCCGCTCAAAACACCCCTGCGGCAAGAGGTCAGTCCTCTTTGGGCAGGACTCTGAGCGAGAGCTCGCGCAATTGCTCGGGCAGCGGATCGGACGGAGCGTCCATCATGAGGTCCTGTGCCTGCTGATTCATCGGGAACATGATGACCTCGCGGATATTGTCCTCATCCGCCAGAAGCATCACGATCCGGTCGATCCCTGCCGCGCAGCCGCCATGGGGAGGCGCGCCGTATTGGAAGGCGGTGACCATCCCGCCGAAGCGCTTGTTCACCTCCTCTTTGCCATAGCCCGCAATCTCGAAGGCGCGGTACATGATCTCGGGTCGGTGGTTCCGGATCGCGCCGGAAACCAGCTCGTAGCCGTTGCAGGCGAGGTCGTATTGGAAGCCGAGCACATCAAGCGGATCGCCGTCCAGCGCCTCCATCCCGCCTTGAGGCATTGAGAAGGGGTTGTGTTCGAAGTCGATCGCGCCGGTCTCGGCGTCCTTTTCGTAGATCGGGAAGTCCACGATCCAGGCGAAGGCGAAGCGGTCTTTGTCAGTGAGGTTGAGCTCGTCGCCGATGACGGTGCGGGCGCGGCCTGCGACAGCCTCAAAGGCAGAAGGTTTGCCGCCGAGGAAGAAAGCGGCGTCGCCCACGCCGAGACCGAGCTGCTGGCGGATTTCCTCAGTGCGCTCGGGGCCGATATTCTTGGCGAGGGGGCCTGCGGCTTCCATACCGTCAGAGCCCTCTCGCCAGAAGATATACCCCATCCCCGGCAGGCCCTGGCTTTGAGCGTAGCTGTTCATCCGGTCGCAGAACTTGCGCGAGCCGCCGCCGGGGGCGGGGATGGCGCGGATCTCGGTGCCGTCCTGCTCGAGCAGTTTGGCGAAGATCGCAAAGCCCGAGCCGCGGAAGTGATCGCTGACGATCTGCATCTTGATCGGGTTGCGCAGGTCGGGCTTGTCGGTGCCGTACCAGAGCGCGGCGTCGCGGTAGCTGATCTGAGGCCAGTCGGTATCGACTTTCCGGCCGCCGCCGAATTCCTCGAAGATGCCAGCGATGACTGGCTGGATCGTGTCGAAGACGTCCTGTTGGGTGACGAAGCTCATCTCCATGTCGAGCTGGTAGAAATCGGTGGGCGAGCGGTCGGCGCGGGGATCCTCGTCGCGGAAACAGGGCGCAATCTGGAAATATTTGTCGAAGCCCGACACCATGATGAGCTGTTTGAACTGCTGCGGCGCTTGGGGAAGCGCGTAGAACTTGCCGGGATGCAGGCGCGAGGGCACGAGGAAGTCGCGCGCGCCTTCGGGGGAGGACGCGGTAATGATCGGCGTTTGAAATTCGCGGAAGTTCTGGTCCCACATACGTTTGCGGATCGAGGCCACGACGTCCGAGCGCAGGATCATGTTGCGCTGCATGACCTCGCGGCGCAGGTCGAGGTAGCGGTGCCGCAGGCGGGTTTCCTCGGGATATTCCTGATCGCCGAAGACCATGAGCGGAAGCTCTTCGGCGCGGCCCAGAACCTCGATATCGCGGACAAAGACCTCGATCTCTCCGGTCGGGATCTTGGAATTGATGAGGCTCTCGTCGCGGGCCTTCACCTCGCCGTCAATGCGGATGCACCATTCGGAGCGGACCTTTTCGACCTCGGCAAACACCGGCGAATCCGGATCGCAGATGAGCTGCGTCATGCCGTAATGGTCGCGCAGATCGATGAAGAGGACGCCGCCGTGATCCCGCACGCGGTGCACCCAGCCGGAGAGACGCACGGTATCGCCGACATTGTCCTTGGTCAGATCTGCGCAGCTATGGGTGCGGTAGGGATGCATGTAGGACCTCCTCGGGGGTCAGTGCGGATCGCGGCCCCTAACACCGTCTTGCATCGGCAAAGTCAAGCCGATCCGGTCTCTGGACAAATCCCTGCCAACGCCGACAATCATCTTCGGCCTGCCGGACAGGACGATCGGCATGGAATTTATAGAAAGGACGGCGGCCTATGTGGACGCGGGCGTTTGACACCGTGATGCGCAGCTTCATCCAGGGCGGCGCTCTCGAGATCACGTATGCAGACGGACATATCGCCCGATACGGCGATCCGTCAGAGCCGATCCGGATCACGTTCAGCGATCCGCATTTGCCGCGCAAGATCCTGCTGTCGCCTGATATCGCAATCGGCGAAGCCTATATGGACGGCCGGGTGAGCATCGCGCAGGACGATCTGCGCGGGTTCCTGCAGCTGGTGATGCATAGCCGCTCGGCCTTGCGATATGATGGTCTGATGCGCTGGCGCAACCGACTGGCGGGGCCTGTGCAGCCGCTGATCGACCGCTTTTCACCGCTGAGATCCAAGGACAACGTGGCGCATCATTACGATCTGTCGTCGGATCTTTACGATCTATTTCTGGACGAGGACCGGCAGTATTCCTGCGCTTATTTTCGCGATCCGGGCATGACGCTGGAGGCAGCGCAGGAGGCCAAGAAGCATCACATTGCCCGCAAGCTGGGCGTGAGGGATGGCGACCGGGTGCTGGATATCGGGTGTGGATGGGGCGGCATGGCGCTGACGCTCGCGCGTGATTACGGAGCGCACGTTACTGGCGTAACATTGAGCGAGGAGCAACATGCGATCGCTCGGCGCCGCGTCGAGGAGGCGGGCCTGGCGGACCGGATCGACATCCGGCTGATGGATTATCGCGACGTGACAGAGACATTCGATCGTATCGTGTCGGTCGGGATGTTCGAACATGTCGGGCGACCCCAATATGGCACCTACTTCTCCCATATTCACGATAGTCTCGCGGAAGGCGGCGTGGCGCTTGTCCATACGATTGGAAATCTGACCGCTCCGCGTGCGACCAGCCCCTGGATCCGAAAGTACGTTTTTCCGGGCGGTTATCTTCCCTCCACAAGTCATATCGCCGAAGCGGTGGAGGGAAGTGGGCTGATGTTCGCGGATCTCGAGGTGCTGCGCGGCCATTATGCGCAGACGCTGGCGCATTGGCAGACGCGGTTCGTCGCCCGGATCGATGAGGCGCGAACCCTCTATGACGAGCGGTTCTGCCGGATGTGGCGCTACTATCTCACCGCGGCAGAACTGGGGTTCCTAATCGACCGGCTGGCCGTGCTTCAGTGCCAGTTGGTGCGCGACAAGTCCGCTGTGCCAGCGACGCGCGACTACCTTTATTCAGCGGCCTGAGGCTGGTTCAGCAACTCTGGCCCCAACGGTCCGTCCGGGATGATCGTGCCTTCGGGGAAGTTGCGGCCTCGCGCATCCCCGCCGGGGAAGGCCACGCAATCGATCCCGGCTGCAAGGGCAGCCTCAGCGCTTTCGGGCGTATCCTCGATCGCGAGCGCGTCCTCGGCCTTGAGGGACAAAGCTTGGAGTGCGTCCTGGTAGATGTCGGGTGCAGGCTTGCTGTTCTCAACCTTCCCGCGCTCGCCGATATAGTCGAAATCGGCGGCGTCGATCCCACCTAGATTGCTCAGGATGAGATCGATCTGCTCCTGACCCGTCGAGGTCACGAAGCCCAGTTTGAGCCCGCCCCGCTTGGCGGCATCGATCAAGGCGAGCACCCCTTCGCGCGGCTGAAGGCCTTCTTCACCGACGATCCGCTTGAAATGAGCGACCTTGCGCGCGTGGATTTCATCGGCATCGACACTTTGCGAGCGTGCGTCGGCATAATCCCGGACGCGCCGCTTTCCGCCCGGCGTCTTCAAGAGCTCGCGATATTCCGTCTCGCCCCAGTTCCAGCTGAGCCCGGCCTCGTCGAAAGCGGCATTGAACGCCCGTCGCTGCATGTCTGAGGTTTCTGCGAGGGTACCGATCGCACCGAAGAAAAGAGCTTTGTGGGTCATCGTTTCCACCTTTCACCGATTGATGTCTTAATGAGAACTCGGGATTGTAACGCCTGTTCCGGGATCGCGGCGCAAATCCGCATGGACTTCATCTATGCCAATCGGGAGCGACCTGCGCTTTGCGGAACAGTCCATTCGCAAAGCTGGCAGCCAAGCTACCGGTCAGATGATCTTCTCGTAGGGATGGTCCCTTGCGCCCCGGCTGCCACGATCTATAACGCGACGGATTTGCGCGTTTAGGGGTCCGGTCATGCCGAAGAGAACCGATATTCAGTCAATCATGATTATCGGCGCGGGGCCCATCGTGATCGGGCAGGCCTGCGAGTTCGACTATTCGGGAGCTCAGGCCTGCAAGGCGCTGCGCGAGGAAGGCTACCGGGTCATCCTCGTGAACTCGAACCCGGCGACGATCATGACGGATCCGGGGCTGGCGGATGCCACCTATATCGAGCCGATCACCCCCGAGGTTGTCGCCAAGATCATCGAGAAGGAGAGGCCCGATGCGCTGCTGCCCACAATGGGCGGGCAGACAGGGCTGAATACGTCGCTGGCGCTCGAGGAGATGGGCGTGCTCGACAAATTCGGCGTGGAAATGATCGGCGCCAAGCGCGAGGCCATCGAGATGGCCGAGGATCGCAAGCTTTTTCGAGAGGCCATGGATCGGCTGGGTCTCGAGAATCCCAAGGCGACCATCGCGAACACGATGGAAGATTGCATGGGTGCGCTTGAAACCATTGGTCTTCCCGCGATCATCCGCCCGGCCTTCACGCTTGGCGGCACCGGCGGCGGCATCGCCTATAACCGCGAAGAGTACGAGCAGATCTGCAAAGGCGGTCTTGATGCCTCCCCGGTCAACCAGATCCTGATCGACGAGAGCCTTCTGGGTTGGAAGGAATACGAGATGGAGGTCGTGCGCGACCGCGCCGACAATGCCATCATCGTCTGCTCCATCGAGAATGTGGATCCGATGGGTGTTCATACGGGCGATTCCATCACTGTCGCGCCGGCGCTGACGCTGACGGACAAGGAATACCAGATGATGCGGACGGCTTCGATTGCCGTTCTGCGCGAGATCGGGGTCGAGACCGGCGGATCGAACGTGCAGTGGGCCGTGAACCCTGCAGATGGCCGTATGGTCGTGATCGAGATGAACCCGCGGGTATCGCGCTCGTCGGCGCTGGCGTCCAAAGCGACGGGCTTTCCTATCGCGAAGATCGCAGCCAAGCTGGCGGTGGGCTATACGCTGGACGAGCTCGACAACGATATCACCAAGGTCACGCCTGCTTCGTTCGAGCCGACAATTGACTATGTTGTCACCAAAATCCCGCGCTTTGCCTTCGAGAAGTTTCCGGGCGCCGAGCCGACGCTGACCACCGCCATGAAGTCGGTCGGTGAGGCGATGGCCATCGGGCGAACAGTCCACGAAAGCCTGCAGAAGGCGCTGGCGTCGATGGAGACGGATCTTACGGGATTCGACGAGATCGAGATTGAAGGGGCAGACGATCCTTCACATGGGGAGAGCACTGTTGTCGCCGCCTTGTCGCGGCAGACGCCGGACCGGCTGAGGACGATCGCGCAGGCCATGCGGCACGGGCTGAGCGATGACCGGATTCAGCAGGTCACGTCTTTCGACCCGTGGTTTCTGGCTCGCATTCGCGAGATTGTCGATGCCGAAGAGAGCATCCGCGAGGGGCTTCCTTCCTCGGAGGAAGAGATGCGGCGCGTGAAGATGATGGGCTTCACGGATGCGCGGATTGCGGCCCTTACGGGCAAGACCGAGGCCGAGGTCCGCAAAGCTCGGATCAGTCTTGGCGTCACCGCCGTCTTCAAGCGGATCGACACCTGTGCGGCCGAGTTCGAGGCGCAGACGCCTTACATGTATTCCACCTACGAGATGCCTGTGATGGGCGAGGTCGAGAACGAGGCGCGGCCTTCGGATGCGAAAAAGGTCGTCATTCTGGGCGGTGGGCCCAACCGGATCGGCCAAGGGATCGAGTTCGATTACTGCTGCTGTCACGCATGTTTTGCCCTTAGCGACCAGGGCTATGAGACCATCATGGTCAACTGCAATCCGGAGACGGTCTCAACCGATTACGACACGTCTGACCGCCTTTATTTCGAGCCTCTGACCTTTGAACATGTGATGGAGATCCTGACGACGGAGCAGGAAAATGGCACGCTGCATGGCGTAATCGTGCAGTTCGGCGGACAGACGCCGCTCAAGCTGGCCAATGCTCTGGCCGATGAGGGGATCCCGATCCTGGGAACGACGCCCGATGCCATCGATCTCGCTGAGGATCGCGAGCGGTTTCAGAGACTTCTTCAGGATCTCGGCCTGAAGCAGCCGCGCAATACCTTGGCCCGGACCGATGCCGAAGCGCTTACGGCCGCAGAAGAGATCGGATTCCCGCTTGTCATACGGCCCTCCTACGTTCTGGGCGGCCGTGCGATGGAGATCGTTCGCGATCAAGCCCAGCTTGAGCGTTATATTTCGGATGCGGTTGTCGTCTCAGGGGAGAGCCCGGTTCTGCTCGACAGTTATCTGGCAGGGGCGACCGAGGTCGATGTCGATGCGATTTCTGATGGCACCGACACCCATGTGGCGGGTATTATGCAGCATATCGAGGAGGCGGGCGTTCATTCGGGCGACAGTGCCTGTTCCCTTCCTCCCCACAGCCTGCCGAGCGATATCGTGGAGCAGCTGATCGAGCAGACGAAGGCATTGGCGACAGCCCTGAAGGTACGCGGGCTGATGAATGTGCAATTCGCGGTCAAGGACGGCGAGATCTTTTTGATAGAGGTCAATCCCCGCGCTTCGCGCACGGTGCCGTTTGTCGCCAAGGCCACGGATTCGGCCGTTGCGGGTATTGCGGCGCGGATTATGGCAGGTGAGCCGCTGTCGACCTTCCCTGAACGCGCGCCCTACCCTGAAGCCGAGGATCCGATGACGGTCTTGCCGTTGGGCGATCCGTTCACTCTTGCTGATCCGAAGACGCCTTGGTTCTCGGTCAAGGAAGCGGTGCTGCCTTTCGCTCGCTTCCCCGGTGTCGATACGATCCTTGGTCCCGAAATGCGGTCGACCGGGGAGGTCATGGGCTGGGATCGGTCTTTCCCGCGGGCCTTCCTCAAAGCGCAGATGGGCGCGGGTGTGACCCTGCCAACCGAGGGGCATCTCTTCATCTCGATCCGGGATGCCGACAAGACAGACCAGACGCTGGAGGCTGCGCGCCTGATCTCGGGTCTTGGTCTGTCGATTCTCGCGACGAGCGGAACGGCGGCTTGGCTTACCGAGAATGGGCTGACAGCGGAGCGCGTCAACAAGGTTTACGAGGGCGGGCGAACGATTGCGGACCGGATGAAGGACGGCGATGTTTCGCTTGTCTGGAACACGACCGAGGGCACGCAGGCGGTGGAAGACAGCCGATCGATCCGGGCGATCGCCCTCTATGATCGAATCCCGTACTACACGACCGCGGCGGGCGCCCATGCCGCCGCTCTCGCGATGCAGGCGCGCGACGAGGATGACCTGCATGTGCGGAGCCTTCAGGGCTGAGATCGTCGAAATTCTAGGGCTGTATTATCCGCGATCTGGCGGACGAAGACAGGTTTGTCCACGGTCCAAAGTCGTGTCTGTTTTTCAATAACAGTGTCTAAACCCGGGGTATACGATGGGCTACCGCTCAGAAAGAACCGGGCATCACCGCCGGGTTTATAGCGCTGCCTGCGAAGTTCCGCTGTAACTCGGCGTGTCAGTAAGCCGCACGCAGATGCGGTGACACCTTCGATCCGGTCAAGGTCGTCAGGGCGGCCCCCCAGTGCCCCATGGCGATGGATCGATCAGCACCGTCCGGTTCGCCACTCCCCGGACGGTGCGACCTTCCTTCTTCGCTCCAGTGCACGCCCAGCCCGCCCCCGGTCTTGACCTGAATGGCGATCTGGTATGGAACGCCGACAGGTAGGAGACGTCCATGCATAGCGTTGCAATCACCGGAACCGGTGTGTTCACCCCTGACGCCGTCATCACGAACGACGAGCTGGTCGAAAGCTTCAATGCCCACGCGGATCTCTATAACGACGCGCATGCGGATAAGATCGCGGCAGGCACGGTCGAAGCCAAGCCTCATTCCTCGTCGGATTTCATCACGCAAGCCTCGGGGATCGAGCAGCGCTATGTCATCGACAAGGACGGCGTGCTGGATCCGGCGCGGATGTATCCCCGCTTTCGTGACCGGTCCGACGACGAGCCGTCGCTCATGGCCGAGATCGCCCGGGATGCGATCGCAA
The DNA here is from genome assembly GCF_040783535.2 of Aestuariibius insulae. Taxonomy (NCBI): domain Bacteria; kingdom Pseudomonadati; phylum Pseudomonadota; class Alphaproteobacteria; order Rhodobacterales; family Paracoccaceae; genus Aestuariibius; species Aestuariibius insulae. The sequence goes on from NZ_JBFONW020000006.1 coordinate 162,897, forward strand.
AGGCGCTGGCGCAGGCCGGAAAGAGCGCGGGCGATGTCGATGCGGTCATCTGCGCGGCCTCGAACATGGAGCGGGCCTATCCTGCGGTGGGCGTCGAGATTCAGGATCTGATGGGGATTGGCGGCTTTGCCTTTGATATGAACGTCGCCTGTTCATCGGCGACCTTTGGCATTCAGACGGCGGCGGACATGATCCGGTCAGGATCGATCCGGTCGGCCGTCGTGGTCAATCCAGAGATCTGTTCGGCCCATTTGGAATGGCGAGACCGCGATTGTCACTTCATCTTCGGCGATGTCGCGACGGCCACGCTTTTGGAACGCGAAGACCTGACGGACGGCCCCTATTTCAAAGTGCGCTCGACCCGATGCGCGACGCAGTTTTCGAACAATATCCGCAACAATAACGGATATCTGCGACGGACGCGCGATCAGATGGAAGATCGGCGCGACATGCAGTTCATGCAGAACGGGCGGAAGGTTTTCAAGGAAGTGCTGCCGCTCGTCAGCCAGCATATCGCCGATCATATGGAGGACGAAGGGGTCAGCGCCGCAGACCTCAAACGCCTGTGGCTCCATCAGGCCAATAAGACGATGAATGACTATATCGGCAAGAAGGTCCTGGGTCGCGCGCCAGAGCCGGGAGAGCAGCCGAACATCCTTCAGGATTATGCCAACACGTCATCTGCCGGATCGATCATCGCGTTCTCGAAATATTCGGATGATCTGAGCCCGGGCGAGAAGGGGCTCATCTGCTCGTTCGGCGCTGGCTATTCAGTCGGTTCGGTTCTGGTCGAGCGCGCTTAGCTTTGCGCGGTTGACGCGCCAACCCGTTCGCGGGCCTTTTCGGCGCTTTCGACGCGTTCGGAGTAGCGATCAACGAGGCCGTCAGACCGCGCCCGTGTCATCCACGTGAAGCGTGTCAGTTCCTCGCAGACATCGACGATGCGATTGTAGAGTGAGCCGGGCTTCATGCGGCCGTTTTCAAACTGCATCCACGCCTTTGGCACCGAGCTTTGGTTCGGGATCGTCACCATGCGCATCCAGCGGCCGAGGATGCGCATCTGATTGACGGCGTTGAAGCTTTGCGAACCGCCCGAGACCTGCATGACGGCCAGCGTTTTGCCTTGCGTGGGGCGCACTCCGCCCATCGAGAGAGGCAGCCAATCGATCTGGGTCTTCATGAGGCCCGTCATGGCACCGTGCCGTTCCGGGGAAGACCAGAGCATCCCTTCGGACCATGTGGCGAGCTTTCGAAGTTCCGCGACTTTGGGATCGGTGTCGCTGGCGGCATCGGGGAAAGGCAGGTCGCGGGGATCGAAGAGCTTTGTCTCGCAGCCCATCACTGTCAGAAGCCGCTGCGCCTCTTCCGCCGCGTAGCGAGAGTAGGACGCGTCTCGCAGCGAGCCATAAAGAAGGAGGATGCGCGGAGGATGCCCGGGATCTTCCGGTGCAACCAAGCCTGCGGGATCGGGGATTTGAAACGCCTCGGGGTCTAGATTGGGCAGATCGGACAGATCAGGTCGGGTCATGAGCGCTCCTGTGGCGGCCGAAGTCAGACAGACCAAAGGCAGCCTTGCACTTCAAGCCTCTTCGCGGCACATCCCCCGCCCATGGCTAAGCTGTACTTCCATTACTCCACCATGAATGCCGGGAAATCGACACTGCTGTTGCAGGCCTCCTACAACTACGTCGAGCGCGGCATGACGACCTACCTGATGACGGCGGCTTTCGATACGCGTGCCGGTCGGTCCAAAATCGCCTCTCGCATCGGGATTGAAGCGGACGCGGATACGTTCAACAAGGAGACGGATCTTTTCGAGCGGATCCGGGCCAATCCATCCGATTGCGCCTTTGTCGATGAGGCCCAGTTCCTGACCGATGCGCAGGTCTGGCAGCTTGCGCGCGCGGTCGACGATCTGGGCGTGCCTGTCATGTGCTACGGGCTGCGCGTCGACTTTCAAGGCAAGCTGTTCCCTGGATCCGCCGCGCTTCTTGCGCTTGCGGACGAGATGCGGGAGGTGCGCACGATCTGCCATTGCGGGAAGAAGGCCACGATGGTCGTGCGGCAGTCTGAAAGCGGTGAAATCCTGACCGATGGTGCTCAAGTACAGATCGGCGGGAATGAGAGCTATCTGTCGCTGTGCCGAAAGCACTGGCGCGCGGCGATGGAGGCGGCGGGCTGACCCTAGACCGCGTTTGGCAAAGGACGGCCTTCCCAAAAAGCTTTGAGGTTCTCGACGGCCATGAGACCCATCGCCTCGCGGACTTCGAGCGTCGCGGTGCCAAGGTGAGGCAGCAGGACGATGTTCTCCATGGCGAGAAGGGGCTCGGGGACCTTCGGCTCAAATTCGTAGACGTCGAGACCGGCGCCCGCGATCTGACCGGTTTGCAGCGCAAGGATGAGGGCGGCTTCATCAACGATGTCGCCGCGCGCGACGTTGATGAGGACGGCCCCCGGCTTCATTGTGGCCAGAAGGTCGGCGTTGATCATGTGATGAGTGTCGGGCGTGGCGGGCACCGCGACCAGAAGAACGTCGGCGACCTTCGCGACCTCTTCGGCGGTCGCGAGCTGGCGCATCCGGGCGCCTGCGCCTTTGCGCGACCGATTGTGGAAGACGACATCCATCCCGAATCCATACACTGCGCGTTTGGCGACCGCTTGCCCGATCCGTCCCATCCCGATGATGCCGAGCGTCTTACCGCCCAGATGCAGGCCAAGCATCTGTGTCGGATGCCAACCCTCCCACCGACCGGAGCGCACAAGGCGCTCCCCCTCCCCGCCGCGACGGCAGGTCATCAGGATCAGCATCATCGCGATATCTGCAGTCGCATCTGTCACGGCGCCCGGCGTATTGGTCACAACGACCTCGGCGGCGCGGGCGGCTTCGACGTCGATATGGTTATAGCCGACCCCGAAATTGGCGAGGATGTCGCAGCGCGCGCCTTCCGCGAAGGCTTTGGCGCTGAAGGCATCGCCCAGGGTCGGAAGGATCGCGTCATAGACCTGAAGCGCGGCCTTGGCGCCGGTCTCGGTCAGAGGCTCGATCTCTTCGCGGACGGTGAGGTCGATATCGTGCGGGATCGCCGCGAGAACCCGGTCGGGCAGCGCGCGGGTGACAAGAAGTTTCGTCAATGCATCCGTCCTCCGAGGGGAACGTCCTGATCGGGCGAGATCAGGACGACATCGCCCGACTTGTCCGGCAGGCCGAGGACTAGCACTTCGGAGCGGAACTTACCGATCTGGCGGGGCGGAAAGTTGACGACGGCCATGACCTGTCGCCCGACCAGTGTGCCCGGATCATAATGTGCCGTGATCTGGGCTGAGCTTTTCCGCTCTCCGATCTCTTCGCCGAAATCGATCCAGAGCTTGATCGCGGGTTTGCGCGCCTCTGGATAGGGTTCGGCTTTGACAACGCGCCCGACCCGGATGTCGACCTTGAGGAAGTCATCGAAGGAGATCTCACCCATGGCTCAGCTCCCGCGAGCGGTCGGCGGCGGCGGCAACGGTGCGTTGCATCAAAGGCGGCAGGCCATCGGTCTGGTCCATCAGGACGTCGAGGCCCGCCTGCGTCGTGCCGCCAGGAGAGGTCACATCGACCCGAAGTTGGGAGACATCCTTGCCCGAGGCAAGCGCCAGAGCGCCCGCTCCGGCAACGGTGACCTGCGCAAGTTCTGCGGCCAGTACCTCGGGGAGACCCTGTGCCATGCCGGCGGCGGTCAGCGCCTCGATCATGTGGAATACATAGGCGGGGCCGGACCCACTAACGCCGGTAACGGCATCCATCTGATCCTCACTCTCGAGCCGGACAACACCGCCGACGGCCTGCAATAGCGCCTCCGCCCGGCTGAGGTCGTCCAGGCTGCACCGGTCATTCCCGATCATTGCCGTGATCCCCTGGCCGATGGCTGCGGGTGTGTTGGGCATGGCGCGTACGATCGGTGTTTCGGCTCCGAAGATGCGTTCATAAAGGCGAAGCGGGGTGCCTGCGGCCACCGAGATCACCAACGTCTTGCCACCTCCAAGTGAGGAGACCGCAGGCAGGGCCTCGTTCATCATCTGGGGTTTGACTGCGATAATGAGAACCGCTGGATCCTCCGGCGCTGTTTCGCCCACAGTGACGCCTGTCGCGCGGAGCTCGTCCGAAGGAGCGGGATCGATCACCCGGACGGCAGAGGCCGGAAGCCCGCCTGCGAGCCAGCCGGACAGCATGGCCAGTCCCATCTTGCCGCCGCCCAGCAGAACCAGCCCCCGGTCAGCAATATCGTCCATGTTCATTTGATCGAGCCCCGTGCGTTCAGTCGCCGGGACAAGGTTTAGGCGCGGCCGTAGGCCTCTGCAATGGCGACCTGAATCGCATCCGCAGGCGCCCGCTCGCCCCAAGTCACGAGCTGGAATGCGGGATAGAAGCGCTCAGCGCTCATGACGGCGCAATTGATCATCGTGTCGATCTGATCGGGCCCGGCAATCTGATCGCCAGCAAGAACGAGCCCGTAGCGGTAGACCATGAGCTTGTTGGCTTCCCAATAGGTGAAGGCCCCGGCCCAGCAGCGATCATTGACGATATTGAGCGCCTCGTAGAGCTGCGGCAGTCGCTCGTCCGGCGGCTCCATCTCAAAGGTGCAGATCAAACGGAGCGTTTCGTCAAACGAGGACCAGGCGAGCGTGATCGAATAAGTGCGCCATTGTCCTTCGACCGCCATGGCGATCTGATCATCGGCGATGCGTTCGAACTCCCAGTCGTGGTGTTCGGCGATGTGCTCGACAAGGTCGATGGGGTGAATGTCGTCGGCTTCGATGAACTGCTCGGACAGCGCCATGATGGCCTCCTGATATGCTTGCGCGGGATCCGCTTCGGGACCCACCAGCGCTAGGTGCCTGTTCAAGGATCGGGGTGTTTTCCCTCTTTCCTCACAAGATATGGTGGTCAGGCCATGACCGCCTGTAAAGGCATTTCTTGTGGAAAAGTAGAATTAGATGGGGGTGCTTTGGGAAACCGCCGTAAAAACAATCGCTTCGGCGGTCCGCCAGATCGCGCGGGGCGCGGTCCGGGCGCCATTTGGCGCGCCGGATGACACAAAAGATTAACGAAAAAGCCTTATTTCTTCGGCTTTTTTGTCTCCAGAGCCGCGATGCGCGCTTCGAGAGCCGCGTTTTCCTCGCGCGCCTTCTGCGCCATTGCCCGAACCGCTTCGAACTCTTCACGCGTAACGAAGTCCCGATCGGCCAGCCATCGGTCGATCATCCCCTTCATGGCGGTTTCAGCCTCGCCGCGCGCGCCTTGGGCCACGCCCATCGCGTTTGTCATCAGCTGAGAGATGTCGTCAAAGATCTTGTTGCGGGTCTGCATGTCGTCGCTCCGTCCTGGGTTGCCTCTTATATGGGGCCCCCGGGTCCGTCTCTCAAGGTTGACTTCACCATCGGCCCTCGGCACGACAGGCGGCGATGTTAGCCGCGATCTCCTTCCCCACTGTCTCTCCGGACTTGTTCTCGCTTGAGATCTTCGGCTGGACATTCGCTCTCAAATGGTACGCTCTCGCTTATATCGTAGGTATCCTGCTGGGCTGGCGACTGACGGTGATAGCTGTGCGTCGTCCCCAGATCTGGGGGGCGGACGGGCCGCCGATGACCTCCGAGCATCTGGACGATCTTCTGACCTGGATGATCCTAGGAATCATCGCCGGAGGTCGCCTTGGCTACGTCCTGTTCTATCAGCCCGGCTATTACCTCGCTAATCCGCTGGAGATACCGGCCGTCTGGCAGGGCGGCATGGCCTTTCACGGCGGATTTCTGGGAGTTTGCGTCGCCCTTGTCGCCTTCACGCGCAGGCACGGGATCCCGCTTTTGTCATCGGCCGATCTGATCGCGCTGGCCGCGCCGCCTGCCCTGTTGTTGGGACGGATCGCAAATTTCATCAATGCCGAGTTATGGGGGCGTCCCACCGATCTGCCATGGGGCGTGATCTTCCCAGGCGAGGCGGCACAAAGCTGTCCCGGCCCCGTCGGGTTGGTCGACGGTCTATGCGTGCGGCATCCTTCCCAGCTTTACGAGGCCGCTCTCGAAGGGCTGGTCCTTTTGGTTCTGTTGGTCTGGCTGGCCTTCCGGTCGGGCGCGCTCCGGCATCCGGGGCGGATCACCGGGATTTTCCTTCTGGGCTACGGGATCAGCCGCTTCCTTGTGGAATTCGTGCGACAGCCCGATGCGCAGTTCCAGTCGCCCGGCAACCCGCTAGGTCTGGCGCTGCATATCGATGGCATCGGGCTGACTATGGGACAGCTTCTGACGATCCCAATGATCATGGCAGGGCTTGGTCTGATCCTGCTCGGGAAGCGATTGCATACCGCGCTCGGGTGACACCTTTGGAGCGCCATATCCGGACCCGGCTGACGCTCGATGGGCCGATGACGATCGCAGATTATATGGCGCTTTGCCTGGGACACCCCGATCACGGGTATTACATGGCGCACGATCCGTTCGGAGCGGCGGGAGATTTCACGACCGCCCCCGAAATCAGCCAGATGTTCGGGGAATTGCTTGGTCTTGCGCTGGCGCAGGCCTGGCTCGATCAGGGAGGAGGCCCGGCGGCCTTGGTAGAGCTTGGGCCGGGACGCGGGACGCTAATGGCGGATGCGCTGAGAGCGACCGCTGCCGTGCCCGGTTTCCACGAAGCTTTGTCGGTTCATCTGGTCGAGATGTCGCCGCATCTGCGGACGGTTCAACGCAAGACGCTGGCTGGATGGGACATCGTCTTTCACGACGATGTCACGACCCTTCCCGAGCTACCGCTTCTCGTGGTTGCGAATGAATTCTTCGACGCGCTGCCGATCCGGCAATTCCTTCGGCAGCATGACGGGTGGTCCGAGCGGCTTTTGATGCTTAAAGACAACGCGCTCTCCTTTGCGTTCACCGAACCGCGTCCTGTTCCGGATCTGGACTGGAGACTTGCGGATATGGAGGTGGGACAGATCGTCGAGATGTCTGCCACGGGTCCTGCGATCATGGGAGCGATCGCGGAGAAGATCGCAGCCTTTGGCGGGGCTGCGCTGATGTTCGATTATGGAGATGCGCCGTCGCGCGGCGATACGCTTCAAGCCCTCTACAAGCAGCAGCCGAACGATCCGCTGGCGCATCCGGGAAAGGCGGATTTGACGGCGCATGTCGACTTCGGCCCGCTCGCTGAGGTGGCGGAGGAAGCAGGGCTTCGAGTTCAGGGGCCTGTTGCGCAGGGCGTCTTTCTCGAACGGCTTGGAATCACGGACCGTGCGCAGATGCTTGCCCGAAACCTTGATGATGCGGCGCTCAAAAGCCACATCGCTGCGCATCGGCGCTTGACCCATCCGGGCGAAATGGGACACCTCTTTAAGGGCCTGGGCCTTACCCCCCCCGGTGCACCGCCGCTTCCCGGATTCGATCCATGACGCTCGATATCATCACGGCTCCTTCCCTGTCGCCTGTCCGGCACGGCTTCTTCGGTCGCGCTGGAGGTGCCTCGTCGGGTGTCTTTGAAGGGCTGAACTGCGGCTATGGATCGTCGGATCAGCACGAGATCGTTGCGATCAACCGCAGCCGGGCCGCAGCCGCGATGGATCGACCCGCGAGTGCGCTGACCGGTGTGCATCAGGTTCACTCCGCCGATATCGTAACCGTTGAGCGGCCAGGACAGCCCATGGGGAAGGCTGATGGCATGGTTACCTCCATGCGGGGAATCGTTCTCTCCGTCCTCGCCGCCGATTGCCAGCCGGTTCTCTTTGCCGATCACGAGGCCGGAGTGATCGGGGCGACCCATGCGGGCTGGCGCGGCGCGCTTTCAGGCGCGCTTGAGGCGACGCTCGATGCGATGGAGACGATTGGGGCAGAGCGCGGACGGATTGCGGCGGTCATTGGACCCGCCATCAGTCAGCGCGCCTATGAAGTCGGGCCGGACTTTCTTGAGACGTTTCTAGTCGAAGATGAGAGTTACGGCCGCTTTTTTGCCGAGGGTAAAGGAGACCGTCTGCATTTCGATCTCCCGGGTTTTGGCATGCACAAATTGCGCGAGGCCGGTATCGGTGATGCCGACTGGACGCGTCATTGCACCTATTCGGATCCGGCGCGGTTTTTCAGCTACCGTCGCAGCGTCCACAATAAAGAGGCGGATTACGGCCGCCTGATCTCGACCATTTGCCTTTGACAAAAATACGGAAGACCTGCCGCGAAATTTGACCGGTACGACCTTCCCGCCGTCGCAGTCTGGCCCTTTTCCATCCGGATAACGAGGATGTTGTCACGAGGAGTTCGACATGGCCCCGTCCCGTCGCTGGATCACACGCCTTACCGAAGAGGCCACTGAAACGCTGCCCGCCTTTCCATGGGCGCGAGGGTCCAGGCGCGCAGAATTCATCTGCAACCGGCAGGCTCAGGAAAGCAACCAGAAGGATGCGGTTAACGGCTGACCCTGGTGTGGCGCCGATTCCCGGAGGAAACGACGGGCAAAATTGGGGCTAGAATATGTCATTTTTGACAACATTCGTTTCTGGATAGGGCGTAATTTTTCCCGGCAGGGCCGATTATCCCCTCTTGGGCATTAATACATGAAGGGTTTGACAGACCTACCGAAAGCGCATCACGGTGCGCCGACACGAATGACGACCAGTCCTTCTGATGTTGTCGGTGGGGGCCGACAGACGATGTGACCAACCGTAAGGTGATCGCATGACGACCAATGCCCCTCCGCCGTCTCTTCCGCGGACATTTGACGATATGGATGCGGCCAACCTGATCGAGGCCCGCCGGGATCCCGCTCCTCTTGAGCGTGTTCGTCCGCTAATGCGCAAATACGAGGTGTCCTACCTCACGCAGGCCGGGCATGTGGCGGGTCTTGCGCGGATCGCGCCTGCCTTGCCCGCATTCGAGATGGCCTTTGCCAGTCTTGCCCGAGGCACTCTGATCCAGACAGAGCGAACGCCGGTCGCTGTTGAGGATCTTCTTCCGGGCGACCGCGTGGCGACGGCTGATAACAAAATCGAGCCAATTCATTGGATCGGTTCGATCACGTTGGTGCCGAATACCGGCGTTCAGCGCGCCGAGATGAGCACGCTGACGCGGATTACGCAGGACAGTATCGGGTTGTCCCGCCCCTCCCCCGATCTGATGCTCGGCCCTTATGCGCGACTGCTGCACCGCAATCTGGCTGGAACCATCGGACAGCTTGTCAGCGCCCGGGATCGGATCGATGGCTTTGATATCGTCGAGATTACTCCGCCGACGCCAGTTCGGATCTTTCAGATCGGCTTTGCCCGTCACGAAGCTGTAGTCGCCAATGGGGTAGCAGTCGAAGCCTTGCATCCTGGCGATCCAGCCGCGCTTGGCCTCGAAGGGGAAATGAAGTCGATCTATCTTGGACTGTTCCCCCATCTCGCCCGGCTGGACGATATGGGACCGCTGCGCTGGTCGCGCCCTAAGTTGGCGGAAGACATATTCTAAGTCAGGCGTTGCGGGCCAGCCGCTCTTCCAGGACATCAAACGGGACGCCCGGAATGTCCTTCGCGCCCCGGATCACAAGAGAGGTCTTCACACTCGCCACGTTCTCGGCACGCAGCAGCTCCTCGGTGAGGAAGGTCTGGAACGACGAAAGATCGGGGGCGACGCATTTCAGGATGAAGTCCACCTCTCCGTTCAACATGTGACATTCTCGGACGAGCGGCCAGTTGCGGCATTTCTCTTCGAACGCGGACAGATCGCTCTCCGCCTGGCTTTGCAGGCCGACCATCGCGAAGACCAGAACCTCAAAACCCAGTTCCCGCGCATCGACATCCGCATGGTAGCCCAGAATGAATCCTTGCTCTTCCAACGTCCGGACCCGCCTGAGGCACGGCGGCGCGGAGATTCCCACACGTTTGGCCAACTCGACATTTGTCATGCGCCCGTCAGCCTGCAGCTCTGAGAGGATCATTCGGTCTATTTCATCAAGCTTCGCGCCTGGCATGGTTTTTCCTTACAAGAACATGCGCTTACATAGGCATGAGTGGCGAGTTACGCAATAATATTTCAAACTCGAGCAACAAAACGAAACGCAGCGTTGCGCTTGAGCGCTCTTTCAACGGACTGGATCGGCGTCTATATCAAGGATCTGATCTGGAAAAGGGGACCTCTCGCGATGGCGGATACGCGCAAAGCAAAAGTGCTGATCATCGGTTCCGGACCGGCGGGATACACCGCTGCGGTTTATGCCTCGCGCGCCATGCTGGAGCCTATTCTGGTGCAGGGTCTTGAGCCGGGCGGCCAGTTGACGACGACGACGGATGTGGAGAACTGGCCAGGCGAGGCCTCGATCCAAGGACCTGATCTGATGGTCAATATGGAGACACATGCCCGCGAGATGGGAACCGAGATCATCTCGGACATCATTACCTCGGTAGATATGTCCCGGCGTCCCTTCGTCGCGCAAAGTGACAGCGGCACGGTCTACGAAGCGCAAGCCGTAATCTTGTGCACCGGCGCTCGCGCGAAGTGGCTGGGCCTGCCATCCGAAGATGCATTCAAGGGATTCGGAGTATCGGCTTGCGCCACATGCGACGGGTTTTTCTATCGCGGACAGGAGATCGTCGTCGTGGGCGGCGGCAACACGGCAGTAGAAGAAGCGCTGTTTCTCACGAACTTTGCTTCGAAGGTCACGCTTGTTCATCGCCGGGACGAACTGCGTGCAGAAGCGATTCTGCAGGACCGCCTTTTCAAGAACCCCAAGATCGAAACGCTGTGGTTCCACCAGGTAGAGGAGATCTTTGGCTCCGATACGCCAAAGGGCGTGGAGGGTGTGCGCGTCAAACACACCAAGACAGGCGAGATCACCGAGATCCCTGCAAAGGGTATCTTCATCGCGATCGGCCACGCGCCGGCGAACGAGTTGGTGAAGGACACGCTTGAGACGCATATGGGCGGCTATGTCGTGACCAAGCCCGATTCGACCGAGACATCGATCCCCGGGATCTTTGCGGCAGGTGATCTGACCGATCACAAATATCGGCAAGCCGTGACGTCTGCGGGTATGGGCTGTATGGCCGCGTTGGAGGCGGAACGGTTCCTCGCAGAGGTCGGAGAAGCGGTTCGCGACGAGGTGTCGGAGCCGATGGGATACGGCGCGGAAACCGCCGCCGAGTAGCCCTTTGCGCATCGGCAGCTATTCGTTCGCTGCAAAGCAGAAATTCGCTTAGCCATCTTGCACGGTCCGGCATTGCCAGTTTAGGCAACGCGGAACCCCGCCTCGTTTCAAGAGAGTTTTTTCATGCAGACGCCCAACCTTGTTCCTATCCCCGAACTCTATGTCTCGTATGACAGCGCTCAGAAGCTGAAGGTCGAAGCAGGCGAGTTGACCTCGCACGATCTGTCGCCGCGCCAGATTTGCGATCTGGAGCTGCTTATGAATGGAGGCTTTAATCCCCTAAAAGGCTTTCTGACCGAAGAGGATTACAACGGCGTCATTGAGAATATGCGTTTAGCGGATGGCAGCCTTTGGCCGATGCCGATCACACTCGATGTGTCGGAAGACTTTGCCGAGAAGATCGAGATTGGGCAGGATATCGCATTGCGCGATCAGGAAGGCGTGATCCTTGCCACGATGACCGTGACCGACCGTTGGACGCCAGACAAGGCTAAGGAGGCTGAGCATGTCTTCGGTGCCGACGATCTGGCGCATCCGGCTGTGAACTACCTGCACAACTCCGCTGGACAGGTCTATCTTGGCGGTCCGGTAACGGGCATCCAGCAACCGATTCATTATGATTTCCGTGCGCGGCGAGACACTCCGAACGAGCTTCGTGCCTACTTCCGCAAGCTGGGCTGGCGCCGTGTGGTGGCCTTTCAAACGCGCAACCCGCTTCACCGTGCGCATCAGGAACTCACCTTCCGCGCCGCCAAAGAGGCGCAAGCCAACCTTCTGATCCATCCGGTCGTTGGCATGACCAAGCCCGGCGACATTGATCACTTTACCCGCGTGCGCTGTTACGAGGCCGTGCTCGATCAGTATCCGCAGGCCACGACTACGATGAGCTTGCTGAACCTCGCCATGCGCATGGCTGGCCCGCGCGAGGCGGTCTGGCACGGGCTTATCCGTAAAAACCACGGCTGCACTCATTTCATCGTTGGCCGCGATCATGCCGGTCCCGGCAAGAACTCCGCCGGGGAGGACTTCTACGGTCCTTATGATGCGCAAGAGCTCTTTCGGAAACATCAGGACGAAATCGGCATCGAGATGGTCGATTTCAAACACATGGTTTTTGTTCAGGATCGCGCCCAGTACGAGCCTGCGGACGAGGTCGAGGACGGCGCGACGGTTCTCAACATTTCGGGCACCGAATTGCGCCGCCGCCTTGCCGAAGGGCTCGACATTCCCGAATGGTTCTCCTTCCCGGCGGTGGTTGAGGAGCTGCGTAAATCGAGGCCGCCTCGTGCTCAGCAAGGCTTCACCGTGTTTTTTACCGGCTTTTCTGGATCCGGCAAATCAACGGTGGCCAATGCGCTGATGGTTAAGTTGATGGAGATGGGCGGTCGTCCGGTGACGCTTCTGGACGGGGATATCGTCCGCAAGAACCTGTCATCCGAGCTTGGCTTTTCGAAGGAGCACCGGGACCTCAACATCCGCCGGATCGGCTATGTTGCCTCCGAGATCACCAAAAACGGCGGTATCGCAATTTGCGCACCGATCGCGCCTTATGCCTCGACCCGGCGAGCCGTCCGAGAAGATATCGAACAGTTCGGCGCGTTCATCGAAGTGCACGTTGCCACCTCTATCGAAGAGTGCGAACGCCGCGACCGCAAAGGGCTTTATAAATTGGCGCGTGAAGGGAAGATCAAGGAATTCACGGGAATATCAGATCCTTACGATGTTCCGGCCAATCCGGAATTGCGGCTGGAGACAGAGAAGGTGGAAGTAGATAACTGCGCACACCAGGTTCTGCTCAAGCTTGAATCCATGGGACTGATCGCAGCCTAACTAAAAAAGTTAAAATTGTTTAGGTTTAAGAGAACCTTTTTGACCATTTCCGCGTTGCCCTACAGTGGCGATTTGGAGCGAGGCAGTGTTGGGCATCGAGGGAAAGCGAGTACTCGTCGTTGAAGACGAGATGCTGATTGCAATGGATCTGGCAATGATCCTTGCAGAGGAGGGTATCGAAGTGATCGGTCCCTGCACTAATGTCGATGATGCCTTGCAGGCGGCGCGGGAGAGCAAACCAGACGCGGCCTTGCTGGATGTTGATCTTCACGGAAAGCCGGTCTTTCCGGTAGCAGATGCACTTGTTGAGACAGGCGTCCCAATTATCTTCCACACTGGACGAGGTGAGCTCGACCAGCTTCGGGCCGCCTATAACAGTGCACCTGTCTTGGCAAAGCCATCGGACCCGAAGACCGTCATCAAGCAACTCGACGAGATGCTCGACACCTAGATTCCCGACAAAACAAGACGAGCAATCAGCCCGGTCAATGCACAGTGACCGGGCTCATGTCGTGCTGACGCGCCAGAACGAAAGCGAGTTTACGGTTGGCGACGAGGGCCAATTGCTCTCCGCTTGAGTTGTGAACCGCGTAAATTTCATCCATGTCGCCTGCCTGATCGCGAACGTCATCAGGCAAGTCAGCGACAGCAACAGCCTTCACATAGACCAAATTGTCCCCAAAGGAGCTTGAATCATGCTTGATAGCCATTACGCAGTCCTCCGGATCTCAATCGTCTGAATAACGCGGTCGGGGACGGCGCGGTTCAAATCAACGTGGAGCAGGCCGTTTTCCAAAGCCGCCTCGCCAACATCGACCCCATCGGCAAGAACGAAGCTTCGTTGAAACTGCCGGGCGGCGATCCCGCGATGTAGAAAGACCCGTCCATCGCTGTCATCATCCTGGCGCCCGCGGATGACGAGCTGCCGATCTTCGACCGTGATTGACAGATCGCCTTCGGTGAAGCCAGCAACAGCGAGCGTGATGCGATAGGATGTCTCTGACGTCTGTTCAATATTGTAGGGGGGATAACCCTCGTTCCCTGTCTTCGCGGTCCGTTCAACCAGCCGTTCGAGCTGCTCGAAGCCGAGAAGGAAGGGATGGGCTCCCAAAGTCAGTTTGCTCATTCATGTGTCCTCAAAATCAAGCGACATATCCAATCGGCCCCAACATGCGGCAACCGATCGATCTACAATAAAATATGGGAAAGGACAGCCAATCCTGCAAGAGGCCGCTGGGATTGTCGCCTCAAAGTGCTTATCTTCCATACAGACCTGTGGAAGAAATGACTGTGCATCACAATCCGCCCGAAAAAATGGCCAAGGAAGAGGTTCTCCGCATTGAGCTGGAGGTTCTGCGCGAGGAGCATCGTGATCTCGACGCGTCGATCGAAGCGCTTCAGGAAAAGGGCATGGGTGATCAATTGACGCTCCAGCGCCTGAAGCGGAAGAAGCTTGCGCTCAAGGATGAGATTGCCCGGCTGGAGGATCAGATCACGCCTGACATCATCGCCTGATTGCCACCGCGCCGCGCCTAGCTATAGTCCGCGGCTCAGGCAGCGACGGGAGACATTCCATGCCCGAAGTCGGTATCATTATGGGCAGTCAATCCGATTGGCCTACGCTCGAAAAAGCGGCGGTCCAGCTTACCGAGCTTGAGGTGGATCACGAGACACGCATCGTGTCGGCCCACCGAACGCCGGATCGCCTTTGGAGTTATGGAACCGAAGCTGCGTCCCGCGGGATCAAGGTCATCATCGCGGGCGCTGGAGGGGCGGCGCATTTGCCGGGTATGATTGCCTCGAAAACAACACTACCTGTCATCGGCGTGCCGATCCAGACACGAGCGCTTCAGGGGATCGACAGCCTTTATTCCATCGTTCAGATGCCACGCGGTTACCCGGTCGGAACGATGGCGATCGGAGGCGCAGAGAATGCGGCGCTGTATGCAGCCCAGATCCTGGCGCTTGGTGATCCAGCTTTAGCGCAGCGTCTGATGGATTGGCGGTCCGCGCTGACCGCATCGATCCCGGAGAGCCCGGAATGACCCTACCGCCCGGCGCCATGATCGGGATCCTCGGAGGAGGTCAGTTGGGCCGGATGCTGGCAGCCGCCGCTGCCCGGCTCGGCTTTGAAGCGCATATCTTCGACCCAGCAACCGATGCTCCCGCTGGCGCGACAGCGCGTTGGCATACCGCCGCGGCCTACGATGACAAGGCGGCGCTGAGTGCGTTTGCCGAAGCCTGTGACGTGGTCACCTACGAATTCGAGAACATTCCCGTGGCGGCGCTTGATTGCATCGAAGCATTTGCCCTGATCCGCCCCGGTCGCCAAGCACTCGCGACGTCTGGCGACCGGTTAACGGAAAAGACCTTTCTGACCGATTTAGAGCTCAAGACGGCCCCCTTTGCCCCGGTTGAAGACATGGCATCTCTGACAAAGGCGGTAGAAGCGATCGGCTATCCTGCCCGACTCAAGACCCGAACGCTTGGATATGATGGAAAGGGGCAGGCGACGATCGATGGCCCGGGCGAATTGAAAGACGCTCTAGCCCAGCTTCAAGACGCGCCTGCAATCCTCGAAGGTCATATCGCCTTTACCCGCGAGATCTCGGTCATCGCGGCCAGATCTGTCGATGGCTCGGTCGCTTGCTATGATCCCGGGGAAAATGTGCATCGCGGCGGTATCCTGCATAACACGACCGTTCCCGCCCGGATCAGGCCGGCCTTGCGAACGGATGCGGTCCTGTTGGCAGCCCGGATCCTCGAAGCGCTGGATTATGTCGGAGTGCTTGGGGTCGAACTTTTCGTGACGCCCGATGGTCTTCTCGTCAACGAGATTGCGCCCCGTGTCCACAATTCAGGGCACTGGACACAACTAGGCTGCGCCATCGATCAATTCGAGCAGCATATCCGCGCCATCACAGGCCTGCCGCTTGGACCCGGTACGCGGCATTCAGATGTCACGATGGAGAACCTCATCGGAGACGATATCACCCGGCTTCCCGATCTTGCGGCAGAAAACACGCAGATCCACCTCTATGGCAAGGCAGAGCCTCGTCCGGGCCGGAAAATGGGTCATATCAACAGGCTGGTTTAGCCCGACTGATGTCTTTGCCTTTGAAATATCCCGGGGGTCCGGGGGCTGGCCCCCGGTCCGGTCCTTTCAATCAAAACCGGTCAGCAAATCGGCGAGCGTCAGATCGGGATCGAACTGCCCCTCCGCGAGAAATGCTTTCACTTGCGCAATGACGAGCGAATTGTTCATCAGGAATGTATGGCTGACCGGCAGCGTGATATGATCGCGCATCCCCTCCAATCGGGTTGAGGCCACCGAGACCTTGCCGTCGTCCGCTCCCGGCAAAATCATGGACGTGACCGGGTTGAGCGACCGGTTCCCAGCAATCACTCCAAGCTCGAAACGCGCGCCAGGAAGGCTCTCGGGCAGAGCGTGAGGCCCCGTGCCGAGTTGCAGGCCGGCCGGTCCATTGGCCCAGACGAACGGGGCCAGTGTCCCCCATGCATCGACCAGCTCGGAGCCCGCATTCGGGGGGCCGAGCATGACGACGCGGCCGATCTTGTCTGTTTCTCCTGCCGCGAGCCAGCTTCTCAGGAGGATGCCGCCCATGGAGTGGCTGACGATATGTGCGCGTTCCCCACATTCGCTCAGTGCTTCGGGAAGAACGGCGGCGGCCAGCTCTTCGACGGGTGCCTGAGTGGAAGGATAGGAAGGGACGACGACCCGGTAGCCGTCCTGTTCCAGAGCCCATGCCATGACTGTCATCGAGCCGGGTCCGCGGGCCAACCCGTGCAGAAGGATGACGCAGTCTGCCCGCGCGATGCTTGCCGAGAGGCATAGGCAAAGGATGATGATCCAACGTTTCATGACCGCCGCTCCCCGACTGACAGAAGAACCCCTCCGAGAACCAAGGCACCGGCTATGACAAGCCGTGCGCTGGGATCTTCGCTGAGGAAGAGGAACCCCCCTGCAGCGGCCAGGACCGGCACGGTCAGCTGCGCGACCGCTGCTCGACTTGGCCCCAGCTGCGGCAGAACGCGATACCAAAGCGCGTATCCAAGCCCGGACGTCACGGCCCCCGACAGGATGGCGAGCACGAGCCCCGGCCCCGTCATACCATCCTGGACCAGGGCCCAGGCAATCAGCGCGAACGGCACGGTCCAAACGAAGTTTGCCGCCGTAAGGTTAAGCGGATCCACCGCCCCCCGACCCGCCAGCGAGTAGACCCCCCACCCCAAAGCGGCGATCATCATCAAAAGCCCTCCGAGACCCGGCGAAGCGGCCTGGCCCGGCCAGAGCAGCCAAACCAAGCCGCCCATCGCGATGGCAGCTCCGGCCCAGCGTCGGGGCGGGATCCGCTCCTTTAGTATCAACGCGCCTGCAAACATCGTCACTTGAACCCCTCCGAAGAGGATCAAGGCGCCTGTTCCAGCATCCAGCGTGATATAGGCAAAAGAGAAACCCAGAACATAGAGCGTCAAAGATCCTGCTCCGATAGGGGACAGGATCAGCTTGCCGCCACGCGCCACGGTAAGCGCTCCCAGCACGACAGCGCCGGAGGCAACCCGCACGGCCGCGAAGGCACCCGGGCCTGCAAGATCGCCATCGAGCGCCACCCGGTTCAGCACCGAGTTGGCAGCGAATGCTATCATCGTGAGCGTCGTCAGTGAGATCAGTGGCCAGAGGCGCGATATCGCAGCGGCTTGCGTCATCCCTTAGGACAGATCACGATTATGCCTTGCCGGAAAGACAAGCCGGTCAGATATCCCGCCCCCTTTCGAGAAGGCGGTCGATCAACTGTCGCTGAAGTGGGACGCTGTCTCCGCCGCCGAACTGGGCTGCTCCGCCCGTATAAAGGGAGCCGTAGGTCTTAGCGACATTCACAGTCTGGCCGATACCGCTGATGACCTGATCGCGCTTAAGGGGCGAAAAGGGATGAATGAAGACCCCCCAGAGCCGCCCTTGCGCCACGGCATAGCGTGCGTCGAGGGCGGTATCGAAGTTTGCCTGCATCAGACGGCGCATCTCCTCGTCTGACAGGCCATCCGCAGAACGGATCGGAACCATCGCCCGCATCCGGTCTGCCTGCGGATCCGCGACGATCAGAACCGGTACGTCGTCAATTGTCAGCTCGATGCTGTTGCCCTGCGCCTGTGCCTCAGGATCCAAGGCGATCATGATCCGGGCCAAGCGCTCCATCGTCATCGGTGGCTCGGTGATGGAAAAGCCAGGACTGTCCTGCGCTGCCACAGTGGTTGCCATCAGGATCAGGGCAAAAAGGATGCGGATCATGACAGGGACTCCTTCCAGCGAGATCAGCCGAAGGCTAGGCCAGATAACCCCGACCTGCCAAAGCACGCTTCGGTGAACGTATAATCGTCACTGGGTGGAACGATTAGCTAAATCCCGCCGCGGGCAAGCCGCGTCTGGTCTTCACGCGTAGAGTCACAACCTATAAGAGATATAGTATGAACATTGGAGTATTCTATACCAGCGGTCAGTGAATCATACCCATAAGGGGTTTTTTGAAACCGCCTGCGATAAAGAAGATGCTTCTCAGATCAGCAGAACTAGCCGATGGGCACATCTGCTAACTACCTTAGGGCGAGTCCTAAAAGGCTGGATTTGATCCTGAGCAACTTAGCCCTAACCAGCAAGTGGAGTGGCATCTATGGCAACTTTCAATGAAACGATTGATACGACCGGATCCTACACTTTTGACTTTCCTGCAAATGGGGAAAACAACACCGTCAACATTACGGTTGACCTTCCCTCTGACATCAACGCACTGACATTCGCTGTCCGATCCGCTCAAAATATTCTGGTGGATGATGGTGAGATCGAGACTGTGGTTCTTAATCTTCCTCCGGGCTTCTCTCTTGACGTTAGGCAGGTTCAAACGTTTGGGAACGAGGAGCCGCCCCTTCAACGGATCAGCTATTTTGTCAGAAACGAGGACAATCTTATTATCGGCAACGGTGAGATTACGGCGAATAACATCGACATAAACACCGATTTCATTCCGTGCTTCACCCCTGGATCTCTGATCCTTTGTGCGGATGGGGTGCGTCGCCCTGTCGAAACCTTGAAGGCAGGTGATATCGTCGAAACCCTGGATAGCGGTCCCTGTGCCATCCGCGAAGTTGCCCGATCCACGATATCCAAGACGGCTCTGGACCGGTTTCCGAAATATGCGCCTATCTTCTTCGAAAAAGACGCCGTGGGAAATGACGCGGCATTCTCAGTCTCGCCGCAACACAGGCTTTTGTTGCGCGGAGCCGTCCCAGAGCTTCTTTTTGACGAAGCAGAGGTCCTTGTCCCGGCTCTTTTGCTCGTGAACGGAACGACGATCCAGCAGCACACACCGCTGGAGCCGGTCGAGTACATTCACCTTCTGCTTGAAACACATGAGATCGTCTGCGCCGACGGTATCTGGTCAGAAACACTGGTTCCGGGATGCCGCGCCATGATTTGCGCCGGTGGACTGACGCTTGTCGAGGATGTCATGGAGATCGAAGAGCTACCGTCGGCGCGTCCCTCTCTTAAAGGATGGGAAGGGCGCCTGATCGCCGCAGATTTTGCCGATCATCTGCCGGAGATGGCAGAGGCCTTCGAACATCGAGACCGGTCGGTCTGGATGTCAGCTTACGCAGATTAGAACAAGATTGGGGCGCCCCGAAGGACGCCCCAATCTTTTAGCTCAAAGCAAAGTCAGCTTACATCATGCCGCCCATGCCGCCCATGTCGGGCATACCACCACCGGCCGGTGCGCCTTCCTTGGCGGGCTTGTCGGCCACCATGGCTTCTGTCGTGATCAGCAGACCAGCGATCGAAGCCGCATCCTGCAAAGCGGTGCGGACAACCTTGGCCGGATCGATGACGCCGAACTTGAACATGTCGCCATATTCCTCGGTCTGCGCGTTGAAGCCGAAGGTCGCATCGCTCGACTCGCGGATCTTGCCCGCGACGACCGATCCGTCGACGCCGGAGTTCTCGGCGATCTGGCGCAGCGGAGCCTCGAGCGCCTTGCGCACGATGGTCACACCGACATTCTGGTCGCTGTTGGCGCCTTCAACACCGTCGAGCGTCTTGCCAGCCTGAACCAGAGCCACGCCGCCACCGACAACGATGCCTTCCTGAACCGCAGCGCGGGTCGCGTTCAGCGCGTCATCGACGCGGTCCTTGCGCTCTTTCACTTCGACCTCGGTCATGCCGCCAACGCGGATGACAGCGACACCGCCAGCGAGTTTTGCAACCCGCTCCTGCAACTTCTCGCGGTCGTAGTCCGAGGTGGTCTCTTCGATCTGCTGACGGATCTGCGTGACGCGGGCTTCGATCTCGGCCTTTTCGCCGTTGCCGTCGACGATGGTGGTCTCGTCCTTGGTGATCGAAACGCGCTTGGCCGAGCCGAGCATGTCGATGGTCACGTTCTCGAGCTTCATGCCGAGGTCTTCGCTGATGACCTGACCACCCGTGAGGATCGCGATGTCCTGCAGCATGGCCTTGCGGCGATCGCCGAAGCCTGGTGCCTTGACCGCAGAGATCTTCAGACCGCCGCGCAGCTTGTTGACGACGAGCGTGGCAAGAGCCTCACCTTCGACATCTTCGGCGATGATCAGAAGCGGCTTGCCCGACTGGATCACGCTCTCGAGCAGCGGCACCATCGGCTGAAGGCTCGACAGCTTCTTCTCATGCAGAAGGATCATGCAATCCTCCAGCTCGGCCGTCATCTTGTCAGCGTTGGTGACGAAGTAGGGGCTGAGGTAGCCGCGGTCGAACTGCATGCCTTCGACGACGTCGGTCTCGGTCTCGAGGCCTTTGTTCTCCTCGACGGTGATGACACCCTCGTTGCCGACCTTCTGCATCGCATCTGCGATTTGGCGACCGATTTCAGCTTCGCCATTCGCGGAGATGGTGCCGACCTGAGCGACTTCGGCGCTGTCGGACACGTCGCGTGCCGCTGCCTTGATCGCTTCGACGACTTTGGAGGTCGCAAGATCGATGCCGCGCTTGAGGTCCATCGGGTTCATGCCAGCGGCAACCGATTTCATGCCTTCCTTGACGATGGCCTGAGCCAGAACCGTCGCGGTCGTGGTGCCGTCACCGGCCTCGTCATTGGTGCGCTGGGCCACTTCCTTGACCATTTGCGCGCCCATGTTCTCGAACTTGTCCTCCAGCTCGATCTCCTTAGCGACGCTGACGCCGTCCTTGGTGATGCGAGGGGCGCCGAAGCTCTTGTCGAGGACAACGTTGCGGCCTTTGGGGCCTAGCGTAACCTTGACGGCATCGGCGAGGATGTTGACGCCTTTCAGCATCCGGTTGCGGGCGTCGGTGTCAAACTTGACGTCTTTTGCAGCCATATCAGGTGCTCCTTGAATTCGTATGGATCAGGAAAAGCGGATAGATCAGGACAGGATGCCCATGATGTCGCTTTCCTTCATGATCAGCAGCTCTTCGCCGTCGACGGTCACTTCCGTGCCGGACCATTTGCCGAAGAGGATGCGGTCGCCGGCTTTGACGTCCATCGAGATCCGATCTCCGTCCTCATCCTTGGCGCCTGCTCCGACGGAGACAACTTCGCCTTCCGCGGGCTTTTCCTTGGCGCTGTCGGGAATGATCAGCCCGCCCGAGGTTTTCTCTTCGCTTTCCGTACGGCGCACGAGCACCCGGTCGTGAAGCGGTGTAAATGCCATCTTTGTAGCTCCCTGGCTCAAAGTTTCAGTTCCCAGAAAACGGCCCGGCCCTGTCTTGGCACCGCGCCGTTAGCACTCGATTAGAAAGAGTGCCAATAGAGCGCTATCTAGAAATCGGCCCGCCGGGTGTCAACATCGGGATCAGGCATTTTTGACAGCTTTCAGCAAGGTCCGATTGCGGTTGAGGCATCGCGTCGCCCACCTTACGCTCACGGTCAAATTTAACGTCAGCATTGTTCTCGGAGACTAGGATGATCCGCACTCTTCTCACCGCTGCCACGGTCGTGGTCACTTTGGCCACGACCGCAGACGCTGCCTGCAGCGGTCCAGGCTTTACCGAAACGCTGCCTGCCGAGACGCGGGAGCGGATCGACACCGCCGCCGCTCAGACACCCTACGGAGAGGGGCGCCTTTGGCAGGCGACACGGGGCGACAAGACATTGACCATTGTTGGAACATTGCACTTGCCCGATCCGCGTCATGAGCCGCTTCTGGTCCAGATCGAAACCCGGATGGAAACGACCGACTTTCTTCTTCTCGAGGCCGATGCGGAAGAAGAACGACGGATGAGCGAAGCTTTCGTCACGAATCCTGAAATCATGACGATGCCCGGGCCCTCGCTCCCGGAACGTATGTCGGAGGAGGATTGGCAATATCTTTCAGAAGAAATGTCCAAGCGCGGCATCGCGCCGATGATGGGCTCACGGTTTCAGCCGTGGTTCTTGTCGCTAATGTTGTCGGTTGCTCCCTGCGCCATGCAGGATTTGATCGGCGGGGCGCCCGGTCTGGATAAAGAGATCGAAGCGCTTGCGACGGACGCGAATGTTCCGACCGCGTCGCTGGAGAGCTTCGATACCATCTTCACGCTTTTTGACACGATCCCGCTTGAGGAGCAGATCGACCAGCTTCTCGTGACGATCTATCCCGAGGATTTGGCTGCCAGCATGCATATCTCGATGCTGAACGATTATTTCGACGGATACGTCTCTCGCATTTGGGAAACCGCCGTCGTCGCGATCGAGCGTCTTCCTGGCCTGACGCCAGAGGAGAGGGAAGCCTCGCTTGCGATGGTCGAGCTTTTGCTGATCGAGCAGCGCAATCGCGCCTGGATTCCGGTCATCGAGGAGGCGGCGGTAGAGCACGACCACGTGATGATCGCAGCCGGTGCGCTTCACTTGCCAGGGGAGATCGGTGTCTTGTACCTGCTCGAGCAGAATGGCTGGACGCTCGAAAACCTCGCCCGGTAGAATAGGGCTATCGCACCCGGTCAGAATAGGCTTTCAGACCGGCCTTCCCTGCATCGGTCAGCGCATAGATGCCCCGTTCAACACGGATGAACCATCCGTAATGATCGTCCGACATGATCCGCGTCGCCTGCTCAACCCCCGTGATGCGCTTGATCTCGGCGCCGGAGCATGGGCCTTGAGCGGCCAGATGCGCCGCGCAGGTCAGGGCGTCGCGGCGATAGGCGGTTACGATCCCGGCGCGGGCGGATCCTCCCTCCAGAGGGTCACCCTGACGACGAGCAAAGGCGCGCAGAAGCCTGTCCCGGCGCAGCTTTGATTGGCGCGGCTGATATGGCCCTGGATCGGCCAGCACCGTTACGAAGCCATCTCGCGCCCGCACGGTGATGACGCCTAGTCCAAGGCGCCGTGCCATCGAGACATTCGCAGCCAGCGCCTTGCGCGTTCCTCCGGCAGGAACGGCGAGATAGACCGTCTCGGTAATTGCCTGCCGTGCGATCCCTTGATGAAAGAAGGCCAGCGAGAACCCCGTCTTGAGTTCCACGATGAGAGGCGGCTCGTCGCCGCGAAGGGCGACCACATCGGCAGCGCCGATCTCACCCTTTACCTCGTAGCCCTGCGCCTCGAGAAAGGCCTTGATCGGGCCGTAAAGCTCCACCTCTCGCAGCCCCCGTGACAAGCTGCACCTCCCTGCCTATACCGACGCCGAAAACGCCCTTCCAAGGACATCTCTCATGATCCAAGTTTTTGGCCACAAGGCCCCCGACACTGACAGCACCGGATCGCCTCTTATCTGGGCGTGGTATCTTTCCGAGATCAAGGGGCAGCCTGCCGAGGCACGTCTTTTGGGAGAGCCAAATACCGAAGCGGCCTTTGTCCTGGATCACTGGGATCTCGCCAAGCCGCAGATTATCGCCGATGTTGCTGAAGGGGACGACTGTGTGATCGTCGACACGAACAATCCTGCCGAACTGCCAGCTTCGATCAATGACGCGAACGTTCTGCAGATCATCGATCATCACAAACTGACCGGCGGTCTTCAGACGAAGACGCCGCTCGAGATGACGATACGTCCCCTCGCCTGCACCGCGACGCTGATGCATGATCTGATGGGCGAGAATGCCGCAAAGATGCCAAAGGAAATTAAGGGCGCAATGCTGTCCTGCATCCTCTCCGATACGCTCGAGTTCCGCTCGCCCACCACGACCGACGTGGACCGCAAGCTCGCCGAGGATCTGGCCGCCGATCTTGGGATTTCCATTCCAGATTACGCGGCTCAGATGTTCGCAGCGAAGTCCGATGTCTCTGCCTTCTCGGAGGCGGAACTCTTGCGGATGGACAGCAAGGAATACGAGGTCGGTGGCGTCAGCTTCCGCGTCTCTGTGCTTGAAACGACATCACCCGATCAGATCCTCTCCCGCAAGGATGCTCTCCTTGCTGCGATGCCGGAGGTCGCATCGGAGGACAAGGTGAACGAAGTTCTGCTGTTCGTCGTCGATATTCTCAAGGAAGAGGCGACGCTGCTGATCTCCTCGGATCTTTCAAGATCGGTGGCCGAAAAGAGCTTCGACGTTACTGTCGAGGGAGACACCGTCGTCCTACCCGGAGTTATGAGTCGCAAAAAGCAGATCATTCCGGCGTTGAAGGTTTAAGGCGACCCGCCCCCTGTTCCGGTTCCAAGTTTCGCCTGAAAGGCCTCTATGACCCAGATTATACAAAGCTTCTCGGAGATCTCCGGGCGCTACGATGCAGCCCTCGTCGATCTGTGGGGATGCATGCATGACGGTGTGAAAGCGCATCCGGAGGCCGCTGCGGCGATGCAGGAGTTTCGGGGGAAAGGCGGTACGGTTGTGTTGGTCACGAACGCTCCGCGGCCCTGGCGCAGCGTCGAGACGCAGATCGAGCGGCTGGGGATCCCGCGGGACAGCTGGGATGCAATCGCGACATCAGGAGACAGCGCCCGGACCGCGATGTTCAACGGCGCCGTCGGCAACAAGGTCTGGTTCATGGGCGAGGATCACGACATGGCTTTTTTCGAGCCGCCGGAGATCATCGAAGATCCCGCCCCGATCGAGCGGGTTGAGCTCGAAGAGGCTGACGGCATTGTGTGCTGCGGTCCGTTCGACCCCCTTGTTGATCCTGATGTGAACCGGCCTCAGTTTCTTTATGCGAAGCAGAAGGGGCTCAAGCTGCTATGCGCCAACCCCGATATCGTCGTTGATCGGGGTGATACTCGTGAATGGTGCGCCGGGGCGCTGGCAAAACTCTATACGGAGATGGGCGGAGAGAGCCTCTACTTCGGCAAGCCGCATCCGCCAATCTATGATCTGGCGCGCCGCAGGCTCTCTGCTTTGGGAAAGGATCTACCCACCGATGCCATCATCTGCATAGGAGATGGCATTCAGACAGACGTTTCTGGCGCCCGGAGTGAGGATTATGACGCCTTATTCATTTCCGGCGGCTTGGCAGCTGATCTGACGAAGACTGTCGATACGCCTGATGAGACTGCTCTGAGGTCATATCTCGAGAAGGAGAATCAGGCTCCGCAATTCACGATAGGTCATCTTCGCTGAGGACGGATCAGTAGAACTGACCTTCTTTTTCCTTGGATATTTCGCAGTCGCAGCGTAACTAAGTTTCAAACAGAAATCACAAAGAGTGGTTTTATTTCTTTGGAATGGATGAGATGCTCGACAACCTGCCGCGTGGCACGATCTGTATCGAGGATATTGAGATCGGAATGACGCGCCACCTGCGCAAGACCGTGACCGATCACGATATCGAACTCTTCGCCGAGATCTCGACCGACCATAATCCGGTCCACCTTGACGAAGACTACGCCCGCGACACGATCTTTGCGGGCCGCATCGCGCATGGAATGCTCACCGCCGGTCTGATCTCGGCCGTGATCGGCGAACAGCTTCCCGGACATGGCACCGTCTATCTCGGGCAATCGCTTAAGTTTCTGGGGCCGGTCCGCCCCGGAGATACCGTGACGGCGGAAGTCGAAGTGACCGCAATCGACCACTCTAAACGCCGCGTGACCATGGAGACGCGCTGTATGGTGGATGGTAAGAGAGTTCTGGCGGGCGAAGCTGTCGTCCTTGCCCCGTCGCGCAAGTTCGACTGATCTTGCGGCCCATCGGCAGGGGCGCTACGCCACCTCCATGCGGATCGTGCGCGACATTCATTCCATTGCTTCAAAGGATCGAGGCGCCGCGGCCGCGATTGGAAATTTCGACGGAGTCCATCTGGGGCATCAGGCGGTCATTGACCATGCTCGCAAGGCTGCGCAGGCAGGGGGTGCACCGCTTGGTGTGATGACGTTCGAGCCGCATCCAAGAACATATTTTGCGACTGATCTCCCACCCTTTCGCCTGATGAATGCCCGTGCAAGAGCGCACCGCCTGGAAAAGCTTGGCGTCGATATCTTGTACGAGCTTCCCTTTGGCGCGGCTCTTGCAAGTCTCGATGCGGAGGCGTTTGCTCAAACGATCATCGTCGAGAGGCTTGGCCTCAGCCATGTCGTCGTGGGGGCTGATTTTCGGTTCGGTAAAGGCCGCTCCGGGGATGCAGAGGCGCTGAGAACGCTGGGAAAGACGCTCGGCTTCGAGACCACGATTGCCGAGATGGTAGAAACCCCCGTCGGAGAGGTCTCTTCCACGGGTATCCGCAATGCGTTGTCCGAGGGGCGGCCTGATGATGCCGCGGCCATGCTCGGGCATTGGCACCGGATCGAAGGCGTTGTCATTCATGGCGAAAAACGCGGGCGCGAGCTTGGCTATCCAACGGCCAATATCGCGCTTGAGGATCTGCACCTCCCGGCTTTCGGGGTCTATGCGACCCTTGTCGATCTGCTCACGGGGCCCCATGCGGGATCCTATAAAGGCGCCACGTCGATCGGGATCCGCCCGATGTTTGGAGAAAACATCCCGAACTGCGAGACGTTCCTTCTCGATTTCGAGGGCGATCTTTACGACGCCGAAATCTCGGTCGCGCTCGTCGAGTTTCTGCGACCGGAGGCAAAATTCGAAGGGCTCGACGCTCTGATCCGGCAGATGGATCAGGATATTCAAGACGTGCGAAAGACGCTTCGCGATGTCTGATCATTCCGCCGCGCGGGGTCTGCGAGATCGCTATTGGGAGAGGATCCCACTAACCGAGATGACCTCGCATGAATGGGAGGCGCTGTGCGACGGCTGCGGGAAATGCTGCTTGAACAAGCTCGAAGACGAAGAGACAGGGAAGGTCGATCTGACCCGTATTGCCTGCCGGTTGTTTGACGACCGCACATGCCGCTGCAAGCACTATGCGACCCGAAAGCAATACGTGCCGGAATGTATCCAGCTGACGGCGGCGACTATTTCCGATCATCTATACTGGCTTCCGCAGACTTGCGCCTATCGGCTGATCCACGAAGGCCGCGACCTTTACGACTGGCATCCGCTACTGTCCGGCGCGCCGGAAACCGTTCACCGGGCGGGTGTATCCATCCAAGGCCGGACCGTTTCGGAGGAGGCCGTGCCTGAGGATCTGTGGGATGATTACCTGATTGAGGAGCCTTTGTGATGCAATTCACGTCGGACAATGCGGGCCGGGTCCATCCCAAGGTGATGGAGGCGCTGCTCCGCGCTAATGAGGGCTACGCATCCCCATACGGCACCGATGAGATCATGATCCGCGTGACCGCGAAGATCCGAGAGATTTTCGAGGCCCCGCAAGCGGCCGTCTATCTCGTCCCTCTCGGAACCGCCGCAAATTCGCTGATCCTCGCGACGTTTGCCCAGCCTTGGGACACGATTTTTTGCCATCAGACGGCGCATATTCAGGAAGACGAATGCAATGCGCCTGAGTTCTATACCGGCGGCGCGAAACTGACGCTGGTCGAGGGTGCAAACGGAAAGATGGATGCCGAGGCTTTGAAGGACGCCATCGGTGCAGAAGAGTCGCGCGGCGTTCATGGACCGCAAAGGGGTCCGATCTCGATCACGCAGGCGACCGAGAAGGGGACTGTCCATTCACTGGAAGAGCTTCAGGCGCTTTGTGATGTCGCAAAACATTTCGGGGTCCGGGCGCATATGGACGGTGCGCGCTTCAGCAATGCATTGGTCCATCTGGGCTGTAGCCCGGCCGAGATGACGTGGAAAGCCGGTATCGATGCGGTCAGCTTTGGTGGGACCAAGAATGGGTTGATGGGGGTCGAGGCTGTTATCTTCTTCGATCCAAGCTCTGCCTGGGAGTTCGAGCTGAGGCGAAAGCGAGCTGCGCAGTTGATCTCGAAGCATCGTTACCTCTCAGCGCAGATGGAGACCTATCTGGCGGATGATCTATGGCTTGAGCTGGCCCGATCCTCTAATCTTGCGGCCAGCACATTGGCCAGAGGGCTGGAGCAAAGCCCTATGGCGCGGCTTCATAACCCGCCGCAGTCAAACATGCTCTTCGCCGATCTGCCGCGCAAAGCGCATCAGCATCTACATGAGAAGGGCGCGAGCTATTATCTGTGGGGCGGCAGCTTGGAAGGAGGCGATCCAGACGAGCCTTTGACCGCCCGCTTCGTCACGGATTGGGCTGCGAGTGACGAGAATACCCAAGCATTTCTGGCCCATCTTCGAGACGTCTGATTCTCTTCAAGCAAGAAGAGGGCGCAGACGTGCTGCGAGCTGCCGGGTATGACTGACCGGCAGCATGTGGCCCGCGCCTTTAATCGTCAGACGATCCGCCCGAGGCAGGCGGCGGGCAAGCTCGGCATGGATAGCTGGGATGACCGCTGGCGAACGCTCTCCCTCAATCAACGTGACGGGAATTGCGAGCGCCTCCAGACGGCCATCCGCAAGAAGGCCCGCACGATCTTCCTCGATCGCAGGTGCCCCTGCCGGGATCAGGTGGATACGATCGGCAAAGTACTTCTTTTGCGCATCTGGTAACGAGTTCCAAGGCGCTCCGCCGCCCCAGATCTCAGTAAATTCGCGCGCGGCGGCTGCTTGGTTCCCGTTCTCGATGGCTTCGAGAAATGGCTGGAAGGCCTGCCGATGGGCCTCATAGGCAGGATCACCCGCCTCTCGGGCGGCAGCGAAGAAAACCGGCTCGATGAGGATCAAAGACTGCACCCTCTCAGGCCAGTCAAGTGCAAGCCGCAGGGCCACGGTTGCGCCAAACGAGTGGCCGACGATATCGACCGGCTCTGACGGCAAACACGACAAGGCCAGATCGACGGCCTGATCGTGGTAGTCCATGTCCTGATCCCAATCCGGCGCTTGACCGTGCCCTGGAAGCTCGACAAGAACCGGCGCGGGATGCTGCAGGGCTTCGATGAGCGGCTTCCAGATCCCGCCGGATGCGAGCGAACAATGGATGTAGGCTGTCATGCCTTTCAGGGACGCTAGAGTTTTCCGGCCAGCGATGCGTCTAGATCGTCAAGTCGGTCCTGCCCCCAGAACCGCTGATCGTCGTTGGTGATGTAGAACGGCGCGCCGAACGCTCCGCGCGAGACTGCTTCTTCGAGATTGGCAGCGTAGGTCTCCGCGCCACTCAGAAGACCGCTATCAGCTAATGCAGGGGAAAAGCCAGCCTCTTCAAGGCACCCCTTTACGACATCGTCCTGCGCGATGTCGCGCTCTTGCGCCCAGCAGGCGCCGCAGATGCTGTGGACCAACTTGCCTAGATCGCCGCCTCCGGCCTCTTGGGCCGCAATGATCGCATAGGACGAGGGCGCCGGGTTGGTCGGCCAGTGGGCGGGCTGAAGATTGAGCGGAAGGCCGGTTTTCTTCGATGCGCGGGAGAGTTCCTGCAACCGGTATGCTTTCCGGCTGTCATGGCGGTCCTTGGGCGGCGTGCCTCCGGTCCGGCCAAAGAGCGCGATGATATCGAGGGGCTTGTAGGTGATCGTTGCACCATGCTTGGCCGCAATCTCCTCCAGCCGGGTGCCGGCTAGGTAGGTGTACGGCGACACCGTTGCGAAAAAGTAGTCGATATGAGCCATGCCTCTCCCCTTAAAAACTTGCGCCACGGTACGCCCGTGTTAATCCGTGTCAACGTCACGAATCCGTCACGTAAGCCTTGGCGGAGAGCGCTGGAGAGCCGATGCCATCCCTGATTGAACCCAAGCTCATTTCCGGAAATGCCAACCGAAATCTTGCCAATGCCGTCGCGCGTCGAATGTCGATGCATCGCGGGATCAACGTAGGCCTCGTCGATGCGCGGGTCGAGCGGTTCAACGATCAAGAAATTTTCGTCGAGGTGTTCGAGAACGTGCGCGGCGAGGACATGTTTATTATCCAGCCGACCTCGAACCCGGCCAATGATAATCTGATGGAGCTGCTCATTATGGCCGATGCCTTGCGTCGGTCGTCAGCTGCGAGGATCACGGCGGTGATCCCTTATTTCGGCTACGCGCGTCAGGATCGCCGGACCAAGGCTCGAACCCCGATCACGGCCAAGCTGGTGGCAAATATGATTGCCGAGTCCGGGATCGAGCGGGTTCTGACAATGGATCTGCATGCCGCGCAGATCCAGGGCTTCTTCGACCTGCCCGTTGATAACCTTTACGCCTCTCCGATCTTCGCGCTTGATATCATGCATCATTTTCAGGACATGAGCGACGTCATGGTCGTCTCTCCGGATGTCGGTGGTGTGGCGCGGGCCAGGGAGCTGGCGCAGCGGATCGGCGCGCCTTTGTCCATCGTCGATAAACGGCGCGAAAAGGCAGGCGAAGTCGCGGGGATGACCATCATCGGGGATGTCACAGGTAAGCGCTGCATTATCGTGGATGACATCTGCGACACGGCTGGCACGCTTTGTAAGGCGGCCGAGGTCCTGATCGAGAACGGAGCGACCGAAGTTCATTCCTATATCACACACGGCGTCCTGTCCGGGCCTGCGGTGGATCGGATCAAGAAGTCAGTCATGAAATCCCTGGTTGTAACGGATTCGATCGAGGCGACCCCGGAGACAGAGGCCGCCGAGAATATCCGTATCGTACCAACCGCGCCGATGTTTGCTCAGGCCATCTTGAATATCTGGAACGGAACGAGTGTCTCGTCCCTGTTCGAGACGCAGACGCTGGGGCCCATCTACGAAGGCCTTTATAACGCCGCCTGAGACGGCAGAGAGGGCGCGATGGATCTCTTTTCGGCATCGGAACGCCTGATGACCATGTCGGACAAGACCTGGGCGCGGCATGCGAACAGATGGTCCGTCTATACGAGGTTCACCTGTCTGCCTCTGATCGTGCTTGCGATCTGGTCGCGGGTTTGGATCGGGTGGTGGGCCGCGCCGCTTGTGGCTCTTGCTGTGATCTGGACGTGGTACAATCCGCGCGCATTCCCGCCGGCACAAAGGTGGGATACGTGGGCCGCGGAAGGCACGATGGGGGAACGGGTTTTTCTTGGCCACCGCGAGAGTATCGCACCGCATCACCGAAGAGCGGCAATCGTCCTGACCGCCGGATCCGCGATCTGTCTTGCGCCATTGGTCTACGGCCTGTGGGCGTTGAACCCCTGGGCAACGCTTCTCGGCATCTTTACGACGATTGGTCCGAAAGCCTGGTTCGTCGACCGGATGGTCTGGATCTGGAAAGATTGGGAGGCGTCAGGCAAAACGCGCGCGGATCTCTAGATGTCGTAGAGCGCTTCCTGTTCGTGATCGCTGAGAGAGCCGATGGCGATCCAGCCGATACGGACCCGCGCGATCTGGGTATTTCCCCAGGTTTTGAACAGCACGTCGAAGCCGCTTTTGGTCACGTTTTCGGTCACGAGATCAACGCGGCTATTCGCGGTCGAGGAGATATCCCACATGACAATATGGGCCTGAACCACCGGGGGATCGTTGAACTGTTCGGAGAATTTGATGTAGCGCTTGACCTGACGCTGGCCCTTCTCCGTCCACATCTTTCCGTCTTTCTCGAAATGGGAAAACAGAATCTCCTCGCCCTGATCGACCCCGATCGGATGTACGAGAATGTGGCTCATCGACATGATCTAACTCCTGCTCGTCAGACCTACCTGATAACAAAAAAGACCCCGGTGCAAACCGGGGTCTCTCAACTGTGGCAGGTTTCCCCTAAAGGCTTGGTTGCCGGGTCGACAGACCGATCTCTTCGCCCATCGCGACCATGTCGGAGAGCAGCTTTGCCGCCTCGTCGACCGGACCGGGGAGGTTCTCCTGAGCGGCGGTTTTCTTGGCCGCCTCGTAGGACTCCTGCATTTCATCGAACATGGCGTCGTAGTCTTCCTGAGAGACATCGCCCCTGTGGAGCGACTTCTCGGCCAGAACGGACAGACCTTCTGCCGTGATCTCGGCAAAGCCGCCGGAGACGATGTATTCGTCTGTTCCGTCGGAATGCACGACCCGCAGAACACCGGGGCGCAGGGTCGTGATGGTCGGCGCGTGGGCCGGCATCACGGTCATGTCGCCATCGGCGCCCGGCACTTTGACCTCGGTCGCCTCGAGCGAGGCGAGCCTGCGCTCGGGGCTGACCAGATCGAACTGCATGGTGTCCGCCATTATGCTGCGTCCGCCGCCATCTTCTGAGCCTTCGCTTTCACGTCTTCGATGCCGCCGACCATGTAGAAGGCACCTTCCGGCAGGTGATCGTACTCACCCGCGACAACGGCCTTGAAGGAGGCAATTGTGTCCTCGATCGGCACCTGAACGCCGGGCGATCCGGTGAAGACTTCAGCAACATCAAAGGGTTGGCTGAGGAAGCGCTGGATCTTCCGGGCGCGGGCCACGGTCAGCTTGTCCTCTTCCGAAAGCTCGTCCATGCCGAGAATGGCGATAATGTCCTGCAGCGACTTGTAGCGCTGGAGGATCCCTTGGACGTCACGGGCCACGCCGTAATGCTCTTCGCCGATGACGCCGGGATCGAGCAGACGCGAAGTCGAATCGAGCGGGTCCACAGCCGGGTAGATGCCCAGCTCGGAGATCGAGCGCGACAGAACCGTCGTGGCGTCGAGGTGGGCAAAGGACGTTGCCGGAGCCGGGTCGGTGAGGTCGTCGGCGGGCACGTAGATGGCCTGCACCGAGGTGATCGATCCGTTCCGCGTCGAGGTGATCCGCTCCTGCATCGCGCCCATGTCGGTGGCGAGTGTCGGCTGATAGCCCACAGCCGAGGGAATCCGGCCTAGAAGCGCCGACACCTCGGAGCCTGCTTGCGTGAAGCGGAAAATATTGTCGACGAAAAAGAGAACGTCGGTTCCGGACTGGTCGCGGAACTGCTCGGCCATGGTCAGGCCGGACAGGGCGACGCGCATCCGTGCTCCGGGAGGCTCGTTCATCTGGCCGTAGACCAGTGCCACTTTGGACTTGGTCAGATCGTCGGCATTGATGACGCCGGATTCGATGAATTCGTAGTAAAGGTCGTTACCTTCACGCGTCCGCTCTCCGACACCGGCGAAGACCGAATAGCCCGAGTGGACCTTTGCGATATTGTTGATCAGTTCCTGGATAAGAACCGTCTTGCCCACACCGGCACCGCCGAAGAGGCCGATCTTGCCGCCCTTGGAATAGGGGGCCAGCAGGTCGATGACCTTGATGCCCGTCACGAGGATCTCGGACGTCGTGGATTGAGCTTCGAAACCGGGAGCTTCGTTGTGGATCGAGCGGCGCTCGGTCTCGCCGATGGGGCCTTTTTCATCCACAGGAGCGCCGACTACGTTCATGATCCGGCCGAGCGTCGCGTCGCCCACGGGCACGGTGATCGGACCATCCGTGTCACTGACTTCCTGACCGCGGACGAGACCCTCGGTCGCGTCCATGGCGATGGCTCGCACCGTGTTTTCGCCAAGGTGCTGGGCCACTTCGAGGATCAGCTCGTTTCCGTTGTTGTCGGTCGTCAGCGCGTTCAGGATCTCCGGTAGGTGATCCTCGAACTGCACGTCCACGACGGCGCCGATGACCTGGGTCACTTTGCCTTTTGCGTTTGCCATTGTCCGGTCTCCGGTTCGTTAGAGCGCTTCCGCGCCCGAAATAATTTCGATCAGCTCGTTGGTGATGACGGCCTGACGCGAGCGGTTGTACTCGATGGTCAGCTTGTCGATCATCTCGCCTGCATTGCGGGTCGCGTTGTCCATCGCGGTCATCCGGGCCCCCTGCTCGCCTGCGCCATTCTCAAGGAGCGCCGAGAAGATTGCCGTCGCGACGCCGCGCGGGAGCAGGTCGGCGAGGATCTCTTCTTCGCTGGGCTCGTAGTCGTAGAGCGTCGAGCTGTCCTCGGCCGCCTCTTCGGGCGCCTCGTAGGGGATAAGCTGCTGCTCGGTCGGGATCTGACTGACGACGTTTTCGAACTGCGAATAGAACAGTGTCGCCACGTCGAATTCGCCATCGTCAAAGCGCCCGAGGATGTCCTTTGCCACGCCTTGGGCGTCGGCATAGCTCACCCGTTTGACGTCGCTCAGATCGATGTGACCGACCAGAGCGTCAGACCATTCGCGCCGCAGGACGTCGCGCCCCTTTTTGCCGACGGTCAGGATCTTGACGGTCTTTCCCTCCGCCTGCAGCTTCTCCGCGCTCGATCTCGCAAGTTTGGCGATGTTCGAGTTGAAGCCGCCGCACAGGCCCCGCTCTGCCGTCATCACGATGAGCAGATGGGTCTTGTCAGACCCGGTGCCCGCCAGAAGGCGAGGTGCGCTGTCGCTTTCGCCGACAGAGGCCGCAAGGCCCGCCATCACCGCGTTGAAACGCTCCGTATAGGGGCGCGCCATCTCTGCCGCTTCCTGCGCACGGCGCAGCTTGGCGGCAGCGACCATCTGCATCGCCTTCGTGATCTTGCGGGTCGACTTGACCGACTCGATCCGGTTTTTGAGATCCTTAAGGCTGGGCATCCGGGTTTACCCGAAGTCCTTGGCGAATGCGTCGATCGCGCCTTTGATCTTCTCCTCGGCGTCGCCTTTAACCTTTGGATCCTCGTTGGTGATATAGTCGAGCACGTCCGACGCTTTCGTCCGCATGTGGTGCAGCAGACCTTCTTCGAACTTGCCGACCTGATCGACCTTGAGATCATCGAGATAGCCGTTGGTGCCCGCATAGATGACACAGACAATCTCAGCATTGGTTAACGGTGAGTACTGAGGCTGTTTCATCAGCTCGGTGAGACGCGCGCCGCGGTTCAAAAGCCGCTGGGTGGCGGCATCGAGATCGGAGCCGAACTGTGCGAAGGCGGCCATCTCGCGGTACTGGGCCAGCTCGAGTTTGACGGGACCGGCGACCGATTTCATCGACGAGGTCTGGGCGGCTGAGCCCACACGGCTGACCGAGAGGCCGGTGTTCACGGCGGGACGGACACCCTGGTAGAAGAGCTCCGTCTCAAGGAAGATCTGGCCGTCGGTGATCGAGATCACGTTGGTCGGAATAAAGGCTGACACGTCGCCGCCTTGGGTTTCGATGATCGGCAAAGCCGTCAGCGAGCCCGCGCCGTTATCCTCGTTCAGTTTCGCGGAGCGCTCGAGCAGGCGCGAATGGAGGTAGAAGACGTCTCCGGGATAAGCTTCGCGGCCGGGCGGACGGCGCAGGAGCAGCGACATCTGGCGGTAGGCGACGGCCTGCTTGGAGAGGTCATCATAGACGATCAGCGCGTGGCGGCCGTTGTCGCGGAAGAACTCGGCCATAGCGGTCGCGGTATAGGGCGCGAGATACTGCATCGGAGCAGGCTCGGATGCGGTTGCGGCGACCACGATCGAATAGTCAATCGCGCCGGTTTCCTCGAGCTTTTTCACCAGCTGCGCCACGGTCGAGCGCTTCTGACCGACGGCCACGTAGACGCAGTAGAGCTTCTTGCTTTCGTCATCGCCGGCGGCGTCGTTGTAGCTTTTTTGGTTGAGCATCGTGTCGAGCGCGACGGCGGTCTTGCCGGTCTGGCGGTCGCCGATGATCAGCTCGCGCTGGCCACGGCCAATCGGGATCATGGCGTCGATGGCCTTGAGGCCTGTCGCCATGGGCTCGTGCACCGATTTGCGGGGGATGATACCGGGCGCCTTGACGTCGGCGACGCTGCGCTGCGACGTCTCGATCGGACCCTTGCCGTCGAGCGGATTGCCGAGGCCGTCGACCACGCGGCCAAGAAGCGCATCGCCAACGGGCACGTCCACGATGGAGTTCGTGCGCTTGACGGTGTCGCCTTCCTTAATGTCCCGGTCGGAGCCGAAGATCACGACGCCGACATTGTCGGTTTCGAGGTTCAGCGCCATGCCTTGGATGCCGCCGGGGAATTCGACCATCTCGCCGGCCTGGACGTTATCGAGGCCGTAGACCCGTGCGATCCCGTCGCCGACGCTCAGCACCCGGCCCACTTCGGCCACTTCGGCTTCCTGGCCGAAATTCTTGATCTGGTCCTTGAGGATCGCGGAAATTTCCGCAGCTTGGATCGCCATTAGCGGGCCTCTTTCATGGTGTTCTGGAGCGCGTCGAGCTTGGAGCGGATCGAGGTGTCGATCATCTTCGAGCCGACCTTAACGACAAGGCCGCCAATGAGGCTTTCATCGACGGACTGGTTGAGTTTCACATCGCTGCCGAAGCGGTCCTTGAGGACCTTGGCGAGCTTGTCGGACTGGGTTTTGGTCAGTGCCTTGGCGGCAGTGACATCTGCGGTGATCTCGCCCTTTTCCTCGGCGATCTTTTCGCGAAGATCGGTAAGGAGCGCGGGGACGACGAAGAGGCGGCGGTTCTGCGCCATCAGCTTGAGCGTGTTTACGACTGTCTCGGACAGGCCCATCTTCGCGGCAAGCGCGCCGATTGCGGTTTCCTGCTGGTCGCGGCTGTAGATCGGGGAGTGCAAGAGGCTCTTGAGATCGTCGCTTTCAGAGATGGCGGCGCCAAGGGCATCCACGTCTTTTTCCAAGGTCTCAAGCGCCTTGGCCTCTTTCATCAGTTCAAACACGGCTGAGGCATAACGGTCGGCAATGCCTGTTGAAATCGAAGCTGGTTCCGACACGTCCACCCTTCCGATGTCTTCGCCGGACGAGTGGTTCGCCGCGGCAATCGTCTTGGGGCGCTTCCACTCGAAGCACCCGGTCAAATCAGGGGCCATGTAACAGAGGCCTTTATACGCCGCAACCGTCCCGAATGCGCCTTTTGCAGGCCGGATCGACGCTTTGTTCAGATAGGGCCTGCCTCCCGCGTGGAAAGGCCCGGCGGCAGCTGTTCTTTCGGGCCTTGGGGTGCGATGAAGGACCGGCGGGCCCGGCAGGTCATTTGGCCGCAGAGGTCATGCGCCGTTGTCAGGAAGGGCCGGCAGGATGCTTGAATTCGATCATATCGCGGTTGTCGCCCCCTCTCTTGAGGCCGGGAAAACCTTTGTAAGAGAACGGCTTGGCGTGGATGTGCCGGATGGCGGAGCCCATCCCCTGATGGGCACGCATAACTGCCTAATGAAGCTGGGGCAGGATGAGTTTTTCGAGATTATCGCCATCGACCCGGATGCCCCCGATCCGGGCCGTTCGCGGTGGTTCGGGCTGGACAATTTGGGGGACGGGCCGATCCGGGTCGGCAACTGGATCTGCCGGACCGAGGATGTCGATCGGGCGATCGATACTGTTGAGGCCGAAACGGGACCTGCGATCGCGATGACGCGCGGGGATCTGAACTGGCGGATCACGGTGCCTGAGGATGGCTCCCTGCCCTATGGCGGAGGGGTTCCGACCTTGCTGGAATGGCCCGAACGCCCCTTTCCCGGCAGCCGGATGCCCGATCTGGGATGCGCTTTGGAGCGTTTGACGATCCGCCATCCTGAGGCTGCGCGGAT
Source organism: Aestuariibius insulae (assembly GCF_040783535.2). Lineage (NCBI taxonomy): Bacteria > Pseudomonadati > Pseudomonadota > Alphaproteobacteria > Rhodobacterales > Paracoccaceae > Aestuariibius > Aestuariibius insulae. The sequence goes on from NZ_JBFONW020000006.1 coordinate 200,548, forward strand.
CGAGGCGATGCTGGAGGGGAAGCTGACCGATCCGCGGATCGTGTTCGAGACGGGCGAGACGGTCGCGCTGAAAGCGGCGATCCGGACGCCGGACGGAGTGCGCGAGATCTGACGCCGGTTCGGCGCGAAGACCGGCGGCGGCGAGGATCGGCGCGAATCGGGGGTTAACGCCAAGCAGGGTTGGCGTTTCGGCATGCGGTATCCGGTCGGTATTGCGTCGGTATCCGGTCGGTGGATTTTCGGCATGATCCCGGGTTAACGGACAGAGCGCTCGAAAATCCGCGCAACGGCGGAGACAATCCTTAGTCGCGAGGCGGGATTGTTTCTGCGCTTAGGGTGGCGCCTTGGCGGGCCGGTTCAGGCTCTGGCATGCCGATCCCTTCGAGGACCCGCAAAGGGCGCCGGACGGCTTCGGGGAGGCCGGGCCTCGTCGGGGCAGCGACCTGTTTGCTGGCTTCGACGACAAGGACCCCTCCGGCGGCGATGGCGGGCAGAGAGCTGCCGACCCTTTCGAGAATCGGTCCGGTCTTGAGCCAAAAGCGCTGATCGGTCGGCGGCTGGAACAGCGCGGAGGAGACATGTTCGGTCATGAAGCGGTGGCGCTTGAGCTGCTCTTCGAGCTGGCTGGTCGAATAGGGCCTCCCGTAGCCGAAGGGCGTCCGGTCGCGCCGCGCCCAGAAGCCCGCCCGGTTCGGCACGATGAAGATCGCCCGCCCGCCGGGGCCGAGCACGCGCCAGCATTCGTCCAGAAGTGCCGAGGCATGTTCGGACGTCTCCAACCCGTGCAGCAGGATCAGACGATCGACCTTGCCGGTATCGATGGGCCAGAGCGTTTCTTCGGTCAGAACGCTGACATTGGGCTGTTGAGACGGCCAGGGCATCACGCCCTGAGGACCCGGCATCAAGGCGATGGTGCGGCGCGCCACACCGAGATAGGGGCGCAGGAGCGGAACGGCAAAGCCGAAGCCGACGACCGACATGGCGCCCATGCCAGACGCGTCGGGCGGCCAGAGCGTCGCGATCCGGTCGCGGATCACGCGCTGCGCGGCGCGGCCCAGAGCGCTGCGATAATAAAAGCGCCTCAGATCGATCACATCGAGATGCATTGCAGGAACCGCCCTTCCACGGTTTGGTTGACCTCAGGATAACCCCAGCCGGACAAATGACCATGCCCCTTCACATCGAAACGGTTCCCTGCCTTCAGGACAATTATGCCTATGTCCTTCACGATGACATCACCCGGCGCACGGCGCTGGTCGATGCGCCCGAGGTCGAGCCGATCCGCGAGCTTCTTGTAGGACGCGGATGGGAGCTGTCGGATCTGCTGATCACGCATCATCATTCCGATCATATCGACGGCGTGGCGGATCTGCACAAGATCTATGACTGCCGCGTGATCGGCGCGCAGGCCGATCAGCACCGGTTGCCGACGCTCGATCTGGCCGTGGGCGAGACGGATGTGGAGGCGGTCTGCGGCGAAGAGGTGCATATCATCGACGTGCCAGGTCATACGGTGGGGCATATCGCGTTCTACATGCCGGGCGCGCAGGCGCTGTTTTCGGCCGACAGCCTGATGTCCTGCGGCTGCGGGCGCCTGTTCGAGGGCACGCCTGCCCAAATGTGGGAGAGCCTGCTCAAGATGCGCAAACTGCCCGATGAGACCACGGTTTATTCGGGGCATGAATATACGCTGACCAATATCCGCTTTGCCCTGACCCTTGAACCGGAGCATGAAGCGCTTAAATCACGGCTCCAGACCGCCGAAGATCTGCGCAAGGCGGATAAACCAACCCTCCCCGTTTCTCTTGCAGAGGAAAAACGTACAAACCCGTTCCTGCGGGCGGACGATCCGGCATTGAAGGCCGCGATCGGCATGGAGGGCGCGTCCGACGAGGATGTGTTCGCCGAAATCCGCAAAAGGCGGGATTCGTTCTGACCGATATCGCGGCGAAATTGCTGGGGATCTGGTCGGATTGCGGGCGTCAAGTGCGTCGATCACGAAGAATGTGACGCCTGCGACAAAGAAATTCCTTGAAGCTTGGCTAAGAACACCGAACTTTAAGATATAGAGGCCACGGTCAGGACGGGGCCACGAAAGTCCCGCCGCCGACCCCGATCAGAGGAGCACGTGCTGTGCCGTCTTTCTCATCCACGCTCGAGCAGTCGATCCATTCGGCCTTGGCGATTGCCAATGCCCGCCATCACGAGCTTGCCACGCTTGAGCATCTGTTGCTCGCGCTTATCGACGAACCCGATGCCGCCCGCGTCATGAAGGCGTGTTCGGTGGACCTGGAGGATCTGCGCAAGACCCTTCTGGAATTCATCGAAGACGAGCTGTCCAATCTGGTGACGGATGTCGAGGGCTCAGAGGCGGTTCCGACCGCCGCCTTCCAGCGCGTGATCCAGCGCGCCGCCATCCATGTGCAGTCCTCGGGCCGCAACGAGGTGACGGGCGCGAATGTGCTGGTTGCGATCTTTGCCGAGCGGGAATCGAATGCCGCCTACTTCCTGCAGCAGCAGGATATGACGCGCTATGACGCGGTGAACTTTATTGCGCATGGGGTCGCCAAGGATCCGGCCTATGGCGAAAGCCGGCCCGTCAGCGGCGCGACCGATATCGAGGACGAGGCGCAGGCCGCCGAGGGCGGTGACGAAAAGGAATCGGCGCTGGCCAAGTATTGCGTCGATCTGAACGCCAAGGCGCGCAAGGGCGAGGTCGATCCGCTGATCGGGCGCGATCACGAGGTCGAGCGCTGCATTCAGGTGCTCTGCCGCCGCCGGAAGAACAACCCGCTATTGGTAGGCGATCCGGGCGTCGGCAAGACGGCGATCGCGGAAGGTCTGGCGCGCAAGATTGTCGATGGCGAGACGCCCGATGTGTTGGAATCGGCGACGATCTATTCGCTGGATATGGGCGCCTTGCTCGCCGGAACCCGCTATCGTGGCGATTTCGAAGAGCGTCTGAAAGCGGTGATGACCGAACTTGAGGACCATCCCGATGCGGTGCTGTTCATCGACGAGATCCATACGGTGATCGGCGCCGGGGCGACTTCGGGCGGCGCGATGGATGCGTCGAACCTGCTCAAGCCTGCGCTTCAGGGCGGCAAGCTGCGCTGTATGGGATCGACCACCTATAAGGAGTTCCGCCAGCATTTTGAAAAGGACCGCGCCCTCTCTCGCCGGTTCCAGAAGATCGACGTGACGGAACCCTCGGTCGAGGATGCGGTGAAGATTCTGCGCGGCCTCAAGCCCTATTTCGAGGATCACCACGCGATCAAGTACACATCGGATGCGATCAAGACGGCGGTGGAGCTGTCGGCGCGCTATATCAACGACCGCAAGCTGCCCGACAAGGCGATCGACGTGATCGACGAGGCAGGCGCGGCCCAGCATCTCGTGACCGAAAGCAAGCGGCGCAAGACCATCGGCACCAAGGAGATCGAGGCGGTCGTGGCAAAGATCGCGCGCATTCCGCCCAAGAATGTCAGCAAGGACGATGCCGAAGTGCTCAAGGATCTGGAGACGACGCTCAAGCGCGTTGTCTTCGGGCAGGACGCCGCCATTGTGGCTTTGTCTTCGGCGATCAAGCTGTCGCGGGCCGGGCTGCGGGAGCCTGAAAAGCCGATTGGCAACTACCTTTTTGCGGGGCCTACGGGCGTCGGCAAGACGGAGGTGGCCAAGCAGCTTGCCTCGACTCTGGGTGTGGAGCTGCTGCGCTTTGACATGTCGGAATACATGGAGAAACACGCTGTCAGCCGTCTGATCGGCGCGCCTCCGGGCTATGTCGGGTTCGATCAGGGCGGGATGCTCACCGATGGGGTCGACCAGAATCCCCATTGTGTCCTGCTGCTCGACGAGATCGAGAAGGCGCATCCGGATGTCTTTAACATCCTGCTGCAGGTGATGGATCACGGAAAGCTGACCGACCATAACGGACGGGCCACGGATTTCCGCAATGTGATCCTGATCATGACCTCGAACGCAGGTGCGTCGGAACTGGCAAAGGCCGCGATCGGCTTTGGCCGCGACCGGCGCGAGGGTGAGGATACGGCGGCGATCGAGCGGACGTTCACGCCGGAATTCCGCAACCGTCTGGATGCGGTGATCTCCTTCGCTCCGCTGCCCAAGGACACGATCCTGCAAGTGGTTGAGAAGTTCGTCCTGCAACTCGAGGCGCAGCTGATCGACCGAAACGTCACGATCGAACTGACCAAGCCTGCCGCCGAATGGCTGGCGGACAAGGGCTATGACGACAAAATGGGCGCGCGTCCTCTGGGCCGGGTGATCCAGGAGCATATCAAGAAGCCGCTGGCGGAAGAGTTGCTCTTTGGGAAGCTGGCAAAGGGCGGCAACGTCAAGGTTGGTGTGAAGGACGGCAAGCTCGACCTGCGGATCGAAGAGCCCGAAACGGCACGGATCGGCAAAGGCGACAAGCCGCCGTTACTCACGGCCGACTAGGGCGAGACCGCTTTAGGTTCCACCTCGTAAAGTTTGATCAGCCCCGGCCTTTGCGCCGGGGCTTTTTTTGGCGTCGGAGAGTCTTGAGTTCTACTCGACGGGTGGCTGTTTTCGGCAAAGACCGGACGGGTCCCCTCTGGCATCGCCTCCCGCTGCGCAGCAAGCTGCGGATGGTCAGCACGATGCGATAGTCTGGACTCAATCGCTTTCACCGGCGTCTCAACAGGACTGAGCTGGATATCAGATTTTCCTGCCCGATCGTTGCATCGGCGGAGGGTCAGATCTCCAGCCATCAGACCGAACGATACCGTGGGCTCTTTGAGAAGGCGATTGCTCAAACCTCGCGCGAGCGATCTGGCCAATTGGCGATCGAGGCTGTCCTGGCACGTGACTGCGCTGCCGGGGAGGGTTCAGGTAAGACAGCCTGTTCACGTCCCGGGTTTCAACCGTTGTCCGTGGCCGGTAGTCTGTTCCAATGTCATTCTCTTTGATCAGATGTCTGGCGGTCGCAGCGCCCTTGCTGGGTTTGTCAGGTGGCGCGTTTGCCTGCACTCCCGTTCCGGAAACCCTGCAGGATCTTTTGTCGGCGAAAGATGCAGCCGGTTGCTTCGATGCGGTTCTGAAGCAGGCGCCAGAAGACAGGCGCGAGAGTGCGATTTTGAACATTCTCGATGCCGCGATTTATGCGGGCAACCTGCCGCTCGTCCGAGCCGCGATCGAGGCGGGAGCGTTGACGATAGATCACACGGGAGTGGGCTTGTCTCCTCCACTTTTCGAGGCGATCCGGTGGGGGCAGCCAGAGACTGTCGATCTTCTGCTCGAGGCCGGTGCCGATCCCGATCTGAGTGTTGGAGACGAACAGTCCGCTCAGCAACCGTTGCTGTTGGCGGCGTTGGGCGGAGAGGACCGCATCATGCGCAGTTTGCTGGATGCGGGTGCGGATCCGACGGGCACCATGATCGTGAGCCCTTTGGTGATCGCTGCGCGCGATGGGCAGGCGGGCATGGTAAATATGCTTGTGGAGGCCGGCGGGATTGCCCGGTTTCACCCCGAAGCGCCTGAGGGCATGACGCTGATCGAAATGGGGATTTACGGCCGTGGGGACCGAGGGCCGGTGATCTCGGCCTTGATCGCAGGAGGCGAGGATCCCGCTCAGCCTATGTCGCGAGGGGAGTTGCCCCTGTTCACCGCAGCCGTTCTGGGACAAGGCGGCGTGGTGCGTACCATCGTAGACGATGGCGTGCCTGTGGATATGATCGACCAGCGGGGATTTACAGCGCTTGTCGCTGCCGCAGAGGCGGGCAGTTTGGCCGGCCTAAGCGTTTTGCTGGAGCTTGGCGCAGATCCGGATTTCGACGATGGGGCCGCAGCCCGTCAGGCAGAACTGAATGGCGAAGATCTGATTCTCGAGTACCTTCGTGCCGTTGGCGATTCCGCTGCGCAGCAACAGATCCTGAACAACGCTCTGGAAATCGAAGTTCTCAGTCTGTTTGCGGGCGAGGCAGAAGCGCTGATGCAGGAAGGAGCCGATCCGAATGCTTGGGTTGGCAAGGATCATTTGCTTAACCGGATCGAGTGTTCTCCGAGGATCGGGACGATCTTGCTTGATGGGGGCGCTGACCCTGACCTGATGCTGGTCGAGAGCGGCTGGATGCCATGGGTCATGTCTTGCGGAGAGACAGCGCATGATGGGGCGGAGTATCTCAATCGTCTTGGCTGGGCGAAGTGACGCCTGCCAGCGAGCTGACGCGGTGGATTAGCGCTCGGTCAGTTTCAGCTCAATCCGGCGGTTGCGGGCGCGGGCGGCTTCGGTATCGGCGGGGTCGAGGGGTTGGAATTCGCCAAAGCCGTTGGCGGCAAGGCGCTGGGGCGGGATGCCGAGCGCTTCGGTCATGTAGAGCACAACGCTAAGGGCGCGGGCCTGGCTGAGCTCCCAGTTGTTGTCGAAGCGGCCGCCGCGCGAGACGGGGATGTCGTCGGTATGGCCGTCGACGCGGATCACCCAATCGATGGCGTCCGGGATGTCGGCGGAGATGTCGCGCAGGATGGCCGCGACGCGGGCGATCTGGGCGCGGCCATCGGAGGAGAGGGTCGCGGAGCCGCGGGAGAAGAGCACTTCGGAGGAGAAGACGAAGCGGTCGCCTTCGACGCGGATCCCCTCGCGGCCTTCGAGACGGTCGCGCAGGAGGGCGAAAAACTCGGACTGATAGCGTTCGAGGTTCTCCGCCTCGGCGGCAAGGCGGGCGCGTTCGGCGGCCTCCAGCTCGGCGCGGCGGCGTTCGGATTCGGCGCGCTGGCGTTCGGCGGCAGCCGCCCGGGCGAGCGCCTGATTGAGCTCGGAGCCGAGGGTTTCGATCTGGATCTGGGCAGCGGCATCCTCGTCCGAGGAAAGGTTGACGAGGGCCTGCAGGGAGGAGAGCTGGTTGCGCAGCTCGGCGACCTGCTGGTTCAAAAGCTCGACCTGGCGCTGGCTTTCTTCGGACAGGGATTGTTCCTCGGAGAGCGCGGCGCGGGCCTGATCAAGAAGGGCGGCCTGCCGTTCAGCTTCGGTGAGGGTCGTCGCGGCGGTCTCTTCGGCTTCGGTTCGCGCGGCGCGGGCGGCGGCCAGCTGATCGCGCAGATCGTCGAGGGTCAGCCCCTGCTCGGCGAGGTTTTCCAGCTCGGCCCGGGCGGCGGCGAGGAGGGTCAGCGTCTCTTCGGCCTCGCGGCGCCTCTCTTCGAGGGCGAGGGTCATGGCGGTCAGTTCGGCATCGGCATCTTCGAGCCGGTCGCGCAGGGCCTGCGCGGCGGCGGCATCGGCGAGGCGTTCAGCCTCGAGCGTGTCGATCTGAGTTGCCGCGTCCGAAAGCGCGGCTTGATCCTGTTCTTGCTGGGCCTGCAGGTCGGCGACCATGGCGTCAAGCGCGGCGCGGCGGGCGGCGGCGAGGCGGGCGGCCTCTTCCTGAGCATCGATTTCGGAGAGCAGGGTTTCCTGCTCGCCGCGAAGGGTCGTGATCGTCTCGCGGGCGGCGTCGCGATCGGCGAGAAGGCCCGCGACCTGCTCTTCGAACGTGGCGATGCGGGTGCGGGCATTGGCCAGATCGGCGGCCTGGCGGTCGCGCTCGGCCGAGAGGGTGGCGATCAGGGCGTTCTGCTGGATCGTCTCGTTCTGCAGGTTGCTGGCGCGCTGGCGTTCGAGGCCCAGCGCATCGGCGAGCTGTTCGACCTCGCCCGACAGCTCGTCGAGTTCGGTGGCCTGACCGGTGATCGTCTCGCGCAGGATGAACTGGACGATCATGAAGATCGTCAGCACGAACATGAGGACCAGCAGCAGGCCCGTCATGGCATCCACGAAGCCGGGCCAGATCGAGGCCTGGAAACGGGCGCCGGATCTGCGGCTTAGTGCCATGGATCAGATATCCCTGTCGCGGGCGACGGTGCGCGGGCGGATCGATTGCGACTGCCGGATGGCGCGGGAAAGTGAAGCGATGTCGCTGCGGATATCGGCCATCGTTTCCTGACGCCCGGCGGAGATCTCCTCGAGGATACGCAGCATTTGCAGATCGATGGAGCGCAGGCGCATCCGGCTTTCCGCATCGATGCCGTCGCCGCCGCCTTCCTCAAGGACCTGGGTCAGGCGGTCCTGTCCTTCGGCAATGCGTCCCAGGATACCTGCAAGTTCGCTGTCGCCGGTCCCCGCGCCTTTGGGCATCTTTTCGGTCATGTGATCGATGGCGTCGACGAGGCGGGTCATGCGGTCTTCCATGAGGACGCGGCCCTCGTCGGCCTGCAGGATCATGGTTTGAAGCAGGTCCATCTGTTCGGCCATGTGATCGGCGAACGTGCCGAAGCTGGCGCCTGCCGGAGTGGCTGCCGCCTCGGGGCTGCCGCCCGCCTCTTCGCTGGTGAAGCTGACGCGGGTGATGGTGGAGAGCCATTCTTCAAGCTCGCGGTAGAAGCGGTTCTGGCCGTGGCCCGCGAAAAGCTCAAGCAGGCCGACGACGAGCGATCCGGCCAGACCCAGAAGCGAGGAGGCGAAGGCGACGCCCATGCCGCCGAGCTGCGCCTCAAGGCCGGTCATGAGGCGGTTGAAGATGTCGACGCTGGCTTCGCCTTCCTGCGGGGCGAGGGAGCGGATCGTGTCGACAACAGCGGGCACGGTTGTGGCAAGGCCGTAGAAGGTGCCCAGAAGTCCGAGGAAAATCAGCAGGTTGACAAGGTAGCGCGTGATCTCTCGCGCCTCATCGATGCGGGTTGCGACGGAATCGAGGATCGACCGGGTGGAGGTCGCGCCGAGCTGCATCCGGGCGGAGCGGGCGCGCAGAAGCGTGGCGAGCGGGGCCAGAAGGCGCGGCGCGGTGCCCGCCTCTTCGGTCTGGCTGCCCGCAAAGCGTTCGAGCCAGCGCACAGATGACATCAGGGTGAAGACCTGCAGGAAACAGGCGAGCACACCGATGAAAAAGACCAAGACGATAAAGCCGTTCAGCCCCGGATTGGCCAGAAAGAGCGGCGAAATGGTAGGATAGGCCAGATAGGCACCAGCCCCGACCAGCCCCAAAACGATCAGCATCCATGTGATCTGGCTGATGGGTTGCGAAAACTGCGGCTCTGCCTCGGGTCCCCTTCTGTCCATCAGGACGGGTCCTCGTTCTGGTACGTCATCGGAAGAAATCCTACTGAAATCGGGCGTAAAGAACCAACACTTTGTGCCTTAATCATGGCAGTCCGGCCCCATTTTGCGGACTTCCTTATCGAGCCATTCGATGTCGGGATCGCGCACCCCGAGGTCCTGCAAATGCAGGGCGGTGTTGTGCAGATAGTCGCGGTTCGGGCCACGCCCGCCGGTCGCGCGGGCGATGCGGCGGGCCTGTTCGGCAAGCGAAAGTTGGCAATATTGCGCGTGATCGCGGTCGATGACGTAGCAGACGGCCTCGATCTCGCGGCTGTCGTCGAGCGTCAGGGGGAGGCGGGCCTCGTAATAGGCGGCGGTGACCAGCTCGCGCTCGCGCAGCATGGCGAGGACCGCATCCGCCTGCGTGTCGGCGACGCGGAAGGCCATTCCGGTGCAGCTGTCGGCCTCGGATTTGTCCAAAGCGAGGACGAGGCCGGGCTGGTCATGGGTGCCGCGATGGTAGACCGAGAGCATGCAGAAGGAGCGGCTATAGCCCGCCAGCTGTGCGCGCACGGCTTCGGCGGGGCGAAACCCGGGATTCCAGAGCAGCGATCCATAGCCGAAGACCCAAAGCGCCATGCTGGTCCTCCTTTCGGGCGGTCTATAGAGAAGCCGGGTGGGTTAGGCAAAAGGCCATTCGATATGCGCAAACTCGTCTTTTTGGTGATCGCGGTCGCCGCGCTTTATGCGGGCTATTGGTTCGTGGGTGCCGCCGCGATCCGGTCTGCCGCCACGGACTGGCTGGAGCGGGAGGCCGCGACGCCGGGCGGGCTGGAGCCTGCCTACGAGGATCTGTCGGTGCGAGGGTTTCCGTCGCGGTTCGACACCACGGTGAACGGTCTTGAGATCCGCGATGCGATCTCGGGCTACGGCTGGCGGGGGGCGTTCTTTCAGATGTTCGCGCTGAGCTACCGGCCGACGGAGGTGATCGCGATCTTCCCGCCCGAGCAGACGGTGATGACGCCTCTTGGAGAGATCCCGATCCGGGCGGACCGCATGCGGGCGAGCGCGGCGGTCGCCGCCTCAACCGATCTGCCGCTGGACCGGGTGACGATAGAGGTCGATCAGGCGGCGGTCGGGCTGTTGCCCGGCGAGATCTTTCTGGAGCGGGCGCTGCTGGCCCTGCGCCGGGTCGAAGGAGCCGAGGCGCGCTATGACATTTTCGGCGATGTGCTGGATCTCGATCTGTCGGACGAGCTGATGGCGTGGATCGGCGCGGCTGATCTGCCGTCGCGGGTTCAGGAGATCCGGATCGACGGGACGGTCGAGATGAGCGCGCCTTTGGACCGGTTCGCGGAAGCGGCGCGGCCAATGCTACAAGCGATCGAGCTGAGGGAGGTGATGCTGTCCTGGGGCGAAGTCGACGTGACGGCGCGCGGGGATCTGAGCGTGGGTGGCGCTGGCGCGGTGTCGGGCGAGATGATGCTGGAGGCGCGCAACTGGGATGCCGCGCTGGATCTGGCGGTCGATGGCGGTTGGCTGACGGCGCAGGAGCGGCTGTTGCTTGGCGCGGTTCTGACCGGGCTGTCGGCGGGCGGGCCTGACGAAGCATTGGAGATAAGGGCCGTTTCCGTGGACGGGCGGTTGAGCGTGGGCGGGATCGATGTGGGCGATCTGCCCCGGCTGGCTCAGCGGCAGTAGGAGCCGCTGCGGTAGCGCGCGGTGTCGAAGTGGAAGTGGTCCTGATGGAAGCGGTCGGATTCGGGGCCGAGCACGGTGCCGAAGGGGCCGCAGGCGTCCCGGTGCATCTGGCGCAGCTTTGCCCCATGGGCCTGACTGCGCCAGCCTTGGAGAAGCGTGATCTCCGAGCCGTCGCGCAGGATGAAGCCCGAGATGTCGATAGCGCGGCCTTTGCCATGTTCTGAAATCCGCCCGCCCGGCTGGTTGTTGCGGGTCCGGCAGGAATAGTGGGCTGCGACGCGCAGACTTGAGATCCCGCCGCCGGTCGTCCGAAGGGTCGGTTTGACACTTTGCTCGACCCAGCGATAAAGCGCGTCGGCGGTGGGGCAGTCGATCGTCGCCGGCTGGCTAAGCGCGACCCCGGCAACAGAGCGGATGCGGACGGCGTCGCTTACACCGCAGCCCGGAACGCGACCGGGCACGCCGCCGACGCGATCACCCTGGATCTGCAGGTTGCCGCAGACGGCCCCGGCGCGGCGCTCGCGCTGGATGCGGCGGCCCATGGCGAGGATCGCGTCGGGCCGGTCGATCGGCCGGAGCGAGCTGCGGACCGCCGCCTTGGTCGCGGCGTCGAGGATGATGGCGCGGGCGAGGATGATCTCCGCAATCTTGTCGTCCGGGCGCGCCTCGGGGCGGACCAGCATGACGCTGGAGGTCGAGACCTGTTGCGCCAGAACGGGGCGGGCGACCGGACGCGTGTCGCCGGTGGGCGCGCCGGTCGCCGTCGTGGCCGCGAGGGCAAGGATAAGGGCAAGGCGCCTCATCGGCCGCGGCCGAAATTGGGGATGTCGGTGTCCTGGCCTGCCTCGACGATGCCGCGCCGGATGGCCCGGGTGCGGGTGAAATAGTCGTGCAGATGCGCGCCGTCCCCGGTTCGGATGGCGCGCTGGAGGGCGAAAAGCTCTTCGGTGAAGCGGCCGAGGATCTCGAGCGTGGCGTCCTTGTTGGTCAGGAAGACGTCGCGCCACATCGTCGGATCGGAGGCGGCGATGCGGGTGAAGTCGCGGAAACCGGCGGCGGAGTATTTCACCACCTCGCTGTCAGTCACGCGCCTGAGATCGTCGGCGACGCCGACCATCGTATAGGCGATGAGGTGCGGTGCGTGGGAGGTGACGGCGAGGACGAGATCATGGTGATCCGCCTCCATCTCGTCGACATTGGAGCCCAGCGCCTCCCAGAAGCGGGCGAGCCGGGCGACTTCCTTGCGGTCGGCGTTTTCGGGCGGCACCAGGATGCACCAGCGGTTGTCGAAAAGCTCGGCAAAGCCCGAGCGGGGGCCGGATTGCTCGGTTCCCGCGAGGGGATGGGCCGGGATGAAATGGACGCCGTCCGGCAGATGCGGGGCGACAGCGTCGATCACCGCGCGTTTGACCGAGCCGACATCGGTGAGGGTCGCGCCGGGTTTGAGATGGGGGGCGATATCGCGGGCGACCGCCTCCATCGCGCCGATGGGGACACAGAGGACGACGAGGTCGGCGTCGCGCACAGCCTCTGCTGCGGTGTCGGTGATCTCGTCGGCGAGGGTCAGCTCCCGGGCGATGGCGCGCGTCTCGGCGGAGCGGGAGGTGCCGCTGATGACCTCTGCCGCGCCGCTGCGGCGCATGGCGTGAGCCATCGAGGACGCAATCAGGCCGAGGCCGATCAGCGCGACCTTGCCGTAGATCGCGGTCACTTGGCCTGCCCTTTGAAGAGACCGACCGCATGGGCGACCCGGCGGCAGGCGGCCTCGTCTCCGACGGTGATCCTGAGGCAGTGCGGCAGGTTGTAGCCGCCCATCTGGCGCACGATGATCCCTTCGGATTTGAGGAAGGCGTTGCAGGCCTCGGCCTCGGCTTCGTCGGTGAAGCGGGCGAGGATGAAGTTCGCCATGGAGGTATCGGACGGCACGCCGAGGGCAGCGAGCGCCTCGGCCAGCCAATGGCGCCACTGGGTGTTCGAGGCGAGGCATTTACCGGCGTAGTCGCGATCTCGCACGGCCGCTTCGGCGGCGGCGAGCGCGGCGGAGGAGAGGTTGAAGGGACCTCGGATCCGGTTGAGGACGTCGATCACCTCTTGCGGGCCGTAGCTCCAGCCGATGCGCAGCCCGCCCAGCCCGTAGAGTTTGGAGAAGGTGCGGATCATCATGACGTTCTGGCGCGCCTCGATCAGCGCGAGACCCGCGTCGTAGCCGTCGACATATTCGGCATAGGCCCCGTCGAGTACCAACATACATTGCTCGGGCAGCCGGTCCGCGAGCGAGGCAAGCGCGTCGGTGCCGACCATCGTGCCGGTGGGGTTGTTCGGATTGGCGATGAAGACGAGGCGGGTCTTGCCCGTGACGGCCGCCAGGATCGCCTCGATATCCGTCATGCGTTCGTGTTCGGGGACGGAGACCGGGGTCGCGCCAGCGGCGAGCGCGTAGATGCGGTAAAGCGCGAAGCCATGTTCGGTGTGGATGACCTCGTCGCCCGGGCCGGCATAGGCTTGGCACATCAGGTTGATGACGTCGCCCGATCCGGCGGCGCAGATCAACCGGGCGGGATCAAGGCCGTGGGTTTCGGCGATCGCCTCGCGCAGGGCGGCATGGTCGGAAGACGGGTAGCGGTGCAGGTCGTGCGAGGCGCGGCGGAAGGCCTCAACGGCGGCGGGGGACGGGCCGAACGGGTTCTCGTTCGAGCTGAGTTTGAGGGCGTTCGACTGGCCCGCGATGTGGCTGGCACCGCCCTTGTAGAGCTCGATGTCGAGAATACCGGGTTGAGGGCGCAAAATCTGAGTCATGCCTGGACCATTCAAAAGGGAACCGGGCCGTTCTAGCCCCCTGCCCCGCCCGTGACCAGAGCCGCGTTGGTCGTACGGGATTGGGATGCGAAAAGCCGCGCCCCGAGTGGGGGCGCGGCTTTGATCGGGTGATGCAGGGTCCAGCTGGAGGTCCCGGGTCAAGCCCGGGACATTAGCTGGTGGGTCGCCCGGCGCCCAAAACTGCTACCGGGTGCCCGCCGCAGTTGCTGGCGCAACCGCTTTCCGGCGCGCGTCACTGCCTTGCAGTGACGTTTACCAGCACGCGTTATTGCTGGCGCAATGACGTGGTTAGTTCTTCGCGTAGAATTCCACGACGAGGTTCGGCTCCATCAGGACCGGGTACGGCACGTCGCCCAGCTGCGGGGTGCGTGTGAAAGTGGCGGACATCTTGGAGTGGTCGACATCCATGTAGTCGGGCACATCGCGTTCGGGCAGGCCGGCGGCTTCGAGGACGATCGCGAGCTGCTTGGAGCGGTCGCGCACCTCGATCACGTCGCCTTCCTTGACCCGGTAGGAGGGGATGTTGACCTTCTGGCCGTTCACCTTGACGTGGCCATGGTTCACGAACTGGCGGGCGGAGAAAATGGTCGGCACGAATTTGGCGCGGTAGACGACGGCGTCGAGACGACGCTCGAGCAGGCCGATGAGGTTCTCACCGGTATCGCCTTTGACGCGCTCGGCCTCGGCATAGATGCGGCGGAACTGCTTTTCGGTCAGATCGCCGTAATAGCCCTTGAGCTTTTGCTTAGCGCGCAGCTGAATGCCGAAATCGGAAAGTTTGCCCTTGCGGCGCTGACCGTGCTGGCCGGGGCCGTATTCGCGGCGGTTGACGGGCGATTTGGGGCGGCCCCAGATGTTTTCGCCCATGCGGCGGTCGATCTTGTACTTGGCAGACGTGCGTTTCGTCACGGCTGATCTCCTTCTTAGGACGCGCCCCGATGGACGCTATGAAGGGCGTTGTCCTTTGGCCTTGCGGCCCGACAGGGATCCCCTTGCGGGGGCCACCAACACCAGTGAAGAGCGCCGTTTAGGCAAGGATGGGAAGGCTGTCAAGCGGGCCGGAGGCGGCGCGTCAGAAGACGAAGGAGAACCCGACCGAGCCGATCTGCTGCTCGCCGGACTGGCCCACGAATTCTTCGGAGAGCCAGGTGCTGCCCAGATGCATGCCAATCCGGTCCGAGAGCTTGACCTTCAGGCTGGCGCGGAACCGGCGCCGGGTGTCCCGCGCGTCGGGGCCGTAGGACGGGAAATAGAGGCTGTCGCCGATATAGGCGACATCGGCGCCCAGAACGAGCGAGGTGCCCAAGGGAGATCTGTCGATCCCCGGGAAGCGCTGGCCGGTCACGACATCGCGCACGCCCAGATCATTGTGGCCGACATCGCCGATCACCAGATCGCCGCCGATGCGGGCCAGCGTTTCGACGCCGAGCTGCGCTTCGGCGAAGGGGCGGAAGGAGAGTTTCGGACGGGGCTGGAACCGGTGTGCAATCTCGCCGCTGGCCATCAGGCGTGTGGTGTTGTCGATTTGCTTTTCAATCGTCTCGAGGCTGGGAAGGCTGGCCTTCATGCGTTTGTGCAGATCGAATTGCAGATCGTCGAGCCCGGTGCTGGGACCGACCGAGACCAGATCGAGCCCGAGACGGTATTCGACAGGTCCGGTCGCAGCATAACTGTGCAGGCCCGCCGCGATGGTTCCGGCCCAAGGGCGATCAAAGGGGTCTGGGAGGGAGAGGTTCGCGGGAGAGATGATTTCCGCCCGGAGGCGGTATTCAAGGACATCGCCGAGCCGAGTGGGAAGTTTGTCCCCTCTGGGCCTGCCGCGCAGATAGCTGAGTGTCAGGCTGGCGGTGCGCCAGCGATCGCGCCCGTCGCCCAGCATATCGTTGCTAAAGAGCTGGCCCCAGCCAAGCGCGACGCGCCGGTCATCGGCCATAAGAGGGCTGGCGAGCGCCCAGAGGAGCGCCGCGATAAGAAGACGGGTCATGATAAGATCCTCAAGACGGACGGTGCCGCGTTTACGGGATCTTTATGAGCCAGAGCCCTCTCGGACAGGTTAACCGATCCCTTTCAGATCGGGCGTATCGCTCCTTTCCGAGGCCAAAAGTTCGTAAACCTCGAGGTAATTTTGAGATGAGTTTTTGCAAAGAAAAGGCCGCAGCATCGCGCTGCGGCCTTTCACGTTGGGTTATCGGCGGCTTTAATTAAGCGCCATATCCGTGACCGCGTGCGTCCAGGCACCCTCCGGCTCGGCGCTGATAACGGGGTCGGAGCCACCGGCAAGGAGGGTTTCGACCGTGCGCTGGTAGGCTTCGGGGTCCAGAACGCCGTTTTCGGTATCGATGAGCTTGGCGATCTCGCCCATCATGCGCTTCTGGTGTTCTTCGGACTGGGCGCCGGTTTCGTCATATTCCAGCACGATTTCGGCAGCGGCGTCGGGGTTCTCGACCGCCCACTGCCAGCCCTGCATGGAGGCGCGCACGAACTTGGCCATCTTTTCAACGAAGGCGGGATCCTCGAGGTTTTCCTCGAGCGTGTAGATGCCGTCCTCGAGCGTTGCGACGCCCTGATCCTCGTAGCGGAAGGTGACAAGCTCGTCCTCCGAGACACCCGCATCGAGAACCTGACCGTATTCGTTATAGGTCATGGTCGAGATGCAATCGGCCTGCCGCTGCAGAAGCGGATCGACGTTGAAGCCCTGTTTCAGGACGGTGATGCCGTCCTCGCCGCCATCGGTGGAAATGCCTTCCTGCGCCATCCAGCTGAGGAACGGGTATTCGTTGCCGAAGAACCAGACGCCAATGGTTTTGCCGCGGAAATCCTCGGGGCCTTCGATGCCGGTATCCTTCCAGCAGGTCAGCATGAGGCCCGAGGTCTTGAAGGGCTGGGCGATGTTGACGACGGGCAGGCCTTTCTCGCGCGCGGCGAGCGCGGACGGCATCCAATTGAGCATCACATCCGCGCCGCCGCCCGCGAGGACCTGGGGCGGTGCGATGTCGGGGCCGCCGGGCAGGATCGTGACGTCGAGCCCTTCCTCTTCGTAATAGCCGTTCTCGAGCGCGACGTAGTAGCCCGCGAACTGGGCCTGCGTGACCCATTGGAGCTGAAGCCGGACCTCGTTGTCCTGGGCGGCAGCTGCGCTGGCGAGGCCGGCGGCAAGGGCGGCGCTTGTCAGAAGGTGTTTCATGGATGGTTCTCCCCTATTGGTGGTCTTTTTATCCTCAGGATCGGGCCCGCTGGGACGGATGCCAGAAGGTGATGGCGCGTTCGATCATGGCAACGGCCCCATAGAAGGCCGAACCGGCAAGCGCGGCAACCACGATCTCGGCCCAGACCATATCGAGCGCGAGCTGACCGACGGAAGTCGAGATGCGAAAGCCCATGCCCACCGTGGGCGATCCGAAGAATTCGGCCACGATTGCACCGATCAGGGCCAGTGTTGTCGAAATTTTAAGCCCGTTGAAGATGAAGGGCATGGCGGCGGGCAGGCGCAGTTTGGCGAGGCTGGTCCAGTAGCCCGCGCCATAGGTGCGCATCAGGTCGCGCTGCATGGCATCGGCAGATTTGAGGCCCGCGACAGTGTTCACGAGGATCGGGAAGAACACCATGACGCCGACGACGGCGGCCTTGCTTTCCCAATCGTTGCCGAGCCATTTGACGAAGATCGGGGCGATGCCGACGATGGGCAGGGCCGCCATGAAGCTGCCGACCGGCAGGATGCCACGGCGCAGGAAATTCGAGCGGTCGGCGAAGATGGCCACGATGAAGGCCGCGATGGCACCGAAGGCGTAGCCGGGCAGCGCGCCCTTGAGCATGGTCTGCTGGAAGTCGGCCCAAAGGATCGGCGTTTCGGAGGCGAAGCGCGCGGCGATGGCTGAAGGCGGCGGCAGGATAACGCCCGAGACGCCGAGGGCGCGGACCAGATGCTCCCAGATCAGCAGAAGCGTCAAGCCGAAGATCGCGGGCACGGCGAGGCGGACCCAGCGCCTTTCGGGATGGCGGGAGAGGACGACGTTGAGGCCCCAGCCCACGGCCCAGATGGCGAGCGCGATAGCGAGGGCGGCGGGGGTGCTCATGCGGGGGCAATCCCCATACGGCGAAGCGTTGCCCGTTCGATCAGGGCAAGCGCTCCGACCAGAAGCGCGGCGGCGATGGCAGCGGCAAAGAGCGCGGCCCAGGCGACAAGCGGCTGGCCGAACTGGTCGCCGACCAGCATGCGCGCGCCGAGGCCCGCGCGGGCGCCGGTCGGCAGCTCTCCGACGATGGTGCCGACAAGGCTGGCGGCGATGCCGATTTTGAGACTGGCAAAGAGATAAGGGGCGGAGGCGGGCAGGCGCAGCTTGAGGAACTCCTGAAGGCGGCTCGCGCTGTAGGTCCTGAGCAGGTCGAGCTGCATCGCATCGGGGCTTCTGAGGCCCTTTACCATGCCGACGACGACCGGAAAGAAGCTGAGATAGGCGGCAATCATCGCCTTGGGGAACAGCCCCTGGATGCCGATGGCGCCCAGCATGACGATCACCATGGGCGCGACGGCCAGAATCGGCACAGTTTGCGAAGCGATGGCCCAGGGCATGATGCTCAGATCCATGGCGCGCGAATAGACGATGCCGACGGCCAGAAGGATGCCAAGCCCGGTGCCGATGGCAAAGCCCAAAAGCGTCGCCGAGACCGTGACCCAGCCGTGATAGACGAGACTGCGTTTGGAGGTGACGCGTTTGAGCGCAATGGTGTCCCACAGCTCTGCTGTCACCTGATGGGGCGATGGCAGGCGCGGACGGTCCTGGTTGAAGGTCTGGGGGATGATACCGGTATTGCGGAGCGCGAGGGAGGTGCCGGTCAGCTCCTGCCGGGCGATGGCAGTGTCGGGGGTGACGATGATGCTGTCGCGCTCGGCCTGGCTGGCGGCGGCGTGCATGTTCATCGGCACGACCGCGATATACCACAGCGCAATGATCCCGGCGACGATGGTCAGGATCGGAGCGGCGGCCCCGGTGATGCGGCGGAAGGCGCGGCCGGTCGCGCCGATCCCGGCGCCGGGGGCGGCGATGGGCGCGTCCGTCACGCGCGCCACTCGTAAAGGATATCAGGCAAGCCTTCCTCGTTCTCGCCGATCGTGCGGCGCATTTCGGCGAAGCCCTCGCGCATGTAGAACCGGCGGGCGTCCCGATTGATGACGAAGGTCCAGAGGTTCAGCTGCTTGCGGCCCTCTTTGGCGGCATTGAGCAGCCGGGTCCCGGCCCCCTGCCCTCTGGCGTCGGGCGCGAGGTAGAGCGCGGTGATCATATCGGAGCCGTCCCGCGCGATAAAGCCAGTCACCGTCCCGTCCTGCTCGCTGACAAAGACCGAGCGGGCGGCGAGGACGGCGCTTCGGTAGTGGTGTTCGACATCGCGGTGGGAATGGACGCGGGGCATCCATTTGGTCTGGTCGATCCATTCGTTGAGGATCGCCGCGCAGGCGGCGGCATCGGACAGGCGGCCCGGGCGGATCAGGCTGGTGGTCATCTCAGCCGTCATGGGCAACGTTTTTCGTGAAGCTGCTTGAACATGGGGTCGATCGAGGCCCAGTCATCTTCGGACATCAGCTTGGGAGACCAGCGTTTTCCAAGCTTGACGATCGCCGCCTCTTGAAGGAGAATGCCTGCCGCATAGGCTTGACCTATCTGCATCGATGCATAGCCCGTATCGACATAACGCCCAAGCGCACGGCGGTATATACCATGGGCGACCTCACGATAAAGGCGCGACCAGAGCTGGCATTGAGACACGTCCGGAAAGTCCTCTTCAATGTCAAACCCTTTTCCGTTCCATTGCGCGCCTGACTCGATATCCGCCTCTACGCGGGCCACCTCCGCCGCATCTTCTCGGGAGAGGTCAAGCACGAGACCCACCTGAAGGGCGAACTCAAGCAAAGAATAGAACTGCATGTTATTCATCATCACGTATCGGTCGCCGTAGTAGATCGGGCTTGTCATGACTCTTTTGCCCCGGCTCTCAACCCGTCACGGACGCGGTGGGCGATCTCGATGAACTCCCGGCTGTCGCGGATATCCAGGGGGCGGTCCTTCGGCAGCGGGCTTTCGATGACGTCGGTGATGCGTCCAGGGCGCGGGCTCATCACGACGATCTTGGTGGAGAGGAACACCGCCTCGGGGATCGAATGGGTGACGAAGGCGATGGTCTTGTCGGTGCGAGCCCAGAGATCGAGCAGCTCCTCGTTCAGCTTGTCGCGGACGATCTCGTCCAGCGCGCCGAAGGGTTCGTCCATCAGCAGGATTTCGGCATCGAAGGCCAGTGCCCGCGCGATGGAGGCGCGCTGCTGCATCCCGCCGGAGAGCTGCCATGGATATTTGCCGCCGAAGCCCTCCAGATCAACGAGGGAGAGGACCCGGTCCGTCCGCTCCTGCCGCTCGGATTTGGACAGGCCCATAATCTCGAGCGGAAGCTGGATGTTGCGGGCGATGGTCCGCCACGGGTAAAGTCCCGCCGCTTGAAAGACATAGCCATAGGCGCGCGCGCGGCGGGCCTCGTCGGGGCTCATGCCGTTGACCGTGATGTCCCCGGCGGTCGGCGTCTCGAGCCCAGCCATCACGCGCAGGAAGGTGGTCTTGCCGCAACCGGACGGGCCGATGAAGGAGACGAAGTCGCCTGAGTTTATGGTCAGGTTGACGTCTCGAAGCGCATGGACCGGGCCGTCGCCGGTTTCGAAGGTGAGGTCGAGCGCGCGCGCCTCGATGACGGGCGCTGCGGCGTCCCGGTCTTGACCCGGGACCTCTTGGTCCGAGGATACATTCTTTGCTGTCTGGCTAGAGATCACGACTGCGACAATTCCTGTAGGAGCGCATCAAGCTTATCTTTCGGCATGATCCAGTCGGGTTTCGATGTATCATGAAACAATCCCATCGCGATCACCGGGCCATCTGAGGTTTCGCGTTGTTCAATGAGAGTGAGGTTGGTCTCCCCCCTGCCCGTCTTGCGAAAAGAGGAAGATCTAAGAAGACGCCTTAAATCCATGGCGGCCTTGCGTTTTGTTCGATAGCCTTCGTAGCTCATAAACCAGTCAGGCAGGTCTGCATCTCCGCCCATTAGATCCCCGCCGGGATGTTCATCGGATCGCGCTGGATCTGTTTGGGGGCGGTGAGCTCTTTCCACTGGCTGAGCGCCTTGGAGGCGCTGGCGAAGGGGGGGCGCTTGACGAAACGGCCTCGGCCGGGTTGCGGCTGGGAGTTCTGGCCCCAGGACCAGATCACCTCGCCCCGGCTGAGCGTATGGCGCGCCTGGGCTGTGACCTCCCATCCTTCGAAGACGTTGTAGTCGAGGACCGAATGGTGGTTGGCCGGAGAGATCGTCTTGGAGATCTTGGGGTCCCAGACGACGATATCGGCATCGGCGCCTTCGACGATGGCGCCTTTCTGGGGATAGATGTTGAGGATCTTGGCCACATTGGTCGAGGTGACGGCGACGAATTCCTCGGGCGTCAAGCGGCCGGTTTCGACGCCTTTAGTCCAGAGGACGGCGAGGCGCTCCTCCAGCCCGTTCGAGCCATTGGGGATCAGGGTGAAATTGTCGATGCCCATCCGCTTTTGCTCGGTCGTGAAGGCGGCGTGATCTGTGGCGACGACCTGCAGGGATCCGGCCTGAAGACCGGCCCAGAGGCTGTCCTGATGGTCCTTGGACCGGAAGGGCGGGGACATCACCCGGCGGGCGGCATGCTCCCAATCGGTGTGGAAATATTCGCTTTCATCGAGGGTCAGGAACTGGATCAGCGGCTCGCCGTAGACGCGCATCCCCTTCTGGCGCGCGCGGCGGATGGCCTCGTGGGCCTGCTCGCAGCTGACATGGACGATATAAAGCGGCGTGCCGGCGGCATCGGCGATGGTGATGGCGCGGTTGGCGGCCTCGCCTTCGAATTCGGGCGGGCGGGAATAGGCGTGGCCTTCGGGGCCGGTGATGCCCTTGGCCAGCATCTCGGCTTGCATGTCGGCGACCAGATCGCCGTTCTCGGCATGGACCATGGGCAGCGCGCCCAGCTCGCGGCAGCGCTTGAAGGAGGCGAACATCTCGTCATCCTCGATCATCAGCGCGCCCTTGTAGGCCATGAAATGCTTGAACGAGTTGACGCCCATCTCGACGGCGTCCTTCATTTCGGCAAAGACACTCTCGTTCCAGCCGGTGATCGCCATGTGATAGCCGATGTCGGAACAGATCTGCGGGGCGGATTTGCGGTGCCATTCGTTGATGGCGTTCTTGATCGAACCATCCTCGCCCGGCAGGCAGAAATCGACGAGCATCGTGGTGCCGCCTGTGGCCGCGGCCCAGGTGCCGCTTTCGAAGGTCTCGGCGGCGGTGGTGCCCATGAAGGGCATCTCCAGATGCGTATGCGGATCGATCCCGCCGGGGATGACATAGGCGCCTTCGGCGTCGATCACCTCGTCGCCGGAGAGGTTCTCGCCAATCTGCTTGATCGTCTCGCCCTCGATGAGGACATCGGCTGTCCACTGCCGGTCCGCGGTGAGGACGGTGCCGTTTTTGATGACTTTGGTCATTGCTGGCTCCAGTAATCGTAGAAAGCTTGAGGTTCTCGCCGCTCGGCACGGCTCCCCATTCCTCCCCAGGACCAGTTTCCGCCGGTCCGAAAGGGTCCTGGGACTAAATAGGCATCGAATTCAAGATAGTATCTGAGCGCTACTGATGCCGGCGGCTTCTCTTCTGCTCGCAATCCTTCCAGCGATTGTTGGACGTCTGACACTTCCTCAGATGTGAAGAACGCGTCATACGATTGTCCGTCGACAACAGGTCCCTGCGGTTCGTCGACGTCCACCGGCGAGAATTCCTCCACGATATCTTCGGCGATCTCACCTGCTTCCCAGCGATACCAAAACAGGTACTCGTCGGGAGATCGAGACGAAAGGAGATCGGGTACAGCACAGACTTTGGACAGATTTGTTTTGCGTCTTTGCCCCTGGATCAGTGCGTCAGTCACTCCACGATCTCCGCCGTTTCGACTACCGCGTGGAAGAGCACGTTCGCCCCGGCTTCGGCCCATTCGGGGGAGATCTCCTCGGCCTCGTTGTGGCTGAGACCGTCCACGCAGGGGCACATGACCATGGCGGTGGGGGCGACGCGGTTGATCCAGCAGGCGTCGTGGCCCGCGCCCGAGATCAGGTTCATATGCGTGAAGCCCAGCCGTTCAGCGGCATTTCGGACGGCGGTGACGCAGCCCTCGTCGAACTTGACCGGATCGAAGCCGCCGACCTTTTCGAACTCAACCGACAGACCCGCCGCGTCGCAGATGGCTTGCGCCTCTTTGCGCAGGCGGGCCTCCATATCCTCGATCACCTCCAGCTCGGGCGAGCGGAAATCGACGGTGAAGACCGTTTTGCCGGGGATCACGTTGCGGGAGTTGGGATAGACGTCGATATGACCCGCCGCGCCGACCGCGTGGGGGGCGTGGCTGAGCGCGATCTCGTTCACCTTCTCGAGGATCCGCGCCATGGCGAGGCCTGCATCCTTGCGCATCGGCATGGGAGTGGAGCCGGTATGGCTGTCTTTGCCGGTCACCGTCACCTGCGTCCAGGAGAGGCCCTGACCGTGGGTGACGACGCCGATCTCCTTGCCTTCGGCGTCGAGGATCGGACCCTGTTCGATATGCAGCTCGAAGAAGGCGTGCATCTTGCGGGCGCCGACCTCCTCCTCGCCGCGCCAGCCGATCCGGTCGAGTTCATCCCCGAAGCGTTTGCCCTCGGCATCTGTCCGGCCCTCGGCCCAGTCCTGCGCATGCACGCCCGCAAAAACGCCGGAGGCGAGCATGGCGGGGGCAAAGCGGGTGCCTTCTTCGTTGGTCCAGTTGGTGACGACGATGGGATGCCTAGTCTTGATGTCCATATCGTTGAGCGAGCGCAGGATCTCGAGCCCGCCAAGAACGCCCAGAACGCCGTCGTATTTCCCGCCCGTCGGCTGGGTGTCGAGATGCGAGCCGACATAGACCGGCAGCGCGTCGGGATCGATGCCGGGGCGGGTGGCGAACATGTTGCCGAGGCTATCAAGACCCATCGTGCAGCCAGCTGCCTCGCACCAGCTTTGAAAGAGCGCGCGGCCTTCGGCATCGGCATCGGTGAGCGTCTGGCGGTTGTTGCCGCCCGCGATGCCGGGGCCGATCTTGGCCATCTCCATCAGGCTGTCCCAGAGGCGCGCGCCGTCGATCTTGAGGTTTTCGCCGGGGGCGGGCATGGGCAGGTTCCTTCTGGGCTGGGCCGCGCTACGCTATCAGCGGGCCTAGGGCAGTCAAGCGGGGGGCTTACTCCGCAGCGCGCGCGGCCGGGTTGTTGGGGTGGGTGGTCCAGTTGGCGTAGTCCGCCTCGACCGTTTTGCCGGTGCGCGGATCGACCGTGCCGGGGGCCAGCTCCTCCATCGTGATGCAGTTCTCGACCGGGCAGACATCGACGCAGAGGTTGCAGGCGACGCATTCGGCGTCGATCACCTCGAAAACGCGGCCCTCGCCGATGCTGATGGCCTGATGGGAGGTGTCCTCGCAAGCGGCATAGCAGCGGCCGCATTTGATGCAGGCGTCCTGATCGATGCGGGCCTTGGTGACGTAGTTGAGGTTGAGGTGCTGCCAGTCGGTGACGTTCGGGACGGCGCGGCCCATGAGGTCGGGCAGGCTCAGATCCTTCTCGTCGAGATAGGTGGAGAGGCCCGCTGTCATCTCCTCGACGATCTTGAAGCCGTAGGTCATCGCCGCCGTGCAGACCTGGACCGTGCCGCAGCCCAGTGCGATGAATTCGGCCGCGTCGCGCCAGGTCGTCACCCCGCCGATGCCGGAGATCGGCAGGCCGCGCGTTTCGGCATTGCGCGCAATCTCGGAGACCATGGACAGCGCGATGGGCTTGACCGCCGGGCCGCAATAGCCGCCATGGGAGCCTTTGCCGTCAATGGTCGGCTCGGGCGCCATCAGGTCGAGATCAACGGACGTGATCGAGTTGATCGTGTTGATGAGGCTGACCGCATCGGCGCCGCCCCGATGGGCCGCTTCGGCAGGTTTGCGGATATCGGTGATGTTTGGCGTGAGCTTCACGATCACGGGCATGCGGGTGTTCTGCTTGCACCAGCGGGTGACCATCTCGATATATTCGGGCACCTGCCCGACAGCAGAGCCCATGCCCCGTTCGCTCATCCCGTGGGGGCAGCCGAAGTTCAGCTCGATCCCGTCGGCGCCGGTCTCTTCGACGCGGGGCAGGATCGCCTTCCACGCGCCCTCCTCGCAAGGCACCATGAGTGAGACGACCATGGCGCGGTCGGGGAAATCACGTTTGACGATCTTGATCTCGTCGAGATTGGTCTGGAGCGGGCGATCGGTGATGAGCTCGATATTGTTGAGGCCCAGAAGGCGGCGGTCGGCGCCATAAATCGCGCCATAGCGAGGACCATTGACGTTGACGACGGGCGGGCCTTCCTCGCCGAGGGTCTTCCAGACGACGCCGCCCCACCCCGCCTCGAAGGCGCGGCGGACGTTGTATTCCTTATCCGTCGGCGGCGCGGAGGCGAGCCAGAAGGGATTGGGGCTTTTGATGCCTACGAAATCGGTGGTCAGGTCGGCCATTCAGCTGTCTCCCTCTATCGGTACGTCGCAAATCTGAAATGCGTTCTGATACTGCCCGATATTTTCCTGATTGAAGGCCGCAACCTTCTCTTGTGTCATATCGTCAAGCGGCACATCGGCGATTGTCGACATATCCAGCATGCCGGGCAGCGTCTCGGCGAGACAATCGCAGCTTGCGCGGCACTGGGCATCCTCTTCGCCGCAATAGGCAAAGCAGGACTGGCTCAACCCGTTGGCGATGCCTCTTGCGAACCCGTCCAGATCGTCTCCGATCCTGTGCTGATCCGCATGGCTCTCGGGAGTTCCAAACGCCAGTGTCACGATGGCCAATAGCAAGACATGCACCTTCATCTGAACGCTTTCCCGGACAAAGACAGGCCCGCGGGGCGTCGTGTGGGTTGTCGGACGGAATTCATGCCGTCAGTGCCACGTGGATGCTCTCTGCCGCGTCGCGGCCTTCGGCGACGGCGGTCACAGTCAGATCGTTGCCGCCTGCGGCGCAGTCGCCTCCAGCCCAGACACCATCTAGCGAGGTGCGTCCGGCGGCGTCGACGGCGATCTTGCTGCCGTCGAGCGTCAGGCCATTGGGCGCGCCGTCGAGGCGCTGGCCGATGGCGCGGAAGATCTGGTCGGCGGCGAGGCGCAGGATCTCTCCGGTCGGGGTCAGGCCCGCCTCGGTCTGGGCCGTATATTCCAGTTCGATCTCGCGGACGGCGCCGTTGCCGTGGATCGCCTTGGGCTGGACGTTGAACATCAGGCGCACGCCTTTCGACGCGGCGAGGTCCTGTTCGTAGCGGCTGGCGGACATCCGGGACTGATCGCGGCGGTAGGCGATGGTGACGGTTTCGGCCCCGAGCAGCTTGGACTGAACGGCGGCATCGACCGCCGTCATCCCGCCGCCGATCACTACGACGTTGCGGCCGACGGGGAGCCGGGTCAGATCATCGGCCTGGCGCAGATCGGCAATGAAATCAACGGCGTCGCGAAGGCCGTCCTTGTCCTCCCCCTCTGCGCGCAAGGCGTTCACGCCCGAGAGGCCGATGCCGAGGAAGACGGCGTCGTGGCTGTCCCGCAGGGCGTCCAGCGTGATCTGCTGGCCGAGCGCATGTTCCGTCTTGAGGGTGATCCCGCCAATCTGGAGGAGCCAATCGACCTCTTCCTGCGCGAAATCGTTCGGGGTCTTATAGGCGGCGATGCCGTATTCGTTGAGCCCGCCCGGCTGGGGTTTCGCATCGTAGAGCGTCACGTCGTGGCCATGCATCGCGAGGCGGTGCGCGCACGCCAGACCGGCGGGCCCCGCGCCGACGACCGCAACCGATTTGCCGGTGGCGGGGGCGCGGGTGAAGGGGTGCTTGCCCGAGGCCATGAGCGTGTCGGTCGCGTAGCGCTGGAGGCGCCCGATCTCGACCGGTTTGCCTTCGGCCATCTCGCGCACGCAGGCCTCTTCGCACAGCTCTTCGGTCGGGCAGACGCGGGCGCACATGCCGCCTAAGATATTGGCATCCAATATGGTTTCGGCTGCATTTTCGGAATGGCCCGCCTGAATCTGGCGGATGAAGAGCGGGATGTCGATCGCCGTTGGGCAGGCCGTGATACAAGGCGCGTCATAGCAGAAATAGCAGCGGTCGGCGGCGACGGCGGCCTCGTGCGGCGCAAAGGGCGGGTGCAAGTCCGAGAAGTTGCGGGCGATGTCTTCTTCGGTGATGCGTCCGGGGGAAATGCCGGGGGCGCGCGCGTCCATTCCGTGGCTCCTCTTGCTGCGGTCGGAGTGAAGAGACTGACACAGCGGGAAAAATGTGCAAATGGTAAATATCAAGCAGGTTTAGAATTGGAGCGGCGGCCTACGAGCGGGGTACAGGTGCCCATGGAAAGGTCAGTTCTGCTGATCTTTGTGCGCTTTCTAGGCGATGTCAGACCGGCTTGAGATATCCCTGATAGCGGACGACAAGCTCTTTCGTCAGCGGTGCGTGGATGGCGACGTCGAACTGGAAAACACCATCTTTTTCCGTTTCGCTGGCGTAGCTTACAGGCAGGCTCCATGCAGGAAGCGGGATGTGACCGGGCAGGAATGCCGCTGTCACGGGCCAGCTGAGGCGGTCCGTTTGCGGGGTCAGATCGATGGCGAAGATCATCGGGCCGAAGCGTTCGGTCAGGCCGCCGGCCCAGCGCGACAGATGTGATGAGAAAGAGCGAGCCCCGAAGGTGCGGGTCCAGGTCTCTCCTGTCTCGGTGGGCGTTTTGACGACGCTGACCGGAACGTCCTCCGATGCGTCCGGAAAGCGGAAAAGCAAAGCGATCAGAAGGGGATAGAGGCCCTGGCCGCGTGTGATCGAGGCGCGGCCCTCGAACCGGCGCGGGGCGTGGACCCGGTGGCTGTCCTTGACCGCGTCAGGAAGCGTGTCGAAGGCAGGACTGAGGAGGCGCGGGATCAGCGGGGCGGTTTGCGCCGAGTGCGTTTCGAAGCGAATGGCCAGATCGGACATGGCGGCGGTGTAGTCCTCGAGCGGGCGTTCGGCGAGGGCGGGACGCGCGCCGGGCGGGATTTCGTGCAGGTGGCGCAGCAGGGTGCGGGCGGGGATGGCGGGAATGTAAGGCCCCTCCCCGGCTTCGGCGAGAAGGCTCCATGTCTTTGTTTTTATGTCGTTATCTTCGCGCCCCGTCACCGTGACGACCATCCCACCCTTGTCCGATCCGAAGGGGGCGAGGGCCTTTGCCGCAAGCTCCATCAGGCGGATGACCCAGCCGGGCATGGGCGCTTTGGTGGCCGCCCTGAGGCGGGAGATGAGGACGAGGCCGTGGTTCATGATGGGCAGTTCGAGGCCTGCGCGGAAGGTGCCGGTTTGGGCGTCGAAGGCGTCCGGGAGGAGGCGCTGGTCGGGGGTTTCGATCCACCAGCCCCAGCGTTTGAGGCCTCCGGGCAAAGTGTAGCTTTTTCGGGAGGACCAGCTGCGGAAGGGGACCGTCTGTCCGGCGATGCGGTGGGGGCGGGAGGTGCCCACCTGAGAGAGGATGCTAGCCATGACGGAGCGGCCGCGCGGGGCGCGGTTTCCTGGCAGGATCGCGGTATCTATAGTGTTGATTTTGCTCATATCTTTGGCGAGATGAGCGACGGCCGAGGAAGAGAGGGCAGGGGTGCTGGAGACGCCGGAGAGGGCGATGCATCCGGCGGTCTTTGCGGTGTCGTCAAGGGCGCTGATGCCCGCGCAGAACTCGGCGTCGTCGGAGAGGTCGAGGTAGTGGATCCCGCTTTGCAGGCAAGCGCGGGGGAGAGCGTAGGGGTCGTCTCCGTAGGCGTGGAATGGGCCTGCGGCATCGACGAGGGCATCGATGAAGAGGCCGTCCAGCGCAGAGAGGTCGGGCCCGCGATGGAGCTGAATTGCCTTTTTGTTCAAGCGTTTGGCTGTATCCCGGGCGCGCTGGAGAGAGCGGCCTGCGATCCAGACGGTGTGACCGTCGTGCGCCAGAAGCTCGGCCAGGCGGGAGCCGAAGACCCCTGCCCCGCCGAGGATAACGATGTTCAAAGACCGGTTCATGACCGCGTTGTTAAGGCGGCCAGTGGCGGATGTCAGGCGGGTTTGGACGTCTTGAGCGAATCGAAGGTAAACGCCTTTTGTTTCACCGATTTGGGCCTTCGGTATCCGGTCGGTATTGCGTCGGTATCTGGTCGGTGGATTTTCGACATGGGTCCGCGTTAACGATGCGTTCCCAGAACTGGTGGCGCAACGGGCCGATCAGGCGGTTTTTTGCGGCGCTGTCCACCTTAGGGCGAGGACAAGCGCGGCGAGGATCGAGAGGGCGGAGAGACCCGCAAGCGGAGCGAAGCCTGCCGTTTCGAAGATCGGTTTGTAGGCGGCGGTGCCCGCGAACATCGCAGCATAGGTGACGAAGCTGTTGAGGCCCATCACCGCGCCCCGGCGGGCGGGGTCGAGCGCGGTCAGGTTTCCGATCAGCAGGTTGAGCGCGAGGTGATTGGCCGCGCCCCAGATCGGGCAGACCGTCAGAAGAAGCGCGGCGGTCCCGGAGGCGAGCGCGGGCAGGATGCCGGGAATGGCGAGAGCGCGGATCGGCGAGGTCGCGGCGCGGGCGGTTTTCGGGTCCTCCGCGCGCGCCAGCTTGCGCAGACCGAGTGTCGTCATCAGGCTGGTAGCGATCAGCGTAACGTAAACGGCGCACCATCCAGCCAGATCGGCGATCAGGGCCGAGATCGTGACACCGGCCACAGGGCTAAGGGCCCAGCCGGTCAGAACCGTGCCGAGCGTCCGGCTTTCCTTCCCTTCCGGCGCGATCTGCGCAGCGAGACTGTAAACTGAAGGAAGGGCCAGACCGGCGGCGGCTCCGGCGAGGGTTTGGGCGACGATCACAGAGCAGCAAGGAGGCGACAGGGCTGGCCGCAAGGCAAATCGTCAACGCGACCAACGTCAGATAGAGCGCGCGGTGACATCTCGCACCGAAGCGATGGAGAGCACAAGGGTCAGTCTCTCACATAAGCGAGATGTCGAAATACTCTTCGAGCCATCTGATCTTTGCAATGAAGTCCTTGTCCGACTTTAACTCCCCTGCTTCTGAAGCGGTGATCCCCGGCCGCCTTTTCTGGTCGGGGGTTCGATTGCTGCCAGTGGTCTGCTCGATCGCAAGCGATGCCTCTTCTCGGGATTGCTCAAGCCCTATCGGGGCATATAGTTTCTCCTGCACCCACTGGGGGCCGTCGGACGTCACGAAGCCGTCCAGGTGAAGCGGCCGTATGTCGAAGAAATCGTCTTCGACCATTTTCTGGAGTCCGGAAATGGATGCGGATAGCCGCGTTTTGTAGTGCGGGATTGTGTAATCGAATGCTCCGGCCAGCGAATTGAAGTTCGAATAGATATTTCGCAAGCAGTAGAAATGGGTTACCGATCTATTGGACGGCCCAAACAGCGCCTTCGTGTCCTGATATGACCGTTCTATAAGAGGCTTTTTCAGCCCAACTACTTTCAAATCACCCCAGTCGACCTTGTCGTTTCGGCTGGTCTTCGAAAACAGTCGATACGCTTCAATAACGGCTTCGTTGCGGCGCTTCGCATAGCCCTTTTCCATCCGCCGACCCACGTAATTCTCATCGACCGTCTGAACGAACTGAGCGAGCATCTTGTAGGAGGTGGGATCCATTTCGCCTTGTATGCGGCATCCCGGCACGTGGTTCACAAGATTGCAGAACTGCCTTGTACCGGCCCTCGGGAAGCCGCCGATGATTACAATGCGTCGGGTCTGGGGGGGCATGGCATGACTTCGAGAACGTTCTGAACGCCTCATTAGGTCAACCGAAAGGCGTTGGGCAACCTCGACCTGCTGTTCTGTGCCCCCGCCGTCCGGCCAAGACGCCCGCCTAGTCGCGACCTTTCTTGCGATCCTCTTCGGGCAGGTTCTCCCACCACTCGGCGTAGGAGGAGTTCCAAGGCGCTTTGCGGGTTTCGTCCGGCGCGCCGTCGGTCCACCAGACATCGCCCCGTTCGCCCAGCGCTTCCTTGGCGGATTGCACGCCGTCGCGGGCTGTCTTGAGGTCATCTTCGGTTTGTGCATCCCGGACGGCGCGGCGCGCGGACATGAGCGCCTTGACGTGACCATGGCGTATGGTCTCGCTCATGCTGGGATCGGTTTTCCGCCACAACCTGCCCTTGGCGACGAAGTAGCGTCCATCCGGCGTTTCTGGAAAACTCTTATCTGACATGCCCGGAAAAACCGGCTGTCCCAGTTTAAGTTCCTTGGCCCATCCCCTTTATTTTCATAGTGCGGCAGCATGTCGCGCGGGCAGTTTGTGGGGAACCTTTCGGGTGATGGAAAAGCCCGGCGGGGTCCGCCGGGCCTGCGAGGTCAGGCCGCCCAGTCCCAGGGGCGGGTATAGTCGCCGAGCACCTTCGTGACGGCGGCATCGTCGACCTCGCCCTTTTTGGAGAGCTTGGCGACCAGTCCGCGCTTCTTGTCCTCGACCACCTCCGTCACCTCAGCGTTGAGGTTCGCCTCGGTCAGGGCGTGGTTGTAGATGCGTGTGATCGCTTTTTTGCGCAGGTCCGGCTTGAAGATCTTGCCGACAGCGGTCTTGGGCAGCTCGTCCATGATCTCCAGATATTTGGGATAGGCCGCGCGTTCGTGGATGTGGCTTTTCGCGTATTCGATCAGCTCGTCCTCGGTGACCGTCGCGCCGTCGACAAGCTCGACATAGGCGCATGGCAGCTCTCCGGCATGGGCGTCGGGCTGGCCGATGGCGCCGGCGAAGGCGACGGCCTCGTGCCCGGCCAGTGCCTCTTCGATCTCGGCGGGATCGAGGTTGTGGCCGCCGCGGATGATCAGATCCTTGGCGCGACCGGTGATCCAGAGATAGCCGTCTTCGTCCAGGCGGCCCAGATCGCCGGTGCGCAGGTAGACGTCGTGGTGGAAGAGGTCATGGTTTTTGTCGACCTCGGTATAGGTCGATCCGGCATAGACGCCGGGGCTGTCGATGCAGATCTCGCCGATCTCGTCGGTGGCGCATTCATAGGGCCCCTCGGCGGTGTGTTTGAGGATCTTGACGTTGGTATGCGGGAAGGGGATGCCGATGGAGCCGACCTTCTTCTCGCCGTCCGGCGGGTTGATCGAGACGAGGCAGGTCGCCTCGGTCAGGCCGTAGCCCTCGCAGATGGTGACGCCTGCGGCCTTTTCGAATCGCTTGAACAGCTCGACCGGGAGCGGGGAGGAGCCGCAGAAGGCGGTCGTCATCTTTGAGATGTCCGCATCGACGGGGCGCTGCATGAGGGCCGACATGGCGGTCGGCACGGTGATCATGAAGGTGATGCCGTGGCGTTCGCAGAGCTTCCAGAAGTTGTCGAAGACGCCGTCCCCCCGGTAGCCTTGCGGCGTGGGGAAGACGATATGCGCACCCGATTTGAGCGATGCGCCGAGGACGACGATGGCAGCGAAGACGTGGAACATCGGGAGAGGACACATCAGCGCGTCCTCTTCGGTGAAGAGAAGCCGGTGGCCGAGCCAGCCGTTATAGACAATGCCGGAGAACCGGTGCTGGGCGACCTTGGGCGTACCGGTGGTGCCGCCAGTGTGGAAATAGGCGGCGACGCGGTCCTGGGTCGCGTCGGGGAAGTCGAGCGTTGTGTTCTGCTTGGCGCATTCGGCGGTGAAGCTGGCGACCTTGGCGTTGTGCGAGACCGGGTTTTTAGGGCGGATGAGCGGGACGATCAGCTTTTTAACGCCGGTCAGGTAGCGGTGCAGATCGACCTCGAGCACGTGTTTAACATTGGGCGCGAGCTTGACGGCTTCAGCGGCCTTTTGCGCGACGTCGGTCTTGGGGAAGGCGCGCAGCGTGACGAGGACCTTGGCGCCCGTCTCGCGCAGGATGGCGGCGATCTGGTCGGCATCGAGCAGCGGATTGATCGGGTTGACGATCCCCGAGACCTGACCGGCCACATAGGTCACGACCGTTTCGTTGCAGTTGGGCAGAAGGTAGGCGACGACGTCGCTCTCCCCCACGCCGAGCGAGCGGAAGAGATTGGCGGCCTGGCAGACCTGCCCGTGAAAGTCAGACCAGGTCAGCGTCTCGGCCTTGTCGGTCGGACCCGAGAAAAGCTGATAGGTCACTGCCGGACGATCGGGGAACTTCGCGGCGGTTTCGCTGAGCATGGCAAAGGTCGTCTTGGGAACGTCCCGCGCCTCCCATTCGCTTTCAGCCTCAATGGAATCGCGGTCTGCGACGGACGCAAATGTCATATATATCCTCCCAAGCGGCCACTGCAGCGGCCTTGTTCTCCTCAGAGCCCAAAGTGGGTTGATTTGCCGCGCGCCGCAAGTCTGACGCCGCGAAAGAGGTGGATTGGAGTGGTGAGGGAGGTATCGAGATGTCCGCTTTGCGTGCGAGGCTGCCGTTCGATCTGGTGAGTCAAACGGCAGCTTGCCAGATCAAGCGAATGTTTCGCGAGCTTTCATAGCTTTCTTTGATGCGTCGGCCTTTACCTTGCGCAGGTGCGGCTTCCCTGTCTCGGCATAGTGTTTCAGTTCCTCAGTCGCCTCCCGCAGAACTTTGCCGAACTGCAGCTTCATCACTGGGCCCATCAGGATGCTGAAAGGGAAGGCGATATCGGCGTTGAGCTCCATGTCGACTTTGCTCTTGTTCCCGGAAGGATGAACGGTCCAGCTGTTCACAAGCCGTTTCACGAAGCCGGGCATTTTGTCACCGGTAGCAGAGTAGGCGACATGGCGTCTGTTGTCATCAAACGCTTCGATGGTCTCGGTGAACGGCCCGAGCGAGGTCTGGCACACCCGTCCCGCAACGGGAGCGGCTGGCACCTTTGGCGTTCCGGGTCGCGCATGCGAGGCGTAGACGCTCGATGCCCAATCGCCCGCGTTGGTGTAATTCGGGCCCAGAATGTCCCAGACCCTTTCTGCGGGCGCATTGATGGTGATGGTTTTGCTGATTTTCATGGTTGATCTCCTGAAGATGATGGGAGCGGGCCCAGCCCACCCCCCCTGATCGGTTAGCCGATCACATTTCCGCCCATCGCGTATCCGCCCTCGACGGTCTCCTCGATGTGCACGTTGATGTATTGCTTGATGTCGCCTTTGCCGCTGTCGGACGCGACGGTATTCAACCCATCCGTCAGCGTGCTGACGATCTCGGCCTTTTCGTCTTTGGTCCATGCGGATTTCGGAACTGTAACTCGAATAGTCGGCATGTGGTCTCCTTTGATTTCGCTGAGGTGTTGCGTTTTGCATCACATAATGTATTTTGCACCGAACGACGTATAATGCAACACATGATGTAAAATAAATTGGATATGGCCAGACCACGTAAATTTGACGAAAACGAAGCACTTCAAAAGATGGTTCAGGTTTTCTGGCGCCATGGCTTCGACGCGACCACCACAAGAATGCTGGAGGACGCCACAGGGATCGGTGTACGTGGGATCGCCAATACTTTTGGCGATAAGGAAGAGATTTTCCTCAAGGTCCTTGGCGCTTACACCGAGATGGCACGTGGGGTAGTAAAAACGGTTTACGATCCGCCGAGGTTGGAGGCCGCCCAGATATTGTTTCAGAGCCTTGCGCAAGCGACAGATGATCCCGATGACGTGACGAATTGCGGGTGCCTGATGGTAAACACCGTCTTTGAACTCGGGCGAGCCAGCCCGCGCGTCCGCGATGCCGTGGAGGCCTACCGTTCAATGTGGCGCGAGGCGTTTCGCAAAGCTGCGATTGCAGATGGAGTATCCGACCCGGATGCACGCGCGGAATTTCTCTTGGGGCTACTATGGGGCGCGCTTAGTCAAATACGCTTGATGGGGTCCACAACAGCGGCGGCACCGATGGCACAGATCGCCGTCGAGACAATCGAGGGCTGGAAGCGACAAATCGCCTGATCTTGCGGAAGATGACGACTAAGAGAGAATGCCCCTCAGTGCCAACTGCCGACATTCTTTAGCTCTGCAGCAACTTGGTAGGTATGGGCTCGAAGCGGACATTCCTGGGATTAAGAGTGATCCTCTAGGTGGTCTGGCCCCGCACCTCAAATCGAGGGTTTCGGGGCGGCCGTCGTAGGGTCTCCGGTGTTGGGGGTGCCGGTGGGTTCGATGAGGAGGATGTGGGCTTCGCCTCCGACGGAGCGGGGGCGGTGTTCGATGCCGGCGGGGACGACGAAGAGGTCTCCGGCTTTCATGGCGACGGGGCCGTCCGGCAGGTCGATTTCGATCTCGCCCTTGATGACCAGAAAGAAATCGTCGGTGTCCGGGTGGGAATGCCAGTGGAACTCGCCTTCGAACTTGGCGACCATCACGTCGTTGCCGTTGTAGGTGGCGACGATGCGGGGGCTCCAGTGCTCGTCGAATTGGGCCAGTTTGCGGGTTAGCGTGACGGGGTCGGGCATTCCTGGATCCTTTTTCGGCGCCCGTCGAGCAGAGCATGCGTAGATCCGGCGGGCAACCGGGCGGCGATGATGGTCTGTAACAGGATCCATCTTCGCCAGCGGGCTAAAATGCAACGCCCGCCCTTCAAATGCCTACTTCTTTGATGAAAAGCGCGATAACCTGCCCCATATCTCCACCCGAGGACACAGTTGCGAAGGGACGACTTTTCATATGGCCGATTTCGAGACCCAGATTAAGACCAGCCAGGCCCAGGTGGCCGAAGCGCAGAGCAAGATTTCAGAGCTGACCAGCCGGATCGAGACGGCCCGCCAGAAGATGGCGAACGGCACGGATATTTCGGTCGATATCGAGAATGCCTCGCTGGAAGATGTGCATGCGCATACCGATGCGATGAACGCCAACATCGCCGAGCTGATCATGGGTCTGGACGATGTGACGTCGCAATTCTCGAAGGATTTCGACGAGATGCGCAACAAGACGGGCTGGGAAAGCTTTGTCGGTGTCTTCGCCAAGGCCAAGGCGGAATCGATGCGTCAGGAGCGGATGCGCACCGCCTCGGTTGATGACAAGCTGCAGGATCTGATCTCGAAATCCGATACGATCGTGTCGCTGCTGCAGGGGCAGCTGGATGTGCTGAACGAGCAGAAGGTGACGGTCGAGAAGAACCTCGTCGGCACGCTCGAAGAGCGCGAGGCCGTCGTGGGCGAGCTGGAAGGGCTGCGGGCGGAAATCCAGGGCATGGATCCCAAGATTATCGAGCTGGAGAACAAGATCTCGGTCGAGCAGGATGCGGCGACGCGCACGCAGCTGGAGACCGAGCTGGCGGCGCTGAACACCAAGTACAACGAGATGGTTCAGCAGGAGCAGGTGCAGCTGGCCAAAAGCCAGACGCTGGAGCGGTATATCGAGAAGGGCAAGACCTGGACCGACAGCCTGCAGAACCAGGCGGCGACGCAGATGGTGCTGATCAACAAGCTGCAGACGGATACCAAGCAGCGCGTGGTGCTTTACGATGCGCTGACCAAGTCGCTGAAGACCGCGCAGCAGCAGGACGTGGCGCACCGGATCAACGAGATCGGCGTGCAGACGGACCAGGAAGCGCAAACGGCGATGGCCGCGATCGGATCGGCCACCAATACGCGAATGGCCGAGATGATGGAGGCGCATGAGGGCCACATGGTCTTTGCCCGCGAGATCCTCGAGGCGAAGGCCAAGGCGGATGAACGCTTTGCCCGGCGGTTCGAGAAGATCGTCGAGAAGCACGACAAGAACCTTTATGGCGGCTGAGGGCGGCGCGCCTGACCAGGGGCTCTGCCCCCGCCGCCCGGGGGGCGGCTCCCCCGAGGTATTTTTCGCAAGATGAGGACGCCCCTTGACCGTCCGGCAGAGTTCGACATGACCGATGCGTCCCAGGAGACGGCCCTGCACGACACCCGTGTGACGCGGCGGTATTTTCGCAAGTTCGAGGCGATCACCCAGCATCTGGGACGCGTCGCCGCGACGATGGAGGCGGAGGATCGGCTGTCGCGCGATGACGTGGACGTGCTGGCGCGCTATCTCGTGGGGCTGACCTATACGTTCAAGGCGCTGGGGCTGAAGTACCTTTTCGCGGGGCGCACGCCAGAGGCCTCGCAGCTGCGGATTGACCGGGACGAGAGCGGGTTTCCCGTCTTTTCGGAGCTGCTGGAGATGGCGTCCGACGCGGCGCAGGCCGAGCGGCATCTGGGGCAGGGGCGCGATCCGGAGGCTCTCAAGGACGAGATGATGCGGGTGATCCTGGGCGATCTGGAGATCCCGACAAAGCTGCAATTCGCGATGAGCCAGCGGCTTTACTACGAGGAGATGGCCAAGGGGCAGCTGTTCTGGGCGCGCAACGATCCCGAGGCGATCTGGCGCGGCACGGAAGGCGGCAGACGCCGGTTCCTGATCCACTGGGCGGTCTATGACAGCCAGATCAACCTGCCCACGATCTATCTGATGGAGCTTGAGGATTCGGGGAAGGTCGCGCTGCCTAAGGACGACCGGCGCTGGCCCGCGGCGCAGGCTCACTTAAGCGCGCAGGCGATCGCGCATCTCAAGCTGGTGACGATCGCGCGGGGATTTGACCGGGATTTCGACGATCTGCATCCCAAGCGGCTACGGCGGTTTCATATCGGGCCGATGTATTCGAACGCCTTCACCAAGCAGACCGGCCCGTTGAGCGAGGTTCTGGCGGCCGCGCGCGCACCCGCAGGCCAGGACTGGGCGCTGGCCTGGACCGAGGAGGAGCTGGTCAGCGAGCGGGTCGAGCACGAGAAATCAGGCTGGTTCGGCACGGTGGAGCGGGAGATCTTCGCGCTCGACATGTTTGCGCAGCAAGGCGCCGTCGATATCGGCGCCAGCTCGGTCTCGCGGTCGGTCATCCTGCCGCAACGGGCCTATCAGGTCCTAAGCGAGCGGCGCCCGCCAGGCTTTTCCGAGATCCGAAAGTTCGTCGTCTCGCCCAAGGGGCGGGTATTGAGCTACAGGTGAAGGGCGGGATTTGAGTATTTTTAGCCAGATGAAGGGGATCGCCCCGATACCGCTTGTCTATCCCTGCTGTTTCGCTTGTCGCATAACGCGCGGAGCCGGTTCGAAAGCCGAGGGTACAGTATGAGCGGAACTAGCGATCAAGCGAGCGCGCGTGACGAGGCCCCGTCGGCGCGATCGGTTTCGTCTGCGCGTGAGCAGAAGACCGGCTGGTGGAGCGACGGCATCGCGATTGCGCTTGCTGTCCTCGCCCTGCTTTTCGGCGTGGTCAAGCACAGTCCCTTTTTCGTGGATGATGCCTATATCTCGCTGAGATATGCGGAGAACCTTGTGTGTTGCGGGGAGCTGACCTGGAACATCGGTGAGTATCACGAGGGCTATACGAACTTTCTTTATGTACTGATGTCGGCCGCCCTCATGGCGGTCGGGCTGGAGCCGATTGTTGCTGTACGTCTGCTTAACGTGGTGGCCGCGGTCTTTTTGATCGCACTTGTGGCCTGGGGGCTGCGGCTGGTGGCGCCCGGCCGCGCGATGGCTTTGGCCAGAGGAGCTCTTGTCCTAACGATCGGTCTGACGCCTGGTATTGCGATCTGGGTTCTGGGCGGGCTGGAGCCTGTTGTGCTTGGCGCGTTTCTCACGGGAGGAACAGTCAGTTTGCTTCTTGTCCTTCGGGACGGTTTGACTTGGCGCAATGGTTTGCTGACGGCTAGTGCGTTCTCCTTTGCCGTGCTGACGCGGATGGATGCGGCGGTTTTCATCGGCGCGACCGGGTTGAGCGTCTTTGCGGCTCTAGACGGATCGTGGCGGCGGCGGTTTGTGATCGCTTTCATTGCAGCGGGGATTCCAGCGCTTGTCTCGTTCGGGCATATGGCCTGGCGCATCTCGTATTATGGTGAATTTTTCCCGCTGACATTCTATACCAAGACTGGGGTTCCACAGGAACTGAGGGTGTTAAGTTCCGCCCTTTACAGCCGCTCAGTGATGCGGTGGGCACCCGCGATCCTGATCGCGATCTTTTCTCTCGTTCTGCTGGTCACACAGCGACGGCGCGACGCACGGCTTGCCCTGCTGGGCCTGCCTTTGCTCGCTCAGGCGATCTATATCACCTGGTCTGGCGCCGATCATATGATCGGTGCCCGGATGGCGGTGCCTTTCATGGGTGTTGCGATGATCTTTGTCGGTGCGCTCGCAGCGTCGTTTGCGCCGAAGATAAGGGCGCTTCTTCCGGCTCTTGCTCTGGGAAGCAGTCTCGCTATGAGCATCGTTGTGGCGCCTGCCGGGCCGGATCGTGTGGTCTCGGATGCGCGCGCGATCGGGGCTTATATTGAAAAAAACTGGGCTCCGGGTCAGATCATCGCACTTCATACGGCAGGAGCGATCCCGTTCTATGCGGATAAGCATACATATATCGACCTGCTTGGACTGATCGATCCGGTGATCGCCAAGCGGGAGGAGTTTCCCATTGTAACCCTTGCCCAGATCGTGCCGGGCCACAGCAAGGGATCGGGGAAGTACGTTTTGTCGCGTGACCCCGATATCATCATCGCCGGGCTTGTGCGGGGTGGCGTGATCGAGGATCCGGCTTTCCTGACGGATGTGGAACTGGCAGATTTGGAAGAATTTGCGCGATGCTACGTCCTGCGCGAGGTCGAGGTGCCATATCGTCGCCGTGTACTTGGAACTGACTGGACTGCGCCGGGGCACTTTACATTCCGGTATTACGAAAGGGTTTGCGAGGGGAGTTGATCCTTGCGGAAAGGTACTTAGAGCAAGATGTTGAAGGAGATCCAATGACCCAATCGAGCGATCAGATGGAGCTTCGGGAAGAGGCGGTGGCGGGGCAGTATGGGGCGGCGATGGCGCTGCTTGATGGGTTCGATCATTCGCCCCGGATCGCGGCGGCCAAGGAGGTTGCGCCGCGGCTGGAGCGGTCTACGGGGATCGGGACGCGGCGGCGGTTTCGGTCGACGACGCCGGGGCTGGTCACGCAGCGGACGGCGCGGCCCGAGGGGGTGCATCTGATCGAGCGGATCGAGGGAGCGGATGCGGAAGATGCGCTGACCTCTCCGGTGCAGGCCGCCGTGCTGCAGGATCTGCGGCGGGCGATCGCGATCGCGCTGGCGCTCGGCGACGAGCTGTCGGAGCGGACGGGGCTGGCCGATCTCAAGCGGGCCAATCTGGAAGGCTCGCTCGGGGCGGACAAGAAGCGCGACTTCACCGAGATGCTGGCTGCAGAGGCGCTGGCCGTGACCTATGTCTTTGCGTCGGCGACGGCGTTTTTGCTGGCCGATCATGCGGGATCCGAGACGGTCGAGATTGGCGAGGTCGAAGAGCTGCTTGTCGAGAATGCGCAACTGGCGCTGCACGGCGTGCTGTGGGAGCTTGACCAGGATCTGGGCCTTTTCGCGAGCGATGACGCCAAGCTGGTGGCGACGGTTCTCGCCTTTGCCGAAGCGCTTATGGAGAAGGTGGCGCAGCGCGCCTCGACCACCGGGCGGCTGGAGCCGTTCGTGGGTGCCTCCTGGCGGGTCGAGGCCGATGATTTCGCAATCAACGGGTTTACGCCGGCGCGGGCGGCCAAGGGCTCGACCCTGACGATGACGTTCAAGAAGCCGAACGAGGTCGTGGGCAACCATATCGCGAAATATCAGGCGCTGCGGCTCAGCAAGATGCTGATGGCCTATGATTTCGAGCGGCGATTGAACCCCTTTGCCGATCTGGGCGGGTTCATCTTTACCTTCATGGGGGACGGCGCTCCCGGGACGGGCAAGACGACGTTGATCCAGATGATGGCCGGGCTGATTTCGGGCTATTGCGAGACGGCGGGCTATCCGTTCCGCTATCAGAACCTCAGCACCGACAATATCGACAGCTATCAGGGCAAGTCGGGGCAGAATGCGAAGGCCTT
Source organism: Aestuariibius insulae (assembly GCF_040783535.2). Taxonomy (NCBI): domain Bacteria; kingdom Pseudomonadati; phylum Pseudomonadota; class Alphaproteobacteria; order Rhodobacterales; family Paracoccaceae; genus Aestuariibius; species Aestuariibius insulae. The sequence continues at coordinate 241,005 of NZ_JBFONW020000006.1, forward strand.
TATCAACAACGTCATCGATCCCGGCGTGATCGGCTTCGGGACGATCGACGATATCGACCAGCTGGCGGGCAAGCGGGGGGACCGGCAATCCTCGGCGGGGCAGCTCGAGATTACCGCCGTGCTGATGGAGAGCTTTGCGGGCGCCAATACGGTCGTGCGGGGGAATTGTACGTTCGGGATGTTCTCGAACTATCCGGAGAATGTGGACGACGCTCTGCGCCAACGGGCGGGGGCGCGGTTCCTCGTGGACGGGCCGCAGACCCGGGAGGATTACATCGACATCCTTCATCTGCTGATGGGCCGGAACCACGATATTCCGGTGGGCGATCACGAGGTATTCGAGGCGCAGGAGATCAAGAAGGCGGTGTCGGCCAGCTTTGCCAGCCATTCAAAGCCCCACGAGGAGGGGCTGGTCCGCGTCTTCGACCGGGTGCAGGGCGAGATCGGAGATCTCGATACGATTGCCAAGCTGGGCACGTATCTGAAAGCGATCCAGGAGGCGGATGAGCGGTTCACCGGGCGGGCGATCAAGAACATCACCGATGCGGTGAAGGTCCGGGCGATGGATTTCGAGCTGCCGGATGAATGGATGGAGGAGCCGGATCTGTTCCTTTTCAAATCCTATGACGACAAGAAGGCGATGATCGAGGAGCTGCGCGTTCCGATCACCACTGAAATGGTGATCCAGGAGATCAACCGCTACGCGGACAGCGAATTCCGCTATGCCGACAAGTCCGACGAGGTCGCCATCGACAATGCGGTGCGCGACATGGATCGGATGGAGGAGGCCAAGCGGCGCTACCTGGAGACGCGGGGGTGAGCGAAGAGGCGATTCGGATCGGGATGGCGGGGCTGTGTGCGGCCGTGTTCGTTCTGGTGGGATCGGACAGGCTCAAGAATCGGGAGGGCGCGCCGCTGGGTCAGCCTTTGTATACGGCGGGTCTGATCGGGGCGATCCTGATGGTCGCGATTGCGCAGATCCTGTCCTTTCTCGCGCTGCGGCTGATGGGGGAGGATCCGGGGCCGCTTGCACAGACCCCCGGGCAGGCGGCGCTTGCCATCTTTGGTGCGGCGGTCGTGGTCGATGTCGTGCTCGTCGCCTTGCGCGAGCGGCGGCGGCGGCAGGCGGAGTAGCGGGATGGCTGTCCTTGTCACCTTGCTGCTGCCCGTGGCGATCGGGATTGCCGTCACGATGGCGACCGAGCGGCGGATCGGGCTGGAGGATCTGGGCCTTTGGCGGGATCTGGTCGCCCTTGGCGCGGGTTTTTTCGCGGTGGCCTTCTACTATGCTGCAACAGTGGCGGTTTTTGACGGCGCCTCTGGTTTCAATTCGGCGCTTGAGGCCACATTTTATATACTGAGACTGACGGGACTGACCCTCGCGCTTTGGGGTCCGGGGGCGCTGATCCTTCTGGCGCTCAGGCCGCAGTCCCCCTGGAGAGATGACGATGATTGACAGCTTCACCACCAGCCTGTTGGGACCGGCGCTTATCCTTGCGGCGATGGGATGGATGGTGCCGCGCGTTCTGGGGCAGATCTTTCCCGAAGGCGTGCGGCCTTTGGTCTGGCTGACGCTGCTTTCGGCGGTGATCCTGTTCGGGCTGAGCATCGTCGCCTTCGTCGTTCTGTATCTAGCGCAGGATATCCCGATCGGCACCCTCTTCGAGCCGGGCGGGATCGAGACGATGGTGCATTTCTCGCGCATCGCGGCCCTGTCCGGGCTCTTCTGGGGGCCGGTCCTGCTGCTGACCGTCTCCTCGATGCCCCGCCGCTGGAAAGAGGCGGAATGGTGAGGTCCCGGCTCTTTCGCCAGGGCAAAGGCGGCGGCCTATGAGGCGGCTAATCGAGCGCGGGCTGATGTTCGGCAATCTGGTGGAGGTCTCTTCTCCGGTACTGGTCGAGCGGTACAATCGCGCGCTGGAGCATCTGACGGGGCGGCGGACCGAGCTGACGGAGTTCCATATCGATCTGTCGGGCTATTCGCCTGAGATCGGGCATGAGCTTGGCGATGAGATTTACCTCAACCACGAGGGCGTGAACCGGCAGTTCATTCTGCTGACCACCGATCAGAAGACCGCGCCGCTGCTGAATGTGAAGTTCTCGACCTCGCGCGGGGTGTTGCGCAAGTTCATCGAGGAGAACGAGGCGCAGCTGTTCGCGCTGACCGCACGGGATGCGGTGGCCGGGGAGCTGGTCAATTCCATCTACGGGGCCGAGACGCCCGCGCGGCTTTTCGATATCCGCAAAGTGAAGGTCGAAGCCGACACGACAGGCGGCGCCGTCCGGCAGGCCGCACGTCTGCGCGAGAAGATCCAAAAGTTTCGCACCGTCGAGGATGCCTGGTACGACGATGTCCTGATTGCCGAGATGATCGATATCGCCAAAGCGACGGGCGATGTCTCGCGCAATCCGGTGACGCTGAGCGAGATGGAGTTCGAGCAGGGCAACTTCTGGACAGCGCATTTCGGCGGGCTTTACGTGATGCGCGATGTGGCGCATCCGGCGGTCATCGCGGCCGGTCCCCGGGACGGTCTGGAGGACCTGCCGGTGGAGCGGGTGCTGGATTTTTCCGAACGGACGGGGATTGCACAGTTCCTGCAGGAGAACGGTCTGGCGGAGTCGCTCATCGAGGCGCGGGGCCTCGATGCGTCGGCGGTTCTGCGGCAGAAGATGGATTTCATCATCGTCGATATTGCAGGGCATATGGGCGCCGATCTAAGCCAGACGACACGGGCGGATATGCGTGCGTTGGCGCGGCGCTACCGCGACCGGTTGCCCGAGGCGTTCCATGGCCTCTCCGCATTGTTGCGCTGGGCCGAAAGCGACGGGCCCTGGCCCACGATCACCAGCGAGCATCCGGCCTATTTCTACACGCTGCGGGCAGCGCGCCATCCGGATGCGGATCTGGTCAACATGCTTCTGGCCGAGCTGTGTCCGCTGGATATCCGGCAGCTGTTCATCTGCCACAAGGAGGCGTTTTACGCCGCCTATGCGGACTGGCCGGAGGCCAAGAAAGAGTACGTCGCGCGGTTCCTCGAGAGGGAATACGCGGTCGACAAGGCGGGTGCGCGCGATGCGCTTTTCGGGCATGACGCGCCGATGGAGGAGCCGCAGCAGATCAAGGCTCCCGACCTTATCGAGCGGGTCGGTCCCTGGGGTTCGGTGAGGAGATAGGTCATGGTGTTCATTCGGTTTCTCGTCATCCTGCTGATCGTTCAGACGGTGGTTTTCGTGTGCCTGTCGATCTATTCCCGGCTGGCGCGCCGCGAAAAGCTGGAGACCGAATTCGAGGCGCGGCGGGCCATGGATCCCGCCTTGACGCCTGCGGCCAAGGACAGCTTCATCCGGGACGGGCTGGCCGAATATGACGGATCGATGCGGCGCAAGCTGATCCTTCTGGTCTATGTGGTGCCCATCGCGGCGATCGGCACTATCATCTACACCGTGAACCACATGTGAGGCGGCAATGGTCTTTTATCTAAGATGGATCTTCTGGGGGAGCGTGGCCGTCATTCTGGCGTCGTTCCTGTACTACACGCTGCCGCAGACCGATGTGGTCCGCGTTGTCGAAACCGAGGTGCGGCGCGTCGATCTGGGCGGGGAGAACACGCTGTTCTGGTCGCAGCCCGATAGCGGTCAGGCGGTCAACGATACGCGCGACGTCTTCTTCATCCAGACGGTGCAGCGCAACGGCAAGCCGATGGTCTATCGCAATGAGGATACTGGCTGGAGCTGGCCGCCCTATTTCAAGTTCGACACGGCCAACCTTCAGACCGAGGCGAGTTCCCTCCGGTCACCCGATCCCAATAACGCGCAATGGGCGGCTATTGGGCATTACGGTGTGCGGATCCCTTACCTCTCGATCTATCCCAATGCGATCTCGATCCGTCCTGTCTCCGGTCCCGATGTCACGATCGTGCCGTGGATCGCGATCATTTGCTGGTTCTTCGTGATCTCGTTCATCTGGTACGTGACGGCGCGCTGGATCCGCTTCAAGCGAAGCCGGATCTCGCCAGCGCTCGACCGGCTGGATGCAAAATACGACGATACGACCGGTCGGATCTCGCGCTGGCTGGGGACGTGGCGCAGCAAGCCGCGGGGGTGAAAGGATTTTCTAGAAAATCCTTAAGAGCAAAATCTTCTAGAAGATTTTGAGGTCCAGATTTTTCTAGAAAAATCTGCCGCCTAGCCTTCGCCGTAGGGAGTCCAGATCGTCTTGATCTCGGTCGCGGCCTCCAGGAAGGGGCGCGCGTCGCTCAGGTTCCAGTCGCGGGTCTTGCCGTGATTGACCCAGCTGCGCTTGAGATTGCCGGCGGAGGCCTTTTCGATCTCGGCCGAGATGTCGGAGGAGGAGAAGCTCCAGACGGCATCCACATCCATGTGGCTGGCGAGCGGTCCGGCAAGTTCAGTGTGGCTGCCGGTCAGGATATTGACGACGCCGCCGGGCACGTCGGACGTCTCGAGCACCTGGATGAGCTCGCGCGCGGCCAGCGGGAAGGGCTCGGAGGCGACAAGCACCGACCGGTTGCCCATGGCCATGGCCGCGCCCATGACGCTGACCAGCCCCAGAAGCGGCGCGTCATCGGGGCAAAGCGCGCCAATCACGCCGACCGACTCGCGCATCGCAAGCGCCGTGCCGCGCATCGGTACCGGTTTGGCCGCGCCGTCAAGCTTGTCGGCCCAGGCAGCATAGGTGAAGAGCCGCTGGATAGATTGCTCGACCTGCGCTCCGCCGCCTTTGCCGCCTTGCATGGCGTCAAGCACCGAGGCGATCTCGGCCGCGCGGGCGGCGAGGTTTTCGGCGATGTAATAGAGGATCTGCGCCCGCAGATGGGCGGTCGTCTTGCTCCAGCCCTTGGCGGCATGGGCCGCTTCGACGGCATTTCGCACGTCCTTGCGGTTGGCGAGCGAGCTGTGCCCGAGCAAAGCGCCCTTGGGCCCGTGAACCGCGCGGGAATAGCCGCCATCGGGCCGGGCCTGCTTGCCGCCGATATAGAGCTTCGCCGTCCGGTCGAGTGCCCCGGTGCCTTCGTCCTTGCCTTCGAACGGCGTAATCGGCTCAAGCGATTTGCTCTTGCCGACAGGCCGGGTGTAGGCCGCAAGCCCTTCCCATCCGCCTTCGCGTCCGAAGCCGCTTTCGCGCACGCCGCCAAAGCCTGCGGCGGCGTCCATCATGTTCGTGCCGTTGATCCAGACGATCCCGGAGACGAGCTTGGGCGCGATATCGAGCGCGAGGTTAATGTTTTCGGTCCAGATCGTCGCGGCGAGGCCATAGCGCGTGTTGTTGGCGATCTGGATCGCTTCGGAGGGCGTGCGGAACGTCGTGGAGACGAGGACGGGGCCGAAGATCTCCTCTTGCATGAGTGGATCGGCGGGCGAGAGGCCAGAGATCAGCGTCGGCGGATAGAAGGCACCGTCGGCGGGCAGCGGCGTGGCGGCGCGGTGGATGTGACCGGCCGTGTTGCTGTCGACCATGCGGGTGATGGCCTGAAGCTGGACCGGGTCGATGATGGCGCCGATATCGATCGCCTTATCGAGCGGATCGCCAATCCTGAGCCCGTCCATCCGGGCGCGCAGCTTGGTGTGGAACCGCTCCGCGATATTCTCCTGCACCAGAAGGCGCGAGCCTGCGCAACAGACCTGGCCCTGATTGAACCAGATCGCGTCAACCAGCCCTTCGATGGCGGAATCCAGATCGGCGTCGTCGAAGACGATATAGGGAGACTTGCCGCCCAGCTCGAGCGTCAGGGCCTTGCCGGTTCCGGCGGTCTGCTCGCGGATCCGGCGGCCGACTTCGGTGGAGCCGGTAAAGGCGATCTTGTCAACCTCAGCCTCCACCAGCGCGGCACCGGTCGAGCCGTCTCCAGTAACGATATTCACGACGCCCGGGGGAACGCCCGCCTCTGCGCAGATCGACGCGAAGAGGAGCGCGGTTAGCGGCGTATATTCCGCCGGTTTCAGCACGACGGTATTACCCATGGCCAGCGCTGGCGCGATCTTCCAGGCGAGCATCAGGAGCGGGAAGTTCCAAGGCACGATCTGCCCGCAGACGCCCAGCGCCTCGCGGCCCGGAAGCTCGTCTTCCATCAGCTGCGCCATGCCTGCGTGATAGTAGAAATGCCGCGTCGCGAGCGGGATATCGATGTCCCGGCTCTCGCGGATCGGTTTGCCGTTATCGAGCGTCTCTAGCACCGCAAAGAGCCGCGACTGCTTTTGCAGGATCCGCGCGATGGCATAGAGCACCCGCGCCCGTCCGTGCCCACCCAGAGCCACCCAGTTCGGCTGCGCCTTGCGGGCGGCCTTGACGGCGGCTTCGATATCCTCGGCCTTGCCCAGCGTGACCGCCGCGAGCGTTTTTCCCGTTGCCGGGTTCTTCGTCTCGAAGGTCTCGCCCGGCTCGGTGAAAGCGCCGCCGATGAAATGACCAAACCGCGCGCCATTCCGATTGATCCACGCCAGCGCTTCGGAGGCGCTTTCGGGCGCGGGGCCGTACTCCATCGTCTCGAAGATTTCCTTGACGGTCATGGCGCAGCTCCCTGCTTCATCTTGTCATAAATATGCAAATCCGGCGTTTCAGTCTGCGCCTCACCCGATCGCATGGCGCCACCCGGCGGAATAGGCGCCGGTCACATGATGCTCGAGCTGGCGCTCGATATCGCCCAGAAGGGAGGAAGCCCCGAACCGGAAGAGATCGGGCTGCAGCCAGCGGTCCCCGAGCTCGTCTTTCATCATCGCCTGATAGACGAGAGCGTCCTTCGCCTTTGAGATCCCGCCCGCGGGTTTGTAGCCGACGCGGATCCCAGTGCGCTCGTGATAATCGCGGATCGCGCGGATCATCGTCAGCGTTACCGGAAGCGTGGCGTTGACCGGCTCCTTGCCGGTGGAGGTCTTTATGAAGTCGGCCCCCGCCATCATGCAGACAAGGGAGGCGCGGGCTACATTTCGGAGCGTTCCCAGCTCTCCGGTGGCGAGGATCGCTTTGACATGCGCTTCGCCGCAGGCCTCGCGAAAGGCGCGCATTTCGTCATAAAGCGCTTGCCAGTCGCCGGTCAGGACATGGCGGCGCGAGATGACGATGTCGATCTCGTGGGCGCCTGCTTTGACGCTTTCCTCGATCTCGGCGATCCGCAGATGCAACGGAGACAGCCCTGCCGGAAAGCCGGTCGACACGGCGGCAACGGGAATGCCGGTGCCGTGCAGGGCCTCGACCGCGGTCTCTACCATGTCGTGGTAAACGCAGACCGCACCCGTCGTGATCCCGTCCATGCCGAGCGCCTCGAGCAGGTCGGCCCGCACCGGTTGGCGGGCTTTGGCGCAAAGCCTGCGGACGCGGCCGGGCGTGTCGTCCCCCGCCAGCGTGGTCAGATCGATGCAGGTGATCGCCTTGAGCAGCCAGGCCGCTTGGTAGTCCTTCTTGACCGACCGGCGCCCCGGCAAGGTCGCGGCCCGACGCTCGATGGCCGACGTATTGGCCTGCACGGCCCGCACCCAAGACAGGTCCAGCGGCAGGCCGGGATTGCGAGTCTCGACGGGCTGCGGAAGATGGGATGAGGCGGTCTGAAGCGCGGTATCGGTTTGCGACATGGGAGGCGGGGTCCGGCCTGGAAGGAATGTCCAACTCTTTCACGGCCCGTCCGCCACTTCAAGATGAGCCGCGAGGTCAGACCGGCGTCACAAGGTGCCGCTGCCGCTGACGTCTGTAGGCATGGGGCGTCAGGCCGTGCTGGGCACGGAAGAGCCGGTGGAAATGGCTGAGATTGGGCAGGCCGCATTCCTCGGCGATCTCGGCCAGGCTGTCCTCGGTTCCAACGAGGCGGCGGGCGGCATGCTCCATCCGGATCCGGTTGATGTATTCCGACGGGCTTTGTCCCAAGTGGCGACGCGCCGTGCGGCTGACATGGGCATGGGCGCGGCCGCTGGCGCGGACGAACCCGGCGGCGCCGTCGCGAAAGACCTTGGGATCGCGGGCGGCGGCGCAGGCATCGATAAGCCAGTCGGGCGCACCTTCGCTCACCCCGCTCGCAGCGGGCATCAGGTCCCCAAGAAGCGGCAGGAGAAACGCCTCCGCCTCGAGCGGTGTGCGCGCGCCGGTTTCCAGCATCAAAGCGTTGCGCGACAGATCGGCCAGTTGGCGGCTGTCACGGCGATGCCGTGCCGGCAACGTGTCCTCGGACCAGAAGAACCGGCCGTTCAGACTGTCATGACGATGCCGCAGTGGGGTCAGGACCGTATCGGCGAGGATGAGGTTGACCATATGCGTCTCCTCCCCCCGCCCTTGCAGTCCGTGTACGTCACCCGGTCGGATGAAGATGAGATCGCCTTCGTCCAGCTCCTGGACCTCGCCGTTGATCTTGTGCCGGGCGCGGCCATGCTGGATCCAGAAAACCTCGTGGAAATCATGGCCGTGCAGGCGAGTCTGACGGGTGCGCGGCAGGATGGACCGGCTGAAATGCAGCGCATCCCCGGGAGCGAGGATATCCTCGCTGAGAATCTGGATAATCGACATGGTGTCAGGCTATAGCACTCGTGCTGGGGTTGTATCAGACCCGGTGCGACATTTCGGCAAGGCGCCGCCGGTCGTGACAATCCGGCTGAGACATCGCACAAGGTCAGGGTCTGATTCAGGGGGTTGCCATGCCATTCGATCGTTCGCTCAAGATCGCGCCGTCCATTCTGGCGGCGGACTTCGCCAATTTCGGAGCGGAGTGCCGGGCGGTTGAGGATCAGGGCGCCGATTGGGTGCATATCGACGTGATGGACGGCCATTTCGTGCCGAACCTGACCTTCGGCCCGCCGATGGTCAAAGCGTTGCGTCCGCATGTGAGAACGGTGCTGGACGTGCATCTAATGATCGCGCCGGTCGATCCTTATATCGACGCCTTTGCCGAGGCTGGAGCCGATATCATCACCGCCCATGTCGAGGCCGGTCCGCATATCCACCGCACGCTCCAGGCGATCCGCGGCGCGGGCTGCAAGGCGGGCGTGGCGCTCAACCCCGGCACCCCGGCAAGCGCGGTGGAGCATGTTCTGGATCTTATCGATCTGATCTGCGTCATGACGGTCAATCCCGGCTTCGGCGGGCAGTCGTTTATCCCGCTCGAGAGCAAGGTCGCGACCCTGCGAGAGATGATCGGGGACCGCGAGGTCCATATCGAGATCGACGGCGGCGTCACACCGGACACCGCTCCCGGGCTCGTGGCGGCGGGGGCGGATGTGCTTGTTGCCGGATCGGCTGTCTTCAAGGGCGGATCTGCCGAGAGCCCCGGCCCCTATGGTGCGAATATGCGTGCGATCCGCGACGCTTGCGGTTGAAGGCAGCCGGTTCGGATCCTCTCGATGAGAACGCCACCGATATGTGCTGAACATGCTGCACAAGATCTCATCCAGCCCGACATTGGCCACTGATCTATCCACGCATAATCGCGGGGTCGGTTAACCTTAAAATCGGTTAAGGTTAATACATTTCGAGATAGAGGACCTGAGTATTATACTCTGCGCACCTCTCTTTCGACCTGTCCGTTTCCTCGGTCTTGACGCTACTTCTATTCTCGTTTCCCGGCCTCTCTTCCCGACCAATGACCGCATTAACTTAGCGCGCACTAGTTGCCGCGCAGAGTGACCTCAACGCAGGGCGCTCTGTACGGCCTCTTGTTCATCAGGCATCGCTTACTCGCAGCAAACCGATGCCACTCACGCTCTGAATTAACCTTAATGCGTCGATAACCGGTCGAGCCTCGAAGACCTCCAAGCTGCACCTCCAGCGTCGCCGCTGACCTCGGCACAAATTAACCTTAATGCCCGCGCCTGCCGCGTCGCATCGAGGTCACTGCCGACGGTACCACCACATATTAACCCTAACGCCTCACTTCGAGAAACAAGAGCCACGCTCTGTCCTCATCTTGCTTGAAATACCTCGGGGGGCGTCAGCGACAGCTGACGTGGGGGCAGAGCCCCCTCCCCGCTTGCCGCTTACAATCCCGCACAATCAGGGCGCTTCCCAATCGGTGCCAGCCAAAAGCCGCTCGGCCTTTGGACTGGGAACCGACACGGAGGGTCTGGTCCGGTTATTCCCTTTCCAGTCGGTCGAGATCCCTCTGCAATGCAGGTATCCGGCCCTTGGCGTTACCGAAAGCGGCGTCGGCAGGCCCTCGATGTCATGTATGTCCCAGCTTTGCCGTCCAAGCAGACTGTCCGGACGCAGCGCGTATTTCGTCGGGCTGCCGGGATCCTTGGCGCGCTGCCGGATATGGTCCTGGTGGCGATAAGGCCCTTCGCTGTCCTGAGGCGGGCTGTGCCAGAGCCCCTTGAACCGGACAAGACCCAAGCGGCTTTCGGCGGCGCGGTCGAAGATCGAGCCACCCTCGCTCCAGACCAGTTCGTCGATATCGCATTGCAGCACGGCCCGCGCCTGTCCCAGAAACCGCAGCCGCGCGATATTGAGCAGCGCGGTCTGCAAGAACTTCGTGCGCCGCGCATAGGGCGGCGTGCCGCGAGGGCCGTAGGGGAACGGGGCGGGCACGACGAGCACCTCGCGCAGGCCGGTGGCGCGGAGCGTCGTCTCGATCTCCTCGATGCTGGTGGCCGTGGAGCCGTTATCGAAGAGCAGCATCGCCTCTAGACCGTGATGCTGGATGTGAAACCGCGCAAAATCGGCGAGCCAGACCAGATCGTTATCCTTGGAGATCGCGACATGGGCGTTCAGGCCCGCGAAACGGTCCGTTTCGAGCGGCGAGATCGGGCAGGTAAACCCGTGATCGCCCGCCTCGAGCGCCAGTTCGGATCCGGTTCCCTCCAGCTCGACCACATCGTGCCTGCGATAGCTTCGGATACGCAGGACCGGCGCCGCCTGCCCGTCGATACGCATCATCACGCCGCGCAGAAGATCTTCGAAATTCAGCAGTTTGGGGCAGACAAGCCATGTCCGGTCTGGACCTGCAATCGCGTCATACCAAAGCGTCGTCGCATCGAACGCGGCCTCGTATCCCTCCGTCCGGTGACTTTCCGGGACGGGGATGTCGCGGCGCAGATCGGTGCCATCGAGCGAGGCGCTGGAGAGGGTCGGGCTCATGGGCGTCCGCCTAGCATGCCTGCACGAAATTTGCACATCCGGCACGGGCGCTTTTGCAAAACATCTTGCGCACTTTCCTTGGCAGACAAAGCGCGCCACTCTGCGCCCCGTAAAGGACCCCGCCCGTGACCGAAATCCTGATCGTCGACGATGACCCGGCCATCCGCAACGTCTTGAAGATCGCCATCGAGCAGGCGGGCTATGGCACGTTCGAGGCCGCCGATGGCGATGCGGCTCTGCGGTTGGGCCAGAGCGGGCGCGCGGGGCTGATCGTGCTCGATATCGGGATGCCCGAGCGGGACGGGCTCGAAGTGTGCCGCGAGCTGCGCAAGAGCTCCGATGTGCCGATCCTGTTCCTGACCGCCCGGCAGGACGAGATCGACCGGATCGTCGGGCTCGAGATGGGGGCCGATGACTATGTCTCCAAACCGTTTTCGCCGCGTGAGCTGGTGGCGCGGATCAAAGCGATCCTCAAGCGAGGCCAGCCAACGGCCGATCCCATCCTGCGCCGGGGGCGGCTGACGCTCGATCCGCACCGGCATCTGTGCGAGATCGGCGGGGCCTCGGTCACGCTGACCGCGCGCGAGATGGAGATCCTGGCCAAGCTGATGAGCCATCCCGACCACGTCCTGGCCCGGCCGCAGCTGGTCGATGCGGTCTACGGCACGAACGTGAATGTGAGCGACCGGACGCTCGACAGCCATCTGCGCAACCTGCGCCACAAGCTGGACGAGGCGGGCTGCATCGATGCCATCGAGACGGTGCATGGCGTGGGCATCCGGATGGGGCCGTGCGCCTGATGCGCTGCCGTTGACCGAGATCCGCCGCAAATGGCGCCCGTCGCTGGCAATCGTTCTGGGCGGCACGCTTCTGGCGGTGCTTGGCACGCCGTTTGCGGGCCTCTATCTGGCGCGCCTGCTCTCCTATCCCATGACCTGGACGAAGGCCTATGCGGTCCTTGCGGTGGGGCTTTTGATCACGGCGGTGCTAGGCTTCCTGCTGTGGCGGCTTCTGCTGCGCCCGATCCGGGAGCTGGCGACGCGCGCCTCTGCGATCAGCCGGGGGGCGCCGATCGCGCCGCTGGATCATTACGGGACGTCCGAGCTGCGTGATCTGGGCGGGACGGTCCTGCGGATGGGGCATGTCCTGCAGAACCGGGAGGCGACGATCCGCGCTTATACCGATCACGTCACGCACGAGCTGAAATCGCCGCTGACGATCGTGGCGGGAGCGGCGGAATTGCTCGAAGGGGATGTGGACGAGGCAACGCGGATCAAGCTGGCCGGTCAGATCGCGGAGGCCGCCACCCGGATGACGCGACTTGTCGATGTGCAGCGCGACTGGGCGCGGGCGACCGAAGGCGCGCGGGGGTTCGCGCGGTTGTCGGAGGCGATGACCGGGCACGCCCTGCCGATCGAAGTTGCGCGCGATGGCGAGGTGCCGCTCTCGCCGGAGGCATTGATGCTGGTCCTGACCCATCTGGCGCGCAACGCGGCGGAGGCAGGCGCGAGCCGTCTGACGGCAGGGGTCGAGGATGGGCTGCTGTGGGTCGAGGATGACGGGCCGGGGATTTCGGACGGCAATCGGGACCGGGTCTTCGATCCCTATTTCACCACCCGGCGCGACACTGGCGGCACAGGGATGGGCCTTGCGATCCTGAGGCGGCTGATCGATGCGCAAGGTGGGCAGATCACGCTGGCCCCGTCGCAAGGCGGTGCCCGGTTCGAGCTGACGTTTTGACCGGGCGGAACACGCCCCGGACTTGATCCGGGGCCTCTACCTGTCCTCGCGCGCGGAGGTCCCGGGTCAAGCCCGGGACGCGACAGTCCTCAATTGGACTGCTCGCCCAGCTTCTTGATCATGGCGACGCCGCTTTCGCCCAAAGGCACGATGGCGAAAGGGCCGCCCAGCCGCATCTGGGAGGGGTCTTGCGGATCGGCCGGGCGCGCGGTGGCGATGACTGTCTCGTAATAGTCCTCGGCGTTGTCCTGCGGTTTGTAGCCGAGATAGGCCGCTTGATGGTTGTTCACCGGCGACCGGTCGTTGTTGGAGACGCCGTAGACCGGCGTAAAGCCAACGGTCGGCGTGTTGAGAGAGCGCTCCACCAGCCGGATCAGGTCACCGTAGCTGAGCCAGGTGCCCAAAGCGCGCATATTGGCGGGCTCTGGCTGGCAGGAGAAGATGCGCAGGCACACCGCCTCGAGACCGCGTTTTTCCCAATAAAGACGCGCCAGATCCTCGGTGAAGCATTTGCCGAGGCCATAGAATGTATCGGGCCGGTGCGGCGCGGTCAGGTCGATCCCGTCGGCTGAGGGATGCATACCGACCGCATGGACCGATGAGGCATAGACGATCCGGCGCACGCCGTGCTTATGGGCGGCCTCCCAGATGTTGTAGGAGCCGACGATACTGGGGCCGAGATGCTTCTCGAACGGCGCCTCGTCGGGGATGCCTGCAAAATGGACGACCATGTCGGCGCCTTCCATCAGCGGCAGGACCTGATCCATCTCGCCGATATCGGCCTGAGTGAAGGTCTCGCCATCGTGCAGATCCTCGGGGCAGTCCGAGATATCGACGGACAGCAGGTGATCGGTCATGCGCGAGAGCGGCTCGCGCAGCTGGGAGCCCAGCGCCCCGCAGGCGCCGGTCAGGACGAGTTTCTTGAAAAGCGGCATGGGCAGGGTCCTTCAGATGACGGCAGGTTCGAGAAGCGGTTGGCGCGCGGCGATCCGGTCGTAGCCGAGCGGCGCAAGGTCCAGCGTCTGGTAGCTGCCGGTTGCGATCAGCTCGGCCAAGCCGCGGCCCATGGCGGGCGATTGCTGAAGGCCGTGGCCGGAAAAGCCGTTGCAAAGATAGAAGTTCGCAAGATCCGGCGTAAGCCCGACGATCGCGTTGTGATCGAGTGTGTTGAGCGCGTAGTGACCGACCCATTCGCTGGAGACCTTGATCCGCTCGAACGGCGGAATGCGCGCGGCCAATGTGGGCCAGACATGGTCCATCCAGATATCCGGATCCATGTCGAAATCGTCATAGGCCGCCCCGGCCCCGGCCTTATCCATGCAGCCGGCCAGATAGCGGGTGCGGCTGTCAGGGCGGACATGCACGCCGTTGGGGGTGATGGTGAGGGGCAGATCGACGGGGAGCGGCTCTGCGGTGTCGAAGACGAAGGAATAGGCCCGGCAGGGGGCGACCGGCACGTCGATCCCGGCCATGTGCGCCACTTGGGCGGCGCGCGGCCCGGCGCAGTTGACGAGGGCGCCTGCGTCGATCCGGGTTCCGTCGGCCATTACGACGCCTCTCACGCGGTCGCCGTCGCGCGGGATCTCGACCACCTCGCCTGTCCGGCGCTGGACGCCCGCGGCCTTGGCCTGCTCGCGCCAGATGGCGAGGATGCCGTGGCCGTCGAAATAGCCTTCACCGCTGGCGCCAAGACTGCCCATGACGAGCCCTTCCGTCGACATGAAGGGGAAACGCTCTTTGATCTCCTGCGGCTCGAGCAGGAGGGTATCGGCGCCGAGCAGGACCTGAACGGCGTGGTTGCGTCTGAGTTGCCCGGCGAACTCTTCATCGCCTGCAAGATAGAGATAGCCGAATTCGCGGAATGGCATATCCGGGGCGTCCGCGCCGAGATAGTCGCGGGAATTGCGGATGAAATCGACGCCGAATTGCGAGACGCGTACGTTGATCTCGGTTCCGAATTGCTGGCGGATGCAGCTGTTGGTGTGGGTCGTCGAGGCGAATTCGTAGGTCGGATCACGTTCGACGATCAGGATGGATCCGTCGAAATCCGGATGGCGCGAGAGCCACCAGGCGACGGAGGATCCCATCATCGCGCCGCCAATGATGACGATATCGTAGGTGTCGCTCATGGCTCTTCTCCATAGGTGCGGCGCGCGGCTTCTGCCGAGATATAGCCGCCTTCGATGTCCCGCTCTATGGCCTCGCGCGGTCGCTCTGCCGGAGGACCGTAGCCGCCGCCGCCAGGGAAGGCGAAGCGGACGGTCCTGCCTTGCGGGATCCGCTGTTTGCCTTTGGCGCGAAGCTTTGTTCCATCGCTCAGAGCGATCTCGGTCGGCGCGCCGTTCCTGCCGCCGTCCCGGCCACGCGCGGGGTGACCCACGCGGTCGAGCATGGCTGAGAGATCCATTTGCCAGCCGTCGCGGGCGCCGACTTCCATATATTGCCCAAGGCCGCCGCGTTGGCGCCCGGCGCCGCCGCTATCGGGGCGCAGCTCCTTGCGGTGGATGATGACGGGACCGGCCTGTTCGGTCGCCTCGACGGGCATGGTCATCACGCCGGAGGGGAAGGCCGTCGCGTTCAGCCCGTCATGGGCGGGCCGCGCGCCGGAGCCACCGGAATTGAAGGTCAGGATTTCGGCGCGGGCATTGTCTGGCCCCTGCAACGAGAGCTGGAAGTTGCAAAGCGCCCCTGCCCCCTCGGCCGGGATCTGACCCGGCAGGATCTGGGCAAGCGCGTCGAAGACCGCGTCGGGGATCAGGTGCCCGATCACGTGCCGCAAAGAGACCGGCGCGGGGCGCGGCGCGTTCAGGATCGACCCTTCGGGCGCGGTGATGCGAAAGGGTTCGAGCGATCCGGCATTGTTTGGGATCTCGGGTGCGATGGCGCATTTGAGCGCGTAGCAGGCATAGGCCTTCGTGTAGACCATCGGCACGTTGATCCCCTTGGGGTCAAGGCCGGAGGTCCCATCAAAGCTGCAGGCGACATGGTCGGCTTGAGTGCTGAGCTGCACCTTCAGATCGACCGGAGCGGCATAGCCGTCGATCCGCATAGCGCCGGTCGCCTGTTGCCGGGGGAGCGCCGCGATCCGCTCGATGGTGGCTGTTCGCGAGGCGGTCCGGATGTGGTCCGAGATTGCGGTGAGATCGGCGATGTCGAACTCGTCCATCATGCCCAGAAGGCGGGCCATGCCGACATCGTTGCAGGTTGCCAGCGCGTGCAGGTCGCCGATCAGTTGGTCCGGCACACGGGTATTGGCGCGGATCAGCGCCAGCAGCGTCCGGTCGGGGCCTGCCGCCGTGGCGAAGCGCATGATGGGGATCTGGAGCCCTTCCTCGTAGACTGAGTTGCCATCGGCTCCGAAGCCGCGCCCGCCGACATCGACGACATGGGCGGTGCAGGCGAAAAAGCCGACGAGGCCGCCGCGAAAGACCGGGGTGACGACGGTAATGTCGTGCAGGTGCCCGGTGCCCATCCAGGGATCGTTGGTCAGATAGACGTCGCCTTCGGCCATTTCGCCGATTTCGCGGATGAAATGGGCGACCGCGTCGGCCATGGCGTTCACGTGGCCCGGGGTTCCCGTAACCGCTTGGGCGAGCATGCTGCCTTGCGCATCGTAGACGCCTGCGGAAAGGTCGCCTGCCTCGCGGACGGACGGGGAGAAGGCGGTACGGATGAGCGCCTGGGCCTGCTCCTCCACGATGGAGATGAGGCGGGTCCACATGACCTGATGGGCGATGCTCATGTGGTTCTCCGGATGTCGATTGTGCCGTCGGCGCGGCCTGTGGCGGTAAAGCCTGCAGGGACGACGATGGTGGTTTCGCGTTCGGTCAGGAAGGCGGGGCCGGCGCAGGACGCGCCGTCGGTGAGGGCGTCGCGCGGGACGACCTTGGCGGTGGCCGCGGCGCCGCTGGCCGGGTCGATGAATGTGCGGAGCGACTCCGGTTTGACTGGCGCACCGTTCATGGCGGCGGGCACGGGCGGAGCTTCGGTTTGTGCGGTGCGGACTTCGACCGCCCAGGAGGTGACCTCGACCGGCAGGTTTTCGACGGTGCGGGAGAAGAGCGCGCGGTAGGTTTCTTCGAAGGTCTCCGCAATCTCTTCGACCTTGGGCGCAAGGCCGGGCAACCGCACGGGGATATCCCAGCCTTGCCCGACATAGCGGACTTGCGCCGTCACCAGGCGCTCGACCTCCACCCCGGGCGCACAGGCCTCGACGATGGTGCGCGCCTCGCGATTCAGGTCGTCCAGCAGGTCCGCCACCGCGCCCGCATCGAAGCTGTCCAGCCGTTCGGGCCGGGAGCGCGCCGCCTCGAAACTGACCGGCGCGCGCAGGAACCCGATGGCCGAGCCGACGCCTGCGCCCTTGGGCACCAGCAGCCGGTTGATGCCTAGCTTTTCGCATAGCCGCCCGGCATGGAGGGGGGCCGCGCCGCCGAAGGCGATCATCGTGTAGTCCGCCGGATCTTCTCCATTCTCGACGGCGTGGACGCGGGCGGCATTGGCCATCGTCTCGTCCACGACCTCGGCCATGCCGCGCGCGGCTTCGGTCGCCTCAAGGTCCAGCGCCGTTCCGATATGCGCGGTCATTGCTGCCTCGGCGCGGTCCGGATGCAGACGGATCTCGCCGCCCGCGAAATTCTCGGGGTCGAGCTTGCCGAGGAGCAGGTCTGCGTCGGTTACGGCGGGGCGCTCTCCGCCCTGTCCATAGCAGGCCGGGCCCGGTTCGGATCCGGCGCTTTCGGGACCGACCGCGATGCGGCTCAGCGCATCGACCGATCCCAGAGAGCCGCCGCCTGCTCCGATCTCGACCATGTCGATCACAGGGATCGAGATCGGCATGCCCGACCCTTTCTTGAACCGATAAGAGCGCGCGACCTCGAAAACGCGCGCGGTCTTGGGCGCGCCGCCCCGGATCAGGCAGATCTTGGCGGTGGTCCCGCCCATATCGAAGCTGAGCACGCGGTCCAGACCATGCCGCCGCGCCAGATCGGCGGCGAAGATCGCGCCGCCCGCCGGGCCGCTTTCCACCAGCCGGACGGGGAAGAGTGCCGCCTGATCCAGCGCCATGATCCCGCCGCCTGAATGCATGAGAAAGACCGGGCAGCCCGCGCCCGCCTCGGTCAGGCGCCCGGCGAGGCGCGTCAAATAGGCTTCCATCAGCGGGCGGATATAGGCATTGGCGCAGGTGGTGGAGAAGCGCTCGTATTCGCGCATCTGCGGCGAAACTTCGGACGAGATCGAGATGGGAATGCCGGGGAGGGCTTTGCTGAGCGCTTCGCGCAAGGCCTGTTCGTGGGCGGGGTTGGCATAGGCGTGAAGCAGACCGATGGCGATGCTCTCGTAGTCCTTTAGGCGCTCGGCGAGGGCGGGTACGGCGTCGAAATCCAAGGGCGTCAGCTCGCTGCCATCGGCGAGGAGGCGGCCCGCGATGACATGGCGATCCTTGCGTGGGATCACGGGATCAGGAAGGACAAGGTTCAGATCGTATTGCTCGAACCGGCTTTCCGTCCGCATCTCGAGCACGTCGCGGAAGCCTTCGGTGGTGACGAAGGCAGTTTTTGCTCCGCGGCGTTCGATCAGCGCGTTGGTCGCGAGGGTTGTGCCGTGAATGATCCGCGTGAGATCGGAGGGTGTGATCCTCGCTTCGCCGGTCAGACGCGCGAGACCGGCCATGATTGCATCGTCGGGCGCGTTATGGGTGGTCAGAACCTTCAGCGTCCGCGATGTGCCCGCGCCCTCCAGGACGAGGTCGGTGAACGTGCCGCCGATGTCGACGCCGAGATGCCAGTCTTCCGCCATGCCGCGACGCTAGACCGGGGCGCGGGCGGAGGAAAGATGGTTGCGGCTTCGCGTGGCAATGACTGCGTTTAATCTTCTAGGCGACAGCATTGAATGATCGATGGTCGCTGGCTTCAGAGCGCGATTTGATGCCGATCCGTTTGCGACTTTGGGTCAATTGCACAGGGAGCTCGCGCAAGGAATATCTCGAATGCCTCCTTCGCTCATCGGTGGCTCGTGATGGAAGAGCGGGCTTTTGAGCGTCCTCCGCTAAGGCTATCCTACCCATATGAATAAAATTTTACGTTATTGCGCCTTCGGGGGCCTGCTCTCTGCTGATCTTGCTCTGGCTTGCCAACCAGATCCTGATTTCGCTTATGACGAGGTTGCCTCGCAGGATATCTCGATCGCCATCGCGTCCGTTGTCGATGTCGAGATCGTGGGCACGGACGCATCGTGCTGGCTGGTTGAATACGAAAAGGCAGAGTACCTGTTCGGCTTGGGTGATCAGGCGTTTTCCGTGGCGACGTGTGCAGATGAGTTCTTTCAGATCGAAGCTCTGACGTATGAGGCCGAAGGTCTGGAGTATCTTGGCTTCGTCCCCGGCGCAGACGTGCTGCTTGGACTTGTGAAAGCCGGGGAGGATGCCAAAGATCTGAGATATGCGGTTCCTTCCTGCTGGGGACCGCTTCATTTCAATTTGGATAAGCTGTCGGACGAAGAGCGGACTGCGTTGCTACAGAACATCCAGACTCAGATTGAAGGGGCTCGTTGAACGTCTCGTCCGCTCAACGGATATCGATGACTGCCGTGATAAAAGCTGGAACCGGTTGGAATCTGCGTACGATTTCAAATGGATCGCAGCATCGTGTGGCCTGCCCCCCGAGACTGTCGCCTTGGGGGGTTGGGGTTAGCTTAGCTTGGGCAGACGGCTCCGGTGTCGATCCAGGCTCGGGTGAGGTCGCCGAATTCGGCTTGGCTGCCGGGGGCAGGGGTGCGGCCCTCTCCGGGGTCCCAGGCCCAGCCGACGAGGCCGTCATTGGCGTTGTGATCGTGGATATCCTCGAGCGAGCGGTCGCCGTTGCGTGCGGGGTCCTTGAGCTGGGCGCAGATCTCTCCCGGGGTCAGGCCAATCCAGCCCATAGAGGCAGGCGCGAGGTGCCAGGGCTCATGGCCGGGGATCGAGCCCTCGGCGCCGGTGAAGGACACATTGGACGCGCTGTGGCAGGTCGAGCATTCCATCCCGACGATGCCCATGCCCGCCTGACCGCCACGAATGACGATCGGATGGTGAATCTCCATGTCGTCGCCCTGACGGGGGTTTTCGCTGACCGGGTGGCAGTTGAGGCAGCGCGGGTGCTGGATCACCTTGGTCATTTCTTCGAACAGCGCGACCGAGCGGTCCGCCTCGTTCTCGATCCCCTCGAACTCGGAGACAGGGCGAAGGTCTTGCGCCATGGCGGAGCCTGCGGCCAGTGCGAGGCCGAGCGCGATTGTGATGACTTTCATGATCTTCTCCTCACACACCGGCGTCCTGAAGCGGCAGGCGGCGCGGTGTTGCGCCGGTCAGCGACCTCCAGGCATTAGCCATGGCGGGTGCGATGGGCGGCAAACCCGGCTCTCCGACGCCAGATGGATCGTTCTCGGAATTCACGATCGCGACTTCAACCTCCGGCATGTCGTAGATCCGCATCATCCGGTATTGATCGAAGTTCGACTGACGCACGCGCCCGCCTTGTTCGATCGTGATCTCATTGTAGAGCGTCGTGCCCAGGCCGAAGCCGATGCCGCCCTCCATCTGCGAGATCACCACGTCGGGATTGACGGCAAAGCCGCAATCGACGGCGCACCAGACCTTGGTCGTGAAAGGATGGCCGTCGCGATCCTCGACCTCGGCGATCATCGCCACGTAGGAGCCGAAGCTTTCGTGGAGCGCGATGCCCATGCGACGGTCGCCCGTGCCGGGACCAGACCAACCCGCCATGTCGGCCACGCGTTCGAGCACGGCGCGGTCGCGGCCAGCCTCGGCGCTAAGAAGATCGAGCCGTCCCTGCACTTGGTCCTGACCGCCCATCTCAAGCAGTTCGTCCAGGAAGGTTTCGGTCGAATAGGCTGTATGGGTGTGCCCCACCGCCCGCCACCAGAGGACCGGCACCTGGCTTTCCATCCGCGCCCAAGAGACGCGGTGCGCAGGCCAATCGTAGGGCATCTGGGTCGAGCCTTCGTAGGAGGTCGGATCGAGCCCGTCCTGCATCATCTGCTCGAACGGGGAGCCTGCGATGATCGACTGGTTGGCGATGGTGTTCTGCCAGCCGATGATCTTGCCCTCGGCATCCAGCGCACCTTTCAGATGATGGACGGTCAGCGGACGGTAGTTGCCGCCGCGAATGTCATTCTCCCGCGTCCAAAGAAGCTTGTAGGCGCCCGGACCAGCGGCGGCTGCGACATTTGCCAGCTCTGCCGCAAAGTCGGATGCAGGCTGGGCGCGGCGACCGAAACTGCCGCCCGCATAGACCGTGTTGAGCGCGACATTGGCTTGATCCATCTGAAGCACGCCTGCGAGCGTGCCGTGATCGACCGTCTGAAGCTGCGAGCCCATCCAAACCTCAGCCTCCCCGTCGCTTAGCTGGATCACGCCGTCGAGCGGCTCGAGCGGAGCGTGAGCGAGGAAGGGGAAAACGAACTCCGCCTCGTGGGTGGTGGCAGCGTTCGCGAAGGCGGCGTCGACATCGCCGGATGCCTCGACCTCGCGGGCATCGCCGCGGGCCGCTTCGGCCCAGACTTGCGCCATTTCGGCCGAAGAGCGGGTTTCGGCGCCGCTTTCGTCCCACTCCACCTCGAGCGCGTCGCGGCCCTGGAAGGCGGCATAGGTATTGGTTCCGTAGACGGCGACGCCTGTCGGGATCTGGGCGACGCGGATGACGCCGGGGATTTCAAGCGCAGCTGTATCGTTCACGCTGGCCACGGTCGCACCGAATTTCGGCGGATGCAGGATGGCCACCGTCTCCATCCCGTCGAGATAGATGTCGATGGTGAATTCGGACGTGCCATCGCTTTTACCCGGGCTGTCGAGCCGGGTGAGTTTCTGGCCGATCAGCTTGAATTCGGACGGGTCCTTGAGCGCGGGATCGGCGGGCACTTCGCTGTCCAATGCAGCCTCGGCGAAGTCGCCGAATGTGCCGGTCTGGCCATCAGGGCCGGTCAGGGTCCCGGCCTCGACCGTGATGGCGGAAGCGTCGACACCCCATTCGCGGGCGGCGGCCTCCACCAGCATCGCGCGGGCGGCGGCGCCGGCCTTGCGCATTTGCGTGTAGGAATTGGCCAAGCCCGTGGATCCGCCGACGCCCTGAATGCCGAAGGCGAAATTGGTGTAGAGGGCGGTATCGGCGGGCGCGCTTTCGGCGCGCATCTGGGCCCAGTCTGCATCCAGCTCTTCGGCGACGAGGGAAGCGAGGCCGGTATTGGCGCCCTGTCCCATCTCGAGATGCTTGATAAGGACCGTGACGGTGTTGTCCGGTGCGATGCGGATGAAGGCGTCGGGCGCGAAGTTCTGCTCTCCCTGCGCCTGCGCGGCAGCGCGGCGGGCCTGAGGAAGCGCGACCGCGATCACGAGACCGGCGGTGCTGGCAAGAAAGGCGCGGCGTGTGGGTTTGATCAATGTCATGGCTCAGCCCTCCAGCGTGTCGGATGCCTGACGGATCGCAGAGCGGATCCGGGCATAGGTGGCGCAGCGGCAGACATTGCCGGCCATCGCATCGTCGATTTCCTGATCGGTGGGCTTGGGGATCGCCTGAAGCAACGCGGTGGCGCTGACGACCTGACCAGACTGGCAATAGCCGCATTGCGGCACGTTCAGCTCGACCCATGCGGCTTGGATCGCTTCGGCCTCGGGGCCGTCCACGGCTTCGATCGTCGTGATGTCGGTGTCGGTGACGGTATCGACCGGGGTCACGCAGGACCGCGTCGGTTGGCCGTTGATCATGACGGTGCATGCACCGCATTGGGCGATGCCGCATCCGAATTTCGTGCCGGTCAGCCGCAATTCGTCGCGGATGACCCAGAGAAGGGGGGTGGCGGGGTCGACATCGACCTCTCGGGTGGTGCCATTGACGGTGAGGGACAGGCTCATCGGGGGCTCCTATGGGCTGGCGCGCCGGGAGAATGCCCGGCAACTGGCACTCTTAATAGTGGAGCCCCGCGACACCTTGTCCATGGCGGGGCGGCTATAAAAATCCGGCTAAGCCCCCTTATTTCGGTGCTTTTAAGTCTTGACTGGCAGCTTTCCGCAACCCGCTGCGAGTCGTATCAAACCGTTAGCGCAACCATTCGAATGGTGCGACGTTGGCTCCCGAACTGGGCGAAGGAATCGATTATGAACGAGTGGTGGCGTGGTGCGGTGATCTACCAGATCTATCCGCGAAGCTTTCAGGACAGCACTGGCGACGGTATTGGCGATCTGCCCGGGATCACGCGCCGTCTGGGCCATGTTGCCGATCTTGGTGCGGATGCGATCTGGCTCTCTCCGGTCTTTACTTCGCCGATGCAGGATATGGGTTATGACGTGTCGGACTATACCGATATCGATCCGCTGTTCGGCACGCTTGAGGATTTTGATACGCTGGTCGAAACTGCCCATGGGCTGGGACTGAAGGTCATCATCGATCAGGTGATCTCGCATTCTTCGGACAAGCATCCGTGGTTTGAGGAAAGCCGCCAGTCGCGGGACAACCCGAAGGCCAACTGGTATGTCTGGGCCGAACCGCAGCCCGACGGCTCGCCGCCGAATAACTGGCCGTCCGTCTTCGGTGGCCCGGCCTGGGAATGGGAGCCGCGGCGGCGGCAGTATTACCTGCACAATTTCCTGATCTCGCAGCCTGATCTGAACTTCCATGAGCAGCAGGTTCAGGACGCGATGATCGAGACGATGCGCTTCTGGCTGGATCGGGGCGTCGACGGGTTCCGGTTGGATACCGTGAACTACTATTTCCACGACGACCAGCTGCGCAGCAATCCCCCGGCGGAGTCGGGAAATTGGGAGATGGCGACCGAGATCTACGGGATGCAGACACACCTTTATTCCAAGACGCAGCCCGAGAATATCGCCTTTCTGGAGCGCCTGCGCGCTTTGACGGATGCGTTCGATGCCCGGATGATGGTGGGAGAGGTCGGCGAGGATGGCGACCGGTCGATCGAGATCATGGCCGATTACACGCGCGGTGCGAAGCGGCTGCATATGGCCTATTCCTTTGCCCTTCTGGGGCCGCGGTTTTCGACCAAACATTTCCGGACCTGTATCGAGGGGTTTCTTGAAGGCGCGCCCGATGGCTGGCCGTCGTGGAGCTTTTCCAATCACGACGTACCGCGCCATGTCACCCGCTGGGCCGAGCATGGGGAGAGCCGCGAGGCGCTGGCCCGGCTGACGGCTGCGATGTTGCTGAGCTTTGAGGGGTCGATCGGGATTTATCAGGGCGAGGAGCTGGGCCAGACCGAGACGATCATGACCTATGACGAGCTGACCGATCCCCCTGCCCTGCGGTTCTGGCCGGAGGTGAAGGGGCGGGACGGCTGCCGCACGCCGATGGTCTGGGAGGCGGATGCGTCCCATGGCGGCTTTACCAAAGGCACGCCCTGGTTGCCGGTGAAAGAGCCGCAGCTGGCCCATGCCGTCGACGGTCAGGAGGCCGCGAATGACAGCGTCCTGCACGCCTATCGCGAGATCATCGCCTTTCGCAAAGGCAGCCCGGCTCTGGGTCTGGGCAAGACGTCTTTCCTCGATCTGAACGAGGCCGTCTTGGGTTTCACGCGGACAGCCGATGAGGGCGCGCTGACCTGTCTTTTCAACCTGTCGAAGGAGCCTCAGAGGCTGACCGTTGGCGGTAAGACTGCGCTGACCGGCCCGTACCGGGCGGATCTTGACGGAGAAGTCCTGACGTTGCCGCCCAATGGCTTTGCTTGGCTGGAGGGCGCGGTAGAGGTGACGGTCTAGCCGTCAGGACGCGGGCTGGAGCATCCGGCCCAAAGGCCGTCCGCCGATGATATGGACATGCAGGTGGGGGACCTCCTGCACGCCGTTTCGCCCCGCATTGGAGATGGCGCGAAAGCCCTCCTCCTCCACCCCTTCGAGGCGGCAAACCTCGGCGATGGCGCGCATGTAGTCGAGCACTTCGGCATCGCTTGCCTCGGCCGAGAACTGGGCGAAATCGACATAGGCCCCTTTCGGGATCACCAACACATGCACCGGCGCCTGCGGCTGGATATCGCGGAAGGCCAGCGTATGCTCGGTGTCGAGCACGGTGTCATTCGGGATCTCGCCCCGCAGGATCTTGGCGAAGATGTTCTGGTCGTCATAGCTGCGCATCTGGAGGCGGCCTTCCTCTTAATCGGTGAACAGGTGATCGGTCTGCGCGATGCGCTCGGCGACATCGGCGGGCACCTCGAGAAACTCCGACAGAGCTTCGGCGTTTTTGTCGGTCGGGGCGCTTTCCCGAATTCGGGTAAAATGCGGGAAGTTCGCATCGCGCAACGCGTCGCTTTCGTAGATGACGTCATATCGGATGGTCGGAAGAAGACGCTCCAGCGTTTCCTCGCCGGAATTTTCCCCCGCGAGCCCAACCCGCATCGCATGTCCGATCAG
Source organism: Aestuariibius insulae (assembly GCF_040783535.2). Lineage (NCBI taxonomy): Bacteria > Pseudomonadati > Pseudomonadota > Alphaproteobacteria > Rhodobacterales > Paracoccaceae > Aestuariibius > Aestuariibius insulae. The sequence goes on from NZ_JBFONW020000006.1 coordinate 266,225, forward strand.
ATAATCGTCGCTGAAATCGCACTCGATCTCGAGCACTTTCATGGTCGACCGGTCCGATCCGAAGTCATGCATCAGGTCCAGATTGCTGGGATCGAGGCAGATCAGGAGCCGGTCGGTGTCGTAGTAGTCAAAAAGCATCCGAAGCAGGGCCCGGCGGTGCCTGTTCCGCTTTTCCAGCGTCGTTTGGATCCCGCCCAGATCGGGAAGCGGCGTGTGCTCTTCGCTGAATAGATAGTCGATGGTCGGAATATTTGCATGATCCTGGATCGAGCCGAGAAGCCGCTTGGCGACATGCCATTTCTTGCAGGTGACGATCAGCAATTCCCGCTCGCGCCCGAGGGAGGATTCATTCTCCCAGAACCGGGTTGCGAAGCGCCGCCCCTCCCGGCCGCGCCCGACAAGGAAGGTGAAAAGCTTCTGCCCCTCGTTGGAGATGACGAAATCCTCGCGATCCGAGGCATAGAGCGCGCCGAGCCGCTCTTTCAGTTCGGCAGCTTCGGGGCTGATCTTGCGGGCGAAGAGGAAGTCCTGGCTGAGTAGCATATCGTAGTGATCGTTGTAGAACGTCACCGGCATTCCGTAATCGCTGAAGATCAGGAAGGTCAGGGTCCGCGTCCGGATTTCGTTTTCCGGCACCAGATGGCGCACAAGTGTTTGGAAGAAAGTCTCGTCGGGAATCCAGGTCGTCTTGAAGAACCGGATCACATCCGGGCGGCCTTTCAGAAAGGAGAGGATCGCCTCGATCGTCTGACGCCTGAGGCACCACCACTGGCTGCCGATCATCATCTGCAGATCGGCGGGGATCTCGCGTTCGAGCTTAAGCTTTTTCTGGAGCTCCATCGAAGTGTAGAAGAGCGTCTTTTGCGTGCGTTCGTTGAAGACATGGCGGTAGATCAGCCGCTCTTCTTTCATGCCCGTCTTGATCCAGTCGCTTTCGAAGTAATCAAAGCTCTCGATATAATCGACATCCTCGCCATCGAGCTTTGCATGGGCATAGCGGGCGGATTTGATCGCGGCGCAATCGCCTGAAACCATGTAGAAGTGGGTGGCGTGATCGAAGGCGTCGACAGCGGCCTCAACCGCGTTGAGCGTGGCCTGAACCAGGCTCCAGGCGCCCCAGCCGCATTTCACCCGGGTCTTGGCAAAGGTCACGCGCGGATTGTCCCTGAGCGCCGCGGTGATCCGGCGATAGTCGGTATCAGAGGCACGACCGTCGAAATGGATTGCCATGCAGTCGCCTGCATCGGTCAGCTGCTGGGCCTGCTGAATGACCGCATCGGGGTTCTTATGACAGAGCAGAATGAAGGCGATCTTGGCCAATGGTGTCGTCCTACTCTCGCAATGGTCGAAGAGATCACGTCTTCTTAGTGCGACGTGCCATTGAATACAAAGGTCAGATTTGCTTGATATCAAGCAGTGACCAGACGGATCGTCGGCACGTTATGGAGAGGCAGATCAGATGACAGGCTTTAACGGAACCTGGATGACCACGAGCGAGAGCATGGTCTATCGCCCCGTCCCCAAATGCGCCTGCTCGACCATCGGGCAGATCATGTTTTACTCAGACAATCACGACTTTTTCGACGGCGACATCCATGATGCCGAAGGCGGGATGCACAAGTGGTCCTTCGAGGGAAGTCAGGCCGCCATTGCCGACAATGTGTCGGCCCATCGCAGCTATGTTTTCAGCTTCGTGCGCAACCCGTATACGCGAATCCTCAGCGCCTTCTTTGACAAGGTGTGCGGAATCCAGCGAAACGGCGGTCGATACCGCGGCGATCTTTTGCCGAAGATGCGCCAGAAGTACGGGTTTGAATTCGGTCCCGATCCTGAGACAGGAGAGTTCGACCAGATCCAGTCGTTCCGCCGGTTCCTGCTCTTTGCCCGCGACACGATCCGGTTTCACCGCCCGATCAAGCCGGACATTCACTGGTCGCCGATTTGGACCCATCTCGTTGGCCTTGTCGAGAACGGCGGCACCTATGACGGGATCTTCTGGACCGAGAAGTTTAATGACGGGATGCAGCAGGTCCTCGATGCAGTGGAGACGCCGAACCCGATCGATTTAAGCGAGATCCCTCGCTTCAACGAAAGCGAAGGGCATGGCCCCAAGCGCGCCCATCCGGTCGAGGATTATTTCGACGATCTGTCGATGCATCTGGTCTTCGAGATCTACAAGCGGGACTTCGAGCTTTTTGGCTATGATCGCGAGGATCCCTCGAACAAGATGCCGGTCCGCGAGATCGACCTCGATCAGGTTCACAAGGTTCTCGCGGGCTGACGGGGGCGCCGTAGTCTCGCTGCGCCTGTCGTTCATTTCAGTTCAGCAAGTGGGCCAAAGACCAGGAGCTAACGGCCCGTATCTAAAATAGATCCTAATTTTCAGACGATATTCTGCACGCTCAGAAAGAAGACAGATTAAGCTATGAGACGGTTTATACTTTCGATTTTGTTCATCTCGGCTCTTGCGGGACCGGGCGAGGCCGATCCGATCTTGGACGAAGTCAGAGACTTTATCGACACGCGGGACTACGATGAACTGGAGCGCACCTTCGAAGCGGAGTATCAGCTGGCGCGAGAAACTGGCGAGTTCTCAGACATCAGGGATGCGTTCGGGATTATTTTCGCGTCGGCTCACCCCGAACGTCTTAAGGCTGTTCAGATCTGGATGGAACGTCACCCTGGCTCCAAGCATGCCAAGACGGCATCCGCATGGCAGCACTATCAACTTGAACGGGACAATAGGCGCGCATTTCGAGGAGGTGTTTCGAGCCCTGGGCTCATGCTTCAGGTTGCGGGTCATAAGAATAAGAGAGCGCGTCTTGCGCGCGAGGTATTCGAGAGCGATCCCGAATATCTGCCGGCAAGCGATGCCCTTCTCATATCCCCGCGCCCGTTCGACGACGAGTTTTCGCTGGGGGTCGTGCTTGACCAAGCGCTTGAAGCAAGACCCAGTATCCGGAGTATCAACCTCGCCATGACCGAGGCGATCCGCCCCGAATACAACGATTTCGATCGGCGGACACGCATCTGTCTTGCCTATGCGGATCGTGTGCCAACCTATTCAGTTGATCTGTGTACGGCGACTATCATTGCCAAAAGCTATGGCGCGGCGACCTATCGAGAAGATGCCGTTGCTCTTGTTCTGGCGGCCCGTCAACCTGATCTGAACCATGTCCGCCACGAGACGATCTTGCGATATTTCGGCAACCAAGGGCTTGTCGATATCGATGAAGACGAGTTTGGCGAAGTCAGACGTCTCCACCTTCGCGCCGCGAAATGGAAGGGGTGGAGGGAATATGTCGGTGGAACTGTCGTCTTGGCCGATAAGATGGGCGATCCGTTTCTCAGAAGCGAGGCCTTCGAGGCCAAACTCGCAATGGCCGAGCAATTCGTTATCGATAACCCGACCTCGGCATATTACATTCGGGAGTATATCGGGTTTCGACACTATCTAGAACAAGTCGGGATGTCGGAGGCGATGACTGATGCGGACCGCGAGGACATGCGCCGTCTTTGGAAACGCGGCCTGTCCGCTCCGCCGATCAACTCGGAATACTGGCAGATGGCAACATATCTGTCCTCGCCGGACGACGGCATCGAGCACAACTACGCGCTGCTTAAACCCATACTAGAACAGATGATTGTCTTAGAGGCGAGCTTCCCGATCAATCCGGTCTCTCAGTTTTTTCGCACATTGAACCGATGGCATCACGATATCGAAAAAGCGGCCGCCGGGATAGGGGAAGATGTTCCAGAACCTGTCTGGCAGGCTATTCAATGCGACCGGCTCGCGATGGCGCGTCTCGTTACAGAGATATGCAAATCGGACGGTCGCGGAGATTATTACGAATGCAGGGATGACGGTTATTCCGCGTCCTCGGTCGCGAGAAAAATCCTTTCCAGTTCGGACGAGCTGGGCTCCTGTCCCTACGTGATGAACTCGCCGATCAGGGCGCTGCTGCCTGATCTGAGATCGACAAAAGATATATCGTCAAGCGGTCCGATTGCGGACTGGTAGCTAGACCAACCCGTGACGTTGGAAAAGCCCCTTGAGATCCGCTTCGGGGCGGGGGCCGACATGGCTAATCACCTCGGCGGCCGCGACCGCTCCCATGCGTCCGCAGGTATCGGCTGCGCGGCCTTCGGCCAGACCATAAAGGAACCCGGCGGCGAACTGGTCGCCTGCGCCTGTGGCATCGACCGGGACGACCTTCTGGATGGGAACGTCCGCCCGCTCTCCGTCCTTGAAGACGATGACCGGATCGCCCGAGCGGGTGAAGGCAAGCGTCTGGCAGTCCTCCATCGCATGGGCCAGCGCCTGTTCGACATCCGTCACCTGATAGAGCGACTTCCACTCGTCCTCGTTGCCGATCACGAAGGCCATCTCGTCGCGGACCAGTTTGCGGAAATCGTCCCGATGCCGGTCCACGCAGAACGGATCGGAGAGCGAAATCCCCGGAGCGCCGCCGCCTTTACGACAAGCGGCGGACGCGGCATTGAATGCCGCTTTGTTGTCGTCCTTGTCGAAGAGATAGCCTTCCAGAAACAGGAACCGCGTCGCTTTCATCACCTCGGTGGGGACATCCGCTGAGCCAAGATAGGTGCTCTCGCCAAGAAAGGTGTTCATCGACCGCTCGCCGTCGGGAGAGACGAAGATCATCGACCGCGAGGTCGGCAGATCGGCCCCTGCCGTCGGTGCGTTGACGAACTCGGTCCCGCCTTGGGTCATCGCATCGGCATAGAAGCGGCCCAGTGCATCATCGGCCACTCGCCCGACGAACCCGGTCTGCAGACCCAGCTGTCCCAGACCCGCCAGCGTGTTGGCCACTGATCCGCCCGGCGTTTCCACCCGGCTTTCCATCGCGGCATAGAGAACCTCGGCCCGGTCCCGCTCGATCAGCTGCATGATGCCTTTCGTGATCCCCATATGGTCCAGAAAGGTGTCCGAGGCCGGAGAGATCACATCGACCATCGCATTGCCGATGCCGACGACGTCGTAGGTGGAGGTCATGAAGATCCCTTCGGTGCTGGGGCTTGGGTTTTCTCGTCGAACGGGCAAAGGTCCTCGATCAGGCAAGTCGGGCACATCGGCTTGCGGGCCTTGCAGTGATAGCGACCGTGCAGGATCATCCAATGATGCGCGTGCAGCTGGAACTCGGCCGGTACGTGATCCTCGATCGCCTTTTCGACTGCGACGACATCGCGGCCCGGGGCGATGCCCGTCCGGTTGCCGACCCGGAAGATATGCGTATCGACCGCCTGCGCCGGGTGACGCCACCACATGTTCAGCACGACATTCGCCGTCTTGCGCCCAACGCCCGGCAGGCTTTCCAGCGCCGCGCGGGAGCTGGGCACCATCCCGGCGTAGTCCTCGACAAGAATGCGGCTCAGCTTCATGACATTGCGCGCTTTGTTGCGGTAAAGCCCGATCGACTTGATATGCTCGATCAAGGCTTCCTCGCCCAGATCCAGCATTTTCTGGGGGGTATCGACGGTCCGGAACAGGTCCTTCGTCGCCTTGTTCACGCCCGCATCCGTAGCCTGCGCCGACAGGGCGACGGCGACCACGAGCGTATAGGCGTTGAGGTGATCGAGCTCGCCTTTCGGCTCGGGGTCAGCGTCCTGAAATCGTTCGAAGATCTTGTGGATCGTATGATAGTCGAGTTGCTTTGACATGCCTGCCCCTATGCCCCGGCGGGCCCGATAGCGCAATATCCGGGTCGAGGGGAGCCCGGCCCTCCTCTAAATTGGTGTTAGCAGCAGATCCACGAGGAGACCCGTCATGCTCCAGACCCCGCTCGACGCCGAAGGCAGCTATCATTACCACGTGATGCGCCGCGCCATCGAGGCGATCGACGCCTCATCGGAGGACCAGCCGAGGTTGGAGGATCTGGCCGCCCGTATGGATATGAGCCCGGCGCATTTCCAGCGGCTCTTCTCGCGCTGGGCCGGCGTCTCTCCCAAGCGCTACCAGCAATATCTGACGTTGGGTTACGCCAAATCGCTGCTTGAGGACCGGTTCACGACGCTCGAGACCGCGAATGCGGTGGGCCTATCGGGATCGAGCCGTTTACATGATCTCTTCCTGCGCTGGGAGGCGATGAGCCCTGGCGAATATGCCCGCCGTGGCGACGGCCTCGTGATCCGCTATGGCTGGTTCCAGAGCCCATTCGGCGATACGCTTGCCATGGCGACTTCGCGAGGGCTCTGCGGGATGGCCTTTGCCGAAGAGACGGGCCGCGAGGCGGCGCTGACCGACATGCAGCGCCGCTGGCCCAATGCGGTCTTCACCGAAGACAAGGACGCGATCCGCGACTGGACGCTTGCTGCCTTCGGTCTAGGCGGTGAAGCGTGGCTGCATCTGATCGGCGCGCCGTTCCAGATCAAGGTCTGGGAGGCGCTACTGCGCATCCCGTCGGGCCAAGTCACGACCTATTCCGAGATTGCGAGCGCGATCGGTCACCCCAAGGCCATTCGCGCAGTGGGTACAGCGGTGGGCCGCAATCCGGTCAGCTGGCTGATTCCCTGCCACCGGGCCTTGCGCAAATCCGGAGGTCTGGGCGGGTATCATTGGGGGCTGCCGGTCAAGCGCGCCCTGCTTGCCTATGAAGGCGCACGAGCGGACAGCCCAGCCTGACGACATCAAATATGAGCCGAAATTTGCCGGAACTCCCCTATCATCGCGGTGTTATTGCATATCAGGTGTCCGTATCGCACATCGGGCATTGATGCGGCGATCTGCCCGCACATGAGAAAAAGAAAGAGAGATCATGGCTTCGATCAAGACACCCTTCATTCTGGCGACGGCCGGCACGCTGGCCCTGACCGCCTGCGCCCCGCTCACCGATCCCAACAACCCCAATCGGAACACCCAGCAGGGCGCGCTGATCGGCGCAGTCGGCGGCGCGGTTATCGGCGGACAGATCGGTGATAGTGAAGAAGAGCGTCGCCGTAATGCCGTCGCTGGCGCGGTTCTCGGCGGCGGTGGCGGCGCGCTTGTCGGCAACCGCCTCGACCAGCAAGAGGCCGCTTTGCGCGCCCAGCTTGGCAATCAGGTCGATGTCCGCAACACTGGCGAGCAGCTGATTGTCACACTGCCGCAGGATATTCTCTTTGCCACCGATAGCGCCAACCTGCGCCCGGATCTGCAACGCGATCTGCGTGCTCTGGCCTCGAACCTGCAGCAATATCCGAACACCCGCGTCAATGTGATCGGTCATACCGACAATGTGGGCGAGGCTGCCTATAATCAGGGCCTTTCGGAACGCCGTGCACGATCTGTTGCGAATGTGCTGATCAATTCCGGTGTCTCCTCGTCGCGGATCGCCGCTACTGGTCGCGGTGAAAGCCAGCCGGTCGCGACGAACCTGACGCCCGAGGGCCGGCAGCAGAACCGCCGCGTCGAAGTGGTGATCACACCTTTCTAGGGTATAGCTCTTTCGAGCAGGCGCTTCGGACATTCGAGGCGCCATCGGGGCCGCTTCCTCTTCAGGGAGTGGCCCTTTTCGATGCCGTGGCCTCTCTGTCCCTCGCGTCGAAGACATCCCGCACCGGGCGCCCGCATTGGCGGCCGCATCGCCCGAAGGGCGCCCCCCTCTTCGTTCAAAATTCTTCGGTAGAAGAATTTTCCCCGCTCAACGAAAAAGACCCGGCGCAGGGCCGGGTCCATTATCTGAAAACCGGAGCTGTATCAGTGCAGCTTGGCCTCGACCGTGCCGATCGCCTCGTCTGTCAGCTTGTTGCGCTCATCCGCGCTCATCTGCTTGGCGATCACGTCGCGGGCGGCGGCGATGGCGACAGCCACGGCCTGATCGCGCACATCCTTGACTGCGGCAGCGCGGGCGGCCCCGATTTGCTCTTCGGCGGCAGCCAGACGGCGTTCGACGGAGCGCTTGATCTCGGCCTTCGAACTCTCTGCCGCTTTGGTCGCCTCGTCGCGCGCATTGGCCACGATCCGGTCTGCTTGCTCGTTCACTTCACGGCTCTTGCGCTCATAAGAGGCCAGCAGCGTCTGGGCTTCTTCGCGCAGCGCCCGCGCCTCGTCGAGGTCCTTGCGGATCCCGTCGGCCCGAGCATCAAGCATCTTGGTGACCATCGCCGGAACCTTGAAATAGACCAAGATCCCGATGAAACAGATAAAGCCGATCAGTACCACGAAATCGGTGTTCTGGAGCGAGAAGAACGGCTTGCCGGCTGCCATGGCGGGGCTCGCCAACATAGCTGCGCCAAGGGCCAGGCTGAAACGCTTCAGGCTCATGACGTCATCTCCTTCTCGACGGCCGTGTCGACGGCCGACTGATCGGCATCGCGGCCCAACGCGGCGACGATGGCCATCGCCGTGTCCTTGGCGACCTCGCGAACGCTGTCTTGCGCGCCGTCCCGGATTTCAGCAATCGCGGCCTCGCTTTCAGAGGTGCGCGCCGCGATCTCGGCATCGGCCTTGGCCAGCTCTGCATCAAGCTCGGACTGGATCTCGGCCTTGGTCTCTCCGACGATGCGGTCCGCTTCGGCGCGCGCATCGGCCAGCGCCTTGTCGTAAGCGGCCTCGGCGGCGGTTGCCTTGTGCTTGAGTTCTTCGGCGGCGGCGATATCGTTTGTAATCGTCCCCTGCCGTTCAGCCAGAACCGATCCGATCCGGGGCAATGCGATGCGCGACAGGATGAAATAGATCGCAAGAAGAGCGACGACGAGCCAGAAGATCTGGTTGTCGAATGTCGAGAAATCCAGCTGTGGAAGACCGACTGAGTCCTCAGCAGCTCCGGCAGTTTCGGTCGCCATGATGCCTCCGCGATAAAAAGATGAGATCCGGGGCGGCCTGGCGCCGCCCCACCCTCAAAGATCGTGATATTGCCTTAGACGGCGAACATCAGCAGCAGAGCGACGAGGAACGAGAAGATCCCGAGCGCTTCTGCGAAAGCGATGCCGATGAAGAGCGTCGCGGTCTGACCGGCAGCAGCCGAGGGGTTGCGCAGGGCACCGGCCAAGAAGTTGCCGGCCACGTGGCCCACACCGATGGCGGCGGCGCCTGATCCGATGGCGGCCAGGCCGGCACCGATGAATTGACCCATATTTGCGATATCGCCTTCCATGACGTGTACTCCTTGAGGGTTGGAAGTTGCGTTGGTGTTAGTGATGTGGATGCAATGCGTCCTTGAGATAGACGCATGTGAGAATGGTGAAGACGTAGGCCTGAATAAAGGAAACCAGCACCTCCAGCCCGTAGATCGCCACGACGCCGAAGATCGCGATCGGCGCGATGGCTGTCACCTGGGCAAAGCCTGCGAAGACCTTGAGAACGGCGTGACCGGCCATCAGGTTACCGGCCAGACGAATGGAGTGGCTGACGGGCCGGACGAAATACGAGATAACCTCGATCAGGGCGAGGACGGGCCGCAGCACCAGCGGTGCCGAGCTGACCCAAAAAAGACCCAGGAACGACGCGCCGTTCTTGACGAAGCCCAGAACCGTCACCGCGATGAAGACCCCAAAGCCCAGAACCGCCGTTACGGCGATATGCGAGGTCGTTGTGAACGACGTCGGGATCAGGCCGAGGAAGTTGGCCATCACAATGAACATAAAGAGCGTCATGATATACGGGAAATACTTGAGGCCTTCGCGGCCCGCGACATCCTCGACCATCTTATGGATGAAGCCGTAGGCCAGCTCTCCGATCGATTGCGAGCGGGAGGGCACGACTGCGCGGTTGCGTGTGCCCAAAACGAGCATCGCGAAGACCGCGAGGACGGCAAGAGCGAGCCAGAGTGTGACATTCGTCAGCTCGTACCACGCGATGTCATAGGTGCATTCGTTGATCGCTGTCTCGGCGTCGTCCGAGCAGAACAGACGCGTGACGATGAACTGGTCCATCGGATGAAAGGAAAGAGCGCCGCTTTCTTCACCGCCTGTCGCCATCAGTCATCGTCCTCTTCATCGCCCACATCCCGACCGGATGCCTGTTTGACCTGAACCTCTTTCGCGGTGCGCATCATCACGTTGATGCCGGCCGCGAGGCCCAGAAAGATGAACACCACCATCAGGATGGGGCGGGTGCCAAAGAGGGCATCCAGCCCGTAACCAATCCCGAACCCGATCCCCAGACCGGCGACAAGTTCGATCACCATCCGCCAGGCCAGCTGTGCCTGGGAGTAATGCTCTTCCGAATGGTGCTTGACCTTTGGTACGCCTTTCGCGGCTGCGATCCGCGCTTCGAGGTCCCTGAGCCGGTCCTTCGTGTCGCGATCGTCCATCGGTCATGCCCCCTTCGGACAGTTTGCATCGGATAGAGCGCGGACAGGCGCGTGTCAACGCTCCGCATCTGTTGCGAATTGAGCGCTTAACCCGATGTTTCAAATGCATATTTTTGACAAGATGAAGCTGGGGAGTCGCAGGGGCCTTAACGGGTCTCATTCAACCATTTGGTTGACTCTTTGCCTTCGCACCCCCAAGGACGCGCGATCATGACGCAGCGCCTTGACATCGTTTTTGCCGCCCTGGCCGATCCGACCCGGCGGGCGATCCTGTCGATGTTGCTGGAAGACGACATGGCCGTGACGGATGTCGCCGAGCCGTTCGAGATGTCGCTGGCGGCCATTTCGAAGCATCTTGCGGTCCTGACAAAGGCCGGTTTGATCGTTCAGGAAAAGCGCGGCCGGGTGAAGTGGTGCAAGCTGGATCCGCAGGCCCTGCGGGCCGCGTCGATCTGGATGCAGGGCTTTGGGCAGTTCGAAGCCGTCAATCTAGACGCCTTCGAACGCTTCTTGGAAAGCGAGACGATTTCTCAGAGTACGAACTGAACGATCGCGAGAACGATCACGACCAGGCCGACGAGATAGATGATATTGCGCATTGGGCGTTCCTTTATGCCAAACTGCCGACCCAACGCGGCAATCCGCCGCGCGTTCCATCAAGCGTTTGAGGAATCATCCCCATTTCTCTGCCCAGTCCCGTGCACGCTCTTTCAAATAGGTTAAAAAAGCCTGTACTTTCGAGGTCCGGTGCAGGTCCACATGGGTCACGAGCCAAAGCGGCGCTTCCCAGTCGCTGAGTGCGGGCAAAACCTCAATCAGATCAGGATGGCGGTTCATTTCCCAGACCGGGACAAACCCGATCCCGGCCCCGGACAGGACCGCATCGCCCATAGCGCGGTTGTCCGTGACGCGGAAGGCGATGGCGTCGTCCGGGACATGAGTACGCAGCCAGATATTGAAGGGCGCCCGCGATGTGGCGCTGTCGTGACCGATGATCCGGTGTTCGGCCAGATCGCGGACGCTTGCCGGTTGTCCGTTTGCGTCGATGTAGTCCTGCGTCGCGACCATGCGCATCGCCTGTTTCATGAAAGGCTGGACCACATTGTCGGGCTGATCGGGCGCAGCACCGGCGCGAATGGCGACATGGGCCTCTCCGTATTCAAGCCGAAAAAGCCGGTCTCCGGTCAGGTAGCGGATCCGGACATCTGGGTTTTGCTCCTGAAAGTCGGCTAGAACTGGTGTCAGCAGCGAGGACAGTGAGGTCAGGGAGGTCACCACGAGGTCGCCTGTCACGCCCTCCCCTCGTCCGCGGATCCGGCCCAGAAGCTGAGTGAACTGATCATCGGTCGCGCCAGCGACCTGGAGCAGGTCTTCCCCCGCCTCGGTGGCCGAGTATCCGCGTGCGTGGCGTTGAAAAAGCTTTACCCCGAGCCGTCCTTCGAGTGCATCGATATGGCGGATCACCGTTGCATGATGGACGCCCAGCGCTTGCGCTGCGCCCGAGACGGTGCCTTCGCGCGCCACATGATAAGCGGTCCGGATCTCGTCCCAGTTATTGATCGACATGTCTGCTCTCCTGCCCGTTCTTCGAGGGAGGTCTATTAGCAAATTTGCACAGAGTCATCTTGGATTTCGCGGAATGGCGCGGAGGCGCAAAGCTGCTTAGCTCGTGGTCAATCGCCAGACACCCACAGGAGAGCTTTCATGACGACCCTTCGTATCGATGCATCTGCCCGCCACGACGATTCAATCTCGCGCAAACTGACCGACCGTATTACCCGCAGATTGGGCGGCGATGTTATTCATCGCGATCTGGCAAAGACCTCACCGCCCCTTCTGACCGAAGGCATGATCGGGTCCTATTTCACGCCACCCGCTGATCGCACGGCGGAGCAAAAGGCCCTTATCGGCGCATCGGATGCCATCGTCGCAGAGCTTCAGAAGGCAGATACGATCGTGATCGGCATGCCGATCTATAATTTCGGGGTTCCCGCTGCACTTAAGGCCTGGGCCGATCTGGCGGCCCGCGTTGGCGTTACGTTTCAATATTCGGCTGATGGGCCGAAAGGGCTGCTTGAGGGCAAACGTGCGATCATCGCTGTCGCCTCGGGCGGAACCGAGAGCGGCTCTGAGATCGACTGGGCGACGCCTTGGCTGACCTTCTTTCTGGGCTTCATCGGAATCACGGACGTCAAAGTCATCACGGCCGATCAGCTTAACGTCGAGGCCGAAACAAAGATTGAAGCAGCCTACAGCGATATCGACACGCTGGCAGCCTGAAATCGGGCAAGAGTACGGCCCGGATCCCTCAAGGTCCGGGCCTCGACACGCCCTTGACGCAAACTTTCGGAAAGTCGTCCCGAAAGCGTCCCTGCCCCGCCGTGAGGGCGCCCCACTCCTCCGCGTATATGGCGTCAGTGCCAATGAACGAGGTGAAGTGGTGAAACTGACACGTAAAACGTCCGACCGTCTTGTCCTAAGGGACACTCCTTACATCACCTTCGTTCTGGGCGGGTTCACCTTCGTGGCCGCAGCCAAGCTGGTCACGCTCTTTGATCCCGGTCTGGTGGACCGCGCGATGAGCCTGTCCCCATCGCAGATGCTGACCGATCCAAGCCTGCGTTTGTGCCTGATCGCGCTCGCGCTGGGTCTGGGATATGTCGCGATCTTTGCGAAATCCTTCCGGGTCGAGTTCAACAAGGCTGAGGATCACGTGAAGCTGCGCTATCGTAGCCTGTGGGCCCGCAACGAGGCGACCTATCCCCTGGACAGCTTTCGTGGTGCCCGGATCGAACCTCACCAGGTCGGCACACGCGGAATGAGCCATATGAAGTACCGGATCGGTCTCGTCTTCGAAGAGCATGGCGAGCAGATGACGGTGCCCCTGAGCCAGGGTCTAGCCGGTCCAATCGATGCGCCGTCGACGGTTCTCGACATCAATCGGTGGCAAGCCAGCCGCGGTGCCCCCTTGCGCGGCGATGATCATGATATCCCCAAGATGCCTGCGAGCGGGATTGCTCATAACCGCTTCAGCCGTCCCGCCATCTGACACCACCCCATCCTTGACCGGACCTGCCGCCGTGCTGTTCTTGACAGCGCGGCGGTCCTCCGTCTAAACGCCCCCATCCGGAGAGCTACAGCCTCCGGTCCCGGACTGGATCCGGGATCGCCCCCCGTCAGCGAGTTTCGCCCACGGGGGCGCTACTGCATTCGCGCTCCGCATCTTATATGCAGGGCATCCGTCATCGCTTGAAGGAGCACGCATATGTTCGAAAATCTCTCCGAACGCCTCGGCGGCGTCTTCGAGCGTCTGACAAAGCAGGGCGCCCTTTCCGAAGACGACGTCAAGACCGCCCTACGCGAGGTCCGCGTGGCCCTGCTCGAGGCGGATGTCTCGTTGCCCGTCGCCCGCGACTTCGTTGGCCGCGTACAGGAGAAGGCGACCGGCCAGGCCGTCACCAAATCGGTCACGCCGGGCCAGCAGGTCGTAAAGATCGTCCATGACGAGCTTGTTGCGACCCTCACCGGCGAGGGCGATCCCGGTACGCTCAAGATCGATAATCCGCCTGCTCCGATCCTGATGGTCGGTCTTCAGGGCGGCGGTAAGACGACAACCACCGCCAAGCTCGCCAAACGCCTGACCGAGCGGGAGGGCAAGCGGGTCCTGATGGCCTCGCTCGACGTGAACCGGCCTGCGGCGATGGAGCAGCTTCAGATCCTCGGCGTTCAGATCGGCGTCGATACCCTGCCGATCGTCAAAGGCGAGACCCCCGTTGCCATCGCCAAGCGTGCCAAGACGCAGGCGTCCCTCGGCGGCTACGACGTCTATATGCTCGATACCGCTGGTCGCCTGTCCATCGACGACGAGCTGATGGCCCAGGTCGAGGCTGTCCGCGATGTGGCCAATCCCCGCGAGACGCTCCTCGTCGTCGACGGCCTGACCGGTCAGGACGCCGTCACTACGGCCGAGAATTTCGACGAGCGCATTGGCATCACCGGCGTTGTCCTGACCCGTATGGATGGCGACGGGCGCGGCGGCGCGGCCCTGTCGATGCGCGCCGTCACCGGTAAGCCGATCCGCTTCGTGGGTCTGGGTGAGAAGATGGACGCGCTCGAAACCTTCGAGCCGGACCGCATCGCAGGCCGCATCCTCGGGATGGGCGACATCGTCTCCCTTGTTGAAAAGGCCCAGGAAACGATCGAGGCCGAACAGGCCGAGCGCATGATGAAGCGTTTCCAGAAGGGTCAGTTCAATATGAACGACCTACGGATGCAGCTCGATCAGATGCTCAAGATGGGCGGTATGGAAGGTATGATGGGCATGCTGCCCGGCGCCAAGAAGATGGCCGCCCAAGCGCAAGGCGCCGGGATCGACGACAAGATGCTCAAGCGCCAGATCGCGCTGATCCAGTCGATGACCAAGAAAGAGCGCGCCGCCCCGCAGATCCTTCAGGCCTCGCGTAAGAAACGCATCGCTGCCGGTGCAGGCCTCGAGGTGCGCGAGCTGAACCAACTGCTCAAGATGCACCGCCAGATGTCCGACATGATGAAGAAGATGGGCAAGGGCGGGATGCTCAAACAGGCGATGAAAGGCATGATGGGCAAAGGCGGCGGCATGCCCGATATGGGCGATCCGGCGGCGATGGAGCAAGCCGCAAAGGCCCTCAAGGGCCGCATGCCCCCCGGCATGCCCGGCCTTGGCGGAGGCGCTGCGTTGCCGCCCGGCCTGTCCGGCTTCGGGAAGAAGAAGTGATCTCCTGTACCGTTCGATACGAGATCGATCCCGATCAGCTCGATGCGTTCGAGATCTATGCCAAGGCGTGGATCCACCTCATGACGAAGCTGGGAGGAACGCATCACGGCTATCACCTGCCCTATGAAGGGCCGAACGATATCGCCTATTGCCATTTCTCCTTCCCCAGCCTCGCAGACTACGAAGCCTACCGCGCAAAGATGTGGGACGACCCGGACTGCCTCAGAGCCTACGCGCATGCCGAACGCACCAAATGTATCCGCCGCTACGACCGCTCCTTCACGCGGCCGCTGATGGACGGATCGACACTGGACGAGCTGAACCTGTGACTCGCACCTTCACCCACGCCGTCCCGGACCTGATCCGGGACCTCTCGCTCCGCCTGGTCAATGCGCCGGAGCAGGCACGGTGGGCGCGCGGATGATAGACGTCACTCTCATCACGGAGCGTCTCCTTCTCCGGCTGCCGACAGCGCAGGATTGGCCTGCCTATCGGGACTTCTACGCCTCGGATGCGACCCGCTTTACCGGCGGCCCCTACACTCCAAAGCAGGCATGGTCGCTCTTTGCCGCTGACCGGGGGCACTGGGATCTCAAGGGCTTTGGCTGGTTCATGCTCGACGACGGCTCCGGCGCGGTCGGTGCCTGCGGTTTGCATCACCCGCCCCATCAGGCCGAGATCGAAATCGGCTGGAACACCTTTCCCGCTGCGCAAGGCAAAGGTTATGCGACCGAAGCCGCCACCGCTGCGCTTGATTGGGGCTGGACCATCATCGACGCGCCCGGGATTGTCAGCTACATCGACCGCAACAACGTTGCCTCCAAAGCGGTCGCGAGAAAGCTCGGTGCGAGTTGGACCGGCGAGATGGCAGCTCATGATCCCGATTGCGAGATCTGGGCGCACGAGAGACCTGCATGACCTCCCTCCTACTTACCACCGAGCGCTTGATCCTGCGCAAGCCGGATGCGCGCGACACCGAGGCCGCCATCGCCTTCATGACAAGCGAACGCGCGCGCCATGTCGGTGGCCCGCTGGACGAGCGGCAGGCTTGGCGGGCGCATGCAAAAATGGTTGGCCATTGGGTGCTGCGCGGTTTCGGTCTTTTCTCGGTTGTCGACAAGGCGACCGATCGGACCGTCGGCATCTCAGGGGCTTACTATCCCATCGACTGGCCCGAAAAGGAGCTTGGCTGGCACATCTGGGATCCAGCCTGCGAAGGCAAGGGCATCGCCTACGAGGCTGCCCTTGCTGCCCGCCGTTGGGCCTACGAGGACCTCGGCTGGACCACCGCCGTCAGCTATATCGCACCGGAAAACGACCGCTCCATCGCGCTAGCCAAGCGCCTTGGCGCCACGCTCGACGAAGACGCCGACCGGCCCGGCCATTCGCCCTGCCTCGTCTACCGGCACCCCGCCCCCGAGGCGCTGTCATGAC
The DNA here is from genome assembly GCF_040783535.2 of Aestuariibius insulae. Taxonomy (NCBI): domain Bacteria; kingdom Pseudomonadati; phylum Pseudomonadota; class Alphaproteobacteria; order Rhodobacterales; family Paracoccaceae; genus Aestuariibius; species Aestuariibius insulae. The sequence continues at coordinate 282,662 of NZ_JBFONW020000006.1, forward strand.
CGTCACCCTCACCGGCCCCACTCTGACGACAGAGCGTCTGACCCTCCGTCTGCCGCAGGCATCGGATTTCGAAACGCTCGCCGCTTTCTTCGAAACGGATCGGTCAAAGTTTGTCGGCGGCCCCGAGAGGGATCGCGGGAAAAGCTGGCGCATCTTCGGCCACATCGTCGGACACTGGCCTCTGCGCGGCTGGGGGTCCTTCGTGATCGATCTTGGCGATGGAAAACCCGCCGGCATGGTCGGCCCGTGGTTTCCCGAAGGCTGGCCCGAACGCGAAATCGGCTGGTCGCTCTGGTCCCAAGAACACGAAGGCAACGGATATATCGTCGAGGCGATGTCCGCGATCTATCCCTACATCTGGAACGATCTCGGCTGGGATACCGCCGTCAGCAATATCGAGCCGGACAATGCCGCCTCGATCCGCACGGCGGAGCGTCTGGGGGCAACTCTCGATCCGAATGCCGAGGGCCCGGATGAGACGGACCTCGTCTATCGTCATAAGCCGGGAGGGTATCCCAAATGACCGACAGCGCCCGGGCAGCAGAGATCCTGAAGGATCACCGCGACAGCATCGACCGTCTCGATGCGATCCTCGTCTACACCCTGGGCGAACGGTTCAAGCATACGCAGGCGGTTGGAAAGCTAAAGGCGGTCAACGACTTGCCCGCGTCTGACCCGGACCGCGAGGCCCGTCAGATCGCCCGTCTCGAGGATCTCGCCCAGCGCGCGGATCTCGACCCCGCCTTCGCCAAAAAATTCCTGGCCTTCATCATCCAGGAAGTCATCCAACATCACGAAGAACATCAATCAAAACAATGATGTAGGCCGCCAAACACGGCCAAACCTCGCCATTAACGAAAGGACGCCCAATGGCCATGAAGATCCGCCTCGCTCGTGGAGGCTCTAAGAAACGCCCGTTTTACCGCATTGTCGCTGCCGACAGCCGCATGCCGCGCGACGGCCGCTATATCGAGAAACTGGGCACCTATAACCCGCTCCTGCCCAAGGACAGCGAAGAGCGCGTGAAGATGGACCTCGACCGGGTCAAGCACTGGATGGATCAGGGCGCGCAGCCAACCGACCGCGTCAGCCGCATGCTGGAAGCTGCCGGTCTTCTCGAGAAGAAAGAGCGCGCCAACCTCAAGAAGGGCGAACCCGGTAAAAAGGCCAAAGAGCGGGTTGAGGAGAAAGCCGCGAAGAAGGCCGCTGCCGAAGAAGCCGCAAAAGCCCCGGCAGAAGAGCCTGCTGAGGCTCCGGCCGAAGAAGAAGCTGCGGAGTAATCCGCTGATCTGGGTTGGTTTTCCATTGGTGCAATGTAGTGGCCAGGAGATTTCTCCTGGCCACGGCATGGCATCGGTGGATTCCACTGATCTCAAACCGGAAATCTGCCTGATATGAGCGAAAAGGTCCTTCTCGGAGCCATTGCTGGCGCCTTTGGCGTCAAGGGCGATGTGCGACTGAAAAGCTTCTGTGCCGATCCGGAGGCCATTGCGGACTACGCTCCGCTGGAAACGGCTGATGGAAATACTTTCGCACAGATTGTTCTGACGGGCCGGACCAAGAATGCGCTGACCGCCCGGATCGATGGGATCACGACGAAGGAAGAGGCGGACGCTTTGAAGGGCGTGGAGCTATTCGCGCCGCGCGACCGACTCCCTCCTGCGGATGATGATGAATACTACTATAGCGACCTCGTGGGCTTGTCGGTTTTCGACACGGGTGGGGAGCTTATCGGAGAGGTGCGCAGCGTCCAAAATCATGGGGCCAGCGATCTGATTGAGATCCAGCTTCCTGGCACCTCTGCGACCGTGCTTGTGCCGTTCACGAAAGCTGTCGTGCCCACGGTGGATCTGGAGGCCGGGCGCCTTGTGGCGGATCCGCCCGACGGTTTGCTCTAGGACGTCTGCAAGACATTCGAGAGAGATACGACGTTGTCGAACCGGGCGCGCTGCATTCGGTTCAGACGGCCCTGCGGAATGGCAATCCAGTCCTCCAGAAGCCTCACCTTGAGCATCAAACTCATGGCCGGATTGTTGGCCAGATTGGTGCCGTACCCATCCCAGAACGCATCTGACAGATCGGGATCGAGAAGCGCTTGGCCGGTCGAGGGGGCACCGATTGTGCGCGCGGTTGCATCGACGAGGAAGCGGGCGAGGTCGTAGCAGGCGGGAGACGAGTGATTGTTCTGGAAATCGATGCCGGACACCCGTCCTGCGCCCACGATGATATTCTTTGAGTGAAGATCCCCGTGGTTCAGGCCAACCGGAAGCTCTGCCCCATCTGCCTCGTCCCCCGTCTTTAGCAGCGCCGTAAGGATCTTGAGATATTGGTCCGAGTGCCGGATCGTCTTCGCGCTTTGGTCAAATGCATCGAGCCGATTCTGCATATGTTTGAGTATAAAGCGCGTCTGGAAACGGCGGGCCGGCTCGGCGAAGGCCTGATGGAAGACCCCGATCCATTGGCCGCTTAGATGCAGGATGCGGATCTCCTCTTCACGGGACCTTGCATCGAATAGGGCGTCATGAGCCGTCTTGCCCGGCACATGGTCCATCAGGACGGTCTGGTTGTCCTTGGAATAGGTCAGAACCTTCGGGGCAGTGAGCGGATCAGAAAGCGCTTCGCAGACGCGTCTTTGAGCGGTGATGCCGGTGAGAAAGCTATCCGACTGTTCGGGTTTGAAGACCCTTTTAAAAACGAGATCGGGGCCACTTCTGCGAGCCAGTTTCAGGATAAACCGGGCCCGATTGGAATCGACGCGCTTCCACAGAAGGCTCGATTTGAAATCGGTCGGGTCGAGCCCGATCTCCCGGACCGCGTGATGCCAGCTTTCACGTAGAGCGGACCGGTAAGGCCCCATATCCGATATCAGCATAGCAGGCAGTGTTAGCATGTCCTAAGAGCAGGAAAAGTGTATTCCGTCCGGTGTCCTGCCATCGGCGGACTTGCTTATGGACGAAGGGGTTGCATGAAAAGCCATGGCCGAAAATCAATCCGAGCGTCCTCGACGCCGCAGGATCTTCTGGCACGAGAGCAGACGCTTGCCGGGGTCTGGCGAGCGACTGTCCTGACGCTTTTGCCGGATGCCTTTCCGGGGATCCTCGGAGAGAGCCTGACGGGCAAGGCGCTGAAAGATGGGCTTTGGCAGCTAGAGGCGGTGGATCTGCGGCGCTGGGGCGAGGGCCGGCATCGCAACGTGGACGATACGCCTGCGGGCGGCGGGGCGGGAATGGTGCTACGCGCTGATATCCTGGCCAAGGCGATCGAAGATACGCCGCGGTGCGGTCCGCTGCTTTATCTAAGCCCGCGAGGAAAGCCATTCGATCAAGCGATGGCGCGGCGCCTGTCCGAGGGACCTGGTGTCAGCCTGCTATGTGGCCGGTTCGAGGGCGTGGACGAGCGCGTGATCGAGCATTTCGGGATTGAGGAGGTCTCGCTTGGCGATTTCGTCCTCACAGGCGGAGAGATCGCCGCGCAGGCCTTGATCGATGCGACAGTCCGACTTATACCCCGCGTGCTTGGGAATCAGGCAAGCCTCGAGGAAGAAAGCTTTTCCGACGGCCTGCTTGAACATCCTCAGTATACAAGACCTGCCATCTGGAACGGGCGCGAGATCCCGGAGGTTCTTCTCTCCGGTCATCACGCCAAAATCGCGGACTGGCGGCGGGCAGAAGCCGAAAGGCTGACCAAGGAACGACGACCTGACCTCTGGCGCGCCTACATCGGTAGGGACAGCGACGAAGACCAAGAGCTCTGAGGCGGCATGAAACCTCTCCGGACAAACCGGGGGCAGAGATAGGAGTTGCGTCAGATGGACCTGATCGCACAACTGGAAGCCGAGCAAGTGGCCGAGCTTGGCAAGGATATTCCAGATTTCAAGGCGGGTGATACCATCCGCGTTGGCTACAAGGTGACGGAAGGCACGCGCACCCGCGTGCAGAATTACGAAGGCGTCTGCATCAGCCGCAAGAACGGCGAAGGTATTGCCGGATCGTTCACCGTCCGTAAGATTTCCTTTGGCGAAGGCGTCGAGCGGGTTTTCCCGCTGCACTCGACCAATATCGACAGCATCACCGTGGTGCGTCGGGGCCGCGTCCGCCGCGCCAAGCTGTATTACCTCCGCTCGCGTCGCGGGAAGTCCGCACGGATCGCAGAGGTCGCCAACTACAAGCCCAAATCGCCCAAGACCGGCGCAGAAGCCTGAGAGGATCCGAAGCGATGAAAAAAGATATCCATCCCGACTATCACGTCATCAACGTCAAGATGACCAATGGCGACATCTTGCAGATGCGCTCGACCTACGGCAAGGAGGGCGATCAAATCTCGCTCGACATTGACCCGACGGTACACCCCGCCTGGACTGGCGGCAATACGCGCCTGATGGATACCGGCGGCCGCGTATCGAAGTTCAAGAAAAAGTACGAGGGTCTGGGCTTTTAGGTCGAGCCGCCAAATTGACGATCAAACGCCGCCTCAGGGCGGCGTTTTTCGTTGGATGGCAGGCGGTTGGGCTGAAGCATCGGTTTTGCGGTTGGACCCGCTTTAAGAGTGTGTAGAACCGCGGGCGGGGTGCCAGGACAGGACTGAACATGGCTCATGTGATCGTCATCGGAAATGAGAAGGGCGGCGCGGGGAAATCGACGGTGTCGATGCATATCGCCACTGCGCTGGCGCGTCTTGAGCACTCTGTCTGCACTGTCGATCTTGATCTCAGACAACGCTCCCTGGGGCGGTATCTCGAAAATCGGTCTGCGTTCTGCGCGCGTGAGGGTTTGACCCTCCCGTCTGCTGCGTACCACGATTTTCAGCCGCCCAAAGAGGGGGACGAGATCGAGGCGCTCATGGCCTCTCTGGATGACCTCGAGACAGGATACGATTTCGTTCTTATCGACTGCCCAGGATCACATACTCCGCTCAGTCAGGTGGCTCATAGCCGCGCGGACACGCTGGTGACGCCGCTCAACGACAGTTTTATCGACTTCGACCTGCTGGCCCGGATCGACGCGGACGGCACCACAGTGAAAGGGCCCAGCATCTATTCCGAGATGGTCTGGACGGCGCGTCAGCGGCGCGCGAAGGCGGGGGAGCCGCCGATTGACTGGGTGGTGATCCGAAATCGGCTTGGATCTCAGGCGATGGTCAACAAGCGGAAAATGGAAGTGGCGATCGATGCCTTGTCGCGTCGTATCGGCTTTCGCCCTGCCCCGGGGTTCAGCGAGCGTGTGGTCTTTCGTGAGCTGTTCCCGAAGGGGCTGACGCTTCTCGATCTGCGGGATGTGGGCGTCACCAGTCTGACGATGTCGAATATCGCGGCCCGGCAGGAATTACGCGATCTAATAAAGGCGCTCGATCTGCCGGACGTTGCCGTCACATTTTAGGTTCGTCAGCGGCCTTGCGTGGACTGGAACTTTTGAGCCGCATCCGCCATCCACGGATCCGCGGCGGGTTTGGGTGCAAGGGTTGCCGCGGGCTGAGGTATCTCATTGCGTTGATCCCGCTTCGGCAGGCTTTCAATGGTGTTCATCTGCGTCGGTTCGCCGAGCAGTTCCTTGATGGGGAGCGAAAGAGACGACAAGAGGCCGCTTTCGAGGGTCATGGAAGGTCCAAGCCGCGTTCCATAGAGCGGCAGAACAACCAGAATAGCGAGAAGAGCCACCACCGCGGCGGCAAAGCGATGCTCAGTCGAAAGACCTTTTTTGCGAACGGTTTTGCGGTTCTGCGCTTCACGGCTTTGCGCCGTCGCGACCCAAGAAGTCGTGCGGGCTTGGGCGGCGGCGTTGGAGGCTTCTCTCTCCCGCTTCACCGGCTCCTTCGCCTTGTAGATATCAACGCCTTTCGAGCCGCTTCTCTCCATGTCGCGCTGCTTCCACAGGGGAACCGACTGATCCGGTCGCGGCGTCATCATGGCCGGTTCTGGGATTTCGATGTTATCGGCAACATCGTAGTCGTCGATCGAAGAGACGGGTTGCTTCGGGCGGCGGCCAGACAGGGTCTTTATGACCGCAAGCCCGAGGAAAAGAAGCGCCGCAATCCTGAAGATTTGCCCTTCAGAGGCCTGACCCGGAGCAAAGGCCGCTGCGCGCCCGTTGCGATATTCGCGTAGGATCAAAGCCGTGGAGGGGAGCGACCTGCCTTCTCTGGCGAAGGAGTCATCGACGATATCCTCGAACTTCGCGAGGCTTCCGCTAAAGCCGTTAAGCGTGACGACCGGACCGAAGGCTCCGAAGGTTTCGGCTGCGCCCAGATATTTCAGCGGGTCGATATCGTCGAACGTGAACCCACCGTGATCGAGTATGAGAATGCCATAGCTTTGAGGATCTTGACCGGCCTTGGCATCCGTCGCGACGAGGGGGATCATGTAGGCGTAGTCATCCGCGCCGTCACCGGTCAGTGTCAGACGGTAGTCCATCGTGAAGTCGAGCTGCGCCCTGACATGAACTTCGTTAAAGTCGTGCACATCGCGGCGTTTGGTAAAGTCCGCGATATCGACAACCGGCGGCGGGCCGTTTGCTAGCGCTGTAGCCCGCCGGTCTTCGCGCTTTTCTGCCAGATCCGCGAAATAGAGGCCTGCACCAAAGAGGCCTGCAGCGATCACCATCAAAACGAACGGCCCGCGGTTCAGAATATACCAAATCAGAGAAAAGATACTGCCCATGCCACCCTCGTCAGAATATAGGACCGTTCTGCCTGCGCCTCTGGCAAAAACTGTGGCAGATCCCGGGCTATTTTCGGCAACTCTGGATATAGATGAAGAATCACTAGATCCGCCCCAACCAGCGCAAATTTGGTCTTTTCTAGCCTAGGAGTTCTCTGCAGTCCGCGACCTCATCGGCGCTGTAGGCAACCTTAGGCTGTTCTATTAACGCGAGACGTTTGGTTGCTGGGCCTTTTCTTAGGGTTTGCTGCAGAAAGGGGTAGTTGACGTCTCATTTGCGCGGCGGGCATCAGTCGTAGCTCATTGCAGTGTCGAAATATCATGGTCTGACAGCAGAGTGATGCACGGCACACACAGACACTATGCTTGGGAATATGCTCCGCAAGCCCGAAGATAGCGATGACGCACGGCGGCCTGTCACGGTTTCCTTCTCAATATCCGCGTTGAGATCCAGAGATGAGGAAACTGGCGCGCTGGGGATGCGCTTCACCGATATTTGGCGCGCTGTATTTTCAACGAAATCATTATTTATCATGGCTTTAGTCTGTCCGAAAAACGTTGGCCAAGAGTCTCGTTAAGCAAATTGTTCAGCAATTTTTGGTCGGTCGCAAGGTGGTCCTTTCGACCATTCTGTTCCCTATGTTGCGCGGAACTCCCGCATTGCTTCACCGGACGCGACAATCTCCACGACGTTGTCGTTGGGTGTTCTCAGAAGTTTCTTGGCATCTTGCATCGGTCCGCGCAGCCATTCTTCGTGGTCATTCGGCTCCAGCACGAGTGGCATTCGGTTGTGCAGCTTTGAAACAACCGAATTTGGCGCTGTCGTCACCATCGTGAATGAGACCTGGTCGACCTCTAGTTCTCCAAAGAGTCCGCGTTGCACTTGCCACAAGCCAGCTATGGCGAAGCCCTCGGCGCCTTGTGCTGCAAGCCAGTGATACGTCGCAGGCTTGGCTCCGGTGGTTTCAGCGAATGCCGACGCTGGTATTAGACATCGACGGCTCTCGAAACTCTGCTTCCAAAGATTCAAAGCCATCAGCTTGTCGTCCCGCGCGTTGTTCCATGCTGGCGGCGACAGCCAGTCACCAGTGCGTTTGGAGCGCTTAGGTTGCGTCAGAAAGCCCCAGCGGGCTCGTATGAGCGATCGGCCCCCTGACTTGCCGAGTGCGACGATCGGCGCTTCATACTTCGGAAAGACTGCCGGTAGCGCCGGAAGGTTGCCTAGTTTGGTAAGTGCAGGAGAGACGTCGAACAGAGATCGCATTGCTTCGTGCGAGAGGGTGTTGGAATACAAATTGCACATTTACTAAGCACCTATGCCGGCCGGGGGTATTCCGGCCCTTTAGCACGCACGATGTACCACCCAAATTCGCCCGAACAACCGCATCGTCGGCATTTCATATCTCTGGCGATGGTCAGCACAGGCGTCAGGGGATGATAGCGAGCATAGAGCGTATGCGGGGCGATCGTGAAGCGCTTGTGACAGCTCGGGCACGTCGCGATCACCGCGTCGCGCACCGTGAGACTCTCCAAGCGAACCTCGAACTTCAAACCAAGTTGCACCGTTTCATAAGACACCAGCAGAACGTAAGGTGAACGACGGGTGTCGGTAAAGAGGGAATGGGTCTGCATGACGCAAGGATCAGAACACCGGATATACGCATTCTGCACATGCGGGCACACTGCCATCCTGTCAGAGCAACAAGACGTCAGCCTGCAGGAGATGAAAAGACGGCTGAGATGTTCGGCCTGCGGAAGGCGGAGTCCAGAAATCCGCTATGTCTGGCATGGGTATCGAAAGACTAATCAATCAGCGACATCGCGGCATATGTCGTCGTACCCGGATGGTGATTTAAGGCGTCCTGATTGAAGCGATACGATCCGCTGCATGCACTAACTGTAATCCGACCGACGGCTGCTATGCGCAGGAAGCGAACTTTGCGAAATCATAGGTGTGGCTCTGAGCTGCCGTGCACAACGCAATCTCGATGTCGCAGGGTGCCCGAGAAGCAGACTCTCGCGCAGAACGTTGTTCAAAGTCGTTGGCAAGCTGAAGCATTGAAAGACTCTTAAGCAAAGGGACTATGCTTCACTCCGCTTCGGGTTCATCCCAAATCACCGCGCGTGGCTTATAGTGTTAAGGTTTGCCTTGTTACGTTGGGCTTGTGCTGGTCAGTTGCTTGTCGCATAGCACTGAGCGGGCGGTCTGTTTATGATCGTGAAGTAGATTTCCAGCATGATCGTGCTGGGTCAGAAGAGCGAAAGTATGTCTGCTAACAATCCGTTTGAACACATCCGGCTCTTTGGTGAGAATTTCGGCCAGCGTCATGCGATTGAAATCGTTAACTTTATTGTCTCTTTTGCCGCTCCAATTGATGCGTCTGATCATGCTAGATTTGAAGATCATAGGGGGGCAATCCAAGATATGTTCGCATCCGTCGAGGCGCTTACCGGTGTTCAGATACAGTTCAACGTCAACTCGCCGCAGCCAAGTGTTTCTTCTGGCCAACCTCCGACCGCACCGAAAGTCCTTACCGAGTTTGCTCGAAATGGCGCTCCACGTTGGACTGCTACCTTCGGCGACCAGAATCAAATTGTTGTATCTTCAAGAGCTTACGATGGCTGGGAGGCTGTTTGGCCAGAAGCGAAACGGCGTCTCGCGGTGCTTTTAGAGTGTATTGATCAGTACAAGCCAGTTCGGTCAATCGAGCACAGCGTTACGGACACATTTTCGTCACCGACCGAGCGCAACGCGCTGGTATGCAAAAACTTTTTTGTTGAAAATCCTCACTTACCAACCCATCTTCTGGAGTATGGGGATCCAAGGTGGGACATTTCGCATGGTTGGTTTGACGACTTCGAAGGTGATAGCCAGAAGCTGGTCAGATTTGATGCACGTGGCTTCTTACAAAACCAGCTTACAGTCTTCAGCGTCAGTAACTTGAATGCACTTCGGCCAGACAGATTTCAACTGCTTCGAGACTACCTTGCAAATGATGCGCAAGAACTTGAAAGCTCGTTTTCAAATTTCCATGAAGCCAACAAAGAATTTTTACGAAAAATTTTGCACCATCAGTTACTTAGAAAGATGGGACTATAGGAGTTTCTAGAAAATGACGAACAGCAGTGCATCAGCTTCAATTTCGCCAGAGTACTTCTTTCCAACCTTTGCTGGCGTTCGCCCGCACAACGTTGACGAAGACGGCACAAAGACTTTTGTTTGGTCAACGCATCCGCGAGATCGCCTATCAGAGAGAGTTGACGAACTCTGTAGGTATGCGAGGCATTGCTATGAGGAAATCGACCAAGTGCGGCTCAATGCTGCGCAAAACGAAGCAAACGTCCTGATTTGCAGTGGGATTTTTTCCGAACGCCTATCCCCAAACGTGACTATCGATCGTTATGGGGAGATTTCGTTTACTCATCAGTCTGACACAGGTTACATCGATATAGGTGTCCGCGGAGAAACGGAGCTTTCTTATCATATCCGAAATGATGTCGCGCCGAACGCGACTGATCACGATGACTATGCTTGGAATCGCTTTGATATCCCGTCGACCTTATTGGATGCGGTCGAAAAATTCGTTTCAAAGTAATTCACTAGCGTCTCAATGGTTGATAATAACGAGAGTATAGCCCGCTTACTTTTTTCAGATGATATGGTTAAGCACTTAACAGGCCAGCTGACTCCGGCGTCATTTCCCACTGAAGAATTATTGGAGAAACCAGGACGAGATGGAACTCTGAAGTCTGTCTCGGTTGATCGCTGCGAGTACATTAATCCTCTGCGCTCAACGCTGGAAGAAAAAGCAAAGGAAATTGAGAAACCAGAAAGAGATCGCGCTCGATGGGGATTTGCTGTCTCTGAGGTGTCGGCAATTCGGGAGATTCTCACTTCAGATAAAATGCAGGTCTACGATGTTTTTCCTGATCCTATCGAGAATGGAAAATTTCCAGAGTGGGATCTTGCACATGCCAAACTCGTAAGAGCAGCGCCTACCCATACACGAAGTCTAGTACGTGGCAGCAGAGACAAGTTAATTAGCTTGTTTCAAGAGAATATGTATCCGTTTGAACCAAGCATGTAAGTGCCTTAATCTTGCACACCGCAACAAACCTCGATGTCTTCTTTAGGCCGACTGCGGTCTTTCAGAGCTTGGATATAGATGGCAGCAAACGTCCGCAAAGCAGACGACTAGGAGGAACTCTTCATTCTACCATTTCGTCGGGATCTAGACCAAATCTGCACACAGGTCACCTGCCTAGGTTTTCCCAAGCACGAAGACCCACATCACCGCATACCAGCGATGATGCTTTCCTTGCCTATTGGGGTGTCGCACCGACTGAACAGTACGCTCAAGTAAGCGTTCATCTGTCATCTTTATCCCGCGCCTAGATCGCCTTCGACGATCACGAAGCCGGGACTTTTGAGCGAATCTAGCAGATGTGGATCGGTTACCGCCACGAATTTTAACTTAGTCCATGGACCAAGATTTCCCGGAAGATTCTCACCAGAGCTATCAATGCTCACCGCATTGAGTCCACCTGGTGCCTTGAATGTCATCACCATCATAGTTCAGCCTCCGCTTTATTGTTCGGCAGCGCGCCGCCGCCTCGATGCGGCAATGATCGCATTAGCGATGCTGCGCAGTCCGCCGAATGGCGAGAGAAAGAGCAATTAATCTATCATATCATAAATTCATGCCTTTGATCAGAATTGATCTAGAACCCTCTCAAGGGACTCTCTTGAAATCGAAGACCCAAGTTCAGCACTAATCGCTTTCCACTCTTGAAGCATATCCCGGTACCGCGCTCGAACAGGCATATGCGAATTCAAGTTGCCCGACTGAATAGTCGGTAAATCTGAGAAGCGGCGCTCTTTGGTCATCAAAAACTCCGCAAAGCGCTTAAATTTCGCTTCGTTATTGCCGTCATAGCCGTGAAACTTTGAAGATCGGAAAGCCTCATGGTCCAAACTAAGATCTTGAATTGCGCTATCGATCCCCTCAAACATCGAAAGAGTATCAAAGACTTCACTACATTCATCCACCGACATCACATCCTGATCGTCATAAACGTGCCCGTAGAGCTCGCCGTAAAGGAGCTCATAGCCATTAGATAAAATCTCTATGGCTAGGTCGCATTCCTCTTTTCTCATAATCTCACGGTCTCTCATAACCATATGCTGATAAATCAGACTGACTCTCTCGAATTTACTTAGCTTCATTGTTCAATCACCTTCTCTATCAAGCATCCTTCCCAAACGGGAAGACTGTTGCGATTTACTCTTGCAATACGATATGTTGCGCAGACCGCCACTCGGCTTCCAGAACGATGTCGAGAAACTCTCGAACATGCGGATTGTTGACGTGCTGACTCAAACCGGGCCGGACTACGTTGATCGATTGCAGACAGGCATCGATCCTACTCCTGCTCAGCGGACTATCCTCACACGTCGCCACGATTCCTGCCTTCGCAGACCTGCAAACGTTTATGATGGCTCCTATTAGAACTCCCAAATCTTGATATTTTTATGCAGTATGACGTCGGGTGGTTGATCATTCTCAACATTCTCCATACGCGCATGATATCCATCACGGATTTTTTCTACGGCCTCTTCGATAGTATCCACTAAAGTATAGTTTTCCTTGAATCGACGGTCTTTTGCTGGAACATTCGGATGGATCAGCACAAAGAGACCATCAGCTCTCGTTATAAGTCGGTTGATTGTCTTTGCCTTACTAGAGACGCCCACGACAACATACTTCAAAGTTCCCTCCTATTCCTCGCCTTCAATTTCGGACGGATGTACATCGCGCATCGGATAGCGCTCTAGTCCCAGTATCCCTCGCTTCACCAACGCTGGACTGTCTTGGGACTTTTGATCCTGGGCGCCTTAGAGTCGGCAGCATTCAGCGCTCGAACCACGTCAATGGCCTTCCAGACAGATCCTTGCGATGCAGTCAGAGCATTCTGGAAGCGAAGGAGGGCGCTGCCGATTAAGCCTAGCCACTCCTGACCAGAATATTCTAGCATGCCAAAGGTCGCGCAAATTCGTTCACGTCGGCTTCTTCTCACAGAAGTAAAGCACGATATAAGGTTGCATATTATTATGTGCTTTGCCCCCTTTACTTAGAGAAGTTTCGACGTCTCGGTACCAACCAACATTTAGTCCCCTATCAGTACCACTAGCTCCCACGCCACTCGGGAGAAAGCCGAGGGTGGGCACCTGATTTTGCTCGGCTGTACCCTTGTCCTGTAGCCAGTAAAAATCGCGGTAGCCATGCCTGTGTGCGGGTAACTCGTCTTCAAGAAGGACATGTTCCCAATATCCGTCAGTCTCCGTGGGAGCGAAGGAACGCGTCACGGCGCGAATGGTGGTCGAACCAACGCCAACAATCACCCTGCCTGCCGCAGCCGTGTAGTCGGTCCAGTCGTTTGCGAGGTCTTCGCATCGCTTAAGCGACGCAACGATTATGCCGTCTGGCAGCATGGCACTCTCATCTTCTGTCGGATTAGCGCCGCTCAGTAGAAGCGCCACTACTGCACCGGCGGCAGCACCGCTTGCCCAGGGGTGCCGGTCGAGCCACCTGCGTAGCTCGCTCCAAACGCCGACGAGAATGGTCACAGCCAAACCTGACAGAATGCCAGCCATCGTGCCGGGAGGAATGTTTTCAAGCACATCTATAACCAGTACGATCCTTCTCTTCATTATAAAGCGATATGGTTCATGCAGCTAGCGGTGCAATTATAACAAATGGTAGAAAGGTTACCAAAGTAATAGATTAAAGAGGTTCCCTTGTCGAGAATCATTTTTGTGATGGCGCCAGGCGCTCTTATCTCTTCGCACACTTTGTGAGGACTAAACATACGGAGACCCAAGAACCATTGCTAATCCATTTCTCTTGCGACAAAAGGAATTAGACTACTGTGAAAGTGGCCGCTATGTGGCTGTTCGGCAATTTAAGATGGCTGGTCGCATCAGCTTTAAACAACGAGATCAAGATCATTTTCGACGGGCGGAGGGATTGGCGGCGCGTACTAATCCGACACGGTAGGCGCTTCGAAGTTTTTCTTCTAGCAATCGCGCGCAATGTTCTCGTCATCCACTGGCTATGCAGTCTAACCCTAAGCTAACTGGGGGCCGAAAGGCTCGTACAATGGATCCCGAAACACTGCCGGAAAAATTATGATTGGAGTAAAGGCGCCACCGACTCGCATCAACGCGATCCTTACAACATCAAGTATTGCACGAATGACATTAGATCCAATCGTAAACCACATAATAGCACTAGCACTTAATGATGCACCGCCCGAGCGAATTAGCGAGGCAAAGTTTTGAGCCATCTGAAATACTGGCATTCTTATTCCCTCAACTGCCAATGAAGTATTAATATAGAGATTTCTCAATATATGTGTATGGTGACCTAAGCCATGTCGAAGAATACTAGGAATAAGGGTGCGAGAAACGTTCGGGTTTGAAGTGCTGAGAGTTCTTATGACATTTGACACTAATATATCACGCGTTCGCCACGCATTTTGAGGTGCTTGGATCACGACCCATGATAGCCGGTTAGGGTACTTCTGTCGTAACTCAGCAGCTAATTTCAGCGTGTCATCAACCATTCCTAGACGAATGCGAGCATAAGTTTGCAGAGGACCTATTGCTCGGTGTAGCTGTGATGCTAAATCATAGTTCTTTCGGTATAAATCCAGCATCCTTCGATCGAGTTTCGAAACAATATTATACAAAGAGCTTCTCGAAGCTCTGAGGCTCTCCAGATGATTGAAGGGTTGCCCTGAACCCTTTAATATTCTGCCACCTTGAGCTTCTAATAAAGCTGCTTCATGGGTTCCGATATCTACTGCTTTTCCAATCGACGCGGAAAGCAACTTTGAAATCAAATGGTGAATTGGCTTTCGATTAAAGCATGCATACATAAAATTTGGAATATCAAACATCTCTAAACCTCTTCAACAAATATATCTATCCCTGTAGGAACATATGGCATTGCGTGCGCGTGGAGAGCGGTCGCAGTGATAGGCCCAATGATTCCATCGCATGCAAGACCTGCGAACTTCTGAAATCTAACGACTGCATCTGCAGTCTTCGGTCCGAAGACACCATCCGGAAGAAGCTTTGCTATAGTGCATTCCGCGGTGTTCAGTTTTGTCTGATATCGCCTAACTTCTTCGCCTCGGCTTCCGCTTTTTAAATAGGACATGAAATCACCTTAACCACAAAACATAAGCCAACAAAGAGTGTTGGCTGACCCACCCTGGATCGTACAGGTCAGAAGACCCTCAACCCAAAGTGTAAACGCTACAAGTTCATCTTGTATAGCCCTTAACACCTGAAAGGAGCCGCATTATCGAGCCAAAACTCCGCTGTTTTTCTTGGAGATCCACGCTCGGCCGATCCGAAGAACCGCCACTCGGATCCATCGGCGCGACGGACCGTCCCGTCCTCAGAGAAAGAGACACAGTGAGTATGTAGTAGAACTTTTAGCTTGGGACCCGCCTTTAGCGCGAGAATATCAGTTTAGCAGGATAGTAGTGAGTGCTGAGTACCAAGAGGCTAGGGTCGAAAGACGACTGAGATGTCAAAGCAGACTAACCTTGACCCGCCGGTTGCAGACAATCAACTCAGGTGCGGCCTTAGCCTCCTGTTTCGACACGGTATAGGTCACCCTTGCCTCCTCGATGTGGAATCCATCGAACAGACGCCTCACTTCATGCGTGTCGTTCATCGAGAGCAGGAAGGTGCCGTCGATCTTTGACAGCCTGTCCGCCAGCTCCCGGATATCCTTCTTTTCGAATAACCCTCGGCCGTAGTCAGCCTCATGTCCCCAGTATGGTGGATCGATATAAAACAGGGTCTTGGGGCCGTCGTACCGCTCGAGGATGGCCCGCCAGTCGAGGTTTTCGAAGATCACGTCTTCAAGCCGGGCGTGTGCGGCCTCCAAGAGGGGCTCCAGACGCGACAGGCTAAATCGGGAGGGCCGGTCGGTGGCAACACCGAAAACACCGCCGAGCTGCCCTCCGAAGGCCAGCCGCTGCAAATAAAGGAATCGGGCAGCGCGTTCCAGATCGGTGAGCGTGCCAGGGTCGCATTTGCGCAAGCGATCGAACTCCCGCCGGGATGTGATCTGGAACCGCATGACTTCGATCAGCTGCGGATAGTGCCGCTGCAGGATACGAAAGAGATTGGTAATCTCGCTGTTGATGTCGTTGGCGACCTCGCATTTCGGGCGCCAGCTCCGGCGCAGAAACACCCCGCCCATGCCGACGAACGGTTCGACATAGGTGGCATGATCGATCGCATCGATCTTCTCGATGATCAGGTTCGAGAGCATTTTCTTGCCGCCGAGCCACGGGGCGACAGGTTTGGCCGCTGGTACTTGCCTCATTTTCGACATTTGAATCCCCAGATCTGGGTGTCCCCTCCCGCAAAAGGGATGGGCGACGTATTCTTAGAGGAGCGTCGGCGCAGCCGGTCTGAAATCGTGGCTGCGTGGTGGGTGATGTTCGCGCATCACCTGCCCCCTTAAAGGGGCTGTCAGGCGCCAGTACCGACGCCCAAGCTGGTTTCTTTGGTGGAAAGTCAAAGCAGATGTAGTGATCTCACCCGCTGCCGGTTGACTGTCGCAGCTGTCCTTTTCAGCCTAGATCTAGAAAACGTCGCCAGAGCTCATTCGAACTCTATGTGGTGTTTCAAAGGCTAAGCCGTCGATGCTTGTTAAGCCGTCACCCAACCCAATCAGACTTACTATCGAGAGAATGACCCAGCAGAACCGCCGCCAAAACATAGTTGAGAGATCCGCCCGAAGAGCCAGCGAGCATCACAACGAGGACCGATTTGAAGAACCGCTTCAGCAGGTCGCCAAGCCGATCGGCCCCTCCGATCGACAAAAAACCTTCGATCAGCTCATTCGCGAAGTGGAGGACCAGATCAGGAAGAACGAAAGCCTGATCCTCCACATACGGGACTATACGTATGACGACCGAAGCCTTTGAGCCCCGGATATGTCCGCCCTGACCCCGCCAAGGACACCTCGTCTGGCGCCCGGCAGGATAGGCTAGAAAGCTACTTCGGCTCTTTCCGCAGCCGCCCGAGGAACTCCGCCGAGTAGCGCTCGATCAGGCGGTCCAGAACGCCGTCGCCCGGCGTCAATGCCGTGAGGGCGTCCGGCACGCTCTCCTTCAAGTGATGCACGACATGGGCCCGCAGATTGGCCAAGGCCATGTCCGGCCCGTAGCGAAGGGCCGACTCGACGCTGGTCTGAATGGCTTCGTGAAATGCCTCGCGGTGGCCTTTCTCAATCTGAATCCCGGAAGCGGCCTCGATGGCACCGGCCGCGCGATTGATGAAGAGCGTCAGGAGGGCCGCGAAGACCGTTGCGATTGCCGTCATTACGGCTTCTGAGGATAGGATCGCGTTTAGAGTATCCATTGCTGGAGTCCTTTCTTGGTTCGATAGTTGGGTGGGGGTCGTTCAGGTCGCGACGATCTCGCGGATGGCGTCGAGCTTCTCACGGTCCGAGAGGCTGATCTCGCCGGGCATGATGTCCGCCGGGTCGCCGAGCAAAGCGCGCAGGATTGGCTCGATCGTGATCCGCTGAGCAGAGGACCATACGGGCGTATGGCGGGCGGTGAGCCGGGTATACTCTGTCATGGTGCCGTCTCCGGCCCAGATGCCGTCGAAGAAGAGGTCCGCCTCTGCTTCGCGCCGCTCAATGATCTCCGCTGGCTTGTTCCAGAGCATAAAGCTCTCGCGGGCCTGGGCGATCTTGCCGGCCTTCCAGTGGTCCGGCCAGGACGCCGAGCGAATGGATCCAGTATTCCAGTGGAAGCTCAGCGCGGCGGCGAACTGAGCCTCGGTCAGATCGTGCCCCTTGAACTCGGCACGTACGGCCTCGGCATAGTTGTCCAGCGCCCAGGCAAAGACCTCGAGGCAGCGGCGCAGCGGTTGCGGATTGTCGATATAGCGCCGGACATTGTGCCCGGTCTGGCTGGTCAGTCCGACGCTCCAGGTCCAGACGCCGACGCTGTCCTTATAGGCCTGCCGGACAAGTCCTTCGTGGAATGCGACCTCCGTCGCAGTTCTGAACGTCAGTTCCATAGCTCTCCTCCAATGAGAAAAGCCCGCGCGAGGCGGGCCGGTGAACAGGATCGGGATGTGGGTGGGTCAGCCGAGCGGCTCGACGGATGGGACGTCGAACGGGATCGGATCGGAGCAGCTCGGCCGCATCACGAGACTGAGGACGGCCGGCACCCAGCAAGGCGTGTAGAAGTAGCTGCCGGGCGGCAGCGTCTCGCAGGCCAAATCGAAGATCACCGGACGATTGCCCCGCGCCTCGTAGAACGCCCTGCCCGAGGCATCGCAATCCTCGACTTGTCGGCCGTCGATCGTCTCGACCTGATCGGTGAACTGCATATGCATCGGCAGCGTGACGGTTCGGGTCAGGGACACCGACGGGAACGCCACGGCGACGCGCTGCACCTGCATGAAGGGCCAGAGGGGCGAGGCGAGATAGAAGAGCATGACGACCGCGACGATGGCGGCGATGACGTCCTTCGTATCCCAGGCGGATCTTCTGAAGAACTGCATCACGAGCCCCGCCCGCCGAACCACCTGGTGATCTCGCGGATGGCAACGCCGAGCCCGGCAAGGGTCGGCAAAAGCCAGATCAGAAGCCGCGTCACCCAGGACGCCCGCTGGAACGCCCGCACGACCGTCCGCATCTCATAGATCAGCGGGCGGACATCATCGGGCGAGCCCTCCGGCACGCCGTAGAGATCGCGCATCAGAACCCCCATTTGCTCATGCACCTCGACCAGCATCTCGCGTTCTTCATCTGTCATGTCGGCCCTGCCTCGGTCCAAAGGGTCAGAAAGTCGTCGGCCTCTTCCGCGTCGCTCACCCGCTCGGCTTCGATGCCGATCGCCAGCGCGAAGAGAGCGTCCATTGCCATATCGTCCAGGCCCGTGGCAGCGGCGAAGGCTGACATGTCGCTATGGCGACGCTGGAAGACCGTGATGTCCTCCAGCGCGCGCAGAACGGCCTCCTGCGCTGGCATGAGCGTGGTCAGTAGCTCCGCAAGCGTCTGATCCGGGGGCGCGGTACCGGTGTCCGGCGCAGGATAGAGGGTGAGCGCCCGCAGGAAGGCTCGGCGATGAGCGGAGGCTACGCGGCGCCAGGCGTCTATCGCGACGACCGTCTGCGGGCGCCCTGCCCTGAGCACCGGCCAATCCGGATCATGCGGGGTTTCGACCGTTTGCGGCAGGTCCCGCAGCTGCTGCCGGTAGCAGCGCCAGTCCAGGCGCCGATCGGCCGGCAGCGTGGCGCAGAACTCGATCCAGTCGCTTGCGGCCAGCAGCCGATCCCGCTGGCGCCGCAGATCGTCGAGCGCCTCCGTGTCCGACTTGCCGGTGTCTTGCAGTAGGACCGCCCTGCGCCCCTCGATCTCGAACTTACCGATCTCCTCCGGGCTACAGATCATCCTGTCCTCGAGGGCACTGCCGTCCGGACCGTCGAGCCGATAGACCGCCATCAGCTCCCTCCCGCCAGATCGAGCCCGCCGCGATAGAAGATGATGACGAAGCCGCGCCCGCCTTCGCCGCTTTCGGCTTGGGCGGCGACGCCGCTATCGCCATTGGCAACGGCGCCCCCGCCGCCTGTCCCGAGCCGTCCGTTGCCCCCCTTGGTCACGCTGCTGCCATTGCGCTGCAAGCGGGCATTGCCGCCTTGGAAGTTGTAACCATCGCCCATGCGTAGGAACGGGATCGGGCTGCTCTGAACGCCATCGAGAATGTCCGGTATCGGTTTGCCGTCATCTCCGGCCCCGTTGACCGCCCCCGGGCTGGCAGCAACCGCGTTGAGCAAGTTGAAGCTCAAGGCGCCGCCGCTGGACGCGGCTCCCAGATCGCCGTCCACCGTGCAAAGCGCGCCGCCGGCATCGCCGCCCCGGAAATTGCCGTCGCCACCGGACGCCGTGCCTCCGCTGACGCCGCTGACCTCGACCGGAAGGCTCTGCGACGTAGCGGCCCGTCCGCCCCGGCCGCCATTTGCGATAAGATCGAGGCCGGCGCCCTGGAACCGGCTTCGATTGCCATTCTGACCGAAGGTCGCGCCGTTGCCGCTCTGCGAGACAGCAGCGCCCCCGGCTCCGATGGTCACCGTGTAGGAGTCGGTCGTGTTCGCCTCGATGATGTACTGGCGAACGCAGCCGCCTGCCGATCCGCCGCCCGCGACCCCCTGCCTGACACCAAGATCCGCGACGGCCGCCCCGCCGCTCCCTCCACCTCCGACCACGTAGAGATCGATCAAACCGGGGCGCTTGAAGCGAAAATCCGTCGTGCTTTGTTCGATGAACTCGATATCGAGAGGCTCGATCGGGACGGTCAGCTCGCCGCCTGCAAAGGCCGATCGCTTCAGGGCGCCGCCAATGGTGACATTGCTGCCAAAGAACGCGGATCCATCCTGATTGATCTGAAATCCGGTGAGGTTCGGCAGCGGCTGGAAATTGTCCGACTGTAGCGAGCCGCCGAAGACCGCGAGCTGTGCGGCTTGGAAGTTCTGCACATCGAGCAGGTCGGTCTTGATAGAGCCTGGCAGAATCACCGTGTTCGCCGTCGCCTTGCGCCGCACGATCGCGCGCCCGAATAAAGCCTCGCCGACATCATCCGGGTGGGCGGCTCGAACGATATCGATCCGCATGCTAACGGCTTCCGCCGGGGCTTGAACCTGACCCTCGAAGACGGTCCAGGCCGGGAAGGACCCTGCGCTCGGTCCGACCAGCCTCGTAGTAAATGTTCCCCCGGTCGCCTTTTTGAACTGGAAGGACACCAATAAGCGGCAGGATCCGGCGCAGAAGAGCGGGAACCGAACAGAGTAGAAAGCCCCGGCTTCGCAGGGCGTAGAAGGCTCTACGATGACGCGCAGATTCGATGGATTGACCGGAAAGCGCAGGACATGCTTGTCGGGATACCCATCGCTGATCTGCCCTTCGACAAGCTCGATCTGTGCAGACCGGACATCCCAGGGCCGGGCGTCGCCGCTGAAAAACGGCGCATCGCGCACCAGATTGCCGCTGAAATCCGACACGACGAGCGCGCTCGACCCGACCGTCCCGTCAATGATGAGCTGTCCGTCGAACTGCAGCGCTGCGCTCGCGGCGCCCGTCGGATCGTCGTAGCTGACGAGCTTGAGACTGGAGATCTCTCCGCCCGGCAGAGTGACCGCCCCAAGGCTCACCACGTCCTGAACATTGGCCTCGACGACATCGATCTCAGCGATCGCGGTGTGCGCTGTCGTGCGGGCGTCCTCGATCTTGTCGCGCAGCGGATTGACCAGATCGCCTTCGGCCACGCCGGTTGGCACGGCCGGCAGGAACGGCGTTGGATTGCTTAGAGCGCCCGTGTTGAGCGCTTCGCGGATCACATAGCCCGTCGCACCGATCGCCGGATCAGGCCGCAGGACGATGACTGGAGCGGCGCTTGCCGCAACGAAGACCTCCGGTTGGCCTGCCGCCGTCAGTGCGTAGGCCCGGAACTCGGCAAAATCCTCGTTGATCGAGGCATTGCCCTGCAGTGTCACGGTGTCGATCCCGGCCTTCGCAGTCCAGCCGGAGGGCGGGAAGATGAAGAGCGGCGCCACGCTGGCCTCTAGGATCCCGGCGGGGACGAAGCCCCTTGTCCGCCCCAGATCGTCGAGGAACTGGATCTCGGCCTCAAAGGACGCCCCTTCCTGGACGGGATCGGTGAAGATCTCCGGCGCCCAAGGCAGGATAGCCGAGGTCGTCCAGGGGCCATCTCCGACCTTGCGCCACCGGATCTGAGCCGAGACCGCCCGGCCGATCTGCGCTGTGGGCGGGCGGGTCGCAACGCCGATCCGGGGCAGCGGGACGGCAGTGGCGCGCCGCACGATCGCGGTGGCCAAGTTGGAGCGAATGGCCAGCACCTTTGGGAAAGACGGCCCGGCCTCCAGCCCGATCAGATCGGTATTGATGTCCGGATCGTAGGTCGGGATCGGGCCCTGGTCGGCCTGCAGGATCTCGGGCGCAGCATCGACCGCGTAGAGGGTTGCCTGCCCATCCGCTTCGGGCACGATCCGGGTGACGATCAGATCGCGTTCGGCATCCTGCACCCGTTCGATGACCGTCAGATCGCCGGGCTCGATATCGGCGGAGATATCGCGGTCGCAGATCCAGACAGGCCCGCGAACAGGATCGGGGACCTTTGCTTCAGTGGAGACTAGAAGATCACCAGCTTGTCCGGTCCAGTCGTTCCTGGGAGCGCCCGCTACCATCGAAGATGTGAAACCGGAAAGATAATGCCCGACGTTACCTGCCGTCCACCTGCCGCCTAAATATGCACCGCCGATAGCAAGTTCGGACGCAACAAGGCGACGGCCGATCCAAAGCCTCAGGCTATTGAGATCGGTATCGATCTCGACGGTCAGGTCAACCGAATGCCCGCGAAACGCCGAATAGTCGAATTCTATGCGCGCCTGACCAGTCGCTCCTGGCTCGGTCCCCTGACCGGCTTGGACGACCAATAGATCGCCATCCACAAAAACTGCGAAACCGCTCCCAAATCCTCCCACTTCGGCAAGACATTCGGAGAGTGGAACAGAAGGCATCTCAACTGACTGGATCTGCAAAACGTAGCTTGCGGACTGCTTATTGGACGGAACAGACCACGTGCCGCCCCGAGCAATATTCGCATCAATCGCTAGTTCTTCGGTGACATCATAAGGCCACCAATCGTTGACTGATGTCGGCGGGCGGTCTTGCACCGCCGTCGCCGTGACCAGCTCGGAGACCGTATTCCAGACCGAGAGCCGATAGCCGGCCACCGGGGTCTCGAGCGCCTCGTCGAGGGTCAGCCGGGTGCTGGCGCCTTCGGACGTGATCTCCAGAATACGGCCGGAGCCGACGCCATTCAGCCGGACATCGTGCTGGAAGCGGAACTTGGATCCGATCCGCAAGGCGAGGTGATGCAGATCGACCGGGATCTGGATCTCTTCGGGCCGCAGCAGCAGCTCGGCCATGAAGTAGCGGGCGAGTTTCCAGGCGTTGCCGGCGTTCTCTTCATTCTCCCCGATCACCGTGCCGATCAGCGACAGGTCGAGGAACTTGGAGGCGGTCTCGAAGCTGTAGCCATCGCGATAGACGATGATCTCGTCTTCCTGCCACTCGAGCCGCTCGGACACGGCTTTTACCCGCAGCGCGTGGAAGTCATCCACCTTGCGATGTTCGACGCGGAACTCGCCCCTTGTGTTGCGCGGGGTCAGCAGCGCCTCGACCGGCTGGCCGGCGGTCTCGCGCACGACACCCGACTTTGTGCCTATGAACGTGTCGCGGGCCCGGCCAGCGGCGCAGATCGTGCTGACGAGCTGACCGATCCGCTGGTTGCCGCGCACGAGCAGATCGCAGCGCCAGTCCGGCTCCTGGTCCGCCCAGGCCTTGA
>NZ_JBFONW020000007.1:0-188819 GCF_040783535.2 Aestuariibius insulae
CCAGCGCGCGGACGTCGCTCCATCCTCCGCTGAGATCGCCGGCCTCAGCAAGCTTGCCATGCTGGCTCGACCAAAGAGCCTGACTGGTCGCATCATCGTAGACGACAAGATTGCCGTCATCCTGCATGAGAAGCCGAAAGGAACGATCGACCGTTGCGGTCTGGCTGTAGGTTGCGCTGTCCCAGACGGGCGCCCCCTCTCCGTTTTGAACGACAAGGTTGCCGTCCGGTTGCATGCGCACTGTCCCGCCCGGCTGACCGGTCACGGTATCGGAGGCCCAGATCGCCGCCTCGGGGTCCCAGCCGTCCGACAGTGATGTGTCGTACACGACGAAATTGCCGTCCGACTGCAGAAGTGCGCGGTAGCGCCCGTTATCGGATGCGAGATACTGATTGGTTGTCAGCTCGCTATTAAGAAGCGAGTTTCCGACAGCCGAATAGGCCAGGGGCGCCCCGCCATCGCGCGCTGCGGTGACCCGGCGTCCGGCGCCCAAGTCAATCAACCCGATCCCGGACGTCAAATAAGCATCGACAGTCTCGACCTGAGCGTCGATCCACTCGCCGCCCAGGTGGATCTGCCCGATCCCGTCACCGTCCTCGTCGCGAAAGATCGGGCGGGTCTGAGGTGCCGTCTGGGATTGTCCGGGGGCAAGCGAGCGGCCTTCGAAGCGTCCGGTCTCTATGTAGTGTTGCGTTGCCGCGACCTCGTTCGTGCCGAATGCCGTTTTCAGATCTTCGTTGGCGGCCAGGTAATTGGCCGCGGAGAAGGTGATCTGCCGTCCCTCGGTCTGGCCGCTGGATGCGTAGTGTCCGCGCCCTGCATCGGCATTCATGCCGTAGGCATTCATCAGGTCGGGATGGCTGGCGATGTATTCGAAAGACCGAGCATCGTCCCATGTTCCGGGAAGCATGCCTGCATCCATGCCGGAACCCTGCAATGTATCCGCGTGAAATGCATCTGTGGAGTTCTGGAGGGAGGAGCCGTTCGGATCGACAGGAACATTCATGGGATAAACCTCTACAAGCTTCCCGGAATGTTGCGCAGAGACTAGGTTCCGGCGAAGATCATGTCCTACCGAAAACGCTAAGTAAGTCCTTCCGCAAAACCCCGTGTTCTTTGTTTCATTGGGGGCTGACGCGGACCGAGGGCGGCCGTTTGGACCGCTGTGCGGGGATGGAGGAATCATCTGACGTGCCGCTCGACCTGCGAAATTTTGGGATATGATCGCGGTTATGATGTCTGACGGTGCATCAGAAATTATTGTGGCTCCGCCGGTATCGAAACTGGGAAGGGAGGTGGTTCGGCGTCATGTGCTTGGAGGGGAGCCGCGTCCTTCCAGATCACCTGCAAGCAGTGTGAACCCGTCTTGCGGGACGTGGATTATTCGACGAGGTGGCGGCTGATCGAGGCGCGCTTCACAAGCTCCTTTAATGCGAACTGGCCGGGGTTGGCGTCTCAGATTGCAGAGGGAGAGAAAGGCGTGTGGCGGTGTTGGGACTCAGATCAGGGATGCCGAGGATCATGCGCTTTATGTTCGGTATTGTGGGAATAACTCGCTCAATCACAAATATGGGGAGCGGGCGACGGGGTGGCCGTCTTCGTCGATCCATCGGGATATCCGGGCCGGGAGGGTGGAGCCGGAATGTGCGTGGGCCGTGGTTGAGGGGCTTTTGGGGAGTAGGGGGGCGATGGGTGCGAGCACCCATCCTACGATTGCTTAAACATCTCCTGAAGCTCGGGAGGCAAGGTGCTGATATGATACATGCCCGTCTCATCACCGAAATAGCCTGATGGCTTCGGTGGCCTATTTGGAAAGTTATGTTTTAGCAAGTTCCGCGGGATCGGAAGATAATCGCTTTTTTGGACATTAGCTTCAGACCTGTGCTTTTCTAAACGCTCAAGGACGGAGGCTGGCTGGTCCTCTAATCGGTGAGGAGAGAAGTCTGATCTCTGATAGAAATTTCTTTCGGAGTTTTCACATATTATTCTAGTAAGCTCCCATGTTTTATTGGACCGATATTTTGCAATTTCTTCTCGACCTCTCGTGTCTGAGATTGCTACTTTTGTGATATCCTCCAGCTCGAAGTTGATAAATACTGTTAGTGCAGTTGCTATATCACATTCTGGCTGGTTGCAGATCCAACTTAATATATCTTCGGCTAGCGGGGAATCTGGGTTCAGCGAATAAACAACCTCGTTCCAGAGTTCGGGGCTGTGCGAGGCGAGATACTTTGTTGTGTCTTCATCAAATGGTATTGCGTCGACACCGATTTTGGGTTCGGCCAATTTTTCCTCCAATGTTATGCTTATATTGATCGTAGTTATTTGATTTAAGAAATTGCAAGGCCGCGCTCGGTGCTCTTATCGCCCCTTCCGCCGCTTATTCCCACCCCGCTGCCCCGCTCTTCCTGCCGTGCTCCGCCCTGACGCTTTCGCGGCGTCATCCACCGCCTTCTCGACGGCCTGCTGGCGGGCGAGGGGGTCGTCGGCGACGACGAGATCCACCGTCTCGAGCCGTTTGAGCTCATCCCTGAGCCGGGCGGCCTCTTCGAATTCGAGGTTTTCGGCGGCCTTGCGCATGTCGGTGCGCAGGCCGTCCATGACGGCTTGCAGGTTGCCTCCGGCGAGGCCCTTGTCGACTTGGGCGGTGACGCGGTTCATGTCCACGTCGCCTTTGTAGAGGCCTGCCAGCACATCCTCGACGTTCTTCTTGACCGTCTCGGGGGTGATGCCGTGCTCTTCGTTATAGGCCATTTGCTTGGCGCGGCGGCGGTCGGTTTCCTTGAGCGCTCGCTCCATCGAGCCGGTGATGCGGTCGGCATACATGATGACGCGGCCTTCGGCGTTGCGGGCGGCGCGGCCGATGGTCTGGACGAGGGAGGTTTCGGAGCGCAGGAACCCCTCCTTATCGGCGTCGAGGATGGCGACGAGGCCGCATTCGGGGATGTCGAGCCCTTCGCGCAGCAGGTTGATGCCGATCAGCACATCGAAGGCGCCGAGGCGCAGGTCGCGCAGGATCTCGATCCGTTCGATCGTGTCGATGTCCGAATGCATGTAGCGCACGCGGATGCCCTGTTCGTGCATGTATTCGGTCAGATCCTCTGCCATGCGCTTGGTCAGCGTGGTGGCGAGCGTGCGGTAGCCATCTGCGGCGACGCGGCGAACCTCGTCGAGCAGATCGTCGACCTGCATCTCGACCGGGCGGATCTCGACCTGGGGGTCCAGAAGGCCGGTGGGGCGGATGACCTGTTCGGTGAAGACGCCGCCCGCTTGCTCCAGCTCCCACGAGGCGGGGGTGGCGGAGACGAAGACCGATTGCGGGCGCATGGCATCCCATTCCTCGAATTTGAGGGGGCGGTTGTCCATGCAGGAGGGCAGGCGGAAGCCGTGTTCGGCGAGTGTGAATTTGCGGCGGTAGTCGCCTTTGTACATCGCGCCGATCTGCGGGACGGAGACGTGGCTTTCGTCGGCGAAGACGATGGCGTGGTCGGGGATGAATTCGAAGAGAGTGGGGGGCGGCTCTCCGGGAGCGCGGCCGGTGAGGTAGCGGGAGTAGTTTTCGATGCCGTTGCAGACGCCGGTGGCCTCGAGCATCTCGATGTCGAAATTGGTGCGCTGTTCGAGCCGCTGGGCCTCGAGCAGTTTGCCGTCGCCGACGAGCTGGTCGAGGCGCAGGCGCAGTTCTTTTTTGATGTTGATGACGGCTTGGTTCATCGTCGGCTTGGGCGTGACATAGTGCGAGTTGGCGTAGACACGGATCTTGTCGAAGCTGCCGGTCTTCTCGCCCGTGAGGGGGTCGAATTCGGTGATCGCTTCCAGTTCTTCGCCGAAGAAGGAGAGTTTCCAGGCGCGGTCCTCTAGATGGGCCGGGAAGATCTCGAGGCTGTCGCCGCGCACGCGGAAGGTGCCGCGCTGGAAGGCCTGGTCGTTGCGGCGGTATTGCTGGGCGATCAGATCGGCCATGACAGAGCGCTGGTCGTAGCTTTTGCCCGCGACGAGGTCCTGGGTCATGGCGCCATAGGTTTCGACCGAGCCGATGCCGTAGATGCAGGAGACGGAGGCGACGATGATGACGTCGTCGCGTTCGAGCAGCGCCCGGGTGGCCGAGTGGCGCATCCGGTCGATCTGCTCGTTGATCTGGCTTTCCTTCTCTATGTAGGTGTCAGAGCGGGGGACGTAGGCTTCGGGCTGGTAGTAGTCGTAGTAGCTGACGAAGTATTCGACGGCGTTGTCGGGGAAGAAGCCCTTGAATTCGCCGTAAAGCTGGGCGGCGAGCGTCTTGTTCGGGGCGAGGATGATCGCGGGGCGCTGGGTTTCCTCGATCACGCGGGCCATGGTGAAGGTCTTGCCGGTGCCGGTCGCGCCGAGGAGGACCTGGTCGCGGTCGCCGTCTTTCACGCCCTGGGACAGCTCGGCGATGGCGGTGGGCTGGTCGCCGGCGGCCTTAAACTCGGTCTCCATCCTAAAGCGGATGCCGCCTTCGAGCTTGTCGCGGGTGCGCACGTCGGGGGCCGGGGAGTTCAGGATCGGGGCGGTGTTGGGCATGGGGGCAGGGTCCTTGGAGGCCAGCCTTACCATGTGTCGCTGAGCGAGGTCAGTTCAACCCTCTGGGCCGCGCCTCCTGCCAGCGTCATGGCAGGAGGCTGGCAGGACGTCAGAGCCCTTCGGGATTGCCGGGCACGATCCGCTCGATCATTCCGCGCTCGGCGGTGCCGTCCGGGTCGTACATAGCGATACTGCCTTCGGTCTTGATGAGGTAAGTGCAGCTGTTTTTCGGACCGTTCTCCCAGTCGACGCAGTAGCGGTCGTCGCCGAGCGACCATGTGCCGACCAGAGTGAGCCCGGTCGGCAACTTGGCCGCAGCGCTGCCGTTGCCTCCAAACTTGAACGGGGCGATGCCGCCATCGGGCATGCCGGGGGCGCCCGGCGGGATCGAGATATAGACTGTGTTGCCGGTGAGCAGCCCGTCCATTTGTGCCGCGTCCAGCCGTGTTTCCGCCGATGCAGCTTGCGCACCTGCAGCGAGAAGCATCGTTGCCATGAGGGGTCCTTTCATCACGTTCTCCTTATAAAGTCAGGCAACCTGACTACCAGAGTCGGGAATATAGTCAAGTAGCATGACGATTGTGTAGGGGCGAGATATCGCTAACCTGCGGGGATGGAGATGTCTGACCGACCCGAGCGCCGACCGCCCGATCATATCGGCGCCGATATCTGGCGCGCCTTCAAAGCGTTCGAAGCTGCGATGTATGCGGATCTCGATGCCGAAGGGTTCGCGGATATCAGCGTGGCCGACAGTGATGTCCTTGTCTTGATCGGCCCAAAAGGGACGCGAATGACCGCACTCGCCGCCGCACGCCGGATCACCAAGCAGGCCGCGCATGAGCAGGTGCGCAGCCTTCTTGCACGCGGTTATCTCGAACTTGGTCCTGACCCGACCGATGGGCGGGCCAAGATCGTACGGCTGACCGATCAGGGTGATGCGCTTGTTAAGGTTCTGGATGCGGCGAAGATGGATCTTCATGCCCGGGTCACGGCCCGGATCGGTACGCATGGGATGGCACAGCTCAAAGCGCTGCTGGCCGATGTCGAAACGCTGTTGCGATGATGGGGCATCTTGTGTTGCAGGGGCTGTTGTCGTTAAACCGTGGCGATTGCTGACCGAGGATCGCCCATGCCCGCCCGTATCTATCGCCCCGCCCGCACGGCTATGTCGTCGGGCGCTGCCAAGACCAAGCTTTGGGTTTTGGACTTTGTGCCGAACAGCGCGCGCGAGGTGGATCCGCTGATGGGCTGGACGTCGTCGTCGGATACGCAAAGTCAGGTGCGGTTACGCTTCGAGAGCAAGGAAGACGCGCTTGATTACGCCAAGGAGAACGGCATCGACGCGGTCGTGACCGAGCCGCAGGAGCGCAAGCCGAACGTCCGCAAGGGCGGCTATGGCGAGAACTTCGCGACCAACCGTCGGGGCTCCTGGACGCATTGATGCGATGAGGAGCCGGGTGAGTTCGCGTGCCGGAGTTTCGGTGATGCGTCAGTTTCTCGGCGGTTTTGTAGTTCTTGCCCTTCCGGGCGTCTTGGTTGCGGACCCTCATATCTGCCATAGGATCAATCCCAACGACAAACCTGAGCTGAGTGTCGAGGTTTGTACCGAGCTTCTTGAGACAAAAGGGCTCGAGAGGTCTGAACGCGATGAGGCGCTTACAAATCGTGGTATCGCATTCCGCGAGCTTGGGGATTTTCAGCGCAGTATTCTCGATCTGAAGCTGAGCGTTTCCTCATCCCGAAACACATTCACGATGCGGATGCTTGCCTGGACCTATCGCGAGGCAGGCGACCTTGAGGCCGCGGAGAGGCTTTATACAGAAGTGCTTGCGGAAGACGATCACCCGCAAGGCTGGCTGTCGCGCTGCGTGGTTCGGCAGGATATGGAGCGGTATCAGGACGCCCTTGGGGACTGCAAGCAGGCGTTGCGACGGGAGGGCGACAACCTGGATACGGTGTATTTTACCGCCCGCGCCTTTAGCTTTCTCGATCAGTCGGGTAGGGCTTTGCCGCTGACGGAACAGGGCATGTCGCTGGCTCCACACGATCCGAGGCATTTGAC
Source organism: Aestuariibius insulae (assembly GCF_040783535.2). Lineage (NCBI taxonomy): Bacteria > Pseudomonadati > Pseudomonadota > Alphaproteobacteria > Rhodobacterales > Paracoccaceae > Aestuariibius > Aestuariibius insulae. Next base: position 6,608 of record NZ_JBFONW020000007.1, read on the forward strand.
AGAGCATGTCTGGGCGCTTCACCAGTTGGGCCGGACTAAAGAGGCGCGCCAGAAGGCGCGTGCCGGATTGGAGCGATTTCCAGAGGATCCCGATTTGCTCTCGTTTCTGGAGCAGTCTTTCTAAAGTTTCGTATCTGCGTGGGACGAGCGTGAGCAGCGCCTTCACGGCTTCGTTATATGGTACAATATTGAACTACATAGTCCAATGTCGTATCAGTTTGGCGCAGTCCAGTCCCAACCTATGGAGATCCCATGCCCAGACCGATCCTTTTCGCGAGTTGTCTCGCCCTTGCCGCCTTGCCTGCCATTGCAGAGACGTCGAAAGCCGATTTGATCGGAGATTGGCAGACGCCGGTGGTCGAGCAGGCTTCCCCGGACGGGAGCGCCACGGCTTGGACGCAGGCGACCGTTCTTTTTGCCGAGACGGAAGAGACGCTGGTCTTCGAGATCTTTGCCGATGAAGAGAGGACCGTGCCTCTTTTCACTTATCGGTCAAGCGGGCCATACCGGGTTGCCGATGATCCGTCGCCGGTGGCCGGTGCGATTGCTCTCGATCTTGAGAACGACCGGTCGGAGGTGACGCTGCATCAGGAGATCCCCGATCTGGTTGCTGCGCTGAATATGCAAGATTGCCCGCTCGAGGTCGGAGTTGCGGTCGAGATTTCGCAGTGTGTCAGCGGACCGCCCTTCAGCGTCGGCGATTGCGTCGACATGGATGTCGTGATGATCGACGAGGGCGGCCGCCGTCTGAGGTTTGGCGGAGAAACATTCGACCGATGCGTCACGCGGCCCGATGAGCTGTCCGAGCAGGCATTTTTTCGCATGGAGGGATAGGGCTTGGCGACAGGCCGGTCTTATGTCCGGCCTGCCGCCCGTTCGTTATTCCGGCCGGGTTTCGAAGAGGTGGTCGCAGAAGGCCTCGTCGCGGCGGAGCAGGGGGTCTTCGAGCCAGGGATCGGTGCCTTCTGAGGCTTGCTGGGCCATGCGGTCCCGGTAGAGCGCGGAGAGGGCGTGCATGGCACTGAGGGTGCGGGTTCGGGCGAGGTCCTGCGAGACGTTGCCCGGGCCCATCTGGAGGGTCATGTCCGATTGCAGAAAATACTGGATGCGCGCGTCGAGGCGGGTGAATTCGGCCTCGTCCATGGTCTCTCTGCCGATCCGCACAACCCGGCTTTGATAGAGCGCGGCGCAGCGGCGGAGGGTGTAATTCTCGGCCGGGTCGGGGGCGTGGATGCGCTGGGTCGTCTGGGCCTCGACTGCAAAGGCGGGGAGGTCAGGCTCGAGGCCGATGCGGACGGGCATGCCGACGCGCAGCGGCTCGGCGTTCTCGCGCACCAGGTCGGTCAGGATGAAGACGAGCTGGTAGTTGCCCGGATCGTCGAGCGATAGTCCGGCGGTGACGAAGTTGCGGAAGTATTCGGCATCGACGGGGACGCGGTGGCGCATCTCGCCTTCGTAGACGGTGACGTCCTCCTGACGGTTCAGGAGAGTATTGGCGGCGTCGTAGACCTCGATATCCAGCCCGATCCGGTAGCGGGCACCAGGCTCGCCCGGCGTGGTGCGGCTGACATAGTCGAGGGAGATCTCCGCATGGATTTCGTCGCCCGGGGCGAAGATGTTGGTGGGACGATGGGATGTTCTGCCGTCGTCGGCCTTGTCCAGGAAGGTCGAGCCGTAGCGCATCATCTGGGGCATGGCGGTCTGGGCATGGATGGCGGTGCGGTCGATGGCCGAGGCGGGGTCGCGGGCGAGCCCGTCGAAGAGGCCGAGCGCCTGAGCATAGCAGAGGCGCTGGCCTTCAGGATCTGTGGGGGCGAGGAGGGTGAATTCCGGAGCGTAGTTCGTGGGTTTGAGCGGGCTGTGGAGGAGGCGGCAGCGTTCAGTGTTGATCCGGAGATCGACCTGCGCGTGGGCGGGCTGGCGGCGGATATTGGCCTCGACCGCGTCGGCGCCGTTTGCGAAGTCGGCAACGTCGATGACCACGCCGTAAAGGACGAAGACGGCTTCGCCGCTGCCGTCCCGGCTGGCGCGGCGGATGTCGGCGACCATCTGGTCGCCGGATGCGTTGTAGACGGTCCGTGTGCGATCCGAGAGGCCCGCCTCTTGGGTAGCGCGAGCCCATTGATCTGTGTCGATAAGGTTCGGGTTTGGGTAGTTCAGGATATGGAAGATCATAGCGTCCTCTGTCTGTTCAGCCGCCAGAGGAGGCGCAGCGGGAAGGGTCAGGGTCGCGGCGAGAAGGACGGGAGCGAGGGAGCGGAACATGGCATTCTTCCTTGTCTCGGGAGAGGGTGAGGGCCCGGCGGTGTCGCCGGGCCGTGCCGATCTTATGCGGCTTTGTCGATAACATAGTCCTCGAGCAGCTTTTCGTTGCGGGCTTCCTCGATGCGGGAGATCCGCTCTTCACTGATGCGCTGGTCGAACTTGTATTTGACGAAGTTCACAAGCGAGATCGTCAGAAGCAGAACACCGATGCCCCAATAGCCTTTGGTGGCAAGCGGGATGTCGGTCAGCCAGAGCGACAGGGCGAGCATGACGTAGGCCACGACAACGCCGAGGAAGTTGAAGCTGATGATCAGGTTGTTTTCGTTGCGGTTCATGGGAGTATCCTTTTCTTACGGTGGTAGCGGGGGTCAGCCCGATTTCTTCTTGAGACGGTCGAGGACCGTCTTTGCGGTGGTTTTGCTGGGATCGCCGAAGCCTTCGTCGGCCATGCGGTCTGCCATGTCGCGATGGGTCAGGCCGCTGTCGATTTCTTGCAGGATCTGGCTTTGCTCGAACGGATCGTCGCGGTCGGTGACGCGCTGGATCAGGGCCTCGGCCTCGTCGGCGGCGGAGGTGTTGCCGATGGTCTTGCGCAGTCCGACCTGCATCTTCTGCTCCTTGCGGATCGCGCGGGCGGTGATGGCGCCCTGTTTGAGGTCGATGATCCGGCGATGGGCTGCTTCGACAGCGCCGCGCAGTTGCAGGATCCGCGTCTGAAGACGCTCGATCGTCTCGGCCCGGCGGGACCGTTCGTTTTCCATGTCGGCGATGGCGGTTGCCGCCTCGGTCGCCAGATCCTCGCGGCCAGCTTCGAGCGCGTCTGTCGCGCGCTTGGTAAGGTCCGTGATCCGGCTGTCGAGGCCGGAGACAAGCCGATCCTCGGTGCGCTTGCGCTGGATCAGGCTGGCCAGCGTCTGTTTTGCAGCCGCAAGATTGAGGTCCGCTTCGTAGATCTTCTGGTCGATCAGCTCGATGGCGTATTTATCACGAAGCTGGGTTTCAGCCCGCGTATTCGCGCCGTCGAATAGGGTCTTTAGGGTCGAGAGCATAGTCGTCTCCTTCTCGATGAACAGCGTTCAAAAATATGGATAGGCGATTCGAACTTGCGGGGCAAGATGAATATGAGCGTTGTTCAAATTAGGAGATCAGGTTTTGGTGGATACGTTTAGAATATAGGAAATCCGGCGCTCAAGCTCGTCAGAGGGGGCAGGCTCTCCGCGCTGTTCGAGGCCCAGAAGGACGATCCCATGCACCGAAGAGAAGAGCGTGCGGGTCAGAAACTCGATCTCGTCTGCGTCCTTATCCGGAAAGATCTCCTTGAGCGGGGACGAGATGAAGGAGAAGAGCCGCTCCAGTTCCTCGTCGTACCAGTCGGGGATCTCGCCGGGATCGGCCATTTCGACATCGAAGAGGCTGTGCCAGAGCGTCCGGTTCGCGGCAGCGAAGCGCAGATAGGTGATGGCCATGGCGTGAAGCCGATCTGGCGGGGATCCGCCGCTTTGCGTTTGCACGGCGGCCTCGATATCCGCACCGAGACGCCGGAAGGTCCGTCCGTTCACGGTCAAGACCAGAGCGGTGAGATCCGGGAAGACGTTGTAGATCGCGCCGACCGAGCAACCGACCGCCTCGGCCAGGGGCCGCGCCTTGAGGGAGGCGAGGCCTTCGCCCCGGATGCGCCGCTCCGCTTCTTCGGTGAGATTGGTTCTGAGCGCGTCGCGGCGCTGTTCTGTCTGTCTGGCCATGGGGCGGTCCTAGCAGTGAACTGGGTTCACCGCTAGGGCTTTGGTGGGCGGGTCTCGTTGATCGATGCGGGCTCCTGTCCGGTACGGGAGTGCCGACTTTCTTACAGCCCGCACGTGGCTTCGGTGGTGGAGATGAGGCGCCTTAACACGATCCCGAGATCTATTTCGGTTCACCGATCCAGCGCATTTGCGACGGGGGTTCGATCGGGTCCAACCACTCTTCGCATCTCACGCTCAAGGAGCCGTCATCTCCTCAAGCTGACCTCGCAGAAGACTGTAGAGATCCACCGGCTAAACCGGCGGTTCAGAGGTCAATTTGATGTGGAGGGTCTTAACGTCGGCGACTCAGATTGATCTGTCAATCCGCCACGAGAGACTTCGGCAAAGTACTCCATCGCAGCCGGGATCGCCCCATAGCGTTCGATATATTCAGAGAGCAACCTTTCGAGTTGCTCAAGCCGTCCCATTCCAGTCACGTCCGATGTCCTCGTAGAGATTAGTTTAACAGACCTTACACCCGCTTAAATTGCAGAAACATTGATCAGTTTCAGTTTTCTTTAACGGACTGATCGCACCTCGATGGATGATTTATGTACCATGAAGATCCAGTGGCCGATCTTGGATCGATGCGGTCTGGCACCCTATGAGGCAGCTGGGCGAAGGGACCGATGCTGCCGCGTTGCTGAAATCGGTGTTGGTGAACCTGCACAGCGAGATCGGGAAGTGGTTCGGGCGTCCGGTCTCTATCGCTTGACGGGTGTTGAGCCTTGGCGGTCCTAAGGTTGGGTCAGAATTGCTCATGCTGCCCATGGAGGCGTTTCGCGGAAGGCCGGATGTCCCGCTGCAAGAGCTGTGATGGTCAGCTTCAATCGGTTTCGTAATTGGCGAGCGTGGAGCGAACGATCTCTTCGAAATCGGCCTCGCGGGCGGCCTCGTCCTCGAAGAAGTCCTCTGCGGCCTGGGCGAGCGCCTCGTAGTCATCCTCGTCAAGATGTTCGAGCCGCTCGACTGACGGCTCCTCCCCGAGAGCGAGGCTGAAGACCTCATAGCCGTCCTGGCGCGTGACCTCGTCCACGTGGCGGTCAAGCTCGACCATGAATTCGCGGCCCAGGGTGGACAGGAAATCGGTCGCCGCCATCGGGTCAGCTTTCGCCGCGGGTGAAGACGCCGCAGGCGATCCGGTCCCCGGCCGCACCGGAGGGCTGGCTTGTGTAGTCGTCCGGACCGGAATGCACGATGAAGGCCGATCCGTCCTCGTCGAACATCATCTCGTCGATCTCGAGGAGGTTCGAGAAATATTCGACATTCACGACCCCCGTCTGCTGGACGATGACATTGGGCAGATCGCCCGGATGGGGACCGCCTTCGGTCAGAATGCCATGCTCCCGACCTTCGGCCAGATGCCCGCCGGCGCTGGAGAAATCCTCGGCCGAGCAGTCGCCGGTTTCGTGGATATGCACGCCGAGCGCTCCTTCGGGAAGGTCGGTGAGTGCGATGTTGATCGTGACAAAACCGGAGGCTGTCGGGTTCACATAGACGGTCCCGATCGCCGCGCCGTCACGGCTCTGAACCTCGGCCACGGCGGCCGGAGTGGAGTGCGCTTCGGCGGCGGCAATGCCAGGGAGAAGGACAAGAGCGGCGACGGTCAAGGTGGTCTTCATGGCGATCTCCAGGCTGATTTGATCCGCTAACACCGACCCCGCTTCTTGGGTTCCCCTTGCCTCGTGCTGAACCATCGGTAAAAGCAGCTTCAGCGGTCCCTTAGCTCAACTGGATAGAGCAGCTGACTTCTAATCAGCAGGTTGAGGGTTCGAGTCCTTCAGGGATCGCCAGTCGAATATGATAGATTGCCAAGGGATTTGGTGCTGGTGCCGTCCGGGATCTGGTGGTTCTGGCGTGCAGGTCACGACAGTGATCGGTATGCCGTGGCGCCGCTTCCAAGAGCTATTCTTGTGTTCCTTTGACGGCCTGCCGGGAGTGGGTCAGATCGTCCGCCGGCATGATTTGCCGTACCTTGATTTCGCTATCATTTTTGCGGGTCAGGGCCTGTCACAACATGCTTTGATCGACTATGAATTCTAGGCATGAACGAACTCGATATCAGGCTTTTTCTTCGATTGGCCGACCGGCTGCATTTCGGGCAGACTGCACAGGCGGAAAATATCGCTCAATCCGCGTTGTCGGCCCGGATCAAGGCGCTTGAGACCGAGCTTGGGGCGCAGCTTTTCGAGCGCTCGACCCGGACCGTTTCGCTGACCGCGCCGGGACGGGCCTTTATTCCTGAGGCAACCGCTCTTTTGACGCAGATGCGGCGGGCAGAGCAAGTGGTGCGCCGGACGGCCACGCAGAACTACAGATCGCTTAAGATCGGGGGTGTGGATTCGGCGCTTTCGGGTCCGCTGCCCGGGATCGTGAAGACCTTTCTGACCAAACAGCCCAACGTCCACATCACGCTGATCGAGATGCTGTCCCATATTACCGATCCGGCTTTGACCGCGCGGCGGGTCGATATCGGGTTTTTGCGCTATGCTCCGACCAATCCTGAGATCGACAGCTTCCTTTTGAAGGCCGAAGGGATGAGCGTCGCGATGCCGGAGGACCATCCGCTGGCCAGTCGCCAGACCCTGACGGCCGCAGACATCGCCGCCAACCCGCTTATCCTTCAGTCCCGCGCGCAGCGTCCCATCCTGCATGATTGCGTTCGCCGCTATATCGAAGCGGCGGGTCATGAATTCTCGATCGATCAGGAAGCAAACGAGCGGCATATGTTGCTGTCGCTCGTCGCGGCGGGTTTGGGGCTTACGCTGGTGCCGGACTGGGTGACGATGTTTCGCCGGGAGGGTGTGGTTTATCGCGAGATGGAGGATGGCGGACCGCAACTTCAGATCATGATGGCCTGGCGCGGGGATGATCCGCTGGACACGGTTCATGAGTTCGTGGCGGCGGTTCGCAAGGAGTTCGGACGCCGTTAAGACAGATTAATCGCGATACGCGATTAGAAATGCCGTGAGATAAAGCCTGTGATCTTCGCTAGGGTGCCGCCGAACCGGCTCGCTCCTCGCGATGCCCGAACATAATTCCATCCGGGATCGCATTTGCATGACCATTTCGAAAACCTACACGATCGCCTCTATCCCCGGGGACGGCATTGGCCGCGAGGTCATTCCCGCCGGCCAGCGCGTCATCGAGACCGTCGCGCAGAAGCGCGGTTTTGCCGTGAAATGGGACACTTACGACTGGTCGTGCGAACGCTATGCGCAGACCGGGCGGATGATGCCGGAGGACGGGATCGAGCAGGTCAAAGGCAGCGATGCGATCTATCTGGGCGCGGTTGGTTATCCGGGCGTGCCCGATCACGTTTCGCTTTGGGGTCTTCTGATCCCGCTCAGGCGCGAGCTGGATCAATATGCCAATGTGCGGCCCGTGCGCCTTCTCAAAGGGGTGCAGTCACCGCTTGCAGGGCGCAGCGCGGAGGATATCGATTTCGTGGTCGTGCGCGAGAATGTCGAGGGCGAGTATTCCGAGATCGGCGGACGGATCTATGAGGGCACCGAGCGCGAGATGGCGATGCAGGAGGCGGTCTTTACCCGCAAGGGCGTCGACCGGATCATGGAATACGCGTTCGAGCTGGCGAAAACGCGCAAGCGGGGGCATGTCACCTCGGCCACCAAATCGAACGGGATCGTGCACACGATGCCGTTCTGGGACGAACGCTTTGCCGCCGCGTCAGAGCGGCATCCGGGCATCGAGACAGCGCAGTTCCATATCGACATCCTGACCGCGCATTTCGTGCTGCATCCCGATTGGTTCGACGTCGTTGTCGGATCGAACCTTTTCGGTGACATCCTGTCGGATCTGGGTCCGGCTGTGGCCGGGTCGATCGGGATCGCGCCGTCGGCCAATATCAATCCCGAAGGTGTCTATCCGTCCATGTTTGAGCCGGTCCACGGCTCGGCCCCTGATATCGCGGGCAAAGGTATTGCCAATCCTGTCGCTGCCATCTGGACCGCTGCCATGATGCTGGAGCATCTGGGCGAGGCGGAGGCGGCCGCCGATATCGAGCGGGCCATCGAACACTCTCTTGCCTCCGAGGAGACACGCACCGCCGATCTCGGCGGGCGCGCGAATACCGAAGAGGCCACGAACGCTGTCGTCGACGCTCTCTCCGCATAGTCGCGACAGATCAGGAGCGGCCCGCTACCCCACTCTCGACCGGGCCGCTCCGCTTTGCTTTCCGGCTTGCAAATCCGTTTGACAGATCGTCATGGGGCTGGGCTTGACAGGTGCGGGGTAATCTCGCGATGTTTGCGCCATCGATTGTGCGCCTTATCCTCCGCCAAGAGAGGGATGCTGCTTCGGATGCACAATCGATTGTCCTAAGACAGACATGCAAGGGAGGAACGCATGAATAGATTACTCAGGATCGTCTCGAGTCTAGCGCTTGCCGCCGGGATCGCGAGTGCTGCTTCGGCCGAGAACCCGACGATGGGGGTTGTTGTCAAGATCGGCGGTATCCCGTGGTTCAACGCCATGGAGGAAGGCATTAAGGAGCGCGCCGCCGAGCTTGGCATGGATGCCGAGATGATCGGGCCGACCTCTGCGGACCCCGCTTTGCAGGTGCGGGCAATCGAGGATCTGATCGCCCGTGGCGTCGACGTGATTGGCGTGGTGCCAAATGACGAGGCGGCGCTGGAGCCGGTGTTGAAGAAGGCGATGGATGCTGGGATCAAGGTGATCGCCCATGAAGGGCCGGGCCTGGAGAATGTCGACTGGAACTTCGAGCTAGCCTCGGCCGACGGCTTTGGCGAGGCGCATGCGCAGCTTCTGAGCGAGAAGGCGGAAGGCGAAGGTAAATACGCCGTCTATGTCGGCAGTCTGACCGTGCCGCTGCACAATGCCTGGGCGGATGCCGCTATTGCCTGGATGGAGACCAACCGGCCCGATCTTGAGTTGGTGGGTGACCGCTATGGCGTAGCCGAGAGCGTCGATGACAGTCGGTCGACCGCGCTCGATCTGATCGCGGCCAATCCCGACCTGAAGGGCTTTCTGGCCTTCGGCAGCCAAGGGCCCATCGGGGCAGGGCGGGCCGTGGAGGAGCGCCGTCTGGGCGGGCAGGTCCATGTGATGGGGCCGTTCTCTCCCGGGCAGGGGCGCAGCATGCTGAAGGACGGCATCATTTCGGGCGGGTATATGTGGAATCCGGCGGAGGCGGGCCGTGTCTTTGTGACCATGGGTCAGATGCTGGTCGAAGGTGCGGAGATCACCGAAGGGACCGAGATCGAGGGTCTGGGTGTCGTCAGCCCCGATGCGGAGACGCGCAATATCATCACCGACAATCTGCTCGAGATTAACGCGGATACGGTGGATGAGTTAGCCGAGAAGGGCCTCTAAGCCTGACCTGACGGGCCCGCAGCCGATGCGGGCCCTCACCTGACCTTTTCAGGACAGCCATGACCGAAACGAGCGATCAGCCGGATGACGCCCTGCGCCTGCGCGGGATCTCCAAGACATTCGGAGGCGTGCGGGCTTTGGACGATGTCAGCTTCGACGTCGCGCGCGGCGAAGTGCATTGCCTGGCCGGAGAGAATGGCTGCGGGAAAAGCACGCTGATCAAGATCGTCACCGGGGTCTATACGCCGGAGCCGGGTGCCGAGATGACCTATTTCGGGGAGCGGCTGGATGGCATCACGCCGAACGTGGCGCGGGCGCGCGGCATCGCCGTCATCTGGCAGGATCTGGCGCTATTTCCGCATATGACTGTGGCCGAGAACATCGCCTTTGACGAGATGGTCGGCCCGCTGCCTCGGCTAACGCGCCCGGGGCAGAGCCGGGGCCGGGCGGGGGAGGTTCTGCGGCGCCTTGGGGTGACGCTTGATCTGGATGCGCCACTCAACAGTCTGCCGATCGCGCAGCGTCAGATCGTGGCGATTGCACGGGCGCTGATGGGTGAGGCGCGGCTGATCTTTATGGACGAGCCGACCGCCTCGCTGACGCAGTCTGAAACGGACGGGCTGCTCGAGATCGTGCGGGGGCTGTCGGCGGACGGGGTGGCGGTGGTTTTTGTCAGCCACCGTCTGGCCGAAGTGCTTGAGATCGCCTCGCGCGTGACTGTCGTGCGGGATGGCAGGTTGGTGGGTGTCTACCCCACCGAGGGGATGACTCAGGCGCGGCTGGGCCATCTGATGACCGGCGCCGAGCTGGAGCAGGCGGTGACTGCCCGCGACCGCAGTGCCCTGCCGCCGGTGCTGGAGGTGCAGGGGCTGAGCCGCGCGGGGGAGTTTTACGATGTGTCGCTGACGATCCGCGAGGGCGAGGTGCTGGGACTGACCGGGCTCATTGGCGCGGGGCGGACTGAGCTGGCTCACGCGTTGATCGGAATGACCCGTCCCGAGAGCGGCACGGTGCTGCTGAACGGTCGCGAGATCCGGCCCCTTTCGATCCGGGACGCGATCCGGGAGGGGGTCGCCTATGTGTCTGAGGATCGGCTGTCACTGGGTCTGATCCAGCCGCAATCGATTTCGGACAACACGTCTATCTCCGTACTGGACCGGCTTTTGAACGGTCTGGGTCTGATTTCGTCCGGTCAGAAAGAGGCGCTTGTTCAGCACTGGATCGAGGAGCTAGCGGTCAAGATCGGCACTCCGGACGATGCTGTTTCGACCCTGTCAGGGGGCAATCAGCAGCGGGTCGTGCTGGCCAAATGGCTGGCGACGGAGCCGCGTCTGCTGATCCTCGACAGCCCCACGGTCGGCGTCGATGTGGGCGCGCGAGCGGGGATCTTTCGCATCGTGCGCCAGCTCGCTGATCAGGGGCTGGCGATCCTTCTGATCTCGGACGAGGTGACGGAGGTGCTGCACAATGCGGACCGCGTCCTGCATATGCGCGGCGGGCGGTTGAAGGCTGAACATGACCCCCATGCGACGTCGGTCGATACGCTGGAGGCCGAGATCTATGCGTAGCCTTGTGGCCTCCAACCGGATCGAGGCGCGGCTTGGGATCGTGCTGCTGTTGATGGTGATCGGGCTGAGCCTGACGACGGATACGTTCCTGGCGCTCGCCAATCTGACCTCGCTCTTGAACAATAATGCGGTGAACCTGATCTGGGCGGTGGGCCTTTTGGTCGTGCTGATCGCAGGCGGGATCGATATCAGCTTCGCGGTTGCGGCGTCGGTCGTGCAATATGTCGCCGTCTATTGCTTCGAGGCGCTGGGCGGAGGCAATTGGTTCATCGGGTTCCTCATCTGCGGCGCGCTGGGGATCGGGCTGGGGCTGATCAATGCGGCGCTGATCCACGGCTTTCGCATTATCTCGATCGTGATCACCATCGCGACATTCAATGCCTATTTCGGGCTGCTCATGTTCTTTTCCGGCGGGCGGTTCATCTATGATCTGCCGGACTGGTGGACGGACCGGATCTTTATCTTCGAACATCAGTCGGCCAGCGGGGTCTGGTCCGAGCTGAGCCTTGCCGTCGCCGTCATGGCAGGCTGCGTGATCGCGACGTGGCTGCTGATCCGGCGGACGACGATCGGGCGGCAGCTTTATGCGTTCGGGGACAATCCCGAAGGGGCGCGCCGGGCGGGTGTGAACATCGCGCTGATGCAGGCGATTGCGTTCGGATGGATGGGCCTGATGGCCGGGATCGGCGGGTTTATGCAGGTCAATATCGTCAAGGAGGTCGTCCCGAATGCGCTTTATGGGCGCGAGCTTGAGGTGCTGGCTGCCGTCGTTCTTGGCGGTGCGCGCCTTGGCGGCGGCAAGGGGACGGTGCTGGGCTGCATTCTGGGCGTCATGTTCGTGGCGATCACGCAGAACGGGCTGAACCTGCTCGGGATCTCGCCCTTTGCGTTTCAGATGATCATCGGGGCGGCGATCCTGATCGCGATCTCTTCGTCGAATATCTCGCTGGATCTGCCGGGGCTGGGCGGCCGTCGCGTGGCTCTCGGGACGGAGAGGGCGCCATGATCCGCCTGCGCAAGGCCCTCGGCGTCGAGACGCTGCCGCTTTTAGTGATGTTGGCGCTGGTCGTCGTGGTCTTTGCCCTGGCGACGCCGCGCTTTCTGACGGCGGCCAATCTGGGCTCGATGGCGGTGCAGCTGCCGGTGCTGGGCCTGCTGACGCTGGCGATGCTGGTGCCGATCCTGTCGGGCGGGCTGAACCTTGCGATCATCTATCAGGCTAACCTGTCAGGCTTGACGCTGGCTTGGGTGCTGCTGTCCTTTGGCGGGTCCGAGGCGGGGTTTGGGGCGTTCGTTCTGGGGACTGTTGCAGCGATTGCCGTAGGTGCGCTATCGGGGCTGATTATGGGGCTGGTGGTCGCCTATATCGGCGCGCATCCGATCCTTGTTTCGCTGGCGATGATGATCTTTCTGCGGGGGCTGGGAGAGTTCATGACCCGCGGCGGGGATATCTCAGGCTTTCCCGATTATATGCGCGTGATTGGGCATGGGGATGTGCTTGGCGTGCCTGTTCCGCTTTTGATCTTTCTGGGCGCCGCTTTGCTGTGGCACGTCATGCTCAAGCGCACGCGGCACGGCTTTTCCGTTTACATGGTCGGCTCGAATATCGATGCGGCGGAGTATTCAGGGCTGCATACAAAGCGGACGCTGACGCTGATCTACACGATTTCCGGTGTGATCTGCGCGATTGCAGGGATCCTGATGGCCGCGCGGTTCAACTCGGTTCGCGTGGGGCACGGAGAGGCGCTTCTGCTGGTCACGGTGCTGGCCTGTTTTCTGGGCGGGATCGATCCGTTCGGCGGCTTTGGCAAGGTGCTGCCCGTGGTGCTGGCGCTGATGATCCTGCAGGCGCTGTCCTCGGGGCTGAACCTGCTGGGCGCGAACCAGCATCTGTCGACGGCGGTCTGGGGGCTGTTCCTGATTGGGGTCATGGCGCTGCGCTGGGTGGCGCAGCAATGGAATTCGAGGCGACGACGGGAGATCTGACAATGCAAGGATTCGGGGTTCACACCAGCATGTGGACGATGAACTGGGACCGGGATGGCGCCGAACGGGCCGTCGCGGGCGCCGTTGAATACGGCATGGATTTCATCGAGATAGCCCTTTTGAACGCGCCTGCGGTCGACGCGGCTCACACGCGCGGCCTGCTTGAGGCGCATAAGCTGCGGGCGGTTTGCTCGCTGGGCCTGCCCGAGCCGGTCTGGGCGTCGGTGAACCCCGAGGGGGCGGTGGATCATCTCAAGGTCGCCATGGACGTGACGAAGGCGATGGGTGCCGAAGCGCTCTCTGGCGTGACCTATGGCGGGATCGGCGAACGGACTGGATTGCCGCCGTCTGAGCAGGAGCTGTCGAACGTCGCCCGCGCTCTGGAGGCGGCAGCGGCCTATGCCAAATCACTGGGGCTGCTGTTCGGGATCGAGCCGGTGAACCGTTACGAGAACCATCTGATCAATACCGGCTGGCAAGCGCGCGATATGATCGAGCGGGTCGGGGCGGAGAATATCTTTATCCATCTCGACACCTACCACATGAATATCGAAGAGAAGGGCGTGGCGAATGGTATTCTCGATGTGCGCGAGCATCTGAAGTATATTCACCTGTCGGAATCCGATCGTGGCACGCCGGGTGAAGGCTGCTGTGACTGGGACGAGGTCTATGCCACACTCGCTGCCATCGGGTTCGAGGGAGGGCTCGCCATGGAGAGCTTCATCAACATGCCCCCCGAGGTCGCCTATGGCCTTTCCGTTTGGCGTCCTGTCGCAGAGAGCCATCGCGAAGTGATGGACAAGGGGCTGCCGTTTCTGCGCAACAAGGCGCAGCAATACCGGCTGATCTGAGGGATGGCGCCTGAGCGCATCACCGGGGCTGGCCTGATCGCTCGGCTGGACGCGTTGTCGCGGGGGAGGCGGACGATCATCGGGATCGCGGGCGCGCCGGGATCGGGCAAGTCGACGCTGGCGGACGGGGTGGCGGAGGCTCTTGGCGCACGCGCTGCGGTGCTGCCGATGGACGGATATCACTACGATGACATCCTGCTGCACGAGCTGGGTCGCCATGCCCGCAAAGGGGCGCCCGATACGTTCGATGTGGATGGCTTGGCGCATATGATCGGTCGGCTGAGATCCGGGGGCGAGGTGGTCGTGCCTGTCTTCGACCGCGACAAGGAGATCGCCCGCGCCGGGGCGCGGGTCATTCCGGAGGCGGCGGAGATCATTTTGGTGGAAGGCAATTACGTTCTGGCTGGCGATCCGCCCTGGTCGGTGCTGCGCGATGCTTTTGAGCTGCGTGTCCTAATCGATGTCCCCGAAGACGAACTGCGCCGCCGTCTGCGGCAACGGTGGGAGCACTACGCGCTGTCCGAGGAGGCGATCCTGGCCAAGCTGGATGAGAATGATCTGCCGAACGGACGCTATGTCCGGTCCTCTAGCGTAGGTGTCGACCTGCTTTTGACGCAGGAGGGCCCCGATGGCGGATAGGCTGACGCTTGGGATCGATGTGGGCACGGGTAGCGCGCGGGCGGGGCTCTTTGATGGGGCAGGGCGGCTTGCGGGGCATGGGGCGCATCCGATCCATCTCTGGCAGGATGGCGAATTGGCGGAGCAATCCTCAGCCGATATCTGGCTGGCCGTCTGCCGTGCGACGGCTGGCGCATTGGAGGCGGCGGAGGCCAAGGCCGAGGATGTCGCTGGTATCGGGTTCGATGCCACCTGCTCGATGGCGGTGCTGAGCTCGGATGGCAGTCCGGTCACGGTCAGCCGAAGCGGCCATCCGGCGCGCGATGTTATCGTATGGATGGATCATCGGGCGATCGATCAGGCACGGCGCATCAACGAGACTGACCACCCTGTCCTGCGCTATGTCGGTGGACGGATTTCGCCCGAGATGCAGACGCCCAAGCTGCTGTGGCTGAAGGAAAATATGCCTCAAAGCTATGCGGGGGCCGGGCATTTCATGGACTTGCCCGACTGGCTGACCTGGCGCGCGACCGCCAGCACGGCGCGGTCGATCTGCACGGTCACCTGCAAGTGGACCTATCTGGCGCATGAACATCGTTGGGATTCCAGCTATTTTCGGGAGATCGGGCTGGAGGATCTGGCAGAGGCGCCCGCTCGGATTGGTACCGAAATCGTCCCGCTTGGCACGCCGCTCGGTTCCGGTCTCTCACCCGAAGCCGCTGCGGATCTGGGCTTGATCCGGGGCATACCCGTCGCGGCGAGCCTCATCGATGCCCATGCAGGCGGCATTGGCACCCTTGGCGCAGCAGACGGGCCGGGAGAGGCGACCAGCCGCATGGCCTATGTGTTCGGCACCTCGGCCTGCACCATGACCTCGACACAGGATCCGACCTTCGTGCCGGGGGTCTGGGGGCCGTATCATTCCGCGATGATCCCGGGGCTTTGGCTCAACGAAGGCGGCCAGTCCGCGGCCGGGGCTGCCATTGCGCAGCTTCTTGCGATGCATCCGGCGAGCGCGCGTGCTGAAACGAATGGGCAGAGCCTTCCCCACGCGCTGGCGGAAGAGGCGGCTGCTATGGGCGATGCGTTTGCGGTGGCTGGAGAGATCACGGTCGTTCCGGACTTCAACGGCAATCGCTCACCCCATGCCGATCCGGGCGCGCGCGCGGTGATTGCAGGCCTTGGCGCCCGAACGGATCATGGCTCGCTTATCGCGCTTTATGCGGCGGGGCTTCTGGGGCTGGGCTACGGGCTGCGCCAGATCCTCGAGGCGCAAAGGAATGCGGGGATCGACACCGAGGCCATCGTCGTCAGCGGCGGAGCGGGGGCGCATCCGTTTGTGCGGCAGACATTGGCCGACGCGACAGGGCTGCCGATCCTTTTGCCCGAGACGCCTGAACCGGTGCTTCTAGGCTCTGCGATGCTCGGAGCCGTGGCTGCCGGGATCCATGCGGATATCCCGGTCGCGATGCGGGCCATGTCACGCAACGCTGCTCGTCTGAGCCCCGATCCAGCACGGACGGATGCCCATACCGCGCGCTTCCGGCGCTTTGCCGCGTTGCAAGCGGCGTCTGGGCTGTGAGATCCTCATCAGCAGGTGCGCATGGCTGATCCTGCCGGTAGAAAGCGCATCACGATCTATGATCTTGCGATGCTGGCGGAGGCCTCGCCCAGTACGGTCAGCGCCGTTCTGAGCGGCAACTGGCGCAAGCGGCGCATCAGCGAAAGAATGGCGCAGCGCATTCAGGAGCTGGCGCGACAGCATGGCTATGCGCTGAACATGCAGGCGCGGGCGCTTCGCAAGGAACGGTCGGGTATCATCGGGATGATCGTTCCGATGTATGACAACCGCTATTTCAGCTCTATCGCGCAGACATTTGAGCAGATGGCCCGGGCGCGGGGGCTTTTGCCGATCGTTACCAGTACCCAGCGCGATCCCGCTCTAGAGGCGGAAGCCGCCAGCGCGATGCTCGCCTATCAGGTCGAAACACTGATCTGCACCGGTACGACCGATCCCGATCAAATCCATGATCTGTGTGCCGCGGCAGGCGTTCCCACGCTTAACCTCGATCTTCCGGGAACCAAGGCCGCTTCTGTCATTTCCGACAATTATGCTGGCGCGCTGACCCTGACACGCCAGGCTCTTGCGACGGCCAAGGGGGAGGGGCAGTTCATCTTCCTCGGGGGCCGCGCGACGGATCATAACACGCGCGAGCGCATCCGAGGCTTTCTAGATGCTCATACCGAGCAGGGGCTGAGTGTCGATCCGGCGAATATCCTTACCGGAGGATACGCGGCGGACAAAGCCTATGAGGCGCTTTCGCATCATCTTGCCAGTACGGGACGTTTGCCGCCGGGCCTTTTCGTCGCCTCTACAATTACGCTCGAGGGGGTCGTGCGCTTCTTTGGTGATCATCCCGACCTCAACATGACGGAACTGTCGATCGCCTGTTTCGACTGGGACCCCTTCGTTGCGGTCCTTGGCAAGAACATCTTTATGGTGCGCCAAGATGTGACGGCTATGATGCGTCATATCTTCGACCTTGTGGACGGACGGGCCGAGGCCCCGACGCTTATCGAAGTTCCGCTGGTTCCGATGGAGTTCGACGATGATGCACCGACCTGACCGATGGCTGCGCGCGGCTATTGTCGGCTTGGCTCTTGCCGCGAGCCCCGCCGCTGCCGAGACAGAACCGGGCGATTTCGCCCGCAATGTCACGACCCATGTCCTGATCCACGAGCTGGCTCATGCGTTGATCCGCGAATTCGACTTGCCCGTCCTTGGCAATGAGGAGATAATCGCCGATGCATTTGCCACGCTTTACATCGCGCAGGTCATGCCGGACCGTGCCAAGGCTATCGTCACCGACCGGGCGAGGTCCTGGATCATCGAGGCGGCGGAGTTCCCCGGCACGCCAGATCTGAAGGGCGAGCATCCGCCTGATGCCCGCCGGGCCTATCGTGCAGTCTGTCTTCTCTATGGGTTCGATCCGGAAAGCTATGGCGATCTGCCGTCCTGGGCTGGTCTATCCGACAATGATGCGGCGGACTGCGCTGACGCGGCCCCCGAGATTGCCCGCAGTTGGCGCCGTCTGCTGACGCCTCTGATGGCGCCGGACGAGTTTGAGACCCGCGAGTTTCGGATCGAATATGGTGACAGTGATCTGACCGATATGGTGCGCGAGAGCGGTCTGATGGAGGAGATTGGGGGCGAGATCTCCCGCTTCGACTGGCATTCGCAGATTACGCTCTTTTTCGACGGGTGTGATGGCGGCGCGGGGTGGAGCCGCAGCCGCCGGACGATCCGGCTTTGTGACAGCTATTTGCAGCGTTTTATCGATCAGGAAGAGGCTGCGGCCTTGCTTGAAGACGGGTTGCGCTAGCGCTCTTTCTTGACCTGGTCGCTGTGCTGGCGTCCTTTGAGCGTAAGCAAAGAAGGGTTTTCCATGCCTCCCAAGTTCGGGACCAGCGGCCTACGCGGCCTCGTGAGCGATCTGACCGACATCGTGATCAGGCGCTACACAGGCGCCTTTCTTGCGGCCTGTCCCACCGGCACCGGGCTTTATGTGGCGCGCGACCTGCGGCCGTCCTCCTTAAGCATTGCGCAGACCGTAATCCGGTCGGCGCGTGCCGCCGGTCTCGATGTTGCCGATTGCGGGGAGGCTGCGACGCCAGCCCTTGCGCTGGCTGCGGGAGAGGCGGTGGCAGCGGCGATCATGGTGACCGGCAGCCACATTCCAGCAGACCGCAATGGGTTGAAATTCTACACGCCCGAAGGGGAAATCACGAAGGCGGACGAGGCCGCCATTCTGGCTGCGGGTCCCCTGCCACAGGCCTCGCGTGAAGGCGGCCTGACCCAGCGCGATATCATGATACCCTATGGCGCGCGCTACAGCCGCGCCTTTGGCCCGGAGGCGCTGCGGGGTCTGCGTATCGGTATCTACCAGCATAGCACCGTTCAGAGGGATCTTCTTTCTGATCTTTTTGCTGCACTTGGTGCGCAGACGGTTCGGCTTGGCCGGTCTGAGACGTTCATTCCGCTTGATACCGAAGCGGTCGAGCCGGAGGTGGCGGCGATGCTGGCTCGCTGGATCGTGGAGCATGATCTGGATGCCATCGTCTCGGCTGATGGGGATGGGGACCGACCGCTTCTGGCGACGCCGGAGGGTATCGTAGCTGGGGATATCCTGGGGCCGCTGACGGCCCATGCGCTGGGGGCCAAAATCGTGGTGACGCCGGTTTCCTCCAACACGATGGCTGCGCGGTCTGGCCGGTTCGAGCAGGTGATTCAGACGCGGATCGGCTCGCCGCATGTCATTGCGGGAATGACCGACCATCCCGGACGGACGGTTGGGTATGAGGCGAACGGGGGATTTCTGCTTGGCTTTGAAGCGGAGGGTCATGCCGGGTCTCTTTCGCCTTTGCTGACGCGAGATGCGGTGCTGCCGCTGATTGCGCCGCTTTGGCAGGCGCGTAGGGCAAACCGCAGCCTGTCCGATCTCTGCGGCGACTGGCCAGATCGGCATACGGCCAGCGGGCGGCTTCCGCAGGTCTCGGATCGGGGACTGGCGCATATTGCAGAGCAGATCGAGAAGGCACCGCACCGGATCCACCCCACGCTTGCGGATATTGCCGAGATCGACCGGACCGATGGATTTCGCGCCAGTCTACCGGATGGGCGAATCCTGCATCTGAGACCGTCCGGGAATGCGCCGGAATTCCGCTGCTATGTCGAGGCGGATAGGGCAGAGGAGGCAGAGCGGTTGCGCGACGAGACGCTCGACGCTCTTGCCCGGCTTGCGGAAGACTGACGAGCGGCACTTGCGATAGCCGCCTGGACATATTCCCCGCCGATTGGGCGACTGGACACGACGGCGCAGACCGCGCACCTTTGCGCGACCTTGAGGTGATTGAGGATAGCGTTTGTGCAGGTAACTCCCGTTTTGCTATGCGGCGGCTCCGGAACGCGGCTATGGCCGCTGTCCCGGCGCTCCTATCCCAAACAGTTTGCCTCTGTCTTGGGGGAAGAGACGCTCTATCAGCAAACAGCGCGGCGGCTGAGCGGCTCGGATAGCGCGTTTTCGTTTGCGGCGCCCATTATCGTCACGGGGACCGATTTCCGGTTCATCGTCACCGAGCAGCTGATCGAAATCGGGATCGATCCGGGTGCGGTTCTGATCGAACCGGAGCCGCGCAATACCGCACCGGCCGTTCTGGCCGCTGCGCTTCATATCGCCAAGACGGATCCTGAGGCGATCCTTCTGATCTCTCCCACAGATCATGTGGTCCCTGATCCTGCGGCGTTTCGGAAGGCGATTGCTGCCGGTCTTCCGGCGGCGGGGCGGGGAGATCTTGTTACCTTTGGTATTGCGCCCGATAGGCCTGAGACCGGCTACGGCTATCTGGAACTCGCCGCCCCGCCGGATGATGAGGGTCCCCTGCCGCTTAAATCTTTCACCGAAAAGCCCGATCCGGCGACAGTAAAGCGGATGCTTGAAGGGGGCTGCCATCTTTGGAATGCGGGGCTCTTTCTGTTTCGGGCGCGGGATATTCTGGCAGCCTATGAGGCTCACGCGCCGACCCTGGTTGAGCCTGTGCGCAAAGCTGTCGATACAGCCCAGCCCGATCTTGGGTTCCTGCGGCTGGATCCGGAAGCGTTTGCGCGGGCCGAGGATATCTCCATCGATTACGCCGTTCTGGAAAAGGCGACGCAGCTTTCCGTGATCCCCTACAAAGGGCGTTGGTCCGATCTTGGCTCGTGGGAGGCGGTGCTGCACGAGACGCCGCAAGGCCCGTCCGGCACCGCGACGTCGGGTGCAGCGACCGCGATCGATTGCAGCGGTAGTCTGTTGCGATCGGAAGCGGAAACGCTCGAGCTTGTCGGGCTGGGGCTGGAGAACATTATTGCGGTCGCGATGCCGGATGCGGTGCTCGTCGCCGATCGGTCGCGGGCACAGGATGTGGGGCAAGCGGTTGAGGCGCTTCGGGCCAGGTCGCGCCCGCAGGCGACACGGGCGCCGCGTGACTACCGGCCCTGGGGATGGTTCGAGACACTGGTTCTGGGCGACCGTTTTCAGGTCAAGCGCATCACGGTCAATCCGGGTGGCATCCTCTCTTTGCAGAGCCACATCCACCGGGCCGAGCATTGGATCGTGGTTGAGGGGACGGCGCGTGTGACGATCGGGGAAACGACATCCCTTGTTGCCGAGAACCAGTCGGTCTTTATCCCGCTGGGTGCGGTGCACCGGCTCGAGAACCCGGGCAAGCTGCCGATGGTTCTGATCGAGGTGCAGACCGGCAGCTATCTGGGCGAGGACGACATCACCCGGCATGAGGATCTCTATTCCCGCCCGTAAGCCATCCCTGCCTTGCGCCGCGCACGCCTCTGGCGCATCACCGTCGGGCCAAAAGGAGCAGCGCATGACCCTCTCGGGCGGGATCGATATCGGCGGGACCAAGATCGCCGCGCATCTTTTCGGGCCGGGTGGAGAGGTCCTGTTCAGACATCGTGCGCCCACACCTCAGACCTATCCGGCGCTGGTCGAAGCGCTGCAGGATCTGATCGCGGCTATCCGCTCTGAAGCGGGCGAGGCCTGTCCGGTTGGGATCGGTCTGCCGGGGCGCGTAGATCCGGTGACCGGCGGGATCGATGCGGCCAATCTGCCGTTGTCGGGTCACATCCTTCAGAGCGATCTGCCGGACGGGGTTGCTTTACTCAACGATGTTCGCGCATTCGCGCTGGGCGAGGCGGCCAAGGTCCCGGAGGGGTCGCAGACGCTTGTCGGTCTTGCCATCGGCACCGGTCTGGCGGCGGCCTGCGTGCCGGGTCCGGTCGGCTCCACGGGGATCGGCGGCGAGATTGGTCATCTGCCTCTTCCCGCCCCGCTGGTAATGGAGCGCGGGCTGCCGCTGCTGGACTGCCCATGCGGCAGGCAGGGCTGTATGGAGACGCTTTTTTCGGGGCCGGGTCTGACGCGGCTGGCGGCTCATCGGCGGGGGGCGGCGCTTTCTTCGGAGGAAGCAGCCGAGGATCCCGGGATCTGGGATGACTGGCTTGCGATCGGAGCGCATGTTCTGCTGCTTCTCGTTCATACCTATGATCCGCACCGGATCGTTCTGGGGGGAGGTCTGTCCGCGCGGCCTGACCTTGCCCGCGACCTGACCGCTCGCCTTGAAGAGCTGATCTGGGAGGATACATCTGCGCCCGCGATCGAGGTGTCGACCGATCCGGTCCTGTCGGCGACGCGCGGGGCGGCCCGGTTCGCTCAGAAGCGTGAGAGATAGATCTCGTATTCGAGCGGGGAAATGATCGGCAGGATCCTGGCGATCTCGTTTCTGCGCACGGCTGCGTAGAGGTCGCGGTAGGGGGTGCCGAAGATGGAGGCCGCGGCCTCGGATTGGGCGAACCGGTCCACGGCGGCGGACCAGTCGTGACTTAGAGGCGGCGCCTCCGCCCGCTCCGGCGGCAGATCGGGACGATGCTCGAGGCCCCAGAGCATGCCTCCGAGGATCCCGGCCAAGGCGAGGTAGGGGTTGACGTCCGCGCCCGAGATCCGGTGCTCGAGCCGTGCGGCGGGACCCGATGTGGCAGGCAGGCGCACCCCTGCCGAGCGGTCGTCGATCCCCCAATCAGGCGCGGTCGGCGCAAAGCTGAGGGGCTGGAATCGCCGGTAGGAGTTCAGATGCGGCGCGAAGATCGCCTGGCAGTCGGCCATGCTGTCGATCAGGCCCGCTACGCATTCTGACAGGACATCCGACAGCCCTTCATCCGCAGCCATGACGTTCCCATCCTTCGGGTCCAGCAGCGAGACATGGGCATGCAGCCCGTTGCCGGGGCTGTCCGCATAGGGCTTGGCCATGAAGGTCGCCTCGAGCCCATGCGCCGCCGCAGTGGTTCGCACGAGCCGTTTGAAAAGCACGGCCATATCGGCGGCGCGCAAGGCGTCGGGACAATGGCGAAAGTTCACCTCGAACTGGCCGGGGCCGTATTCGGCAATGACTGTTTCTGTCTCCAGTCCCTGCGCTTCGGCTCCGGCGAGGATCGCCTCTAGCACCGGAGCGGTGCGGTCCAGAACCTCCATGTCGTAATTCTGGAACTGCGGCGCACCGTCCGGTGGAAGCGGCGGCGCATCCGGGCGATCCCGTTGCTGGAGCAGATGAAATTCCAGCTCCAGCGCGACGACGGGCGTCAGGTCCCGCACGGCGAAGCGCCTGATGACGTCGGCCAGTCGTTCGCGCGGTGAATTGGGATCGCCCTCGATCTCTGCCAGGACCTGCGCGCCGCCGATGCAGGGTCCAAGCGTTCCGGGCACTGGCGACAAGACGCCGTCTGGATCTCCGGCCAGAATGCCAAGACCGGTTTCGCCGACCTCCTCGCCCAGAATGTTGGGCGCATAAGTCGAGACAGGCAGCCGCACCGCGCCGTTCCCGATTGCCTCGAGCTTATCGCCCGGAAGCCATTTGCCGCGCAGGATTCCGTTGATATCGCAGAGCATGACTTCGACGCGATCGGGCAGACCATGCGCGCTCAAATAGGCCGCGACCTCCGCCTTCCAGCTCATCCGGCGGCCAACCTTTCATCCCGCGCCTTGCGGGCAATCGCCTGTTTCGAGACGAGCGAGGCGGTGATCACACCAGTCGCAACGACCGCGATCAGGATCGTTGAGAGCGCGTTGATCTCAGGCGTGACGCCGAGCCGGACGGAGGAGAAGATCTTCATTGGCAAGGTCGTCGCAGCAGGTCCGGCGGTGAAGGAGGCGATCACCAGATCGTCGAGCGACAGCGTGAAGGCAAGCAACCAGCCCGAGATCACGGCAGGCGCGATGATCGGCAGCGTCACCAGTCGGAACGTCTGCGCCGGAGAGGCGCCCAGATCCAGAGCCGCCTCCTCCAGCGACCGGTCGAAGGAGGCCAGACGCGCCGAGACGACAACCGAGACGTAGCACATCGAGAAGGTCGTATGCGCCAGAACGATGGTGCCTATCCCTCGGTCCATCCCGATCGCGATGAAGAGGAGCAGCAATGAGAGGCCGGTGATTACCTCGGGCATCACAAGGGGGGCGTAGATCATACCCGAAAAGAGCGTCCGCCCCAGAAACCGGCCGCCCCGCACGAGCGCCAGTGCGGCCATCACGCCAAGCACCGTGGCCAGAGTGGAGGACAGGAAGGCAACCCGCAGCGTCACCCAGGCAGCGTCTAGAAAGGCTTCATTCTGGAAGAGCTCTGCGTACCAGCGGGTCGAGAACCCCGCCCAGACCGTCACCAGCCGTCCGTCGTTGAAGCTGTAGACGATGAGGATCAGCATTGGCAGGTATAGAAAGGCAAAGCCGAGCGCGAGCGATGTGACATTGAACCAGGATGGCGCTCTCATGCCTCGTCCCTCAACCGCTGTTCGTTGCGCTGGAAGAGGACGATCGGGATAATGAGAATGATGAGGAGGATCACCGCCACCGCCGAGGCAACCGGCCAGTCGCGGTTGTTGAAGAACTCCTCCCACAGGACCTTGCCGATCATCAGCGTGTCCGATCCGCCCAGAAGGGAGGGGATCACGAATTCGCCGATGGCGGGGATGAAGACAAGGAAGCATCCTCCGATCACGCCGGCCTTGGAGAGCGGGACGACGATGAGCCAGAAGGCCTTGATCCGCGAGCATCCGAGGTCTTCCGCCGCCTCCAGAAGTTCGGCATCGATCCTGCCGAGCGTGGCGTAGATCGGCAGGATCATGAACGGCACGTAGGTGTAGACGATCCCGATATAGACGGCCCAGTCGGTGTTGAGGATCTGAAGCGGGGCGGAGATCAGGCCGAGGCCGAGCAGGACCTGGTTGAGATAACCTTCAGTGCCCAGAATGCCGATCCATGCGTAGACGCGGATCAGAAACGAGGTCCAGAAGGGCAGGATGACCAGCATCAGAAGAAGCGGCCGCCACGCCTCGGGCGCGCGGGCGAGGCCGTAGGCGATGGGAAAGCCAATGAGCAGCGCCAGCAGGGTCGAAATGAAGGCGATTTTCAGCGAGGAGAGATAGGCTTTCCAGTAAAGATCGTCTTCGGTCAGGAAGACGAAGTTCTCGACATCGAAGCGGCTCAGGAAATCGCGCAGTCCTTCGGTCTTGCTCCAGATCGGTTCGTAAGGCGGGATCGCGAGCGCCGGATCGCTCAGTGATATGCGCAGCACAATGATGAACGGCACCAGAAAGAGCGCCAGAAGCCACAGATAGGGCAGAGCGATGGTCAGCCGCCTCATGCGAAAGCGCGCCGATATCGTCCTGGACTTGATCTGGGACCTCCTGCACGGCCCCTGAAGGGCAGGCCCCGGCTCAAGGCCGGGGGGCGTCGGGACAGGTAGGCAGGTGTCATCGCTCGAGCACCAGACCGGCGGTCCCGCTCCAGCCCAGCCAGACCTCGTCCTCCCAGTCGAAGGCGCGTGCGGCGACGCGGCGCGTGTTCGCTGTCGCCGCCTTGACGACATGACCGGAGGGCAGCTCCACGTGATAGGTCGAAGAGCCGCCGAGATAGCCGATATCGATCACCTTGCCGCGCACGGCGTTGGGCGTTTCGGGCCGTTCGCCCGAGATTGACACTTTCTCGGGCCGCACCGCGTAGGTGACCGCGCCTTCCGCCATTCCTTCGGCGGTCAGCGAGACGCCTTCGGCCACATCGACGACCACGCCGCTGCCGCTTTGCCGGGCGCGCCCTTCGAGCAGGTTCACGTCCCCAATGAAGTCCGCCACATAGACCGAGTTCGGAGCCTCATAGATGCGCTCGGGCACATCGACCTGAACGATGCGGCCTTCGCGCATGACGGCGACGCGAGAGGCCACGGTCATCGCCTCTTCCTGATCGTGGGTGACGATGACAAAGGTCGTGCCCGTCGTTTCCTGAATTTCCATCAGCTCGAACTGGGTTTCCTCGCGCAGTTTCTTGTCGAGTGCGCCCAGCGGTTCGTCCAGCAGCAGCAGCTTTGGCGCCTTGGCCAGCGACCGGGCCAGCGCCACCCGCTGCCGCTGACCGCCCGAGATCTGGTGCGGTTTGCGCGATCCCAGCGCGCCCAGCTGCACCATCCGCATGACCTCGTCGACCCGCGCCTTGCGCGCCGCCGCCTCCATCCCCTCGCGTTTGAGGCCGAAGGCGATGTTGTCGCGCACTGTCAGATGAGGGAAGAGGGCATAGCTCTGGAACATCATGTTCACGGCCCGCTTGTTCGGCGGCACGCGCGCCATGTCCTGCCCGTCAATCTCGATCGTGCCTTCGGTCGGTGTTTCGAACCCGCCGAGCATTCGCATGAGCGTCGTCTTCCCGCAGCCTGAGGGGCCAAGCAGGGCGAAGAACTCCTTTGGATAGATCTTCAGATCGAGCGTATCGATCGCCGTGAACTCTCCGAACCGCTTGGTGACGCCGCGAAACTCTATCAGAGCCGCAGCGCCCGGATCGTTCCACGGTGCAAAAGAGGTGTCGTTGACCACGGGAAGAGGCCCTGCCGGATCAGGTGCCTGACTTGATGCGCGTCCACATCCGGGTGACGCCGCGCTGGGTGCGCGCGTCATAGGCCGAAACGGTAAAGAGGTTTTCGAGCACCTCGGCACCCGGATAGACCGCCGGATCGTCGATCACGTCCTCAACGAGGTAATCCTGGCTGGCCAGATTACCGTTGGCGTAGAACACGTAGTTCGAGGCTGCCGCCATGTTCTGCGCATCCAGCATGAAGTTCAGGAATTTATGCGCGCCTTCGGGATTGGGCGCATCGACCGGGATCGCCATCTGATCGAACCACATCAGCGCGCCTTCTTTGGGCACATGGTATTCAATGGTCACGCCATTGTCGGCCTCTTCGGCCCGGCTGCGCGCTTGCAGGACATCGCCCGACCAGCCGACAGCGACACAGATCTCACCGTTGGCAAGGGCGTTGATATATTCGGAGGAATGGAATTTCTCGATATAGGGGCGCACCGCCATCAGGACCGGCTCGGCCTTTTCGATCGTCTCGATATCCTGCGCATTCGGATCCTCGCCTATATATTGCAGGGCGGCCGGGATCAGCTCGGTCGGGGCGTCGAGGAAGTAGACGCCGCATTCCTGCAGCTTTTCCATATTCGCCGGATCGAAAACCAGATCGAGGCTGTCGATCGGGGCATCCTCGCCAAGGATCTCGGTCACCTTCTCGACGTTCACGCCCAGCCCGGTCGTGCCCCACATGTAGTTGATCGAATACTGGTTCTCGGGATCGTATTGCGCCGTCCGCTCGGTCACGACCTCCCAGACATTGCCGAGGTTGGGCAGCTTCGCCTGATCAAGCGGCTGGAACGCGCCTGCGGCGACCTGCCGTTCAAGGAAGGACCCGGTGGGCACCACAACGTCATAGCCCGATCCGCCGGCGAGCATCTTGGTCTCGAGCAGTTCGTTGCTGTCGAAGACGTCGTAGATCAGCTCGATCCCAGTCTCTTCCTCGAATTTGGCGAGCAATTCCTCGTCGATGTAATCCGACCAGTTGTAGACGCGCACCTCTTCGGCAAGCGCGGCCTGGGCCGCAAGGATCGTGACAACGGCAGTGGCAAGGGTCTTCATGGCGCGTCTCTCCCAAACGTCAGCATTTGCGGCTGAGTTGAGCGCGGATTGCAGGCATGTGCAAGATGAAGAGACGTCTTGGCCCCTGCGCCGCATGGACAAGCGCCCGCTTTGCGATCACGCTGCCTGCAAAACGATCCGTCCTGTGGAAAAGGCGCACCGCTTATGAACATCCTCACCAACCATCTGCCTACGGCAGAGCTTCAACGCATCGATGCGGCCCATCACATGCATCCCTTCACAGGCGGGGCAGAGCTGGCCGCCAAGGGAACCCGCGTGATCACGCGCGCCGATGGCGTGATGCTGACTGACAGCGACGGACATGAGATCCTCGACATGATGGCCGGTCTGTGGTGCGTGAATATCGGCTACGGACGGGACGAACTGGCCGACGCCGCCTCTCGCCAGATGAGGGAGCTGCCTTACTACAATACCTTTTTCCAGACCTCGCACGTACCGGTCATCGCGCTGTCCCAAAAGTTGGCCGAGCTTGCGCCCGAGCCTTTCAACAACACGTTCTTTGCGGCCTCGGGTTCCGAGGCGAATGACACCAATATCCGCCTCGTGCGGCAATACTGGGCAGCGCTCGGCAAGCCGTCGAAAAAGGTCATCATCAGCCGCACGAATGCCTATCATGGCTCCTCCATGGGGTCGGGATCACTGGGCGGGATGGCGCATATGCATGCCCAGGGCGGGCTGCCGATCGAAAATATCGTCCATATCGACCAGCCGCACTGGTGGGCCGAGGGCGCGGAAATGAGCCCCGAGGAATTCGGCCTTCTGCGCGCGCGCCAGCTCGAACAGGAGATCGACGCGCTGGGCGAGGAGAATGTCGCCGCCTTCATCGCCGAACCGATCCAAGGGGCGGGCGGTGTGATCATCCCGCCCGAGACCTACTGGCCCGAGATCCAGCGCATTTGCGATGCGCGCGAGATCCTCTTGATCGCCGACGAGGTGATCCTCGGC
The DNA here is from genome assembly GCF_040783535.2 of Aestuariibius insulae. Lineage (NCBI taxonomy): Bacteria > Pseudomonadati > Pseudomonadota > Alphaproteobacteria > Rhodobacterales > Paracoccaceae > Aestuariibius > Aestuariibius insulae. The sequence continues at coordinate 34,555 of NZ_JBFONW020000007.1, forward strand.
TTCGGGCGCACAGGCAAGTGGTTCGGCAGCGAGTATTATGGCATCCGCCCCGATATCATGACCATCGCCAAGGGCCTCTCCTCGGGCTATGCGCCAATCGGCGGCAGCCTTGTCTCCGATCACGTGGCCGAGGTGATCGGACGCTCCGATTTCAACCACGGCTATACCTATTCCGGCCATCCGGTCAGCTGCGCCGTCGCGCTGGAGAATCTGCGGATCATCGAGGAAGAGAACCTTCTGGGCCATGTGAACGATCATGCTGCGCCCGCCCTCGCCAAGGCGATCGAGAGCTTTGCCGACCATCCGTTGATCGGCGAGGCGCGCAGCCTCGGGATGCTCGGCGCGCTGCAGTTCACGCCCGATAAATCCCGACGCGTGCCGTTCAAGGCGCCCAAGGGGACGATCGGGCAGATCGCGCGCGAGGCCTGTTTCCGCAACAACATCGTCATGCGCCATGTGGGCGACCGGATGATCGTGTCGCCCCCGCTTATCCTGACCGAGGAGCATTGCGAGATCTTCAAAGAGCGCGCGGGCAAGGCGCTTGGCGAGACCTATGCGACCGCCAAGGCAGAGGGCCTGCTCGAAGCGGCCTGATGGACCTTCTGACGGCCAATGACCGGCAGGGGAAGTATCCGGCCTCCTATTATGCTGCGGTCAACACGCCTCCGCCGCCAAGGGCGCCGTTGAAGGGCAATGCGCGGGCTGACGTCGCTATCGTCGGTGGCGGCTATACTGGCCTCTCCGCCGCACTTCATCTGGCGCAGCGCGGCTATGCGGTAACGCTTCTTGAGGCGCAGCGTGTCGGTTTTGGCGCGTCGGGTCGGAATGGAGGGCAGGTCGGCACCGGCCAGCGGCGCGATCAGCTCTGGCTGGAGGAGACGGTCGGCGAGGGCGCCGCGAAGGCGCTTTGGCAGATGGGGCTCGATGCGGTGGCGCTGGTGCGGGATCTGGCGGGACAGGCGGGCGTGCCGCTGCGGGACGGTATCCTCGAGACGGTGCATCGGCCCGGCGAGATGCGTGAGGTGCGGGACTATGTGGAGCACCTGCGCGCGCGCTACGGTTATGAGGCGGCGGAGACGGTCGAGCGCGCGGCTTTGCGCGATCTGGTCGATAGTCCGGCGTATGTCGGAGGTTACCTAGACCGCGAGGGTGCGCATCTGGATCCGCTCGCCTATGTGCTGGGTCTGGCCGGGCTGGCCGAGGCGGTAGGGGTTACGATCCATGAAGGGGCGCGCGTGACCGCCCTGACCGAGGGCCAGGTCACAACCCGGGACGGCGCCCTGACTGCCGATCACGTCATTCTCGCCTGCAACGGATATCTTGGTCAGCTCGCGCCGAAGGTGGCCGCGCGCGTCATGCCGATCAACAATTTCATCGCCGCGACCGAGCCCTTGTCCGAGCCGCCGATGCAGGACATTGCCGTTGCCGACAGCTACCATGTTATCAACTATTTCCGCATGCAGGACGGACGGCTATTGTTCGGAGGCGGCGAGAGCTATGGCTACCACTTTCCCACCGACATCGCGAGAACGGTCCGCAAACCGCTCGAACGGATCTTTCCGCAGCTTAAGGGCGTTCCGATCAGTCATGCCTGGGGCGGTACGCTCGGGATCACGATGACGCGCATGCCGCATATCGCACGGATTGGGCCGTCGACGCTGAGCCTATCGGGCTATTCCGGTCACGGCATCGCGATGGCCACGCTCGCTGGCCAGATCGCCGCGGAGACCATCGCGGGGCAGGCCGAACGCTTTGATACGCTTGCCGCCGTTCCGACGCCGGCCTTTCCGGGCGGGGGGCGGTTGCGCCAGCCGCTTCTGGTGGTGGCGATGCTTTGGTATCAGCTGCGCGACAGGCTTTGAGCGCGCCGCCGGGTGACGAAGACGCCCAGACAGACGACCATCAGCAATGCCGATAAGGCAAAGGGTGCGCCCGGCAGGTAAATCCCGTCGCCATCGGTGAAGGCCCAGAAGATCCGTGTCAGCACCAGCGGCGCAAAGATCATCGCCACCGATTTGCTCGAGGCGATGACCCCCTGCAACTCGCCCTGACTGTCATCGGGGACGCGGCGGCTCATCATGCCTTGCAGGGTTGGCGTGATGATTGCGCCGAGGGCTGTGAACGGCACGAAAATCAGCGCGATGATCCCGTTGGTCAACACGGTCAGCACGAAGAAGGCGATGAAGTTGAAAGCGAGTGCGCCGATGATCGCCCGATGCTCGCCGAAGCGCGGAATGATCCAGCGGATGAGCCCGCCCTGCACGACGGCCATCGCGATGCCGAAGGCGCCGAGCGAGAGGCCGACCATGCCGCTGTCCCAGCCGAACGCGGCCTGTCCGTAATAGGCCCAGGTTGCGGGATAGACGATGAAGGCGAATTCATAGAGGAAGACGAGTATTAGCAGCCGCGTGATTTCGGGCAGTTTTGATAAGGCCGCGAAGGATCCGAACGGATTGGCGCGGCGCCAAGTAAAGGCGCGCCGCGTCCTGTCTGTCACGGTTTCGGGTAGGACGAAGAAGCCGAAGACGAGGTTGATCGCCGCCAGCGCGGCGGCGGCATAGAACGGCGCACGCGTGCCGTATTCGCCCAGTAGACCGCCGATTACCGGACCGAAGACGAAACCCACGCCGAAGGCTGCGCCGACCAGACCGAAATTGGCTGATTTCTTCTCGGGCGGTGAGATATCCGCGATATAGGCCGAGGCCGTCGATTGTGTGGCTGCTGTTATGCCGCCGACCATCCGCGCGAGGATCAGCACCCATAAGAGCCCAGTCGTCGCCATGACAAGGTAGTCCGCCGCCATGACGGCCAGAGACACCAGCAGGACCGGCCGCCGTCCGTAGCGGTCCGACAGGGATCCCAGCGTCGGTCCGAAGAAGAACTGCATGACAGCGAACAGTGTCGTCAGGATGCCGCCCCAGATCGCCGCCTCGCCCAGCGTGCCGCCGTCGATCTCTGTCAGCAGGTCGGGCATTACGGGGATGATCAGGCCGATCCCCATCGCATCGATCATGAGCGTGATGATGATGAAGAGAAACGCCTTGCGGGACGCGGCAGGTGGAGCAGGGGCGGCGGCCTCGCTCACGAGGCGTTGAACCTCAGATGCGCCATGATCTGCCCGTGATCGGACGCGAGCTTGTTGTAAGGCGCTTCCGGGTGGCTGCCGTCGGTGAGGTGATCGTTCAGCACGCTGAAATACTCCATCTCGCCGATCCGGTTCTCGTAATCTGGATGGAAATGGCGGCTCAGATAGATCTGGTCGATGCTCTCGAACTCCCCTCCGAAGGCCGCGGTATAGACCATGTCGCGCAGCGATTTGCGCACAAAGAGCTTCTCCGCCGAATGCAGCCGGACGGCTTCGATATCCTCGGTGATTTGCTCGTTCTCTTCGTCGGAGTAGCGGTCGTTGCGCCGCTCCGCATCGTGGCGGCGCATCCAGGCGTAGTTTTTGAACGGGGTCTCTCCAGCGATGATCTCGCTGCTGACCGCTGCCTCTCCATCATTGAAGTCGCCCAGTACGATGACCGGCTCGCTGCGGCCCAGACTGGTCAGGACGGCGCGTCGGAGCATCCAGGCCTCTGCCATCCGGCGCAGGCCAGCGCGCAGCGACCCAAGAGCGCGGGCGGCCGGGTTGTATCTCGTTAAATCGACAGCAGGGGCGAAGGGTGCGCCCGGCGGGCGGTCGTATTCGCCCAGTTTGGACTTGAGGTGGCAATTGAAGACCGTGACGATTTGATTGCCGATGGGGATCCGCGCCTTGAGAACCGGCCGGGACAGGCGGCTGAGCCGGTAGCTGCCGGATGGCTCTCCGTCCAGATCACGAAAACCAATTTCGACCGGGGGATCGAGAACCTGCAGCACCTCAGGCGGCTCTGCGAAGCCGAAGCGCGAGAGGATCGCGAGGCCCGGTCTGCGCTGGCCCGGCTCTCCATCATTGGCATTCGGAGCGAAGACCAGCTCTGCTTTGTCATAGCCTTGGAAGGCAAGTTTGCGAAAGATCGCCTTTTTGGCGTAGCGCTTTGACGGGTCCGGAACGTTCGCCGCATTGGCCAAGGCGCCGCGCCGGTTGGTTTCGGCCACTACCGCGCGCAAGGTGTCCTCTTCGAAGATCTCCTGAAAGCCCACAACATCGGCATCCATTGTCAGCAGCTGGTCTGCGAGCCAGTCCTGCTTCCAGGCGTATTCTTCGGGCGTGTAGCTTTCGAAACGGTAATACTCTTTGTCCGGGCCGATCAGGTTCTTGACGTTGAAGCTGGCGACCGTGGCGAGCGTCATGCCGTATCTCCATGCTCGGTGATCGCGCGGGCGAAGATATCGGCGTCGACATTGCCGCCTGAGGCGATGGCGATAACATCCTTGCCGTCGCTCTCGCCCGGATGAAAGAGAGCCGCCGCGACAGCCACCGCGCCGCCGGGTTCGAGCACCATGTTCAAATGCCGAAAGACGAGCGCCATTGCGCGCAAAGCCTCTTCGTCAGTGACCACGATGCCGGGGCCGCAGAGGCGTTTGATGATCGGGAAGGTGATGTCGCCTGGCTGCGGCGTCAGGATCGCATCACAAAGCGAGCCGGAGCTTTTGTCGTTCCGCTGGATCTCTCCCGCCTCGAGAGACCGGGTCACATCGTCGAACCCCTCAGGCTCGACCGGACGCGGTTTGAGGCCCGGCGCCTCTGCTTCAAGCGCGAGTGCGATGCCCGAGGTAAGCCCGCCGCCGCCGCAGCAGATCAAGACATCCGCGACCTCCACCCCGGCCGCCTTGGCCTGTTTCGCGATTTCGAGCCCGCATGTCCCCTGACCGGCGATCACCTGCGGCTCGTCATAGGGCTGGATCAGCGTCAGTCCCTGTTCTTCGGACAGCTTGCGGCCCAGCTCCTCGCGCTTTTCGTCGTCGCGGTCGTATAGCTGGATATCCGCTCCGAGCCATTGCGTGTTGCGGATTTTGGCCTGTGGGGCGTCCTTGGGCATCACGATCGTCGCTGGCGCCTCGTGGGCGGCTGCCGCCATTGCGATGCCTTGGGCATGATTGCCCGAGGAGAAGGCGATGACGCCTTTACTGCGCGCCTCTGCGCCTAAGGCTGACAAGGCGGACCAGCCGCCGCGGAATTTGAAGGATCCGGTATGCTGCAGGTTCTCTGCCTTGATCAACACACGTCGCCCAGCGATTTCATCAAGTTGCGGCGCGGAGAGAAGCGGCGTGCGGCGCACATAGCCGTTCAGACGTTGGTCGGCGGCGCGGATCATCTCGTAATTCATGACAGTCCTTTCAAAAAATCTTCAATCAATCGGAGGGATTCGAGTTCGTCGAGGAACGGGACATGACCCCGATCCGCGACCTCGGCAAACAGCATATCGGGTCTGCGCTTGCGCATTTCGGCCACCGTCTCTGGGGAGAGCAAATCCGAATTTTCGCCCCGGATCAGTGCCAGCGGCAGACCGTCCAGCGCATCAAAGAGCGGCCAGAGATCCGGTGTCTCACCGGTCGCCGACTGCGCGATTACCGCATCGCGCAGCTTGGGATCGTAGCGCAGCTCCAACCCGTCGGGCCCTTCTTTCCACCAAAGCTGCGCGCGCTCTTTCCATTGGGCGCGGCTGACGCCGGGAAAACCGCCAGCCATCGATAGCTCGAGCGCGCGCGCCGCCTGATCGTAATCGGCGAAACCGGGCGGGCGGCCGAGATAGGTCATGATGAAGTCGATGCCGGCGGGTTCGATTACGGGGCCGATATCGTTGAGCATCACGCCCAGCAGTCGCTCCTTCGCGCTGGCCGCCAGCAGCATCGAGATGAGACCGCCGCGCGAGGTTCCGAGGATCGCGGCCCGCTTGATATCCAAATGATCGAGGAGCGCGAGCGCGTCTTGCGCCTCTTGAGCCAGTGAGTAGGTCGCGGGGTCGGCGAAGTCCGACAATCCGCGTCCGCGGTAGTCCATCCGGATGATCCGGGCGTGATCGGCAAACCGCTCTGTCACCGGATCGAAGTCGCGCATGTTCCGCGTCAGCCCCGCCAGACAGAGGAGAGGTATGCCGGTCCCTATCATATCATAGGCAAGGCTTGTGCCATCGGCTGCGGTGAATTGCTCGGTCATAGCCGCCGCGCCAGATCAGGGATGCCGCTCAGGTCCGTCATAATCTCGTCCGGTTTTGCGTAAAGGCGGTCCACCGGTTCGCCCGCGCGATTTACCCAGACGGTGCGGAACCCGTATCCTGCCGCTCCGGCGGCGTCCCATCCGTTGGACGAGACGAAGAGAACATTGTCCGCCGCGCAGCCGAACCGGGTGCCGACCATGTCGTAGACCCGGTCATGGGGCTTAAACACGCCGACCTCTTCGACGGAAAGAACCGCGTCGAGCTGGTCTTCAATCCCAGCGGAGGCCACGGCGCTTGCCAGCATATCCGGTGAGCCGTTCGACAGGATACCGGTCTGAAAACCGTCGCGTTTCAGCGTTTGCAGCATCGTCGGGACCTCTGGATAGGCCGTCAGTTCACGGTAGAGGGCGAGCAATCGGCTCCGAAGAGCCGCATCGGTCAACTGCGCTCGCTGGAGCGCCCAGTCGAGGCCATCCGCCGTGATCTGCCAGAAATCACAGTGCCGTCCGGCGACAGCCCGGAGCCAAGTGTATTGTAGCTGCTTGAGCCGCCAATTCTCCGCGATCTGCGGCCAGAGGTCAGCCAATTGTGGAAAGTCAGGTTCCGCCGCAGCCTCGCGCGCGGCAGCGGCCACGTCGAACAGGGTGCCATAGGCATCGAAGATACAAACTTGGACGGTCATGGGTTCTCCCGGCGGTCGGGCCGAGACTGACATTGGCGCCGCTTAGTGGAAAGACCAAAGAGAAAGATCGCATCTTAGCTATCTTGCAGCCGTGCGGAAACGATTTCTAAAGGACGATTCATGAAGGTGTCTTGGCGCAAGAGGACCTAGATGCTGAACCGGATCTTCAATCTATTGGCCGTACATTCGCTTAGTGAGGGGGTGTTGAAAGGCACGCTTATTATGATGCTTGCGATCGTATTGCATTTTGCGGTCGATTACGGGCTGGACGGTCACCTTTGGATGCCGCCCGTCGATCTGGCATTGACGACGGTTCTTGTGGGCTCGCCTTTTCTGGTTCTCATGTTGACTGCGCTCGCCCATTTCAAACGGTTGGAGCTTCGATTTTTCAATCTGTCGCGAACCGATCCCCTGACCGGACTTCCCAACCGTCAGGCCTTTTTCGACGAGGCTGCCAATAGGCTGGAGCAAGCGAGGGGCGGTGCTGTTCTTTTGGTCGATGTCGATCATTTCAAGCAAATCAATGATACTTATGGACATAGCACGGGTGATCACTGTTTGACGGTTGTGGCCGATCACCTGCGCGCAATGACGCGAGCCGACGATCTTGTCGCGCGGATCGGAGGAGAGGAATTTGCCTTTTATTTCCCCGCGCTAAGCGCTCAGGCAATGCACTCGATCGAGGAAAGACTTTGCAAGACGCTCGATATCCAGCTTGCCGATATGATGGATCCGATAAAGATCACTGTCTCCGCCGGGGCCGTCATGGTGGCCAGCGGGCAGGAGATCGAGACTTTGCTCGCACGTGCCGACGAGGCGCTCTATCGCGCGAAACGGTCCGGTCGCGCTCGCCTGAGGATGTGGTCAGATTGCCAAAACGATCCGCGTCAGCATGGCGTGCTCACGGTCAATTCGGCAGCCTGACGAGCTTCGCAGCGGAACGTTTTCTAGAGGTGTTCGGGCTGCGGCATTCCCAGTACATGATAGCCGCCATCAACACGGATGATCTCTCCGGTCGTGCAGGCCCCTGCATCGCTGGCCAGATAGACCGCCGTGCCGCCGACCGCTTCCAGTGTTGCATTCGCGCGAAGCGGGGCATTGGCATCCGTGTGCTTGAATGTCTTGCGTGCGCCGCCGATCGCCGCTCCAGCCAGCGTCTTCATTGGCCCGGGGGAAATGGCGTTGACCCGCACGCCCTGTGGTCCCAGATCGTTGGCTAGATAGCGAACCGCGGCCTCTAGCGCGGCCTTGGCCACGCCCATCACGTTGTAGAAAGGCGTCACCCGGTTCGAGCCCTGATAGGTCAAAGTCAGAACCGTTCCGCCCTTGGGCATAAGCTCGGATGCGCGGCGCGCCACGTCGATCAGCGAATAACACGAGATCGACAACGAGTTGCGGAAGTTGTCCCGCGTCGTGTTGATGAACCGGCCCGTCAGCTCTGCCTTGTCTGAATAGGCGATGGCGTGCACGACGAAATCGATCGAGCCCCATTCCTCGCGCAGTTTGGCAAAGCATGCGTCCATCGACGCATCGTCCGTCACGTCGACATCCACCAAGAGGTTTGATCCGACAGAGGCTGCGAGCGGTTCCACCCGTTTGCCGAACGCCTCGCCCTGATAGGAAAAGGCCAACTCCGCCCCTTCGGCGGCCATGGCCTTGGCGATCCCCCAAGCGATGGACCGCTCGTTGGCCACCCCCATGATCAGCCCGCGCTTGCCCGTCATCAAATCTGCCATGGGATCTTATCCGTCGTATTTAGAAAGCAGCATCGATCCGTTCGTGCCGCCAAAGCCAAACGAGTTGGTCATCACAGTATCGAGGCCCGCGCCCGTCACCGTCTGTGTCGCTATTTCGCTGGGATCGAGCGCTGGATCGAGCGTTTCGACGTTAATCGAAGGGGCAATGAAATCGTCCTGAAGCATCAGAAGGCAGTAAATCGCCTCTTGCGCACCAGTGGCTCCTTGAGAGTGGCCGGTCATCGACTTGGTCGAGCTGATCGGCGGGGTCGATCCCTGTCCGAAAACCCGCCGCACCGCCTCGACTTCACCGACATCGCCGACAGGGGTAGAGGTGCCATGAGCATTGATATAGCTGACCTTGCGACCGTCGGCGATCGTCTTTAGCGCGATCCGCATCGCCCGCTCGCCGCCTTCGCCCGAGGGCGCGACCATATCATGCCCATCCGAAGTTGCGCCAAAGCCGGTCACTTCGGCGTAGATCTTTGCGCCGCGCGCCTTCGCCCGCTCCAGATCTTCCAGCACAACCATGCCGCCGCCGCCTGCGATCACGAACCCGTCCCGGTCCGCATCGAAGGCGCGGCTCGCCCGCTCCGGCGTGTCGTTGTATTTCGAGGACATCGCCCCCATTGCGTCAAAGAGACAGGAGAGTGTCCAGTCGAGCTCCTCTCCGCCACCTGCGAACATCACGTCTTGCACCCCGAGCGCCACCTGTTGAGCTGCCATCCCGATGCAATGGAGCGAGGTGGAGCAAGCTGAGGTGATCGAAAAGTTCATCCCCTTGATCTGATAGGCCGTCGCGAGGTTTGCGCTGACCGTTGAGGACATGCATTTTGGCACCGCAAAAGGGCCGATCCGCTTGGTCGCTTCGGTCTTGAGAACCGTCTGATGCGCCGCGAACATCGCCGAGGTCGATGGCCCTCCGGATCCGGCGATCAGCCCGGTCGACGGGTTCGAGACATCCTCTGCCTCCAGCCCCGCATCTGCAACGGCCTGCTCCATCGCCAGATAGGCATAGGCCGCGCCGGGCCCCATGAAGCGCATAATCCGCTTGTCGATATGCTCGGACGGATTGATTTTGAGCGTTCCGGCAACCCGGCTGCGAAAGCCGTGCCCGGCCATCTCGGGCGACGCTTCGATCCCGGACCGCCCGGCCTTCAACGCCTCTGTCACCTCCTGAGCGGAGTTTCCGATGGGGGAGACGATCCCGAGGCCCGTTATGACGACGCGGCGCATGGCTGGTTTCCCTTCAGGTTTCGGCGGTCGCAAGACCGACCTTCATGCCTGTCACGGTGCAGACCTCTTCATCATCGGCAAAGACTTTGCCATCGGCCACGCCCATCTTGAGCTTGCGGTCGATCACCCGGGTGAAGTTGATCTCATAGCGTATACATTTGCGATCCGGACGGACCATCCCGCTCAGCTTCACTTCGCCGGCGCCCAGCGCGAAACCCTGTCCCTGCCAGCCGCGCCAGCCTAGATTGAAGCCCGTTAGCTGCCATAGGCCGTCGACCATCAGACAGCCTGGCATCACTGGATTTCCCGGGAAATGGCAGGGGAAAAACCACAGATCCGGCGTGATATCGAGCTCTGCGGTAATATGTCCCTTCCCGCCGGAGCCGCCATCTGCTGAAACATCGGTAATTCGGTCCATCATCAGCATGGGCGGTTCAGGCAGTTGCGCATTCCCCGGACCAAAGAGCTCGCCCCGTGCACATTGGAGCAATGCTTCCTTGTCGAAGTGGGTCGGGTAGTCGGCCATAGGCGGCGATCCTTGCAATGCGCGATGTGTTGCCCGCCCGTCTAGCATCGCGGGTTCGCATAGGGCAAGCGAAGGCCGGATCCGATGAAATGGTTTGAACCATCAACACCTTCTCCCATATAAGGAAAGAATGACGGATCAAGAGACCCATACACGTCGCGGGGAAGAATGGCTCGCCAACGCTGGCCTTCGGCCAACGCGGCAACGTCTTTCTCTTGCCTCGCTGCTTGTCGGCGACGGGCAGGATCGTCATGTGACGGCAGAGAGCCTTTACGCGGCAGCCTCGAATAGCGGGGAGAAAGTGTCGCTTGCAACGGTCTACAATACGCTGAAAGCGTTTTGTGACGCGGGTCTAATGCGTGAGATCACCGTCGATGGGTCAAAGAGCTATTTTGACACGAATATGAGCGATCATCCCCATTTCTTTTGGGAAGATAGCGCGACACTCTCTGATGCGCCTGCCGAAGAGCTTGAGATCAGCCGTATCCCGACTGCCCCCGAAGGGGCCGAGATCGCAAAGGTCGATGTCGTGATCCGGCTGCGTCGCACCTGATCTGCAACGTTAATTTTAAGTGTCAAAGAAAAGGGGCGCGCCCGGTTCCCCGCGCACGCCCCGTGTTGGATTTAATGTGACCTAGCCTTGTGGGCCGTCCATCACGACGGCCTGAAGGCTGCCGTCCTTGCTGATCCGTGTCAGGAAGACTTCGTCGAGGCCCTGATTGTCGCCCTCGTCATAGATGAGTTCCAGACCGCCCAGATCGACACTACGCATGGATGCGAGGCTGGAAAGGAATTTCTCCCGAGTGAGCTTCGGTCCGGAATTGCGGAGCGCATCGATAGCAAGGCGACCGACAAGGTAGCCCTCGAGAGAAGTGAAGCCGAGTTCAGCGGCCTGACCGGTGCCCAAAAGCGCACCCATGTAGTCGGAGACGACAGGGATGGAGCCATTCAGCGGAAAAGGAACGACCTGGCTGACGATGACGCCTTCGCCCTGATCGCCCAGCTCTTGTGACAACGCCTTGGAGTTCACGAAGGAGATGTTGACGAAGGTCACGTCGGTCATGCCTGCGGCTTTGGCCTGCTTGATGAACTCGGCGCAAGGAGCATAGGCGCCAACCATCACGACCGCTTGAGGATTGGACGCTTTGATGGTCTCGAGCGCCGCTTCAACCTCCAGCGTGTTCCGCGTGTAGGTGCCCTTCGAAATCAGCTCCATGTCGCGGCGCCCCAGCGCCTTTTCGACACCGTCGAGACCAACATAGCCGAACCCATCGTCTTGATAGAGCATCGCAATGTCGGTCATTCCGAGCGAGTCGACGAGGTATTCCATCCAGGCTTCGGTCTCGGCAGCGTAGGTTGCGCGGATGTTGTAGATGTTGCCGTGGCTTGGCTCCCGCAGGAAGCCCGCACCGGTAAATGGCCCGATGAATGGCATCCCGGCTTCGGTCGCGATCGGCTGGGTAACCAATGTCGTCGGGGTTCCGACCGGTCCGATGAAGCCAAGGTGGTCGTTGCCTTCAATGACCTTGTTGAACTGGGCGATTGACTGATCGGGCTCGTATCCGTCGTCGAACGTTTCGAGCATGATCTGACGGCCATGAACACCGCCATTTGCGTTGGCTTCAGCAAAGGCAGCTTCGAGACCGATACGCATTCCTTCCCCCAAAGCGGAAGCCGGTCCTTCGAAGGCCGCGACCTGGGCAAAGGTTACCGTGCTGTCGGTCACGCCTTCTTCGGCCTGAACCGCCGTGGCGATGAGGGCGCTCGCAACCGTTATTTTCAGCGTGCTCCAAACAGTGTTCATCTGCTTACTCCAATCCGTTCGTCCTGAGAACCTTGCCCTGAAGACAGGTTCCGTTTGCATTTCAGTCGGGGAAGCGGCCCCGGGGATTCTTCGATCTCTTCTCCACCTTGCAGCAGGAAAGAGACCATCACGTACGTTCGCGACAAGGTTCGCGATTAAGATCCCCTCACCGGGGCAGTTACTCTTTATGACAAAGGCATTTGGACCAATTTTGGACCAGCTGACCCGTTGGTGGTGTTCGTCTCTATCAGGCGTTGAATGGCGTTATCGGGAATGATCGTCGGATCCCACGACAAAGTACCGTGCGATCCAGACTTTATCCGGCAAGATGACGCGAGCGTCGCTTGTACTTTACCCGAAACGCCACGTCCCAGATACATACCTGACTTACGACCGATTGCGCACAGGCAATCCGCATTCGCGTAGTCCAAATATCTTTGAGACGCATTCATGGTTTCGTCCGAATCAGAGAACGTTTCTGAAGCTAGACATCGTCGAGTAATCCGAAGTTTTTTGGACGTAATCTTGTTCACTGTCAGGCGACTGTCGTCATGGAATCGACAGAATTGTTCACGTTTGAAGCGGCTGAGCCGTTCTGTCACCGTCATCTTGTCGCTACCCGATCAAGTTGGCTGCATGTTGAGCATCTCTATTGCTGCGTGGTTCAAGGCGCATTTGACCGGCGGTCAGTGCAGACGCTTTGACCCTATATCCACTTTCCACGTGGGAATTCAGTATACACCCTTAGGTTGATAGAATCGATCGTATTGGATCAAAAATCCAATCTACGTCTGAATATCTACTATGCAGGGTAGCGATGCGTGTGGTCGAGCAAACCTTCCTGTGGCGAAATATGTCTTATCGGCTCTCTTCGGAAACACGGCTGGTGGACCGCCTCGCGGGGCGGTGTTGCGTAGCAGAACGGACTGACCCGGCATACGATGCCTTAATGTTACTCCGCCGCGGTTTCTCTGGCTGAACCTGAAAGGAAGGGAGGCAACAACGGCGCCTCAGCTCTCCGCCGTTATCTGTGGCGGGGTATCATATGGCGGATGGCTTTGTCTTCGGATGCACATGGAGTATGACATGCCGATGGAACAAGATCCCTCGATAAATGTCCTTGGCCTGCCCCTTGCGCCGTGTTCATCCGATCCCGTCACCGGATTTTTTCGAAATGGTTTCTGCGATACCTGCACTGCGGATCAAGGGTCCCACACTGTTTGCGTAAGCCTTACTGCAGAGTTTCTGGCTTTCTCGAAATATGTCGGGAATGATCTGTCGACCCCGCGTCCGGAGTTCAGATTTCCGGGGCTAAAACCAGGCGATCACTGGTGTGTTTGTGCAAACCGGTTTCTTCAGGCGGTTGAGGAAGGTTGCGCTCCGGTGGTTAACCTGGAGGCTACGCACCAACGGGCGCTTGATATCGTCCCTCTCCATATCCTTGAGGCGCATGCGCCAGTCTAAGGCCGGCCCGTTCCAACAAGACCATCACCCATTAGATCTTCGATGAAGAGACTCAACAGTTGAGGCCGTCCGCCGACGCCGGCCTTCCGATAGATTGCGTTCGTTTGCGCTTTGACGGTTCCCTCGGAGGTCTCGCGCATGACCGCGATTTCGTTGGTGGAGAACCCTTTGATTGCAAAAAGAGCGACGTCCCGCTCGGCCGGGGTCAGCCCCCACTGATCGAAGCGATCCTCCATCAGCTCAAGGAATGCGCCCGAGGCCGCTCTCAGCTGCTCTTCGACGCGACGATTTCGCTGAAGGGTATTTCTCAACAGGACCGCACCGACCATCAAGCCCAGTAAAAGACCGATCGAAGCGCCAATTTCGATGGCCTCGTGAATTCTCCAGCTTATCGGAGCGACACCGAGACCCAGAACGGAAATGGCGATATCGGACACGAAAAAAATCGCGCACGCTGCCTGAATCAGGAGCGTCAACCCGATAAGCCAAGTCCGCGTCATTCCCAGTTTTTCCACTCCCTGGTCGACAAAATTCAGTCAGTAAAATGCTGTGTGGTCTCTAATCGTCGTCATCATCATCGCCGCCATCGTCGTCGTCATCATCGTCGCTGCCGCCGTCATCATCGTCGTCATCGTCATCAGAGCCGCCATCCTGACCCGAGCCACCTCCACCGGAGCCGCCATCGTAATCATCATCGTCCTCGCCGGAGCCGGATCCGCCTCCACCAGAGCTACCGCCGCCGCCAGATGATCCTCCACCGCCAGATCCATTGCCACCAGATGACCCTCGATCCTGCGGATCATTGTCGTCGTCATCGTCGCGACGATTCAGCAAACGAGGCGTCACCCCTTCGCGGCCAAGTGTCGTCGTGGAGTCGCGCAGAATAACGCCGGTCTGGGGGTTCACAACGATTTCCCGCCTCTGATTGCCGGCCGTGGCGGTTATGCGCAACCGTCCCAAAAGCGTCGTGTTACTCTCAATCCGCTGATAGCCCTGATCACGCAGTTGCCGCGTTATGCTACGCTCGAGCGACTGCGCGCTCGTGGCGGTCGCAACGAGTTGCGCGATCGTGAAAGCGATACAAAGAACAAACACTCTCAAAGCTGGTGACCTCCGGCAGTGGATCCCTGCCGCCAAGGCGGCAGGAACACTTGGAAAGCGACGCTAAACCGCGTCATGCATATGATCAATCGAACGATCAGTCGTCATCCTCATCGCCGTCATCGTCATCATCCTCATCGCTGTCATCGTCGTTGTCGTCGCGATCCTCATCGCCGCCATCGTCGTCATCATCATCATTGTCATCCTGACCGCTGTCGTCACTCCCGGTCCTTTCGTCACGACCACCGTCGTCATCGTCATCATCGCGATTGCCGCTGTCGTTTCCGTCATCGTCGTCGTCATCGTCATCGCTGTCATCGCGAGCGCGGTCATCCCGCTGATCGCCATCATCATCGTCATCGTCCGACATTTCGGCGAGAGATACGCGGCCGTCATTATCGTCATCGCGCGACATGATCTGCGCGGCGCTGCGTGTGCTGAAGGCTTGTTCGAGTTCGGCGAAGGAGAGTTCACCGTCTCCGTTGGAGTCTACATCCGCAAAAGGAACGCCCTGAGCCATTGTCGTTGTTGCTGTAAGAAGAAATGCAGCGGAAAGAGCGGTGAGCCTATATGTCCTGTCCATCGATATATCCTTTCAGGTCGGTCCTGTTGAGTTGTCGCAGCGCACGAATATGCACGTTGCATCAGCAGAAATGACGGATTCGACGGCGTCCTCCATCGGCCCTGCGGAGTAGGCCGAAGATGTTCTACAAAGGGTAAGAAAAGAATAAACCACCAGAATATGGGGTTTATTCCGTAAGTTTAGGGCAGACGCTCAGATTTAGATCGATAGTCCTAGGACAAGTTGGACGAGTGAATATCCACGTCGAGCGCTTTGGCCACAGTGAAGATGTCTTTGTCCCCCCGGCCGCACATATTCATGCAGATCAGGTGGTCCTTCGGAAGATCCGGAGCGATCTTCATGACATGGGCCAGAGCATGAGACGGCTCGAGTGCGGGGATAATCCCCTCCATCTCGCAGCAAAGCTGGAATGCCTCGAGCGCCTCGCGGTCGGTGATCGCGACATATTGCGCCCGGCCGATATCGTGGAGCCATGAATGCTCGGGTCCAATGCCGGGATAGTCGAGGCCTGCGGAGATCGAGAAACCTTCGAGGATCTGCCCGTCCTCGTCCTGAAGCAGGTAGGTCCGATTGCCGTGAAGCACGCCGGGTCTGCCTCCGGTGAGAGAGGCGCAGTGTTCCATCTTGGCGTTTACGCCCTTGCCACCGGCCTCGACACCGATGATCGAGACATCGGTGTCGTCCAGAAACGGATAGAAAAGGCCCATCGCGTTCGAGCCGCCGCCGATTGCGGCGATGATGGTGTCGGGCAGACATCCCTCGGCCTCCATCATCTGCTCTTTGGCCTCCTTGCCGATGATCGATTGAAAGTCGCGAACCATAGCTGGATAGGGATGCGGCCCGGCCACTGTTCCGATGCAATAGAATGTATCGCGCACATTCGTGACCCAATCCCGTAGCGCATCGTTCATGGCATCCTTCAGCGTGCCCCGTCCGGATGTGACCGGAATGACCTCGGCCCCCAGAAGCTTCATCCGAAAGACGTTGGGGGCCTGACGCTCCACATCGTGGGCGCCCATGTAGACGATGCATTTGAGACCGAACTTTGCGCAGACCGTCGCGGTTGCAACGCCGTGCTGACCGGCGCCGGTTTCGGCGATGATACGGGTCTTGCCCATGCGGCGGGCGAGAATGATCTGGCCCAAGACATTGTTGATCTTGTGCGCGCCGGTATGGTTCAGCTCGTCACGCTTCAGATAGATCTTTGCGCCACCCAGATGCTTGGTCAGACGCTCCGCGAAGTAGAGCGGGCTGGGCCGTCCGACGTAATGGGTCCAGAGGTTCTGCATTTCCGCCCAGAAACCGACATCGGTCTTGGCATGCTCATATTGCTCCTCAAGCTCGAGGATCAGCGGCATCAGGGTTTCCGAAACGAACCGTCCGCCGAACTGGCCGAAGCGACCGTTTTCGTCGGGACCATTCATGAAGGAATTGAAAAGATCGTCGGGCATGGTGTCGCTTTCCTGTCTGGCTCTCTCTCATACGCGGCAGGCCGCGTCAGATCCAGCGATTCAGTCAGGACAAAACGTCATCCGTTAAAGCTGTCGGGGTCAGCTTGTCGGAACGGCCGCCTGCGCGGCGGTGATGAAGGCGCGGATCTTCTCGGGGTCTTTCACCCCGGGGGCCCGTTCAACCCCGGAAGAAAGATCCAGTTGCCGCGCACCTGTTTGCTGGATTGCCGCGGCGACCGTGTCGACCGTCAACCCGCCAGCCAACATCCAGGGGATGGGCCAGCGTCGGCCCGAGATAAGGCTCCAGTCGAAAGAGAGACCATTTCCGCCCGGCAGGTCCGATCCTTTCGGCGCCTTGGTATCGACAAGGATCTGGTCGGCTACCTGTTCGTAAGGGGGAAGACGAGACAGATCTTCGGCCGATGAAATCCCGACGGCTTTCATGGCCGGCAGACCCGTCCGTGTCTTGACCTCAAGAACCCGATCCGGGCTCTCGGAGCCGTGCAGCTGGATCATATCAAGCGAGACGTTTGAGAGGATGGCATCCAAGGTATCGTCGCTCGGGTCCACTATCAGACCGACTTTCGCGACACCGGGTGGTACATCAGCCGACAGCTCGGCTGCCCTTTTGGGCGTGACGTTGCGCGGAGATCGTTCGAAGAAAACAAAGCCGATATAGGATGCGCCTGCCTCGACTGAGGCCGCAATGGTTTCGGCAGTGCTCAACCCGCAGATCTTGATCCTCAGAGGGGATTGCGCAGGGTCCGGCACTAGCCTTTCACGGACCGCTCTTCAAGCAGGGCCAGCACGTCATCCTCGCCGTCATGTTTGGCGCGGTTCATTCGCGTGACTTCCGCTTCGAGGCGGTGAACGTGCTTTTTGCGCTCGCGGGCTTCGGCGCGGTGTTTATGCTCGCGGATCCATTCCCAGATGAAGCCGATCAAGAGGCCGACGGCCACACTGATGAGGATCACGAAAAAAAGCGGCAATTCGAGGGAGGGCGCTGTCATCTGAGCCGTCTCGAGTTCGGACGGGCGGGAGAGCAGCCGCCACAGCCAATCGGGCATGAGCTTAAGCGGGACAGATGGCCGATTGGCCAGTGCGACCGTCGCCAGACAGATGGCGAGGATCAGAAGAAATCCGTATTTCAGATAGCGCACGCGCTTACTCCGCATTCCCGTTCAGTCGGTCACGTAGAAGCTTTCCCGCCTTGAAGAACGGAACATGCTTCTCTTCGACCTGAACGGCTTCACCGGTCCTTGGGTTCCGCCCTTGACGGGCATCCCGCTTTTTCACCGAGAACGCACCAAAGCCCCTGAGTTCGACCCGGTCACCTTTCGCCATCGCGTCGGTGATCTCGTCAAAGATGGTGTTCACGATCCTTTCGACGTCCCGCTGATAAAGATGGGGGTTTTCGTCGGCGAGCTTCTGAATCAGTTCGGATCGGATCATAGGGCCCCCAAGCGCTTTTCTAAGATAGTGCAGTCTATTCAAACGACTATACGCATGTTGCCCGGATCGCGAAACCGTCAGGATGACCTCTAAATCAGGAAATCACGCCTCTTAAACCGCTCAAAGAGTGGCAATTGAGCAACCGGGCAGGACTCCGCCGGTTGTGCCGCGATGCGGCATCGGTTCGCGATTCGCGAAACGGCTCAGGTTGGGCCAACCCTCATTACGGGGTCGCGAAACGAAAACGGCCCCGCTTTGAAGGCGGGGCCGTTTCCAAATTTCATTTGAGACGAGGCGTTAGTCGTCGTCGCCGCTCTTGAGAGCTGCGCCGAGGATATCGCCAAGCGACGCGCCGGAGTCGGAGGAGCCATACTGTTGGACGGCCTCTTTCTCTTCGGCGATTTCGCGGGCCTTGATCGACAGGCTCAGACGACGGGTCTTGCTGTCGATGTTGGTCACGCGAACGTCGACCTTGTCGCCGACGCCGAACCGCTCGGGACGCTGCTCGGCCCGATCGCGTGACAGATCGGAGCGACGGATGAAGGATTTCATACCCTCATACTCGACCTCGATGCCGCCATCCTCGATCTTCGTCACCTCAACGGTGATGATCGAGCCGCGCTTTACGCCGCCAACGGCTTCGGCAAAGGGATCGCCGTCCATCGCCTTGATCGAGAGCGAGATCCGCTCTTTTTCGACATCAACCTCGGTGACCTTGGCCTGAACGACGTCGCCCTTGCGGAAGTCGCCAATCACATCCTCGCCGCGACCTTCCCAGGTCAGATCGGAGAGGTGAACCATGCCATCGATGTCGCCTTCGAGGCCGACGAACAGACCGAATTCGGTGATGTTCTTAACCTCGCCTTCGACCTCGGTGCCCTCGGGATGAGTCTCCGCGAAGACCTCCCACGGGTTGCGCTGCGTCTGCTTGAGACCCAGGGACACCCGGCGCTTGGCCGCGTCGATCTCGAGCACCATGACCTCAACCTCTTGCGAGGTGGAGACGATCTTGCCCGGATGAACGTTCTTCTTGGTCCAGGACATCTCGGAGACGTGGACGAGACCTTCGACGCCCGGTTCCAGCTCAACGAATGCACCATAATCGGTGATGTTCGTCACGCGGCCCTGATGGGTCGAGCCCAGTGCATATTTGGCGGCCACGACATCCCAAGGATCGTCCTGCAGCTGCTTCATGCCGAGGCTGATGCGGTGGGTCTCCTTGTTGATCTTGATGACCTGCACCTTGATCGTCTCGCCGATGGCGACGATCTCGGACGGGTGATTGACTCGGCGCCACGCCATATCGGTGACGTGAAGCAGACCGTCCACACCGCCCAGATCAACGAACGCACCGTATTCGGTGATGTTCTTGACCACACCGTCGACCGCCTGGCCTTCGGTGAGGTTGCCGATGACTTCGGCGCGCTGTTCGGCACGGCTTTCTTCGAGGATCGCGCGACGCGAAACGACGATGTTGCCGCGACGGCGATCCATCTTGAGGATCTGGAACGGCTGCTTGAGACCCATGAGAGGGCCGGCGTCGCGCACGGGGCGCACATCGACCTGAGAGCCGGGCAGGAAGGCCACGGCTCCGCCGAGATCGACGGTGAAGCCACCCTTGACCCGGCCGAAGATTGCGCCTTCGACACGCTCTTCAGCGGCATAAGCCTTCTCGAGGCGATCCCATGCTTCTTCACGGCGCGCCATCTCGCGGGAAATGACAGCTTCGCCGCGGGCATTCTCGACCTGGCGGAGGAACACCTCCACCTCGTCGCCCACTTCGATCTTGGGGCTCTCGCCCGGATCGGCAAATTCCTTGAGATCGACGCGGCCTTCCATCTTGTAGCCGACATCGATGATGGCCTGTCCTGCCTCGACGGCAATGACCCGACCTTTGACAACGGACCCTTCGTCGGGCGTGTCCATTTCGAAGCTTTCGTTCAGGAGGGCTTCGAATTCCTCCATTGATGCGTTCTGCGCCATGTGGCTTTCAGTTTCCTTATCTACGATTTTACGGGCCGCGCGGTTGTCTCCGCCGGTCTTTGGGTTTGGGTTGGACGAAGCGTAGTCCGGATACGCAAAAACGAAGGGTCGGCACAAACCGACCCTGCTCAACATATCCGCCTGCGGCTGTCCCGCCGCTTCGACGGGAGTGGACGTATATCAAGGTCGAGCGGGACGCAAGCCTAACCGGGCCTTCGAGGGTCTATGTCAAATGCAGCTTTATTCGTGCGGACGGCTAATCGAGATGCGCCGCCACGATCTCGACCGCCTTCGCAACGGCCGTTTCGATATCCATCTCAGACGTGTCGATGAGGATCGCATCCTCTGCTTTAAACATCGGAGCGTCTTGACGACCTTCATCGAGCTGATCGCGAGCGATTACGTCTGAAAGAACTCTTTCATAGTCAATCTTGAGCCCCTTGCCCGTCAGCTCTGCATGGCGGCGTTTGGCCCGAACCTCGGCATTGGCGGTGACGAAGAGTTTCACGTTGGCATCGGGGCAAATGACGGTGCCGATATCGCGCCCGTCCAAAACGGCGCCTCCCTCTTGCCGCGCGAAGTCGCGTTGAAAGGCGAGCAGATGACCCCGAACCTCGGGCATGGCGGCGACTTGTGAAGCCTCCTTTGCAACCTGGGGCGTGCGCAGATCCTCGCGGTCCAGCGCGCTTGGAACGAGCGTTCTGGCCGCTTCAATCGGGTCCTGTCCCGCAAGGCTTAGCGCGCCGACGGCGCGATAGAGAAGGCCGGTGTCGAGATGGGCGAGGTCGAACCGCTCGGCGATCCGTTTCGAGATCGTCCCCTTACCAGCGGCGGCCGGGCCATCGATTGCGACGGTGAAGGTAGTCTGTCTACCCATCCGCCTTACTCCGGCACTTGCGTTGTCAGGGTTGGATCATCGGCCGGGACCGCCGGAAGGCTGTCCGTGATCTCGTAGTAGTCGCCCTTGTTGGCACAAAAGATATGACCGGCGATGCTGAGTCCCGTCGGCGCATCGAGCGTTCCGGCAAAGATGGAAAGTGCCGTGCCGGGGCCGTCCCAGAAAAGCTGCGATCCGCATATGCCGCAAAAGCCGCGGCGCGCGCTGTCCGAGGATCGGTACCAAACCGGGTCGCCTGTGATCGTCACATCCTCACGCGCCGCAGAGGTCGCGGCCACGAAGTGACCGGACGTCTTGCGGCATTGCGTACAATGGCAGGCGATCACTGGCCGAAGTGGACCGCTCACGGTAAACGAGATCGCGCCGCAGAGGCATCCGCCCGATGTCATCGGCTCGCCTCGAAACGGGCCCCCAGCTCTCGCATCAGAGGGTCGAAAATCGGGAAAGAGGTTGCGATTGGTCCGCTATCGTCAATCTTGACCGGCTTTTGCGAAGCCATGCCGAGGATCAGGAACGACATCGCGATCCGGTGGTCGAGATGGGTTCTCACCGTTGCGCCTCCAGGCACGGCCGATGGCCCGAGGCCCTCGACGGAGAACCAGTCCTCGCCTTCTTCTACAGTCACGCCGTTCAGTCGCAGGCCCTTGGCCATCGCGTCGATCCGGTCGCTTTCCTTGACGCGCAGCTCGTGCACGCCCGGCATCGTCGTGCTGCCTGTCGCAAAGGAGGCGACGACCGACAGGATTGGGTATTCGTCGATCATCGAGGCTGCCCGGTCTGCCGGGACCTCGATCCCTTTCATCGTCGGTGAGTGCCGCGCGCGCAGATCGGCGACGGGCTCGCCGCCCTCTTCGCGTTCATTCTCGTAGGTCAGGTCTGCACCCATATCGCGCAGCGTCTCGAAAAGCCCCGCCCGGGTCGGGTTGAGGCCGATACCGGGAACAAGGACGTCCGAGCCTTCGGTGATGAGCGCGGCGCAAACGGGGAAGGCGGCGGAAGAGGGGTCGCGCGGGACGATGATGTGCTGCGGGACAAGCTCCGGCTGCCCTGTCAGAGTGATGGTTCGACTGCCGTCTTCTTCGTCGGTGACGGTCAGATCCGCGCCGAAGAGCTTCAGCATACGCTCGGTGTGATCGCGGGTCGCGACGGCCTCCCGAACGACGGTCTGACCTGGCGCATTGAGGCCAGCGAGGAGCACCGCGGATTTCACCTGAGCGGATGCGACCGGCAGGGTATAATCGGCTGGGATCGCGTCCTCGGCGCCGATCATCGTGAGCGGCAGACGCCCTTCGGAGCGGCCACAAGACCGGGCGCCAAACGCCTCAAGAGGGGTGGTCACACGCCCCATGGGCCGGCCGTTCAGCGAGGTGTCCCCGGTAAAGGTCACGGCGATCGGTGTCGTCGCGACAGCGCCCATGATCAGGCGGACGCCAGTGCCGGAATTGCCGCAGTCGATCACGCTATCGGGCTCTGCAAAGCCGCCGACGCCGACGCCATGCACGCTCCAGAGGCCGTTCTCCGACCGCGTGACCTCGGCGCCGAGCGCGCGCATGGCTTTGGCGGTATCGAGAACGTCATCGCCTTCAAGCAGGCCCGAGATCGTGGTTTCGCCGACGGACAAGGCTCCGAGGATCAGCGCGCGATGGGAAATCGATTTGTCGCCGGGGACGTTTGCAACACCGGTCAGGGGACCGCAGCGATGGCTCGACATCGGTGGTGGGGTGCCATGGGCGGCCATCGGAATGTCCTCTTTGCTCGACGTGGTCCGCCCCTTAACTCAGGCGGGCGCGGAGGTCCATCAGCGACGCAAAAAGGTCAGGTAGTGCGGTGTGCGTCCTTCGCGGAGCGCTTTTTGCTCGTAGCGCGTCGGGCTCCAGTCGCTCCAGGGCTTCCTCCAGTCGGAGGCCTGCCTCGCGGTCCAGTCGAAACCTGCCTTGGGGATCTCTTCCATGGCTTGTCGCACATAGTCGGCGATATCGGTGGCCACGCGGAACTCCGCGCCGGGCTTGAGGATCCGGGCGAGGGGATCGAGATGCTCGGGCGTCACGAAGCGGCGACGGTGGTGGCGCGCCTTGGGCCATGGATCGGGATAGAGAAGGAACGCCTTGTCGATGGAGGCGGGTGGCAGCACGTCCATCAGATCGCGCGCATCGCCGGGATGCAGCCTGATATTGGCGGCGCTCGAGCGGCGGATCTTGCCCAGACACATCGCAACGCCGTTGAGATAGGGTTCGCACCCGATCAGCGTCACGTCCGGGTTCATCTCGGCCTGGCGTACCAGATGCTCGCCTGCGCCAAAGCCGATCTCGAGCCAGATCGGGCGATCCCCGAAAATCTCGGCTACCGGCAAAGGCGTGCGATCGGGATTGCTTTGCCAATCGACGCCGTCAAGAGCCAGTGCGTCCAGATCCTCGCGAATATACCGTTCTTGCGAGGGTTTCAGAGCCTTGCCTTTGAGGCGACCGTAGAAGTTGCGCCAATGCGCTCCGGACGGATGGGCCTTCGACATCGATCAGAGCTCTTTCGACAACGCCTCGGCCAGATCCGTGCGTTCCCAGCTGAAGCCACCGTCATTTTGCGGCGCCCGCCCGAAGTGGCCATAGGCCGCCGTGCGTTCATAGATCGGACGGTTCAAATGCAGATGATCGCGAATGCCGCGCGGGGTCAGATCCATGGCGCGGGAGATGGCTTCCTCGATCTTGGCGGGGGGGATTTCGGATGTGCCGAAGGTGTCGGCATAGATGGACAGAGGCTTGGCCACACCAATCGCATAGCTCAGCTGGATCGTGCAGCGCTCGGCGAGACCTGCGGCCACGACGTTCTTCGCCAAATAGCGCGCGGCGTAGGCTGCCGAGCGGTCGACCTTGGTTGGATCCTTGCCGGAGAAGGCGCCGCCGCCATGGGGAGCGGCGCCGCCATAGGTATCCACGATGATCTTGCGGCCCGTCAGACCGGCATCGCCGTCCGGGCCGCCGATCACGAAGGTGCCTGTCGGATTGACCCACCATTCGGTGTTTTCGGTCAACCATCCGTCGGGGAGCACGTCGCGGATGTAAGGCTCCACGATGGCGCGGATATCGTCGCTGGTCTGATCTTCGCTTTCGTGCTGCGTGGAGAGGACCAGCTGCGTCACTTCGACCGGCTTGCCATCCTCGTAGCGGACCGACAGCTGCGTCTTGGCATCCGGCCGCAGGGACGGGGCGTCGCCGGATTTGCGCGCCTCGGCCAGACGGCGCAGGATTGCGTGCGAGTATTGAATCGGAGCAGGCATAAGCTCTTCGGTTTCGGTCGTGGCATAGCCGAACATAATCCCTTGATCGCCCGCACCTTCGCGGTCGACGCCTTGCGCGATATGGGCGGACTGTTCGTGGAGCAGGTTCAGGACGTTGCAGGTTGCGTGGTGAAACTTCTCTTGCTCATAGCCGATATCCTTGATGCAGGCGCGGGTGATGGCATCGACGCGGCCCATCTGGCGCGCCAGATTGCCCTGATCGGCCAAACCGACCTCTCCGCCGATTACGACCTGATTGGTGGTCGCGAAGGTCTCGCAGGCGACGCGGGCATTGGGTTCTTCGCCTAAAAGCGCGTCAAGGATCGCATCGGAGATCCTGTCGCAGACTTTGTCGGGATGACCTTCCGAGACGGATTCGGAGGTAAAGATGTAATTCTGGCGTATCATCGGGAGCGCTCCATTCACGTCAGCCAACCCCGTCAGGAAGCCGTTGGGGCGGGTGTCGGATGGGCCTACGCCGCCCCTCCGGCGGGGTCAACGGCTTTTCGCCGGGCTTGCGTCAGGAGAAGCAGGGCGAGGCCAACAAGCAGGACCGCAAGGGCAGGGACATCGCCGGTTCTGGCGTAAAGGGTCGGGGGAAGCTCTGGCGGCAATGCGGCGGTGGCTGCTCCGCCAGTACCCAGCCCGATGGAGGCGGTGATGCGGCCCTTGCCGTCGATCATTGCGGAGACGCCAGTTTGGGCCACACGCACCATCGGAACGCCCTGTTCAATGGCGCGGGCGCGGCCTTGAGCGAGATGCTGGTAGGGGCCGGAGAAGTTGCCGAACCAGGCGTCGTTGGTGATCAGAACCGTCAAGCGCGGACGTGGCCCCTTGGCGACTTCTGCGGGGAAGACGCTTTCATAGCAGATCAGCGGCTGAACCAGACCGATGCCGGGCACATCGAAAAGATCCCGCCTCTCCCCTTTCCGGAACCCGGCGCCGACATTGGAGGCCAGCCCCCTCAGTCCCAGGCGGCGCATGAGGTTGTCGTAGGGGAGATACTCGCCATAGGGGACGAGGTGGTTCTTGTCGTAGATATGGGTGATGTCGGCGCCCGCTTCGATCGAGATGAGGCTGTTGTGGTAATAGCCGTCCGCGAACCGCTGGATCCCGGCAATGACGGTGCCGCCTCGGACGGCGGCCGACATCGTCTCGAGAAGAGGGCCAGCATCGCTGAGCAGATAGGGCACGGCGGTTTCGGACCAGATGGTCAGATCGACCGGGTTGCCTTCCGCGGTCAGGGCGATCTGCAGATCGACAAAGCCTTCGAGTTTCCCCGGCTGCCATTTCTCGTCCTGCGGCGCGCCTGATTGGATCATGCGGATCTGAGCGGCGCCGGGATCGGCTGCGGGGACCGCCCCAGGAGAGAGTGTGACGGCGAGAGCCGCTCCGGCGACGAGGAGGAGTGCTGGCACCGCAGCGCCCCGGCCGGTCGCGATCCAGCCTGCGATGGCGGCGGTTGCGCCGAGTGTCACGACGTTCAGCCCGTGAGGTCCGATCCATGCAAGAAGCTGGGAGAGCGGCGTCTCGATCCAGATATAGGCCAGCATGCCCCATGGAAATCCGGTGAAGAGGATGCCGCGAAGGTACTCCGCGACCGAGATCAGAAGCACGAGCGCGATAAGGCGCGGCCATCTGCCGGAGACCAGACCATAGGCGAGGCCACCGGCGATGCCCCAGTAGAGGGCCATTACTCCGGACAGGAGACTGATGGCAAAGGGCGCCATCCAGCCATGGGTCGCGGCATCGACGAGGAACGGCTCGACCAGCCAATTCCAGCCGACAAGGAAGTAGCCGAAAGCAAGCGCCCAGGCCGACCAGGCCATCCGGGCCCAGCTGCCTTGCCCTGTCACCACATGAAGCGCGGCGGTGAGCGCAAGAAGCGTCAGGACAGGCAAATCGAACGGCGCGTGCCCAAGCGCGGCCAGGCCGCCAAGTCCCACAAGCGCCGGAAGCCTCAGGCGCGGGCCTTTCAGGGACAGATGGACCAGCGGATCGTTGAGGCGGCGGCGAAAGAAGCCTGCCTCACTCATCCTTGGGTGCTTCCTTAAGGCGAACCCTCAGACGCTTGATCCGGCGGGGGTCGGCATCGACCACCTCGAATTCCGGTCCGGCGGGATGGGGGATGACCTCTCCGCGTGCCGGGACGTGACCCGAGAGCATGAAGACCAAACCGCCCAGCGTGTCGACTTCTTCCTCGTCGATCTCCTCTGTCGCGGTCAGGTCGAGACCGATCTCGTCGCGGAATTCGTCCAGCGGTGTCTTGGCCTTGGCCATGTAGCAGCCTGGTCCTTCGAGGCTCCAGTTCTGGCCTTCGGCGATGTCGTGCTCGTCCTCGATCTCTCCGATGACCTGTTCGATCAGGTCCTCGATCGTGACGAGACCGTCGGTGCCGCCGTATTCGTCGATGACCAGTGCCATATGAATGCGGTCGGCCTGCATCTTTGTCAGAAGGACGCCGATCTGCATGGAAGGCGGAACGAAAAGAAGGGGCCGGACAAGCGCGTTCAGATCAAAGTTCTTCACCTTGCCGTTGAAGCCGTGCTTGAGCGCGAAATCCTTGAGATGCGCGAAACCGACCGGCTTATCGAGCGTGCCCTCGAAGACCGGGATGCGGGTCAAGCCGCTGTCCCGGAAAACTTCGAGAATTTCCTCCATCGTCGCTGTCACGGGGACCGCGACGATATCCGACTTGGGAACCGCTACATCCTCCACCCGCATCCGGCGCAGGTTCAGCATGCCGGGCACCGTTGTCGGGGTCGCCGCGGGAATGTCCTGGTTGGGTGCCGGGGTCGCGGAAGGGCTGAAGATGTCCTTCACCCGTCCGAGAAATCCACGATTGGTCTGCTCCTGATCGTCCTGCGCGCTCTGCGCCGCTCCAGAAGACCCGTCCGCCGTATCGTTCATTGATCCTTTTCCGCCTAACATCGCGTGTCACTTCGTTCAGGTTCTATCATATGGATTTTTAAGCCCGAGATTGCCAAGGATTTCCGCTTCGAGATCTTCCATAAGGCAAGCATCCGCCTCGCGAATGTGGTCAAATCCCAACAAATGCAGCGTTCCGTGCACGATCAGATGCGTCGTATGGTCCGTCAGGGATATTCCGAAATCGACGCTTTCGCTCAGGCAGGTCTCGTAGGCGAGGGCGATATCTCCCAGCTCGACCAGTCCGCCGGGATCGGGGGCGGGGGGCTGCGGCATCTCTCCGGCGGCCATCGCGGCGCGGTCTTCGCTTGGCCATGACAGGACGTTGGTTGGCTGGGACTTCTGCCTGAAATCCGCATTCAGCACTGCGATCCGAGCATCGTCGCAGACCAAGCAGGCAATCTCGCAGATCGAGGGTTCAAGGCCCAGACGCTCCAAAGTAGCGGAGGCGGCCTGGTCGGCCAGCTTCTCGATATCGATACTCTCCCAGCGGGGATCTTCGATGACGACGTCGACGGGTTTCACGAGGTGGCGTCGGCGTCGTAGGCCTTGATGATCGCAGCGACGAGGGGGTGGCGGACCACGTCATCGGCCGTGAAATAGTTGAAGCTGATCCGGGGGATATGCTTGAGCAGGCGCTCGGCATCCTTGAGGCCCGACTGGACGCCGCGGGGCAGATCGATCTGGCTCCGGTCGCCTGTTATGACCA
Organism: Aestuariibius insulae; assembly: GCF_040783535.2. Taxonomy (NCBI): domain Bacteria; kingdom Pseudomonadati; phylum Pseudomonadota; class Alphaproteobacteria; order Rhodobacterales; family Paracoccaceae; genus Aestuariibius; species Aestuariibius insulae. The sequence goes on from NZ_JBFONW020000007.1 coordinate 62,462, forward strand.
TCCGGCTGCCTTCGCCGAGGCGGGTCAGGAACATCTTCATCTGCATGGATGTCGCGTTCTGCGCCTCGTCCAGCACGACAAAAGCATTGGCTAGGGTCCGCCCGCGCATAAAGGCCAAGGGTGCGATTTCAATGCGCTTTTCCTCGATTAGCTTGGCGGTCTGCTTGCCCGGCAAGAAGTCGTTCAACGCGTCGTAGAGCGGCTGCATATAGGGGTCGACCTTGTCCTTCATGTCGCCGGGCAGAAAGCCCAAGCGCTCTCCGGCTTCGACGGCGGGGCGGGACAGAATGATGCGATCGACATGGCCCATGATGAACATGTTCACCGCCACGGCGACGGCCAGATAGGTCTTGCCGGTGCCTGCGGGGCCGATGCCAAAGGCAAGCTCGTTATCGAAGAGAGCCTGAACGTAGGCCTTTTGCGCCTCTGTGCGGGGTTCGATCAGCTTTTTGCGGGTTTTGATCTCGACGCGGCCCGAGGGAATGAGCTCCATCTGGTCGCCGTCGCGCGAGCCGGTCTCGTCTTCTGACGGGCCCATGCGGACCTCCCGGTCGATGTCGCCCGGTTCGACCGCACGGCCTTGCTCTAGCCGCTCGTAAAGCGATTCGAGCGTCTGGGCGGCGCTGTCGACCTGCCCCTCGGAGCCAAGGATACGAAGCCGGTTGCCGTGGCGCAGGATCTGCACGGACAGGCGGTTCTCGATATCCGTCAGGTTGCGATCATATTCGCCGCACAGGTCAATCAGGAGGCGGTTATCGGGAAATTCGAGGTCTGTCTCGGTGACATCGGCGACATCGGTGGGCGGGTCGAGGGCCAAATACGTCTCCTTCGTGGTCCGCACTCAACGCGGCTGGATCCAGAGTGGCAAGGGCGCGATAGAGGTGCAAGCCTTGGCGCGCGGTATTTCGGGATTGTCACAAAACAGGTCAAATATCCTGCAAAAGCTCTCCCTTCAGAGAGTTCGATGCGCTTTGCACGATCTTGACCCGCCGGATATCGCCGATGGCCACATCAGGCGCTGCGGCATGAACGGCGTGAAGATAGTCCGACTTGCCGACCATCTGTCCGTCAAGACGCCCCGGTTTCTCGAAAAGAACCGAGACGGTGCGCCCGATCATCTCGTCCTGCGCGGCCCGCTGCTGCTCCGAAAGCAGCGCTTGAAGGCGTTGCAAGCGGTCCGAGGCCAGATCGTCGTCAATCTGCGGTTTCTCGGCGGCCGGTGTGCCGGGACGCGTGGAATATTTGAAGGAATAGGCTTGGCCGTATTGAACATCTCTGACCAGTGCGAGCGTTGCGTTGAAATCGGCTTCGGTTTCGCCCGGAAAGCCGACGATAAAATCGCCTGAAAGCAGGATATCGGGGCGGGCAGTCCGAATGCGGTCGATCAGCTTGCGGTAGCCATCGGCGGTATGTTTGCGGTTCATCGCCTTAAGGATGCGGTCGCTGCCGGATTGGACGGGCAGATGCAGGTAGGGCATCAGCTTGTCGCAGGTTCCATGCGCCTCGATCAAGGCGTCGTCCATGTCGTTGGGATGGGACGTGGTGAAGCGGATGCGGGCGAGCCCGTCGATCTCGGCCAGATCCCAGATGAGGCCGGCCAGGCCGCCTTTGTGACCGTGATAGGCGTTCACGTTCTGGCCAAGAAGGGTGATCTCTCGCACGCCGCGATCCACGAGATCGCGCGCTTCTTCAAGGACTTGCGCGGCAGATCGCGAGACTTCGGCGCCTCTGGTATAGGGAACGACACAGAAGGCGCAGAACTTGTCGCAGCCTTCCTGAACCGTGAGAAAGGCCGCCGGTGCGCGCCGGGCGCGGGGGCGGCGGGCAAGGTGGTCGAACTTGTCCTCGGGCGGAAATTCGGTGTCGACCACGCGTTCGCCGGTTGCCAGTTTTGCCGCCATATCGGGCAGGCGGTGATAGCTTTGCGGGCCGACGACCAGATCGACGAGCGGCTGGCGGCGGCGGATTTCCTCGCCTTCGGCCTGGGCCACGCAGCCCGCGACGCCGATCTTCAGATCCGGATTGGCGGCCTTGAAGGGCTTGAGGCGCCCCAACTCGCTGTAGATCTTCTCGGCAGCTTTTTCCCTGATATGGCAGGTGTTTAGCAGGATCATATCCGCCTCGTCGGGACGGTCCGTCGTCTCATACCCCGCACCGCCCAGAGCCTCGGCCATGCGCTCGCTGTCGTAGACATTCATCTGACAGCCATAGGTCTTGACGAAAAGCTTCTTGGTGGCGGACATCGGCGGAGCCTTGGTGAGGAGACTTGCGGGAAAACGAGCGTCTGTCTAATCGTGCCGGACGCCCGGCGCAATGCGGAGCGTCAAGTCAGGCTGCGGGATGTCACGATGAACTACGAAAACCTCTCCAGTCTGGTCAAATCCGGGCAAAAGGCGCTGGCTAAGGGGCCGATCGCCCTGATCCTGGCGGAGGATGCGGTCGAGCTAAAATCGACACTGGAGCATCACCTAAAGCTTGGATTTTGTTCGGTTATCCTGTTCGGCGGCGCGGATGTCGAACTGCCCGAAGAGCTGGCCGAGCAGGTTCATTTCGTGCGGCATGACATGCGCGAAAGCGGAGCGGCTGCCCATGTGGTCAACCGGGTTGCGGCGGCCTGTCCGGGGCTTTGGATCTACTACTGCTACAACACGGAATATCTGTTCTATCCGTTCTGCGAGAGCCGCACGATCGGGGAGCTTCTGGCGTTCAATACCGAGGAGCGGCGCGACACGGTTCTGACCTATGTCGTTGATATATATGCGCGAAATCTGAACGATCATCCGGAGGCCGTATCGCTTGAGACGGCATGTCTGGACCGGTCGGGCTATTATGCACTGGGCCGCAAGCGCAAGGATGGCGAGTTCGAGGAGCGGCAGCTGGATTTCTATGGCGGGCTGCGCTGGCGCTTTGAGGAGCATATCCCGAAGGCGCGGCGGAGGATTGATCGGGTGTCGATTTTCAAGGCTATTCCAGGGATCGAGCTGCGCCCGGATTATACGTTCAACCTGCCGGAATATAACACTTATTCCTGTCCGTGGCATCACAACGTGACGGCGGCTGTCTGCTCGTTCCGGGCGGCGAAGGCGCTGCGTCGCAATCCGGGGAGCCGGTCGGATATCGACACGTTTCACTGGCACAATTCGGTGCATTTCGACTGGACGTCGCAGCAATTGCTGGATCTGGGCCTGATCGAGCCGGGGCAGTGGTTCTGAGGCGATGGAGCCGGATTTCCCGCGCCGCCTTTGATTCGGTTAATGGGGCGGAAGCGGCGAGATCGGGGTTTCGGTATCCGGTCGGTATTACGTCGGTATTTGGTCGGTGGATTTTCGGACCGACTCCGAGTTAACGGACCGCCCGCCCGCCGTTGCGCGGCGCTTCGGGCAGCGCGGCCGGTTGCCAGTCGATCCAGCGTCCGTGGAAGTCGAACCGGCCGAGGGTATAGGCGCGGTTGCCAGGCCAGCAGCGGATCGTGATCCCGGCGCCGCGACCTTCGTCATTTTCGACAGAGAGCCAGGAGAGCGGCGTGTCTGAGGTGGCCGAGGCGCCGGCCTCTTCGATCAGGGCCGTTGCTTTGCCTTGCGCGTCATCGGGGAAATACTGCCAGGCGATGGTGTGGTAGATCAGGTGATGGTGGCCGGGGCGGTGCGTCAGGCGGGAGGCGATCCAGTCCTGCGCCTTGGCGCGGTCGACGGGGGCGTCATGGGCGGCGATGGCCGCATCGGTGAGAGCGCGGCGCTCGGGCTGGTCGGGCCAGAGATAGGCGCGCAAGCGGGTGCGGTGATCCGGGTCTGAGGGATCGATGGGGGAGAGATCGCAACCGCGGCGCTCCGCGACGGAGACGGGATGCGGGGCAGGGACCTCGCCTTGCCAGTCGGGAGTGAGCGTAAGGGCCGGATCGCTCGCTCCGAGGGGGCCGTTCGGAGTGGCCAGTGCGAAGCGGTCGAACATCAGATTGAGACCGGCGGAGGCGCCAAGCTCGCTGAGGATCAGGGGATGGTCCGGTTTCAGCCAAGTGGTCGCCGCGATGAGCGCGGCGGAGCGGCGAACCTCGTTGGTCTGGGGCGGACTGTCCAGGAAGCGGAGGATGGCGTCGGTGTGCCGGTCGATCGCGATCTGGGCGGCGTGCCAGAGGGTGTCGTCGGAGACGTCATTCGGCGGGTAAGCGGCGGTAAGATCCGGATCGCCCTCGATCTGCAGCGCATGGAGGGCTCCGGCGAAGCGGAGGGGGACGGAATCCTTGTTGGCCTCCGGGCGTCCGGGCCAGTTGAGGATCTTGTCGGCCACCGGATGGCCCGGGGCGAGGCGATCGGCGGCGAGCGTCATGAGGCGGCCCATGAAGGGTGAGCCGAGACCGGTACAGCTGACGGCCTGCCTGCGGAACGCCTCGCGGACGTTCATCGGAACCGGTCGGCGAGGCGCTGGAGCGGGGAGCGGGTCTCTTCGGGTTCAGGCTCGGGCAGAGGGGGCGGTGCTTTGGCGGCCTCTTTCGTCTTGGACGAACGGGGCGGGGCCGTGCGCAGGGCGACGGCATTCATGAAGCGGGCAGGGTCCCCATCCGCCAGAAGGGGCGCACCGTCGCCGACGCCGCGCAGCAGATCATCGAGCCAGAGCTCGTCGGCCTTGGCGAAATCATGGAGCACATAGCCTGGGACGCGGTCCTTGTGGCCCGGATGACCGACGCCGATGCGGATACGGGCATAGTCGGGGCCGATATGGTCGTGGATCGAGCGCAGGCCGTTATGGCCCGCATGACCGCCGCCGATCTTGTGCTTGAGCTTGCCGGGGGCCAGGTCGATCTCGTCATGAAAGACGGTCACATCGGCGGGGGTGAGCTTGTAAAAGCGCATCGCCTCACCGACCGACTGGCCCGAGCGGTTCATGAAGGTTTCGGGCTTGAGCAGGATCACCTTTTCGCCGCCCAGACGCCCTTCGGTCAGGCTGGCGTTGAACTTGCCACGCCAGGCGGCAAAGCCGTGATCGGAGGCGATCCGGTCGAGTGCCATGAAGCCCACATTGTGGCGGTGGCCCGCATATTTCGCGCCGGGATTTCCGAGACCTGCAAAGAGTTTCATGGCGCGGTGATATCGCGCTGCGGTGCAGCACGTCTAGGGGATGCGTTTGAGGAAGGTGCGGTCCTCGCGCAGCAGGAAGCGCTCGGACTGGGCGAAGGCGTAGTTTTCCTGCCCCAGCGGATCAGCTGCGAGTTTCTTGCGGTAGGCTTCGTAGGCGGCGAGGCTGGGGATGTCGTAGATGCCATAGGCCAGCGTCGAGGAACCTTCATGGGGGGCATAATACCCGATGAGGTTGGCGCCCGAGCGCGGGATCGCGGTGTTCCAGTTTTCGGCGTAGCGAATGAAGTCGGCCTTTTTCGTCGGGTCGATCTGGTAGCGGATGATGCAGGTGAGCATGGCGGAGGCTCCTTTCTGCGTTCGGTATAGGGGGTTGCCGGGCGCGGATGTTTCGGTGATGGTCGAAGCATGAAGGACGGACCGGATATTGCGCGCGTGGCCGCCTTGATCGGGGATCCGGCGCGGGCGAACATGCTGACGGCGCTGATGACGGGTCAGGCGCTGACCGCGACCGAGCTTGCGGCGGAGGCTGGCGTGACGCCGCAGACGGCGAGCAGTCATCTGGCACAGCTGGAGGCGGGTGGGCTGGTGCGGCCAAGGCGGCAGGGGCGGCACAAATATGTCAGCCTAGCCGGCGAGGAGGTCGCGGCCGTTCTAGAGGGCCTGATGGGTCTGGCGGCCGGGACCGGGCAGCTGAGAACGCGCGTCGGGCCGCGAGATGCGGCGCTGAGGAAGGCGCGGGTCTGCTATAACCATCTGGCCGGGGAGATGGGGGTCTGGCTTTATGATGCACTGCTGGAGCAGGGATATCTGCTGGCGGGGGCGGAGCGGCCCGAGCTGACGGAGGCCGGCGCGGCATTTGCCGGGCGGTTCGGGGTGGATCTGGAGGCGCTGCGGGGCCATCGGTCGCCGCTCTGTCTGGACTGTCTGGATTGGAGCGTGCGCCGGACGCATCTGGCGGGATCGCTCGGCCGGGCGCTGCTGGCGCGGATCCTCGAGCAGGGCTGGGCGCGGCGCGAGGCGGGCAGCCGGGCGGTGCTCTTTTCGGCCTCTGGAGAGGCGGCGTTGCGCGAGGCGGTGCTGCGGGAATGAACGGGGATGAAAAAGCCCCGGACCTTGCGGGCCGGGGCTTTCAGCGTGGGAGGATTACTCGCCGTCGGGCGGGCCCATTTCGGTGGTGGGCACTTCATCCGCGTCGGGCTGGTCCTCGTCATCGTCGTTCTGGGAGGCCAGGCCGGAGGGCGGCTGGATGTTTCCGATGACGAAATCGCGGTCGATGATCGCGCGCGAGCCTTCGGGCAACGTGATCGAGGAGATCGTGATCGTATCGCCGACCTCGAGCTCGGAGACGTCTGCCACCAGCTTTTCGGGGATATCGCCTGCGGTCACCATCAGCTCCACCTCGGGGCGGACGACCGTCAGAACGCCGCCCTTCTTGATGCCGGGGCTCGTGTCTTCGCCGATGAACTCGACCGGGATGAAAAGGTTCACGCGCGAATTGCGCTTGAGCCGCATCAGGTCGAGATGGGTCGGCAGGTCCTTGACGACATCGCGCTGCACGTTGCGGCAGATCACGCGGACATCGTCGTGGCCCTCAACCTTGAGGTTGAAGAGCGTCGCCAGGAAGCGGCCTGCCTTCAGCTTTTTGAGCAGTTCGTTATAGGGAACGCTGATTGCAACGGGGTCTTCCCCGCCGCCATAAACGATACCGGGAACGCGACCGTCACGACGGGCTTGGCGGGCGGCCCCCTTGCCTGTCCCCGCGCGTTCCTCGGCGATGAGATCCGGGATCTCTCCAGCCATGGTGTTTCTCCTGATAGGGGGCCATCCTCCAAGGGTGTATGGCCCGGTTGAAGGCGCTCTCTTAAGCGGGGTGGCGCTGTTTGAAAAGCCCTTTTCGGCGCGCGTTCGGGCAGGCGCGCTTGCATGACGGGGCGTTTCGGGATCTGAGAGATCCATGGCGTTTCTGCGGCTCTTCCTGCTCTCGCGGCAACCGGCCACCGGGTTCATGGCGATGGGCCTGATGTGGGGCGGCTTTGCCGCGCTAGTGCCGGTTTTTCGGGAGCGGATCGAGGTCAGCGACGGGACGTTTGGGGCGATGCTTGCGGCGTCGGCGGGCGGGCTGCTCGTGGCGATGCTGCTGGCCCCACGCTTTGACGCCGGATCGCGGGGGCGGTCGATGCAGATCGCGGCGATCGGGCTTGCGGGGGCGTTTCTGCTGATCGGGTGGGCGACGACGCCGCTGGCCTTCGTTCTGGCGCTGGTCGCAGCGGCCTTTGCAGCGGGCACGTTCGATGTGGTGATGAATGCACGGGTGAGCGAGCTGGAGAGCCGTCACCGGCGGTCGCTGATGAACTTTGCCCATGCGATGTTCTCGCTGGCCTATGGGGCCGGAGCGTTTGCGACCGGGTTGGCGCGGGAAGCCGGGTGGGGGCCTCTCGAGGTGTTCCTTGCGCTTGGGGCCGTGGTGGTGCTGCTGGCGCTGAGCCTGCGGATGACGCCGGAGGCGCCGCTTGACGGAGCGCCCGCCAAGGTCGCCCTGCCTTGGGCGGTGATCGTGCCGGGGGGGCTTTTCGTGCTGATCGCGTTTCAGGCGGAGGCGTCGGTGGAGGCGTGGTCGGCCTTGCATATCGAGCGGTCCCTGGGCGGGCGCGCGGTCGAAGGAGCCTTTGGGCCGACGATGCTGGGGCTGACGATGGCAGCGGGACGTTTCGCAGGGCAGGCGCTGGCCGAGCGGATCGGGGAGCGGCGGCTGTTGACCTGGGCGATCGTGGTGTCGGCAAGCGGAACGCTGGTGGCGGCGGGCGCGCCGTCCGAGCCGGTAGCCTATCTGGGCTTCGGGATCGTAGGGCTTGGCATCTCGGTGCTCGCGCCGACGGCGCTTGCCATGGTGGGGACACGGGTCGGGCCGGGGCCGCGGGCCTTCGCGATCAGCCGGGTGGCGGCGATCGGGTTTTCGGCCTTCTTCATCGGACCGGCGGTGATGGGCGGGGTGTCGGAGCTGTTCGGGCTGCGGGTGGCGTTTGCCTTCGTGGGAGTGCTTTTGCTGATGGCCTTCGTGCCGCTGGCGGTGTTGGTGCGGCAGCCGAAGCGGTTGGTGGCGACGTGACGCGCCGCCTTTGCCCGGAACACGCGGCATCGCCGCGCCGGGCGAGCGCCTGACCGGCCCGGCGGTCTGGCGCTTTGGAAATGGAGTACTGCCCATGTCGATCTGGGGATGTGCTTGGCTGCGATAAAGCGCGTCGTTCCAGCGTTGCTGCGCCAGCCCCCGGTCAGGCGCTCGCCCGGCGCTTGGATGTCGACAGAAGGGTGCCGCCGCGATTACTTGCGCAACCGCTTACCGGCACCTGTCACATGCGAGGCATGTGACCTCTAAACCCATTTGCCTTCGAAATCTTCGGGGACCAGCAGGACGTCGCGGTCGAGGCTTTTTACGTCCTTGCGGCCGCAGAGGGCCATGGTGGTGTCGAGCTCGCGGCGGATGATCTCGAGCGCGGTGGAGACGCCCTTCTGGCCCATGGCGCCCAGGCCGTAGGTGAAGGCGCGGCCGATATACGTGCCCTTGGCGCCCAGGGCGAGCGCCTTGAGCACGTCCTGGCCCGAGCGGATGCCGCTGTCGAGGTGGATCTCGACCTGATCGCCGACCGCCTCGACGATGGAGGGCAGGATGCGGATCGAGGAGAGCGCGCCGTCGAGCTGGCGGCCGCCGTGGTTGGAGACGACAATGGCATCGGCGCCGATCTTGGCGGCCATCTTTGCATCCTCGGCGTCGAGGATACCCTTGAGGATGAGCTTGCCGCCCCATTGCTCCTTGAGGCGGGCGACCTTGGACCAGTCGAGCTGCGGGTCGAACTGCTCGGCCGTCCAGGAGGAGAGCGAGGAGGCGTCGGTGACGCCTTTCGCGTGGCCCACGATATTGCCGAAGAAGCGGCGCTTGGTTCCCAGCATCTCGAGCCCCCAGGCCCATTTGGTCGCCAGATCGGCGATCGTCTTGGGCGTCAGCTTGGGCGGGGCGGTCAGGCCGTTCTTGAGGTCCTTGTGCCGCTGGCCGAGGATCTGCAGATCGAGCGTCAGCACCATGGCCGAGCAGCCCGCATCCTTGGCGCGCTGGATCAGGGAGGCAACATACTCCTCGTCGCGCATCACGTAGAGCTGGAACCAGAAGGGTTTGCTCGTGTGGCTGGCGACATCCTCGATCGAGCAGATGGACATGGTCGAGAGGGTAAAGGGGACGCCGAACTTCTCGGCGGCGCGGGCGGCTTTAATCTCTCCGTCTGCGCATTGCATTCCGGTCAGGCCCACGGGCGCAAGGGCGACGGGCATCGTCACATCCTCGCCGATCATCGTGCTTTCGGTCGTGCGCCCTTCCATATCGACGGCGACGCGCTGGCGCAGGCGGATGCGGTCGAAATCGGAGGTATTCTCGCGGAAGGTCTGTTCGGTCCAGCTGCCCGACTCGGCGTAGTCGTAGAACATCTTGGGGACGCGGCGGCGATAGATCGGCTTGAAGTCCTCGATCGTGGTGATGACAGGCATGGCCGCGGATCCCCCTGAAAACAGATGCAAATCTCATACGGGGCGGCGGGTCCCGTCACAAGGGTTGCATATGGTTCGAAATCGTACTAAATAGTGCGACATTGGATTATATTGGAGATCGACAGATGACCCTCTCGCGCAGAAAGACGCTGGCCCTGATTGGCGGCGGTACGATTTTCGCGGCAAGCGCTGCGGCTGGAACCTTTGTGGTGACCCGCACGCCCACCCGGGCGCTTGAGCCCTGGGATCAGGCGGGCGACTATGGCGATCCGCGGATGCGGGCGCTGTCCTATGCGCTGCTGGCGCCCAACCCGCATAACCGGCAGCCTTGGCTGGCTCAGTTGGACGGAGAAGACAGCGTGACGATCTGGCGGGACGAGACGCGGGATCTGCCGGTGACCGATCCCTATGGGCGACAGCTGACCATCGGGATGGGCTGTTTCTTGTCGCTGATGAAGATGGCGGCCGCCGAAGAGGGGTTCGGCGTCGAGGAGGTGCTTTATCCCGAAGGCGAGGGTGGTCCCGTCGCGGTCTGCCGGTTCGTGCCGGGCGGGGCGGAGCCTGATCCGCTATTTGCCCACGTGATGCAGCGGCGGTCCCATAAGGAGGGGTTCCTGCCGCAAGCTGTCGGGGCCGAGGCGGATGTCTTGCGTTCTTATGCAAACGTGGTGACCGATCCGGGCGCTGTCGCCGAGACGGCGCGGATTGCGGAGGCGGCTTGGCGGACGGAGGCGTCGACGCAGGAGGCCTGGGAGGAAAGCGTCGATTTGCTGCGCATCGGCAAGAGCGAGATCAATGCGACACCGGACGGGATCGATATCGGCGGGCCAATGATGGACAGTCTGGCACTGGTCGGACTGTTCACACGTGAGGCGGCGTCGGATCTTGAGAATCCGGGCACGAAAGGGGCGATCGAGGACACTGCCGCCGCGATCGCCGCGGCACCGGCCTATGTCGTACAGACGACCAAGGGCAATACGCGGCTGGAGCAGATCGAGGCGGGCGACCGCTGGCTGCGGTTGAACCTGGCGGCGACCGGGGCGGGGCTGGCCTTGCGGCCTGTCAGCCAAGCGCTTCAGGAATATCCGGAGATGACGGCGCATTTCGACGCGATCCACGAGATGTATGCGCCGGACGGCGAGACGGTTCAAATGATCGGATTGCTGGGCTATGGAGAGCGCACGCCGCGCACGCCGCGCTGGCCGCTCGAGACGCGTATGGTCACCGGATGGTAAATGGATCGCTCTGACGCCCCTTTGTATTTTGCGTTCTTCAACGAGATCGGGATCATCGGGCAGCTTAGCCGTGCCATGCTGGAGGCGGAGCTGCCCAAAGGGCTTTTGGCGCCGCATTTTTCGATCCTGAACCATGCGGTCCGGGTGAAGGACGGCCAGACGCCGCTGACGCTGGCCAATGCGTTTCAAGTTCCCAAGACGACGATGACCCACAGTCTGGGCGTGCTGGAACGGCACGGTCTGATCGAGCTGAAGCCGCATCCCAAGGACGGACGGTCCAAGCAGGTCTGGATCACGGAAGCCGGACGTTCCCTGCGTGACCGCGTGGTCGAGGCGACGGGACCGGCCCTCGCCGCCTTTGCCCAGCAGTTCGATCCCGAGACGATGCGGGAGATCGTCCCGAAGCTGGCCGAAATGCGCGCTTTCCTCGACGCCGCACGCGACGAGGATTAAGCGGGCCGCTGGGTTGGCGGGGATATTCTCTGCAGAGATCGGCCTCTGCGCAGGCGAATATGGGGGCGATCCAGTTCGATGGATTGGAGTGCAGGCAATGCTTGGTTCGATCCAGCATTGCCGCAGCGCGTTTTTTGACAGCCTGATCGGACGGTTGGTTTGCTTTGCTGCAAAGGGCGTCGGTTTTGATTGGCCACGTCAGTCAAAGATGAACGCCTGTGAGGCACCGTCCTGCGAGCGCGGCGCGCTGGTCCCGGTTGCAGTCTGGCCTTAAGCTCCGTTCAGCTTATAAAGGAGCCTAATTCGTCCTTGATCGCAGGAGCGTCGTGCGATGCATATTGATCTTCTGCATTCCATCATCTCGGCGGTTCTGATCCTCGGGACATTATGGGCGCTGCGTCATTTCGGCGTTGTTTCGGAGCATCGCAGGGCCGCCTTTGACTGGCGGATATTTCTGGCGGTCGTCGTTGTGATGTTCATCTTCAACCTTATCTGGCCATTGGCAGTAGCCGGGTAGTCGCCTCTACTCCTGCTCAGATCGAAAGAGCTGGCATGGCTTTGGTCGCTTTGGCGATGCCGCCGATCGTTGATGAAGGACGTCTGAGCCGCCCGTGAAGTTGGGCGCCTCATAGGCGCCTCGCCCGGTGGCATCGTCTCTGAGCGGAAGAACTGGATTTATCTGTAGTATGCGCCGTCTTCGATCCTCCGCGGATTTGCTGGAGGCTGATCAATGTTGAGCTCTGCGGTCATGTCCGACCCCTGTCGAGATGCATTCAGGCTTACGTCTGGTTCAGCCTTTTGAACCTTGGCGATGGGACCGGGATGACGGCGCGGGATTGATCCCGAACCGTCTTTGCCGATCCGGGCCTTCCATCCTGGACATGCCGAAGGGGTCTTGCCGGTTTCTATGGCCGTCAAAGGTCGTTTGGCCGCTTTGCCGTCGGGAGCAGACGTTCCTATGCCTGGTGCGATGTCTTTCTTACCTGAAGTCAATGAGCGGCATCGTCCGCTTCAATAGCTCTGGCGCATTAGAACCGGCCTGCGGGGTCGGTTCATTATCGCCGGAAAACGCTCATGATGACCCTCTTTTACCCATCGGACCCGCCATTGCTTCGCGGAGCAATCTGGCTTTGCCTGATTGCCGTTCCGATTAGTCTGTTGCTGCTTGGGTTTGATCGCCGGATCCTCGACGATGAGACGCTATGGCTTAAACCGCTTAAGTTTCATCTATCGCTTGCGGTTCACGGGATCACCGTCCTTTTGGCGGTGCGGTTCCTGCCTGAGGCGTGGCAAACCCATATCGCAACGAAGATTGGGCTTTTCGTCTTCGGCGCCGTGATCGTCTACGAAGCGGTCTTCCTGTCGCTTCAGGCCGGTCGTGGGGTTCGGTCGCATTTCAACGACACGACCGCCTTTGACGCTATCGGCGGGACGATCATGGCGGCGGGTGCGGGCGTGCTGGTTATAGTGCCGCTTTTGCTTGGCGTCGCACTCGCCATCACAGTCCTCAGGAGCGGCGTTTCCGGCATCGCGGAAAACCCGCTGCCGTTCGCGCTGGCGCTTGGTTTCATACTGGCAGGATGGCTCGGCGCCCAGACGGGAAGCGCGATCGGAGCCAATGGCGGCCCGTTCGTCGGTGTCGACCCGGCCGCCGGTCCGTTCATGCCGCTGACCGGCTGGTCCCTGAGCGGAGGAGATTATCGTATCTCCCACTTCATCGGGGTGCACGCCATGCAGGCGCTGCCGCTGGCGGCCCTGATTCTGCTGGCCATCCTGCCGTCATCTGTCGTTGCCGCGCTTACGATCCCGTTGGCGAGCGGATGGGCAGGTCTCACCCTCTTTACCCTTGCGCGGGCATCCGAGGGGCTGCCGCCCCTCTGATCTTACCCCGGATCAATGACGGGCCTCTTCGCCGGTCCTATCCCACCTTCATGCCTTACCTGATCATCAAGAAGGAAAACCAAATGACCCATGTTCTATCGACGCCAACTCAAACGAGGCGCAAAGGTGTTCCGGGCGCAGCCGGGCTGCTGCTTCTTCAATTCGTGACCATGTGGACCGCGTTCTTCATCCTCGCCCCCGCGATCAACTGGCCCGCATCGCTCGATGAGCCGCCGTCCGTGATCCTGCCTTTGATCCTGGACCAGTCCACTGCGGTCTTCGCGGGCTATCTGAGCTATTTGATCCATGCCCTTGCGCTGATCCCGCTTGCGATCCTTCTGCGGGACGCCTTGGAGCTTGACGGTGCCATGGGGCTCGCGGTGGTCGCGTTGGGTGTTCTGGCGGGCTTTGCCAAGGCGTTCGGGATCGTCCGCTGGCTGTTCCTGATGCCCGGACTGGCCGCCGCCTATACCGATCCATCCGCCAGCCCCGCCACGAAGGATGCCATCGAAGTCGTCTACGGCGCTTTCAACGCCTATGCGGGCGGCGTGGGCGAGCTGCTTGGTGTCGGGCTTTTTGCCGGTATCTGGACCATCGTGATCTCGGTCGCGATGCTGCGCCGGGGATCGAGATGGCTGGGCTATGCCGGGTTTGGCGCGGCGGCGCTGCTGTTGTCGACCCTGCTGTCGGTGGTCGGGATTGAATCGCCGATCATGCTGACGCTGTCCGGCATCCTTTGGCAGTTCTGGACCTTGGCCTTGGCGATCTCGCTTTGGCGCCGGGCATGATGGGGGAGGGGATGATGACCGATCATAGACAATCCATCATTCTTGGCGCGGGCCCGGTGGGCCGCGCGATCGCTGAAGCACTGGCCGCGAGAGGTGAGGCCGTCGCCGTTGTCACAAGGGACGGGCGCGATATCGGCCCCGGGATCACGCCGCGCCGGGCGGATCTGTCCGACCCCGAGGAGACAGTGGCAGCCTGCCGAGGGGCGGATGCGATATACCAGTGCGCGGCCCCGCCCTATCACCAATGGACCTCCGCCTTCCCGGCTCTTCAGGAGGCGGCGATTGCTGCAGCGGCCGCGACCGGGGCCGTGCTTGTGGCTGTCGAAAACCTTTACGGATATGGCTCTACCGGGACCTTGACGGAAGGCATGCCGCTGACCGCCGAGACCCGGAAGGGAGCCTTGCGCGCCCGGCTGTCGCAAGAGCTTTTGGACGCCCATGCCGCAGGCCGCGCCAAATGCGTGGCTGGACGCGCCACCGATTTCTTCGGCCCCGGCGTGAGACAGGCAGCCCTTGGCGATCGCTTCTGGCCAGCGCTTTTGTCTGGAAAGACCATCGATTGGGTAGGCGATCCTGATGCGCCTCACAGCTTTGCTTATCTGCCCGATCTGGCCGCCGCCTATGCCGAGCTAGGCCGAACGCCCGAGACGTGGGGGCAGGCCTGGCATCTGCCCGCTCTTGCGCCCATCAGCCTGCGCGAGATCTGCGAACGGGCGGATCCGTGGCGGACATCCGGCCCGAAGATCCGGCAAACGCCGTCATGGCTTTTGCGGGCGGTTGGCCTTGTGCGGCCTGCCGCAGGTGAATTGGTTGAGATGCGCTACATGTTTGACGATGCGTTCATCATCGACCACGCTCGCTTCGATGCAGCCGTGGGCACACAGACAAGCGGATGGGACACGGCGTTGAGCCAGACGGTGGAGTGGTGGCGGAAGACGGATCAAAAAGCAGCGTGATGGACAGGGAGGCCGCGCTCGCGGCCTTTTCCCGCCGGTTGGAAACAGCGGTCGCGCCACTTGTTCCGGGCGACGCGGCGATGGCGCATCTCCATAGCGGAGCGCGCCATCGGATCTTGAAAAAGGGCGATCACATCCTGCGCGCCGGGACCGTGGCGGAGGAGGTGTTCTTCGTACATCAGGGCCTTTTGTGCTACTATTTCAACGACCCGAACGAAGGGGACAAGGAACGCACCGGTCAGTTCTTCGACGAGGGGTTCGTGGTCACCGATGCAGAGAGCTTTCTGACCCGTGTTCCCGCAGAGCAGAACTTCGAAGCTTTGGAGACAAGTTCGATCGTCGTGCTGCCCCGCGCCGTGCTTCAGTCAGGCTATGACGAGGATCACGCGATCGAACGGTTCGGCCGCCTGATGCTGCAGGAGGCGCTGATCGGATCACAGCGCCGCGCCAGTCGCCTGCTGACGCTGCAACCCGAAGAACGCTACCGCCGCTTCATCGAAACGCGCCCTGAAGTCGCCCGCCGGGTCCCGCAATATCTTATCGCGAGTTACCTTGGCCTGACGCCTGAAAGCCTGTCCCGTATTCGGAGGCGTATCGCGGGAAAGGACCTGTGACCGGGGTGGCTTTTGTGTCGTCCCCTCTTCTGTCCGCGAGAGTGACTGCCCGGATCAAGCAGAAGGCCTGATGCACCGGCGCACCGCTACAGGCGTGCACGACTGTGAAGCTGCGTCAGATCATTCGGCCAAGACGTCTCGCGAAGCTGTCAGCGGCTAGGCGCGGTGGGCGCCGTCTGAGAGGGACGAGACGAAGTCGAGGACTTCGGGGACCGGTTTGCCCTCGGCGATCTTTGCCACGATGGCGGAGCCGACGACCACGCCGTCCGCGACGCTGGCGATGGCTTCGGCGTTCTGGGGGGTCTTGACCCCGAAGCCCACGACGACGGGGAGGCCGGAGGCGGTCTGGATGCGCTCTACATCGGGGGCGACGGCCTGCGGGTCGGCTTCGGCTGCGCCGGTGATGCCGGTGATGGAGACGTAGTAGACGAAGCCGGAGGTGTTCTGCATGACGGTCGGCAGACGCGCGTCGTCGGTGGTGGGCGTCGTCAGGCGAATGAAGTCGAGCCCGGCGGCCAGCGCGGGCAGGCAAAGCTCGCTGTCCTCCTCGGGCGGCAGATCGACGACAATGAGCCCGTCAACGCCTGCTTCGGAGGCGTCCTTGAGAAAGGTCTCCACCCCGCGATTATAGATCGGGTTGTAATAGCCCATGAGCACGATGGGCGTATCCGGATCGTCCGCGCGGAAGCGGCGCACCATGTCGAGCGTTCTGGCCAGCGTCTGGCCGCCCGCCAGAGCACGCTGTCCGGCCAGCTGGATCGTGCCGCCATCGGCCATCGGGTCGGTGAAGGGCACACCCAGTTCGATGATGTCGACGCCCGCTTCGGGCAGGCCTCGCATGACTTCGAGCGAGGTTTCCAGATCGGGATCGCCCGCCATGATATAGGCGACGAACGCTTTGCGGTTCTCGGACCGTAGCCGGTCGAACGCGGTGGAGATGCGGCCCATGATGCCTCCCTTTTCGTCTGGTTCTGTTCTGTTGCGGCAGGACGGGGGGATGTTCAACGGGCAAAACGCTCCTATCTTCAGGTTATGCTCTATCTTGTCGCTCTTTTGCTGCCGCCCCTGTCGATCCTTCTGGTCGGCCGGATCTTTCTGTCGATCCTGGTTTTCGTCATCTGGATCCCGGCGATCATCTTTTCGGGCGGGCTGACCCATCCGATGTTCATCCTGCTGGCCTGGATCATCATCTTCCAGACCCGCGAAGATCGGCGGGAACGGCGGGGGGATTAGAGGCGCAGGGTTTCAGCTTGCCGATCCATTGCCAGTCCGCGGGGTGGCGATGTCACGCCAGTTTCCGGGCGCTTTATGGATCAAGGATATCTCGCCGCATGCCTGTCTCGCAAAGATCGACCAAATCGCCAGCCCGGTTGGGCGGACTGGCGATGGATCGGCGCCTTCGGCTCGTTCCGATCCTGTTGCTGCGGAAACGTCTCGCCACTCCTGCTTGTTTTGGGCCTTCGGCGTCTCTAAGAGGCGAGCGGTATCGCGAGAGGAACGGGCATGGGCTTTAAGATGGGCATCGTGGGTTTGCCGAATGTCGGCAAGTCGACGCTTTTCAACGCGCTGACGCGGACGGCGGCGGCGCAGGCGGCGAATTTCCCGTTCTGCACGATCGAGCCGAATGTCGGCGATGTCGGCGTGCCCGACGACCGGCTTGAGAAACTGGCGGCGCTGGCCGGTTCTAAGCAGATCATTCCGACGCGCATGACGTTCGTCGATATCGCGGGTCTGGTGAAGGGCGCCTCGAAGGGGGAAGGGCTGGGCAACCAGTTTCTTGCCAATATCCGCGAGGTTGATGCTATTGCACATGTTTTGCGCTGTTTCGAGGATGACGATGTCACCCATGTGGAGGGGCGCGTCGATCCGGTGGCCGATGCTGCGACGATCGAGACCGAGCTGATGCTGGCGGATCTCGAAAGCATCGAGAAGCGGCGGGCGGGGCTCGTCCGCAAGCTCAAGGGCAGCGACAAGGAGGCGCAGCAGCAGGACCGTCTTCTGGCCGCGGCGCAGGAGGCGCTTGAAGACGGTAAGCCCGCGCGGGTCGTCGAGGTCGAGGCGGAGGATGCAAAGGCGTGGAGGATGCTGCAGCTTCTGACGACGAAGCCCGTGCTCTATGTTTGCAACGTCTCTGAGGACGACGCGGCGGAGGGCAACGCCTTATCCGCGAAGGTCGCCGAGATGGCTGCGGCGGAGGGCAATTCGCATGTCGTGATCTCGGCTCGGATCGAGGAGGAGATCAGCCAGCTTGAGGCCGAGGAGGCCGAGATGTTCCTGGGCGAAATGGGGCTGGAGGAGGCCGGGCTCGACCGGCTTATCCGCGCGGGCTATGCGCTGCTGCGGCTCGAGACCTATTTCACGGTCGGTCCCAAGGAGGCGCGCGCCTGGACGATCCGCGAAGGCACGTCGGCGCCGCAGGCCGCCGGCGTGATCCACGGCGATTTCGAGAAGGGGTTCATCCGCGCCGAGACCATCGCCTATGACGATTTCGTCGCGCTGGGCGGCGAGCAGGCGGCCAAGGAAGCGGGCAAGATGCGGGCCGAGGGCAAGGGCTATCGCGTCAAGGACGGCGACGTGCTGCACTTCCTTTTCAACACCTGATGCGGGTTCTGATCGATACGGATCCGGGCATCGACGATGCCATGGCGATCTATTGGGCCGCTGCCGCGCCCGAAATCGAGATTGCCGGGATTACGACGGTTTTCGGCAACGTCTCCTCCCGGATCGCTGGGCGCAATGCACTGCGCCTGCTTGAGGCGGCAGGGGTAGAGGCGCCCGTCGCGGAAGGAGCCTGGCAGCCGTTGGTCCTGCCGCCTTTCGAGCCGACTTGGAGGATCCATGGGCGCGAAGGCTTCGGGACGGTTCCGGCAGAACTCCCGGCGGGCAAGGTCGTGGACGAGGCGGCGGACGACATGCTGCTGCGGATGACGGCAGAGGCACCGGGAGAACTGACCCTCGTCGCGCTGGGCCCGCTGACCAATGTCGCCTCGGCACTCCGCCGCGATCCGGATTTTGCCGGGCGGCTGGCCGGACTGGTCATCATGGGCGGATCGGTGGATGCAGGCGGGAACATCACGCCCCATGCCGAGGCGAACCTTTATCACGATCCCCATGCGGCCGAGATCGTCTTTGCCAGCGGCGCGCCGATCCGGATGGTGGGGCTCGACGTGACGCATCAGATCCTCTGCGCGGCGAGCGATTTTGCCAATATCGCGCATCGCTCGCCTGTGATCGGCGGACAGATCCAGGAGATGAGCCTGCATTATCTGAAGTTCTACGAAAGTGTCGGTCGGTTCGATGGTTGCGCCTTACACGATCCCGCCGCGATGATTGCCGCTGTTGCGCCGGATCTCTTTGAATGGAGAAAGACGCCGATCCGTGTTGTCACGGAAGGCGAGGCGTCGGGGCGGACCCTGGCAGATCCCGCCTGCGGAGCCCCGCCGGTCGCAGTGGCGATGGGCGTCGATGCGGACGCCGTCCGTCACCGGTTCATCGAGACGCTTGCGATGTTGCCCTAGGCGCCGTCTTTCGCGCGACAAGATGCTTTGAAGGGTTGTCCCCCGCCCCCAGTTGCAGATAGACGGGTCAGCGGAGACGTGGCCGAGTGGTCGAAGGCGCTCCCCTGCTAAGGGAGTAGGCGGGAAACCGTCTCGAGGGTTCGAATCCCTTCGTCTCCGCCACCCACCAATTTTGTTATTTCGATCCCATATAGTGCGGCCGCTTATGGGGCTGTCTACGTTGTTTCATATGCAGTTATTGCTGTGATCAAGATGCCTTCGATTCTGTTCCTTGCGTGGTAAGGAACATAGCGTTTGCATGGCTCTCTATGGCTGCAAACTGGGCAACAATCCCGTACGAACTCTTGGGCGGTGAAGGCACGGTAATAGTACCGGTCTCTCACTTATAGTTGATCCAGGCTGTGAGTCATGCGCGTCGAGGTAGACAGACAGCGTAACTGTGAGGGCAAGCCGCTCCATACCGGCTTCGGGCTTGATGGGGTGGATCTCGTCATTCTGAAACAGGCCTGTGACCGGATCTTTGAGCATCGTCACATGGCGACGCAGAACATCAATCCGCGCTATAATACGCGGCGTAATATGCCATGCTTTGAGGAGGTCGCCCGACAAGTCCACGTCAAGCGACGGCCTATATAGAAGAATCCCAGACACGGGCGGCCGCGGGTCAACACGCTGGCGGAGCATGCTTTTCTGAAGACAGGGCGAATGCAGGCCGATGCGATCAGGCAGCCGGGAGTGATGATTTGCCTACCGTCAGCATTTCGGAACTGGGAAGCGGCAGAGGCCGATGCGGCTAGGGAGATCGCTGAAAAGAGCTTAGCGCAATTCAAGGGGACAAGTGTTGGGCGTGCCTACGCACGGTCCGATCTATTGGAGAGACGCCGTGCAATAACGGGGTCTTCGCGGATGTCCCGCCTCGGCTTTATGCAATTTTATAGTGGCTCGGCTCCCGCTGTAGGTGCGTTCGGAAAATCAGACGGAGTGCTACGCATAGGTCGGACCGCATCATCTGGCTGTTTCACTAGAAAGCTTTCAAGTGAAAAGGTCGCGGACGTTTCTCGCTGTAGTTCCTTCATCGGCACTTTTTAGTCGTGCGGGATCAAATCGACTTTCGCGTCCACATCAGCAATAAAACCGGGAAGCATATCGGCGAACACGAGGTCAGGTTCGCCAGCAATCATCGCAGCTTCTGCGGCCTCTGCCAGTGCATCGAGCCCCTCACCGTAGAGAATGATGATCTCGCCGCGCTCGGTAGGTTCATAGAGATGCACAAGACGCAGCGTCGTGAGCCAGGTGGGCAGACGGTAGCCCGCTTCCTCCACCTACTCGCGGAAAGCGGCATAGTCCGAGCCGGGCCGGATCGTGCCCTCTACCGTGTTGTCACCGCCGGGCCGCACATGCATTTCGATCCCATCTATAATAACAATATCGGGGTTGCTTTCGGCATAATCGTAACGCCCTGGCGTATCCGGCAGGTAGGACTCGAATTGGATCCAATAGAAACGCTCGATGAGATCGTAGGGATCGACTTCGGCGTAAACATGGATTTCCGCGTCGAAGGCTGCGTTTATAAGGATGCGCCGCGCTCCGAGATACTTCGCCTCCTGCGGAACAACGACAGTCATTGCTGGATTGGCCTCGCTGACGATCCGGTTGCCTTCTACTTGCCGCTCGGGAGCTGGAAGGAGGACCTTATCATCCGCGTGCAAGGTTGCCGGCGCTCCTGCGATGATGATGATGATGAGCATACTGAACGCGCGTAAGCCCGCTTGCCAGATAGAGGTAAGGCAACCGACGGGTCGCAAGGTCATACGAGTTTCTCCTATTTGCATGCTCACGTAGATCACCCGCCGACCGTAGCATCATCTTGCGAGAGAGGTGGAGCGTTTTGCAGGGCAGTCCGACCAGTAGGGATATGCTCCTAAGACGCAGCGAAAGCCCGCACCTCCATCTCCACCGATCTCCGACGCCTTTTCAATCTAGCGCTTGCACCGAATGTCTCCGTGGCCGGACAGGCCAGGCCGCATCGCAGCAGAGATGCGCTGCGCTCAAGGTCTGGTTTGGGCGGAAGTGAATCTATTCATGCTTAGTCGGTGGCACGTGGCGCTGCTGTCGGCAGTATTAGCTATATCGGGAAGAATCTATCGGAAGGGTCAGATGCAAAGCTTACGCTTAGATCAAGCTCATACCAGATGCGGGTGGTGCCGCGCGGAATAACGCATCAGTCCAATGCTTATCCCCGAAACCGGTTCAGCCAGCCGAGCCCTTCGACGGTCGTTTTCCGAGGCTTGTATTCCGCCCCTACATAGCCGTCGAAGCCGAGACGCTCCAAGTGGCTCATCAGCCAAGCATAGTCGATCTCTCCGGTGTCCGGCTCTCCTCTATCATGAGCCGCCGCGATCTGGATGTGACCGATCATTGGCAGCAGCCGTTCGATGGATGCGGCCAGATCACCTTGCATGATCTGCATATGATAGCAGTCGAACATGATTTTCAGTTCGGGCCGGTCCAGCGCCGTCAGGATCTCTTCGGCATGGTCTGTGCCCGACAGGTGATAGCCGGGCACGTCGCGCGTGTTTATGGGCTCGATCAAAACCGTCATTCCATGAGCGCTTGCTAGATCGCAGGCGTGGTCGAGATTGGCCCTAAATTGATCTTCGGCGGCGTGTCCACCATCGGTCAGACCCGCCATGACATGGATGAATGTTATGCCAGTCGCAGCGGCAAAATCCACTGCTCGGCCGATTTCGGCACGGGCCTCTTCGGCCCGGTCAGGCAAGGCGGCAAGGCCGAAATCACCCGCGTCTCGGTGGCCCGGCCAAGTATTGAGCGCCAGCATTTGCAAGCCTGTCTTGTCCAACGCGGCCTGTAGATCCTCAGGCGGCGTGTCGTAAGGGAAATGACATTCGACAGCATCGAACCCGCCGTCTTTGGCGGCCTTAACCGCATCAGGAAGCGACAGGTCGGTATAGAGAAAGCCCAGATTGGCAGAGAATCGCATCAGTCCCACTCCAGCTTAAATTTACGGACCACGGCATCGATCTGATCGTGCTTCAGTGGAACGGCTTTTGTTCCCCTCAGAAGCAAGGCAAGTTTCGCTGTCTCTTCGAGCTCCTCCATTGCAAAGATCGCGGCCTCCAGATCGCTGGAGGCGACGACCGGACCGTGATTGGCAAGAAGCACCGCCGAGCGGCGCCCGCCAAGGCTGCGCACGGCATCGGCCATCGCCGGATCGCCCGGCACGAAAAACGGCAGAAGCGATACCTTACCGACGCGCATCACGGCATAGGCGGTCAATGGCGGGATCGCGTCATCGGGATCGGTTTCGGGCAGCATCGACAGTGCGACCGAATGAGTGGAATGCAGGTGAACGACCGCGCCGGCGCCGCTTCGTGTTTCATAGAACGCCGAATGCAACGGCATCTCCTTGGTGGGAGGATCACCGTCTATGTGGCGACCTTTTGCATCAAACCGCGACAGCCGCGCGGGATCCAGACGGCCGAGACTGATGCCTGTGGGCGTCACCAAAAGGCCGCCGTCCTCGGTCTGCACCGACACGTTACCCGACGCGCCGCCAGTCAACCCGCGATCGAAAAGCGAGGCGGCCCAGTAGCACACATCCTCTCGCAATTTGCTTTCGCTCATGTTCCCTCCAATGTGGCGGCGGCCTTAGCGAAGAAGTCCGGCCCGCCGAAGTTTCCGGATTTGAGAGCCAGAACAAGATCCGGACCGGCGCGCATGACAGGAACGCCGGGGTCAATCTCTGGTCCGATCTCTAGCCTGTCCAGCGACAGCCCCTCTACCACGGCGCCAGATGTCTCACCGCCCGCTGTTATAAGCCGCGTCGTACCGCCTTGGACCAGAAGGCGAGCCGTCTCGGCGAAGAGGGCTTCTATCGCCGTCGCGGTGGCTTCGGATCCGTGACGGTCTTGGGCCGCGCGCACCTCGGAAGGATCGGCGGAGGTGTAGACCAAGGGAATGCCGGATTTCGAAAGAGCCCAATCCGCCAGGTCCTGCGCAGTAGCTGCCCCTGACATCACATCGTCTGCCGCGACCTCGCGGGACGGGTTCGACGCCTGGTGCCGCGCAATCTGCGCCCGCGTGGCTTTCGAGCAGGAGCCGGAGAGGACCGCGACCGGTCCCGTCTGACCAGCCCACGTGCCCCCGCTTTCTGAAAGCAGGCGCTTGTTCCGAAAGACGTCCGGGAGACCTATGGCGATACCCGATCCGCCGGTCAGGAGGGGCAGCCCATCGGCGGCTTGGCCCAGTGTGACAAGGTCGCTGTCATGGATCGCGTCCGCCACAATCAGCCGGTTGCCGCTATCCTGAGCCCTTTGCAGCGCTTCGCGCACCGCCTCTGGTCCGCCTGCCACGATTGCGGAGGGCACATGCCCGACCGTGCCGTCTATTTGATGACCAAGCCAGCGCCGGATATCGGGATCGGTCATCGGTGTCAGCGGATGGTTTTCCATGCCGCTTTCGTTCAACAGCCGGTCTCCGACAAAGAGGTGCCCCTGAAAGACAGAGCGGCCCGTTGCAGGAAAAGCGGGACAGACAATGACCTTTTCCGCAGCAAGCGCGTCGGCCAGAGCCTCAGCGACCGGGCCGATGTTGCCCTCTGCCGTGGAATCAAACGTTGAGCAATACTTGAACAGGAACTGGTGGCAGCCCTGATCCCTGAGCCAGTCAAGCGCTTCGAGCGATAGACTTACCGCGTCGGCCACCGGGATGGACCGCGACTTCAAGGCGACGATGCCCGCCTCCACATCGGACGCGGCAGGTCCCTTCGGAACGCCGACATACTGGGCGCATCGCATGCCGCCCTTCGTCAGGGTATTACCCAGATCGGATGATCCTGTGAAGTCGTCGCCGATGCAACCAAGCAGCATCTATCGTTCTCCAGGCAATGTGATCCCGCCCCGGCTTGCCGCATATTTCGCGACCGCCGCATCGTCCTGCTGACCAAATCCGGCATCGGAGGCATCGCGGAACTGGGACAGGGCCGACGCGGCCACGGGGACCGGAAGGTCGGCCGCTCTGGCAATGTCGGTCACGATACCTAGGTCCTTGAGCCATATGTCGAGCTTCGAGAGGGGCGTGTAATCACTCTGAACGACATGGGGCGCACGGTTTTCAAACATCCAAGACGTACCGGCCGAGGCCGATACCACCTTGACCACCTGTTCGAGATCAAGCTTCTGCGATGCGGCAAAGGCCAAAGCCTCTCCCATCGCGGCCACGTGGATCCCCGCCAGAAGCTGGTTCACCGCCTTCATGGCGGATCCGGCCCCTGCGGTATCGCCCATGCGATGGACCGTTTCGGCCATCGCATCAAAAAGCGGTGTCGCGGCCTTCAATGCTTCTGCCTTGCCGGACACCATCATCGATAGGGTTCCCTCAGCCGCCTTGACAGCACCGCCGGAGATCGGTGCATCAACGTAGAGCTGACCAAGATTGTTGGCTTCGGCTTCCATCTCTGAGGCGAAGGCAGGCGAAACCGTCGCGCAGGAGACGATCACACCGCCTGGCTTCAGTCGCAGCGCAAGCGCTTCATCCGCAAACAGGACAGACCGCGTCTGTTCTGCATTCATCACGACTGAAACAATGGCGTCCGCAGGCGGTGCGTTGCCCTGGAGTGGATGCCCGCCTGCCTCGTGTAGCGAGGCGACACGCTCCGGATTGTGGTCGAGAAGATGAACCTCGTGCCCGGCATGGATTAGACACCTGGCCATGCCGGAGCCCATGGACCCCAGACCAGCGAAATAGACGATCATGGCGCTATCCTCCAAAGATAAGGTTGACCGGCGCAAGGGTGATCGCCGGAACGTAAGTGATGACCAGCAAGGCCGCGAAGACGGTCAGAACGAACCAGATCAGCTGCGGGATGATCTTCTCGACCGGCAATTCCGCCACAGCGCAGGCGGCAAACAGATTGACGCCTAGAGGCGGCGTAATCATCCCGAGCGCGAGGTTGACCACGATGATGAGACCGAAATGGACTGGATCCACGCCATAGGCGATGGCGATCGGTGTCAGGATCGGAGCCAGAACGAGGATCGCTGCGGATGTCTCAATGAACATCCCGACGATCAAAAGCAGCAGGTTAATGGCGAGCAGGAAAGCGATCCTGCTTTCGAAGACCTCTCGGAACCAGGCCGCTATCTCGTTCGGCAGCCCGGAACGAGCGATGAGAAATGAGAACAGCGCCGCGGCCGAGATGATGATCATGATCGCCGATGTCGAGATCACCGTCTTCTTGAGGATATCCGGCAGATCGGACAATTTCAGCTCGCGGTAGAGCCCCATCCCGACGATAAGCGCTGCCGCAACGGCGGCGGCGCTGGCCTCAGTCGGCGTGAAGATGCCCGAATAGATCCCGCCGAGAATAACCACCGGAACCAGCAAGGCCGGAATGGCGGAGACGAGCGCGACCCGCAGGCTGGCACGGTCGCGACCATCGTCCTTGCCGATGCCGCGACGACGACAGATCACCAAAACCAGAGCCATCAGCGCGCCGGCCACGACAAAGCCCGGCCCAAGCCCCGCCACGAAAAGCTTACCGATCGAGGTATCGGTGGCGACGCCATAGAGGATCAGTGGGATCGACGGTGGTATCAGAACCCCAAGCTCTGCCGAGGAGGCCTGGATCGAGGCGGCAAGCGGCTTGGGATAATTGTGCCGCACCATTGCGGGGATCAGGATCGCACCGATGGCAAAAGTGGTGGCGACGGAAGAGCCGGAGACAGACGCGAACAGCATGCATGTCAGAACGCAGGTGCAGGCCAGCCCGCCCTGAATGCCGCCGACAATGGATTTCGCCAGTTCCACCAGTCTGTGGGATATGCCGCCCGCCGACATGAGATTCCCGGCAAGGATGAAGAGGGGGATCGCCATCAGCGGAAAGCTGTCGATGCCCGTGAACATTCGCTGGGCAACCAAAAGGAGCGGAAGACGGCCCTGCGCCTCGATGCCTATGACGGACGCCAGACCGATCGACACGGCGATGGGAACGCCCATCAGGAACAGGATCGCGAGCGAAAGACCCAGCGTGGTGTTCATTGGCTGGCTTCCGCATCATGGGGGGCGGGCCAGTCGCCTTGGAGGCCCCGGACCATCGAGGCCAGAATGGCGATTATGATGAAGACGGATCCGATAGGCAGCGCTGCATAGACCCAGGCTATCGACATCTCGAGCGCGGCAAGGCGCTGGGGCACGACGCGAAGCGTCATGGCCCAGCCTTGCCAGAAGAGGACCGCGAAAAAAGCGAGCGATGCGACATTCGAAATCACGAAAAGCGCGAGTCCAGGCTTTCGCGGCAAGGCGGTCTGAATGACCTCGACCGAGATCATGGCGCCATGTCTGAAGGCTACGGCCACGCCCAGGAACACCGACCAGATCATCGAAGACCTCGTTATCACCTCCGACCATGTGGATGGCGCACCAAAGACGAAGCGGGTCACGACTTGATAGAGCGCCAGCGTTGCGGCGGTGATCAGAAATACAATTGAAAGTCTAAGCGCCAGCCCGGTCGTCAGGTCCTCAAATCGTAGGAAATACCGCATTTCGTTGCCTACCCCATCCGAGACGACTGGCGCGACATCTGCGCGCCAGTCGCTGGTCTGTTACTGTACGGCCTGAATGCGTTCGACCAATTCGGTCCCGTACTGATCGGTATAAACGGCGTAGGCAGGTTGCGCGAGTTCGGCGAACGGCGCCTTGTCGATGTCGGTAACAACCTCCATCCCGTTCTCCCTCAACAATGCGACGCCTGCATCCTCGAGCCGGTTGACCTCGGCGCGTGTCGCCTCGGCGGCGGCTGCCGCGGCTTCGTAGAACCAGCCTTGCTGCTCTTCGGTCAGGGCATCCAGAACAATGGGGGAGGCGAGAACCGCCGCTGGCGAATAGACATGGCCGGTCAGGGAGACATGGTCTTGCACCTCCCAGAACTTAGAGGCGGTAATGACAGTCACCGGATTTTCTTGACCGTCAACCACGCCTTGTTGCAGGGCCGTGAAAAGCTCGGGGAATGCCATTGGAGTGGGCGCGGCACCCATCTGCGAGAACGCTTCCATATGGACGCGGTTCTCCATTGTTCTGAGCTTTAGGCCGTTAAGATCTTCGGGTGTGTTCACTGGTCTTTGGGAATTGGTTACATGACGAAAGCCATTTTCGGACCAGGCAAGGCCGACCAGCTGGTTTTCGTTGATTTTGCCAAGAAGTTCCTCGCCGACTTCGCCGTCCAGAACCGCGCGTGCATGGTCGTAGTCGCGGAACAGGAATGGCAGATCGAGCGCGTAAACCTCCGGCACGAAGTTCCCGAGCGGCCCAGTCGATGTGATGACGACGTCGAGCGAGCCAATCTGCAGGCCCTCGATCATGTCGCGCTCTCCTCCGAGCTGACCTGCGGGGGCCTGTTCGCCGGTCCACTCGCCGCCCGACAGCTCCTCCAGCTTGGCGATGAAGGCATCCGCGCCGATCCCGTAGTGAGAGTCGGCGGACAGCGTGTGGCCGATGACGATAGATTGCTGAGCCGAGGCAAAACCGGCCGCCACGATGAGCGCACCGGCAATTCCGGTCATAGTGTAGTAGGTCATATCTCATTCCTCCCTGAGAATTTGGCTTACGTCTTGTGATTAGCGATGTCCGGGCGTCGCCCGTCCATTTCGTCTTCCAGGTAGACCTCTATGATCTGCCGAAAGGACGTCTCGGCGCGGAATCCCATGTCATGGGCGCGTGTGGTGTCAAAATCGCGGGGCCAGCCGGCCACGATACGGGCAACGGCTGGATCGGGCTCCCTGCGAATGAGGTTGACCGCATGATCGCCAGCCACATCGCGAAGCGCTTCAATCTGATCGGCGACGGTAGCCGATACGCCGGGCATTGTCATGTTACGCCGGGTCCCGAGCCTGTTCGTGTCCATCGTTGCCGCATGTTCGATGAAGCCCACGGCCGCACGCGCGCTGGCAAACCAGTGGCGCACGTCGTCATCGACCGGCAGAACCGCCTCCTGCCCGTTCAGCGGCTCGCGCAGGATGCCAGAGAAGAAACTTGAGGCTGCCTTGTTCGGCTTACCCGGCCTGATGCAGATCGTTGGAAAGCGAATGCCCACGCCATCGAAAAATCCGCGCCTTGTGTAATCGTCGAGCAGTAGCTCGCCCATTGCCTTCTGCGTTCCGTAGCTGGTGAGGGGCGTCAGGTGGAAATCGTCCCCGATCCGAGGCGGGAACGGCGCCCCGAAGACAGCGAGCGAGGAGGCATAGACGACGCGGGGCGCATAGCTTTCATCCGTTCGGATCGCGTCGAACAGCGCGCGCGTTCCGTCCAGGTTGACGCGGTATCCCTTGTCGAAATCCGCCTCTGCTTCCCCCGAGACGACGGCGGCAAGATGGACGATTACATCCGGCCGTTCTGCTATCAGCCTTTCGGCTGTCCCGGGTTCGGAAAGATCCGCCGATAGCGCGGTCCGCTCTCCGGCAAAGTCCGTCGCGGCCTCAGGTTCGACGACGTCGACCAGGGTCAGCCTGTTGACCGGACGCTCTCCGATCTTGCCGGTCCGGGCGATCCGTTCTGCCAACTTCCGGCCGATCATGCCCGCGGCGCCGATGATGGTGATGTGCATAGATCAGCCTTTCATGAGGATGCGAGCAATTGCAAAGCTGTCCAATGTCATGACGGGGTCGCGCCCGGTGACATGGTCGAGATAGTCGGATGCCGTAGCGGCTTCTGCAAAGCTGGACGCGTCAAGGACGGCGACCTCGACCGGCTTGGGGAACCTCACCTCGACCGGATCCGGGGTCATGTTGGCGGCCCAGATTTCAATTCCATCAGCCATTTGCACAGCGATGGCAGAGAGGGGTCCGGATGCAGATAGATTCAAACCCAGCCGTGGCGCGCCCTTGAGTCGCGAGAGGCCCCGAAGGACGGCATACACAGGATAAAATCCGCCGTTTCCATCATACCAAGGCTCTGGATCGTCACCCCCTGCGGAAAGGACGCCAAAGGGGCCGGTCGCGCCGCCGATGGCTATGGCGGATGCTCCACCGGCCGCGAAATCCGCGATATAGGCAAGCGTCCAGGCCGCCCCCAGCAGACCCCGTTGCCGGGGATCGTTCCGGTTCATCGCTTGGCGAATATTGTCGGGATTGTCCTTTGCCGCTTCGCCATAGGGATTGTCGCGCACCCCAATTGCGGAGGGTCCCACCGCCCACGGAGTGCCATCCGCTATCTTGGTGACCGACGCTGCGACGGCGCCGTGCGCTTCGCGGGTTTCCAGTACCGACCGGTCATCACCGGCATGAACCATTGGCGATGTCGTGAAGCTGACAAGGTCGAGTGTTCCCGAAGGTGGCGGCTTTCGGTTCAGTTCGGTGAAGTAGCTGAACATGCCGCCTCCGATGCGAGCGCCCGGAAATGCGGAACGTGCCGCCTCGTAAAGGGCAGCCGCATCTGGCGTGTCCGGCCAGACCGACCCGGGAAGCGTGCATTTGAGGTCCGGCGCGGGCGACACCAGAACGGTGTCGAAGGGGCGTCCCAGCGCAGCGGCTGTTTCGCCAAGGGATTGCAGTTCAGCCCGCGCGCCCGCGTCATCCGTCGCCTCTATGACCGCTTCCAGCCAGGGGGGCGCTCCGATTGCGTTCGCGACATCCAGCATCGCCTCGAGCGAAGCACGATCATGCCCTGTCCGGGGATCATGGTGAAGGACGATATAGGCAGGCGAAAGCTCCTTCAGAGCCTTCGCGGCGCCTCGGGTGGTTTTCGTATTCTCGGGTCTCAGCCCGAGGCCCAAGGACGGCATCTCTCCAGAGATTGACCCGGGGTACAATTCTACCGTCCCCGAATGTCCACTTGCGGAAGTCTCACCGCTTATGATCACCGTGACAGTCTGGTCGATCACATCGTCGGGCCCGATCCTGTAAGGCCAGGGCAGAGCCAGCGGGCGCACATATGTCTTGTAGGAGGCATCGGTCCAGTTGCGCTGATCCTCCATCTCGTAAGTGTCGCCTTCCATCACGACCCGGACGGTTAGACCGCCGGGCGTTCGGTGAGTAAGGGCGCGCAGATCCATCATTGGCTGGATGGGGTCTATGATCCGGGGGAAACGGTCTTCGACGATCCGCTTATCCGTATGCTCGATGGTGACCGGGGCGCCCGCGATCCCGTCAATCGGGTGCAGGATCACGAAACCGGTGCGGTTGGTCTCAAAGCCCGTCTGGGTTGTTCCGCGGCCATGGAATGTCAGCGTTCCGTCCGATCCGCCCTCGATCCGGGCCTCGTAGATGAACGTCTCGTCCTTTCCCTGAACCTCTGCACGCAGCGAAACCTGAAAGACATCCCCGTCCTCTTCTATCTCCAACTTAGATATCTGCGGGGCATAGGTGCCCCAGTCCCTGTCCCGCACAATGAAGGAGATCGCGCGCAACACCTCCTCCCCGTCCCAGCGGATGTAGCGCAAGTTGCCTGCCTCAAGCTCTGCAGTCAGCTTTCCCGCGGTCAGAAGGCGCGGCGCTGGCACCGCTTCTTCGGTTCCATAAAGTGCGATGGCCCGCGAAGGATTTGACATGACAGGTTCCATTCAGCTGCGATTTGACCGCCAATTGATCAGGCGTTCGGCGAGAAGGGCGAGAATGATGATCGATCCGATGGCGGTGCCCTGCCAGAAGGGTGAAACCCCCATAAGGTTCAGGCCGTTGCGGATCATCACCATGATGAGAACTCCAAGAAGCGTGCCGATGATTGATCCGCGCCCGCCGTAAAGACTGGCGCCGCCGATCACGACGGCGGCAATAGCATCGAGTTCCAGCTGGTTTCCTGCCAAAGGATCGGCCGACATGATCTGCGCCAGCGAAAAGGTGACGGCGACCGCTGCCAGGGCACCAGAGACGACGTATGGCATGATCGAATAGGACAGGGTCGGCAGGCCGGCGGCGCGCGCGGCCTCGATATTCGACCCGATGGCATAGATGGTCCGTCCCCCTTTCGTATAGGTCAGATACCCCCAGGCCAGAAGATAGAGACAGATCAGGAACAAGACATTTGCCGGGATGCCGAGGAAGGTCGAATAGACGATGGCTTCCAGATCTGGAGGCAGGCCCGAAATACTGCGCTGCCCGGAAAAGATGAAAGACAGGCTTCGACCGATCGCCATGACGCCAAGCGTCACGACGAACGGCGCCAGACCGAAGACGGCGATAAGCACCCCCGAGAACAAACCGATCCCGGCGCCGGCCAGAACGGCAAGGGGGATCGCGACCGGGATCGGCATGATCTGCAGGGCCTGCGCCAGGATCACGCCGGTCAGGCCAAAGACCGCACCGACCGACAGGTCGATCCCGCCGGTCAGGATCACGAAGGTCATGCCGACTGCGACGATACCGATGACGACCGATTGATCGAGAATGTTAAAGATGTTCCGCTCGGTCAGAAAGAAAGGTGACGAGAAAGACAGGACGATCGCCAGCAGCAGGGCAAGGCCCAGCATCCTGATCTCAAGGCTGCGCAGGATCTTTCCTGTAATGGACGGCAAGCGTGACTGCGACGATGCGGAGTCTACCATGTCAGCTCTCACCCTTCGTCAGATCCTGAATGCGGGTGCGGATCGCCGCGGGATCCGGCAGGGTCTCTGCCCCGGACAGCGTCAGCCCGATCCATCCCAGATCGTGGCCGCGCCGGTCGGTCATCTGAGACAGAAGCGTCCGTTGGCCTGCCGCTTCGACGACAAAATCGTCGCTGCGCTTTCGGATCGCGTCGGCAATGTTCGTTTCATCCGCCATCGCGGCTTCACCGGGTGTTAGCCCCGAAAGCCGAGCCCCTGACTGCGCCAGGCAGATCGCTTCTTCTTTATCGAGAAGGGTCCAGAACGCATCCCCGCCATGGACTTCTGAAAGTTCGTCGAGCAAGGCCTGGTTGCGTCGGGTCGAGCTGCGCGGTGCTGCGAGTAAAGTCAGTTTTTCCTCCGTTAGGCGCTCTGCGGACAGATCCGCGATGCTAACTCCGTCGGAGACGACGACGATCCGTTCAGCAAGACCTAGAAGTTCTTCGAAGTCCGACGAGATAACGATCACGGCAAGTCCGTCATCGGCTGCATCCTGAAGGATCCGGTAGATGGACGACCGCGTGCCGATATCGACACCTTTGGTCGGCTCGTCGAGGATCAGGATATCCGGTTCGGTCAGCAGCCAGCGCGCGATGATGATCTTCTGCTGCATCCCGCCGGAATAGTTCAGAAGGCTTGTGTCCAGCCGGTCTACAGGGAGCCCTAGATCCGCCAGAAGCGAAGCGGCTTTCTCGGCCCTTTGGCCGTAGCCCCGCCAGAATCCGCGGTGCTGGCCCATCTGGGCGAGAAGCAGGTTCTCGCACACCGAAAGATCGGGGACGATATTTTGCGCACGGCGATCCTCGGCGACGAACCCGAGACCCGCGCGGACGGCGTCCGACGGTTTTCGTAACCGGACAGTTTCACCGCGCACCATGATCCGGCCAGCCTGCCGGGCGCGCAGACCCCAGATCGCCTCCATCGCCTCGGACCGTCCGGCGCCGACCAGCCCGCCAAGACCGAGGATCTCACCGGAGCGCACCGAGAAACTCATGTCTCGAACCCAAGGCAACGCCTGAAGTCCCTGGACCTCAAAGACAGTGTCGCCAACGTCGTTCGGCGCGTTTCGACGAGGCGAATGGATCGCACCGATATCCCGGCCGACCATATGGTGAATGATGTCGCCTTGCGTCAATTCCGAGGTAACGAGGTCTTCGGCAACGGCGCGCCCTTCGCGCAGGATCGTGACGCGATCGGTGATCGAGAACACCTCTTCGAGCCGGTGCGAGACAAAGGCCAATGCACGGCCGTCGGCCCTCAGGCGATCCATGATATCGAAAAGCCTGTCTACCTCGGTCGCAGAAAGCGATGCCGTGGGTTCGTCGAAGATCACCAGACGCGCGTCCAGAGCCAGCGCCTTGGCGATTTCGACCAGCTGGCGCTGGGCCGCCGATAACGATCTGACCTCCGCATCGAGCCGCAGGACATGCTCGTGCCCCAGACCGGACAGAAGCGTATTTGCCCGCTGGCGCATCCCGCGGAACGACAGGCGCCCCGGGGTGGCCAGATCGGGCAGAAAGATGTTTTCGAGAACCGACAGATCAGGTGCGAGCGATGTTTCTTGCGCGACAAGCGCGATGCCCTGGCCCAGTGCATCGCGTGGGGACGACAAGACAAGCGGCGCACCATCGAAGACCAGCGTCCCGGCCGTCGGCTGAATATGGCCCGAGATAATCCGGGATAGGGTCGACTTGCCTGCGCCGTTGGCCCCCAGAAGACCGACCACCTCGCCTGGGCGAAGCGTCAGCGCAGCGTCGACCAGCGCGCGCGTTTTGCCGAAATGCTTCACGACACCCGTCGCCATGAGCAAAGGGTCAGCGCGCGCGGTGCTGGCGGTTTGAAGGTCGGTCTGGATCATGCTGTCATTCGGCAAGTCGCCGGGGGGGATGAAGCCCCCCGGCGCAAGGGAAGTCCGATCACTCGATCTCGTTAGCAAAGACCGTTTCCCGGATCGTCGGCAGCATCCCGTCGATATTGTCTGACGTCACGATAAGGATCGGGACGGTGATCTCTTTGTCCGGAGTGCCGCCGTCCAGATGTTCCAGCATCGCTTCTGCAGAACGAACGCCCATCAAGTAAGGCTGCTGCATTCCGGACACCACAAGCTCTCCCGATTGCAGAAGCGGGACGAATTCCGGGATGCCGTCGAAGGCGGCGACCAAAACGTCCCCGTCCATCCGCGCGGCCTTGATGGCGCGCAATGCCCCCAATGTGGGCCCGTCGGTCTGAATGAACATCCCGCCCATATCCGGATTTGCGGTGATCATGTCCTGGGTGAACTTGAACGTCTCGTCAGCCGTGTAGGCCTGCATCTGCTGAAGCCCAGCATCCCCAACGACGCCGCCGTCTGCCATCGCATCCTTGAAGCCCTTTGTCCGTGCCTGGCCATTGAGCCGGGCCTGACTGATGCCGACAATCCCGACAGTCGCCTCCGTCTTGCCTGCCTCCTGCATCGCCGAGGCGAGGGCCTCTCCCACGCCGCTGGCGCCTTCATAGTTGTTGGATCCGATAACCGAGACGAATTCACCGGAATCAGTGCCGATATCGGCAATCACCACCGGGATTCCTGCGTCCTGCGCCAATTGCAGAACCGCGGGCGCGGTCGAGCTGTCCGTCGGCGACAGAACGATGCCGGAAACGCCGCGTGCGATGGCATCCTGCGCGTTCTGAAGCTGCGTTTGCGGATCGTTCGTGGAATCGAGCGCCGCGAACCCGTATCCGTTCTCTTCGGCGACGGATTTCACACCCTCCGACACGTATCGCCAGAATGCCAGGTCCAGCCCAGGCGTCATGTAGACCAGCTCACCGTTCTCCTGCGCCTGAAGGGGCGAGGTGAAAGCAAACAAGGCCGCGGCGCATGCCGCTGAAAAAGCTCCCACAAGGGACTTGCGGTTTGTCATGAACGTTCCTCCCAATCGTATACCGTTTTCGGCTTTTGGAAGCGCATCAGCCAGCAGCTGGCGGACCGCCCCGGTATAGAAACCCCGAATTTCGGGATGTCTGGCCCAACACGAAACTCCATCAAATTGGACCACTGGTATGGACACTGGTCCAATTTGAAACACCTGTCAACATGCGCTCGGGTTGCAGCCGAACCTCTGAATGCGTTACATTTCAGAGGCTCAATTTCCGGTGCTTCTCCCTCGCGCCCATCCGTCATTTCCGAAGAAAAGGTGCCATAACGTGGTTCAGGCCAGACGACTGCAACTGGAAGATACGAAGGCGCTCATGGGGGATGTTTCGCGCCGTTCGGTGCGGGATGTGATTGCCGAAAAGCTGGCGGCCCTCGTATCTTCTGGCGTTCTGTCGGTCGGTGACGAACTTCCCAGTGAACGCGAACTGGCAGCATCTCTTTCGGTCAGTCGCGAGACCGTGCGTGGTGCCATCGCGATCCTTGCCTCGCATGGTGTCCTGCGTGTCGCCCACGGCGCCCGCACGACAGTTGCAAAAGCCGATACCCGGTCTCTTGCCGCCGGCACGCCGTCTGTCGGTTTCCACGGCTCGTACGATTTGGAAAGCGTCCATGAAGCCCGTCTGTTGGTCGAACAGCGCATCGCGGCCAAAGCCGCAAAAGGGATCGACGCGGCTGGCCTCGCTGCCTTCCGGGCCTCTATCGCGGCGCAGGAGGATTGCGGCGACGACCCCGTCCGATTCCTTCTTTGCGACCGGGAGTTTCACACGGCACTTTACCGTGCCGCGGGCAACGAGGCGCTCTTTGATATTGCGATGTCGCTATACAATCACCTTCTGGATCATCGTCGCCGGATCGTCGCTCAACCCGGGTCGATCGCTGAAAGCCTGTCGGATCACCGGTTGATCCTGCAGGCCATGGAGGCGCGTGATGCAAAAGCGGCCGAACGGGCTGTGATCGATCATGCAACCCGCATCTATGTCACGACTCGCGCGTTTCTCGACAGCAAGATTTCCCCCGACCGCTGACAAAGTCGCAGACACTTACAGAAAGAGGCGCCTGATGGCGCCCCTTCCGATTGTAATTTTTGGCCTGTTCTATTGGGGTGCGTTCGGAAGCTGCGCCATGAACTCGCCTAATACATCGGCATAATAACTCGCATTGAATGTCGTGCCGTGCCCGCGCGTCTCGTTATCCTCGGGCACGATGTAAAGCTCGGCATTCGGTATCTTCGCCATGTTCTCTTCCAGCATGGGCAACTCTACCGGATTACGCTCGTCATCCTGGCTCAGAATGACCAGCAAATCGGCCTGGATGTCGCCCAGCTTGGGCGTTGGATCGAAGTTTCGCGAGGCGTTCCACATATACATGACGTCATTCGCGTCACCGACGGTTTGCTGCTCCTTGCGCTCGTCGACGAAGGCATCTGCCATCTCTCGGGTCGCACCCAGTTCCTGCAGGCGCAGGTTGCCGTTCGATGTTGCAATGCCGAACCATGCCGACATGTAGCGCAACATCGGCGGCTGCTCTTCATAATTGCCGTCCATCCAGGCGGGGTCATCCCGCACCGCGTCGATCACCATGCGGCGCATCATCCAGTTGCGACCGGCCATCGGTCCGGGAAGCGAGGCAATGGGCACCCC
The DNA here is from genome assembly GCF_040783535.2 of Aestuariibius insulae. NCBI lineage: Bacteria > Pseudomonadati > Pseudomonadota > Alphaproteobacteria > Rhodobacterales > Paracoccaceae > Aestuariibius > Aestuariibius insulae. The sequence continues at coordinate 98,658 of NZ_JBFONW020000007.1, forward strand.
GCCATCCATGAATTCAGGATATTCCGTGAGCCACGTCCAGGTCAGCATGCCGCCCATCGAAAAGCCGATCTTCAGATGCAGGCGATCGATATCCAGGCCGTCCTCAAGCAACATTTTCTGGGCATTGACCATGTCCATCAGCGTCTGTTCTGGAAACTCCGCGCGTAACCCATCCGACGGTTTGGAGCTTTCCCCCGCGCCAATGGCATCGACCAAAATAAGGAAGTATTTTTCCGCATCCAGCGGCTGCCCGGGACCGTAAAGATTACCGGCAAAAGCCTCACCGAGCATCCCTTTTGCCTGCCCCGTCGTGCCATGCGTGATCAGGACGGCCGGGTTCGAGGGGTCACCGATTGTAAGGTAACTGACGTTCATTTCCGGCAGAACCTCACCAGTCTCAAACTCGAAGTTCTCAATCACGTAATTCCCGCGCACCGGCTCCGAATAGTCCTGCGCAATGACGATCGAGCTCGCCATGATGAAAGAAGCCGCCAATGCTGCTTCGAAACGAATAGTCATACTGTCCTCCCTTGACCGGTTCTCTCTGATATGCTGGTCCGGCCTCAATACCAGTTAGGGTGCAGGTTTTTCCGAACCTGTCAATAATTTAGGTTCAATGCCTTTGGCTGACGTGATCTGGGACCGGGCCGCACCGGGCTTCGTTGTCTTCCGTCGCTGGTTTCGCGGACGGCTGCAGAATACGACAAAGTCCATGGGTATTTGATCCCAGGATTTGATGGCGCGATCCGCTTAGAGTAATGGAAAAAGGCACTATAGGCCAAGTTCGTCACAAGCGCGCCACGACAACGCGCGCCGCTCAAGCAGCGATCAACGATCACACGGATTGATGCATTGCCTGAGGTGTCGCTCTGACGGTTCAGCATGCTGCGCAGATCGCTGTTCAAGCACCATCGCTTTTCAGGAGACGTCGTCCTTTGCGAGGTGCGCTGGTATCTGCGCTATCCTTTGTCTTCGAGGATGTCGGTGATCGTTTCGCCGAGCGCGGCGTCACAGTTAATCGATCCACTGTGGATCACCGGGCTCGGAAAGTCAGTCCAGAGGTCATAAAGCGGACCGAGAGCGATCTGCGTCGAGCCAGCGTCGATTGTTAAGCAAACGAGATTTCTACCCGCATTGGCGCCAAGTGACGCTACCTCTGGCGCGCAATCGGTGCGAGTGGCCGTCTGGTCAACTTCTCGCTAACGGCATGGCGGGATGCCAACGCGGCCAAAGCCTTCTTCAGAAAGGCAATCGAGCCTGTTTATCTGCACCGACCCGTTGCGATCTGCTTGGACAAGGCCCAGGCCTATCACCGCGTTATCGGCGAAATCATCACTGCTATGATCCACATTTGTGCCGCAGCCGGCACATCGACCGAAAGTGGTGCAACAACCTGATCGAAAGCGATCACGCCGTTATGAAGCGATCGCTCGGCTATCGCCAGAGCTTTCGATCCTTGGAAGCGGCCCAGGCGATCCCAAACAGAATTGAAACGATGAGAACCATCAAGCGCGGCTACATCCGGCACAAGCTCTCTGGCGTCGGAGGCGAGAGCGGATTTAGCATTTAGATGCTCGCCGACGCCGTCCAATCAAAACCAAGCTTCAATCGTCGATCAATCCCCAGCGATCGGCGCGACATGCCCTTGGACAGGTTGATCGAGGCCTCGTGTTTCGTTGGAATAGGTCAAACGGTTTCGTCAGGAGACGACTGCTTGCTAGAAAGCTGTACTGCGGCGCCGAATGCATTGCTCAATATCCCCGACGGGCCGGAGGACGAAGGCGATCCGAAAGCCGCTATATTTTGACGGCCTTTGCGATTGCTAACGCATCGTCGAACTCGACGCCTAGATACCGCACTATACTGTAAACTCAAAAGCTGAACCGCTCGCAAGTCTTCTGCTTTCTTGTAGATTTGAGTTACCTTCGTCCGCCTACTCAAATGAGTTCCATAGGCGCTTGATTCTCGATTGATCGATGTGACTCAATCGCGGACGATCTATGCCTATCGGTGCGTCGAAGTGTGCAGGCGCTTACGAAAGGGGCAAGGCCAAAGATACTCGGAGCCGACTGTGAGCTCGTCCTCCATCCACGTCTCGACGGAGGCGCGGGTCCCTTCAAAAATGTCAAAACGAACTGGCTTTTGTGTCTTGCTCTGCATGACCGATGCTCTTTCCTTGATCGGTCCGGTCGCTTCGAGCGGCGCCGAGAAACACGCGGATCGATCCCGGGGAGCCGCAGACTTGCCACCGCGTGCCGCTCTTGTTCTCAATCGCCCTATCCACGGCTTTCCTCCTCGAACGTTCGCCATTGTTGCCCGGACCGATCGCGGGACATAGCTTGTCCTCAGACTTTTTTCTGAGCATTTTCTACTAGTACCGCCACTTCCATCATCCGCTTGGCCAACCTCTTTCTAGCCTTGCGGTTTTGGTTTCCAGCGCTTTAAGCCGCTTCGCATCGGCGACTTCGACGCCGCCCTCCTTACGATGCCAGTTGTAGACGGCTGCCTTATGGATCCCCGTCCTCGCAGCGCAGATCAAGTGCGCTCATCCCAGCCTGATGCTCGTTAGAAAGGCCGATTATCTGCACTGCGTTTAGACGCTTTCTCTCCGTTCGCTCTTCTCCTCAGTTGGAGAGCAGGCCACCCTCAAATCGAGTACTCCGCAGGGGAGTAGGCCTGATCGTATCCGCTTCTCCGCAATACGATCAGAGCATGACGGTTCGAATACTGGCCGCCTGGGAGGTGATCGCATTGCAAGATCGGTTGGAGTAGTCAGAGGGGCATCGTGGTAGATGGAGAACCGCCAATGAAGATCGCCACCATAGCGGCCCTGTTCGTTTTGGGAATCATGGCGGCATATGTGCTGCATGTACCTGCGCTGAACCTTGTTTCGGGCATGCGGCTTTCTGCTGAAGAACGTACCTATCCCTCCTTGTCGCAAGGCCCGCAAAGCGAAAACTACGAGATTGCGCAGCTGGTATACGGGTGGAGCGAGATCTGGTTCGATCAGCAGGACAGCAGCTATCTGATCGTCGCGGACCCGGTCGAGCCGTGGGAGCCGGGATACTTTGGCCGGTTCGTCCTGTCTGTCAGCCAGGATGGTCATCTGATAGAACGGCGGCGTCTGACCTCTTCCGTGCAGTTTCTCGACCTTGAGAATGATGCGCGATATGTCCATCTGCATATTGTGCCTGAGCGGCAATATACTCCGGCCTACAGTTTCGAACAACTTTCCGGTCGGCTCGATTTGGTCGGTTTCGAATTTACCGAGTTCGATGAATGGCCCTATCTTTACTATTTTATTCCGGTGATATCATTTGATTGGATGGGTATCGGATATTATAGACTGACGCATCGCGGCGAGCAGATTTCCTTCCGTCAGCCTACCGAATTTCACGGGGGTTTTCTGTATTCGATGCGGAACGTCGATGGACAACTCTATCTCACAACACGCGGAAACGAGCCTTCGGATGTCGTATTTCTGACAGTCGATGAAACATCATACTCTCGCAGTATGGATGGTCGGGAGACACACCGCGACGCTTACGGCCTACATGTAATTCGCGCCCGCCCGGACTGAGTATGACTGCAATGGATATTATGCTTAAACGCGTATGGGCATAATGGGTCTTCTGTCTCGGTCTGAACGGTTTCGCAGCCGTTTACTCTACCTTTTTTATGAGTAGTTCGGCCTGCGGGTGAGACAGGTCTGCGGCGCCATTCGTTTTTTGACACTGGCGCGCCGCTTCGACGGTGATTTGATCGAGGGCCAACGCGTGGCTATCTCGGCAAGCCTGATTGAGGCGGATGCCGGCAAATAGAATTCGACACCGAAGAACGAGATGGGCGTGGCGAGCGATTGCGGCCCGTGCGGCCCTTATGCCGCTGGGGAAGTGTTGCCGAAGTTCACTTTATATTCTGAACTGGTCAGTCAAGGGGCAGCGGCGCGTAAGGGGCCATCTTTCGAGAATATTTCGACTGATCGTCGGTTCAAAAATCTGGTGGCCTGATCGCGTCCATGACTGTTTGGCCGTGCGCGCGAATGCACAAGATCGATAAAGGTACGTCGGATGCGGCTTTGGAGACGTGGTCCGTCGTCACATAAGCTCAACGGCATGAGGAAGCAGGAAGAAGGTGTCTGCTAGAGGCGGTTGACGCGTGACGACCCGGCATCGATAGACATCTTCGATCGTTTGGTCTTTGAAGACCTCGTCTGCGGATCCGGCGGCCTGAAGGGATCCATTGGATAGAAGCAACACCTGCGAGGCGAACAGTCCTGCCAAGTTGAGATCGTGAAGGACAGTGATAACCCCGCCGCTCGACGCGGCAAACTGCTTGGCAAGTTTCATCACGAGGATCTGGTGCCCTAGATCCAGGCTGGAGACGGGTTCATCGAGGAATAGCCAGCGTGGAACGCCGTCCAAGACCGGGTGCCATACCTGCGCAAGCGCCCGGGCAAGCTGAACGCGCTGCTGCTCGCCGCCCGATAGCTGCTGATAGAAATGTCCGCCGTATCCGCCAAGATCGACTGCCGCGAGCGCCAGTGCTGGAATGGTCAGGTCAGCCGCCCCTATCCCGGCCCTTGCGCCGAGACCCACGACCTCTGCCGCGGTGAACGGGAATGCGAGCGGCGTCGTTTGCGGCAGAACCGCGCGAAGACCGGCCAGTTTCGCGGGATCAGCGGCAGCAATATCGTCGCCGTTGAGCGTCGCGACGCCGCTATAGGGAAGATCTCCGGACAATGCGCGGAGAAGCGTCGTCTTGCCGGACCCGTTCGGCCCGACAATGACGGTTATCTCACCGGGCTTGGCCTGCGCTGTAATCCCTTTAAGAACCGTCTTCCCGTTCAGGGTTGCTGTAAGATTCTGGACTTCTAGCACGTCAGAGATCCACGAGGGTGGTGCGGCGCAGCAGGATCCAAAGAAACACAGGCGCTCCGAGAATCGCCGTGATGATGCCGATCGGAAGCTCGGCGGGGGCCGCGATCGTTCGGCTAATGATATCGGCAGCAATCAGCAAAGACGCGCCCAAGAGCGCCGCATTGGGGATGAGCGTTGTATGGTCTGGGCCGTTCGCAAGCCTCAGAAGATGCGGTACGACGATGCCGATGAAACCGATCCCTCCCGAAACCGCGACCGCCGATCCGGTTGCCGCAGCAGTGAGAAGGATGGTTCCGGTCTTAAGACGCTCCGTTCGGATCCCCAGATGACGTGCGGCAGCCTCTCCAAGAGCGAGGCAATTCAAACCGTCGGCAAGGCGTGTCGCGAGCAGGATGGAGCCAAGGATAATGGGAGCTGTGATCCAGACCTTCAACCAGCTTGTCCCGCCCAGAGAACCAAGGTTCCAAAACGTGAAATCACGAAGTTGCTGATCGTCGGCCATGTAGATCAGGAGACCCGATACGGCAGCGGCCAGCGCCGCCAAGGCGATCCCCGCAAGCAGCATTGTTGCAATCGATGTCCGGCCTTGCCGGGTGGAGACGCGGTAAAGAAGGATCATCGTGATCCAGGCTCCGAAGAATGCGGCAACCGCAGTCAATGCGCTTCCGAAATAGGCGGCAATTGCCGTCGGCAGAAGCGGCCCCAGAACGATGGCCACGATCGCGCCCAAGGACGCGCCTGCGCTGACGCCAACGATGCCAGGGTCGGCAAGTGGATTGCGGAATAACCCCTGCATTAATGCCCCCGACACTGCGAGCGCGGCGCCGACCACGATGCCCAGCAAAAGGCGAGGCAGACGGACGTCCAGCAGAACGACCCGCTCAAGCTGACTCAGCGGCTCACCCCGGGAAAGTGTTGTGAGGGCGTTCACAAGCGAGGCGTCAGCGGCACCGCTTGTCAGGCTGAGCAAACTGACAACGACAAGAAGGCCGATAAGCCAAAGATGCATTTGCCGCGCCGTCTGGCGCCGATCCGCGACCGGTTGCACGGCGATGTCAGCCGCCATAGAGCGCCTCGCTCAGCTCCTCTGCCGCCGATGCGGTACGGGGCCCAAAGCCGAGCAGGTAAAGACCATTCATTCGGATGACCGCTTTGCTTTGCGCTGCCGGAGTGAGCGACAGAGCGGGGATCTCGAACAGCTCATCGTCGGTGGCGGCGTGATCACCGGTGCGGTCCATCATCAAGATCGCATCCGGCGCTGCCGCCGTTAGAGCCTCGTCTGTCAGCGGCTTATAACCTGTAAAGGACGTGATTGCATTCTCTGCGCCGGCCAGCTCGATGATCGCATTCGCTGCTGTTTCCGCTCCGGACGCCATCACGCGACCGTCCTGCAGGCTGAGGATGAACAGGACCCGCTTGGGTGAACTGCCTGACAAAGAGGCAGCCCGCTCTCTGGCGGCGCCAAGATCAGCGGCGACGCTCTCGCGCAGATCTGCGGCCTTGTCTTCTACCTCAAGGGTACGGCCGATTGCATCGATCTTGGCGAGGATCCCTTCCGAGGAAAACTCATCGGGAACGATAATCAACGGAATGCGGGCGCTTTCCAGAACATCGATGACTTCTGGCGGACCGGCACCCTCTTCCGCCAGAATGAGGGCCGGTTCGACCGAGAGAACGCCTTCAGCCGACAGCGCCCGCATGTAGCCGACATCGGGAAGGGAGCGAGCCTCCTCGGGATAGACGGACGTTGTGTCACGGGCGATAAGCCGGTCGCCTTCGCCCAAGGCGTATACGATCTCGGTGACGGAGCCTCCCAAAGCGAGGATGCGATCTTCTTGAGCGGCAAGCGGCTGGGCAAGGAGGGCGGCTGCAACGAAGAGACCCCTCATGACGCCGTCTCCAGCGTCTCGACAAGCGCGTTCCAGGCAGGACGTGTATCGGCCCCCTTCTTTCCGACGCCGAAGGCTTGCAGGATCAGACTGCCATCCGCATCGAAAGCTTCGACCGAAATGGCCGAACCGCGCTTGGTCGGCTTATCGACAGCCCAGACTTCCGCGACATGGTCGAGCCGAAGGTGAAGATTGAATTCTGGATCGAGCACGTTCTGCCAAGGTCCCATCGGCTTGATCTCGTGCACCGGTCCACTGTGGATCTGGATACAGCCGCGATTGCCGACGAAGATCATAAGGGGGATCTTGTCGGCAGACGCTCTTTTCAACATTGTATCGACCGCAGAGACCGCGAGAGGTCTCACAAACGGAGTACCCGCGATGCGATAGGCGCCGAGCCGGTTCATCTTGAGCTTCGCACATAGCCGCAGGAACTGATGCGTATCGGTCAGGCGCCGCCATTCTTCCTGCAGGACATCAAGTTTGGCGATGTTAAATTTGGCACCGTCAGGCGGCTGACGCGGATCGGTGCGCATTGCATCGGACTGGTCTGTCATGGCGAGGTCCCGCTTCGCCGCATCCCAGGCATCAAGGTTAGCTCCATCGCGCAGAAAGACTTTGTGAACCGCGTCACCTGCTGCATCGAAGATCTGAAAACTGCGCCGCGGCCCGGTTTCGGTCTCTGTTTCCACTGCGAAAGCGTACCGCCAGTGAGACGGGAAGATCCGCAGATCGATAGCCTCGTTCAGGATCATCGCGGCATGTTCGCCCGGATGGTAGTTCGCATAAAGACCGTCCTTTTCATGGACGCAGGAGGCATTTCGAGTAAGCGCCATGACGGGGCCAAAGCTCTCGACAGCTGGCATCAGCCGGTCAGGGTGAGCGTGAATGCGGATGACCTTCGGGCCAACATGGGCAGCGAGTAGTTCGGCTTCCGATACGCCGAGCGCCGCGGCTAGATCGCGATCACGGATCTTCGGCTTCTCAAGTCGAGCCGCGCGAAGATCAGCAGACGTGAGAACGAGCGTTTCAGTCATAAGGTGGCCTCCAGAAATCCGTTTGGAAGGATGGCGGCGGCTACCTCCTATTGTTGACGCTTTTAGTAGGTCTTTGTAGGACAAACAAGTGTGGCCGGCGGGAAATCTCGCTCGTCAGAATAGAACTGCCCAGCCAGCCCCCGCGAGCCCAAGGCACATCCAAAGGGTTTCGGGGATTAAAATATGCAAATGAAACGCGGTTTCTTTTATGGAACGACATGCGCCTTAGCCTGCTTGTCAGGCCAACTTGTCACGGCACAGGAAGAGCAGGACGGTGTCTTTCTGGGGACTATCGTCCTTGGGGAGAGCAAGCGGGAGGTCGCGACTGACACTGCGACGCCAGTGACGGAGGTCGACCAGACCGAGATCGACGATCGTCAGGCTGGCACTGTCGCCGAGTTGATCGACAGCGTCCCGGGCGTGAGCTTGGTCAATGGTTCTACGCCGAACGGGTCGGGTATCAACATCCGAGGCTTCGGCGCGAACAGCACATTCGGCAGCGATCAGAAGGTGGCGATCCAGATCGACGGAGCCAGCGTCGGCAGCGAAGAAATCTATCGGATCGGAACTCAGCTCTTTACCGATCCTGAGCTTTTCAAGAGCGTATCCGTTATTCGTGGAACAGTCGGCAGCTTCGAATACGGGACTGGAATTGTGGGCGGTGTCGTTCTTCTGGAGACCAAAGATGCATCTGACTTCACCGGTGGCGAGCCAGGTGTGCGGGTTCGGCAAACGCTTCAGTTCACGACGAATGGCGATGGTCTGACGTCGTCGTCAATCGTCGCGTGGCAGCCGACCGAGAATCTGGAGTTCCTTGCCAACTACACGTGGCGCGAGCAGGATTTCCAGACCGATGGCGATGGCGAAGACATCGGCAACAGCGCCTTCGACCTGCCGTCATCCTTGATTAAGAGCCGGTATCGATTTGGCCAGGATCGAGCTCACGCGCTGTCGCTGACCTACACCGAGACAAGCGAGAGTGATCGGGACGTGCCCTATGATACGTTTCTGACGTCTGACGATGTCTTCGGCAATGTAGATCGCGATATCGAGACCGAGACGGCAGTCCTGTCCTACGAGTACAATCCACCGGGCGACGATTTGATCGACGTCACGGTTGATCTGTCCTATGCGAACCAGGAGATCGAGCAGGAATACGTTGAGGGCAGCTCTTCATGTGAAGGCGGCCCCCCGTTTCCATGCGACTTTCCGTTTCCTGAAGGAGGCTTCAGCGTCGTTAATGCCGATCAACAATACGAAACGACGAAGCTGAGCATCAGGAATACGAGCCTGTTCACTACTGGCAGTGTCGACCACGAATTGCGGGCGGGCGTTGAGCTTCTTCGGAAAGAGAGGCTCGATGCGGCCTCTGCTCCGGGTGGAGAAGACAACCGCGTCGCGTTCTTTGCTATCGATGAGATGCGGATCGGGGAGGCTTGGACGATTACACCGGCCTTGCGTTATGAGACCTCCGAGATCGACGGAACCCTCGATGACGGCAGAGATGTGTCCTATGACAACGATGCCTTGGTCGGCGGACTTTCGGTGCGATATGCCTTCTCCAACGGGGTCGCGCTGTTCGGATCTGCGGCCTACACCGAAAACCTCCCAATCCTCGACGATCTCGAGAACGACGAGTTGATGGAGCAAGCAGAGGAGGCGCGAACGTTCGAGCTTGGCGCCTCGCTTGATCGCACGAGCATCTTCGCGGACGAGGATGTGCTGGCGATCAAGGGTACATTCTACCGGACCGAACTGACGGAAGTGACCTCTTATGTTTCTGATGTTTTCGTGGGCCCGGGGCCTGATGACATAGAGAGCCAGCCCTTGGACCGCGTGGAGACCGAGGGGTTCGAGCTTGAAGCGTCCTATGCAATGCGAAGTGGTTTCTACGTCGATCTGAATGCCAATATCGTCGCCGGTGAAGAGACCGACGCGAACGGTAGGACGACCGATTGGCGGATCACGCCAGCGGACTCGGCGCGTCTGACCCTAGGTCAGCGGTTTGGAGAGGAACTCGATCTAAGCTGGGAGATCGTGGCCGCGCGCGCAGAGAATCGAGAGGATGACCGAAGCCCCGGTTTCGCCGTTCATAATCTTCGCGCGACTTACGTCCCGCAGCAGGGCGTTCTGGAGGGATCCGAGCTGCGGTTGGGGTTGGAGAATGCTTTCGACCGGGAATTTACGCCGCATCTGTCGACGCGCCCGGCCCCCGGACGCAATATCAAGCTCTCACTGGCTCGAACATTCTAAATAGAGCAAATGATGCGCCGCAAACCTGTGGCGCATCCTTGAATAAAGAATTCTCTTTACAGCGATATTGCCGGATCACATTCTTATCGAGATTGGGGTCCGGGACTGTCTTGATCGCACCCCAAGTACAGCTTTGTTCAAAAAAGAGGGTCACCCCGCGCCTTCTATCCTGATGGAAAAGCTCCGCCTGGCGCCTGCCGGTGGCGGCGGAAATGGCGCGGCACGCTGAATGACCTGTAAGGCTGCCTGATCCAACCGAGCTGATCCGGAGCTTTGCGCAATTGATGCGCTTTGGAGCCCGCCGCTGGCCGCTATGCTGAAGCTGACGACGGCAAGTCCCCTGGAGCCCACGCGTGGCTTGGGGACACGAGAGATGCGGCGCATGACCTCGCCTGGATAGTTGGTCGCTGCCGCCGTCGTGCCAGCCTCCACGGCTTGGCCCGAACTTACGCCGGCTTGCGCGGACGTTGCGCGTTGCGTTCCCTGCGCTGAACCAGCGGTCTGGTTTTGCTGCGCCCTGTTTCCTCTCGACGGGGCCTGCTCCGTTTGCGGGGGCTCCGATCGGCGCGGCCGCTCTGCCTGTCGCGGGCGGTCCGGGCGAGGGCTGGGGCGAAGGGACCGGGAGACTGCTGTCGTCGACTCGATCGCTCTAAGCGTCTCTGCCGGTGGTGTTTGCTCGGCTGACCGGGGAGAGACGCGCTCGGCTGATTGAGGGGTCGAAGGTTGTGACGGGGCGAGCACCGGGGCCTCGGGTCCGGCTAAGGCATCCGATGTCGGTCGCGGGATTGCGGTCTCTGCTGACACGGTGTCCGAGGGGCTGATCGGCTCTGCGCTCGTCTTTGGCTCGGCCTGTTCGGGCGTCTGCGGAGTAAGCGTTTCCGACGCGGTTACGGCTTCCGCCTCCAGGATCCCTTGGCTGAAGTCTGCAAAGCTGGAGCCGATCCGCGCCTCGAACGAGCCTGTGCGGCTCTCGATCAGCGCCTCTTCTTCAGAGACGAAGGCCAGAGCGGGTACCAGATGAAATGTCACCGCGATAACGGCGAAAACAGATATGGCCCATAAAGACGATCGGATCATGGCAGACCACGCTCCGTCACCGCAACAACCCGTCCCGCGCCTTCGCGGTGCAGGTTTCCGGTGATCTCCACGAGATCCTGCGCAGGCAAAGCGCGGTCCGGAACAACACGAAGGACGGTCCTCTCTTCCTCGGTCAGTGCGTCCATGAAACCGGCGACGGATACTTGATCCTCTCCGCGATAGCTCATGCGACCGTCGGGATGGATGACCAACGCATCCGGTGGTGGCGCCCCGTCGAGCTCCGCTGTCGAGACAAGCTGCAAGTCGCGATCGAGCGGCGGCGCAAGCGTTCCTGCCGCCATGAAGAAGATCAGCATCAGAAAGACGATGTTGATCAGGGCAATGGTCGGCTCCAGCCTAGATTTACGGCGACGCGGTCTCATGACATCTGCCCGAGAACAGCGATCGAAAGTCCGGGGATACCTCGCAAGACCACCATGACATCGATAAGCCGTTGTGATGAGATATCCGGCCGAAGGCTGACCAATACGGGAAGGCGTTCGCCGCTGCGGGGAATTGCGATCAATGCGGGGGTCAGCTGCTCGATTGTCATTGCCGTGCCATTCAAGGCAAGGCGACCGGTCTCAACCTGCAGAAACGCTGGCGTCGCATCCGGGAGAGCATCTCCTTGGCCCGGAGCGCTTGCAAGTTCGACCTCGGCGAATCGCGAGAAGGTGGAACTGAGCATGAAGAAAAGCAGCAGAAGGAAGATAACGTCAATCAATGACGTCATAGACAGTCTGCGTTTACGACGCTCACGCCTCAGCATAGGCCTGACCAGACGCCGGCTCTGCGGCTGTTACGTCGATATCCCGAGGACTTAGGATCGTCTGGATTGCAGTCTCGGCAATCATCCTTTCGTTGTCCATTCTCCCTTCGAACCAGCTCAGAACGAGAGCGGTTGGCATGGCAACGGCCAGCCCGACAGCCGTTGTCAGAAGCGCCACCCAGATCCCCCCGGCCAGGATCGAAGGATCGACTTGTGCCCCTGCCTCCTGCAGGGCCTGGAAGGCCTGGATCATGCCGAGGACCGTTCCGAAGAGGCCTAAAAGCGGTGCGATTTGCGCGACGCTATCCAGAAATCGAAGACCCCGTTCCAGCTTGCGGGATCTCGCTTCGGCCTCCGCCTCAAGACGGGAGGCCGAACCGTCTCCTCTCTCCATGCTCATTTCCACGACTGGAGCCAGATAGCTGGAAGAGCGCTCGAGATGAGATCGCGCATCGCCGCGGCTGCCTTGATCCCATGCCGCTACAGCTGCCTTGAGTTCGCGGTGGCGTCCGACGCCCGCCACTGCAAATTGCCAAGACTTGTAAAGCATGACGGTTAACGTGACGATCGAAAGACCGATAAGGATCAGAACGACGGGTCCGCCAAGCTCTTCGATACGGCGGAAAAGATCGATAACGGCAGTCATCCGATCACCTCGATCTGGGTTCTTGAGCTCAGTTGGAGCGAGGCCGAGCAAGCATCTGCATTGTCGGTTTCGGAAATGCAGGTATGGGCATTGTTGAAGAGTATCCGCCCAAGCTGATCACAGGTCAGATCCGGCACGACAAATTGCCGGACCCGCGAAAGCTCGGACGGAAGAGCTGCGAAATCGAGAAGTGTCAGCCGTTCGACCTGCCCATCGGGATCGAACAGGACGATCTCGTAGACGGCCTGCTCAATTTTCGTCGACATGCCGTTGGTGATGACAAATGTCAGTCGACAGGACAGATCTTCGGTCTGTATTGCATTCAGCTCGATCGAGAGGCCGTCAGACGGATCCTCGGCCATCGCCTGACTGGCCGCGACAGCCAGTGCAAAGACAAGCGAATTTTTCCGCATTCAAACCTCCGGTCTGCGTATTCACCATTGGGTTTGCTTGACGCCATGATCGACCGGGTTCGGTCAACGTCATGGAATGTCTGGCTAAATAAATCCTGAGCTTTTTTATCAGCATTGGTGTATAGACTGCCATACCGGTATTTGACCAGCCCAAAAAACTTGCGCCCCAAGAGGTCCCTTCAATCGCGCGTTGGATTATGATCCTATTTCGGCGATGCGGACGGCAGATGGCCGGTCGGCGTTTTCCAAAATGCCGATATTCGCAGGTCTGCTGGCGTTCGATCATCTCTTTTTGCAGCCCCGCGCAAATTTCGGGCGTCCTGTCGCTCTCCTGCGAACCAGATCACAGATTTGGGATGCCGCGCCAGCGCGGCAATGCTGGCCTCGCCGAGATTGTCTCCGGCGCTCCGTGACAGCCATTTAACGTCGATGTCCTTCCGCTCCGGGAAGGGATAGGTGCAGGCAGCCCCGTTCTCTGCTTCCAGAATGACCTCGGCAGACGATCGGTCAGGTAGTCCTTCGATCAAACGCGCCACTGCAGGAAATCCGGTCTCATCGGATGCTATCAGCACACGATCCGCATTCAGCAGCCCGCCGCCGCCCGGACCAAGAAGGCCGATCACCCGGCGCTCCTGTGAGCCGTGCATGATGCTTTTTGCCCATTCGGTCGTGCGTCCGCCGTCGTGGATATAGACATCCATGAGAAGGGTATGCGCTGCATGATCGACCGCGCGGGCGGTATAGACAGGCTTGTGCGGCGCGGCTGCTCCTTCAGGCCAAAGCGTCGCGCCATTCGCCTGAACCGAAGGCCATTCCGGCGCAACTCCCCGCGGCGGCAGAACAATTCGGAAATGTATCGCATCATCAGTGTAGGAGGACAGATCCTGGCACTCCAACGTGACGCGCAAGAAAGCTGAGCCCAATGTTTCAACCTTGCTCGCGCGCACGAATTGAAAATTGGGAGGCAAGCCACCTTCCTCTTCACTGCCGGACCAGCGGATTGCATCGGCAAGCTGCGGCAGAACGCCCTGAATTTGTTCGACCACCCCTCCTTTCAGAGCGAAAAGCCAGCGCGCGTCGGCCGCCGCTACGAGACAGGCGGTTTCCGCATCTATACCCGGCCGCAACCCGATGAGGCCCCAAGTGGTCTGAACCGTCAGACGTCCCGGTTCGTCCTCGAGGATATCCAGAGCGTCTTCGTTCGCCTGAAACAGCATCATTTGCCGCATCGATGCGAAAGAGACGCCAGGCAGGTCAGCCAGCGCCTCGAGGGGATAGCGGTCCTTCGTCATGGTCTGATGTCCCGTCCGTGATGTCATGCACGAGCTGCGTCCGGGCCCGGTGCAGCCGCGCGAAGAATCAAAGGGATCGTGGCAAGAGATATGCCGAGAGCCAGTGCAAAGAAGATCCCGTAGCCAAAGCGTTCGGCGATCAGACCAGCCGCGACGCCGGAGATCATGCTGATTGCCGCATCCATGCATTGAAAGAGCGTAAAATCCACACCGCCCTGGCGCGGATCGGACCAGGCCATGAACTGCGCGTAAAGAGCTACAAAACCCACAGCCATTATCGCGCCTGTCGCAACCAGCGCGAGCGGCGCGACCGCGACTGCCGACACTACATCCGATCCGGCGGCGAGTGCGAGAACTCCCAAAAGACCGGCCTGCGCTACCACCGCACCAACGAGGACAGGGCGACTGCCGAACCGACGAACAATGGCTCCACCGGCCAACGCTCCTGCAAGACCTAGAGTGAGGCTGCCGATTCCCGACAGGAGGCCCAGCTCTATCAGGCTGTAACCTGCGTCGATGAAGAACGGACCGAACATGCCCATCGCTGTCTTTTGCGCGATGACGTAAAGCGCAGCGATCAATAGCCCTGCGCGCACCTCCGAACGTCGGAGCGCAGCGCCTAGACTGGGCACATGCGACCTCTCGGCAGCGATCCGGTCCGTGCGGGCCAGGAAGACAAATGGAAGACAGATCAAGGCGATCAGGACAGCCATTGACCACGTCCCAATCATCCAACCAAAGAGGTCCACCAGGATCAGGAACACACCGCCGCCGATAGCCGATCCGACATAGGCGCCGCCAACCTGCGCGGCATTGCCCCAGCCATAGCGGGTCGCTGACAGGCGTGCGACAGCATATCCATCTACCGCGATATCCACAGTTGCTGTCGCGGTCGCCGCAAATAACAGAACCCCCAGAACCGCCAGCATTGGAACCGGTCCGACAAATCCGACAGCAAAGAGCGCCGCGACGACGATGGCAATTCCGGTGCCGACAATATCAGCGGACCGATCCCTGCCATAGCATGGTAGACGCACCCGTTCGATGGCGGGCGCCCACAGGAATTTCAGTGCCCAAGGCAGAACAATTAAGGAGACGAGGCCGATACGATCCAGCGGAAGTTCCTGCGCACGCAATACGCCGGGCAACCCGGTCCATGTCAGTCCGCCGAGAACACTTTGGGCAATGTAGACCCCGCCGATCGCGCCGACGGTGCGGAGTTGACCGGTTTGCATGACCTAAAACCGGTACTGAAGCGCCAGCTTCGCGGTCCGGCCTTCGTAGCGATAGCAAAATCCGGCGCTGCAGATCTGTTCATCGTTGTCGAACACGTTCCGCACATTGGTCTGCAACTTTAGACCATCATAGCCGACCTTCGAGAAATCATAGCTCATTGCCAGATCGGCAAAGGTCTGAGCATCGTTTTTAAAGGTATTCTGATCGTCGCCATAACTTTCGCCGACGTATCGCAGGCCGCCCCCTAAACCAACGCCGTCCAGAGGTCCGCTTTGCGGCTCGTAGAAGGCCCAGATCGACGCCTGATGCTCTGGCGTGGCCGATAGCTGATTGCCGACTGTTCCAGCGGCTCCGCTTTCAATCTCGACATCGAGATACGTGTAGGAACCGGTCATCCGCAGGCCATTACCGAAATTCGCCTGCGCCTCGATTTCAGCACCTTGCGAACGCAGATCATATGGGACCTGGATCTGGTTTAGTCCATTGAACGTCGCAGGATCGACGATCTGGAAAACCACGCCGTCTTCCTGCTGAATATCAAAGACCGAAGCCGTGATCAGGCTATCGGTATCCGGTATCTCGTATTTCACGCCAAGTTCGGTTTGGACCGCGCGTGTCGGGTCTGCCGGTCGGTCGCTGGTCGCATCGGTCGGATCGGAATACACGAGCCCGGTATTCGGCACGAAAGAGCTAGAGACATTGGCGAAAGGCGTCAGGCCATTTTCCATCTCATACGACACCCCGATCCGGCCGCTGAACTCCTCGTCCGACTTATTGCTCTGGGTATTATCAGCGGCAAACGTCGTGATGTTTACCCAGTCATATCGGCCACTCACAAAAAGATTGAGCGGTCCGTTCGAGATCTGATTGTGGAGATAAAGACCGGTTTGCTCGACATCCTGTCCACCAAAGAAAGGCGCTTCCGCGGCGTCGACCGCGGATGCTGACGTGACCGAAAAAGGCGTGAAGAACGCCTCATACTCAGCAGCCGTATAGTCGAGCCCAATTATCAGGTCATGAGAAAGATCGCCGGTCTGGAACGACATTTCAACGGTATTGTCGACGCTAAAATTGGATTGATCTTCGAAGTACTTGCCCCAACCCCGGCCCAGGGTCCCGGCTCCCGTATCAAAGACGTCGCTGAAGCGCAGCTCACTCTCGACTTCGGAATAGCGCAATTTTTGTCGCAAGGTGATGCGATCCGTCAGATCGTGAGCAATCTCATACCCGATCCGGTACTGCTCTTGGTCGAAGCTATTGTAGTCGGGATCGCCGACATAGATATCCGATGCGACCCCTGGTTCCGGGTTATAAAAGGCAGCCGTCGCGCCAACGGTGGAGTCAGAATATTCAGTGAGAAACGTGACGCGCGTACGATCATTCAGATCAAAGGTAAGGGACGGCGCAATCAGCGTCTTGTCGTCTGGATACCCTTCAAGCGGCGTGCCCGAGTCCCGAACAAGGCCGGTCAGGCGAAAGATCAGTCGGCCGTCATCTATTGCAGGTCCGGTAAAGTCGAAAGCCAGCTCTGCGCGGTCATCCGTTCCTGTGGTCAATCGCAATTCGCGGAATGGATCAGCCTTCGGCCGTTTGGAGACGACATTGATAAGCCCGCCCGGACCGCTGACGCCATAAAGCGACGAGGACGGACCTTTCAGAATACCGACACCTTCAATTGTGTAAGGGTCATTGCGGTACCACGCCGAAGGCCCGTTGACCTGACGAAGGCCATCCCGAAAAAAGCCGTTGTTGAATGCCGCAAACCCTCGCAGCTTGAACGCGTCGTATCGGGTGTCAAAGCCGAAAGTACTGGCGGTCGTACCTGCGGAATATTCAAAAGCCTCAAGCAGCTGACTGGGCTTCTGATCCTCGATCTGATCAAGCGTGACAACCCCGATGGATTGCGGGATCGTCTTGATCGGAGTGTCGAGCTTCGTCGCCTGGCGGCCGGATTGTGCCACATAACCGTCTTGCACCAGCGTCTCGTCACTTTCCGCTTCCAGCACGATTGTGCCCAGCATCACAGGATCACCTTCCTGCGCTATCGCAATCCCGGTTGTGCCAAAGATCATGGTTATAGCAAGCTTAAGAACGTTCATCGCTGTTCCTCCTGCGCGGAGAAGGAAACGATAAGATATGGAGAGTCAAACTATTTTTGTCAGGTATTGAGTGGCATCTCACGACGCTGCGCCGATATCTTGTGCATGCCCTTGCGGAAGGACTAGGCCTCCCCAAGCGCCGATGTTCTTGAGTAGGATCGAGGCGGAGTACTGCGCTGCATTCAGTGACGGCTTAGGGTTGAATTAGACCAATACTTGATACGCCGTGAACGGCTACTTCGGCGACTGAGATTATGGGAAAGCCGTTTGAGAGGTCTCTGGCCCTCTCCCGCGAATACTTGAAATGCTCAAAGGCAACCCATCGCGATCGGCAAAGCGTTTTGTAATCAATCGCGCGCAGGAACACTTAAGCAGAACGCTAATTTCTTCTATTATCGCATGCTGCAATCACTATGCTGGGCCGCTACTGCCCCATCCGATCATCGTGGCCGGATTCAGCCAGACACGTACTACGGTTCCGCCAACGATAATTCCCGCCGTTACCAGTTACCCGAAACGCGAGAGAGGTAAGTCCACCCACTCTCGGGAGGTGGCGAAGAAGGCTGCCGCGACTGTCGTCCTCATTGTCATCGTATTTCGGATCACAAACGGAATAAACGGGCGGAAGAGGATGAGATCGAGCATATCGGGCGGTCGGGGGATCATCACCATCGTCCTGTGGATGGCACTTATCGGAACCCGCGCGACGCTGAGCTCACCGTCGCCGGAGCACGACGCCGGAATCGGCAATGAGCGCGGCTTAAACAGGTAGGAAGACGGTCCGACCGCTCTCGCAAGCCACTTAACGGTGTAGATCGGCTCGCGTCATCGCAGCAGAGAACTTTATGCCTTGGCATCTAGGTGGATCTGAAGGACGGGCAAGCGCCGCCCAGATCAGAGTCGCCTGCATTAGGCAGGGCGGAGGACGAACTCGACCTGGAGACTGGTGTCCGACGCGCTTCCCATGATTGGGCGCAAAAATACGGTCTCGAAGCCACCGTCATCGTAGTCCGCATCATAGGCCAGATGCCCATGCGGCTGTCCGAAGGCGGGCACGATCTGCGGCATCTCGATCCGGAACATACCATCTGCATCGGTAAGCGTCGCCCCGTGCGAACGCGCGTCGCGTTCGTGCCCTTCGGTCGTATGGGCCCAGACCTGAATGCGCCGTCCGGCAAGCGGAGCGCCGTCGCCTGCGCGGCGCACGTTGCCGGTGGTCCAGAACCCGCCGCCTCCGATCCGCTCCACGACAGGAGCGCCGGGGCGGTAGTTGTTGGCGCCGCCGCGCATGGTCTGCGTCGGCGCAAGGCTCTGGGCGCGGGCGGGCACGGCAAGGCCCGATGCGCCGATGGCGAAAGCGGTTCCGGTGGCTGAAAGGATCGTGCGGCGGGTCAAGGTCGGTTTGGTCATCTGAGATCTCCTGTCTGAGGATTGAACCTGCGTGGTCCGGTCTAGCGGGTGAGGTATTGCAAGGCGGGCGGGATATAGTTCGGCTGCTCCCAGGTCGGGTAGCGGCGGCGCATCTCGGCGACCATGACCTCCATGTCCGACCCGCTTGCGGCGACGTCCTCAAGCGCAGCCAGGTAGCCGTCGACGCTCTGCGCGAGTTCGATGCTGCCAAGAGCGCCATGTCCCGGCACGATGATCGACGGGGCCGATCCCTCTATCGCGACTAGAGCGGAGCGCCAGGTCGGCAGGTCGATATCCTCGGCGCCGATCAGCGGCGGGAAGTAGGGGACGATCGGATAGATCCGCTCCTCGATCAGGTCGCCTGCGAAAAGCACACCCACATCGGGCACCTCAATGATCTGATCGCCTGGCGAATGGGCCAGCCCGACAGAGCGCAAAACGACCTCGCGCCCGCCCAGATCTATGCGGGCCTCTGCGCTGTCATAGGTCTCGCTTGGCGGGGTGATCCGGATCCCGTCCAGCAGGACCTGATGCTCCGGCGGCAGCACGCCTGCCCGAAATCCCTCTAGCAGACCAGGGCCCGCCCGCATCAGGTGCTCGGCCTGCGCGGCATTGTAGAAGATGCGGGCGTCAGGTGCGAAAACCTGCGCGCCGAACCCATGCTCGGGATGAGCGTGGGTCAGCGTCAGGACGATCTCGCGCCCCGGCGCCAGACGTTGCGCCGCGTCCAGCACTGCCTCGGCGCTGTCGATCCCCAGCCCGCAATCGACGACCAGCATCCGCTCCGTGCCGACGATGATGCCGATATTGGGCACCAGCGGGATGCGGCGGTCCGGCAGAACGAACACGCCGGGCGCGATCTCTGCGGGAAAGCGCGCATCGACACTCGGCTGCGGATAGGGCGTCGGCGCGGGCTCTTTCTCGGCCTCCTCCTGCGAAGAAGCCATAATCGGCGCAAGACCGGCGGCGACGGCGATCGCCGAAAGGCGAAGAAGCGTGCGGCGGTCGGTCGGAAGGTCAAAGGTCATGATAGCTCCTCGTCATTCGGTGCAAGATGGCGGGTGTGATTTAGGATCGCCGGTCGCAGCTCTCGCTCAGCCCAAGTGCGGAAAGACGTCGGGGTGTCGTCTCGAGAGGTGCCAGGATGCGGGGTGTCCATGCCCTCGTTTTTTTCGGTCATCATCAGGGTATAGTCGCGGATCATGCCTTCGCTCGTACCGATGGACCGCAGCATCGCGCTGAATGCGTCCATAGACATCTCGCGGAAGGCGACCGGATGCCCGAGGATATCCGAGAGGATCGACGCGATCTCATCGAACGACACCTCCTGGGGTCCATGCAGCGGTATGTCCTCGAACCCCGTCCAGTCCGGCGACAGAAGGAGGCGGGCCGCAACCGCCGCGACGTCCGCTTTCGCCACATGCGGCAGCGGTAGATCGCCGGGTGTCGGGGCATAGAATGCACCGTCGCGGATCACCTCAATCTGCCGCATCAGATTGTCCATGAGCGAGGCGCAGGCCAGCGCCCCGTAGGCTACACCCGTGGCCGCGATCAGATCGTCCATGACAACGCTTGCCGAGGCCAAACCTGCGGGTTTTGCCCACCCCCGTCCGACGGCCGAAATACCGACAACATGGGTCACGTCCGACGCTGGAAGAGCCTCCGCAAATGGCTTTGAGAATGTGACGTATGCTGCATGCGCATCCGCTGCGGTTGGATCGCCCGGCGGCAGCCAAAACACCCTGTCCACGCCGTCCAGCGCAGCACCGATCGTCGCGGCGTCGGAATGGGAGCCCCGGACGAGGTCGACCCTGCTGCGGACATCCGGCGGCAGGCGCGACGGGTCGCGGACGATCACCCGAACCGGCGCGCCTGTGTTCAGAAGGCGGTCGAGGACGCGGGCTCCGATATCGCCCGTGGGTGTGGTGAGGAGGATCATGTTGGACGGTCCCTGTCTTGCTTGTCCTTGATCTATGAGCGACACTTCGAACGTCACATGTCTGTGGATACAGACTTCTCTTTTGATCGTTCAGGATTGCCATCGTGGACCCACTTTCAGGCATCATCTCGCTTCTGCATCCGCACGATTGCGTCGCGGCGGGCTTTGACGCGGCCGGGGATTGGTCCATCCAGTTCGAGGCGCATGAGGGGCTTAAATGCAACGCGGTCATCCATGGGGCCTGCTGGATCCAGGTGGAGGGTGAGGATGCCGTCCACCTGACCGCCGGTGACTGCGTGATCCTGCCCAGAGGTCGGCCGTTCCGTCTGTCCGCACGGCCCACGCGCATGGGTGAGGACGCGCAGGTTCTTTACTCCCCTGTCCGCCACGGAGGCACCGCCGTTTATGGCGCGGGCGGCGAGTTCTTCATGTCGGGTGCCCGCTTCCTTTTGTCCGGGCCGCAGGCAGGGCCCCTTCTGCGCGGTCTGCCTCCCTTGATCGTCCTGCGCGCAAGCCCCGAGAGCGAGGCGCTTCGCTGGACGCTGGAGCGGATCATGGCAGAGCTGCGCGAGGCTCAGCCTGGCAGTACCCTGTCGGTGACGCACCTCTCCCACCTGCTGCTCCTTCAGGTCATGCGCGGACATCTGGCCAGCGGCGCGGCGACCGGCCCTGGATGGATTGCCGCCTTGTCGGATCCGCGGATCGCCCCGGCTGTGGAGGCGATGCACGACGATCCGGCACAAAACTGGACGGTGGAGGATCTTGCCGCTGTCGCGGGCCAGTCGCGGACGTCCTTCGCTGTACGCTTCAAGGCCGTGACGGACCGCTCTCCGATCGAGTACCTGACGGAATGGCGCATGCTGCTGGCCGCCGAACGCCTGCGCAATGGTCGGACACCCGTCGCCAGAATTGCGGCAGACATAGGCTATACATCCGAAAGCGCGTTCGGCGTCGCTTTCAAGCGCGTGATGGGCCATGCGCCGCGGCAGTTCGCCAAGCGCAGTGGCGCGACGGACTAGCGCGGCGCCGCTCGTCGTCGCCCCGTCGTCATACGCGCAAGCGTCGCGTCGCGGTCGATGAAACGATGCTTAAGCACCGCGCCGATATGCAGCGCAAGCAGCGCAAGGATGACGAACGACATTGCCCAGTGAATGGCGCCCATAGCCGCGTTTAGCCATTCGACCTCACCGATTGAGGGCACCAGAACAGCGCCCCAGACCGCGACGTCGAAACCGCCAGAGATCGTCATCAGTACGCCCGAGACCGGCGTGACCACGATCGCCGCCAGAAGGGCGTAATGGACTGCCTTGGCCGCGACCTCCTGCCAGTGGGGCGTACCTGCGGCGGGTGGAGGAAACCCCTTTGCGATCCGCCAGCCGACACGCCAGATGCCATAGACGAGGACGATGCCACCGAAAAGCATATGCCAATCGTAGAGTGCAAAGACTTGCTGCTCCGGCAAGCCCGCGTAGTCAATCACGAGGCCGATCCCGAGGGCTGCCAAGAACGCGGCCGCGGTCAACCAGTGGTTCACGTGGGAGATCAGTCCATATCCCGGCTCGCCGGGTTCGCCCGTTCGATTTTTAGACGTATAAACGGCCATCTTCAGCTCCCTTGATGATCCACGCGACCAGGACAATGCGGCCGCTACACCAGTAGGTTGGCCGTCTTTCGCAGACGGACTATGTGAAATAGTTCAATCTTCTGTAGAGATCGTTCCAGTACAGACCTTTGGGCGTGATGCCTCCGGAGAACGATGCGAATGATGTATGTGGCTACGATATTACCTGTACCCACGACGTCTATATTGGCGCGGCCCCGCTATTAGGCGTGTTGGCGACGCTGGAGCTCTGGCTCCAACTTCGTCCTCTTCGGATCACTTTGGGGGTCGTAGACAGCGGCTCGCTTCATATGCGCTCCGATGCTGTGCTATCGATCCGGCATGACTGCTTGCTGGCGGTATGGCGCCGGCTCTCAGTCGTTGCTTGGCAGCGTTTCCATTAGCCATCGCCCCGCCGGACCAAGGGTGCGATCCGCCCTGTGGGCGGCGTAAAGAACAAGCTCATGGGCGCGCGGGTCATCCTGTTCGATGTCGAGAGGGACAAGCCGACCCTCAACCAATAACGGTTCGATCAGATGGTCGGGCATCCGGCACCATCCAAAGCCGGCTAGAAGGAAGTCGAGGCGCCGTGCAAGGTCAACGAAGCGCCACCGTCTTGCGCCGATCATTCCGTAGTCTCGCCCACCTGCCTGGTCGTCTTCGGACAGGACGAGTTGGATATGCGGTACAAGGTCGGCGCGCGAAACCGGGGGGCCGATCCGCGCAAGCGGATGACCCGGCGCTACAACAGCGCGCATTGTCGTTCTCAAGATCGGATGAGCGACGATATCGCCCGGCACGTCCGGCAGAAGCGGGCAAAGGGCAAGGGCCGTACCGTCAGCACGGACGCGCGCCAGCGCGCCGCCCAGCCGCTCGGTCGAGAAGGCAACGGGAAGATCCGGGAAGGTGGCCCGCAGACCGTGCAGCGCCTTGATCAGTGGTGCGCTCGGCATGAGCGGGTCGATGCGAGCGCCAACTCCGCCTCCAGCCCGGTCCTCATTCCCTCTGCCATTGTCTCGAAGCGAGCTGCAGCTGCCAATGTCGCTCTCGCCTGCGAGACGAGGACGCGTCCCGCTTCGGTCAGTTTTGGCCGGTAGCCCTTGCGATCGAAGAGCATAACGCCCTGGACGTCCTCCAGTGTCGCAACGGTCTGACTGATGACGGATTGTGCGCGGTCCAGGCGCCGGCCAGCAGCCGAGAAGCTGCCCGTTTCGTCAATAGCGACGAGAACGCGGAGTTGGTCGAGGGTCAGACGGCCGATCATAAACCATCGTATCAACGGATAGAGATCATCGCAATTTCATCGCTTCTGCAATTGGTTTTGCTCGTACATCTCCGGGGGAACCCATCTGATCGGAGAAAGACCCATGACCAAGCTACTCGTCGTCGAAGCAAGCCCCCGAGGCGATGCCTCGATCTCGCACCATATGACACAGCGGTTCGTCGAGATATGGGCCGCCGCCCATCCCGGCGGCGATATCGTCCGCCGGGATCTCGCCGACACCCCGCTGGAATTTGTGACGGGTACGTGGCTCCAGGCCTACTTCACCCCAACAGACCAGCACTCGCCAGAGATGAAGGCCACGCTTGCACTCTCAGACACACTGGCAGGCGAGGTGCTGGACGCTGACGAGATCGTCATCGCCACCCCGATCTACAATTACAACGTACCTGCAGTGCTCAAAGCGTGGATCGACCATGCTGTTCGCAAGGGGATGACCTTGGGCTTCGACGGCAAAGGCCTGGTGACGGACACGAAGGCAACAGTCATCTTTGCGGCAGGCGGCGCCTACGGGCCCGGATCGCCGATCGCGGACCGCGCTGTTGCGCAGCAGTATATGAAGGTCATTCTAGGCGCGATCGGGATCAAAGACGTCACAATTATCGCTGGCGAGAACGCAAAGCTGGTCGACATGGGTGAGACAACGATGGAGGCATTCGTCGAAAGCCATGCGGGCGAGCTCTCCGCAGCGGCAGAATGACCGAAAGGCCCTATCGGGCGCCCGCCGGAACGGGGATTGGCCACATGCATCTACGTGTGGCCAATCTTGACCGGGCGCTTGCGTTCTACGAAGGCATACTGGGCTTTCAGGTTCAGGCGAGGGTCGGGAATGCTGCGGCCTTCCTCGGAGCTCCGATGGCGGATGGCACGGTCTATCACCATCATATCGGCCTCAACACCTGGGATAGCCGAGGTGGCACACCGCCGCCGGGTGGTCATACCGGGCTGTACCATGCGGCCATCCTGTATCCGTCACGCGCCGATCTTGCACAGGCCGTTCGCCGGGTGTTGGAGGTTGGACATCCTTTGACGGGCGCGACCGATCACGGCATCTCGGAGGCGGTCTATCTGAATGATCCAGACGGAAACGGACTGGAGCTCTACCGCGATCGCGCTCCACAAGACTGGCCGCGCGATACCGAGGGCGGGCTTGTCATGGAGCTCAAGCCGCTCGATCTTGCTGCGCTGATGGATAGGAAATGATGATCCCAGCCGACTTGGTGCAAAGTCAGGGCCAATCATGCCTCAAAACCCTCGGAAGCGCAGGATTGAGAGACACTTTCGAAGCCGTTCAATTTTGAAGAGCGTCGAGTCCCGCCGCGATTTCACGCGCCAGCTCAGCGGCATCGACATCCGGTCTTTCGGCCGAGGCCCGTAAACCGATCAAGTCCGACTGGTAGCGCCGGGCCAGGCGAGCGGGGTCGTGATGCTTTGCGACGTCGCCGGCGATCTGTGCTGCCGAGAATAGCGCTGCGAAGCGGATCTCCATCTCCTCCAGAAGGCGGCTGGCCTGCTTGGCAAGATCTCCTTGCCGTCCTTGAACCTCAAGAAGGGTTTTCACAAGCATACAGGCATGAGCCGCTCCAAACGGCCGAGACCCGGCAAAGCTCAGAACATGGGCTTTCAAAGTGCCGAGGGGCCCATTCTCCTTTGCAAGTCCATCCAGCCGCTTTGCGCCGTCCGCCGCATAGATATCCAAGGTTTCGGCGTAAAGAGCGTCTTTTGAACCGAATGCGGCGTAAAAGCTGCCCGGTCGTACACCGAGCGTGAGCTCCAGATCTTTCAGTGACGTGCCCGCCCAACCTTGTCGCCAAAACAGGTCCCGCGCGCGGGTCACAAGGTCGTCGCGGTCGAATGAAGCGGTGCGAACCATGCCAATCTCACAATCTTGATCGTTTGCTCAACTTTAAACTTGAGTGATCGCTCAAGCAAGGCGTATGAGTGTCTGGCAATCATATGAGGATTCACCATGACCGACTTCCCGTCTCACGATCTCGATAGCGCTCCGGACGCTTCGAAGCCACTTTTGGAAAATTCGCAGAAAGCCTTCGGACGTCTACCAGGATTGCACAAAGTCATGGCCGAGAGCCCGCAGGCGCTGGAAGGATACCAGCTGCTACACAAACTGTTCACCGAAACAGACTTCGACGCCGATGAAATGACGGTTGTCTGGCAAGCCATCAATGTGGAGCACGAGTGCCATTATTGCGTGCCCGCTCATACCGGCATTGCCAAGCGGATGAAGGTCTCTGACGAAATCACGGAGGCCTTGCGCAACGAGACCAGCCTACCGTCACCTAAACTCGAAGCACTGCGGACTTTCACACTCGCTATGCTGCGCGGTCGGGGCCACGTATCGGATGCCGAGATGACGGCGTTCTTCGATGCAGGCTATCGCCACCGCGCGGTGCTCGACGTTGTGCTGGGCCTCGCGCAGAAGACGATGTCGAACTATATCAATCACGTCGCTGAAACGCCCCTTGATGAGCCGGTGAAGCCATTTGCCTGGCAGCGCAAGGCCGCCTGAAACGATGGAGCTGCGAGCGGGATGCACCCGCTCGCGGCTTACACTGGCCTTCGCGCGGAGGCCGGTATCTGCGCGGCGCATCCGCTTTGCCCGCTATCGCTTTGAATTGCGGCTCATGATGGCGCGCTTCAATACGATTACCACCCAGGTTCGGAATGCGGGCGACTACGGATCGAGCAGCGCCTACGCGTCCTCCATCGGCCCACCGGCCTCTTTCCAGGATCCGACGCCGCCCACATTTGTGACGGATGTGAAGCCCAGATCCATCAGGGTTTTACCGGCCAGCGCGGCCTGTCCGCCTTTGCCGCAGACCAGGTAGAGATCCGCCTGGCGGTCCAGAGCCGGGTTGTGAAAGCCAAGATCGGGATCGGCTGCGAACTCCAGAAATCCCCGGGGAATACGCTGTGCGCCTGCAATGGTCCCTGACTTCGCGATATCGGCGCTGTCGCGCACGTCGATGAACGTGCCCGCGTCCTTTGCGTGAATGGCGATCGCCTCTTCGGTGGACAGCCGGGGAACGGTCGCGTTGGCTTCATCTAGAAGGTCCTGAGTGCTCTTCATGTCGTGTCTCCTCTTCAAACGATGGCAGGGCCAGCGAATATGCTGGCCCTCCGATATCATGTTCAATGTCTTGGTATCGACCTACTTGTAAGCGATCATCGTGACTTCGACCAAGATCGGTGCGCCGGATGTCCCGCCGGGCAGGGCGCTCGCCTCGATCGCAGCGCGAGCAGGCGGTGTGGCTCCTTCGCCCCAGTAGCTTCCGTAGACTTCGTTAAACGCGCCGTAATCGTCCATGTCAGCAAGAAAGACGGTCACCCGAACGGCGTCGTTGAAGTCGTAGCCAGCCTCGTCGAGAACGGCGCGGATGTTCTCCATCACGACCGTGGTCTGGTCGCGCAGGTCATCGTCGCCATCTTTGGCGTGATCCGGAACGGCACCATCCACATAGGCGATCTGGCCAGACACGTAGAGAAAACCGTTGTCGGTCAGAAGACCCGGAGAGTAAGGCGCGATCGGAACAATATCGGCCGGATAGACGCCGGTCCGAGCCTTTTGTGCCGCCGCCGGGGAAACGAAGGCGAACATTGCGGCGACTGCGCCGATAATCGGGCGGGATAAGATGCGGACGTTCATCTGGCAGCCTCGATAATCATGTCAGCCACCACCTGCGGATAGGTGAGCATCGGGACATGGCTGGTGTCCACCTCCACGGCCACGGCGTTCAACTTCCCAACTTGCGCGCGCTGGATGTCGGTCAGCGTCATGCGATCCTGAGTGGTGACGACGGCGAAGCTGGGCTTTTCCTTCCAGGCCGCTGTCGTAACGGGCGTGCCGAGCGCCTCGCTGTTGATAGGGCCCTGAGAGGCTGCGATCAGATCGATCTGCTCTGTAGGCAGGTCGAACGCGAAATGCTTCGCGACGCCCTCGTGACTGAGCCGGTAATATCCCGCCGCGTCCTTCTCTAGAAAGTCGAGACCGTCGGCATGCGGGAAATCGGCGGTATAGGTGCCAAGGGACTGACCTTCATCCGGCGCGAAGGCCGCGACATAGACGAGCGAGTGCACATCGTCACGCGCACCGGCCTCGGTGATGACCATGCCGCCCCAGGAATGACCGACAAGCACGACTGGCCCTTCAAGCCGGTCGATGGCCCGCTCCGTCACGGCCACATCCGCCTCGAGTGAATTCAGGGGGATCTGGGCTGCGATAACGTTTAGTCCAGCCTCTTCAAGAAGCGGTGTAACCTGGTTCCAGGCTGATCCATCGGCAAAGGCACCATGGACAAGGACGACCGATCTGGCCTCCAGATCCTGAGCGGTTGCGGTTGAGATACCGGCAATGAGGGACAGGCAAGCTGTCGACAGACCGGCGAGCAGAGTACGGGGAAGCATAGAGATCTCCTATTTGGCTAGTGTACTAGCTATAAGTCACAAAGCTAGTGCGCTAGTCAAATGGGGTATGTCTCACTTCGTCGTGTTCGTAGTCTCTGCCATGGAGTTTCGGAGCGACCGGATACCCTCGAGCAAAGCCTTGGCATCTTGATCCGACACGCCAAGGGCGCATCCCAACCGATCGGGCATATCGATAGCATGCGCGCGCATGGCATAACCGGTTTCGGTAAGGAAGACGTCCTGAGCGCGCGCGTCTATCTTGCTGCGCGCCTTCCGCACGAGATCCATTTTCTCGAGCCGCTGGATCAAGGGAGTTGCGGTCGCCCCCTCAAGCTCGAGGCGATCGGCGATTGCCTGAACGGTGATGCCGTCACTCTCCCACAGGACCAACATCGCCGCATATTGCGGATATGTCAGCCCGAGATCTTCAAGCAGGCCGGCATACACTTTCGTAATCGCCCGAGACGTGGAGTAGAGGGCGAAGCAAAGCTGCTCTTCCAAAAGGGGCGCGGGTGCTTCAACGGCGTCGGACATCAGTTTGTATTCCCTAGGGCGCGAGCCTTATACACCTCGCGTCGATGGCGCTTCAACCCGAGGTGCGATTTAACGCGACATCCGATATGGTAAATCAAACACTCGCTATCTGGTGTCTTTACAACAATGCAGAACACCGGCCCCTTTAATGGCTGCAAGCGTCAGTTCTACGTGAAAGATCTGAGTACCGCTCTGGATACGACTACGATCAGGCCTTATTCGTGCCGCACTATTTAGGGGACGGGCGCGTCGCTGAACGATTGGACGTGAGCGTGACTGTGCAGTACCCAATAACAGGACTGGCAGCCGACAATAATTGAGAGATGGGAAGACTTTGGTTTTCCCTTCTACGCGATCCAGCATCAGCCAGTACCGCTTCCGCCGGTGGAAGGAGACCGATAATGCGCGCTCACCTCAAAGCAGGCGGGAAAAAGCTGGGTTCCAACTAGAGCGCCGGGGCCTTCCCGTGAGTTCGCACTAACTATTCAGAGGGTGAGGAAGAAAACTACATTAACACGGAAATTCTTATCTAATTCGACGTAGGTCTATTGGGAAATTACGGTGCGCTGAGGCGGATCGGGTCGATTTGTCGCATGACCTTTGCGGTTGGCCCTCAAGACCGAGAAAAACATAGCAATTTTTCTTAAATTTTCGTGGCTTCTAAACGCTCTGTTAAACCTTTGTCGGTTCCGATCCCCCGCGAGAGCGGCCAACTCCTTTTAGGTAGAATGAGTTGGTCTTTCTTCTGCCTATGGCTGTTCTTGCCCGATGAGGGTGGAAAAGTGAAGCAGTTTATTGATAAAGCTATGTTTTCCGAGGTGGTTTACCTTGTCGGACGTTCGCCAACTGACTATCGCGGAAGATCTCGAGTGACCGGAGGAGTGGTTATGAAACTAAGAACGATCGTGATGATGGGGGCGGCGCTGTTATTGGCGGCGTGTTCATCGACCTGGGTGACACGATATGATCAATCGATCGATGAGGCGACGGCGCGCAGTTGGTCTTTCAGATCGGTGAATGTGAATGTTCCGCAAACCTTGACAGTGACGGACGAGAACCGGATCGCGCCGGAGGCCGATATCGTCTGGCACGGTGATGCGGCCGGGGATCGCAGGGCACAGGTGAAGGCAATCATGGAAGCCGGGCTCGAGCGCGGCGTGGCCGGTGTTCGCGGGTCCAAGCCTGTCACGCTGAATGTCACCGTGCAGCGCTTCCATGCCGTCACGCCCGCCGCTGTCGCACGGGCCCCCCAAGCGGTGCATGATATTGTCTACACGGCGCAGGTTCTGGATGCCCGCACCGGTGCACCCATCACTGAACCGATTGCGTTCCGCGCCGATCTTGAGGCCTTTACCGGCGAGCAGGCGGTGCAGGCGGCCGAGCAAGGCCAGACGCAGAAGGTGCGGATCGTCAACCACCTGGCGGCCGTTACTCAAGGCTGGCTGGGCATCGGACCGGATCAGCGCCGGACATTCAGCAGTCTCGGACGCTAGGTCCGGCAAACAACCTGCAGGTTGCGAGGGGCCGATCCGCTGGATCGGCTCTTTCCTTTTGAACCTGCTGGATCGGTCCGTCTATCAAGCTGCTTGCTTGACGTGCCGGGACCCTGTCTCCAAAGCTCCGCCCTATGTTCGACATTCGCCCTGTAGGATATGTCATCGGCCTGCTGGTCGCCGCCTTGGGCGCGACAATGCTGTTGCCGCTTGGCGTAGATCTGATTGCTGGAAACGGCGAATGGATCGTTTTCCTGCAATCCGGGATCGTCACGGTTCTGGGCGGCAGCCTGATCGCTTTGGCCTGTTCGAACGGGGTCGGCGAAGGTCTGTCGATCCGGCAGACTTTCCTGCTGACTACAATCGTTTGGTTGATCCTGCCGGTTTTCGGCGCCTTGCCCCTGATATTGGGGGCGAGCGGCATGACCTTTACCGATGCCTTTTTCGAGGCGATGTCCGGGCTGACCACGACCGGGTCAACGGTGATGACGGGGATTGGGGATTTGCCGGACGGGCTCAAGCTGTGGCGAGGCGTGCTGCAATGGTTGGGCGGGGTCGGCATTATCGTGGTCGCGATGGTATTCCTGCCCGAGCTGCGGGTCGGCGGGATGCAGATTTTCCGCACGGAGAGCTTTGATACGATGGGGAAGATCCTGCCACGGGCAGGGGAGATCGCCAGCCGGATCTCGGTTATCTACTTGGGGCTGACCGCAGCCTGCGCGGCCTGCTACGGGCTTTCCGGGATGGGCTGGTTGGATGCAGTCACCCATGCCATGACGACCGTCGCGACAGGCGGTTTCGCGAATTATGACACTTCGTTCAGTGGCTTTTCAGCGGGCGCCGAATATGTTGCCGCCGTCTTCATGATCCTGGCCGCTTTGCCGTTCGTGCGGTATGTTCAGCTTCTTGCGGGCACCGCGCAGCCCATGTGGCGGGACCGGCAGATCCGGGGTTTTTTTCTGACGGCCTTCATCCTTGTTACGGTCGTGTCGCTTTGGCTTGTTACGCGCTCCGAAAACTCGTTCGAATACGCTTTCCGCAAATCTCTGTTTAACGTCGTCTCGATCCTGACGGGCACCGGTTATGCAAGTGACGACTACATGCGCTGGGGCGCCTTTCCTGTGGTCCTGTTCTTCTTCATCGGTCTAATCGGAGGCTGTGCGGGATCGACGGCGTGTTCGATCAAGATCTTCCGCTACCAGCTGCTTTTTGCATCGATCAAAACCCAGATCGAACGGATCCATTCCCCGTCGGGCATTTTCACGCCGCGCTATGACGGACGGACAGTCAGCGACGATGTGCTCAACTCAGTGATGTCGTTCTTCTTCTTTTTCACGGTGACATTGGGCGTCGTGGCGGTGGCGCTGGGAATGACGGGGCTCGATTTCATTACATCAGTATCGGGAGCGGCGACGGCGCTTGGCAATATCGGGCCCGGCCTTGGCTCCGAAATCGGGCCGGCCGGGAATTTTGCGGATCTGGGTGCGACTGCAAAATGGATCCTTGCCATCACCATGTTGATCGGACGGCTGGAGGTAATGGCTGTCTTCACCATCCTTACGGTTCAGTTCTGGCGCGATTGACGAGCTACTCTGCGAGAGCCTCGTCAGTCCCAGCAGCTGACGAGGACAGTGAGCTTCGGCGCGGCCTTCGTCAGCCGCTCGGGCGACTGTGTTTCGAACCGGTCTGCAGGGGGCGCAATTTCGAACCCTTCGGATTTCAGACGCTGGTCGAGCGCGGCCGCATCTAGAAAGAAACCGACCCCGTCAGGCAACTGGGTGCCGCCGTCCGGCGATGCAGGCAGCAAGAGGCCCACCACCGCGCCGGATCGGTCGAAGACCGGTCCTCCTGCGGTGCCGCGTTCGACGCTCATGTCGAGACGCATCCGGTCGGTTTCGCCCTGGAGACCGCGGATATCGGCAAGCGTTCCGAATGTCAGCGTCGGCGCGTTGAGAATGCCTTCGTAAGGGTAGCCGGAGACGGTCATCTCGTCGCCGATCCGGGGCGTTTCGATCCTAAGCTGTGCCACAGCGGGCGGCGCGAGCGTCTCGACTGGACGCAGAACGGCAAGACCGAGTGCGTCGTCGACAAAAGCGATTTGGGCATCGTGGGTCCGGTCGAGCGTGATGCGTTCGCAGCCCGCTACGGCTTCTGGCGTGGTGAGGACGGTTCCCGCGGTGTCGATATAAAACCCGCTTCGCGACAGACGCGGTCTGCGTAAATCGAGGCCCGCGATCTGGCCGAGGACCTGATCTTCGGGGTTGGAGGCGGAGGACGGCTCGAGCACGCCGGGCAGGAATTCGAAACTTGCTCGCATCTCGGCCAGAAGGCGGCTGCGGCGTTGTTCGTCGCCAGCGGGCCAGACCAGCGTGAAGCCCTTGATGCGGCCGTCTCTGAGCTCGGCCAGCGTGAAGGATGAGATCCGGTTGTTCGCCCCCTCAATCCGAAAGGCAATGTCCGTTTTTTTGCGATCTCCGTCTTCGGGGACGATGTCGAGGGTCTGCATGATCTCGTAGAGACCGAAGAGGCGATCCTGATCCCCAGGCTGGGAGATCAGAAGGATTTGCGCCTCCTCGATCGTGTCGGATGTGTAGCGCACAAAAGGCGGGGCGTAGGCCTCGAACTGTACGGCTCCCATCGGCATGTCGAGCCGGATGCCTGCGACATCCTCGGTAATGGTTTGCATGCCAAGCCCGTCGAGAACCGCGTCATAGGCGGTCAGAAGCTCGTCGCGCTGCGCGCTCGTCATGATGCCGGTCGTCTGGTAGCCGTTGCGCGCCTGCCATTCCGCCATGGCGTTGCGAGTGCCGCGACCGAAGAGCCCGTCGATGGCGCCTTCATAGACGTCGGCCCATTCCAGAGCGGTCTGCACCTTTTCGCGCTCGCGACGTGTGAGCTGCGCCTCGATGGCGCGGGCCTGCGAGGGCGTTTCCTCGACCTGCACGACGGGGGTCGGCTGGGGCTCCGGAACCTGCCGCGGCTCCGGCTCGGCGATGATCTGAGGCTCGGGCTGCGCTTCAGGCTCTGGGGTGAGGATCTCAAAGGCGGCGTTGCCAACCGGCCAAAAGCGTCGTTCGAACTGTGAGCCATCGGCGATGAAGCTGTCGGAGGGGATGAGCCTGTCGCGCAGAAGTTGGCGGCTCAGCGCTTCTGCATCCTCGGAAGAGTAGGGGCCGAGGGCGATCCCGTACCAACCTGTATCGAGTGCGAAGCCGTTCACATCGTTGAGTGAGCCCGCATAGAAGCGCGCCCGATCCTGCGCGGCGGTCAGGCTTGGCCTTGCCTCGACCTGGATCCAGACATCGCCCGCTTGGGCGCGGACAGACTGAGAAACAGCGGCGATGGCGAAAAGGAGAGCCAGGATACATCTGGCAAATGTCCGAACCAAAGCGGTTCGGGATGTCATAAAGGCAGCAGGCATATAAAAATTTCTCATCCCGTGAGGTGTTCACCCGGCAGATTATCAGTGACCGCCGGGGTTGCATCTTCAATCGTTCGTGGGGTGGCGGGAAAGATCCGGGCGTGGCGCAATTGACCCTGTTGGACCGCGACCCTATGCAGAGCGCGCGATCAACGAGGGCCTGTCATCGTGGACAAACCGAAGAGTTTTCAGGAGATCATCCTGCGCCTGCAGTCCTATTGGGCCGCGAAGGGCTGCGCGATCCTGCAGCCCTATGATATGGAAGTGGGCGCGGGCACGTTCCATCCGGCGACCACGCTGCGCGCCTTGGGGCCGAAAGCCTGGGCCGCCGCCTATGTGCAGCCGTCCCGGCGTCCGACCGACGGTCGCTATGGCGAGAACCCCAACCGGTTGCAGCATTACTACCAGTTCCAGGTGTTGATGAAGCCGTCGCCGCCGGATTTTCAGGAGCTCTATCTGGGATCGCTCGAGGCGATCGGCATCGATATGGCGGTCCATGATGTCCGCTTCGTCGAGGATGACTGGGAGAGCCCGACGCTGGGCGCATGGGGTCTTGGCTGGGAGGTCTGGTGCGACGGGATGGAAGTGTCGCAGTTCACCTATTTTCAGCAGGTCGGCGGACATGATTGCCGTCCGGTGAGCGGGGAGCTGACTTACGGTCTGGAACGTCTGGCGATCTATATCCTCGGCGCGGATCATGTCATGGACATGCCGTTTAACGATCCGCAAACGCCTATTGCGCTGAGTTACGGCGATGTGTTCCGTGATGCAGAAGAGCAGTATTCGCGCTGGAATTTCGACGTTGCGGATACCGATGTGCTGCTGCGGCATTTCGTGGATGCGGAAGAGGAATGCGGAAGGATCCTGGATGCTCCCGCAACGGATCCGAAGACCGGGCGGGACATCGTGATGGCCCAGCCGGCGTATGACCAGTGCATCAAGGCGTCGCATATCTTCAACCTGCTGGATGCGCGCGGCGTGATCTCGGTCACCGAACGGCAAGCCTATATCGGCCGGGTCCGGACGCTCGCCAAGGCCTGTGCGGATGCGTTTCTGCAGACGCCTGCCGGGGGTGCCGCCGCGTGACTGCAAGGATTGCCGTTTTGTTTATCTTGATCAGTGCTTTGGCGGCCGGGGCCGGGCTCTATTATTTTCAGGTCTACGCCTTCTACGAAGAGGTGCCGGAGGGGCGGGTGGAGCTGACCTCTGTCGTGAGCGGCCTGCCGGAGCCGATCCTCTTCGAGGATTATGAGGGGATCGATGCCGAGAGCTCTCCGCTGCGCTATCGCGATTGCTTCACGACGGGTCAGAGCCAGGCGATGCTGACCGAAACCTATCTGGTTTACGATGGCGCGGAGCCGCGGGTCGCGCCGGGTTGGTTCGAGTGCTTCGACGCCGATGCGATCGGGGCCGCTTTGCAGGGCGGAGAGGCGATTGCCTTTCTCGGGGTTGAGAACGTGACCTACGGGATCGACCGCGTCGTGGCCGTTTACCCCGATGGGCGCGGCTATTCCTGGCATCAGATCAATGCCTGCGGAGAGGTTGTGTTCGACGGCAATCCGGTGCCGGAGGACTGCCCGCCGATCCCTGAAGGCGGGCTGGGCGGGGCAGCCGAAGGAGGCGTGGATGGCTGATCTTCTGATCGAACTCTTCTCCGAAGAGATCCCCGCCCGGATGCAGGGCAAGGCAGCGCAGGATCTGAAAAAGCTGGTCACCGACGGGTTGGTCGAGGCGGGGCTGACCTATGCCAGCGCGGGCGCGTTTTCGACGCCGCGGCGGCTGACGTTGTCGGTCGAAGGGCTGACGGAGCGCTCTCCGGATCGGCGTGAAGAGCGAAAGGGGCCCAAGGTCGGGGCTCCCGATAAGGCAGTGGAGGGGTTTCTGCGGTCAACGGGTCTGACGCGCGACCAGTTGGAAGAGCGCGATGCGGGAAAGGGCGCCGTCTATTTCGCCGTGATGGAAATCCCCGGACGTCCGGCCCTTCAGATCGTGGCAGAGGTCCTTGAGGCTGCGGTGCGTAGCTTTCCCTGGCCGACCTCAATGCGGTGGGGCGACGGGTCACTGCGTTGGGTTCGGCCTTTGCAGTCGATCCTGTGCCTGCTGACGCACGAGCAAGGGGCGGAGGTCGTCCCGCTCGAGATCGACGGGATCGCCTCCGGAGATGTGACGCAGGGGCATCGCTTCATGGCGCCCGCACCGTTTTCAGTCACGTCTTTCGAGGATTATGCGGCAAAGCTGAAGCGGGCCTTCGTCGTGCTCGATCCGGCGGAGCGGGCGGAGGCGATCTGGAACGACGCGACCAATGCCGCTTTCGCGCAGGGGCTTGAAATCGTTGAGGATCGCGGGCTTCTGGCCGAGGTTGCGGGGCTGGTGGAATGGCCGGTCGTGCTGATGGGCGGGATTGGAGAGGATTTCCTCGATCTGCCGCCCGAGGTTCTTCAAACCAGCATGCGTGAGCATCAGAAGTTCTTCTCGGTGCGCAACTCCAAGACGGGGCGGATTGAGAAATTCGTGACGGTCGCCAATATCGAGACCGCCGATGACGGGGCGACGACCCTGGCGGGCAACCAGAAGGTGCTGGCCGCGCGTCTGGCAGATGCCAAGTTCTTTTGGGAGAACGATCTGCGCACGATCGAGCGGATCGGGATGGAGGGGATGGCCAAGCCGCTCGCCGATGTGACGTTCCATGCCAAGCTGGGCTCGCAGGCGGATCGGGTGGCCCGGATCGAGGCGCTCGCGCGCGAGATCGCTCCGATGGTCGGGGCGGATGCCGATCTGGCAGCGGAAGCGGCCCGGATCTGCAAGGCCGATCTGGCCTCCGAGATGGTCTATGAGTTCCCGGAACTGCAGGGGATCATGGGGCGGTATTATGCCAATGCAGCAGGCCATGATAATGCCGTCGCGGCAGCCTGCGAGGAGCATTACGCTCCGCTGGGGCCGTCCGATGACGTGCCGACTGCGCCTGTTTCGGTGGCGGTGGCGCTGGCTGACAAGATCGACACGCTGACGGGGTTCTGGGCGATTGACGAGAAGCCGACAGGGTCTAAGGATCCTTATGCGCTGAGGCGGGCGGCGTTGGGGGTGGTGCGAATTATTCTCGAGAATAATGCGGATTGCGGTCTCGATAAGTGCTTAGTGCTATCTGTTTG
Organism: Aestuariibius insulae; assembly: GCF_040783535.2. Classification (NCBI taxonomy): domain Bacteria; kingdom Pseudomonadati; phylum Pseudomonadota; class Alphaproteobacteria; order Rhodobacterales; family Paracoccaceae; genus Aestuariibius; species Aestuariibius insulae. The sequence continues at coordinate 135,499 of NZ_JBFONW020000007.1, forward strand.
GATTGATTTCCGACAGAGACAGGTAAATCCAAACATGGCCGACGTTATGGAGAAATTTGAGCTCCCCACAAGTTTATCGGAAGCGAAAGCAATCGACTCCAGCATCGGGGCGCTGGTCGAAAAGCACTATGGGATACGTGACGAGAAAATATGGCCCCGGATCTCGCGTGCCATTGAGAACACCAAAAGTTTGATGTCGTTCATCCATGACCGCCTGAAGGTCCATCTCCGCTCCGAAGGCATCCGGCATGACGTCATCGATGCCTGCATCGCTATGCCGGGGAATGACGACCTCACTCTCCTCGTAAAACGAGCGGAGGCTTTGCAGGCGGTTTTGCAGACGGAGGATGGTGAGAACCTCGTGCAGGGATTCAAGCGGGCGAACAACATTTTGACGCAGGCGGAAGAGGCCGACGGGGTTGAGTACTCCTACGGCGCGGATCCCAAATTTGCCGAGGCCGAGGAAGAGAAGGCGCTTTTTGCCGCACTCAATCTGGCGGAGAAGGATATCGCTCCGGCGCTTGAGGCGCAGGATTTTCCGACGGCGATGGCGGCGATGGCGGCGTTGCGGGCTCCGATCGATGCCTTTTTTGAGGCGGTCAAGATCAATGCCGACAATCAGGCTGTGCGTCGCAACCGCCTGAACCTTCTGAACCGCATCCGGACGCTGTGCACATCTGTTGCCGACCTCTCACGCCTTGAGGGTTAGACGCAGCGTCCGACCAAGGTGTGCTTGATGACGCGCGGGTAACCCCTATGCTGCATCAGCAGGAGAATTCGCCGCGGTGCAGAAACATACGACATTCAACGCGATAACGCTCATCACGCCGACCGCGAGCATGACGGCGGAGGTGTTTGGCGGGCGTGCGAAATGTCTCCAGCGGCTGATTCGGCTTGATATGCCGGTTCCAACTACCGTCGCGCTGAGCTTTGACACCGTCCGGGGCATCGCGCAGGGGCGGATGCCAGATATCGATGCGGTGCTCGAGCCTTTCGGGCCAACGCCTCTTGTATCTGTGAGGCCTTCCTCGCTCGATCCCGATTGGGGCGGGCCCGGTGCGGTTCTGAATATCGGAATGAACGATGCGCGTTGCGCAGCGCTGGCGGACGAGATCGGCCTGGCCTCTGCGATCAGCCTTTATCTGCGGTTCATCCAGTCCTTTGCGATCAATGTCGCCCGTCTGGATCCCGAGCCGTTCGAGCTGCCGGATGATGCGGATGAGGCTAGCCTTGCCGCGATGCTGGCCGCCTATGAGGCGGAAACGAACGAGCCATTCCCGCAGGATCCGGCGCGGCAGCTTGGCGAGGTTCTGCGGTTCATGGCGCGGGCCTGGGATGGCACAACGGCGCGGATCTTGAGGGAAGCGAAGGGTGCCCCTGCGGATGCGGGGCTTGGCCTTGTCGTTCAGGAGATGGCCCTTGGCGTTGGCGCGCCCGAAAGCGGCGCGGGCGTGATCCAGTTCGCCTCAGAAGTGACCGGCGCGCCAGAGGTGAAGGGACGGTATCTAAGCCAGAGCCAAGGCAGGGATGCACTGGCGCAGGAAGGTGCGATCTATCTGACGCGCGATCCGCGCGGGCCGTCATTAGAAGAGCTTTGCCCCGAGATCTATGCGGATCTGATCCGGATCGGCGCGCTGGCGCGGGAGCGGTTGCGCGAAGAAATGCAGGTGGAGTTCACCATCGAGAGCGGTGTTCTCCATGTCCTCGATGCGGTGCGTTTGCCCCGCTCCAGCCGGGCGGCCGTTCGGATTGCTGTCGCTTTGGGAGAGCAGGGCGTGATCCCGAGGGAGGAGGCGGTTCTCAGGATCGCGCCCAATACGCTGAATGATTTGTTGCACCGGCAGGTTGCGCCTGATGCGGCGCGGGAGGTGATGGCGAGTGGGATCGCGGCCAGCCCGGGTGCGGCGAGCGGGCAGCTCGTCTTTTCGGCCTCGGAGGCTCAGGCGGCAGCGGCACGTGGAGAGCAGAGCATCCTTGTTCGCCGCGAGACGACGCCCGAAGACATTCGCGGAATGCATGCGGCGTCGGGCGTTGTCACCGCGCGCGGAGGGATCACGAGCCATGCTGCTGTGATCGGTCGCGGGCTGGGCCTGCCTTGCGTTGTCGGCGTATCGAACCTGACAATCGACACGCGCAAGCGAACGATCCGGGCCGGCAGCCGCGTTCTGGGCGCGGGCGAGATCGTGACGGTTGATGGCCATACGGGCGATGTCCTGATCGGGCAGCCTGGCACAATCGAGCCGGCGCTCGACGATGCGTTCCGGACCCTGCTGTCCTGGGCGGACGATCTGCGCGATATCGGGGTGCGCGCGAATGCCGACACGCCGGACGACGCGCAGACAGCCCGCGATTTCTCGGCCGAGGGGATCGGGCTTTGCCGCACGGAACATATGTTCTTTGACGGAGAACGGCTGACCGTGATGCGCGAGATGATCTTTGCGCAGCGAGATGACGACCGGGCTGCGGCGCTCGACCGGCTTTTGCCGATGCAGCGCGCCGATTTTACCCGACTGTTCGAGATTATGGAGGGGCTACCCGTTTGCATTCGCCTTTTCGATCCGCCGCTCCACGAGTTCCTTCCGAGCGACCGCGCAGGGCTGCGCGATTTGGCTGAAGCGCTCGACCAGCCCTTGTCGGACGTGATGGAACGTGCGGAGCGGATGTCGGAATACAATCCAATGCTGGGGATGCGGGGCGTGCGGCTCGGGATCACCGTGCCTGAAATCTATGACATGCAAGCCCGCGCGATCTTTGAAGCTGCGATCGGTCTGTCCGAGAAAACGGGCGGCGAGTTCGTGCCCGATATCATGCTTCCGCTGGTCAGCGCCCAGCGGGAGGTCGAGATCGTTCGCGCGCGGATCGATTCGGTGGCTGCCGCTGTGCAGACGGAGACCGGCCGCGAGGTCACCTATCGGTTGGGGGTGATGGTCGAGACACCGCGCGCCGCGCTGCGCGCCGGAGACATCGCGGAGAATACCGCCTTTCTGAGCTTTGGCACCAACGACATGACGCAGATGACCTATGGCCTGTCGCGGGACGATGCCGGGCGGTTCATGTCGGAATATGTCAAACAGGGGGTCTATCGTGAGGACCCGTTCCACACGCTTGATCTTGAAGGTGTAGGCGAGCTTTTGACGATCGCCGCAGAGCGTGGCCGGACCGCCCGCAACGATCTGGTCCTTGCGATTTGCGGCGAACATGGAGCCGATCAGGCGACAATCGCCTTCTGCCGGTCGCATGGTTTCGACTATGTGTCCTGCTCTCCGTTTCGGGTGCCCGGTGCGCGACTTTCCGCTGCCCGGCTCGCTGTTGCGGGACGTATGGGGTTGACAGAGCCTCCGGCAAAACCCGGAAAGATTCTTATTTATCAGTGATGTGAGAACGTAGCCTCATTGTTCCATGGGTGCGACGTCCTGCACCATTCCATCGGGTTTACGTTAGGGACACCTTTCCATAGATAGCCCCCTGATCGCGGAAATAGGGGTCCGCCGAGGAAGGGATAGCTGCTGATGATCGTCAAGACTTTCGGGTTTCGTGCTGTTGCTGTGGTCTGTGCTTTTGCTGTTTGCGGAGTGGCTCAGGCCAGCGAATTGATGAGTGCCCGCTTGGGCGCGTTGCTTGGATCTGATCTGGCGTCGATCGAACCTGCTCCTGCATCCGACGCCATGGTGTTCAGTGCCCCCGTCGTAGTGACAGAAGCTTCCATCGCGCTGGACGTGGATGAAAGCGAGATCGAGTATAACCGCTCATTTCTGGCCGAGCTTCCCGAAGCCGATGGCGGACAGCAGTGGGAATGCCTGTCTGAGGCGCTTTACTTCGAAGCGCGGGGCGAAAGCGTTTCCGGCATCTTTGCCGTGGCTGAGGTCATCATGAACCGGGTGGAAAGCGCGCGCTATCCCGATACGGTCTGCGAGGTAGTGAATCAGGGAACAGGCCGAAAGTATGCCTGCCAGTTCAGCTATACCTGCGACGGGATTGCGGAAGTGATAAACGAGCCGCGTGCTTATGCGCGGGTCGGGAAAGTCGCTCGTTTACTTCTGGACGGGGCGCCGCGTCAGCTGACGCAGGGGGCGACCCATTACCATACGAAGGCCGTTAATCCGAACTGGGCTTCTGTGTTCCCCAAAACGGCCGCGATCGGCGCGCACTACTTCTATCGCGAGATCACCCGGACGGCGGCCTCCAGCTAGGGGATGCGCCTCTTGTCGTCGGGAGGCTGACTGGGGTAAGGCGGCAGCTGGGGCCATCCAGGCCTGTGGCTGTCGATCATGACCGACGATATTCATCTGGCCTTTGCCCATCCCGCGGAACGCGCGGCTGCGACCTCAGAGACGCTGCGCGACAGGATTTCGCTCAGGGATCACACTGTCAGTGTGGAGATCGGTGCCTTTCAGGCCGAGCGCGGCACGACCCAGCGTATTCGCTTCAATGTCGTCGTCGAGGTTCGCCCGCTAGACGGTCCGATCGAGGACGATGTGGACCGGATTCTGAGCTACGACCGTGTCACCGAAGCGATTGCCACAGAGATCGGTGCGGAGCGGATCAATCTTCTTGAAACTCTGGCTGAGCGGGTCGCAGAGCGCATCCTGCTTGAGCCGCAGGCGGTGCGGACATTCGTTCGTATTGAGAAGCTGGATCGGGGTCCAGGAGCGCTTGGCGTCGAGATTGTGCGCACGCGGCGCGACGGTTTGCGTGTGGTCAGCCCGGCAGACACTGCAGTGCTTCACCCGCGTGTCGTCCTGCTGGCCAACGAGGCGGTGCAGTCCGGGCAGCTTTCGAATTGGCTCGATGCGTTGGAGCGCTCGGGCGTGCCGACCATTCTGACTGTCTGCCCGCCCCAGACCGATGCTCCGCAGACGCCGGTGAAGATGGTACAGCGTCGCATTGATCTTCTGTCGCTGGAGCAGGCCTGCTGGGTTCTGGCGGGCCGGGATCCGCGATGCGTTGTGGTGGAGACCGCGACAGAGCTGGATTGGGGCATGAGGAACGGGCAGATCAGTGTCTGGGCACCGTCCAAGCTGGTCCTGGATGCGGTTGATACAGTGCCTCCCGGCCCGGAGGATCCCGTGGTATTGGCGGGCTGGTTTGCCGGACAAATGGCGGCGGCCGAGCTTGTCTGCGTTGGAGTGGCAGCGGGTCCGGCGGAGTGTCCCGTCCGGGAGGTTTCAGTCGCGGCTGATAGCCTGTTGTGACACGGGACTACTATCGCCCTATTGCGCGGACCGATGTCGCGCGCCCGAATGATGCATTTCCACTGGCCGGGGGATGGGCCTGGTTCACGGAGCTAGAGGTTCTGTCGCGGGATGCTGCACCCAGGATCGTTCCGGCTCGGGATTTTGAGGCACGCGAGTTAGCGCGTCTAACCGAACCGCGCATCTCATGCGTTGGCCTACAGATGGACCAGCCACGCCTGATGGGGGTTGTGAACGCCACCCCGGACAGCTTTTCGGATGGAGGACAGCATCTGGGCGAGGCTGCGATTACCCATGGATTAGCGCTGATGAAGGAAGGCGCCGATCTTCTGGATATCGGAGGGGAAAGCACACGTCCCGGAGCGGAGCCTGTCCCTGAAGACGAGGAATCGCGCCGTGTGCTGCCTGTTGTGGAGGCGCTTGCTGCCCATGCGCCCGTTTCGGTCGACACCCGCAAGGCAGGCGTCGCGCGAGGGGCTTTGGCAAAAGGGGCGACGCTGATCAACGATGTTTCCGCCCTGACCTATGACAAGGCGATGGCCTCTGTGATCGCTGGGGCGGAGGCGCCAGTTTGCCTAATGCATTCGGCAGGTGATCCGAAGACGATGCAGGACGATCCGACTTACGAGGATGTCCTCCTTGATGTCTATGACGCTTTGGCCGACCGGGTTGATGCAGCACAGATTGCTGGAATTGCTCGTTCGCGGATCGTTGTCGATCCCGGGATCGGGTTCGGCAAAACGGAGGCCCATAACCTTGCCCTGCTGAAGCGTCTGTCACTGTTTCATGGTCTGGGATGTCCGATCCTTTTGGGTGTGTCCCGCAAAGGGTTCATAGGCCGGATCGGAGGCGAGCCCGTTCCCGACCGGCGGGTTCCCGGATCGGTTGCGGTGGCGCTGCATGGGATCCGGCAAGGGGTGCAGATCACCCGGGTTCATGATATGGCTGCAACCCGGCAGGCAATGGCTCTACAACTGGCTCTATTCTGACAGAGGCCGGACGGAGCGAGAGGAGAGCATTCCATGGACCGTAAATTGTTCGGAACGGACGGAGTCCGGGGCAAGGCTAACGTTCACCCCATGACCGCAGAGATCGCCATGCGCCTGGGCGCGGCGGCGGGCCGGTATTTCCGCAGGGACGGCAAACATGGTCATCGGGTCGTCATCGGCAAGGATACCCGGCTGTCGGGATACATGTTCGAGAACGCGCTGACCGCTGGGCTGACCTCAACAGGTATGAATGTTCTGCTATTGGGACCGGTGCCGACACCGGCGGTCGGGCTGATTACGCCTTCGATGCGCGCAGATCTCGGCATCATGATCTCGGCCAGCCACAACCCGCATCATGACAACGGTATCAAATTCTTCGGTCCCGATGGCTTCAAACTGTCTGACGAGGCCGAAGCAGAGATCGAGGCGCTCGTGGAGAACGGCACCGAGCCGGCAGGAGCAGGAAATATCGGGCGGGCCAAGCGGATCGATGACGGACGGTTTCGCTATCAGGAGCGAGTAAAATCAACCTTCCCGACCGGAATGCGCCTGGATGGGATGAAGGTCGTTGTCGATTGCGCGAATGGCGCGGCATACAAGACCGCGCCGGAGGTCCTTTGGGAATTGGGAGCAGAGGTTATCCCGCTCGGAACGTCGCCCGATGGCACGAATATCAACGATGGGTGCGGATCAACAGCGCCGCAAACGGCGGCTGAGGCCGTCGTCTCTCACGGGGCCGATGTCGGGCTATGCCTTGATGGGGATGCGGACCGGATCATCCTGATCGACGAGCAGGGCCGGATTGCGGACGGCGATCAAATCATGGCCCTGATGGCGCGGCGATGGGCGGAGGACGACAAGCTAAAGGATGGCACGCTGGTTGCGACCATCATGTCGAACCTGGGGCTCGAGCGGTTCCTGACGGACGCGGGAATGCGGCTTGAGCGGACCAAGGTCGGAGACCGGTATGTCGTCGAGGCCATGCGCCGGGGCGGCTGGAACCTTGGCGGGGAGCAGTCAGGCCATATCGTGATGACTGATTTCGCGACAACCGGCGACGGCCTGATCGCAGGCCTCCAGTTTTTGGCCGAGATGGTCCGAAGTGGGCGCAAGGCGAGCGAGCTTGCCACTGTCTTCACCCCAGTGCCGCAGCTTTTACGGAACGTGCGTTACGAGACCGGGCAGGATCCGCTGGGACTGAAGACCGTGCAGGACAAGATTACCGATGCGGAGGCACAGCTGAACGGTCATGGCCGTCTGGTCATACGCAAATCCGGGACCGAGCCGTTGATCCGTGTGATGGGCGAGGCAGACGATTCGGATCTGCTTGAAGAAGTGGTTGGCGGAATTGTCGCGGAGGTCGAAGCGGCGATCTGAGGAACCTTCTGTCGGTCTTTGCGGTTAGCGGCGTACTGGGAACGAAAAACAGGAGATTGGCATGGACAGCTTTCCGTTAATTGCCGTTCTTGCGCTTGTTACGTTCGGAGCTGTCATCGTTTTTGCCTTGCGCAGCAAGTCAAAGACGGAGGATCGACTTGAAGATCCTACGACATCCCCTTCGGCACTTGCCGAGAGCAACGCAGACAAGTGAGCGCGCTCGAACGAGCTCCAAAATAGCCCCGAACTCTAAGGAAATTGGAGTTTGGGGCTTTTCTTTGGGCACTCAGCGAGGTGCGCGCGGCACGCCCCTTTGTCTGCCCTAGTCGATCACAAGATCATTCAGATTGCCCTTGGCCCGCTCTGCCTTACAGATCGTGAGCAATCGTTTGTCGGCCTGGACATAGGGCTGACAGAAGCGTTCAAGCTCTGGCGTCCGGGAAAAGCGTCCCTGATGGGTCTTGTTCACGCCGTCGCCGAGATCTGCGGGGTCGAACCCGGTCTGGGCCAGAAAGAGATCGTTGAACTCCTGAACCTGACCGACGAAGCGAAACTTGCGCAGACGCTTTCGAATGGCCTCGTTCGGAAGCTGCGAGAGGGCGGCGATCGACAGGATATCCTTACGGATGCAATCCATGACCATGCCGGTTTGCATGTTCAATAGGAATTGCGCCTTTGTCAGATCGTCCAGGTGAAAGAACCGGCGCATCGAGTCTACGTCGTGGCAATCAGCGCTCTTGAGCTGTTCGAGAAGCGTCAGATGCGCTTTGGGGAGCTGTCTGAGTTCTTGCCGCCGATCCCTATGATTGTAGCGATCCATCCAGTTCATGTGCGACACGAGCCGGTCGACAGGGTCCCGCAGGATCGTGAAGAGATCGAACCGCTGTCGCACCCCGGCAATCGAAAGGGTATGGAAGGACGCATGGGCGCTTATGAAATCGGCGGCTATGGGATCAGCTGTTCCGGTCGATATCGATTTGACCAGATGCCCTTCGATAAAGGGCGCGCAGTTTTCCGCCCCATATCTTTCTTCGAAACAAGCGACAACGAAAGAGCCTGCGGTCTTGGGCAGGTGCAGGAAACAGATACCTCGATCCCGCGTCTTGGGGCGGACGACATTGTCCATTTCCAACGGGTTATGTGTTCCCATGAAAGGGGATCCCTGCCGGCGACGTCTTGTTAGAGCCGCCGCCGGCTTGTCCTTAGTTCTTGTCCTGATCCACAAGCTTGCCCGCAGAGATCCAAGGCATCATGCCCCGGAGTTTCTTGCCGACTTCCTCGATCTGGTGCTCGTCATTCATGCGGCGCGTGCCTTTGAAGAACGGTTGGCCCACAGCATTTTCGGCCATGAAGTCGCGCACGAAGGCGCCGCGCTGGATATCGGTGAGGATATCTTTCATGCGGGCCTTGGTCTCGTCGTAGGGCAAAACGCGGGGGCCAGAGACGTATTCACCGTATTCGGCGGTGTTCGAGATCGAGTAGTTCATGTTTGCGATACCGCCTTCGTAAATCAGGTCGACGATCAGCTTCACCTCGTGGAGACATTCGAAATAAGCCATCTCAGGGGCGTAGCCCGCCTCGACCAGGGTTTCGAAGCCGCAGCGGATCAGCTCGACCAGACCGCCGCAGAGCACGGCCTGTTCGCCGAAGAGGTCGGTTTCGCATTCCTCACGGAAGTTCGTCTCGATGATGCCCGAGCGTCCGCCGCCGATGGCTGAGCAGTAGGAGAGGCCCAGTTCGAGCGCTTTGCCTGACGCATCGGTATCAACTGCTACAAGGCAAGGAACGCCGCCGCCCTTGGTATATTCGCCTCGGACGGTGTGGCCAGGGCCCTTGGGCGCCATCATGATAACGTCGATGCCCTCTTTCGGCTCGATCAGTCCGAAATGGACATTTAGGCCATGCGCAAAGGCAATAGCGGCGCCTTCGCGGATATTGTCGTGAACATATTTGCGATAGGTTTCAGCCTGCAATTCGTCGGGCATGGTGAACATGATGAGATCACACCAAGCAGCGGCTTCGGCGATGCCCATGACCTTGAGACCTTCGCCTTCGGCCTTCTTGGCGGAGGCAGAGCCCTCGCGGAGAGCAACGACGAGGTTCTTTGCACCGCTGTCGCGCAGGTTCAGCGCATGCGCGTGGCCTTGAGAGCCGTAGCCCAGGATCGCGACCTTCTTGTCCTTGATCAGATTCACATCGCAGTCGCGATCATAGTAAACGCGCATTTCGGTCCCTCTCCTGTGCCCAGATATCAAGCGTCCGGGGACTTCTAGCGGTTTTGCTTAGGGATGCAATCGGCGCGTCACAGCTTGAGCGAGCGTTTCAAGGCGTCACGGGCCAAAGAAGAGTAGCGAAAGCCGCGCCATCCAGCGGCGGCTGCGGCGTTGATATTCGCGCCTTTGTCGTCGATCAGAAGGATCGAACCGGGGAGGGTGCCGAGTTCCGAGGCAACATGATCGTAGAAGGCGGGGTCGGCTTTCGTCAGATCCGTGCCTGCGGAGGTCAGAACCAGATCGATGGCGGGCCAATCGCCGAGATGGGTCTGGATCTCGCGCATTCGGTCAGGCGGGGCGTTGGTCAGGGCGATTTGCCTGAGCCCTTGAGACGACAGCGTCTCGGCCCAGTCGAGTAGAGCTTCATCGAAATCGAGCGTGCCTTCTATGGGGCAAAGCACACCGTGAATGTCCCATGCGACGACTTTCAGGTCGACCTTCGGAAAAAGGCCCATTCGCTAGCTGCCCAGCCCGAGGCGCATCAGGCCCCGGCGGATCGGTGCGATGTCATGCAGCGCGCGCATCCCCAGCGACCGGGCGGCCTTGATCGGAGCGGTATCGGCCATGGAGACTCGGTTCAGCATGTCGATCCCAGCCACGCGCAGGCGCGTCTCAAGCCGCCGGGCCCGATCGTAGCCTGCGAGCATGGCCTGTGTCCCGAGCTTGTCCGGAGCTTCGCGGATCAGATCCCGAAGCATCGCGATATCGGCAAGGCTCATGTTGAGCCCTTGCGCGCCGATGGGTGGCACCGCGTGGGCAGCTTCGGCGATCAGGGCCGTGCGTTCGCCGATGAAGCTGCGGGCGATCTGGTTCGTCATGGGCCAGCCGGTCGGCTTCGAGACCAGCGTGAGCGGTCCGAAATAGCTGTTGCTGCGTTCGGTCGCTTCCTGCTCGAACGCCGTTTCGTCCAAGGCGAGAAGGCGGTCGGCTTCGTCGTCGGTTTCCATCCAAACGATCGCAGAGCAGGACTGACCATCTCGGTTGGGAAGAGGGACGAGTGTGAAGGGTCCGCCAGAGCGGTGGATCTCGGTCGAGACATTCCCGTGCGGTTTGGGATGCGTCACCGCAAAACTAAGCGCCTTTTGCGGATAGCTGGTCTTGCGCAGACCGATCCCGAGCGCCTCGCGCACCGGCGAGCCTTTTCCATCTGCGCCGATCAAAAGACGCGCACGCACCTGCGTGCCATCGGTCAGACGGATGCGGGCCTCGCTTTCGCGGGTGAGGATGTCGGCGGTACCGACGCCGGAGCGGAATTCGGTGTTCTCCATCTCCTCGATCAGGGCGAGCGCTTCGCGGCGGGTCAGCCAGTTCGGTAGGTTCCAAGCGAAGGGCCGGTCAGAGATATCTGCGGCGTCGAAGTCGCGGATCGCAGAGCTGCCGCCCAGATCGGCGATGCGCATCACCTGAAGAGGCGTCGCCTCATCCTCGAGCCGAGGCCAGAGCCCGATTTCGTCCAGCAGATCGCGAGCGGGCTGAAGAAACGCGGTTGTCCGAAGATCGGCTCCTTCGGTCTGCTCGTCGGTGACCGGCGGGGCAGGGTCCACGCACAGCACATTGAGCCCCTCGCGTCCGAAGGCGATGGTAGCGATAAGGCCGGCGATGCCGCCGCCGGAGATGAGGATATCGGTCTGTTCCACTGTCATATCCTCGAAGATAGGGGGACGGGCGGGTCGGGCAAAGCCTCTCAGACAAGTTGCGACAAGAAGCCCGGCAGATCGTCCGTGTGGTGGTGGATATGCGGCTGCTCGTCAGCCTCTGGTGCGACATGCACCGTGCGCAGTCCAAAGTCGTGAGCGGTTTGCAGGTTGCGGGTATCGTCCTCGAACATGGCCGATTGTGCGGGTGTCACTTTGTCTGCGTCGAAGACAAGCCGGAACGCCTCGCGCTCGGGTTTGGGGCGGTAGGCGGCATCCTCGACGCCGTAGATCGCTTCGAAGAGATTATCGAGCCCGCGCGCGGCCAGAACGCGGCGGGCATAGGCACCGTCTCCGTTCGTGAAAACGATGCGGCGTCCAGGCAAGGCGTCGATGGCCCGGCGCAGGTCCGGATCGGGCGTCAGGACGGAAAGGTCGATGTCGTGGACGTCGGCGAGGAAGGCGTCGGGCTCGACCTTGTGCTCGGCCATGAGACCGGCCAGCGTGGTTCCATAGGTCTGCCAGTAGCTTTTGCGGATCTCGTTGGCGGTCTCTCGCGGCAGATCGAGCGTTCGGACAATCCAGTTGGCCATCCGGTCCTCGATCTGATCGAAGAGCCGTGCATCCGGCGAATAGAGGGTGTTGTCGAGATCGAAGACCCAATGGCGGATCGGCTTGAACTGGTCACGCGGCATGGCGGGACGCTACTGCGAGAACCTGCTCGCGGCAATCGGGGATATGCGGCGACCGATCTGGAGGTTAGGATGGTCCAGCCTCAAGAGGAGGGGTGCGTGATGGCCGAGCATAAAGCGCCGCTGAAGGATGCTTATGATCTGATATTGGAGGCGATCGACGTGGGCGTTTATCGCCCGGGAGATCGGCTGGTCGAAAGCGAGCTTGCCGACCGGTTCGGGGTCTCCCGAACGCCTATTCGCGAAGCATTGCAGCGTCTTGAGACGCAGTCGCTTTTGACCCGGGATGGGCGGTCCTTGATGGTGGCGTCGCTCGATCACACGCAGCTTGCGGAGCTTTATGTCGTGCGCGGAGAGCTGGAAGGGCTGGCCGCGCGGCTCGCCGCGGTTCATGCGACGCCGGAGGAGATTTCGGTGCTGCGTGACATGGCGGCCGCCGACAGGGCGCTGGCGGATGATCCCAAAGCGCTCAGCCGCGCGAACCGGCGGTTCCATAAGCAGATCCATCTGGCTTCGCATAACCGGTTTCTGGTGCAACAGCTTGATCTGGTTCACCGATCGATGGCTTTGCTGGCCACGACATCGCTGGCCGCCGAGGGCCGCAGTGCGGGCACTCTGGCCGAGCATGACGAGATCGTGGATGCGATCGCGGCACGGGATTCAGGCAGGGCCTACAAGGCCCTCCGCGATCATATCTCGAACGCCTATATCACACGTCTGAAGCTGGATGCTCAGGCGGTGGAAGCGGCGGAGTAGCCTCCCCGAGCAGCAAGCCATGGGCGGTCTTGTCCCAGTAGAAGGGGTTGCGCGTCAGCTCCCACAGGCCTTTGTAGGAGGCGAGTGCGGCAAGCGGGAAGTAGAGGTGCAATGTCGGAATCCAAGGCATAAGCCCCCTGTGGCGCGTTTGCCGGACGGCGAGAATGCCGGCTGCGATGTTGATGGCTTCTGTCAAAAGGAGAAAGCCTACCATCGTCCAGAGTGCCGGCGGCGCCAGGATCGTCGTCAGCGGATGGGGCAGGCCAAACGCAATTAGCCAAAATGACCAGAGCAGCGGTGCCAGAACGAACTGGCTGAGCGTGCCGAGAAACAGCACTTGCATGCCGAAGAACCGCCAGGGCCCCAGTTCACGCCAGAGCGTGCGCGGCCGTCGCATATGGACGGCGTAGGTGATCGCATAGCCCTTGAGCCAGCGGGACCGCTGTTTGATCCACGGCCATATCCGTCCATTCGCTTCTTCCTCGGTTGTCGTCGCGATCAGCTCGGTCCGGTAGCCGCGCCGGGCGAGGCGCATGCCGAGATCGGCATCTTCGGTAACGTTATGCGCGTCCCAGCCGCCGAGTTCCTCGAGCACGTCGCGGCGGAAAAACAGCGTCGTGCAGCCGAGCGGGATCGGCAGATCCATCCGCTCGAGCCCCGGAAGGACAAGGCGGAACCAGGTGGCGTATTCGATGGTGAAGCAGCGGGTCAGCCAGTTGGCATGGGGATTGTAGTAATCGAGCACGCCTTGCAGGCACGCCACCTCGGACGGTGAGGTGGCGAAGCGTGCGACGACCCGGCGCAACTGGTCCGAGGCGGGAGCATCTTCGGCGTCGTAGACTCCGACGATGCTGCCTCGGCAGAAGTCGAGCGTGTAGTTGAGCGCACGCGGCTTTGTCTGAAGCGCTCCTGCGGGGACCACGATGGGACGGATCCATGGAGGGAGGTGGGTCTTGGCCAGCGTCTTTTGGGTTGTGAGGTCGTTCTCCTCAAGCGCGAGATGAATATCGAGGAACTCTCGCGGATAATCGATGTCCTGAAGGCGGGCGAGAAGATGTTCCGCGATCTGGGTTTCCTTGAACAGAGGCACGATGATCGAGACGACCGGGACACGGTGCGGAACGGCGACCGGGATGTCGGGCGCCTGCCGGGGGTCGTGGCGGAGATGGGTGATGGCGGCGGCGGCCTTGACGCCCATCGTCAGCGCGAGGGTGAAGAGTGCCCAGATCGTCAGCACCAGTACGGTCATGACAGGCGCAGCGATCAGACCGGTCCCCAGAAGGAGGATTGCGACGACCAAGACAGCAAGCGCGTGACGAGAGCGCCATGTCCTGCAGCTGTCGTCCACCGCGACACGGGTTTCGGCCCGGTCGCGCAGGCTGTCCCCGGCCAGATGCTGGATCGCCGCACGCAAAGCGCCGGGCGTTGCAAGGGCCATGCGAACGGTGCCGAAGATCTTCTCGAGCTCTTCGCGGTGGCGTGGAAATTCTTCGGGCCGAGCGGTAAGGACGACCATTGCCCCGCCAATCCGCCGCCAGGGCAGAAGCTGAGTGCGCGCGGCCCGGTGGGGGCCGTACATCATGAGATAGGCGGATTGCGGAGGTTCGGCCTGAGGATCGATCAGCGGCACGCCAAACTGACCGGAGATTGCACCGGCGACCGCATCCTCGCTCGCCACGCCCGAGACGCAGACGAGATCGGCAAGCGGCTGCCCCGTCTCGGCTTGCCGTCGTTTAAGGACCGCCATCAGTTCGGATGAGCAGATACCGGCATCGATCAGCCGGTCTTCCAGTGACGCGAACGCCTGCAAGGACCGAATGTCGGGACTACGGACGACGCTTATACCGGTTTTCATAAACCGATCCTTCAGCCAAACGTCCCAAGGCGAGACGCTGGAGGATCTTGTTTAAGAAAACGTTAAGCGGGGGTCTGCATCCGGTCTTTGATAGCCTCGGCGAACCGCTCGAAGAGGTAATAGCTGTCCTGGGGACCCGGACTGGCTTCGGGGTGGTATTGCACCGAGAAGACAGGGCGGTCCTTCAGGCGGATGCCGCAGTTCGAGCCGTCAAAGAGCGAGACATGGGTCTCCGCAACATTCTCGGGCAAGGTTTGGCTATCGACAGTGAAGCCATGATTCATCGATGTGATTTCGACCTTGCCGGTCTCCATGTCCTTGACGGGATGGTTTGCGCCATGGTGGCCGTGGTTCATCTTGATCGTCCGTGCGCCCAAAGCGAGCGCAAGGATCTGATGGCCCAGACAGATGCCGAAGACGGGAAGGTTGGTCTTTAATACCTCCTGTATCATCGGCACGGCATATTCACCGGTTGCCGCGGGATCTCCGGGGCCATTGGACAAAAAGACGCCGTCGGGGTTCTGGGCGAGCACGTCTTCGGCGGTCGCGGTTGCGGGCATGACGGTGACGTCGCAGCCCGCCGATGCCAGACAGCGCAGGATGTTGCGTTTGGCGCCGTAGTCGATCGCGACGACCTTGGGGCCTCCGGGGGCCTTTTCCGTATGGCCTTCGGGCCAGGCCCAGCGCATCTCGTTCCAGCGATAGGACTGGGCGCAAGTGACGCCTTTCGCCAGATCCATACCTTCGAGGCCGTTAAAGGCGCGGGCCTTTGCCACAAGGGCCTCGACGTCGAAATTACCCTCAGGATCATGGGCGAGCGCGACGTGGGGCGCGCCTTGCTGGCGGATCGCTCGGGTCAGGCGGCGGGTGTCGACGCCGCCCATGCCGATGCGGCCGCGCGCGGCGAGCCAGTCGGGCAGGCGGCCCATGGCGCGCCAGTTGGAGGGCTCGGTCGGGTCCCATTTGACGATCATACCCTCGGCCACGGGATCGGCGGTCTCGTCATCCTCGGGCGTGATGCCGGTATTGCCGATATGCGGGAAGGTGAAGGTCACGACCTGTCCGGCATAGGAGGGATCGGTCATGATCTCCTGATAACCGGTCATGGCGGTGTTGAAACAGAGCTCCGCGACGGTCTGGGCGGTCGCGCCAAAGCCCTTGCCGTAAAAGAGCGTACCATCGGCCAGCGCGAGGCAGGCGGTGGGCCGTCCGGGGGTGGGATCAGGCATCGCGGTCTCCGGGCTAGGGGCAAACGATGCGGTCTTACGCAGGGCGCGGGTCCGGGTCAATGGCCGGACGACGCGAGGTCGGTTCTTGTCACTCCGGTTCCGCGGGGCTAGCGTGCAGACCTTCCACACATGACCGGATGGACCACCGAATGGATATGAAGACGCGGATCACTGCGGGCCTCAAAGAGGCGATGCGCGCTAAGGAAACAGAGCGACTGGCGACGCTGCGCCTGATCTCGGCAGCGATCAAGGATCGCGAGATTGCGCTCAGGGCCGATGCCGGTGAGGGCGAGGTGCCGACGCTCGAGGATGCGGGCGTGCTGGCCATTCTGGGCAAGATGGTCAAGCAGCGGCAGGAAAGCGCGCGGGCCTATGAGGAAGGCGGGCGGCTGGAGCTGGCCGAGAAGGAGCGCGCGGAGATCCGGATCATCGAGGACTATCTGCCCAAGCAGCTGGACGATGACGAGATTGCCGCCGCTGTGGACAAGGCGATTGCCGAGACGGGCGCGAGTTCGATCCGCGATATGGGTAAGGTGATGGCAGCGTTGAAAGCGAAATACACGGGCCGCATGGATTTCGGGAAGGTCGGACCTATGGTGAAGGACCGCCTGAGCTGAAAAGGCGCGTCAGAAGGGCGGGAATTTGGTCCTGATCTCGTCGAGCTGATCGGGATCAGTGATCTCGAACCGGTTTGCAAAGCGCTGTTTGAACTCGGTTCGGCCGCGACGCGCGCCGAAATTTTCCCCATGATTCAAAAGGTATAGCACCGCCGGATCATCAAGCGGTCTCAGCGGGCGGCCTGAAAGGGCCGCCAGATGCGGGAACATGCGGTGCTCGTGGCTGAGCGCCGCGGCCAGGAAGGCGAGCTCCGTTTTCATCCCGTGCCGCAGATCGTAGCGAAAAGCGGCGGAGCTACCGCAGAGTTTCCAGAACGCCTTTTGGCCCGGCTGAGAGACGCTTTGCGGGCGGGCGAGGGCGATACGGTCTTCGCCGATATCGGCGACGTAGCCTTGCGTGACGAGATGTCCGCCCGATGTCTTGCGCTGGGCCATGTTCGCCAGTTGCCCGTCTGCGAGCAGATCATCGGCATCGAAGCTCATGGCAAAGCCCTGGGGGTCGTCGTCGCGCAGTTCGGTCATCGCCTTGGCGAGCGTGCGCAACTTGGCCCATTTGTCGTTGCCCTCGACCGCATCGCGAAAGGGCGTGTAGCGCAGGTGGCTCGACCAGGGGAGGGGCGGACGCTCCTGGCAGCAGACGAAGGCGGTCCAGCGCCTGTACTCCTGGCGCTTGAAGCTTTCGACCGTGCGGGTCAGGCGGCGGGTCACCGCATCCCAGTCGCCGACATCGCCCGGGCCGACGAGGGGGATGAGGATTGCGAAATGCGGCTCTTTCGGTTTGCCGGGCAGGCGCCCCAGCATGCGCAGCTTGAGCGCGGCCTTTTCGGCCGGATGCAGTTTGCGGCGGGTCAGAAGCCAGTTCGACCCCAGCGTGCCGGCGCCCCATTCCAGCAGGCGGCGGCGGGTCTTGGACGTCGCGGGGGCCTGGGCCATGTTCAGGTGCGCACGGCGTCGAGACGCTGCTTCAGCTCGCTGTAGAGGGCGGCGCGTTCGTCGGGCATGAGGAAGGCGCCGAGTTCGACCTCGCGGCCCGCGCCGCGCAGGGTGACGTAGTTTTCGACCGGACCGTCCTTATGGTCGAGCGCGATCTGGACCCAGTGCGGATTGGCGTCCCAGTGTTGGTCGGGACCGCGCGGATTGTGGCGGTCGATGCGGATCTCGTCGGGCGTGAGGTGAAGTTCTTCGAGGATCTCGCCGTCCCGGTAGGACCGTTCGAGCGCGTACCAGACAGCGCCCAAGGCGATCAGAAAGAAGGGCAGCAGCCCCCAGAGGATCGGAGATCCCAGAACGACGATCAGCGGGAGCGAAATCAGGACTGCCGTGGCACCGATAAAGAGAACCATGTCCCGACGGGGCAGGGATCGGTATGGCCAGCAATGCAGTTCGATTTCTGCGGGTCTGTCGCCCGATTGATTCGCTGTGTCGATCCACTCGTAAGGCATGTCGGTTAAGATACCCCTAACATCTCATCGATAAAACGCGGCGGAAGCAAAAAGGGGTCCCGGTTTCCCGGAACCCCTTGTCATCGGTTGGCCCCGGTCAGTGGGCGTGGGTCTTGTCCCAGTCCTCGCGCTTGGGAAGGATCTCGAACGTATGCTCGGGCGGAGGCGAGGGCAGGGTCCATTCCAGCGTGTCCGCATATTCGTTCCACGGGTTCGCTTCGGCCGTGCGGGCCCCTCTCAGCAGCGTGTAGAAGACCACGCCGATGAAGAAGAGGAAGGACGCAAAGCTCAGGAACGCGCCCCAAGAGGAGACGTAGTTCCAGAAGGCGAAGGCTTCTGGGTAGTCGATATAGCGGCGCGGCATCCCCTGACGGCCCAGGAAGTGCTGGGGGAAGAAGGTGATATTCGCGCCGATGAACATAGCCCAGAAGTGGATCTTTCCGGCCCATTCCGGCAGCATTTTCCCGGTCATCTTGGGGAAGTAGAAGTAGATCCCTGCGAAGATTCCGAAGACCGCTCCGAGGCTCATCACGTAGTGGAAGTGGGCCACGACGTAGTAGGTGTCATGGTAGACGCGGTCGATGCCCGCTTGGCTGAGAACGATGCCGGTCACGCCGCCCACGGTGAAGAGGAAGAGGAAGCCGAAGGCCCAGAGCATGGGCGTCTTGAACTCGACCGAGCCGCCCCACATCGTCGCGATCCAGCTGAAGATCTTAACGCCGGTGGGCACCGCGATGACCATGGTCGCCAGCATGAAATAGCTCTGCTGGGTCAGGGACATGCCAACCGTGTACATATGGTGCGCCCAGACGACGAAGCCCAGAACACCGATTGCGACCATGGCGTAGACCATCGGGAGATAGCCGAAGATCGGCTTTCTGGAGAAAGTCGCGATGACGTGGCTGATGATGCCGAAGGCGGGCAGGATGATGATGTAGACTTCCGGGTGCCCGAAGAACCAGAGGATGTGCTGGTAGAGGATCGGGTCGCCGCCGCCCGCAGGCTGGAAGAAGGTCGTGCCGAAGTTCCGGTCTGTCAGCAGCATCGTGATCGCCCCAGCAAGCACCGGCAGGGCCAACAAAATAAGCCATGCGGTCACGAAGATCGACCACGCAAAGAGCGGCACCTTGTGCAGCGTCATGCCCGGCGCGCGCATGTTCAGGAAGGTCGTGATGATGTTGATCGCGCCCAGGATCGAGGATGCGCCCGAGACGTGGACGGCGAAGATCGCGAGGTCCATCGACATCCCGGCTTCAGAGGTTGAGAGCGGTGGGTAGAGGACCCAGCCAACGCCCGATCCGAGTTGGCCGTTGCCGCCCGGGGACAGCATGGAAGCGACGCCGAGGGTGGAGCCCGCAACGAAGAGCCAGAAGCTGAGATTATTCAGACGGGGGAACGCCATATCCGGCGCGCCGATCTGCAAGGGCATGAAATAGTTGCCAAATCCGCCGAAGAGGGCGGGGATCACGACGAAGAACATCATCAGGACGCCGTGATAGGTGATCATCACGTTCCAGATGTGGCCGTTCGGTGTGCAATCCTCGAGCGCCTGCGGAAGGAAATGCATGCCTTCCATGCACATGTACTGGACGCCCGGATGCATGAGCTCCATCCGCATATAGACGGTGAAGGCGACCGAGATGAACCCGAGAACTCCGGAGACCCAGAGATAGAGGATGCCGATATCCTTATGATTTGTCGACATAAACCAGCGAGTGAAGAACCCGCGGTCGTCCTCGTGGTCATGGCCGTGTACGGCGGCGTCTGCCATGGGGCGCTCCTTGAACTGTAGCTTTTTGTGCGCCGGAGCCGGATCGCGCCCGGACGGCTTTCGAGAGGGTTCTAGTCCTCCTGATCGGAGCGGGCAAGCGTCCGAAGGTCCCAAACGGTGGGTAAGATTGGCGCAGCGGGCGCGGCGGAGCGCGAACCAAGGGATATTCGGGTTAACGAGGCTGAGCGACGCGAAACGGGCCTTTCGGTATCCGGTCGGTATCACGTCGGTATTTGGTCGGTGAGTCGCGGGCACGGTTCGGTGTTAACGGACCGGGCGCTCATGCTTCGCGCAACGGCAATGGATAATCCCTTCTGCGAGGACAGGATTGTTTCGCGCTCTATTCGGCAGCCTCCAGAAGCATCGGGCGGAGCGGGGACTGCGGGCGAGCGACCTCCCGCGGGGCGGCGCGGGCTGTCTTGCGGGTGTAGACCAGACGGAAGGCTGGCGGGGTGAAGTAAAAGCTGACGACGGTCGAGAGCAACACCCCTCCGGCGACGGCCATGGCGAAGGGTGGCCAGAAGCCGCCTCCGGCGAGGATCAGGGGCAGGAAGCCACCGAAGGTGGTGATCGTGGTCGAGACGATGTGGCGGGAGGAGCCCATGACGACCTCGGCCATCGCATCGGGATCGCCGGTGGCGGCGGCCTCGTCCTCCTGCAGGGCGGTCATGATGATGAGAGCGGCGTTGATCGATACGCCGATGGAGCCGATGAGCCCGATGATTGCGTTGATCCCGAACGGGTAATCGAAGATCGCGAGCGCCAGCATCGACAGGCCCGCTGCAAGGCCCGAAACCACTAGGGCGACACCGGCCAGACGGAAGCTGCGGAAAGTCATCACGACGACCGCGATCGAGAGCGTGACGATCAGGCCGAGCGAGGCGAGCAGGTTGTTGAGCGTCGAGGAGCGGGCATCGGCGTCGCCGCCGATTTCGAGCCGGATCTCGGGGGGCAGGGTGAAGCCGCTTTGGGCGATTGTCGCCTGGATGTCCGAGAGCGCCTCTTCGGGGAGGACGCCGCGCAGCAGGAACGCCTGAACCGTGTTGGCGCGTTCGGCGTTGCGGCGGGTGATGACGCCTTCGCCGGGGACAAGGCGGATCTCGGCGATGGCCGAAAGCGGTAGAGCGGGCAGAGACCCGTCGAGGACAGGCGCGGGTGGCAGGATCGGCATATCGCGGATCGCGGCAGGATCGGAGCGCAGGGCGTCGCCGAAGCGGACGCGGACGGGTAGCTCTTCGGTCCCTTCGATCATCGTGCCGCCTGTGCTGCCGACAAGCGCCGCCTCGAGCTGTCGGGCGACTTGTCCCAGATCGAGACCGGCGAGGCGGGCGCGGGCTTCATCTACGTCGACGGTCAGCTTCGGAGCGCCTTCGGTGATCGAGGCGCGGGCCAGCGTGACGACGGGGGAGGCGGCGGCAAGGCGGCGGAGCTCTTCTCCGGTCTGGCGCAGGGTATCGATGTCGTCGCCGACCAGCCGCAGCTCGACCGGGGCGTTGACGGGCGGGCCCTGGACGAGGCCGCGCACGAGGACCTGCGCCTCGGGGGCGATGGTTGGGAGGGTGCGTTGCAGATGCGGCAGGACGGCCTCGGTCGCCTCAGCGCTTTGGGTCCGGATGAGCGCCTGGGCATAGCGCGGGGCCGCGTCGCGTCCGCCAGTGATGTTGTAGTAGAAGGCGGGAGCGGAGCGGCCGAGGGTCCAGGTGATGCTTTCGATCTCGGGCGTGCCGCGCAATTCGGCATCAAGACGGGCAACGACGGCTTGGGTCCGGTCGATGCCGGTGCCGGGGGGCAGGTCGACCTCAATATGGAACTGGTCGCGATCGACGCCCGGGAAGAACTGGGCCGTCAGAAGCGGCAAGGACAGAAAGCCCATGATGGGCAGAACCAGCGCGAGGGCGATGGAGCGGACCGGGTTGCGGCCGGACCAGCGCAACGAGGCGGCGAAGAGGCGGCCCACAGCGCCGGACGGAATGCCGGTAGCGCTCCAGCCGGTGGCGGAGCCTTCGGGCAGGCTCCAGCCCGCGACGGCGGGTGTAATGGTGACGGCGACGACGAAGGACCAGAGCAGCATGATAACAACGGCGAGCGCGATGGAGCCGACGAAATCGCCCGCGCCGCCCGGCAAGAGGATCATCGGCACGAAGCTGAGCGCGGTCGTCGCGGTCGACGCAAAGAGCGGCATTGCAAGGCGCGAGACCGCGCCTGAGACGGCGCGCGCCCGGTCGAGCCCCCTGCGTAGGCGGCGGCCGACCTCGTCGGTCATGACGATCCCGGCATCGACCAGCAGGCCAAGCGCCACGATCAGGCCGGTGACGGACATCTGGTGAATGGGCAGGCCGATCAGGTTCATCGTGGCCAGCGTCGCCAGAGAGACGACCGGCAGGACCATGGCGACGATGAGTGCGGCCCGCAGACCGAGTGTGACGAGCAAGACGGCGACGACAAGGGCGACACCGATGGCCATGTTCGTGCCGACCTCAGCCAAGCGGTCGGCGGTATAGGTGGATTGATCGAAGATCAGCTGCACGTCGAGGCCGCCGGGGGCGGTGCTGATGAAGCTGCCGACCTCCCCGCGGATCTGCGCGGCCCAGATGTCGACCTGAAGACCGGATTCGAGGCTGGCGGCCACGAGTATGGCGGGACGCCCGTTATGGAGCGCGGCCTCGGCCAGAGGGGTTCTGGGACCACGCGTGATCTCGGCCACATCGCCGAGCCGCAGGGTCAGACCGTCCGCGCCGTCGCGCAGGACGATGCCGCGGAGCCGGTCCAAGGTTTCGATCTCGCCCGAGACCTCGATCACGATATCCTCGCCCGCACCGGTGACGCGGCCTGCGCTGACCTTGGCGTCGGCCTGCCGGACGGCCTGGGCCACGGTATCGGCGGTCAGACCCAGGGCGGCAGCACGAGAGGTCTCCAACGTGACGAGGATTTCCTCTTCGGGTTGGCCGAAGACCTCGACCAGCTTGGTGCCGGGGACGTTGCGCAGCTTTTCAGAGAGCGCATCGCCGTAGCGGGCGGCCAGCGTCATCGGAACGTCGTCATGGCGTGCGGAAAGGGCCACGATGGCGCTGAAGGCGCTGACGCCGTCGGCATCAAGCTCGGGATCGAGCGCACCCGGTGGCAAGAGGACGGCCGTATCTGAGAGTTTGTCGCGGATCTCGGCCCAGATCTGTTCGATCCGGTTTTCGGGGGTGGTTTCGACCAGCTCCACGGAGATGATGGACATGCCGGTCGTCGAGGTGGAATTGATGACATCGACCTCGGCAACCTCGCGCAGGACGTCCTCGATCTCGGCGGTGACGAGGGTTTCGACGCGGCCCGGCTCGGCGCCGGGATAGGGTGTCGTGACGGTGGCGAATAGATTGGTGATCGTGGGATCTTCCTGCCGCCCGATGGCCAGCAGGGCCGAGGCGCCTGCGGCGATGATGACGAGAAGGGCGAGGGCGACGATGCGGGGTTGGCGGAAGGTCAGCGCGCCCATGCCAAAGCCTCCTCGGCGGTGACGGGCTGGCCGGGGACGACGCGATGGGTGCCGCCGGTGATGAATTCGGTGCCGTCCGTGAAGGTGCCGCGGACGAAGGCGCGGGCGCCTTGGACGTGGAGGATTTCGGCGGCTTCGGTCGCGACGGCGCCGTCTTCGACGGTGAGCAGGATCCAGGTGCCGCGCGGGCCCTGGCGCAGGGCCGAGAGGGGGATCCAGGCGCCGGTGGCCTCGATACGCTGGGTGAGGGCGACCTCTCCGGTCGCGCGGGACGGCGGGGCGGGGCCGTCGACGTCAAAGAGCGCGGTGCGGGCGCGGGTCATCGTGTCGAGCTCGGGGGAGAGATGGGCGAGAGTCGCGGTGCGGGTGCCGGTGCCGAGCGTGATCTCGACGGGATCGCCCAGGGTCAGCGCCTCGGCCAGGGCGGGGTCGAGCCCGGCGCGGAAGCGCGGAGCGCCGTCCTGGAGGAGCGTGGCGACAGGGCTTCCGGGGGCGGCGATGGTGCCTGCATCGACAAGGCGCGCACCGATGGTGCCGGTGAAGGGAGCGGTCAGGACGGATTTGCCGAGATTGACTTGGGTCGAGGTGAGAGCCGCGTCGATCTCGGCGATGCCGGCCTCGAGCTGGGCGAGGGCGAGGGAGGTGTCGTCGACGCGCTGATCGGAGGCGTGGCCCCGCTCGCGCAGCTCGGCCTGGCGGGCGTTGGTGCGGCGGGCGAGTTCGGCCTGCGCCTCAAGCCCCGCGCGCTGGGCGGTGAGGCGTTTGGCCTCGGCCTCCAGAAGGCGGGTGTCGAGGCGGGCGATTGGCTGATTTTGCGTGACCGTGTCGCCATCGCGGATCAGTACCTCGGCAATGGTGCCAGCGCGTTCGAAGGCGAGCGCGGTCTCTTGCCGCGCCTCGAACTGGCCCGAGAAGCGGCGAGTGACCTCGTAATGGTCTGTCATCTCGATGGGGCGCGTGGCGACGGGGGTGACAGCGGCCGGTTCTGGGCCGGTCACGGCGGCGGAGCGCTGGGCCAGGACGCTTCGTCCGGCGAGGATCAGAGCGGCGGAGATGGCGATGATGCCAAGGGTGAGGCCAAGTCTGCCGGTGGTCCGCGCGGCGCGCCGCCAGAGGGAGGATCGGGGGTCGGACATCGGGTCACCCTTTCAAAGTTAGCATTGCTTACATATGTTTGCGACGCTTACATTGGCAAGACAAAAATCAGGGGCGAGCGGAATGGCCGAAGGTAAAGGTCTGATACAAGAGAAGAAAAACTACCATCATGGCAATCTGAAAGGTCAGCTCCTGGAGGCGGTGCGGCATTTGGTGGAGACAAAGGGGGCAGATGAGTTCTCGATCGCGGAGGCGTGCCGGCTGGCTGGGGTGAGCACGGCTGCGCCCTATAAGCACTTCAAGGACCGGCACGAGATCCTGCGGGGTGTCGTCTTTCTGGGGATGCTGCGGATGCGCGAGCGGATGCAGGAGGCGGCGGATGCCCATGCGGCGGGGACGGTCGCGCGGGTCGCGGCGTTGGGCCAGTCCTATATCGATTTCGCGCGGGCCGAGCCGGGGCTGTTCCGGATGATGTTCAGCCTCACGGCGGGCCATCAGGACGATGAGGAGCTGAGCCGGATGGGCGACGAGACGCTGGGGATCGTGGTCGGTGTTGTGGCCGATCATCTGGCGATCCCACTTGAGAGCGAGGAGGCGAAGCTGAGGGCCTATGCGCTGTGGTGCTTTGTGCACGGGCACAGTTTCCTGATGCTTGACGACAAACTGCACGGGGAGAAAATGGTTGATGAAGGGCAGCTTCTTCTGATCGTCGGCGAAGGAATGCTGCCGCGCGTTTAGGACGCCTCTCGCTCGAACGGGTCGCGCTGGTGGCGCAGGCGGTAGGAGCGCGGGGTGGTGCCGTACTGGCTGCGGAACAGGCGGTAGAAATAGCTGGTATTGTCGTAGCCGCAGGCTGCCGCGATATCCTCGATCGACGCCTCGTCGCTGCGCAGCAGGTGCGCGGCATGGTCGATGCGGATCTGGTTGATGTAGGCGGAGGGCGTAAGGCCCAGCACGTCTTGGCAGGTGCGGCAGACATGTTCGTGGCTGCGCCCCGCGGCGGAGACGAACCCTTCGGTGCCGCGGCGGAAGACCTCTCGTGACTGGGCGGCGGTGCAGGCATCGGTGAACCAACGCGGCGCGGCGGTGTTCGTGGGGCTGGTGAAATCGGCGACGCGGTTGGTGAGCGTCAGAAGAAATTCCTCGATCCGGGCAAGCGAGCGGTCGCCGGTCTGAAGGGGACGCGCGACCGAGAGTGCGCGGTCGAACCGGACGGAGCCAAGGCTGTGCTCTTCGGGGAGGCTTTCCTTGGAGTCGAAAAAGCGCCCGGCGATGGAGCTTGCGTATCGGTTTGCCAGATGATGCGCCGTGTCGCTGCGGAACATGATGTTGACGATCCGGCAGCCTGTCTTGGGATCGGCGCGGAAGGCGTGGACATCCCGCGGGCGGATGAAGATGAGCTGACCGGCCTTCAACTGCTGGGTCATCCCGTTGATCCGGTGTTCGGTCTGGCCCTCTTCGATCAGGGCGACCTCAAAATAGTCGTGATCGTGCTGGGCGTCCGGGAAGCGGCGGGCGAGGTCCTTGCGCGCGAAATGGTAGGCTTCATCGACCCGGATATAATCATTTATGTAGAACGTCTTGTGAGACATGGGCCTTGGGGGTCTGAGGTCGGTCAGTATACGGTCCAATGAATATCAATATAGTTCAAGATTAAGTCAAACCGGTTCGCTGTTATCGGAGGCGGGGATGAGTAGCGTTCCTGGACGGGCCGGGGAGGACCTTGGGCAGGAGCGGCACCGCAATTGGGTGCTGCATGGAGTGGGCGAGGCCCCTCAGTGCCGGTTTTGACAAGGGCGGGATGACGGACACTTGAAGATCACGTGGTACGGACATGCAGCCTTTGGGCTGCGCCCCGAGAGTGGGCCGCATGTGATCACCGATCCCTATACGCCCGACGGCGTCGGCTATGCGCCCATCCGGGACGCGGCGGATCTGGTGCTGATCTCGTCGGACGACGACAGTGCCCATTGCCGGGCGGATCTGATCGACGGGGACCCCGAGGTGGTCAATGCGCTGGAAGTGGCCCAATCAGGCGGGCGGCGCGAGGCGCTGGGTATCGAGATCACTGCTATCGAGGCGGCGGAGTGGGATCATCATCCCGAACATTCGGTGCCGGGGCAGAACGGGATGTACCGCTTCACGCTGGACGGGATCGCCTGCGCGCATATGGGCGATGTGGGCAATCCGCTGACGGGCGCGCAGCAGGATTTCTTTGCTGGGACCGATATCCTCTTTGCGCTCGCGGGCGGGTATCTGACGATCGAGCTGCCGGATCTGATGGAGATGATCCACCGGGTGCGGCCGCGGCTGGTCATCCCGATGCATTTTCGCACGCTGACCTACAGACCGCGCAACACGATGTGGATCGAGAGCTTTCTTGGCCATTTCGAGGAGGAGGATATCGATTTCGCCTTTGGCAGTTCGATCGATATCAAAAGGGAGGATTTGCCGGAGCGGACACGTGTTCTGGTGATGGACTACGTTCGGTAAACAGGACGAGTCGGACCGCAAGGTTCGGGACTAAGGGGCGCTGCGCCCCGTCAAAGGGAGGAATAGGATGCTCAAGATTAAAGCCGTGATGGCGGTTTCGGGGATTGCTCTGGCCGCGTTGGCCGGGCCGGGGCTCGCGCAGGATGTCGCGCGCGCCGATACGGTGATCTTCGATCTGGACCGGACGATCAAGGATCCCGGCAACTTCAACTGGTTCACGCCCGGCACCAAGCGGATGCACGGCGCGCACCAGACCATGTGGGAGCCGCTGTTCATCCTCAATTACGGCAGCGGGGAGCTTGATCCTTGGCTGGCGACGGGGTTCGAGGATAACGGGGAGTCCACTGAATTCACGATCAGCCTGCGCGAGGGCGTGGAGTGGTCGGATGGCGAGGCGTTCAACGCCGATGACGTGGTCTTTACCGTCGAGATGGCGATGGGCAACGAAAACCTGTCAGAGCGCGAAGCGGCGACGATCCGCGCGCAGGTCGCGAGCGTCGAGAAGGTCGACGATCTGACCGTGCGCTTCACGCTGAACGATCCGAATCCGCGCTTTATTGTCGAGAATTTCGGGGTGCGGATCTTTGGCTCGTTCCTGATCATGCCAGAGCACATCTGGGCCGGTGAGGATCCCGCGACCTTTGCCTTTGCCGAGCCGATCGGGACAGGACCTTACACATTCACCTCGGCGGCGACGAACCGGGCGATCTGGGACCGCAACGACGATTGGTGGGGCGCCAGGACCGGGTTCATGGATCTGCCCGAGCCGCAGCGGGTGATCTTCCTCGAGACGGGCGGCGAAGAGAGCCGGGCGCAGCTGATGGTGACTGACCAGCTGGATGCGGCGCAGAATGTGAGCGTCGGCACGTTCGAGGCGATCCGGGCGCAGAACCCCAACGTGATCGCGTGGTATGCCGATTATCCATATGCGGCTGCCGATCCCTGTGCGCGTCAGCTTGAGATCAACACGACCGTGGCGCCCTGGGATGATCCGGATATGCGTAAGGCGGTGGCCCATATCATCGACCGCAGCCAGATCGTGAATGTCGCCGCCGAGGGAGCGACGCTCGCTTCGCGGACGATGTTTGCCGATTACGGATCGATGGAGCCGTTCATCGATGCGGTGATCGAAGCGGGCTACGGCTTGCCCGAGAGTGCCGATGTCGCCGCCGCCGAGGCGCTGATCGAGGGGGCGGGCTATACCAAGGGATCGGACGGGATCTATGAGAAGGACGGAGAGGATCTGTCGGTTCGGATCCACGTCAATTCGGCCTCGACCGAGTATACCCGCACCATCGATATGATCGTCGAGCAGCTGAATCGCGCCGGGATCGCCGCCACTCCGGTGCCGGTCGAGAATGGGGTTTTCTGGGGTGAGGTGCTGCCTTTTGGCGCCTACGAGATGACCTATAGCTGGCTCTCCTGCGGGTCGGTGAACGAGCCCTGGACCTCGATGAGCCGCTATACCGTGGCCGATGTTGTCCCGGTGGGCGAGCGCAGCCCGGGGTTCAACAACACCGCGCGTTGGGACAGCGAGGCGGCGGCGTCGTATTCCCAGATCGTGGAGCGGATGGGGCAGATGCCGTTGGGCGATCCGGCCGTGGCGGGACTGGTGGCGGAGGCCTATGCGCATCTCGATGCGGAGATGCCGTTCATCCCGCTGGTGCAGGCGGCGAAGCTCTTGCCGATGAACACGACCTACTGGACGGGATGGCCCACGGCGGAGAACGAGTACAACCATCCGTTCTTCTGGTGGAACCACACGCACCAGATCATTCACAACCTTGAAAAGGCTGAGTGATGGATCGGGGGAGCATCTCTTTGCACCCCCTTGGTTTGCCCGGCATCGCCGGGCAGGCCCCGACCGCTCCCATGGGCGGGGGCTGCGCCCTCACCTGCGGCCGGGGGCTGCTCTTGGGCTTTGAGGAGGGCCGGATGTGAGCCGCATCCCGCGCTCTTATCTTCTCAACCGGCTGGTCACGCTGGTTCTGACCATTTTGATCGCGGCGACGCTGATCTGGATCATACCGCGCCTGTCGCCGGTCGATCCTGCTGAGATCGCTCTGGGGCGGATGGCGGCGGGGGCGGGATCGGTCGCCAATGCCGACGAGATCCTGGCGCAGCTTAGGGCGCAGATGGGGATCGATCAGCCGCTGATCGTTCAGTATTTCAAGTATCTGGGTGGCGTTCTGGTCTTTGATTTTGGCCTGTCAACCGCCTCTTTTCCGACGCCGGTCTCGGCCCTGATCGCGCAGGCGCTGCCCTGGACGTTGGGGCTGATGGTGCTGTCGCTGGTGATCACCTTTGTGATCGGCAATCTGCTAGGCGCGCTGATGGTCTGGGAGCGCTCGCCGCGTCTGGTGAAGGTCGCGATCCCGGCGGCCATGGTCTTTACCTCGATCCCGCCGATCCTGTCGGGATTGCTGCTGATGTGGATCTTTGCGGCCAAGCTGCAATGGTTCCCGCTGACCGGATCCTACGGGCTGACGGTCGAGCCGGGCTGGAGCTGGGATTTCGCCCAATCGGTCATCCATCACGGGTTCCTGCCGGCCCTGTCGATCATCGTCGTGACCTTCGGCTTCTGGGCGCTGGGGATGCGCGGTCTGATGATCACGGTGCAGGGCGAGGATTACACGACGCTGGCCAAGGCCAAGGGGCTGAGGCCGCGCTACATCCTTTATCGCTATATGATCCGCAACGCGATCCTGCCGCAGATCACGGCCTTTGCCCTGAAGATCGGCCTGCTGATCGCGGGACAGGTGCTGGTGGAGCGTATCTTTGCCTATAACGGGATGGGCAAGCTGCTATACGACGCGATCCTCGATCAGGATTTCCCGGTCATTCAGGGCGTCTCTTACGTCATTATCCTGATGACGGCGCTGAGCGTCTTTCTGGTGGATCTCGTCTATCCGTTCATCGATCCGCGTGTGCGGCATGAGGCTGCGTGATATGAAATCTCGATTTCATATCACGCCGTGCGCGACAGCGGTTCGCAAAGCGAACTGCGTGCGTCACCCGGTTGCAACTCTGGGAGGCACGCGCGGATGAGTAATTTCTCAACCGATGACAATGTGGCAGAGTCCACCCAGCCGATGACCCGCGCGGAAAAGCGTCAGGCCCGCCGGATGCGGCGGTTCGACAATCCGTGGCTGAACCCAAAGCTGCTTTGGGGGGCGGGGCTGTTGATCGGGATCGTTCTGCTGGGGATCCTTGGGCGGATCCTATGGAACCTCGATCTGGTCTTTACCGGGTCGGCGACGCTCAAACTGCCGCCTGTGGGGTTCGAGAACCTCAGGAGGCAGCCTGGCGTCTGGGATCATCCGCTGGGCACGGACGGGTCGGGGCGCGACATGCTGGCGCTGATCGTGATCGGGGCGCCCAATTCGCTTTTTGTGGGACTGCTCGCCTCGCTGATCGGGATGACGACCGGGATCGTGCTGGGCTTTACCGCCGGTTTCGTCGGAGGCCGGACGGACGACGTGATCCGGGTACTGAGCGATGTGATGATCACCATCCCGCCGCTGCTGATCCTTGTCGTGTTCCAATCCGCCTTTGGGGATGTGTCGCTGACGATGATGGCGCTGTTGATCGCGGGGTTCGTCTGGCAGTCGCCAACGCGGCTCATTCGGGCGCAGGTGCTAAGCATGAAGCAGTCGGGTTATGTGCAGATGGCGCGGCTTTCGGGGGCGCCGACCTCGCATATCATGTTCCGCGAGATGTTGCCGAACCTGATCCCCTATCTCTTCGGCTCGTTCATTGCGAATGTGACGACGTCGATCGTGACGGCGGTGGGGCTTGAGGTGCTGGGGCTGGGGCCGCAGCGGATCCCGACGCTGGGGCGGACGATCTACGAGGCGATCAATGCGGGCGCGCTGATCCAGAACCTGTGGTGGTGGTGGGGCATTCCGACCTTGCTGCTTGCAGTGATGTTCATCGGGCTTTTGCTGATCAATCTGGGGCTCGACGAGGTGTCGAACCCGCGGCTGAGGCGGCTGTCGTGACCTCTCCTGTCCTCACGCTCAAGGATCTGTCGATCGAGTTTCCGACGCCCGGTGGCGTGGTGGAGGCGGTCAAGGCGCTGGATCTGACGATCGAGGCGGGGCGGCGTGTGGGGTTCATCGGCGAGAGCGGGTCGGGCAAGACGACGACAGCGCTGGCGGTGATGCAGATGCTGGCCGAGCCGGGGCGCGTGGCGGGCGGGAGCATCGATCTGGGCGGCACGGATGTTCTGGCCCTGAATGACGAGCAGATGCGGCGCACGCGGTTGAGCCGGGTCGCGTATATTCCGCAAGGGGCGATGAATTCGCTCAACCCGGTGATGCGGATCGAGCCGCAGCTTTGGGATGCGATCGTTGCCCATGAGGGGCGGCTGGACCGGGGCGAGCTGAAGCGGCGGTCGGATGCCGCGCTGGAGAGCGTGGGGCTGCCGGTCCATACGGCGCAGCTTTATCCGCATGAGCTGTCGGGCGGGATGAAGCAGCGGGTCTGCATCGCGCTGGGGATCATCCTGACGCCGGAGCTGATCATTGCGGACGAGCCGACCTCGGCTTTGGATGTGGTGACGCAGCGGCAGGTGATGCAGACACTGAAAGACATTCAGGAGCAGATCGGGTCGGGCCTGATCCTGATCGGGCATGATATGGGGCTGATGGCGCAATCGGTGGACGAGCTGGCCGTTCTGAAGGACGGGGAGCTGGTGGAACATGGCACGGTCAAGCAGATCCTCGAGGCGCCGAAGCATCCTTATACGCAGGATCTGATCTCGTCCGTGCCGCTAGTGGGGGGCGAGAGTTTTCTCAATCCCGACCGGCGGGCCGAGGCGCCGAAGCGGGAGAGCCGCGAGCCGCTTTTGCAGTTCGAGGGCGTCAGCAAGACCTATGGCGCGGTGACGGCGCTGCATCCGATCTCGTTCGCGCTGCAGGGGGATACCCCTCAGATCATCTCGATCGTCGGGCAGTCCGGATCGGGCAAGTCGACGATGGGCTCGATCATGCTGGGGTTCACTCCGCCAACGACGGGGCGGGTCCTTTTCGAAGGGCAGGATCTGGCGAAGATCGGGGCGTCGCAGAACCTTGAGTTCCGGCGCAATGTGCAGGCGGTGTTTCAGGATCCCTATTCCTGTTTCAACCCGTTCTACCGGGTCGGTCATGCGCTGAGCTATCCTTACAAGCGGTTCGGTCTGTCGCAGGGCAAGGCGCAGACGCAAGCGGCGATGGAGGAGGCCTGCGCGGCGGTGGGGCTGGATCCGGATCTGGTCTTGCCGCGTTATCCGCATCAGCTGTCGGGCGGGCAGCGGCAAAGGCTGATCGTGGCGCGGGCCTTGATGCTGTCGCCCAAGCTGCTGATCGCGGACGAGCCGGTATCGATGGTGGATGCGTCCCTCAGGGCGACGATCCTGTCCAACATCTACGATCTGAAGGACAAGCACGGGATCTCGGTTCTCTATATCACGCATGATCTGGCGACGGCCTATCACGTGAGCGATTACGTGATGGTTCTTTACAAGGGTCATGTGGTCGAGGCCGGGCCGCCCAAGGCAGTGATCGGCGATCCGCAGCATCCCTATACGCAGCTTCTGATTGCCTCGATCCCGTGGCCGGATCTGCAGCGCGGCTGGGGGAGCGGGCTTGAGGATGGGGCGGAGGACACCATCGCCTCGGCGCCGCCCGCCTTCCGCGGAGATGTCGCGGGCTTCGAGCTGGCCAAGGCGTGATCGCGGTATGAATGTCAATCACAACTGGCGGTTTACGTTCGAGAAGATCGGTGCGCGCCTGGCCCTGATCGAGCCGCTGATCCATCGCCGGTCGATGCCGCTGCCGCCGTTTCGGATGACGCCGCTGGAGGGCGCTGTCGTGGAGGCTCCGGTTCGGGCCGATGCGTCCGGCTGGACCGAGATCCCGGCGGAAAGCTACTGGGGCGCGCCGGCCCTGAACTTTCTGATGAAGACCGCCTTTGCCGTGCCGGAAGGCTGGAGCGCGGGGCATCTGGCGCTTTACCTACCGCTGGGCGTCTATGGCGATATCTTCAACCATCCCGAGGCGCTGGTGCATATCGACGGGCGGGCGATCGGGTCGGCGGACCGGTATCACCATACGATCCCGCTGGATCCCGCCTGCGCGGATGGGGCGGAACACGCTATCGCGCTGCATGGCTGGACGGGGCTGGCGGGATGGCCGCCCGATCCGAACAGCAAGGCGAAGCTTTTTATGGGGGTGCCCGCGTTGATCCAGCGGGATCCCGAGGCGCTGGCCTTCTGGCAGCTGGCCTCGACCGTGCATGACACCGTGTCGGTGCTGGAGCGTGATCAGCCTGAGCGGGACCGGCTTCTGGATGCGCTGGAGATGGCGTTCCGGCTGCTCGATACGCGCGATCCGATCGGGGAGGAGATCTACGGCTCTTTCCCGGCGGCGCGGCAGGCGCTTTTGGACGGGATCGCGCGAGCGGGTGCACCGCTTGATGTGGTGCTGCACGGGATCGGCCATGCGCATATGGACATCGCCTATCTGTGGCAGATCGATCAGATCCGGCTGAAGAACGCGCGGACCTATTCCAACGTCCTGCGACTGATGGACGAGGATCCGGACTATACGTTCTCGCATTCTCAGCCTGCGCTTTACGTAATGTGCGCGGAGGATTACCCTGAGATCTTTGACCGGATCGGAGCCCGTGTCGCCGAGGGCCGTTGGGAGGTCATGGGCGGCATGTGGGTGGAGCCGGATCTGAACGTTCCGGGGGCGGAGGCGCTGGTTCGGCAGCTTGTGCTGGGGCGGCGCTATTTCCGCGAAACCTTCGGGGGCGTCGAGACGCCGGTTTTGTGGCTGCCCGACACGTTCGGGTTTCCGGGGCAGATCCCGCAGCTGATGCGGCTGGCGGGGCTGGAGTGGTTCGCGACCAACAAGCTGAACTGGAACCAGATGAACCCGGTGCCCTGGTCGACGCATCTGTGGGAGGGTATCGATGGCAGCCGGGTTCTGGCGCATATTTTCACCACGCCCCGGCCCGTGCAGTATCTGCCCTTTCCGACGAACTACAAAAGCGATCTGAGCGCGCGGGAGGTTCTGGGCAGCTGGACGCGATCGACCACCGACGGGGTGCGCGATCTGCCGGTTTGCTATGGCTATGGCGATGGCGGCGGAGGGCCGACCGAGACGCTGCTGGCCAAGGCGCATATCTTCGAGGACATGCCGGGCATGCCGCGGTTCAAAATGAGCACGGTGCGGCGGTTCTTCGAGCGGATTGAGCCGCGGCGGAACGCTTTGCCGGTCTGGCGCGGCGAGCATTACATGGAGGGGCACCGGGGCGTCTTTACCTCGCAAGGGTGGATCAAGCGCGCGAACCGGAAGGCCGAGCGGGCGCTGCACGAGGCGGAGGCGCTGTCGGCGATGGCGGGGCTGGCGCCGGACCTGGAGGCGGCGTGGCGGCTTTTGTGCCTGAACCAGTTCCACGACATTATCACCGGAACGTCGATCACGGAGGTCTTTGCCGATGCGCGGCGGGATCTCGATCGCGTCGCCGGGATGGCGGAGGCGGCGGCAGCCGAGGCAGCGGCGCGGCTGGGAGGCGGGGAGCTTTGCGTTCTGAATACCTCGCCGGTGGCGGGGCGCCGTCTGGTCGAGGGGCCTGCGGAGGGCGCGGTGCAGACCACCGAGGCGGGCGGGCTTTATCTCTTCGAGGTTTTGCCGGCCTATTCGGCGACGCCGTTGACGGAGGCTGTGGTCCCCTCGGAAGGCGTGACGGTTTACGAGGGCGAGACGGGGATCGTTCTTGAGAACGGGTGCCTGCTGGCAGTGGTCGGGGCGAATGGGCAGATCCTGCGGCTTTACGACAAGGAGGCGGGGCGCGAGGTTCTGGCGCAGGGGCTGCACGGCAATGTGCTGCAGGCCTTCGAGGATCGGCCGATCTGCTGGGATGCCTGGGATATCGATCCGCATTTCGAAGACCGCCGGGAGCTGATCGACGCGCCTGCGACGGTTGAGATTGTCGAGACGGGGCCTTTGCGCGCCACTCTCCGCGTAGATCATGTGTGGCGCGGGAGCCGGATCACGCAGGAGATCCGGCTGGAGGCAGGATCGCGGCGGCTGGATTTCGTGACCGAGGTGGACTGGCACCAGAGCCATATCCTGCTGAAAGTGGCTTTTCCGGTGTCGGTTAAGGCGCGGGAGGCGCGGTTCGATATCCAGTGGGGGTCGGTTCTGCGCTCGACCTCGCGGGATACGGCGTTCGATGCCGCGCGGTTCGAGGTGCCCGCGCAGAAATGGGCGGAGCTGGCCGAGCCGGGCTATGCGGTCGCGCTGCTGAACGATTGCAAATACGGCTATGACGTGCGCGAGAACGTGCTACGCCTGTCGTTGATCAAGTCGGCGACCTCGCCCGATCCGCAGGCCGATCAGGGGCGGCACGTATTTACCTATGCGCTACTGGCGAACCCCGGCGGAGAGGCGCGGCGGCTGCAGGAGGCGGCCTATGATCTGAATACGCCGCCGCGGGTGGCGGAGGGATCCGCCGGTCGCTTTGTCTCTTGCGAGAGCGAGACCATTATTCTGGAGACGCTGAAGCCGTCCGAGGACGGCGCGGCGGTCGTGCTGCGGCTTTTCGAGAGCGGCGGGGCCGAGCCGCGCTGCACGTTGCGGTTCCGGGACGGGATCCGGCGGGCGGCGCGGGTCGATATCTTCGAGGCGGAGCTGGAGGACCTGGATAGCGAGGCCAGGGATCTGCGGCTCGAGCTCGGGCCGTTCGAGATCGCGACGGTGAAGGTCTGGCTTGAGAGGTAAAGGGGGGAGGCCCCGGCGCGGTGGCCGGGGCGCGTCCGTGTTAGGTGGCGCCCGGGGCGCGGAACCAGCCGAGGCGTCGGAAGATCAGCCAGTCGAGGGCAAGGGCCGCCAGAAGCGAGACGCCCATCAGTGGTAGAAGGATCATCAGGACGGTGACGAGGACGATCATGCCCGTGCCGAGCGCAGCATCAGGCGCCGCTGGCACGCCGAGAGAGCCTGCCGGGCGGCGCATCCACCACGCGACGAAGCCCGAGACCGCGAGGATCACGCCGAGGATCGCTGCAACCGTGTTCTGGGCGATGTTCAGCCAGCCATAGAGCTCTCCCTGATGGAAGGAGATGCCTTGCGAGATCGTGCGCGCGACTATTGGATTATCCGCGAAGTCGTGCCGCTTGAGCACGGCGCCGGTATATTGATCGACGATCAGCTCGGTCTGCTCGGTGCGGATCTTGCTGGTTGAGCGGACCCAGAAGGCGGCGCTGTCGTCTTTGGGCGGGCGCATCTCGTAGGGGGCGGCGAGCCCCTCGGCGCGGGCGATTTGGAAGACCTGCGCGTAAGGGATCGTCTCGCCTTCCGAGGCAGTGGAGCCGGGGACGGCGCCGCCGAAGCGGAGGCTTTTGGAGGTCTGGCCGGTCTTTTCCTGCACGTAGCCCAGACCGCCACCCCAGACATCGGTCCAGGGCAGGCCGGTGATCAGGATCGGGACGATCAGGACGGTGGCGAGCATGCCGGTGAACATGTGGGTTTCGCGCCACCATTTGCGGTCCTTGCCCGAGGGCGGGCGGATGGCCTTGGCCAGGCTGCGCTTGCCGCGCGGCCACCACAGATAGAGGCCGGTGATGAACATCACGATGGCCCAATGGGCGGCGAGTTCGACGAATTTGGTGCCGACATCGCCAAGCAGGAGCTCTCCGTGCAGCTTGCGCAGGACCTGCATCGCCATCTGGTCGCGGGGCGTGGAGGCCAGCACCTCGCCGCGATAGGGGTCGATCCAGGCCTTGGAGCGTGTGCCGCCCGCGTCGTCGAATTCGATGAGCGTGGTGCGGCCCGGCGCGTCGAAGCTGGTGATGCCGCGCAGGCGGGTGATGCCGGAGGCGGCCTCGACGGCGGCGATCTGGGCCTCGATCGGGAGCGTCTCTTCAAGAGGCGCGACGGCGAGGCGATCCGCGTAGAGCCAGTTTTCGATCTGGGGTTTGTAGAGGTAAATCCCGCCTGTGATGGCCAGAAGCGCCATGAAGGGGAGAACGAAGAGGGAAGCGAGGAAATGCCATTTCCACACCAGACGATAGAGGGCTCCACCGGTCGTCTGCGACGCGGCGGGCCCCGATACGATTGCATCGGTCATTTTGAGCTGTCCTGTTTGGGTCTGTTCTGGGAGGGGATCAGACCGGGACAGGCGGCGCGCGGGAGGGCCAGGTCAGCGCCGCGCGATCGGCATTTGCGGCGGCGTGGATCTTGACCCGGAAAGGGTCGGTGAAATCGACTGCAAGGCTTTGCCAGAGGGGCAGAGGCGCGGGGGCGATGCCGGTTGGATCGGCCGCGATACAGGGCGCATGATCGGAGGCGGGCTCTTCCACAGGGATGCCATCCGGGCCGATGAGGATGACGATCATTTCGGATCCGCTGCACAGGACCACGCGTTGCATGCCGGGGACGATCTCGATCAGCACGCCCGAGACCTTGGGCAGCACCAGCGCCGCCAGCAGGCAGAGCGCCAGGGACAGGCGGGTCATCGAGACCAGGCGGGAGATCACAAGATAGCTCCGAACAACGTGATCGCGGCTTAGCACAGCTTTGCCGATAGGAAAGCCCCGGATCCGCGCGGCAAAGCGACTTGTTGCCGATTTGTTCTTCTGGACTGGTCGCGGGGCGTTTGCGCGCTTTATGGTAGGTCTCTACCAGAAGGAGAGCGCGATGATCACAGTCCGGTTCAGCACGTCAACATCTGAAGCACGTCAGCAGGTCTTTCTGAGGGCCGGGGAGGTTTGGGACAGGGTTCTCAATACTGCCTTCGAGCCGGTCGAGGTGGATGGCGAGGCTTTGGACGGGCTGGTGATCGATGCGGCGGTGGAGCCGATCGACGGGCCCGAAGGCACGCTGGGACAGGCTGGGCCGACGGTTCTGAGACCGGGATCCGAGCTTCCGGTCAAGGGGATCATGCAGTTCGACGAGGCCGATATCACGCGGCTTGAAGAAGAAGGCAGCTTTGCCGATGTGATCCTGCACGAGATGGCCCATGTGCTGGGGTTCGGCACACTTTGGGCGCGTCAGGGGTTGATCGCGGGATCGGGGACGATGGATCCGCGCTTTATCGGTGAAGGAGCGGTGCGGGAATATGGCGGGCTTTCAGGCGACGAGGGCGCGGTGCCGATTGCCAATACAGGCGGGGCGGGCACGCGCGAGGGCCATTGGCGGGAGCTGGTCTTTGGCGACGAGCTGTTGACGGGGTTCTTGTCGGGCGAGGACCGGCCGCTGAGCCGGATGTCCGTCGCTTCGTTCGCGGATCTGGGATATAAAGTGGATCTGGCGGCGGCCGATGCGTTCGATCTGCCGTCCTTCCGGGAGCTGGCCCTGATGGGGATCACGGAAGCGGTGCGGACCTGCACGCTTTGCAAGGTCAGCCGGCCGATACCGATGGTTCTTGGAGCGCCGTGATCGAGGCCGCAAAGGTCCGTTTCAGAGCCGCGTCGAGATCTTCCATTGTTGCCGTGAGGCCGAGATCGGCGAGGCTGGTGACGCCGTGACCTTCGATGCCGCAAGGGACGATACCGTCGAAATGGCTGAGATCGGGGGAGACGTTGATCGAGAGGCCGTGGAAGCTGACCCATTTCCTGAGGCGAATGCCTAAGGCCGCGATCTTGTCGTCGCGCGGGGTGCCATCGGGCAAGGTTGGCTTGTCGGGGCGCGGGATCCAGACGCCGACGCGGCCGGGGCGGGTGGTGGCGACCAGATCGAACTCGGCGAGCGCGGCGATGACCCAGGCCTCGAGGCTTTGGACAAAGGCGCGGATATCGCGGCCTCGGGCCGCGACGTCGAGCATCACATAGGCGACACGCTGGCCGGGGCCGTGATAGGTGTATTGGCCGCCGCGCCGCGTCTCGTGGACCTCGAAGCGAGGATTACGCAGGTCCTTGGGATCGGCCGAAGTGCCGGAGGTGTAGAGCGGGGGGTGTTCGAGCAGCCAGATCGCCTCGGACGCGGTGCCGGCGCGGATAGCGGCAGCGCGCGCCTCCATCTCGGTCAGGGCGGCGTTGTACGGCGTCAAGCCGGGGGAGGTGATCCAGTCTACCATCAGGAGGGATGTGGCCGCTGAGGCGATGTTTGTAAATGGATGGAGGGTGACGCTCCTGCTGGCGCAGATCGCCCCACCCGCCATCCCTTGGGGCGAATTCCGGCGGGACGCGACGTGAGCCGGACCCGGGAGAAAAGAGGGCCTTCACAACCTCTGTGCCTTCGTCTAAAGAGCCGCGACTACCTGATCACGTGCGGTCGTGGCGGAATTGGTAGACGCGCAGCGTTGAGGTCGCTGTGGGGTAACACCCGTGGAAGTTCGAGTCTTCTCGACCGCACCATCCGGTTCCTATTACGACGGGCAGGCCGGGCCCGGCAGGTGGTTTTTCTCTTTTGATATGTGACGTGGGATGCGGGGTCTTTGGGCCGTGCCGTTCGTCCGAGTGCCTGAAAATTCGGCGGTCCGGCTGGAAAACAGGCAGATGCCTGGGCAAGTCGCATCTCGAGGACAGGACCTTTGGGGCGGAAGGCTGATTTCCCTAAGGCGATCCCGTACCGCATTGGGGCTGGTCTCCTTTTAAGAAAGAGAAATATGTTTCGTTTTGCACTGACTGCGGCAGCTTTTGCCGTGAGCGCTTCTGCGGCGCTCGCCCAGACCGAGATGCCGTTTGCGCTGGATTGGAAGTTCGAGGGGCCTGCCGCGCCCTATACGCTGGCCATCGATGAAGGGTTCTTTGACGATCAAGGCCTTAGGGTGACGATCACCGAAGGGGCCGGATCGCTCGATGCGATCCCGAAGGTTGCGACGGGGGCGTTTCCGGTGGGGTTTGCCGATATCAATTCGGTGATGCGGTTCATCGATCAGAATCCGGGCGCTCCGGTCGTGCCGGTGATGATGGTCTATGACAAGCCGCCTTTCGCCGTGGTGGGTCGGATCAGTCAGGGGGTCGAGACGCCCGCCGATCTGGAGGGCCGCACTCTGGGCGCGCCGCCGCCGGACGGGGCCTGGGCGCAGTTTCCGATCTTTGCCGCCGAAACGGGGCTCGATGTGGATGCGATCACGGTCGAGCCCGTGGGCTTTCCAACGCGTGAGCCGATGCTGGCGCAGGGCGAGGTCGATGCGGTGACGGGGTTCTCGTTTTCCTCGACGCTGAACCTGATCCGTTTGGGTGTGCCGGAAGAGGATATCTCGGTCCTGTTGATGGCCGATCACGGGCTGGAGCTTTATGGCAATGCGATCATTGTGAATACCGATTTCGCCGAGGCCAATCCCGAGGCGGTGACCGGGTTTCTGACTGGTGTGGCGATGGGCTGGCAGGCGGCCATCGATGATCCGGAGGCGGCGATCGCCTCGCTGGTCGAGCGCAACCCGGCGGCCGATGCGGAGCTTGAGCAGCGGCGTCTGCAATTGGCGGTCGAGACCAATGTGCTGACCGATGCCGTGCGTGAGGCCGGGATGGGATCGGTCGATCCCGGGCGGCTGGCGGCTGCGATCGAGCAGACGCGTCAGGTCTACGAGTTTCAGACCGAGCCGGATCCGAGCCTCTTTTTCGATGGCAGCTATCTGCCCGAGGGCGATGTGCTGATGCTGTCGGACTGAGTGGACCGGGGCCGTCTCGGCGGCCCCATTGGACCGATCCATGACCCCTTTGATCGAGATCACCGGCGTGCGGCACGCCTATGCGACGGAGGCCGGGCCGTTGCCGGTTCTGGACGGGCTGGAGCTGGCCGTTCCGGAGGGCGAGTTCTGCGCCGTTGTGGGACCGTCAGGGTGCGGGAAATCCACGCTGACGCGGCTGATCGCCGGTCTGATGCGGCCCGATGCGGGCGAGGTGCGGCTGGCCGGAGAGCGCGTGACCGGCCCCCGGCGATCCGTCGGGATGGCGTTTCAGAACCCGGTTTTGCTGGAATGGCGCACGATCCTCGACAATGTGATCCTGCCGCTCGAGATCGTGGCTCCGCGGATGGCGCGCCGGGATCGCGTGGCGCGGGCTGAAGAGCTGTTGAGCATGGTCGGGCTGGAGGGGTTCGAGGACAAGCGGCCCTCGGAGCTGTCAGGCGGGATGCGCCAGCGCGCCTCACTTTGCCGGTCGATTGTCCATAAACCGTCGGTCCTGATCCTGGATGAGCCGTTCGGGGCGCTTGATGCGTTCACGCGAGAGGATCTGTGGCAGACGATGCGGGATCTGCGGGCGGCCGAGCCGTTTACCACGGTTCTGATCACCCATGATCTGCGCGAGAGCGTCTTTCTAGGCGATCAGGTTGTCGTGCTGTCGGGGCGTCCGGCGCGCACGCAGCATGTGATGCGGGTGGATCTGCCTGCGGACCGAACGCTGGATGTGATGTATACGCCGCGTGTGGGCGAGATGCTGCATCTGCTGCGGGACGAGATCAAGATCGCGCAGGGGCGACCGGTGGAGCAGAGTGCATGATCCGCTCGGTCGGGGTCCCGGTTCTAGCGCTGGCGGTGTTCGTCGCGCTGTGGGAGCTGCTGGTCTGGGCGAATGGCTGGCCCGATTTCGTGATGGCCGCGCCGTCGGATCTGCCGGCGGCCTATATCCGGTTCTGGGATCTGTTCCTGCTCGGCGCATGGCAGACGCTGTGGCGGACAGTGCTGGGGCTGCTGCTTGCCGTGATCGTTGGCCTGTTGCTGGGGATGGTGATGGGCTTTTCACGGATCATGCGCGACGCGCTTTATCCGCTGCTGGTGGGGTTCAATGCGATCCCGAAAGCCACGCTGGTTCCAGTGCTGGCGCTGCTGTTCATCGGTCAGCACAACTTCAACACAGTGATGATGGCGTTCCTGATCTCGTTCTTTCCCATCGCGGTATCGGTCGGGATCGGGCTGTCGACGCTGGAGCCGGAATATCGTGATATCCTCCGATCGCTTGGGGCGTCGAAGGCGACGATCTTCTGGAAGATCGCGCTGCCAAAGACGCTGCCGGAGTTTTTCGGGGCGCTGAAAGTGTCGGTGACGCTGGCCTTTATCGGCACAAATCTGGTGGAGATCGTCTCGCCCCACGGGCGGGGGCTTGGGGCGCTCTTTCTGTCGGGGCAGACGAATTCGAACTATCCGCTGATGTTTGCCGTGCTGATCGCTTTGGCGGTGCTGGGGATCGCTCTTTATTACGCGGTGGTCTGGCTGGAGCGGACCTTTGCGGGTTGGGCGGAGCGGCGGTAGCGGCGCCTTTCAGAGGTAGAGATCGGGGACCTTGCGCAAGCTAGGCCATTGAGCCGGGTCATGGCCGTAGAGGATGACGGCGCCTTTCTTTTCGGCGATCTGAAGAAGGCGGGCGGCGGTTTGGCGTTCGCGGTCGGTGGCGAAGATTTCGGACGGGCGGGAGATCGCGTCGGAGGTCAGAAGGACGGAACCGGTTTGCGGCAGCTCGAGCAGGAGTGCGATCTGGCCGGGCGTATGACCGGGGGCCATCAGGACGCGTAGGCCCGCGGCGAGATCGGTGTCGCGTTCCAGTGCGAGGGTTTCGCGGTCCGGCCAGTCGAGTGGTTGGCGGTCTCCCCAATAAAGCGGGCGGGGCAAGGCGCGTTCAGCCGCCGACAGGATCAACGGGGCCTCAGGCGCGAAGGCGAGGTCTCCGATATGGTCGATATGGCTGTGGGTGAGGACGAGCAGATCGATATCGGCCTCGGTCAGGCCCGCCTTGGCGAGCTGGGCGGCGGGCGTGTTTTCGGCGGTGCAGGTCAGCACGGTTCCGAACGTGGTGAGGGCGTCGGCCTTGGAGGCAGCCTCGGGATCGGCGGCATAGGCGGGCGGGAAGCCGAGATCGACGAGGACGGCCTCGCCCGCATCGGTTTGGATCAGGTAGCCGCAGATGCCAATGGTGCGCGGCCCGTCATGGACGCGGAACAGCCCGTAATCGAGCAGGCCGAGGGAGATCGGGCGACCTTTGAGGAGAGGACGTGCGGACATCGGTTTGAATGCCAAAAGAGTTTGCACAGGGCTGTCAATGACCGGTCTTGCGGCGATGTGACCTTCTAGCGGGTTGCAAAGAGCGGTGCGCTTTGCTTTGCTGCAACGCTGACGCGGCACCTATAAGCCGCGCGGTCAAAGGGAGAGGTTGCCTTGGTGGCAGACGGTACGGCCCATGCCGGAACGGATGCGTTCGTCGAGTTCGAGCGGGTTCAAAAGAGTTACGACGGCGAAACGCTGGTCGTGAAGGATCTGAACCTGGCGATGCCCAAGGGTGAGTTTCTCACGATGCTTGGACCGTCGGGGTCCGGCAAGACGACGTGCCTGATGATGCTGGCGGGGTTCGAGACCGCGACGCATGGAGAGATCCGGCTGGACGGCTCTCCGATCAACAACATCCCTCCGCATAAACGCGGGATCGGGATGGTCTTTCAAAATTACGCGCTGTTCCCGCATATGAGCGTGGCCGAGAACCTGTCGTTTCCGCTTGAGGTGCGCCAGTTGGGCAAGTCCGAGCGGGAGGCGAAGATCCAGCGCGCGCTCGATATGGTGCAGATGGGAGAGTTCGGGGGGCGGCGCCCGGCGCAGCTGTCGGGCGGGCAGCAGCAGCGGGTCGCCCTGGCGCGGGCTTTGGTCTTTGAGCCGGAACTGGTTCTGATGGACGAGCCGCTTGGAGCATTGGACAAGCAGCTGCGCGAGAGTTTGCAGTTCGAGATCACCAATCTGGCGCATGAGCTGGGGATCACGACGGTCTACGTCACGCACGATCAGACGGAGGCGCTGACGATGAGCGACCGGGTCGCGGTTTTCGATGACGGGCGGATCCAGCAGCTGGCGCCGCCCGACGAGCTGTATGAAAGCCCGCAGAACAGTTTCGTGGCGCAGTTCATCGGTGAAAACAACACGCTGGAAGGCGTCGTTCAGGAACTGCGGGACGGGATCGCCATCGTGCGGCTCGACGATGGCGGGCTGATCGATGCGGTGCCGGTCAATGTGGCCGAGGTTGGAGAGCGAACGCTGGTTTCGATCCGGCCCGAACGTGTCGAGCACAAGCGCGACCGACTGTCGCCTGATGCCCATACGCTCAAGGCGGAGGTGTTGGAATTCATCTATATGGGCGATCAGTTCCGCACGCGGCTGCGGGTTGCCGGGCGGGACGATTTCATCGTCAAGAGTCGGAATGCCCAAGGACAGGACCGGTTGAGACCGGGCGAGACGATCGAGATCG
Organism: Aestuariibius insulae; assembly: GCF_040783535.2. Classification (NCBI taxonomy): domain Bacteria; kingdom Pseudomonadati; phylum Pseudomonadota; class Alphaproteobacteria; order Rhodobacterales; family Paracoccaceae; genus Aestuariibius; species Aestuariibius insulae. The sequence continues at coordinate 179,553 of NZ_JBFONW020000007.1, forward strand.
GCTGGCTGCCCGAAGATGCGCGGGCGCTTGATGCCTGAGGGCGGGATTGTGCATATTTATGACAAGATGAAAGGGCCTGCCGCGCGCAGGTTCTGACCATTCGGTGCCCTCGACCCGGGCGGGGCGCGCCGACCAAATCGAACCGGGGACACGACAACAGGAGATATCGATGAAACTCAAGACAATCGCACTGACGAGCACGGCGCTGGGCTTTGCTGGCCTGGCCTTTGCCGAAGGCCATATGGCCGACGAGATGACGATCGTAAGCTGGGGCGGCGCCTATCAGACCAGCCAGCAGAAGGCCTATTCGGAGCCCTATGCCGCCGATACCGGGGTGAGCATCACCTGGGACGAAAGCTCGGCCGAGGCGACCGCGAAGATGCGGGCCATGGCGGAAGCCGGGAATATTACCTGGGATGTCGTCGATGTCGTCGCCGCCGATGCGATCCGGCTCTGCGACGAGGGTCTGGCGATGGAGATCGACCATGACGAGATGCTGGCCCCCGGCGATGACGGATCGACCGCGAGCGAGGACTTTGGCGAGCTGATCGTCAGCGACTGCTTCATCCCGCAGATCGTCTATTCGACGACCTTTGGCTATCGCACGGATGTGGCCGAATGGAACGGCGCGACCCCCGAGGATGTCTGCGCGGTCTTCGATCTGGAGACGTTCCCCGGCCAGCGGTCGCTGGAGCAGCGGCCCATCGCGAACCTCGAATGGGCGCTGATCTGTGATGGCGTGCCGATTGAGGAAGTCTATGACGTTCTGGAGACTGAGGAAGGGCAGGACCGCGCCTTTGCCAAGCTCGATACGATCAAGGACAACGTGATCTGGTGGACCGCCGGTGCCGAGACGCCGCAGCTTCTGGCCGATGGCGAAGTGGTGCTGGGTTCGACCTATAACGGGCGCCTCTTCTCGGCGATCGAGGAGCAGGACCAGCCGATCGCGATGCTGTGGGATTGGCAGATGTTCGATCTGGACGGTTGGATCATTCCCGCCGGTCTGTCCGAAGAGCGGGAAGCGCGCGCGCTTGATTTCGTGCGCTTTGCGACCGACACCCAGCGGCTGGCCGATCAGGCGAAGTATATCTCCTACGGTCCGGCGCGTCAGTCGTCGGCCCCTCTGGTCGGGCAGCATGCGGAGCTGGGCATCGATATGGCGCCCCATATGCCGACCGATCCGGCCAATGCGGAGAACACGTTCCTCTTCAACTACGAATGGTGGGCGGATTATCGCGACGATCTGGATGCGCGTTTCCAGTCGTGGCTCGCGCAATAAGAGCTATCGGGGCGGTCCAGCGGGCCGCCCCTTTTCTTCAGACGACAGGACGGAGACGGACATGCCCAAGGGCTATATCATCGGACATATCACCGTGAACGATCCCGAGGCCTACAAGGAATATGTGGAGCGCGATACGCCGATCCTCGAGGGTCTTGGCGGGCGGTTCATCGTCCGGGGCGGTTCGTCCGAAGCGCCGGAGGGGGCGCTTTACGACCGGCATGTCGTCATCGAATTTCCAAGTTACGAGATGGCCAAGGCGGCCTATCACGATCCAGATTATCAGGAGGTCGTGAAGATCCGGCACCGCACGGCCGACAGCCGCATCGTCATCGTGGAAGGCACCTGATGTCGGATACGGCCACCGGTCCCGATCAGTTCACTGGCGCGACGCCGGACAATGCCCTGCGCAATGCCGAGCGGGCGGAGGGGCCGATGCTGGCCGCCGATGGACGCCCCTTGAAAGCGTCGCTGGCGCGGTCGCTCAGGCGGTCCAAGCTGCGGGCGCTGCTGCTGATCGCGCCGCTTTTGCTGTTCATTCTGCTCACGTTCATTGCGCCGATCGCCGATATGCTTTTCCGGTCGGTCGAGAACCAGATCGTGAGCGAGACGCTGCCGCGTACCGTGATTGCGCTGGACGAATGGGACGGCGAGACCGTGCCGGGCGAGCCGGTCTTTCTGGCGCTGGCGGGCGATCTGAACATCGCGGTTGAGCGCAAGGCCCATACGCGGCTGGGCAGCCGATTGAATTACGAGATGACGGGAATATCCTCGCTGTTCCGCAAGACCGGGCGCGGGGTGGACGAGATCGGCGAGACCGCAATGGCGCAGGTCGTCGGCGTCAATGCCGTGTGGGAGGAGCCCGCGACGTGGGTAACTTTGATGGCCGATCCCGACTGGATCGAGGCGCAGGCCGAGTGGGCGGCGGAGGAGGGCGAGGGGGCCGAGCCGCGCTTTCGGCTGAGCGATGCGGCACGGGACGCTTTGCCGCTAAGCTCGGATCTTTATCAGGCCTTTGCGCGGACGCTCCAGATCGAGGATGAGGACAGCCCGACCGAGGAAGAGCCATGGCCGGTCGTCTATCGCGCGCTGGTCGAGGATCTGGCGGCTTTGGAGACGATCCCGGAGGAGATCGCGGCGACAGATGTGCCGCTGGCCTCGTTGCAGGACGCAGCGAGCGATTTTCTGACCGAGGATGTCAGCGCCGCGTTTCTCGATATCGACGAGGACTGGGCCAGCCCCGAGGTCTGGGGGACGATCGAGGCCTATTCCGATCGCTACACCGCGGGCTATTTTCTGCGCGCGACCGACCGGCAACTCACATCGACCGGTGTCGAGCGCCAACCCGAGAACCAGCGGATCTATGGCACGCTATTTTTGCGCACGATGTGGATGAGCCTGCTGATTACCGGCTCGTGTATTCTGCTGGGCTATCCCATTGCATGGCTTCTGGCCAACCTTCCCGCAAGAAGCGCGAACCTTCTGATGATCCTTGTTCTGCTGCCGTTCTGGACATCGCTTCTGGTGCGCACGAGCGCGTGGAAGGTGCTGCTGCAGCAACAGGGGGTCATCAACGATATCCTCGTCTGGAGCGGGATTTTGGATAATGCGAACCGGCTGGTAATGATCAACAATGCCACCGGCACGGTGATTGCGATGACGCATATCCTTTTGCCGTTCATGATCTTGCCGCTTTATTCGGTGATGAAGACGATCAACCCGTCCTTCCTGCGCGCGGCCAAGTCGCTGGGGGCCACGAACTGGACCGCGTTCTGGCGGGTCTATTTCCCGCTGAGCGTGCCGGGGATCGGGGCGGGGTCGATCCTCGTCTTCATTCTGGCCATCGGCTATTACATCACGCCGGAACTGGTGGGCGGCACCAAGGGTGTCTTTATCTCCAATCGGATCGCCTATCACATCTCGACCTCGCTCAATTGGGGTCTGGCAGCAGCATTGGGGTCGATCCTGCTGGCGCTGGTTCTGGTGCTTTACTGGCTTTACGACCGGATCGTGGGCATCGACAACGTGAAGCTGGGGGGCTGAGGATATGGCACTGGCACCTTATGCGACGACCGGGCAGCGGATCTGGCATTACGGCTTTCGCGTCCTTTGCGGGCTGATCTTCTTTTTCCTGATCGCGCCGATCCTCGTCATCATCCCGCTGAGCTTCAACGCGCAGGATTTCTTTACCTTCACGCCAAAGATGCTGGCTCTGGACCCGGAGGGATACTCTCTCAAGCATTACGAGGATTTTTTCACCAGCAATGACTGGCAGCAGGCGATGTGGAACTCGCTGAAGATCGCGCCTGCCGCGACGCTGATTTCAGTGAGCCTCGGCACGCTCGCGGCTATCGGTCTGAGCCAGAGCCATGTGCCGTTCCGGGGCACGATCATGGCGATCCTGATTTCGCCGATGATCGTGCCGCTGATCATCTCGGCGACGGGTATGTATTTCTTCTACTCCAACCCCTACATTCCGGTCCCTTTCTTGGGTCGGGTAGAGCTGCCGTTCACGTTGACCGGCACATATACCGGGGTTGTTCTGGCCCATGCGGCGCTGGGGATTCCCTTTGTCATCATCACGGTGACGGCGACGCTGATCGGGTTCGACCGGTCGCTGACGCGGGCTGCGGCCAATCTGGGGGCGGGGCCGGTGCGGACCTTCTTCAAAGTGCAGATGCCGTTGATCCTGCCCGGGGTCGTGTCTGGCGGGCTTTTTGCGTTTATTACGTCGTTCGACGAAGTGGTGGTCGTGCTTTTCGTGGGGTCGGCAAGTCAGACGACCTTGCCTTGGCAGATGTTCACCGGACTACGCGAGCAGATTTCGCCGACGATCCTCGCGGTGGCCACGCTTCTCGTCATCATCTCGATCCTTCTACTGACGATGTTGGAGGTTTTGCGTCGACGCTCGGAACGGTTGAGGGGACTGTCGCCGAGTTGAACGATTTGCCGTAGCGTCGCCTTAGTTGGGCCTTTTCAGGACCATTCGGATGTGATTATTCCCGAGACCCAAGCTGACCTTGCGTAACGAGTGCCGAGATGCCGAACTACACGATCTATGTCCTCGATGAGGCTGATATCACGCTGACGAACAGCGATGGGACGGCCGAGAATCTCGATGGTGTGAACCAGGGGGACGGCTCGCATTTGGTGGGTGATACGCTGACGCTGGGCGGGTCCAACTGGATGCCGACCGAGATTTCGGACGACGACGCCAACTTTTCCGACAATGACACGCGGGGCACGACGGCCCAGACGTTGGTCAACGAGACGAGCCTGGACGGATCGACCTTCAGCGCCGGATCCAAGGTGGAGGCGGAGTATTCCTTTGTCGTCACCGACGGGACTTTCGACAGCGAGGGCAATCCGGTCACGTGGACGCTGGTCGGGTTCAACATTGCGACGACGAACCCATCTTACGGGACGGTCGAGGGTCTCGCCTTTATCGGAGGGCCGGGCGGTTTTCCTCCGGTCGGTGTGCCGCTGACGGTGGTATCGGCGGCAGAGGGCCCTAATTTCCCGGCGGCGGATTACGCGACGCCGATCTGCTTTGGCGCAGGCACGCTGATCGAGACCGAGCGTGGCCCGATGCCAATTGAGGAGATCGAGGTCGGTATGCGCGTGCGGACGCGCGATAATGGGTTTCAGACGGTGCGCTGGCACGGTGTGCGGCGCTTTGCGGCGATCGGGTCGATGGCGCCCATCGTCTTCAAGCCGGGCGTGATCGGGAACGAGCGCGAGCTGGTCCTGTCGCCGCAGCACCGGGTCCGGGTCTCCGGCTGGAAGGCGGAGCTTCTTTTCGGCGAGATCGAGGCGTTGGTGCCTGCGGTCCATTTCCTCAATGACGATACGGTCACGCGCCGTCTTGGCGGCACGGTCGAGTATCACCACCTGATGTTCGACCGCCATCAGATCATCTTTGCCGAAGGGGCGGAGGCGGAGAGCCTGCATCCCGGGATCCGCACGCTCGATAAGCTCGATGCGGCAGCACGGGCGGAATTGCTTGAGATCTTTTCCGAGATCGCCGAGGTCGAGGGGGCATATGGTCCGTCGGTTCATCCCAGCCTGAAAGGCTTTGAGGCGCGGGCCTTTCTCGCCTAAGGAGCGCCTGTCAGGGCAGGATCGCGAGCCAAAGCCAGACCGTCAGGATCGACAATCCGGTTCCGATCAGGACGCTGGACGCCGCGACCCGTCGGGCGCGTCCATACATATCGGCAAAGATATAGGCATTGATGCCCGGTGCCATCGCCGCCGTCACGACGGCGGAGCGGAAGGCGTCGCGGCCCAGACCTGTGAAGCCTCCCATCGTCCAGGTGATGGCGGGGTGCAGGATCAGTCCGATGGCGCAAACGGCGAGGATCAGGCGCAGATCGCCTTCGGGCTTGTAGCGGTAAAGCACGCCGCCCAGACCGAAAAGCGCGGCCGGCAGGGCGGTCCGGGCCAGCAGGTCGATGGCGTCGGTGACGGGCCGAGGCAGGGTGAGGCCTGACAGGTTGACGATGAGGCCTGCGGTGATCCCGAGGATCAGGGCGTTGCGGAACATGGCCTTGAGGACGGTCAGAGGCAGGCGGGCACTGGGTGTGCCGCGCGCTTTGACGATCTCCATCACCGTAATGCCGAGGCCGTAGCAGAACGGGGAGTGGAGCGCGATGATGGCGAAGTTCGCCTCGAGCGCTTGAGCGCCGTAGGCGCGTTCGGTGATGGGAAGACCGAGCAGAAGCGAGTTCGAGAAGAGACAGCAAAAGCCGATGGCCACACAATCTTCCCATTCGCGTCCCGCGAGCAGGCGCGCGCCGAAGAGCCCTGCGAGAAAGCCCGCGGTGGCGCCAAGATAGAAGCTGAAGAGGAGGGCGGGGTCGAAATTCGACTGCAGATCGAGGGTGGAGATCGCGCGGAAGAGCAAACAGGGGATAGCAAAGCCTTGGGTGAACTTCATCAACCCGTCGACGCCGCTATCCGAGAACCAGCCCATCCGGACCGCGCCATAGCCCGCACCGATCAGCAGGAAGACCGGCAGGATGACGACCGTCAGCGCCGCCATGTCAGGCGGAGCGCTGGCTGAAGGCGCGGATGCCTCCGGCGGAGGTATTTAGGGCAAGATGAGGATGAGGTCGGTGCTTAGAGATCATGGCAGAGGGTCAGGCCATCATAGGCAGGGCGCACGTTTTCGGGTGTTTCGGCCAGCACCGTCTCGTAGTCGAGATCGATATGCATGTTGGTCAGGATCGCCTCTTTCGGGGCCATCTTTTCGATCCAATCCAGTGACTTGGCGAGATGGGCATGGGTCGGATGCGGATCGCGGCGCAAGGCGTCGAGAATCCAGGTATCGAGGTTCTGGAGAGCAGGCCACGCGGCGTCGGGAATGTCGGAGACATCCGGCAGATAGGCCACGTCTCCGATACGAAAGCCGAGCGCGTCGATGGCGCCGTGATCGACTTCGAACGGGGTAAGGGTGATCTCTCCGCCTGCGCCATCAATGGTCACGGGACCATCGATCGTGTTGAGATCGAGGATCGGCGGATAGGGGGAGCCCTTGGGCTGTACGAAGGCGTAGCCGAAGCGAGAGAGCAGGTCGTTCTGGGTCGCGCCATCGGCCCAGACCGGCAGGCGTTTGCGCATGTTGAAGACGATCATCCGAAGATCGTCGAGACCGTGGACATGATCGGCATGCGAATGGGTGTAGATGACGGCGTCAAGCTCTCCGATATCGGCATCGAGGAGTTGGGCGCGCAGATCGGGAGAGGTGTCGATCAGTGCGCGGGTGGTGCCAGTGGCGCCTGTTTGCTCGATGAGGAGAGAGCAGCGGCGGCGGCGGTTCTTCGGGTTGTCCGGATCGCAGGCGCCCCAGTGACCCCCGAGCCTCGGGACGCCGCCGGACGAGCCGCAGCCGAGAATGGTGAAGCGGCGCTCAGCCATCGGGGCTCCAGGCGGCGGCTTTCGCGAATAGGCGGTCGAAGTTGGCCTCGGTTCGGGCGGCGAAACCGGCGTAGTCCAGCTCGAAAAGTTCGGCGGCCCGGGCGGCGGTATGGGCTGTATATGCCGGCTCGTTGCGCCTGCCGCGATGGGGCGGGGGCGCGAGATAGGGGCTGTCGGTCTCGACGAGGATCCGGTCGAGCGGGGCGGTTTTGAAGATCTCGCGCAGCTCGGTGCTTTTTGGGAAAGCAGCGATGCCGGACATGGAGAGATAGAAGCCCAGATCAAGGGCGGCTTGCGCCAGATCGGGACCGGAGGAAAAGCAGTGCATGACGCAGGAATAGGGGCCTGCCTGATGCTCTTCGGTCAGGATCCGCGCCATGTCCTCGTCTGCGGCGCGGGCGTGGATGATGAGCGGCAGGCCGGTTTGGCGGGCCGCTTCAATATGAAGGCGCAGGCTCTCTTGCTGCAGATCCTTGGTGTCGGCCGTGTAGTGGTAGTCGAGCCCAGTCTCTCCGATGCCGACGAATTTCGGGTGCTTTGCTAGGGGTTTGAGTTGATCCACGGTGGCCATCGGCTCGTCCGCGACGCTCATCGGGTGGGTGCCTGCGGCGTAGAAGACGGGGGCGTGCGCCTCGGACAGGGTGCGGACCTGCGGCTCGAGCCGGAGCTTGGTGCAGATCGTGACCATGCGGGTCACGCCCGCCTCGGCAGCGCGTGCGATAAGGGCGCCGTGTTCGCCGTCGAAATCGGGGAAATCGAGGTGGCAATGGCTGTCGGTGATCGGGGGCTGGGACAAGACGGCTCCTCAGGCGGCGAGACGGTGGGCCGTCTGTTCGATCCTAAAGGCCATATCGAGGATCACCTGAGCAGGGTCAAGGTTGACCGCCTGCGCGTGACGGACGCGGGAGGAAAGGTCTTCGGCCAGCGCGGCCCATTGGCGGGCGGCGCGGGCATCGGGGCTGAGCTTTTGCAGCAGCAGCGCTTCGCCTGGGGCGGCCTGCGCGGCGGGCGGGCCGGTGAGCCCCGCGCGGGCAATGCGGGCCATCGCAATTTCGGTCAGGTCGAGGAGCAGGTCGAAACGGGGGGCGTTCTTCGCGCCGGTCGCACTTTCGGCGAGTTTGAGCAGAGCGGGCCGGTCGAGATTTGGCAGGCCGGTCAGAAGCTTGACCAGATCGGCATAGAGCGGCAAGCCATCCATCGCCAGAAGGCGGATCGCGTCACCGACGGATCCTGCGGTCAGGGCCGCGAGGGCGGGCGATTCCTCGCTGGCGAAGCCTGCCTGCGCGAGGGCCGCTGCCGTATCCTCGGGCGAGAGCGGGGCGAGGCGCAGCGTCCGGCAGCGAGAGCGGATCGTCGGCAAAAGGCGCGAGGGCTGATGCGAGATCAGAAGCAGCGTGGTACTGACAGGCGGTTCTTCGAGCAGCTTGAGGAGTGCGTTGGCAGCCTGGTTCGTCATCTCATCGGCGCTGTCCACGATAACGGCCCGGTGGCCCCCGTCGGCGGCGGACATCGAGAAGAAGCCTTTGAGAGCGCGCACCTCGTCGACGCCGATGGCGGATTTCAGACGCTTGGTCTTGCCGTCGTAGCTGCGCCGGAGGAGGAAGAGGCGCGGATGACTGCCCGCGAGGAGAAGACGGCGGTCCGGGTGATCCAAGGGAATCTCGAGCGCCGGACTTTCTGTGAAAAGCGCTTGTGCATCAGTGACTTGTCCTGCAAGGAGCGCCGCTGCGATCTTCCAGGCGAGGGTCGCCTTGCCGATGCCGCGAGGACCGGTGAGAAGCCAGCCATGGTGCAGCCTGCCCGATCCCATGGCGCCCAGAAAGGCCGCCTCTGCCTCGGATTGGCCGAACAGCGTTTCGGTCTCCCTGGGGTGAGGGGCGCTGGGGATTTGGGTCGGATCGGGGAGGAGGTCGTCGGTCATGTCCCGCCATGGATAGCGGGATGGACCGGAGGCGGGAAGGGGGATCGGCGGGAATTGAGACAGGCGGGGCCGGTGGTCGTCTTGGCCCGAGCGGCGGGCACGTTGAGCGCGCTGGATTTGAGTATTTATGGCCAGATGAAGCGGGGGGGGG
>NZ_JBFONW020000008.1:0-10312 GCF_040783535.2 Aestuariibius insulae
CCAGCGAACGGTGAGGAGGATGACGTCCTTCGGGAGCCGATAGCCTCTGAACGGATCACGGCGTCGCATCACTCGAGCTTCTCGTGTCAGCTGACGCATGAACTAGCTCGCACAACGCGACAGACCCCCTGGAGGGCCTGAGAGACGTAAACAACGGTGGGTCAAATCTCGCTGAAAAAACCAGGTTACCTCTTAGCGGAAATCAATAATTTTGCCAATGATAGCGGTTCGACATGATAAAGAGGCGATCAAATAGGCTGTTGAGAATTTCGCAAGCGTTTTGTAAATTACATGCAAGCAATTTGTATTGGAAAACCGCCGTGTCAGAGCAAGACATTCCTAAACGTCGCATTGTTTCTTCGCGTCACCTCGCGGATGGTGACAACTGGGAGTCATCCGAGATCGAGTACGGGATGATCATTGCCTACAATGCGTTCTCGCGATGGATGACCCGGTGCATGTCAGCGGCAGGAAACACCGATCTGACGCCATTGGAAATCCTCGTGCTGCACAATACCAATCACCGTCGGCGCGACAAACGTCTGACGGATATTTGTTTTCTGCTGAATATCGAGGACACGCATACGGTGAACTATGCGCTGCGCAAGCTGATGAAGATGAAGCTGCTGGAGTCGGAGAAGCGCGGCAAAGAGGTGTTTTACACTGCGTCGCCCGCGGGTGAGGAGCTTTGTGAAGCCTATCGGGTCGTACGCGATCGTTGCTTTGTTGATGGGTTGTCCCGTCTGGATATGACTGGCGAAGGCATGCGCGAAATCGCGGCAAGCCTACGTGCTTTGTCTGGTCAATATGATCAGGCCAGTAGGGCAGCGGCGTCTTTATAAGCTGCTGGCTTGTTAGGAAGACTGCTTTTCAGAGGCCACGGCAGGATGAAGATGGGCCATTGGAAAAAGGCAAAGAACAACAAAACCCCCAGATTCAGGCTGCCGCCCGACACCGCCTTGGGAAAGACCGTCGTTGCGATTGCTAAAGGTGAGAGTTAAAACGGCGCGTTGCTCGATCATGCTGCCGGACCTCAGACCCCGATACGTTGTATGGATATGCTGAGGGCAAATGCCTAAAGGATAAGCGTTTTGGTGAACACGCGGTCAGTTGACGACGCCGAGAGGACACCATCTATTGCCGCGATGGCAAGAATGAGCAGGGCAGCGCACAATAGCGGGTTCGGCAGCGCCGATAGGGGAGGGATCGAAAAACCCATGGAGACCTCTACCGCCTGTATGATGTTCCAACCATGATGCGATCTTTACCTCCGGATGGTGACTAGGTGCTAACTGGCCATGAACGTTGGCAGGAACGTCACGATTTGCGGAAACAGGCAGATCAGAAAAACCCCCAAGAGCAGCAGTAAGAAGAACGGAAATGCAGCCTTGGCGATTCGTAAAATGTCAATCCCGGTTAGGCCCTGGATGACGAACAGATTGAAACCAACGGGCGGTGTGATCTGGCTCATCTCAACGACAATTACCAGATAGATGCCGAACCAGATCGGGTCGATCCCGACGGCGGTGACCATCGGCATGATGATCGATGTGGTCAGAACGATGACGGAGATGCCGTCTAGAAAGCATCCCAAGATGGTAAAAAAAATCGTAAGGGCGACCAGCAGGGCGGTGATGGACAGGTTCATGTCCGAAATCCATGCCGCCAAATTACGTGGCAAGCCGGTAAATCCCATGGCGACGGACAAAAAGGCTGCGCCAAGCAGAATCAGTGCGATCATGCAGGACGTGCGCGTGGCGGACATCACGGCTTTACCAAACAATTGCCAGCTGAAAGCGCCAGACGTCCATGCAAGGATTGTGGCCAGAACGACCCCTAAAGCCGCAGCATCGGTGGGTGATGCAATCCCGCCGTAGATCGACCCAATGACGCCACCGATCAACAACGCTACCGGGATCAAGCGCCGCGAGGCACGGAACTTTTCGCGCAGGGAAAACGTCTCGTTGATCGCGGGGATTAGATCCGGATTCATCCATGCGCGTACCGCCACATAGCTTGCAAACAGCGTCATTAGCATGATGCCGGGGATGATGGCTGCAATGAACAGACGAGCGATGGATTGCTCGGTCGCGACGCCGTAGACGATCAGGATAATCGAGGGCGGGATCAGCAAGCCCAGCGTGGCGGACCCAGCAAGAGTGCCCAGGATTAGGCTTTCGGGGTAGCCGCGTTTGGTGAGTTCTGGGACGGACATACGGCCAATGGTGGCGGCGGTGGCCGCGGATGAACCTGAGACGGCGGCAAAAATCGCGCAACCAAAGACGTTCACGTGCAACAGACGGCCCGGCGCGCGACTGAGCCACGGAACCAAGCCGGTGAACATATCATCGCTCATTCGTGACCTGAGCAGGATTTCCCCCATCAGGATGAATAGCGGTAAGGCTGTGAGCGCCCAACTGTAGGAATGCCCCCAAAAAGTGGACGCCAGAACAAGACCCGAAGGCGCGTTGGAGAAAAAGACTAAACCAGCAAGGCCGACTGTGGACAGAGAAATGGCAACCCAGACACCGCTGGCCAGCAGCGTCATCAAAAGCCCCAGAAGGACAAGACCGATCACAGGATCAGACATTGCTTATACCTCTGCCGGCGTCGACAGGATCGGCCTGCGGGCAGCGATCAGTTCGAACAGGGTATGAATCACGGCGACCAACAGCAAAGCGATGCCAAAGGCTGCAACGCTTTGCGGAATCCAGAGCGGAATGGGGATAATGCCATTGGACACATCACCGTAGTGAAAGCTTTCGCGCACAAGGTCGGCCATGAAATAGGTGGCATATCCAATGACGCCAGCTGCAATTAACAGGACAAATCCCTCGGCGACGAACTGCACCTTTTGGGAGAGCCGCGATACGGCGAGATTGACCCGAATGTGGCCACCCGCTCGTAAGGTATGGGCCATTGCCAAAAACGTCGCCCCGGCCAGCATAAAGCCTGAAAAATCGGCATAGGATGGAATGGTTGAAGGTATAACGCCGGGCGCGATCCGGCCGAATGCATTGAGGCAAATTTGGGCAGAGATCAGAATACAGATGCAAAGGATCAGCCCCCCGGCAATCACCCCGCACACATCATAGACGTTTTGAAGAAGGCGAGACATCGCGCGGGCGTCCTTTGACAAGAAAAGTGGCCGGTCGTTCATACATGACCGGCCAGTTTAGGGAGAGCTTAGTTGTTGTAAGTGTTCAGTACGGCACGGGCACTGTTAGATGCAGCTGTATCCCATGTGCCGAGCATCGTCTCACCAATGCTTTGTAGACCTTCGATCAGGGTCGCGCTTGGTTGGTAGACGATAATGCCGTTCTCCTCGAGGGCGGCTGTCATGCTCTCGGCTTCTGCCGCAGACATCTCCCAACCACGGAGTTCAGCAGCGTCGGCCGCTGCCAGAACGGCTGCTTGTGTGTCTGCGTCCAGCCCGTCAAACATACGCTTATTGATGACAACGATGTTCTTTGGGACCCATGCATTTATGGGTGTATAGTGTGTTACAAAATCCCAAGCGGTCGAGTTAACACCGGTAGACGGCGATGTAATCATCGCCTCAACCTGACCTGTCGCAAAGGCTTGTGGGATATTAGAGGCTTCGATCTGGACAGGCGACGCGCCTGCAAGTGTCGCGAATTCTTCCAATGCTGCGTTGTAGGCACGGAAACGCAGGCCGGCCAGATCATCAACAGTTGCGATTTCGCCGTTTGTGTAGAGACCCTGGGCAGGCCACGGTACGGAGAACAATGGCATCAGACCTTCTTCGGCCAGAAGCTCTGTGATGACAGGTTCCTGCGCGGCCCAAAGACGCGCTGCATCTTCATAGCTGGTTGCTACGAAAGGTTGGCTGTCGAGGCCAAAGGCAAGGTCTTCATTGGATAAACGAGATAAAAAGAACTCGCCCAACGGAACAGAGCGGTTGCGAATTGCGCCTTTAATTTCTGCATGTGGGAAAAGCGATCCGGCGGAGTGCAGAGTGATGTCAAGGCCGCCATCAGTTGCAGTGCGGACGTCATCCGCGAATTGTGCGATGTTTTGAGTGTGGAAGGTGCTGTCGCCGTATGGCGTGGGCATATCCCAGCTCTGTGCGGCTGCTGCCGTTGCGCAAACGAGTGCTGCTGCGCCGAAGATAAATTGCTTCATGAGGTCTCTCCCTACCGTTGTAAAAATGGTTCTGTCGTGCTCGAATCCATTACGTTGACAATTTGTCAGTGTTATATCAACAACGCAACAACAAATTGATTCTTGGAGGATGAAGTGGATCACTCGCAAAGGGGTAAATGGCAGTTTTGGGTCGATCGCGGGGGAACCTTTACTGACATTGTTGCTCGCAAACCTGATGGAGCGCTCCAGACCCACAAGCTTCTATCTGAGAACCCAGAAGTGTATCCAGACGCGGCCGTCCATGGGATTAAGTCACTTCTCGGCGTCGATCCGACGGCAGAGATCGCGACTGGGCAAATCGCAGCGGTAAAGATGGGTACAACCGTTGCGACCAACGCCTTGCTAGAACGCAAAGGCGAACGCACCGTGCTGCTTATCACCAAAGGTCTTCGGGATCTTTTGCGGATCGGTTATCAGAACCGTCCAGACCTATTCGCGCTGAATATCAAGCTGCCTGAACTGCTCTACGATGACGTCATTGAAATCGACGAACGCATCGCGTCGGACGGGACAATCATTGCTCCGCTCGATACCACTAACGCCCGTGAAGCCCTGTCTTGGGCTTATGGGAAGGGGTATCGCTCTGTCGCAATTGCTTTGATGCATGGCTACAAATACACCGACCATGAGAAGAAGCTGGGAGATATGGCACGGCAGTCGGGCTTTGCCCAAGTGTCCCTAAGCCACGAGGCAAGCCCCCTTATCAAGCTGGTATCGCGCGGGGACACGGCTGTTGTAGACGCCTATCTGTCCCCAATCCTGCGTCGCTATATTGATCAGGTTGCGTCAGCCCTGAACGCCGACGAAGGGGGCTGTGACAGTCTGATGTTCATGCAATCTAATGGCGGGTTGACCGATGCTGGCCGGTTCCAAGGCAAAGACGCTATTTTGTCAGGACCTGCGGGCGGCGTTGTCGGCATGGTGCGCACGGCCGCAGGTCTGGGGTTCGATCGCCTTGTTGGGTTCGACATGGGCGGCACCTCCACGGACGTTTGCCATTACGCGGGTGAATTTGAGCGCTCGTTTGAAACTGAAGTCGCAGGCGTTCGGATGCGCGCGCCGATGATGTCTATTCACACGGTGGCAGCAGGCGGCGGGTCCATCCTGTCGTATCGCGATGGGCGGTTGCAGGTGGGCCCCGAAAGTGCGGGTGCAAACCCCGGACCAGCCGCATATCGACGCGGTGGGCCTTTGACGGTGACCGACTGCAATGTACTGCTTGGCAAACTGCAACCATCACATTTCCCTTCAGTCTTTGGCCCGAATATGGACCAGCCACTTGATGCGGACGTGGTCCGCGAAAAGTTCGCAGCGCTTCAGGTTGAGATAGGCACTGACAAAACAACTGAAGAGATCGCCGAAGGCTTCTTGCGGATCGCCGTCGAAAACATGGCCAATGCAATCAAACAGATAAGTGTGCAGCGTGGCTATGATGTGACCAAGTACACGATGAATTGCTTTGGGGGTGCAGGCGGACAGCATGCCTGCCTTGTGGCCGACACGCTCGGGATGGAAAGCATCTTCATCCATCCCTTCGCAGGCGTGTTATCTGCGTTTGGCATGGGGTTGGCTGATGTGCGTTCTATTCGTGAACACCAATTTGCTAGATCGATCTACGATATTACAGAAGCCGAAGTTGTCGTTGGTGAACTTGTCCGAGCTGCACAGGCAGATGTGCGCGCACAAGATATAGGTGATGATGAAATTTCGACGATCGTGTCGGCCCATATTCGAACAGACGGTGCACATCAGACGCTCGATGTGCCCTTCAGCACGCCGGAGCAAATGACGCTAAGTTTCAACGCGGCACATAAAACGCGCTTTGGATTCGCGCCCGAGAACGCAGATCTTATCATTGACTTGCTCACAGCAGAGGCCATCGGGTCCACGGGCGAGGAGGTGATATCGCCCAATACAATCCACGTAAAACAAGATGCTAAAACGGCGCGGATGTATTCTCACGGTGGTTGGTCCGAGGTTCCTCTTGTCAACCGTGCAACTCTCGCAACTGGGGACACTGTATCCGGCCCTGCAATTTTGACCGAGCCAACCGGCACCAACATTATCGGGGCAGGATGGCAGGCCGAGTGTATGAACGGCGGCAGTCTTGTATTGCGCCGCGTCGTGCCGCTTGAACGGACCGAGGCCATTGGTACCTCAGTTGATCCGGTTATGCTTGAGGTATTCAACAACCTTTATATGTCCATCGCTGAACAGATGGGGGCGACGTTGGCCAACACGGCCTATTCGGTGAACATTAAAGAACGGCTCGATTTTTCTTGTGCGATTTTTGACCGCCACGGTGATCTGGTGGCTAATGCGCCCCATGTGCCTGTCCATCTTGGGTCCATGTCAGGCTCTGTGCGGTCCATCCTGTCCCAGAACTCAGGTAAAATCCGCCCAGGCGACGTATTCATGATGAACAACCCGTTTAATGGCGGCACCCATTTGCCTGATGTGACGGTGATCACACCTGTTTTCGACGACGATGGCGAAAACATCATCTACACGGTCGCATCCCGCGGGCACCACGCCGATATCGGCGGCACGACCCCCGGTTCGGCCCCGCCTGATAGTCATCATATTGAAGAGGAAGGTGTGTTGATTGACAACTTCCTGCTGGTCAAAGAGGGCGTCCTACAAGAGCAGCAGACACGGAAACTGTTGTCCTCTGCCAAATACCCCTGCCGCAATGTGGATCAGAACATGGCCGATCTATCAGCGCAGATCGCTGCGAACGCGACAGGTGAGCGGGAATTGCGAAAGATCACCCGCCAATTCGGCCTTGATGTAGTGCATGCCTATATGAGCCACGTGCAGGACAACGCCGAAGAGAGCGTGCGCCGTGTATTGGATGTGCTGCACGATTGCGCTTTTACCTATCCGCTGGACAGCGGGGCGGAGATCAAGGTGAATATTACAGTCGACAAAACGGCGCGGTCTGCCGAAATCGACTTCACCGGCACCTCGCCTCAGGACGATCTAAACTACAATGCGCCGCTGTCGATTTGCCGTGCCGTGGTTTTGTACGTCTTCCGCACATTGGTCGGCGCGAACATTCCGATGAACGAAGGGTGCATGAAACCATTGCACCTGACGGTGCCCCAAGGGTCCATGATAAACCCTGACGCGCCGGCGGCCGTGATTTCCGGCAACACCGAGGTGTCACAGGCCATTGCGGATACGCTCTACGGTGCGCTCGGCGTGATTGCGGGTTCTCAGGGGACAATGAATAATTTCGTCTACGGCAATGAGATTTATCAGAATTACGAAACCATCTGCGGTGGCACCGGTGCGGGCGATGGATTTGACGGCGCGAGTGCGGTTCACAGTCATATGACCAATACGCGCATGACAGACCCTGAAGTGCTGGAAGCCCGCTTTCCGGTGCGAGTTGAGGAGTTCTCCATCCGACGCGGGTCTGGCGGAGCTGGTGCTTATCGGGGCGGCGACGGAATTATTCGCAAGCTACGGTTCAACGAGCCGATGACAGTGACGACCTTGACCTCGAATCGGCGAACCGCACCCCACGGGGCTGCAGGTGGCGCCCCGGGGAAGACCGGCGAAAACACCGTGATCCGCCAGAACGGAACGCTTGAACCGATGAAAGGCAATGATGTAGCACGGATGAATACAGGTGACGTCTTTGTCCTCAAATCCCCTGGAGGCGGTGGCTATGGGGAGGTGAAACCCTGACTGGTAGTTTGCCAACAGGCGTTGAAGCCGCGTATGACAAGGCAGGAATGCTTGTCGATATGCATGACGGCCTCTTAGACAAGATCACGGCTTGCAACGCCACTTAGGTGACCTGCTTCGCTGTATGACTACGTGGACGGATATTCACCTTTCGCAGATGACGGGCGACGTATCCCACGCTTAAAGGCCCCGGCAGAGGGCGGCATCAGACCTGCGCAAAATGCCGATTAGGACGAGGTAGAGGTCCGCGCTGCATTGATGACCTATAGAGGAGCTCTGCTGAACCTGCCGTCTAGAGGGTCAGAAGGGGCGCTGGAAATAACCCCGCCGATTGGGAACCGCACGAGTTAGAAAAATTGCCCGCCATTTTGCGCAGGAACTCATGCAACAGCGGTTTCGCGTCGGCTACGGATGTTCCCTCACGAGAAATTGGCACTGGGGTCAGGAAACATCGACGTCCTCCAAGCGGCGTGATTCAGCGGCTGAAGACCCTGTACAACCGCTGGAAGCGATGGAGTGAGAAAGATGTCTTTGCTCAGATCATAACGATCCTGGCCGCTGAACACGGGGAAGAAAGAACTCTCCTGATTGCTGCATCCTATTTGAGGGCTCACTGCACCGCGACCAGCACGGGCGTCAAAAAGGGGCGTCGACATCTGATTGGGGGGTCAAAGGCGGTATGAATACGAAGCTTCACGCCGTCTGCGACAGTCAGGGGCAGGCCTTCAGCTTCTTTATCATCGCACGGCAGCTCAGCGATAATATCGGAGCTAGGGCGCTGCTGAGCGGCTTGCCAAATGTTGCCTGGCTGCTCGGAGATCGCAGCCATGACGCCGATTGGTTCGGAGAAGCCCTGCAATAAAGGGGCATACGACCATGCATCCCCAACCGAGAGTTCCGCGTCAAAGCAGTGCGGTACGACAAGCGCAGATACAAACGTCGTAATCGTATCGAGATCATGTTTGGCAGGCTTAAAGGCTGGGGACGCGTCGCAACTCGCTGTGACAGGTGTTCAAAGGTCTTCCTGTCCGCCATCGCTCCCGCTGCAACCGTAATCTACTGGCTATGAGTCTTTATCCTAGGGTCAAGACCGATTGATTTCCGCTACTACAGATAAAACTAAGTAGTTCTCTCAATGGGGCGGCTTTGGCTCATTCTATATAATCGGTGCAGGTGGTCTTTCGGAGACTTTGCACGATGAACATAAATGTAAGTGTAGGCGATGCGAATGTCTCCGATACATGGGCACCCTTTGGGTCCGGTCCCGGAGATGCCGATGGGTGGTCCGATCTCCAGTCCTTAGAATATATCGCAAGCCACGGCGATCTGATGGATGCTTATGGCATGGATGCCGGGGCGGGCCGCACTCACTACAGATCAAGCGGATATACCGAGGGCCGCGGTATCACATTTTCGGCGGCGCATTATCTGGCGGCCAATCCGGATCTGCAGGCTGCATTTGGCGACGACCTGATCGCGGCGACCGATCATTACATGAATGGAGGCCGCTTCGAGGGGCGCAGCCTTGGGCCAAGCCTCACGTTTGAAACCTTCTCGGATATCCGGTCGTATGAATACATCGCCAGCTATAGCGATTTAATGGATGCCTACGGGATGAACGCCGATGCCGGGCGGACCCATTATGCAACCAGCGGGCATACCCAAGGACGCGAGCCTCTTTTCTCGGCGGCGGATTATCTGGCCGCAAATTCCGATCTGAGAGACGCCTACGGGTCCGACCTGGAGGGGGCGACGCAGCAATACATGATCTCCGGTCGCTACGAGGGGCGTGTGCTGGCGCCGGGTCTGGATCCCGAAGCCCCCGATCCACGGCCTGTATTCCAAGACGCCGACGGGGATGGCATCGGCGAAGTTCACCTGAACGGCGAGGTGATCGATGCCGAGATCATGGACGTGCATAGCTATTTGCAGACCGGCCTCGGGGTTGTCGACCTGGGTGCCGGGCGTCAGACTCAGGTGGTTCGCGAGGGCGGCGCGCCGCAGGCTTATTCGGAGATTGGCGCTGGCCTCATCAACGGTAGCCTGACAACGAACGAATTTCTCGAGTCAGAAAGCGGCCAGTACCGCACTGTCATGCAGTCGGACGGCAATCTGGTGGTCTACGATATGCAGGCCAGCGAGTATTTCGGCGACCCTGTATCTGTGATCTGGGAAACGGGTACCCACGACGCCGATGCCGGATCGCGGCTGGTGATGCAATCGAACGGCGACCTTGTTTTATCCGACCCAGCAGGTGAAATGGCCTGGAGCAGCGATACCTCGAGCCCGATGGCACAGATCGATCGCGCTTTCATGTTGGTTATGCAGGATGACGGCAATCTTGTCGTCTACGATGATGCGACCAGTCAGGCTCTTTGGTCGAGCCAGCATGGCAAGCTTGCTGAGGCCGGCGATCTCAGCGGAGGATGGAGCGACGTCCGCGCGCTGG
>NZ_JBFONW020000009.1:0-9746 GCF_040783535.2 Aestuariibius insulae
TGACGTCCTTCGGGAGCCGATAGCCTCTGAACGGATCACGGCGTCGCATCACTCGAGCTTCTCGTGTCAGCTGACGCATGAACTAGCTCGCACAACGCGACAGACCCCCTGGAGGGCCTGAGAGACGACGAGACGCAGCCAGCGGCTGTGGACGTCCATCCACACCAGCCGGGTCCATAACCAAGGCCTCCGTCAGAGGGGCCGCATCTGCTATCAGAAGCGTGAATACCCGCCGAGAACATTACCTCTCCCAGTGAGATAGCGAAGTTCGGGCGGCAATCTAAACGGGTTTTGCACCGGCTTGCGATCTGTTATTCGTTCTGTGATTCATTGAACTATGGATTGTTGTTTTGAACAAATTCTTTTCTCAGGCTGACCGTAAGGGGCGGCTTTCAACAGTTCTTGGCAAAGACGCATTGGTCTTGCTCCGTATGGACGGCACCGAAGAGCTGTCGGGCGATTTCGAGTGGCGGGTCGAGGCCCTGTCGACGCAAGCCGGGCTCGATCTGCACAGTCTCCTGGGCACCCATGCCACGGTCGAGATCGAACATGCGAGCGGGACCCGCGCCTTTGACGGCATCGTCACAGAGGCGTCGGCGGGCGGCTCGACCGAGAACGGGTTGCGCTACGATCTGACGCTGCGGCCCTGGCTGCATGTGGCGGGGCTGCGGCGCAACATGCGGATCTTCCACAATAAAACCGTGATCCAGATCGCCCGGGAGGTCCTGAGCGCCTATGCAAGTCTCGGCGATCCGCATCTGGAAGTGCAGGTCACGGACGACTACCCCGCGCTGGAATACACCGTTCAATACGGCGAAACCGACGCGGAGTTCGTCCGCCGCCAGCTCGAGCGCCACGGCATCAGCTGGTCCTGGCGGCACGACGCGGGCTCGCACACGCTGCGGCTCACGGATGCCGAGTTCAGCCTGCCGCAGGTGCCCGGCGGTGCGCGCCCCTATTACAGCGTGGACGGGTTCCACCAGCATGACGAGGAGCATTTCAGCCTTTGGTCCAGCGCCGAACGGATCACGACGGGTGCGGTACGCCTGACGGAATACAACTTCAAGATCCCGACCGCAGCGCAGCAGGTCGATCACACAGGCGATGCGACCCATCCCTCGGGCGGTATCGAAAGCTACGACTGGCCGGGCGATTATCTCGAGCAGGGCGAGGGACGCGGCGTCGTGAACCGCCGGATGCAGGCCGAGCGTGGCCAGGCTCCGCGTCACCGCGCGACGGGCGATGTGGTGTCGCTCGGGGCCGGCTGGCGGGTGACACTGGAAGGCGACGAGGTGCTCGGGGCGACCGGGCGGACCTTCGTGTGCCTGAAAGCCGAGCACCGGTTCCGCGCTCAAGCCTATGGGTCAGGGAGCAGCGGCACCGATGAGACGCCCTATGAGGGCAGCTATGTCCTGATGCCCGACGACACGCCCTATCGCCCGGAGCGCCGCAGGGTCGGCCCACGCGTCCAAGGGCCCGAAACGGCGGTCGTCGTGGGCGAGGGCGAGATCGACTGCGACGAACACGGCCGCATTCTCTGCCGCTTCCACTGGGACGACACCGGTGCCAACACGATGCGCGTGCGCGTCAGCCAGACCTGGGCCTCCAAGGGCTGGGGCGGCATGGTCATCCCCCGCATCGGCATGGAGGTCATCGTCGAACACCTCCGAGGCGACCCCGACAAACCCATCGTGACCGGCTGCGTCTATAACGGGAAAAACGAGAGCCCTTATCCCCTTCCAGAGCACAAGACCAAATCCGTCTTCCGCTCGGATAGCCACCAGTCCAAGGGCTTCAACGAGCTGGCCTTCGAGGACGCGACAGGGGCCGAAAACATCTCGATGCATGCGCAAAAGGATCAGACGCTGAAGGTTCTCAACAACCGCATGAAGCGCGTCGATAACGACCAAGTGGAGAGCGTGGGGCAGAACAAATCCATCGAGGTCGGCAACAACCACCAGGAGCGCGTCGGCGGGTCGATGAACCTGACCGTGGGCGGCAGCAAGGCACCGCTCTTCGGGGCGCTTGCGGCGATCGCGGGTCAGGCCACGAGTGATGCGCTCAACGTCGCGTCCGAGGCAGGAGACGCCTCCATCCCCGCGTTCATGGGGGCTGTGGTCGCACAGACCGTGGGTGGTGAGGTTGCGTCCGGCCCGGCCATCGGTGCCTTTGACGCGGCAGGGCAGAACAGGGCTGTTGCCGGAGCGGCGCAGGTGGCGACCGGAACAGCGCTCGGCGGGCTTCTGTCAAGCGTCATGCCGCTTTCGGGGGTCAAGAACACCGTGGTCGAGAAGTTCGTCGCCGATACTGTGGGGCTCGCCCGGACCGAGCAGATCGGCGCGTTCAAGAACACCATGGTCGGGGCCGTCCAGAACACGCTCGTGGGCGCAAAGCAGTTCACCAAGATCGGCCAGGAACAACGGCTGAAGGTCGGCAAGACCAAGACGGCCGAGATCGGTGACGAATATACCACGCATACTGGCCGCCGGGTGGCGCATTCCTCGGGCAACCTGTTCCAGATCTCCAGCGCCGAGAAGTTCGAGGGCACCTCCAAGGTCTGGGAGATCAAGGCCGAGGATACGATCCTGCTGTCCGCGCCAGGCGGCTATGTCGAGATCACCAAGCGGGGCGTGAAGATCCGCGGTCTCAAGGTCGAGATCGAAGGCAACGCCATTGACTTCAAGTCGGGCGGGCCGGGCGAGGGGTCGAAGTGCCTGCGCGCCATGGCGAAATCCGCCACGCCCTTCGTGCGGTGACCTGATGAGTGACCTCTCTGACATCCTCCTGTCCGCCGACTACGCGACCGCTCCATGGTTCGCCGTCCTCGATGGCGCTCAGTTCGACAACCTGCCCGATGCCCTGCGCGAAGGGAAGTTCGTCGCCCGCTCGCTCTATCTCGACCGCGGCGAGAACAACCCCGAGCAGGTGATCACCGCGCCTCACCTCGTCGTTCTGGACGAGACCGCGCACAACCCCGCCCTGCGGCCACCCGCCGAGACAGTCCCCGCTCTCCTCGACCTCATCAAAGACAGCCCCGCCGCCGTATTCTGGAAATGCCCCGCTGGACAGGAGGCCCTCTTCAAACATCTACGGGGCATCAATATGGTGCGTTTACCACGCACCGAACCTGGCTCCGACGAGGATACCCATGAGACGGTTCTCTTCCGTCACGCCGATGCCAACGCGCTCGTGCAGGTCGCTGCCGTGCTCCACCCACCTCAGATCGCTCGCCTTCTTGGTCCCGCAGAGACAGCGATCCTCTTTCCCGAGCCAGAGTGGCGTGACGGCGAGGGGCTCGTTGATATCGGCCGAGTCGATGCGATTCCCCCTATTGGGCTTTTGACGCTCGATGCGACTCAGCGCGACCGGATCGCCGATGGTCGGGCGGAAAGCACCATCCGAAGGACGAAAGGGTATCTCAGGCGCCATCTGCCGCCACCCCTTTCCGAGATGCCAGAAGCAGATCTGGACATGGTTGCCCGCCGTAGTCGCAAGTCGGGCGCTGCCCTTGGGATCCGCAGCGCGGGAGGTCATCGACGCTGGGCTTATCTCATGGCGGTCACGGAGGGTCGCGCGGCGGATGATCCGCAGGTCCGCGCCTTTCTGACCGACCCGGCCAGTCGACCGGACGACCAAGTGCGCCTCGCGATGCGCGAGACCATCGCCGCGATGAAGGCCGCTGCCGAGGAGCTTCACTGATGGTCGCTGGCACGGCGGGGGGTACGATCGGCGGTGTGGTCGGAGGTCTGATCGGAGGCGGTGTCGGTGCGCTTTTGGGGCCTGGCGGGGCGTTTATTGGTCGGGCGATCGGATCGCGCCTGGGCCAGATGGCGGGCCGGGCCGCCGCTGCGGCCCTGCAGGACCACACCTCTGCTATGGAGAGCGCGGAGGAAGAGGCCGAGGAGATCGACGAGACCGAAGGCGAGGCTGCCGAGGATGAAGAATGCAAGGAATGCGCGCAGCGCTGCCAGGATGCGGCCGGACGGGTGAAGGACGCGCTATACCGTAACAAACGTAGCCCCGAGAACGGCGGCGGAGGGAACCACGGTTACATGAATCGCATGATTGAACAGATGTGCGGCAGGAGCGGGCCGGGGACCGATAGTTGGGACAACCATGTCGACGAGTTGGTCGGCGCGCAGAACGGGCTTCGGCGGGAGTTCCGGCCATTCTCTGGGGATAGTCCCAGTTGCGATCCGCAGGAACACTTCTCCCGCGCTGAGCGCCAGGCTATCGACAACATCCTAAACGGCAAAGAGAACGGATGGACGCCGAACTCCATCCCGTGGAAAGGTCCGGGTCACCCTGACTGCCAGGGCCTACCGGCCGCCCGTGAGGGCGGGCGTTTGCGGGACTACCTGGAAATCATTCGGCCGCCTCAAGGCAACGCTGGAGCACCGTTGGTATGAAGATCGACGCTGAGACATCGGCACGGATCGCCGAACTGGAGAAGACCCAGCTCTTGCGGCTACGCGGTTCTTGGCCTTGGATCGTCGCTGATCGAACGGGAGACTTCGATGCGGTCATCGGCCGCCCGATGACCAAGTGGGATGCCATCCGCCAAAGGACCAAGGATTACATTGCTTCCGTGCGACGCATTCCTCCCGATGCGCCGAGCCAAGATGCAGCTGACTTGACCCGGGACCTCCTGCTCCGCCTTGCGTCCGATGGCGAGGACGTTTCGCGCATGCTCCTATGGGCCATGCATCTGGAAGCCTACATTCTTCCCGGCGGTCGACCGGAATGCTGGGGCGGGGCTCCGGCAGACTGGGACGAGGCGATCTACAGTTGGAAAAACATTCCAGAGGGCGAGCTTCACCGTCAACTTTATGACAGCTTCAAAGTGGAGGTACTGGAGCCGCAGAAGCGCGTGGATGCGATCTGGAAGGAGACGACCGGTCACGACGATGCTTGGTGCGAGGACCCGTCGCTGCGCACCGAATGGGACGAGGTGCTCTGGGATTGGAAGCTCGGCTCGATCTGGATCGAGCCGGCCCATTACATCCAACCTGGTTATGAGAGGGTGCTGCGTCGCGAATGGTGGCGGCGCTGGCGGGAACGTCTCGGCCCTGAGGAGGCCGCAAGGATTGGCGCACCGCTTCCCTCCGGACGAAACGTGCTCCTTTCCCTCGACGAGGTCACGGCGGTCGATCTACTTCCCCCTTTCCATGAAGTCGCCAACCTTTCGCAGGAACAGATCTGATGCCAAAGCCCATCTCCTTGCTCGGCCACATGCATGTCTGCCCCAAGGTCGATCCTGGCCCCAAACCCCGTATCGGTGGCCCAGGGATCGACGCGGGTCAGACCCTCGTGCGCTTCGCAGGGGCGCCGTCGGTATGAGGAAGGCTGCGATGGACGTTAGGAAGGTTGTTGACGGACTGGAGCGAGACCAGGTGTTTGACATCCGAGGAGCTTGGCCTTGGCTCGTCGTAGATCGGACCGGTGACTTCGATGAGCTCATCGGACGTCCAATGAAGCAATGGGATGCGATCCGAGGGCGGACCCGGCACTACGTCCAGGCAGAACGGAAAGTGCCTGAGGATGGACCGGACCAGCCCATCGTTGATTTAATGTGTGATATGCTTCTCGGTCTAGCTTCTGATGGCGAGGACGTTCCGCGCATGCTCCTATGGGCCATGCATCTGGAAGCCTACATTCTTCCCGGCGGTCGACCGGAATGCTGGGGCGGCTCTCCAGCGGGTTGGGACGAAGCAATTTACAGCTGGAAGCACATCCCAGAGGGCGAGCTTCACCGTCAGCTCTATGATAGCTTTAAGGCGGAGGTGTTGGAGCCGCAGAAGCGCGTGGACGCGATCTGGAAGGAGACAACCGGTCACGACGACGCGTGGTGCGAGGATCCTTCGCTGCGAACGGAATGGGACGAGCTGCTCTGGGAATGGAGGCTTCGCGAGATATGGATTGAGCCGGCCCATTACATTCAGCCTGGCTACGAGAGGATCTTGCGTCGCGAATGGTGGCGGCGCTGGCGGGAACGTCTCGACCCTGAGGAGGCCGCAAGGATTGGCACACCGTTACCCTACGGCCGCAAGGTTCGCCACTCGCTAGACGAGATCACGGCGGTCGATCTTCTCCCCCCTTTCCACGAAGTCGCCGACCTGCCGCAGGAGCCCACCTGATGCCCAAACCGGTTTCCCTGCTTGGCCATATGCATGTCTGCCCAAAGGTCGATCCTGGCCCTAAGCCGCATGTCGGTGGTCCTGTCATCGACGCGGGCCAAGCCCTCGTGCGCTAAATCCGGCGGCATGGATCAAGCCAACGAAGACTTCGACAGTCTTGGCCCCGATGACGTCCGCGATATCGACACACAGTATGGGCCTGGTCGCACAGGTCGGCTAAAGAACGGCAACCGCGTCACAGTACGCCCCGGCAGCTCCGAGGGTCCGCCCACCCTCGAAATCAGACGTCCCAACGGTCGCGGCACAGAAATACGCTACCCAAATTACGGATCATGACGAGAACCCAAGACCCCGCCGACCTCTTTATCCCCAATGGGAGCGAGCTTAACGCTGAAGTGGTTCGCGCCGCTGGGTTGGCGAGCCTTCCTTTTCCAGAGAACATCGGGGAGGACGAATGGCGTGCGTTGATCGCGCTCGTGGACGATGATCGGCTGACACTCTGGACCCACGAATTCGGTCATGCGCCACGTCGGTTCGGGCCGATGGCACCAGAGGCCGCGCTCGAACAGATTTGGGACCAGTCCTACAAGACACAGCTCGTTCAAGTATCCGAGACGCCCCTCTACGTCTGGGTACCGGCCGATGTAGATTATTTCGTTCTGTTCGGAGCGCCTGAGATCGTCCGCCGCGTCGTCGAGGCGAAGGTTTTTGAATACGGGCTCGGCGACTATGCGGCCGAGCCGCTCCATTCCGCAGCGCACCGCGCGCGTCTCGGCGACATTGCTCGTCGATATGGGTATATCCGGTAGCGAAATCAGCGACGCGTTTTTGAGATGACCCGATGAGTAAATTGCACGATCTTCTCCTCTCCGCCGACTATCGGACCGCGCCGTGGTTCGCCGTCCTCGATGGCGCTCAGTTCGACAACCTGCCCGATGCCCTGCGCGAGGGGAAGTTCATCGCCTGCTCGCTCTATCTCGACCGCGGCGAAAACAATCCCGAGCAGGTGATCACCGCGCCCCATCTGGTGGTGCTCGACGAGACCGCGCACAACCCCGCCCTGCGGCCGCCCGCAGAGGCAGTCCCCGCCCTCCTCGACCTCATCAAAGACCGCCCCGCCGCCGTCTTCTGGCAATGCCCCAAAGGCGAAGACGCACTCTTCAAACACCTAAGGGGCATAAATATGGTGATGTATCCGAAAGAGCTGCTGCCACCGCTGGACCCAGAGGTAGAAGCGGACTCAGACGAGATGACGTCGACCGAGGAAGCGGCAGAAACCCATGCCCGGGTCCTCTTCCGACATGCGGATGCAGACGTCATGGCGCAGGTTGGATCGAGCCTGACCATGCCCAATCAGGCACGGCTGCTGGGGCCTGCCTCTGCTTTACTATTCCAGGCGAGCGCTGAGCGCGGCGGGCTACTTAGCGTCGTGATGGACGCTGGTGTTCCCGCGGCGCCTGGTCCCCTGCGCCTCTCGGAGGCGGAGCTATCGTCACTTGACGGCTCAAATGCAGCTCTCAGCCGAGCGCGCATTGAGACCCATCTGCGCGAGGTCGCGCCCGAATACGTGGATGTTGTCGGTTCGGCTGGCCTCTCCGCTGTCGTGCAGCAAGCCGAGCAGACGGGAGGGGCGCTCGGCATCGAGACAGAATATGGACAAGGCCTTTGGGCCACGCTGATGCTGATGACGGGCGGCGAACTCGCAAATGAACCGCAGGTCGTGGACTATGTGAAAGATCACTCCGAAGGTCCGGACCGCGCTGTCGAGGAGATCCTTGAACAAATAGGAGCCGCCAGCGACGAAGACTGGGAGGCGCTTTAATGCCTTTGCCAATCATCGCTGCGGTCGTCGGGCGGGTCGCTCTGCGCTATGCTGTTCAAGCGGGTGTGCGTATCGCGGGAACGGCAGCCGCGCGCAGAGCTGCGGTGCAAGCCGCGCGGCGAGTGGCGAACCGGAGCATCCAACGCGCCCGCGACATGCTCAGGCGCGAGACCACACGTCGGCAAAATTGCAAAACGTGTCGGCAGCTCGACGATCTGGTTTCGCCATGCCAGCTCCTGTCTCGCGGAACAGGTCTGAACAACGGGCCTTATAGTGGCGGCTCCCATTCAGGGAACCGAAGTCGCGCCCGAACCGGGGTGGAGTCGCACCATATGCCGGCATCGGACGCATACCCGGCAGGCGTTTCAACAGGCGCTATGCCTGCGATCCAGATGGATGTGGCGGACCATAGGTTAACAGCAAGCCACGGTAACATGGGCACCGCTGGTCGTAGGTACCGAGAAACTCAGAAGGACCTTATCCGCAAAGGAAAATTGCGCGAAGCCTTCATGATGGATGTTCTCGACATCCGGGCGAAATTTGGTGACAAATACGATGCGGCGATTGCCGAAGCGGCTGCCTACATGGAATGTGTAAATCAATACAAAAGCAAGTACGGCCTACCTGAATCCGGGCGGCGCCGACGGCGGAGAAGATGATGGCTGAAGATGCGTTCATATCCCAAGTGGGTTATCGCGCGCTCCGTTTTGGTATGTCCAAGGCGGAGGCAGAGAATGTGTTGGGCGATGCGATCAGCGTAACTCGCCCGATCGATCGACGCGAAGTCGATCCCGAAGACATGCCGATTATCAAAGATGTCGTAGAATGCGACTACGCACCCTATCGACCATACCATGACAGAGGCATCGGTCTGACGTTCCACAAGGACCGGTTGGTAAAAGTCTTCATCGACGACTCGACTGAGCCTCTCATGTTTCGTGGCATCGACCTTTTTGATCGCAATCGCAAAAAGGTGATGGAGGCTTTGTTCGAATTGGACGATGAGCTTTATGGTGACAGGGAAGCCGGGTTCTGGGCGAAGCTCGGTATCGTTGCTGCCTGGCCTAGTTTTTGGAAACGCTACAAGATCGGCTATGTGGAATTCGTCGACAGTGAGTTTGTTCTTGAATTGCTGGACTATTATTTCTTTGATGATCTCGACGCGCCTTTGAAGTAAAAGACGAGGTACATGTCTAAGCCCATCTCCCTTCTCGGCCACATGCATGTCTGCCCCAAGGTCGATCCTGGCCCCAAGCCGCATGTCGGTGGTCCTGTCATCGACCCAGGCCAGACCCTCGTGCGTTTCAACGGCATCCCGCTGGCTGTCGAGGGCGGCAAATGCATGTGCACCGGCATGCCGGGGCCGGACGGTATGTCGAAGGGATCAAGCCTTTTGAAAATCGATGGCAAAGGGGTCATGCGGATCGGCGACAGCACGGGGCATGGCGGCAAAATGACGGTCGGCATACCGACCCTGCGTTCGGATTAGGCCCAGGCCATCGGCAATATGATGACTTTGCTCAGCCAGTTCAGCGCCTTCGTCTGTTCATCCATCCGGTTCGACTGAAGCGCGAGCGGCGTGGCAATGTCATCGAGGCTCTTATGGATTTCATCGTCGGGAAGGGCAGGGAGCTTGGACTGATAGGGTATCTTTCTTGGCGGGTCTGTCGCGTTGTGCGAGCTAGTTCATGCGTCAGCTGACACGAGAAGCTCGAGTGATGCGACGCCGTGATCCGTTCAGAGGCTATCGGCTCCCGAAGGACGTCATCCTCCTCACCGTTCGCTGG
>NZ_JBFONW020000010.1:0-7227 GCF_040783535.2 Aestuariibius insulae
CCGGCCATTTCGCAGGATGCGAGCGCCGTGTCGCAAATGAGATCGCCTTCGTCCCGAACCTGTTCAGCGACGCGAAAGAGGCTGCCTGACAGAGCCTGGCCCTCCCACCCCATGCGCCAGGGCGAATAATCAACGGACCTCCTGACAAACATGCGCGAGCCTTATTGTCTTCATCCACTAACGCAAAAGAGCCGTTCCGAGGAAGACCGTTGGCGACTACTCAACGTTGTTCTTGCATAATGGAGAGGGCGTCGTTTGCAGTGATGACGTTGTTGTCGAGCCGCAGTTGTTGCAACTCGTCGCGGTTTGCATCCATCCACTGCCGCACATTAGCGCTTGATTCACCGATCACGCGCCGGGCATTGCCAAACATGACAAGCGCAAACTCGTCATAAGTCAGGTTATCGAACACGCCGGCCAACAGGTAATCTCGTAACGCATTGTGCGAGGTGCCGTCATTGGCAACCGTGTCGCTGCCATACATGAATCGGTCGGGGAAATCCTTGATCAGTTGAGCAGCCGATTGCGCGAGTGCCTCGTTCCCCCTGAAATACCCCGAGACGATATCCCAAGACATGTCGATATGAACATTCGACAGTTCGGGGTCTTCGAGAATGTCGCGGACCTTTTGCAGGTGCTCGAAAGTGGGTTTCTGCGTGCGCCCGACCCCGCCGAAATGCGCCCAGATCACCGGGGCTTCGCTTGACCCCACCACCTCCTTGATCCGTTCATAGTTCGCCAGATCGCTTTCGGTGGTCATCATGATGGCCGAGAGCGGAATGTCCTGACCGTTCGCATCTTTAATCCGATTGCCTTGGGCATCGGTCTGATAGGCGATCGTGCTGGGTGTGGCGCCGATATCGGCGTGCAGGATCACGGCAGCGCCGGTTTCACCAACACCGCGAATATAGTTCGTAATGTTGGTCATATGTTCGGGGTTTGACAAATCGATTGTGTCGGTCAGGAAGGGGATCACCCCTTCCTTGGCGATAGTGGTCTCACCCACGCCAAGACCGCCCAGCTGCAACTCTGTCTGGTCTTCGAAATACTGCACCCATGATACGGCGACTTTGAAAGACTCCAGCGCATCCGGGCTGACGGGGTCGCCGGAGACAAGGCCAAGGCTTATCCGCTCCAACCCAGCCAGATTAGCGTCATCCACGTCGTTGAACAGCTGATAGATGCTCTTGAGGTCGCGTTCCAACCCGCGCATGCCCATGTAAGGCACCTCGGAGGGCAGCATATACGTAGTCAGTTCGTTCAGCTTCAGCCCGCCTTCTCGCTGTGATTGTACCACTAGCTGTGGCATTGCGTTGACCGGGATCGACATCGGGAAGCGGATGATCTCGCTGGGATCTGTCCGAGACACAACCGCGGGGAAGAAGAGCGACGGGTTGTCCGGGTCCGATCGGTCGACATAATAGGGCGTCACCTCCTGAGCGCCGCCTGGCGAGAGGGTCACAGAACCATCAGCGTTTTGCGTGCCGCCACCGCCTTCGGGTACGGAGACCAGATAGTAGGGAATCGGGTCGATATCTGGGGGCGGTGAATCCACAGACTGCGGAACGTTGAAGATAAACGTGCTGACGCCTTCGGCGGCATTACCGCCACGTGCTGTAGCCTCGATAATCGCGTTGAAGGATGCACCCAGGTTGCCGTCGCTGTAGCTACCGCCACCGAATGCCCGACGGATCGTCTGCCCTGGAGTGACATTGCAATCAAGGCAAATCGTACCACCACCATGTTGGTGCACGTCAAACATCTGTTGCACGATATCGAAAAGAATAGCGTCACGAGACAACAGGAAATCGACCTGCAAATGCGTTTGCGGCAGCGTTGAGTCAATCCGCCCGGTTGTGGCCGCGGCACCGGCAACCTCGCGCAACTGTTCGACCGTGATCGTCGAAGGATCGACGCCGAGAATGTCAATAATCCCATCAGCCGCGGTGGTAAAATTGCCTGACTGCGCATTCTCGACAAAGTACCGTAGCTGATCCGGCGTCAAAACGTCTTGGCGCTGCAATACAAGTGCTTCACTCCGAATGTCCGGATCTGTCACGCCCAACTCGGCAAACAGCGCGTCAAGACTATTGCCATCGTCAACTTCACTCAGATCATTGCCGGTGTCGTCCGGCGGCGTGTCATCGGTATTCGGGGGCGTTGCATCAACGGTTCCAGCGGCTTCATCGCCGCGTTCCAGCAGTGTATCGATGAACCGGATTTGCTGGTCGATACCGCTGATCCCTGCGAAAGGTTCCAGCGCGCGCCTTTGCGCGACGAGATACGGTCGCAGGACATGGCCAGGGATCACATATTCGTATTCGCCGACCATCGTGCCGTCTTCGACCTGCCCGGCATTGTAGTCGCTCAGCTGAAGGAAATGCGTATACCGATCGATAAGGAATTGGGCGATGTCCGGATTCTGCTCAAACAGCGCGCTCATTTCCCTTGTGTATGAATCCGCCAGCGCACCGCCATACGTGAAAGCGAATTCACTAGGATCGGCAGGATTGATACTTGTGTACATCAACGGATTTTGGGTGGTTTGATCGGTTGGAATGAGAGCGCTGACATCGTTCAGGCGTGCGCCTTCGACGGCGGCGTTATTTCCAACGATCGACTGCACGCTTGCATCCGGCAAAACCTGACTAAGCATACCACGCAGCATGAACTGGATCGTGGGCGTCAACTCGATGTTGTTGACGGGCAAAACCGGGTTTTCGCTGTAATCAAGCAATCCCAGAAGAACGGACTGCACTAGGATTTCATCGACGATGCTGTTCGTCTTTAGCGTATCGCCGCTGGCATCATCGACGATCTGGTTCGAGACTGGTCCACCAAACGCAAGGTGATTACCGTCATGCCCCGCCAAACCGGCCTGCCTAGTTAGTCCAAAACCTTGTGGCAGGACGTTTGCCTTCTGAACGAAGCCATTCGTTAATACTGTCTGATCGCTTTGATAACGATAGCTATGATCAATCGTGGTCTCCAACCCATAGCGCTGTGTTGGCGGTTTTCCGATGCGTCCCTGAACGCTCGTTGAAGATCCGAACTCTACGCGGTTGACAAGTTGCAGGTTAAAGTTCGCATCGTCAGATCCAACAACAGGCGGGGGAGGCGTGACAGATGCCGGGGGCTGCGTCACATGTGGCACCGTGGAAGGTTCATTCAGACCCTTTGCAGGGGCTGTCAGTCCGTCATATGCACCCTCAATCTCAACAAAGCCCTGACCATCGATGCGCTGTCCATCGGTTTGCAGGCTGGCCTGCCACAGCTGGCTCAGCACACTTGTTCTGATGTCATCGACAGATCCGTTGGTCCACAGTTCTGCGGTCACCCAAACGGTGTTGGTAGCCGCGTTATAGAGCGCTCCTGTCCCGGCCTGATCTGTGACTTCGATGGAAAACTCCGGCGCATCCAGAATGTCCTGTATCGAAGAGCTGAGCGTACCGGATTGAACCTGCGGCTGAACTATGGCGGTAATTTGCTGCCTGATCTGTTCAATTCGATTCAAGTCATCAGGATCGGTGCCGTCGTTGTCTGGCGTCCCGCCAGTGCTGACCGGCGGCACGGTACCACCATTGCCATCACCGCCATCACCCGAACCATCGGTTTCGGGTGTATTCACATCCCCTTCAGTTTCAGGATGGCTGGGGGTCGTTGGATCCACTGTTGTGCCGTTGCCATCGTCAATGCCCGCATCCGGCTCTCGATTACCTTCAGGCTTAGGGGTGCCACCGTCATCGGGCGGATCTACCTGCTCGGGCAGTCCGTCAATCTCGGCTGTATAGTCAGTATTTGTATCCGGCAACGGGACGTTGGCCAGATCGCCCGCAACGTACATATCTCTGACACTTGTTGCTGCCTCGGCCAGACTGGTCCCTGTCACTTCTTGGACGGATACGCTGCCGTCTTCGCCTCTCGTTCGGACGAAGTAGATAAAGTTGGGGTCAGCGTCGGTGCCTGGATTGGTCTGGTCCCGACCTCCATTTACAATCGTGAGCTTATGCCCGTCCAACGTTAAGTCAGCAGTCGGCAGGTCCAATCCCGGCACATGTCCGGCCAGCAGCATCGTCTGGAACGCGGCTTCTGGATCGGCAGATGCCCCGAGGCTCAGCAGATCGGTTGTGTTGTCGGACTTGGTATATTCCACGACGCTGCCGCCGGTATCCGTCGGAAAAAAGGTCACCTGTTGACCGGCAATAGTGACCCGTTCTTCCCCGCCGCTGCCGGGTCCCGGCGATACAGGAGGCGGCGGTGGCAGATCGCCCGTGTTCCCGCCGGGTGGGTTGTCCGCGCCCGGCGGAATAACCAGTGGATCTCCGACCGGCGCTGGCTCCAATCCGGGCAGCGCGTTTTCGGACAGACGAAGCTCAGCCTGCGCGATCGCCTGCGGCAAGGTCGTCGCACCGTTAAGCTGGATCGTGTGTGTTTGTTGATGGATCGTATACTCGACCGAGAAACTGCCTTGGCCATTCTCGTTCGGGCTGATGAAAAGAACGGAATACTTCCCTCCAAGCGGTTCGTCGAAATGGGTTTTCGGCACGTCGAGCCCAAGGAAACCGCCAGCCTCGTGCCTGTCACGTGCCCGCGAATTCGCCGTATCGGGATTGTTGGTCTCGAGGTCTTCGGAGACATAGCTTCCATCATCCAAGCGGCGCCGGAAGTGGAAGCTTCCATTGGCAAAGACCCGTTCACCGGCCTCGCCATCAAAGAACGTCAACTGATCCCCGCCGAGCGACTGGCCCTCGAGCTCATTGCGCACCAACATACCAGTTAATTGATTGACTGCGTCCCGACCCGGATCCAAGGTGACCGTCCGGACGACCCCGTCATCGCCGGTATATTCGGCAGATGCGCTATTATCGGTCGTCTCGATGCGGACCGGCACGCCTCCGATAGTCTCGTCGCGGCGGTTCGGCTCGACAGCTGGGCCATCTCCGTCTGTTCCCAGTCGCGGCGGCGCGGTCGCGACATGGCTATCGAAGGTCCGCTTCGCCTGTGTAGCGGCCAGATCAGTCATGGAATTGATGCCTAGTGCACCCTTGCCACGATCATAACCCGTCTCAATAAGCTCCTCGACAAGAAACTCGCCGGCAACGGATCCCAGATTGTAGCTCGCACCGGACAGGGTCCAGAGCGCCTCGGCGGCCTCAGTGGAGTCTGTTGCGGAATTCAGATTATAAAAACCAACCGCTGCATCGAACATCATGCTAGTGACCGACGCGATCAGCAGACCTGTCTGAACTTGCCCTATGACAGGTGTGAATTTCTCAACAACCCTCTCGGTGACAAGCTCCTTAACGACGCCAAAGAGCTTGTCGGGATCGGTGATTGCTTCCGAAATTGCGGTTGTCCCGGCTGCGCCGAACGTCTCCGCAAAAAGGAGGCCGGCTGCCTCGATCTGCGCATCCTTGTCGGTCATCTGAGAAATCTGCCGGATCCGCTCGGAATCAGAGCTCAGGATGCCAAGCTTCTGAACCGATGACAGATAATAGGCATCAATCTCCGACAGACCGTAATCGCCAGCAACCGCGGCAAGTACGGGTGAATGCGGGTTTTTGCTTATGTTTTCGACGTGATATGCGTTGGAAAGCTCAGGCCAGAGTGTCGTGCCAGCCTCCGCATCGACAATCATCCACTCTACCCGCGCGCCGCCCCCGGGAATAAAGATATCCTCGACCCGGAAAGCATCATCCTTGGCCACGCGGATTAGGGAGTCGAGCAACCGCTGCTCGATGTCGACACCGGGAGCTCCTTGCTGCGCCGTTTCAAACAGAAGATCAAAGATCCGGGCGACCCCAGCACCATCCTCGACATCGTCGTTGATACCGGTTGTTCCGCCAAGCTGTAGGATATCTTTCAGCAGTTGATCGACAGCGGTCACGGATCCCGTCATCAGCTCGTTGCGGATCAAAGATACGATCTCGTTTCTCGCCTCGATGAACTCCCCGTTCTGCTGACCAGTCCTGCCTTCTCCCCTGAGATATTTCTTAGCCGCTCTGGAAAGGGTAAGCACCTGCTCCGTCAATGCGGCCGGCCCGGCGCTGATCGTTCCCTCATCTCCGGATGACGGATAGACATCAACGCCGCCGAGATCGGCCGGCTCAAGGCTCAGGGAGCCGTCTGCCGGATTGTGATTGAACCCAAAGGCCTCGCCCCCTCCGCCCTGATTGACGTAGAAATTATAGGAGCCATCCGCCGCCGTTTCGATCCGCCCGATCTCATTTCCCTGCGCATCCAGGAAGGCGAGCGGGATCTTGTTGTCCCCGTAGATGATATGGATCGGCTGATCCTTGATCTTTGGATGAAGATCGACCAGCGACGGCCCCAATCCCTCGATCGTGCGCTCGCCGGTGACGAGTTGCTCCAGACGGCCAGCAAAGAGCTGCAGTTGATCCTGACCGGTGAAGTTCTTTCCCGCATTGTTCAGGTCGGTTACGAAATCGAGCACGTCTTGCGTTACAAAGCCTTCCCCGACGGCTTCGAAAAAGTCGATAAGACCGCCTGCGAGCTTGAGTCCTCCGGCGACGTAGTTGATGGGCTCTGTCGTGGTCAGGGGTGTGCCGGCGATCTGCTGACCGTCTTGGGTGAAGATGCCCTGCCGGATCAAGAACCCGGCTGTTGCGTTCAGAATATTGCTCAGTTCTCCGCTCTCGACGGCCTGCCCCACCCGCGCGACGTCGGCTCCGCCAAGCAGGAATTTCGCCGTCCCCTCGCTGGTAAAGCTGGCGCCGAGCAGGAACACCCCTTCGGCGATCTCAAACACGGATCCGTCCTGATCGACCGCGTCATACGTAATTATCGCGGCATCGATGCCTTTGGCGATCTTGGCCAGGTTCGTTGTCCCGATCGGAACGCCCCGCAGCGATGCATCGACCCCCGCCGCCGTCAGGACCAGGTTGGCGACGAACTGGTCCCAGTCTTCGGCCAGTGCGGATGTTGCGGCATTCAGCCCGGGCGCGAGCCAAGGCGGGGCATCCCCTGCCGCCGCGTAGGTGCTTGCGACCTGCGCCGCCGCCGTCAGAACGCCCCGGAAGGTCAGCTGGTTGTTCGCCGCATCGAAGGTCAGCTTGGCCGCGGCACCGGCGACGGTCGCGGGCGGGAAGAAATTGCCCACGAACATCAGCACGCTGCTGAGTGTGCCAAGCCATGCCAGTTTGAAGCGGACTTCGGGGGCGATGTTTTGCAGGCTGGCGACCTTGCCGTTCTCGTCGAACGTATAGA
>NZ_JBFONW020000011.1:0-3338 GCF_040783535.2 Aestuariibius insulae
GGCGGGAAGAAATTGCCCACGAACATCAGCACGCTGCTGAGTGTGCCAAGCCATGCCAGTTTGAAGCGGACTTCGGGGGCGATGTTTTGCAGGCTGGCGACCTTGCCGTTCTCGTCGAACGTATAGATCGATTCCAGATGGTCGCTGTCGCCGGTCAGGTTGATCTGCGCCAGGATCGCGCCGGTCTCGTCTCGCGCGATCAGCTTCTTGCCGTCTTCCGTCTCTAGAAGCTGCCAGCCTTCGCCTTGCAGAGCCTCCAGCGCGACGGTGTCGAACTCGTAGATGTCGTCGCGGTTCGCCCACATCCAGGCCGCTTCCGTGTCGGACAGATCGAACTCGCCTGTAAACGTGTCATGGATGACGATGTAGTCGCTTCCATCGCCGGTCTCGATGACGCTGCCCTTTACGACATCGCCGCCGAAGGTGAACCGGTCGTCACCGTCCCCGCCATCGATATGGATATCTTCCAGGGTCGATCCGGGCTGCGCGGTGAACTCGAGTTCGGCATCGTCGCCGTCGATATAGCCGCCCCGAATGGTCGCGCCGTCCTCGACCTCCACGGAGGTGTTTCCGTCGGCGATGATCGTGACGTCTTCATGGATCCCGTCATCGAGGCTGATCGCCGTGACATCCTCGTCCGTATGGATCGACGTCCCTGTCGTATCGCCCTCAAGATCGATGATTGTACCGTTCTCTCCCTGAACATCGCTGGCGGTGGGCGATTGCTCGACGGTATCCTCCACGCGCAGACCGTCCGTCTCCTCCGCATCGACCTGCAGGAAACCGGCACCGCCGATCACGGTCGTATCGGTCGTCCGCGCAAGCGAGATCGTTCCGTCACCGGACAATCCATTGATCACGAGGTCGGATCCACCGACCGCAATCACATCGTAATCGCTGATCTGCGTCTGGTTCTCCACGACCGCATCGTCTGCGTTCAGCAGGATCGCATCGAACCCTTCAAGCAGGCCGGGGTGAAGCAGATCCATCGATTCGCGATAAAGCGCACTGCCGAAATGCCCGACATGGCCCGACCAGTTGTCATCGAAGTCAAAGCCCCAGACCGTCGCGGGATCCTTCATCGCCCGATGATCCTCATCGCCGTCGTAGCGGCGAGAATTGGAAGAGACGTCCTTGCCCAGAATATCCTCGACAAGAGCTTCGCGTTCCGTGTGCCCCCAGCCGTCCAGGTCGCGGGAGATCCCCAAAAGGTTCTCGAGGTTCGGGGCGACACGCACAGAGGATCGAACGGTGTCATAGTCCCCGTCATCGTTTCTGCGAACGGCGAAGGTGCCTTTCTCGTGATCGCTGCCCTCTCTGAAATACGTCACCGGAACGTGTCTGTGGGCATCTCCGCCAGAGAGTTTGCCGACCAGCCAGTCGAGAAACTCCGATTCCGGGACCGAAGCAGAGACCGAACCCTCGTCGTTCCCGCCGGCCTCTTGCGTCTCGCTGTACTTGAAGAAGAAGCGACCGTCCGGCTGGCGAACGCGTTCGCCATCGATCATCAGGTAGCTCGACCTGCCGGTGTTGTAGTCAAAGCGAAGATCGAGGCCGGGATGAACGGTCAGCGTCCAGTTCATCAAGATCTCGTAGAAGGCCGGGCTGTGGCCATAGGCCAGCAGGTTCAGCGCAGCCAGCTGATCGGCCTCGGGACCGGCGGCCAGATCGAAGCCCCGCGACAGGGTCTCCCGGATCTGGTCCTCGGTCTGGGACAGCATCTCGCGCAGCGCGATCTCGGCCTCGCTATTGACCTCGATCTGTCCGGATCCCACCGACATGGCCTTATCGAGCGCCGATAGAAGGGTCGGATTGCCGATGAACTCAAGATACTGGTCCTGCGATAGGATCCCTGCCGCCAGCCATTCGGCCAGCATCATGGCTGCCGCGACGGTATCGCCGCTGACATCCCCGACGACCTCTTCGCCGTTCAGCGTGACGGCATAGGTCTCGGCGGCATCTCCTGTCGGGATCCCCAGCGGGCCGGGCTGCGCGATGCCGCCGGCCTCGCGGTGTGTGCCGCCCATGCTGGACCAAAGCGCGCCCCCGTCGCGCGTGTCGGACAGAACGAGATTGCCGTCATCCCCGATCTGAAGGACGAAGTCGCGGTCGGCCTCCGCGTTGGCCGTGTCCGATGCCCATTCGGCCTGGCCCGGCTCCGTGTAGATGACGAGGTTGCCGTCGCGCTGGACCGCAAGGACCCCGCCTGCGGCATCGCCGGCCGTTCCGCTGTCCCAGATCGCCTGACCTGCCGTGTGGTCATAGACGACCAGGTTCCCGTCCTCCTGGAAGACCGCCCCGAACCGACCGTTCATCGAGGTGATCGAACTGCCGGCATCGTAGATCTGCGAGCCGTCCATGATCGATCCGGCCCGGGCCGCGTCGGCGGCCGATTGCTGTCCCGCTGCAAGGCTCGACCAGAGCACTTCGCCATCGCTGTCGCTGTAGAGAACGAGATTGCCGTCGTCCTGCATGCTCAGCGAAAAGGTATGGCCTGCCTCGGGATCGTAGCCTCCCGTCGCGGTATCCCAGAGATTGACATGGGTCGCGTCATAGACACCGAGATTGCCGTTGGCCTGAAGCGCCAGGAACCGGTCGACGCCCCCATCGCCGGTATTAGAGGTCCACAGAACAGCCTCGGCTCCATCGGGCTGGATCTGCCGGACGACGAAGTCACCGTTGGTCTGGAACGTCGCGGAATACTGCCCGTTCGCTGAGACGAGCCGCTCGTTTGCGGCCATGATCCCGCTGGACAGCGTCGGCCCCAGATCCGTGACCGGGAAGGGCGCGCCGCCGTCGCGCAGGACGCTCATCCGGCGCCCGTCGCCAAGATCGACTATCCCGATACCCGACTGGAAATAGGCATCCGGATCCTCGATCCCGGCCGGAAGCCACGCGCCGCCAACCAGGACCTCTCCGGCCCCGTTGCCATCCGCGTCATTGAAGACCAACCGCGCATCGGGCTCTTCAGGCTCGCCGCCGGGGCTAAGGATGCGGCCTTCATAGCGGCCGGTTTCGATATAGTGCCTGGATGCGGCGATCAGATCGTTGCCGAAGGCCTCCTGAAGATCGGAATTGGCTGCGACATAGTCGGCCGCCGAGAAGCTGATTTGCCGCGCCTCAGTTTCGCCGCTGCTGTTGTAGTGGAGGCGCCCGCTCTCGGGATTAACCCCATAGGCATCCATCAGATCGTCGTGGCTCGCGATGTATTCCAGCGCGCGGACGTCGCTCCATCCTCCGCTGAGATCGCCGGCCTCAGCAAGCTTGCCATGCTGGCTCGACCAAAGAGCCTGACTGGTCGCATCATCGTAGACGACAAGATTGCCGTCATCCTGCAT
>NZ_JBFONW020000012.1:0-1067 GCF_040783535.2 Aestuariibius insulae
GTGCCTATGAACGTGTCGCGGGCCCGGCCAGCGGCGCAGATCGTGCTGACGAGCTGACCGATCCGCTGGTTGCCGCGCACGAGCAGATCGCAGCGCCAGTCCGGCTCCTGGTCCGCCCAGGCCTTGAGGCTATCGCCGTCGATCAGGCTTCGGTCGATCCGGTCTTCCCCGGCGCTGAGACCCGCCAGGGCTTCGGCATAGGACCAGGCCGGATGATCGACCGGCTGAAAGCCCGACCAGCCGCTGCCCGTCCATTTGGGTGCGAACTGCCGCAGGACAAAGTTGAGCCGATCAAGCCCGCCGCTGAGCTGCTTGCTGGCCCGGATCCGGACCGCGACGACTGCCAGTTCCTCATTCAGAGGCAGCGGCGCCTCCCGCTCCGAGCGGATCGCGATCAGCTGCGCGGTGTCGTAGACGCTGTCATTGTCGCTATCGCCGCTATAGGTCGTCCGGATGTCGTATTCCCCGGCCTCGGGGAACGCGATGTCGTACTCGACCGAGAACGCCGTCCGGCGTTCGCGCTCGACCCAAAGCAGCGGCAAATCCGTCCAAGTCGTGGCGCCGACTGGACGATAGGCGAAGTAGAACTC
The DNA here is from genome assembly GCF_040783535.2 of Aestuariibius insulae. Lineage (NCBI taxonomy): Bacteria > Pseudomonadati > Pseudomonadota > Alphaproteobacteria > Rhodobacterales > Paracoccaceae > Aestuariibius > Aestuariibius insulae. Next base: position 591 of record NZ_JBFONW020000012.1, read on the forward strand.
GCGGCGGCGCGATCGGTCATTACCTTCCCGGGTCGATTTGAAGAGCCCCTCGGGGAAATGCAGAACCACCGTCGCCCGCACCGTCTCGGGCCGTGTCCGGCGGGTGATATCGTTCGGATCGCCGAACGTGGCGACCTCATTGTCCTCCGCGATATTGCCCGGATAGAGCTTCATCCGCTGGGACCGGGTGCGGTAGGTGACCTTGTTGATCCCGGCCATATGCGGCGCGGTATAGGCCTCGTCGACGAAGCGGAACTCCAGCTCCACATCGTCGAAATCGCTCAGAGGCACGTTGCCAAAGCGGGGCTCTTCGACGCCGATCGGCCCATAGCCCAGCACGAAGAGGCCGTGATAGATGACGGTGTCCTCGCGCGTCTCCGAATAGCCCGTGGCGGCAGGCTGCGGATAGCTCAGATGCCGGCCGACCGGATAGGCGACGGGCGCATAGCGCTCGACCCGGTTCGCCGGGGCGCCGAT
>NZ_JBFONW020000013.1:0-594 GCF_040783535.2 Aestuariibius insulae
GGGTCTGTCGCGTTGTGCGAGCTAGTTCATGCGTCAGCTGACACGAGAAGCTCGAGTGATGCGACGCCGTGATCCGTTCAGAGGCTATCGGCTCCCGAAGGACGTCATCCTCCTCACCGTTCGCTGGTACTGCCGCCATCCGCTTTCATATCGGACCGTACGCGATCTCCTGGCTGAGCGCGGTATCACCGTGGACGAGGCAACCGTGTATCGATGGGCCCAGAAGGTCGGCCCCGAGTATCCGCAAGCGCGCCTGTGGCCGACACCGCAGCTGGCGGGGACTGCATGGCATGCGCGATCTGGTCCGGCAGACGCAATCCGGCATGTCACCCGCACGCACCTGAACGATCGGGTCGAGGGTGACCACGCCGTCCTGAAGCATCGCCCGGCGCCCATGTATGGGCTGCAAAGCCTGAGGACCGCCAAGGCCACACTGAAAGGCGTCGAGACCTTCCGCGCGATCCGCACCGGCCATTTCGCAGGATGCGAGCGCCGTGTCGCAAATGAGATCGCCTTCGTCCCGAACCTGTTCAGCGACGCGAAAGAGGCTGCCTGACAGAGCCTGGCCCTCCCACCCCATGCGCCAGGGCGAAT